>CAVSAU010000006.1:5000-336371 GCA_963726065.1 uncultured Alphaproteobacteria bacterium
CTACGGCCGCCAGACCATCATCCGGCATTCAAACGGCTACGAAACGTCCTACAACCACCAGAGCGGCATCGCCAAGGGTGTCGTTCGAGGGGCCAGCGTTCGCCAGGGCCAGGTCATCGGCTATGTCGGCTCGACCGGTTTGGCGACCGGCGACCACCTCCACTACGAACTGCTGGTCAACGGCCGCAAGGTCGACCCGATGCGCGTGCGCCTGCCGGTCGGCCGTGTGCTGAAGGGTGGCGACCTCGAAGCCTTCAAGCGCGAGCGCAACCGCATCGACGATCTTCTGGAGCAGGAAGACAAGGACGGGCTGAAGGTAGCTGCGGCCAGACTCGCCGGCTGATTCCCGTTCCTTCAAAACGGCCGTGCCCGCCGCGGACCTATTCGATGAACTCGACCGACACGCCCTGCTTGACGATCTTGGCGAGCTCCTGCGCGTCCCAATTGGTGAGGCGCACGCAGCCATGGCTCTCGGTCTTGCCGATCTTAGACGGATCGGGCGTGCCGTGGATGCCGTAGGTCGGCTTGTCCAGCGCAATCCATACCGAACCGACAGGGCCGTTCGGACCGGGCGGGATGGTCAGGATCTTGTCGTTCTCGCCCTGCTTGAAATTGAGGTTCGGATTGTAGGTGTAGTTGGGATTGAGCGCGACACGCGACACAAGATGGCTGCCGGTCGGCGACGGCGTATCCGCCGAACCGATGGTCGCCGGATAGGCGGCGACGAGCTTGCCCTCCGCGCTGTAGGCACGGACCTGCTTCTGTTTCTTGTCGGCGATGATGCGGGCGACCTGCGTGGCGACCGGGGAACCGACATTGGCGACGCGGATGATGGTGCCCGGACGGCCGAAATTGGCGTCGGGATTGAGCGCCTTCAGGTATTTTTCGTCCATGTGGAAACGCTCGGCGAGCATTTCCGACACCGACGTGTAGCTCAGCCTCTCGAGCTTGGCCTTCTCGCCATAGTCGGCGGGCACCGCGGCGACGAACGGACCGGCGGCATCCTGCGCGGTGATCGTGTAGTCGATGAACGGGTCGCCGCCGCTTTCGGCGAGCGCCTGCTTGATGCCGACCGCGTCGGTCGAGCGCAGGACCTGACCCGTCAGCTGGCGGTAGGCGACGAGGCCCTTGTCGACGTTGCTGCCGAAATGCCCGTCGATGACACCGGGTGAAGCACCCTTGCGATCGAGCAGGACCTGCAGTTCCGCCACCTCGATGCGTGCCGCCGACGTGACCGGCGGTTCGATTGTCGCCGGCGGGTTCGGGTCGACGATATGTCCGACGGCTGACCGGGGGTGATCACGCTGGTTCCGGGATCGGTCGGGCTCGGATCGAGCGGGGCGCGTTCGATCGGCTGGCGCGTGATGGGCTCGCGCGTTGCTGTTTGCGGCGGCAGCGGTTCACCGTAACCGTCGTTCGGTGCGGCGGGGAAGCCATCGCCGGGATATCCTGGCTGGCGGGGCGGCGCTGGAAACTGCTCGGGGTAGGCGGAATAATCGTCGACCGGCGGCGCCTGGCGGTCGAGTTCATAGAGCCGGTCGCGGCGCAGCCGCGCCATGTCCTCGGGATCGTCGAGATAATAACGCTCCTGCTCGCGCAGCGGGCGGCGCATCGGGCGGCGGCGCTCCTCGCGCGGCTCGATGGCGATGATCTCGCCAGTGTAGGAATCGACGAGAACGCGGCGGCCGCGGCTGTCGTAATAGACCTCGACATCGCCGCCCTGGGCGAGTTGCAGCCCGGCTTCCCCGCGCGATGCCGAATCACGCGAACCGGTTTGCGTTCGCTCCGACGCCACAGCGCCGACCGAAACCAAGCCGGCCGAAAAGACCGAAACAACAAGAATCTTGCGCAACATGTCTGCCAAAATCTCCACGCGGAAGGGCGCAGCCCACCGCGATATACACCGCCACTTGAAACTCGACCATCAAACATGAACCGGGCATGAAAATGGCCGTTCCGCGGCGGAAACACTCCTTCTGTCTTCTGGGGTCTGAACGGTCCAGCGTCGGAAAAGTTGCCTGATGTACTCTCCTCTCGTTTGCCGGCTTCCACATCCCGTTGCAAAGGTTCGCTCCTTCGACAAAGCAGGGGTTGCATTGGTCGCAAGCCTGCAAAGCCCCCTCTCCGGTTTGCTGCGCAAACACCTTCTCCCGGTGAAGAACGGGGAGAGGGGGCGTCGGCGTTGCGGCCAGCCGCCTTCGCCCCGCTGGCGGGGAGAAGGAGCCGGCAGGGGATGAGGGGCAGGTTCATCATGCAAGCCTCCAATTTTCATCAGCACGAGCTTCTCCGTTGCCACGCCGGCTTTCGCATCTGGCCATTGAGGCTTTCTTGTTGCCCACGACCCGCTTTCTCGACCTGGCTTCGCCAGTCGAGGCGTCGTGGCTAAGTGGGAAAGCCGCGCCTGGGACCAGAGCCGTTTCAAATTTATACGAGGCCCTGTCTCCCAGGCGCCGCCGGTGTTCTTGCCCGACCGCAGGGAGCGCGGATTTTCAGGCCCGCGACAAAGCCTCGGTCAGGGCCCGGACCTACGGGTTCATTCCCCCAGCAACGCCACCGTCAGTGCTGCCGATCCGGCACCGTCCCCTCCACGCTCATCCGGTTCATGACCTGTGTTCCCGTGAGGGCGATGGCTCGATTATGCGGGAGCGACAAAGGGGTGTGGACAAAAAAATGAAAGACTGCTGACAGATGGCGACAAGTGGGGGGCGTATCTCCCCGCTTGCGGGGAGATAGACGCCGGCGCAACAGCCGCACTAACCCTGAAAGAGTCCGAGTTCGCTGCGGATTTTCTTCGGCAGTTTGACCGCGATCAGCCGGTGGCTTTCGCGAAGATAATCCTTGAGCGCCGTGTCATCCATTGATTCGCCGGTCTGGCGCTGGATCCATTTCATGCCGCGCGATGCGAGATAGGGCGCCGGCCTAAGCCCGGGCTGGTCTCTCAGGATGTCGAAGGCGACCTCGGAACATTTGAAGGTGACAAAAAGCCGCCCGCCGTCGTCCCAGCCGCCGATGGCAAAAACCTTGCCGCCGACCTTCCAGACATCCGCCCCGCCCCATTGCACGACATGCGTGGTCGATGGCAGCGAAGCGCAGAAGCGGTTGTAGTCGTCACGAGTCATCTTGTCGTCGTCATGGATATTCAGTCGCCCCCCACTCCGCCTCGCCCTTCGACAGGCGGGGGTCGAGGAAAATCCAAGTTTTCGACAGATCTACCTCGCACTCAAGCCGCGTCGGCTTCGGTGACCACCGTCGGCTTCGAGCGGAAGTTCAGCCGGTCGGAGCCCGCGGTGATCTTGACGGTGGAGCCGTCGAGAATCTCGCCCATCAGGATGCGCTCGGCGAGCGGATCCTGCAGCTCCTTCTGGATCACCCGCTTCAGCGGGCGCGCGCCATAGGCCGGGTCATAACCCTTGTTGGCCAGCCAGTCGATCGCGTCCTTGTCGAGCGACAGCGTGATCTTACGATCGGTGAGCAGCTTCTCCAGCCGCTTGAGCTGGATCTCGACGATCTTGCCCATGTCCTGGCGGCGCAGGCGATGGAACAGGATCACCTCGTCCACGCGATTCAGGAACTCGGGCCGGAACGACGCCTTGACCACGCCCATGACCTCGTCGCGAACCTTGTCGACATCGTCGCCCTCGCCCAGGCCGACCAGATATTCGGCGCCGAGGTTCGAGGTCATGATGATCAGCGTGTTGCGGAAGTCGACCGTGCGGCCCTGGCCGTCGGTCAGGCGGCCGTCATCGAGCACCTGCAGGAGCACGTTGAAGACGTCGGGATGCGCCTTTTCGATCTCGTCGAACAGGATCACCTGATAAGGCCGGCGGCGAACCGCTTCGGTCAGCGTACCGCCTTCCTCGTAGCCGACATAGCCGGGAGGCGCGCCGATCAGCCGGGCCACGGAGTGCTTCTCCATGAACTCCGACATGTCGATGCGAACCATCGCGTGCTCGTCGTCGAACAGGTAGTCGGCCAGCGCCTTGGTGAGTTCGGTCTTGCCGACGCCGGTGGGGCCGAGGAACATGAACGAACCGATCGGCCGGTTCGGATCCTGCAGACCGGCGCGCGCGCGGCGGACAGCCTTTGACACGGCCTGCACCGCCTCGCCCTGGCCGACGACACGGACGGCAAGCTCGTCTTCCATACGCAACAGCTTGTCGCGCTCGGCCTCCAGCATCTTGTCGACCGGAATGCCGGTCCAGCGGGAAACGACATGAGCGACGTGGTCGGGCGTCACGGTCTCCTCGACCATGGTGCCACGGCCTTCAAGCGCCTCGGCCTCGGCGAGCTTCTTCTCGAGCTCGGGGATGCGGCCATAGGCAAGCTCGCCCGCCTTCTGGAACTCGCCCTTGCGCTGGGCGATGGCCAGTTCGTTGCGGGCTTCCTCGAGCTGCCCCTTGAGATCGGCGGCAAGGCCGAGCTTTTCCTTTTCGGCCATCCACTGGCTGGTCAGCGTGGTCGATTCCTCCTCCAGCCCGGCGAGATCCTTCTCCAGCCGTTCGAGCCGATCGCGCGAAGCGTCGTCCTTCTCAAGCTTCAGCGCCTCGCGCTCGATCTTGAGCTGCATGATGCGGCGGTCGATCTCGTCCAGCGCCTCCGGCTTGGAATCGATCTGCATGCGCAACCGCGAGCCGGCCTCGTCGACGAGGTCGATCGCCTTGTCGGGCAGGAAGCGGTCGGTGATGTAGCGGTTGGACAAGGTGGCGGCCGCAACCAGCGCGGAGTCCGAGATGCGCACCTTGTGGTGCTGCTCGTACTTCTCCTTCAGGCCGCGCAGGATCGAGATGGTGTCCTCGACCGTCGGCTCCGAGACGAAGACCGGCTGGAAACGGCGGGCAAGGGCTGCGTCCTTCTCGACATGCTTGCGGTATTCGTCGAGCGTGGTGGCGCCGACGCAGTGCAGTTCGCCGCGAGCAAGCGCCGGCTTCAGAAGGTTGGACGCGTCCATCGCGCCGTCCGCCTTGCCGGCGCCGACCAGCGTGTGCATCTCGTCGATGAACAGGATGATATTGCCATTGGCCGCGGTGACTTCCGACAGCACGGCCTTCAGCCGCTCCTCGAACTCGCCACGGTATTTGGCGCCGGCAATCAGCGCGCCCATGTCGAGCGCCATCAGTTGTTTGTCCTTGAGGGACTCCGGCACGTCGCCATTGACGATGCGCAGCGCCAGGCCTTCGGCGATCGCCGTCTTGCCGACGCCGGGCTCGCCGATCAGAACCGGGTTGTTCTTGGTGCGCCGTGACAGGACCTGGATGGTGCGGCGGATCTCGTCGTCGCGGCCGATGACCGGATCGAGTTTGCCGGCGCGGGCATCCGCGGTGAGATCGCGCGCATATTTCTTCAGCGCGTCATAACCCTGTTCGGCGGAAGCCGAATCGGCGGTGCGTCCCTTGCGCACGTCATTGATGGCCTGGTTCAGGGCCTGCGCGGTGACGCCTGCCTTGGCGAGGATGTCGGCGGTCTTGGCCGACTTCTCGACGGCCAGCGCAGTCAGCAGCCGCTCGACCGTGACGAAGGAATCCCCGGCCTTCCTGGCGAGGTCCTCGGCCGTGGAGAACACCTTGGCCAGCGGCTGCGCCAAAAAGAGCTGGCCGTTGCCGCCCTCGACCTTGGGCAGCCCATCGAGCGCCGCCTCGACGCCGAGCTTGACGTCGCGGACACTGCCGCCGGCGCGCTCGATCAGCGAGGCCGCGAGGCCCTCGTCGTCGTCGACAAGGACTTTGAGGATGTGTTCGGGGGTAAACTGCTGATGGTTGCGCGAAAGCGCCATGGTTTGCGCGGACTGGATAAAACCCCGGACGCGCTCGGAGTATTTCTCGAGATTCATAAATCTGTCTCCTTCTTCGTCACCGGCCCGCTTTGCGGCACCGGATCAGCTTGCGGTGACGGACCCGCTGGAAGCCAGGTCCTGTTGAGGCAGATATGGGAACTGACGCGAAATCCTCAAGACGTTCCGCCATCGCGCCGACCACAATATTGCAAGTCGGCCAAAACAAAAACGGCGGGGATTTTCTCCCCGCCGTTTTGCGATGTCGTTAGAGCATTTTGCAGCCGGGTGATTCACCTGGCATCGCACAAATGCGGTTGACCAAATTCAAGCTCGATCAGCCTTCGACCGGCTCGCCGCTTCCGGCTTCCGCCGGCTGGGCAGCCTCGGCGCCTTCGGCGACACGCGGACGGCGCGGACGCCTGGCGCGGCGGGGTGCTGCCTCGCTCTCGGCGGCATTGTCCGTGGGCTCGGCCTGGCCCGCTTCGTTGAGTTGGGCCCGGGCGGCGAGGCCGGCCGGCGAAAAGTCCTCGTACTGTACTGCTGCCGGTTGCTCGGCCGGGGCTGCATTTTCCACGGGCGCGTCGCCGCCGTGGTTCTGCCCGCCCTGCTGCGCCGCCTGCTCGCCCTGCTCCGCGCGCTCGCCATGGTCGCGCCGGCTGTGGTCGCCGCGCTGGCCGTTCTGGCCGTAGCCGCCATTGGGACGGCGGTCGCGATGGCGACCGCCTCCGTCGGCGTTGCGGCCGCCTTCGGCATTCAGCGCCACCTCGGCCGGCGTACCCTCGATGACCGGTTGCGGACCGGAGCCGTGGTTGACGGCAGGCGCGGGCGCCTCAGCAGTGACGTTGCCGTTGCCGGCGTTCTCGAATTCGTCGCGGGCGTCATCGCCGTCGTCGTCGAAATCGTCGCGGTTCTGCTGGGTGTTCTGGATCGGCATCTGCGCCTGGGCGGCAGCGATGATGCGATTGTAGTGTTCGGCGTGCTGCAGATAGTTTTCCGCCATGACGCGGTCGCCGGAACTCTGCGCGTCACGCGCCAGCGTCGTATACTTCTCCGCTATCTGCTGAGCCGAGCCGCGGATTTTGACATCCGGCCCGTTGCTCTCGTAGTTGCGGGTCAGTGGGTTCGGGCCTTTGCGGTTGTTGTTGTTATTGTTGTTATTGTTGTTGTTATTGTTACGACCCCGCATGCGCCGGTTCTGCTGTTGTGGCCTCATTCTTTTCTCTTTGCGTTGAAAAATCGTTCCCGGACGGCGCACATCAGGTGCCAGCCGTTCCGCTTATCCTGCCGGTGTTCGCCCGCATCTCCTGCGCTGGCGCCACATGCCATCCTGTATCCGGTTCATTTACTTGCCGGACGATCCCCGCGCGAAGCAAAGGCGTCATTTACGCAAGAAGGCAGCTTGTTTCTACGGGAACCGAATCGATAACAGTACTGCCTGCTTCGTCTCATCCGGTTATCCGACCCTATCCATATTCCAAACGGTTGCCAAGCGTTTTTTCTGCCGGTGGAAAAGCGCCTTCACCGTTGGAACACAAGGGCGCGGTCGCTTCCCGCAAGGTCCTTAGCCGCGGCGATCATCGTGTAGCCGGCTTGGCGAAAGACATCTTCTACTTCGGTCTTCTGGGTATATCCAATCTCGACGGCGATCCTGGCGCCCTGTTCGAGGAAGGCATCTGCTCCTGCAGCAATGATGCGATAGGCATCGAGACCGTCTTCGCCGCCGTCCAGCGCGCGGGCCGGGTCGAATTGACGAACTTCCGGCTGCAAGGTCTCAAGCTCTTTGAACGATATATAGGGTGGATTTGAGACAATTAAATGATAGCGACCTTCCGTCGCGGCAAACCAGTCGGATTTGAGCGTCGAGAACCGCTTCGCCAGCCCGCTGTCGGCGGCGTTGCGGGCGGCGGTAGCCAGCGCATCGTCAGAAATGTCGACGCCCACGGCCACCGCCTCGCGGCACCTCCTTGAGCAGCGCCAGCGCGATCGCGCCGCTGCCCGTGCCGAGATCGAGAATGCGGCACGCGCCAAGCCTGGCGGCGGTTTCGCGGGCGAAAGGCAGCACCAGGTCGACCAGCGTTTCGGTGTCGGGACGGGGCTCCAGCGTCTCGGCCGAAAGCGACAGCAGCAAGCCGTGGAACTCGCGGAAGCCGAAGATGCGATGTACGGGCTCGCGCGCCAGGCGGCGTTGGAGCGCTGCGTCGATTGCCGCGAGTGTGGCGGCGTCGACCAGGCGGTCCGGCTTCGAAATCGCATCGGCGCGGCTGGCGCCGGAAAAATGCTCCACGATCATGCGGGCTTCGAGCGCCGGATCGTCGATGTAGGAAACGGTCAGCCGCGCCCGCGCCTCGCGCAAGGCCTGTGCCAGTGTACGTCCCGCCGCCTCAGCCATTCGTGCCGAGATCGGCGAGCAGCTTCGACTGGTGGTCGGCCAGCAGCGCATTGATGACCTCGTCGAGCTCGCCGAGCATGACGCGGTCGAGCTTGTAGAGGGTCAGGTTGATGCGGTGGTCGGTGACGCGGCCCTGCGGGAAATTGTAGGTGCGAATGCGTTCGGAACGGTCGCCGGAGCCAACCTGCGAGCGGCGCGATTCGGAACGTTCCTGGTCGGCCTTCGAACGCTCCATGTCGAACAGGCGGGCGCGCAGGATCTGCATGGCCCGCGCCCGGTTCTGGTGCTGCGACTTCTCCGCCTGCACCACCATGACGCCGGTCGGCAGATGGGTGATGCGAACGGCCGAATCGGTTGTGTTGACGTGCTGGCCGCCCGAACCCGACGCACGCATCGTGTCGATGCGGATTTCCTCGGGGCGGATCTCGATGTCGACCTCCTCGGCCTCCGGCAACACCGCCACGGTGGCCGCGGACGTATGGATACGCCCTTGCGCCTCGGTCGCCGGCACGCGCTGGACACGGTGCACGCCGGATTCGAATTTCAGCTTGGCGAACACGCCCTTGCCCGAAATGGTGGCGATGATTTCCTTGAAGCCGCCGGCGTCGCCGTCGCTCGCCGACACCACTTCGAAACGCCAGCCCTGTTCGGCGGCGTAACGCTCGTACATGCGGAAGAGATCGCCGGCAAACAACGCGGCCTCGTCGCCGCCGGTGCCGGCGCGGATTTCAAGGATGGCGTTCTTGTCGTCGGCGGCGTCGCGCGGCAGAAGCAGGATCTGGATTTCCTGCTGCAGCGCCTCGATGCGTTCCTCGACCGCCGGCAGGTCGGCTTCCGCCAGCGCCCGCATCTCGGCATCGGTCGTCTTGTCGGACAGCATCGCCTCCAGATCGGCAAGTTCCTGCTCGGCGGCGCGCAGCGACCGGATCTTGCCCGCCATCTCCTGGATCTCGGAATATTCGGAAGCCATCTTCACATAGGCTTCCGGTTCCGGCCCGGCCGACATCAGCGCTTCGAGCATGTCGAAACGCTTCACTACCTGGTCCATGCGGTCGCGGGGCAAACTGATCATCTGGGTGTCAGAGCGGAATGTTGTGTTGTTCGGCGAAATCCTGCAGGTCGGCCCGCATATTCTTCGCCGCATTGGGATGCGCCAGCGCTTCATCGAGATGCGCGGCAAGCGTTTCCAACGGCAATTCGGTCAGCATCGCCTTCACCGGGCCGATGGCCGCCGGCGACATTGAGATCGAGCGATAGCCCAGCCCGACCAGCGCCATTGCCGAGATCGGACGCCCGGCCAGCTCGCCGCATAGGGTGACCGGCGTGCCGACGCGGTGGCCGGCATCGGCGATCTGCTTCAGCACCCTGAGGAACGGCACCGACAGAGGGTCGAAGCGCTCGGAAAGCTGCGTGTTGCCGCGATCGGTCGCCATTACGAACTGGAATAGGTCGTTCGAGCCGACCGAGACGAAATCAACCGTGCGCATCAGTTCGTCGAGCTGCCACAAAAGCGACGGCACTTCGATCATCGCGCCGAGCTTCAAAAGGGTCGGCAGGTCGTGGGCGAAACGCGACAGGTGGCGAACCTCGCGGTCGATTACTTCGCGCGCCTGCATGATCTCGCCGATCTCGGTAACCATTGGCAGCATGATGCGCAGTTCACGGCCGCCCGCCGCCTTGAGCAGCGCGCGCACCTGCGTCCTGAGCAGCGCCGGCCGGTCGAGGGTGAGCCGGATGGCGCGCCAGCCAAGCGCAGGATTTTCCTCGTGCGCGACGCTCTTGAAGTAGGGCAGCACCTTGTCGCCACCGATATCGATGGTGCGGAAGGTCACCGGCTTGTCGCGCGCCGCATCGAGCACGTCGCGGTAAAGCCGCTCCTGCGCCTCGGCGCGCGGGAACGTCGCCGCGACCATGAACTGCAGTTCGGTGCGGAACAGGCCGATGCCCGCCGCACCCGATTCGGCAAGTTGCGGCAGGTCGACGGCCAGACCCGCATTCATCAGCAGATCGACATGCGTGCCGTCCTTTGTCGACGACGGCTTCTTGCGCAATTCGCGGTAAAGTTCCTGCCGTCTGGCGCGGAAGCGCACCTTTTCCGCATAGGCGGCCTCGACGTCTGGCTGCGGGCGCAGATGGATGCGGCCCTCGTCGCCGTCGACAATGACGGCGTCGCCATTTTCGGCCATCGATACCGCGCCCTTGACCTGGCCGGCGACTGGGATGCCCATGGCGCGCGCCACGATGACCACGTGGCTGGTGACCGCACCGTCCTCCAGCACCAGTCCGCGCAAGCGGTCGCGCGGATAGTCGAGCAGTTCGGCAGCTCCCATGGAGCGGGCAACGATGATGGCATCACGCGGCAAGGTGGCTGCAAGTACTTCCGGGCCATGACCCATCAACTGCCGCAACAACCGGTTGGCCAGGTCGTCGAAATCGCTCATCCGCTCGCGCAGATAGGGATCGGTCATGTGCAGCATGCGGGCCCGCATGTCGCTCTGCACCTTTTCCACCGCCGCTTCGGCCGTCAGGCCGTTGCGCACCGCTTCTTCCAGCCGGCGCACCCAGCCGCGGTCGTTGGCGAACATGCGATAGGCTTCGAGCACCGCCCGGTGCTCGCCTTCGAAGGCGACATCGCGGCGCTCCAGCATGTCGTCGATCGACAGCCTGAGCGAACCCAGCGCCTGCTCCAGGCGCCGCGTTTCCTCGTCGCTGTCCTCGTTGAAGAGGTTGGTGACAACGATGCGCGGTTCGTGCAGCACGACATGCCCGAGCCCAACGCCTTCGTTGAAGGAAAGCCCGGCAAAACTCGCCGGCCGGCGCAGGTCGAGTTCGAGACCGGGACGGGTGAGCCGCGCCAGGTCGCCGGTGGCGATCATTTCGGCGATCACCATGGCGGTGGTTTCGAGCGCTTCCAGTTCGTCGTCGCGATAATGCCGCTTCGTGCGGTTCTGAACGACGAGGACACCGAGCGTGCGCCCTGCCCTCAGGACCGGCACGCCGAGGAACGAATTGTAGATCTCTTCGCCCGTCTCCGGCAGGTAGGCGAAGGCCGGATGCTTCTGTGCGTCGGAAAGGTTCAGCGCCCGTGCGCTGGCCGCGATGGTGCCGACAAGGCCTTGCCCCAGCCGCAACTGCGCCAGGTGGACGGCCCCGGGGTTCAGACCTTCGGTGGCGTAGAGTTCGAGCACCGAATCGGCGCGCAACACATAGAGCGAGCAGACCTCGGCAACCATGTTCTGGGCGATTTCGCGGACGATGCGGTCGAGCCGCTCCTGCGGCTCCAGCGGCTCTGCCATGAGCTCGCGAAGCCGTCTCAGAAGCACGCGCGGTCCGGCGGCCATATCACGCATCGGGCTCTCCAACGGCTTTTGACGGCGCCTTCCTCCTTGAAGTGCCGGTCTCGCCGCGACTGGAATTTGTCAGTCTACTGCTTATCCAGACCGTATACGGAATGCAAAGTGCGAACTGCAAGTTCCGTATAGGGACCGTCGATCAGGATGGAAATCTTGATCTCCGACGTGGTGATGGCGCGGATGTTGATCGATTTTTCCGAAAGCGCCCTGAACGCCGTCGCCGCGACGCCGGCATGACTGCGCATGCCTATGCCGATCACCGAAACCTTGGACATGCCGGCTTCCGACTGGACGACGTCGAAACCGATCGTTTCCTTGACCTTGCCCAGCACGGCCAGCGCCTTGTCGATGTCGCCGGACGGCACTGTGAAGGTCATGTCGGTGAACTTGCCATCCTCGGAGATGTTCTGGACGATCATGTCGACATTGATGTTGGCTTCGGCGAGCGGACCGAAGATGCCCGCCGCCACGCCCGGCCGGTCGGCAACGCGCCGCAGCGAGACCTGAGCTTCGTCCTTGGCGTATGCAATTCCGGTAACGACCTGCTGTTCCACGATTTCATCCTCGTCGCAAATGAGCGTTCCGGGCGGGCTGTCGAAATTTCCCATGCCCGGAGCATCGGGATCGTCGAAGGAGGATCGCACAAAAGTGCGTACCTTGTGCACCATGGCAAGTTCGACCGAACGGACCTGCAGCACCTTGGCGCCGAGCGACGCCATTTCGAGCATTTCCTCGAACGAAATCTTGCCAAGCCGCCGCGCCTTGGGCTCGATGCGCGGGTCGGTCGTGTAGACGCCGTCGACGTCCGTGTAAATGTCGCAACGGTCTGCCTTGACGGCGGCGGCGATCGCCACGGCTGACGTGTCGGAGCCGCCGCGCCCGAGCGTCGCGATGCGGTTATCCGGCCCGATGCCCTGGAAACCGGCGATGACAGCCACCTGCCCCTCGCCGAAACGCTTGACCAGGAACGAACCGTCGATGTCGACGATGCGCGCCGCGCCGTGCGCGTTGTCGGTCTTGATCGGGATCTGCCAGCCCTGCCAGGAGCGCGCATGCACGCCCGTGTTCTGCAGCGCGATGGCCAGCAAACCGGCGGTCACCTGCTCGCCCGAAGCGACGACGGCATCGTATTCGCGCGCATCGTGCATGGGCGAGGCGTCGCGCGTCCAGGCGACGAGCTCGTTGGTCTTGCCCGCCATGGCCGAAACGACCACCGCTACCTCGTGTCCGGCGTCGACCTCGCGTTTGACGTGGCGCGCGACGTTGCGGATGCGGCTGATGTCGGCGACCGAAGTTCCGCCGAATTTCATCACGATGCGCGCCATGAACCTAAAAAGCCTTCTGAATGCCGCCGGCAGGGGCCGGAACCTGAAACGAAAGCGCCCCGGGATGGCCAGGGGCGCGAATGCGCGGTTTCCATAGCCAACTCGGGAAATTTGCGCAAGAAGAGCATCCGCTGGTTGGCGCAAGATAGGGCTGCAATCCGCAGCGTTGATGATGGATTTCATGGATCCGGTTGAAATTGCCGCAGGCCTGCCGTTTCGTGACGACAAAATCCTGCTCGGTTGGCGCTCGGCCCGCCGCAAGTCGTTTCCCAATTGCTGGGACCTCAACGGCGGCCATGTCGAGGTTGGCGAAACCGTCGAGAAGGCGCTCGTGCGCGAGTTTCAGGAGGAAATCGGCATCACGCCGAGCGATTTTCGCCCGATCGGCAAATTGATTGTGCCAGGAGGCGGCCCTACGCGGCTTTCGATTTCCGTCTACCAGATCACCGGCTGGACGGGAGGCGAGCCCATCATCAGCATTGACGAACACGAGCGCCTGGGTTGGTTTTCGGCCAGCGAAGCAGCCGGATTGCCCGATCTCGCGGCGAAGCAGTACCGGCTGCTTTTTGCCGGGTTGTAAGTGCTTGCTCTTCTTTAGTGTACCCAATGTGTTATATAAGGATACACCAATGCATATAGAGGAGCGCATCGTGGCGTTTCACATCAAGAATCGGGAAACCGACGCGCTTGCCCGAAAAGTCGCCCGGCTGAAAAAGACAGGTCTTACCGAAGCGATCCACATTGCGCTCAGCCATGAACTGGAGCGCGAACAGGGCAAGCCGTCGCTGGTGGAAACCGGCGTCCAGTTTTGCCGCGACCTCCGCGCCAGGGGCAGGCCGGAGCGAGGCGAACCCGCGGACAAGGCCTTTATCGATGAGCTATACGAGGATCGCTGATGTTCATCGACGCCTCGGCTTTGACCGCGCTTCTCACCGACGAGAACGATGCCCGCGAACTCCTGTCTCGCATGCAGAGCGCACGCACGCGAATGACCTCGCCGCTGGCTGTATGGGAAGCTGTTATCGCCGTTGCCCGGATACTCGATCTGGAAATCGACGAGGTGGCCGGCAGCGTGGAGCGGTACTTGACGTTGATGGAGATCGAGACGGTTTCCGTACCGCCCGAAACGGCGGCAATAGCGCTCAACGCATTTGGCCGCTACGGCAAAGGGCGCCACCCGGCCAGGCTGAACTTTGGCGACTGTTTCGCTTATGCCTGCGCCCGCCATTTCGGACAGCCGCTTATGTTCAAGGGCGGCGATTTTCCGCAAACCGACATCGAAGCCGCTTGACCGCGTTCCTGCCACCCCGGGGAGGGATGCGTCGCGGAGCATGATGTTTCCGAAAACCGGTTCCCACTTTTCGGGATCATGCTCTAAGGTTGCGGCGTCGCAAGGTCAAAAAGAAGTCGACCATATGGCCGAACAACGCGTGCAACGCCGGCTCGCCGCCATCCTGGCCGCGGATGTGGTCGGCTACAGCCGCCTGATGGGAGCTGACGAGCAGGGAACGCTTGTCGCGCTCAAGGAACACCGCAGCCAGTTGGTCGACCGCAAGATCGCCGAACATGAAGGCCGCATCGTCAAGCTCACCGGCGACGGCATGCTTGTCGAGTTCCCGAGCGTGGTCAACGCGGTGACCTGCGCCGCGGAGATCCAGCGCGGCATGAGCACGCGCAATGCCGATATCCCGAAGAACCGGCGCATCGATTTCCGCATCGGCGTCAATCTCGGCGATGTCGTGGTCGAGGAAGGCGATCTTTTCGGCGACGGCGTCAACGTCGCCGCGCGGCTCGAGGGCATCGCCGGGCCGGGCGAAATCTGCGTTTCCGCTTCGGTGCGCGAACACATCGGCAACCGGCTCGAATTGCCTTTCGACGACATCGGCGAGCAGGCCTTGAAGAACATTGAGCGTCCGGTTCGGGTGTATCGCGTCGGCCTCGCACCGGAGCCGCGTGTGGCGTTGGCCGACACGTTTGTGAATGGGGCGGCCAGGGCCAAGCCGTCGATTGCCGTGCTTCCGTTCAGCAACATGAGCGGCGATCCCGAACAGGACTATTTCGCCGACGGGATGACCGAGGACCTCATCACCGACCTTTCCAAAGTCTCGGGCCTTTCCGTCATCGCCCGCAATTCGGTCTTCACCTACAAGGGCAGGTCGGTCGACGTGCAGGAAGTGAGCCGGCGCTTCGACGTGGCGACGATCCTGGAAGGCAGTGTGCGCAAGGCCGGCCAGCGCGTGCGCATCAACGCCCAGCTGGTCGACGGCCGGGAAGGAACCCACCTGTGGGCCGACCGCTACGACCGCGACCTGACCGACATCTTCGCGCTGCAGGACGAGATCACCCACGCCATCGTCGAACAGCTGAAGGTGAGGCTGCTGCCGGTCGAAAAGCAGGCGATCGAGGCAGCACCGACGCAGAACATGGATGCCTACAACTATTACCTGCAGGGGCGGCATTTCTATCACCTGCATTCGACCCAGCACGCGCTGCTTGCCCAGCGGCTTTTCCGCAAGGCGGTGGAGCTCGACCCTCTCTATGCGCGGGCCTATTCGGGCCTGGCGGATTGCGCCTGGTTCCTGTTCACCAACCACCACGAAAGCGCCAGCGTCGACGCGATCCTGACGGCGAGCACGACCGCGCTGCGGCTGGACCCGACGCTTGCCGAGGCGCATGCCTCGCATGCCATGGCGCTGCATCTTTCGGGCCGCAACGCCGAGTCGCGGGCTGAGTTCGAGACGGCCATCGGTCTCGATCCCAACCTGTTCGAAACCTTCTATCTCTATGCCTATGCCTGCCGCGACGGGGGCGATCCGGAAGGCGCGGTCAGAATGTACAAACGGGCGTCCGAGCTTGCTCCGGACGACTATCGCACCAAGATGCTGATGGCCGTGATGCTGCGGGACCTCGGCAGGATGCCGGAATTCCGGCAAGCGGCCTACGAGGGCATCGGGCGCGCCGAACGGGCGCTCGATGCCCATCCCGACATCCCGCTGGCGGCGTCGCTTGGCGCCTCTACATTTGCGGCACTTGGAGAGCGGCCGCAGGCGCTCGACTGGGCGGCGCGCGCCCTGACCATCGCACCGGACGACCCGTTGACCCACTACAACGTCGCCTGCGTCTACGCGCTGCTGGGCGAAGAGGAAAAAGCTCTCGCGCTGCTGGAGCCTTGGAGCCGGCGCGTCAACAAGGTGACGAAGAACTGGCTGATGAACGACACCGATTTCGACAGCCTGCGCGAACACCCGCGATTCAAGCTCCTGGTCGAACGAAACGCATAGATCAGAGGGCCTCGGTCGAGCCGCCTGCCCCGCTTCTCAAGTCTTCAGCCGGTAACCGGTTCGGAAAATCCAGGCAACGACAGCCAGGCACGCGGCGAGAAACACCAGCGTCATGGCGAGGCTGACGCCGACGCCGACATCTGCGGTGGAGAAGAAGCTCCAGCGGAAACCACTGACCAGATAGACGACCGGGTTGAACAGCGAAACCGTCTGCCAGAACGGCGGCAGCATGTCGATCGAATAGAACGAGCCGCCGAGGAAGGTAAGCGGCGTCACCACCAGCAGCGGGATGAGCTGGAGTTTTTCGAAGCCGTCGGCCCAGATGCCGATGATGAAACCGAACAGGCTGAAGGTCACCGCCGTCAGCACCAGGAACAGAAGCATGAACACCGGATGGTCGATGCGCAGCGACACGAACATGCTGGCCGTGGCCAGGATGATCAGCCCGATCATGATCGACTTGGTCGCCGCCGCCCCGACATAGGAAAGTACCACCTCGAGATAGGAAACCGGCGCCGAAAGCACCTCGTAGATGGTGCCGGAGAATTTCGGGAAATAGATGCCGAACGATGCGTTGGCGATGCTCTGCGTCAACAGCGTGAGCATGATCAGGCCCGGCACGATGAAGGCGCCGTAGTCGACGCCGTCAATGGCGTTGATACGCGAGCCGATGGCGGTGCCGAACACGACAAAATAGAGCGAGGTGGAGATTACCGGCGACACGATGCTCTGCAGCAGGGTGCGGAAAGTACGTGTCATCTCGAAGATGTAGATGGCCTTGACGGCGCGCCAGTTCATGCCCGGTCCCTCACCAGATTGACGAAGATTTCTTCCAGTGAACTCTGGCTGGTCTGGAGGTCCTTGAAGCGGATGCCGGCATCGCCGAGATCGGCAAGCAGGGCGGTGATTCCGGTCCGCTCGCCACGGCTGTCATAGGTGAAGACGAGGTCGTTGCCGTCGCCGGCGAGCTCGAGCTGATAGTCGCGCAGTGCTGCCGGGACCTCCTGCAGGGGCGCTTGCAGATGCAAGGTGAGCTGCTTCTTGCCGAGATTGCGCATCAGCTCGGCCTTCTCCTCGACCAGGATGATCTCGCCCTTGTTGATGACGCCGATGCGGTCGGCCATCTCCTCGGCTTCCTCGATGTAGTGGGTGGTGAGGATGATGGTGACCCCGGTCTCGCGCATGGTGCGCACGAGGTTCCACATGTCGCGCCTGAGCTCCACGTCGACGCCGGCGGTGGGTTCGTCCAGGAAAAGAATTTCCGGCTCGTGCGAGAGCGCCTTGGCGATCATGTGCCGGCGCTTCATGCCGCCCGAGAGCGTAATGATCTTGGCGTCCTTCTTGTCCCACAGCGACAGCTCACGCAGGAGCTTCTCGATCAGCGCGGGATTGGCCTTCCTGCCGAACAGCCCGCGGCTGAACGAAACGTCGCCCCACACCGTCTCGAAAGCGTTGGTGGTGAGTTCCTGCGGCACCAGCCCGATCATCGAGCGGGCGGCGCGATAGTCGGCCTTGATGTCGTGCCCGGCGACCGTGATCTTGCCGCTGGTCGGGTTGACGATGCCGCAGATGGTGCCGATCAGCGTCGTCTTGCCAGCTCCATTGGGGCCGAGCAGCGCGAAGATCTCGCCCTTGCGGACATCGAGATTGATGCTTTTCAGCGCTTCGAAACCGGATGAGTAGGTCTTGCAGAGGTCTTTGACCGAAATGATGGGCTGCATGAAGACTGCCGTCGCTGGCGGGAATCGGGGCCGAGAGGAGGGCGGCAAATACGGCCGGACCGGATTTCTATACGGGCTGCTACTCACGCAATACCACACCGGGCTGCCCGCGCGGGCGAGAATTTTATTGCGCCAGCGATGGCGCTTGCCCAGTCGGCTCGTCCGAATTATCATTCAAGCATATGCTTGAATGATCAAAATGGGCAAGGCCCCTGCCAAAGGCGACGTCTTCGCGGCAATCGCCGACCCGACCCGACGGCGATTGCTCGAGAGACTGGTGGTCGGCGAACATTCTGTCGCCGACCTGACCCACGGGGCCGGCATGACGACGGCTGCGGTGTCGCTGCATCTCCAGATCCTGTGGCGGGCGGGACTGGTCAGCCGCCGCGTGGCCGGACGGCACCGCCTCTACCGGTTGCAGCCCGCGCCGTTGCGAACCGTGACGGACTGGGCTGAAACGTTATCGGTATTCTGGAAGGAAAAGCTCGACTGGCTGGATGCGCTGGCCGAGCGGATGGATGCCACAGCCGATCGACCTGACGTTTGAGCGACGAAGGAAGTTTGCCGTAGCAGGGCAGCCAGGGCTTCCCGCTTGATGCAAAGGCGTTCGATCCGAAACCAAGGCCCGACGGTCAAAACCGCGTGATCTCCCGCGCCCGTCGGTGCTTCGCTCGCGAATGCGGGTAAGCTCATACATTGTTGCCCGCGAGTTCGAGGAAGGCCGGCATGAAAAAGATTGCGATCGCCGCACTGCTTTGTCTGGGTGCGGTCACCGCCCAGGCGCAAACGCGCATCGATGCGACCGGGATGAGCTGCGCCCAGATCCGCGCCGCGCTGGACAGGAATGGCGTCGCCGTCATCAGCCAGCGTTCGAAACGCAACCCCAGTTTCTCCAGCTCCGCCACCTATGTGAGGGACGGGCGCTACTGCGGCATAGGCCAGACGTTGCAACCGGCGAGCGTGGCTGCTGCCGACACCGGCAACTGCTACGTCCAGCGCTGCATGAGCAACGGCTCGCGCTCCAGATAATCCCCAGGAGATTTGCCCCGCCGCGTGCGGGGCGAACGCGCCTGCAAGACAGGCGAACGCAAAGCCGCGCAAAGGCGGGCGGGAATTACTGCCTTGACTTTCGGCTCCCGGGACCCGACTTCCTGTCCTTCGAAGGGAGACCGACATTCATGCCCGAGGCGCGACGAACGACGATCGACACCCGCGAAATCGAGCACTTTTCCGCACTCGCGGCGGAATGGTGGAACCCGAACGGCAAGTTCCGGCCGCTGCACAAGTTCAACCCGATTCGCCTCGCCTATATCCGCGACCAGGTCGCAGCCCGTTTCGGCCGTGATCCCCGCGTGGCGCGTCCGTTCGAGGGCCTGCGCATACTCGACATCGGCTGCGGCGGCGGGCTTCTGTGCGAGCCGATGGCGCGGCTGGGCGCCGACTGTCGTCGGCGCCGACGCCTCGGCCAGCAACATCGAGGTGGCAAGGCTGCATGCCGCGGAGAGCGGCCTCGATATCGACTACCGCGCCACCACAGCCGAAGCGCTGGCCGACGAGGGCGAAAAATTCGACGTCATCCTCAACATGGAAGTGGTCGAGCATGTCGCCGATATCGATCTTTTCATCGGCAAGTGCAGCGAAATGGTGAAGCCCGGCGGCATCATGTTCGTCGCCACCATCAACCGCACGCTGAAGGCGCTGGGCCTTGCCATCATCGGCGCCGAATACGTGCTGCGCTGGCTGCCGCGCGGCACCCATCAATACGGCAAGCTGGTGCGCCCAGAAGAGCTGGAGGCAGCGCTTGGCAAGGCGCGGCCTGTCGATCATCGACCGCACCGGCGTCGTCTACAGTCCGCTCGCCGACCGCTGGCACCGCTCCAAGGACATGGACGTCAACTACATGGTTCTGGCGGAGAGGGCGGGAGCCGCCTGACAAAGGCCTCAGCGACTTACGCCGTCTGGCTTTGCGCCCTGGTGGTCATGACCACGCCGGCGGTGACGATCGCCGCACCCGCCCAGGTGAGAAGCGCGTAGCGCTCGCCGAGGAAGAACGTGCCGGCGATCAGCCCGATGGCCGCCGCGACATAGCCGATCTGGCTGAGATAGACCGGTCCGCCGACCGCCTGCAGGCGGAAGAAGAAGGCGAACATCGCCGAGGCGGAAGCGACCTGCGCCAACACCAGCAGCGGCAAGCCCGACAAGAGGCTGAACGAACCGGCGCCCTCCGTCGAAAACAGGCCGACCAGCAGCATGGCCGCGGCAGCGAGATGGCTGCCGACCGCAAGTTCGATCGGACCGGTGCCTTGCGGCCAGTCATAGGTGCGGTAGATGTTGCCGGCGGCAAGGCTGACCGGGATCAAGAGCCCGACGAACACCCAGAACAGGTCGGCCGGCTGGCCCGCCTCGCCCCTGGTCAGCGCAACCATCAGCGCACCAACGAAGCCCACCACGATGCCGGCGATGCCGAGCAGATTGGGACGCCGCACGCCAAGCAGGATCGACAGCACCAGCGTGATCACCGGCGACAGCGTGAACATGATGCCGGTATAGCCGGCGCCGAGATGCGGAATGGCCGAAAACATCAGCATGTTGGGGATGGCGTAGGAGATCGCGGCCGCGATGGCGAAGTAGCGCAGCTTGTGCGCCGTAAGGGCAAAGCGGTGACGCCGTGCCAAGAGCACGCAGGAACAGCACGCCCCCGGCGCCGAACGAGATGACGAAGGCCCACAGCATGGCGGATACGCCGCTGCCGGTTGCGATCTTGCCGAAAGGCAAAGTGAGCCCGAGCAGGCCTCCAGTCACCAGAAGCAGGCTGAAGGCCGAATCCCATACAGATCTCATCGAGGACTTCCGTGCCGCTTGATTGTTCTTGAATTGCCATGGCGAGGCTGTGTGCCTTTGCGTAGTCCGCCGGGGATAGCGTTGCCGCTTGTTCGCCGGCCGGTTTAAAGGTAACATAATATAAAGATTCTTTATGTCAAGATACTTACTGGAGAGATAGATGGACCGCGCGGCCAGGGCTGTCGAACAGTGGCGGAGGGAACGTCCCGACCTCGATGTCAGCCCGATGGCGGTGCTGGGGCGATTCGAGCCAGGCGTCGTTCGTGATCGCACGCGAACGGCTCAATCCGCTGTTTGCGCGCTTCGGGCTGCAATCGGGCGAGTTCGACGTGCTGGCGACGCTGCGCCGTTCCGGGCCGCCTTTCGCGCTGACGCCGACGGCGCTCTACGAAGCGACCATGGTGACCTCGGGCGCCATGACCAACCGGCTCGACCGGCTGGAGAAAGCCGGGCTTATCGCGCGCGGTCCACATCCCGAAGACCGGCGCGGCGTCATCGTGCAACTGACGAAAAAGGGCCGTACCCTGATCGACGAGGCGGTGACCGCCCATGTCGAGAACGAGCACCAAGTGCTCTCGGGCCTGACGCGCGAAGAGCGGGACCGGCTGGCGGCGCTTCTGGAAAAGCTGATCGCCAGCCTCAATTGATCCGCCGGATACAGGAGCGGCCCAGAGCGGTTCTTCAGAACCGGCTACCCGCTGTAACTATCTGTTTTGCAGCATTTATGCTGACGCCAAATGAATCCATTCGGCTACAAATCAGCCAGTCAGTTCCGGTCGTCTGGAAACACCGGAATCGGCAGGAATTCAACGCCGTCCTCGGCAAGGCCCCGCGCTTCTTCGGCCGTAGCCTCGCCGTAGATGCCGCGTGCGTCCGCCTCGCCGAAGTGGATTTTGCGCGCCTCCTCGGCGAATTTGTCGCCCACGTAATCGGCATTTTCACGCAGCTTTTCCGACAGCGCCTTGAGCTGCGCCATCGCCGCCTGTTGCTCAGCGTTCATGGCAAGCGCGATCTTTTCCTTTTTGCGGCCGGTCGAGACGGCTGGCGCCATCAGCGCTTTTTCGACCTTGTGCGAGCCGCAGGCGGGGCACTCGACCAACCCGCGCTTCTTCTGGGTTTCGAAGTCGTCATTGTTGCGGAACCAGCCCTCGAAATCGTGGTCGCGGTCGCAGGCAAGCGAAAAACGGATCAAGACGCGGCCCTCAGCCCGGCATTGCCGCCGGCAACCCTGACCGAAAACTCGCGCGCATTCTTGAGGTTGGGGATTTTCTTGCGGGCGGCAGCCGAAGCCGCGGTGTCGATCTCGGCATAGACGATGCCGGGTTCGGCGTTACCGGCATCGGCAACGACACGGCCCCAGGGATCGACGATCAGCGAATGGCCGAACGTTTCGCGGCCGTCCTCATGCACGCCGCCTTGCGCGGCGGCGATCACCCAGGCGCCGTTCTCGATGGCGCGGGCGCGCAACAGCGTATGCCAATGCGCCTCGCCGGTCTGGCGGGTAAAGGCAGCGGGAACCGTCAGCACCTCGGCGCCGGCCAGCGCCTGCGCACGGAAGAGCTGCGGGAAACGCACGTCGTAGCAGATGGCGAGGCCGAATTTCGCTTCCGGCAGTTCGACCACGACCGTCTCCGTACCCGCCTCGTAGGCCGCCGATTCCCGCCAGCTTTCGCCATTGTCGAGATCGACGTCGAACATGTGGACCTTGTCGTAGGCTGCAGCGAGACCGCCGCTCGCGTCGAAAAACAGGGCACGGTTGGCGAGCTTGCCGTCGGCGAGCGCGATGGCATTGGAGCCTACATGGATATGGATGCCGAGTTCTGCGGCAAGCCGCGCCGCCGTGCGGGCGACGAGATCATTCTCCACAGGATGGAAGGCGGCCGCGCGGGCTTCCTTGTCACGCACCATCGCGTTGGTCATCTCCGGCGTCTGCACGTAGCGCGCGCCATTCGAAGCGGCCGCGCGGACAAACCGCTCGAAATCGGCGGCGTTGCGTTGCGGATCGGTCCCGGAGCGCATCTGGACGGCGGCGGCCTTGAAAACACCCATCGGAAAAATCCTCAGTCTACCTTGGCTTCGGCAAGCAGCGCGTCGAGCTTGCCAGCGGCGTCCAGCGCGTGGAGATCGTCGGAACCACCGACATGCACGTCGCCGACGAATATCTGCGGGAAGGTCCAGCGGCCATTGGAGCGCTGGATCATTTCCTGCCTGAGTTCCGGCGAAAAGCTCGCATCATGCTCGGTGTAGCTTACGCCCTTGCTGTCGAGCAGCCGCTTGGCCGCCGCGCAATAGCCGCACATCATGCGTGTATAGATCGTCACATCGGTCATCGCGAATTCCACATGCCTCGAGACCTATATAGTCGCCGCCTCGCCGGGCTGAAAGTCCCCGGGGATGACACGCGCGAAAGTCAGCACGTCCACCTCGGCAGCACCCGCCCTTTTCAACGCTTTCGTGACCGCCGAACCGTCGCGCCGGTGGTGTAGACGTCATCGACCAGAGCACGTGGCGGCCTCTGACGTGAATTTCGGCCTCGGACGGTACCCGGAAAGCGCCACGAACATTGTTGTGGCGTTCGCCCCTGACAAGGCCGACCTGCTGCTTGGTCGCCTTGACGCGCCGCACCGCGGAGGCTTCGAAACACTTTCCCGAAAGCATGGCGACGGCGCGGGCTAGCTCGGCCGACGGGTTGAAGCGCCGCGAGAAGAAGCGCCGCCAGTGCAGCGGCACAGGCACCACAACCTCGGCATCGGGCAGAAGTTCCGAGCCGGCGCGCAGCATCCACCTTGCCATCCAAGGCGCAAGGTCCGTGCGGTCGCTGTATTTGAGGCCCTGAACCATCTGGCGGGCGACGCCGGAATAGGAAACCGCGGCACGCGCTCTTTTGAACGGCGGCGGGTTGGCGATGGCGTCGGCCGAGAGGAGCCCTTCGCCCATGTCGTGGCTGAAGGGCGTGCCCATCACCGCGCACCACAGTCGCTCCAGAAATGTCAGCCTCGGCCAGCAGGCGCCGCACAAAGTGCCCGGCTGCGAGACCTGGCGGCGGCAACCCGCGCAGGCCGGCGGAAACAGGAGGCGCGCCGGCCATTCGAGCATGGCCGACGCAAATGCCTTGATCTCCTGCCGCGGATCGGTCACGAGCATTTCCCCAAGCAGATGGCCATATCAGAGCCAAGAATGGCCGCGCGGGCAAGCAGAGAGGCGTTCAAGGGCGTACCGGATTTGGAACAAATTTTCGACGCAACGCTGATACTGGAGCGCAAGCGCCGTGCTTTCGCGAAGGCGGACCGCGGCGCTGCCTTCCTGATGGACCGTATGGCTGAGGATCTCTCCGAGCGGCTGACGACTGTCGAACGGCACTTCGAGCGGGCAGCTGCGATCGCCGGCATCACCGCGGCGACCGCCGATGTCCTGACCGCAAGCGCCAAAGTCGGCGAGGTGATCCGCCTGGAAGCCGATCCTACCTTCCTGGGCGACGCTGCCGGCAGGATCATCGCCGGCGAACATCTGCCGCTCGATCCGGAAAGCGTCGACCTTGCAGTTTGCCTGCTCGCCCTGCAGGAGGCCAACGACATTCCAGGCGCGCTGATCCAGATCAGGCGCGCTTTACGGCCCGACGGTCTGTTTCTTGGCGCCTTTGCCGGCGCCGGCACTCTTTCCGAACTGCGCGAGAGCCTGCTTGCGGCGGAGACGGAGGTTCTGGGCGGCGCCAGCCCGCGTGTCATCCCCTTCACCGATGTGCGCGACGCGGGGGGCCTGCTGCAGCGGGCAGGCTTCGCGCTGCCAGTGACGGATGTGGAGACCGTCACGGTCCGCTACGACACGATGTTCGGACTGATCCGGGACCTGCGCGCCATGGGCGCCACCAACGCTCTGGCGGCGCGGTCGCGGCGGCCGGGCACAAGGCGGCTGTTTCAGCGGGCTGCCGAGATCTATGCCGAGCGGTTTTCGGACCCCGACGGGCGTATCCGCGCGACGTTTTCGTTCATCTGGATGTCGGGATGGGCGCCGCATGGTTCGCAACAGAAGCCGCTGAAGCCGGGTTCGGCAAAGGCGTCGCTGGCCAAGACGCTGGATGATATCGCGACGACAAAGCCGCAGAAGTCCTAGCCGATGCATGTCGCGCAAAAGTGCGGAGCGGTTTCGCGATAACGACATGCGTAAAATCAAAGACTTAAAGCGCAGGAATCGAACCTGACAGATCCCAGTGCTTCAGGAACCGCCTTCGCCCCTCAGCCATTTGGCGATTTCTTCGGCGTTTCTGTTCCAGCGATCGCCGAGGCTGTCGCCAGTGAATCCAATCGAACCCATGATTGCCAGCGCGATAAGGGCCGCGATCAGGCCATATTCGATGGCGGTTGCACCACTTCTATCTTTCAAAAACCGCCGAAACATTTGCCGATCACCCGTTTCTACAAGTTTGAGCTTATGTTCCACATGTTAAGAAAGGTTAACGACGCAACGTTAACGGACCTTAAAGCCACCTCAGCAGTCGCCTTCGCGCCGGCCGTCGGCGTGAATCGCGCACACCGAATGCGGTGACGGCTGCAGGACGCTGCGGCGGATCGTGTAGGTTTCCTGCCGCTTGACCGTGCCGGTCTCGAAATAGTCGACGCCGGCCGCATAGCCGCCCGCCGCCAGACGGTCGCGCGGCCGGTCATCGACGATAGGCACCAGGATCATGGCAAAGGCCGCAGCGACAAAGCCAAACAGCAGCGCGATCCTGACAAGACCCATGCCCGCGCCGGCCGGTCTCCACGCCCGGTCTTTGCGGATGAGATTCCACTCATCTTCTGGATGCATGCGCCCTGCCCCCCGTTGCGCCGCGACACGCAAATCGGCCCCGTTGTCCGCTCAATTTTTCACGATTGGCTAAAGGATCGATTAACGATGTGCGATCCGCCCGACGAAAAGGTGATCCGCTGTCAGAGCAGGTCGATTAGAAACGGGATAAGCGGTTCGTCGGCGGGCGGCATCGGATAGTCACGCATTTGGCGTGGACGCACCCATTTCAGCACCTGGCCCTCCCTGGGATGAGCCGTGCCCCAGAAGCGGCGGCAGACGAAGAGCGGCATCAGAAGGTGGAAGGTTTCATAGCTGTGGCTGGCGAAGGTCAGCGGCGCGAGGCACGGCACCTTGGTCTCGATGCCGATCTCTTCGCGCAGTTCGCGCACCACCGTTTCTTCCGGGGTTTCGCCGGCCTCCACCTTGCCGCCGGGAAATTCCCACATGCCGGCGAGCGTCTTGCCTTGAGGCCGCTGCGCCAGCAGCACGCGCCCGTCGGCATCGACCAACGCGCAGGCGGCAACCAGCAGGAGGCGCTTTCCGGCGGCTTGCATCCTAGTTTTCCGGCGGTTGGCGATAGTGGTAGCGGTAGACTTCGATGAAACCGAGCGACTGATAAAGCCGGCGGGCCGGCTCGTTGTCTGCCTCGACCTGCAGCCAGGCCTCGCGCGCGCCGCGCGACCGCGCCCATTTCAGCGCCGAAAGCACCAGGCGGCGGGCATGCCCCTTGCCGCGTTCGTCGACGGCGGTGGCGATTTCGAAGAAACCCGCGAGATCGTTGTCGTGCACGGAGATGGCGCTGGCGACAGGTTTGCCGCCGTCCTCCAGAATGAACAGGCCGACGTTCGGCTGTATGCGCGCCAGGAGTTCGGACAGCCCGGAACCCAGCTCGGGATCGAAGCCGCTCACTTCGCGCGCCGCAGCCGCGAAGCGACCAATATCGCGTAACGGGATATGGTCGACGGCATTCTTCACCGGTGCGTTTTCGAGCGGCAGCCGCATGACCACCGATTCCGAAAACACATTCCAGCCGAGCCTATCGAAATGTCGGGCAAGCACCGGACCGGACAGCGGCGACAGGCGAAAGGTCAAGGTCCGGCCATAAGCTTCGAACCGGCGCGCGGCGCGCGCGATCCGGTCGTCGAGATCGACGAGATCGTTGGGGTCGAGCGGATTGACCGAATTCAGCCGCTTGGCCGGATGGTCGGCGGTGAGCCGGATCACCCAGGTGCCGTCATAATGCACCGAGGCTGCTGGCCAGGCACGAAACCCGGCCGCCTCGTAGCGGCGGACCCGGGCCAGGTCGGGCTTTGGTGGGGTCCCGGCGGCCGGCACGTCAGCTCCGATAATCGCCGTTGATTTCGACATATTGCTTGGTCAGATCGCAGGTCCAGACGGTGGCCTTGCCGCGACCAAGGCCGATGTCGGCGCGGATGCGTATCTCGTCGCCCTTCATGTAGGACGACGTCAGTTCCTCGGAATAATCGGGATCGCGCTCGCCATTGTGGGCAAGCCGGTTGTCGCCAAACCAGATCGACAGGAGATCGCGATCGGCCGGCTCGCCGGCCTTGCCGACGGCCATGACCACGCGGCCCCAATTGGCGTCTTCACCGGCGACGGCTGTCTTGACCAGCGGCGAATTGGCGATCGACAGCGCGATGCGTTTTGCCGAGCGACCCGACCTGGCGCCGGTGACGGTGACTTCCACTTGCTTGCGGGCGCCCTCGCCATCCCGCACCACCTGCAGGGCGAGGTTCTTGAGAATGCGGTTCAAGGCGCGGCGGAGCTGCGCCAGGCGCGCATCCTTGGGATCGGTGATCTTCGGGGCGCCCTTCCTGGCCGCGGCCCCGGTGGCAAAGAAGAGCAGCGTGTCACTGGTCGAGGTGTCGCTGTCGACCGTGACCGAGTTGAAAGTCTTGCCGACGCCTTTCGACAGGAGATCCTGAAGCACAGAAGCCGGGATCGGCGCGTCCGTGGCCACGAAGGAAAGCATGGTCGCCATGTCAGGCGCGATCATGCCCGCACCCTTTGCAATGCCGTTGATGGTGACGTCGGCATCGCCGAGCTTCACCGTGGCCGTCGCATATTTGGGATAGGTATCCGTGGTCATGATCGCCTTGCCGGCATCGACCCACAAACCCGGCCTGGCGTCCTTGACCATGCCCGCCAGGAGATGGCTGAACTTGCCGGCGTCCAGCGGTTCGCCGATCACCCCGGTCGAGGCGAGGAACACGTCGCCCGGCTGGCAAGCCGCCGCCTTGGCGGCGGCTTCGCCGGTCATCGCGGTCGACTGGCGTCCCTTCTTGCCGGTGAAGGCGTTGGCGTTGCCCGAATTGACGACCAGAACGCGCGCCTTGCCGGCCTTCAGATTGTCGCGGCAGTAGTCGACCGGCGCAGAAGGACATTTGGAGCGGGTGAACACGCCGGCGACTTCGGTACCCTCGTCGAACACCATTACCAGAAGGTCGGTGCGGTTCTTGTATTTGATGCCGGCCTCGGCGGTAGCGATGCGCACACCCTCGATCGCCGGCATCTTGGGATGGGATTTCGGGGCAAGCGGCGAGACGGTTGTCGACATCGAGGCCTCTGGCGGCAGCTAATCGGAAAGACGGTCCCGTTTGCCCCAGACAGCCTGCTGGCGCAAGGCGTTTTCGGCGAAACGGCTTGCTGGCCTTTATCCCGAGGCAAACGGCCTGCCTCTCGCCCCGAACGAAAAGACGGCGCTCCGTTTCATCGCCGCGCCGCCGATCTCGCCAAAGTCCGGCACCGGATATTCGGCGACAAGACGAAGCTGCGCATGCGGAAGGAAGGCGCGGCGGGGATCACCGACAAGCACTTCAATGCCCGCCGCGAGGCACAGGTCGAGGAACGCGGCCACCCGGATGGCGAGGCTGCGCTCATAGAAGAGGTCGCCGACAGCGACCAGATCAACCTCGGGTGGCGCGCCCGCCGTGAGATCTGTGGCAATGGTTTCCATCGTCACGCCATTCAGTTCGGCATTGAGACTGGCGGCGACCGCCGCATGCGGATCGACATCGGCCGCGATCACCGCGCGCGCGCCGGCCTTCAACGCCGCGATGCCGACAATGCCCGAGCCGGAGCCGAGGTCGAGGACGCACTGGCCGGCAACGGCTTGGGGCCGGTCGAGAAAATGGCGTGCAAGCACGGTGCCGCCGGCCCACTGATAGGCCCAGTAGGGCGGCGGTGCTTCACCATCCTCGCCCGGCGCGCCGAGGCGGCGCAGGCCGCTGCCCGGATGCGCCGTGTAAAGCCGGATTTCCGGGACCATGGGCGCCGGGGCAACGCGCATGTTCTCGACGATAAAGCGCCTTGGGTTGGTGCGTGCATCCAGCTTCTGGCTCAATGTGTTTTCCCGGACGCCCGCCACGCGGACCACTTTTTGCAACATCCTTGCCTCCCGGCATGCTGTCCGGCTATGTCTGAACACATCTTTTGACCGGGCGTCTCGACGAGCCTGACGATTTTCGCCGGCAGGCGGTCCGCAACCTGGCGCAAGGGATAGCCGGACCCAAAACAATGATGGCGCGTGGAAGATGGCACAGCAAGGCGGATCGACAAGCAAACGGCAGCCGCGCCCTCGCGCAATATGCACTCGGCCGGCCCTGCTTGTGACCGCTTCCTGCCTCGCTGCCTTTCTTCTTGCGGCCCCAGACGCTGGCGCCCAAGACAGCACATGCCGCCGCAACACCCCCGTCAACACGCTCGACGATACCTGGAGGGCGCTTTACGCCTGCTGGCAACCGCCCTCCGGCACCGCTGGAATGGAGATAACGCTGGTCTTTTCGTTGCGCCGTGACGGCACATTGATCGGCAAGCCGAAGGTGACCTGGACGAAGCTGGCCGGCGATACCGCCCTGCAACGCGCCTTCGTGCAATCCGTGCTCGCCGCTCTGGACAAGGCGCTTCCGCTGCCGTTCACCGACAGTATGGGAAACGCCATCGCCGGGCGACCGTTCGCCCTTCGATTTGCTGCCCGAACTGCCGCTCGGGAATCGGCCATTTAGTTTGAAAAAGCCCCACTCCGATCAATCGGAGCGGGGCTCTCTACGAAGTTTACTGGCCGCCCTTGTCCATCGCATCGACCGCGGTCTTCAGCGCCGGATCGGAAACTTCGACCTTGGCGGCATCGCGCAGCGACTTGGCCAGAGCGAAGTACTTTTCGCGCAGCACCAGCGAGCGGAACTGCTCCTTGACCTGGTCGAACGCCGGCGGCTGCTGGGCGCGCTTGTCCTCAAGCTTGATGATGTGCCAGCCGAACTGGCTCTGCACCGGCTCCTTGGTGAAGGCGCCGACTTCGAGCGCAAACGCCGCCTTCTCGAATTCCGGCACCATCTGGCCGGCAGCGAAATAACCGAGGTCGCCGCCGCTCGTCTTGCCGCTTGGATCGGTCGTGTGCTCGTTGGCGAGCTTCTGGAAATCGGCGCCGCCGTCGAGCTGCTTGACGATGGCGTCTGCTTCTTCCTTGGTCTTCACCAGAATGTGACGGGCATGAACCTCGTTGGCAGGCGGCGTCGCGGCGATTTCCTTGTCGTAGCGGGCGCGGATTTCCTCGTCGGTCACCTTCGCGGCGACTTCCGATTCAACCAGCGCGCTGTGCAGGGCGCGCTGCTTGAGGAACTCCATGCGGCGCTGAAAATCCGGCTGCTTGTCGAGGCCGTCGGCAACGGCCTTATCGCTGAGCAGGCGGATTTCAATGACGGCGGACAGGGCCGCGGCGCGACGCTGTTCCTGCGGAAGCCGCGAAAACTGCGGGTCGAGGTCGCTCTCCGCGAGCGCCAGGTCGGCCTCGGTGATGTTGTGGCCGTTGACCGTAGCCAGGACCGCATTCGGATCGACGGGCGCTGCCGCCGGCGAGGCAGCCTTGGGTGCGGGCGCAGCCTCCTGGGCGACGAGGGGCAGCGACGACAGCGCCACTAGCCCGGCTGCAAGCCCGAAACGGGCAAGCGGGGCGCTACGGAACGAAAAAGGCATCAGGAAGACTCTCCAGTGTGGATTGGAAACGTTTCAAGACCAGTTGAATCTGGCGGAATTTCGCTCGACACACCGCAATCAAGCAGCGTTGACATCGCAAGGGGCCCCTCTTATCTGTCCTTCACCTTGGCGTCCAGAAGCGATTTCCGGGCGCTTTTCTGTTATGGAACCCGTGTATTCATACATATGCACTTGGTTCAGTCCGTGTCCCCCACGGACTTTGTGGGATTGAAAGGACCATTTGATGGTCAGTCTTGGCGGCATCGCCCGCAAAATCTTCGGTTCCTCCAACGATCGCCGCGTCAAATCGATGCGGCCGCGCGTCGAAGCCATCAATGCGATGGAAAACGAGGTGGCGGCGCTGTCCGACGCGGAGCTTCGCGCCCGCACCGATCAGTTCCGTCAGGATCTCACCAACGGCGCTTCGCTCGACGACCTTCTGGTTCCGGCCTTCGCCACGGTTCGCGAGGCAGCCAAGCGTGTGCTCGGCATGCGGCCCTTCGACGTCCAGCTGATCGGCGGCATGGTTCTGCACGGCGGCGACATCGCCGAGATGCGCACCGGTGAAGGCAAGACGCTGGTCGCGACACTGCCGGTCTACCTCAACGCGCTTGCCGGTAAGGGCGTCCACGTCGTCACCGTCAACGATTACCTCGCCACGCGCGACGCCGAGTGGATGGGACGCGTCTACAAATTCCTCGGCCTCACCGTCGGCATCATCGTGCACGGCCTTTCAGACGAGGAGCGGCGCGCGGCTTATGCCTGTGACGTAACCTACGCCACCAACAACGAGCTCGGCTTCGACTATCTGCGCGACAACATGAAATATGAGCGCGGCCAGATGGTGCAGCGCGAGCACAATTACGCGATCGTCGACGAAGTGGACTCGATCCTTGTCGACGAGGCGCGCACCCCGCTGATTATTTCCGGTCCGCTCGAAGACCGCTCGGAAATGTACAACACCATCGACGCCTTCATCCTGCAGCTCGAGCCGGCCGACTATGAGGTCGACGAGAAGCAGAAGACCTCGATCTTCACCGAGGAAGGCACCGAAAAGCTCGAAAACATGCTGCGGGCCGCCGGGCACCTGAAGGGCGAATCACTCTACGACGTAGAGAACGTCGCCATCGTCCACCACGTCAACAACGCGCTGAAGGCGCATCGCTTGTTCCAGCGCGACAAGGACTACATCGTGCGCAACGGCGAGATCGTCATCATCGACGAATTCACCGGCCGCATGATGCCCGGCCGCCGTTATTCGGAAGGCCTGCACCAGGCGCTCGAGGCCAAGGAGCACGTGGCGATCCAGCCCGAGAACCAGACGCTCGCCTCGATCACCTTCCAGAATTATTTCCGCATGTATGCCAAGCTGTCCGGCATGACCGGCACGGCGCAGACGGAAGCCGAGGAATTCGGCAACATCTACAATCTCAATGTGCTGGAAATCCCCACCAACCTGCCGGTCAAACGCCTCGACGAAGACGACGAGGTCTACCGGACGGTGGAGGAGAAGTACAAGGCGATCGTACGCGAGATCCGCGACGCCAACTCCAAGGGCCAGCCGATCCTGGTCGGCACCACGTCGATCGAGAAATCCGAGTTCCTGGCCGAGCGGCTGCGCAAGGAAGGCATGAAGGGCTTCCAGGTGCTGAACGCCCGCCACCACGAACAGGAAGCATCGATCGTCGCCCAGGCCGGCGTCCCCGGCGCTGTTACCATCGCCACCAACATGGCCGGCCGCGGCACCGACATCCAGCTCGGCGGCAATGCCGAGATGCGAATTGTCCAGGAACTCGGCGACATGCCGGAGGGCGAGGAGCGCGCGGCGCGCGAAAAGGCGATCCGCGACGACATCCAGGCGCTCAAGGAAAAGGCGCTGGCCGCCGGCGGGCTCTACGTGCTCGCCACCGAACGCCACGAATCGCGCCGCATCGACAACCAGCTGCGCGGCCGCTCAGGCCGCCAGGGCGACCCCGGCCGCTCGAAATTCTTCCTGTCGCTGCAGGACGACCTGATGCGCATCTTCGGCTCCGAGCGCATGGATGGCATGCTGCAGAAGCTCGGTCTCAAGGAGGATGAGGCGATCATCCATCCCTGGATCAACAAGGCGCTGGAGAAGGCGCAGAAGAAGGTCGAGGCGCGCAACTTCGACATCCGCAAGAACCTGCTCAAATATGACGACGTTTCGAACGACCAGCGCAAGGTGGTGTTCGCGCGGCGCATCGAATTGATGGACGGCGAAGGCCTTGGCGAAACCATTGCCGAGATGCGCGAAAGCGTCATCGACGATCTCGTCAACATCAATATCCCCGAGAACGCCTATGCCGAGCAATGGAATGCCGTCGGGCTGAAGGAAGGCGTGCGCCAGTATCTCAACCTCGACCTGCCGATCGAGGACTGGGTCAAGGAAGAAGGCATTGCGGAAGAGGAGATCCGCAACCGCCTGACCGAACTCGCCGACAAGGAAGCCGCCGACCGCGCCGAACGTTTCGGCCCCGATATCATGGCTTATGTCGAACGCTCGGTGGTGCTGCAGACGCTCGACCATCTGTGGCGCGAACACATCGTCAATCTCGACCATCTGCGCTCGGTGGTCGGCTTCCGCGGCTATGCGCAGCGCGACCCGCTGCAGGAATACAAGCAGGAAGCGTTCGAGCTGTTCCAGGCCATGCTCGGCAACCTCAACCAGGCGGTGACCGCGCAGCTGATGCGCGTCGAGCTGGTGCGGGAAGCCGCCGAAGCGCCGCCGCCGCAGGCGCCCGAAACCCACGGTCACCATATCGACGGCACCACCGGCGAGGACGATTTCGGCGAAACGGGTCTTCTGGTCCGCCAGGAAGTGGCGCGCGTCGTCGAGCCCGAAGACCGCGACCCCAACGACCAGTCGACCTGGGGCAAGGTTGGCCGCAACGAGGCCTGCCCCTGCGGTTCGGGCAAGAAATACAAGCACTGTCACGGCGCATTCGCTTGATGCGCCGGGCTTGCCGCGCGCCTATCTGACAGCTGCCGATCCGCCCGCCTGGGCAGATGCAGCATGTCGCTCAGAAGTGTCCTTGGTTTCGGGGGAAACGACATGCGCAGACAAGAAGCTGCGGCGTGGCCGCCGAATCCCAAGCGGCGCGACGCGGTGTAGGCAGGCGAGACCGCATGATCGAGCTGGTCCGGATACGTGACCTCGACATAACCGACATTGCGGGCAGGCGCGCCTTCGTAAGCGCCGCCAGCGGCCTCGTCCGTATCAGGGGCCTGCATTCACGTGATTGCCGACGACGAACTCCATCTTGCCTCATTCGACCTGGACAACCCCGGTCCCGGCCGTCTCCTGCGGCTGTTCAAGGGTGAACTGCCACGCGCCGGTCCGGATCGAAAGAAGCGCAAGCCCGACCTCGAAGCACTCTGCCTGCTGCCGCGCATGGCGGGAGCCCTCTATGGAGCGCTGCTGGCGATCGGTTCCGGGTCGCGACCGAACCGCCGGCGCGGCGCGCTGATCCTGCTTGATGCCAACGGTTCGGCAGTTCAGTCGAACCTCGTCGACCTTGCACCGCTGTTTTCGCCTCTCGCGGATGAATTCGACGAGATCAACGTTGAAGGCGCGGTGGTGGCCGGCGATGACCTGCTGCTTTTCCAGCGCGGCAGCGGCAGCGATCCCGACAACGCGATTATCGCCTATCCGCTCGCAACGGCGCTGGAAGCGACAAGCCTGCCGGACGGCAAGGCGTTGGAGCCGAGGATCAGGCACATCGACCTTGGGACGATCGGCCAGGCGCCGCTCTCCTTCACCGACGCAGCAGCAGTCCCCGGCATCGGTATCGTCTTTTCGGCTGTCGCCGAAGACACGGCGAACGCATATGACGATGGACCGCTGCGCGCCGCCGCCATCGGCTTGCTGGACATGGACGGTAATTTACTGCACGTCGAGACCATCGTACCACCGGTCAAGGTTGAGGGCATCGACGCCAGGCTTGACGGCGAGCTGATCCGGTTGACGATGGTGACCGACGCCGACGACCCGACCGTTCCCGCCTCGCTTTATTCGACCGCGATCAAGGCGTTGGTTGCGTAACGCAGCGGTTTCCGGCGGTCCATCGGTTCCCGCTCTGTTCGCATCGCAGGCGCCGACCCAACCGTTTCTTAAAGAGTTTTGAATATACGCGTCGGGTCATGAAGGAAATCGAGGAGTAGGCGTGCGCTTTTCCGCGGCCACGACGGCAGAGAGGCTGCTGCCGCAGCGCATGGCGTTGCGCGCTCGCCCCTTTCTTGCCCGCGTCGACGCGCTGCTGTTCACGGCGGACGACCGGGGTATCGCCGGCCGCATGTCGCTGATTGCCTTCTCCATCCGCATCTTCAACGCCGTCGTCGCCTTTGTCAGCCAGGTGCTGCTTGCGCGCTGGATGGGCAGTTTCGAATACGGCATCTTCGTGCTGGTCTGGGTGACGATGATCATCGTCGGCAACCTGTCCTGCCTCGGCTTCCACACTTCGGTCATCCGTTTCATTCCCGAATATTTCGAGCGCGAAAAGCTCGCCGAATTGCGCGGCATCCTGATAACCAGCCGGCTCTTCGTGCTCGTCGCATCCACCGCGACAGCGCTGATCGGCTTGCTGGGATTGTGGCTGTTCTCGTCGCTGATCGAGAGCTATTACGTCATCCCCTTCTATCTCGGCATCATCTGCCTGCCGATGATTGCCCTGTCGGACGTTATGCAAGGCATATCACGCGCCAATTCGTGGACGCTTTCAGCACTGGCCCCAACCTACATCACGCGGCCGATCCTGATCCTGGTCTTCATGGGTGGGGCGCTGCTGGCCGGCTACGAACCCAGCGCGGCAAACGCCGTCATCGCCGCGATCCTGGCTACCTACATCACCACAATAGCCCAGTCGGTCGAGGTAACGACACATCTCAACCGCCGCCTTCCGGCTGGCCCGCGCAAGATCGAGTTCCGGCAATGGTTTGCCGTGTCGCTGCCAATCTTCCTTGTCGAGAGCTTCTTCTTCCTACTCACCAATGCCGACGTGCTGATGGTCGGCGCCTTCATGCAGCCCGACCGACGTCGCCGTCTACTTCGCGACCGTGAAAACGCTGGCGCTGGTGCATTTCGTCTATTTCGCGGTGAAGGCAGGCGTTGCCCAGCGCTACGCGCAGTTCACCCATTCTAATCCCGAAAGGCTGGCCGCCTTTGCGCGCGAAACCGTGTCCTGGACGTTCTGGCCGTCGCTGGTGATGGCAGCGGTCGTGCTTGCGCTCGGCAAACCGATGCTGATGCTGTTTGGCCCGGAATTCGACAGCGGCTATCCTCTGCTCTTCCTGCTGGTTGCCGGCGTCGTGGCGCGCGCGGCGGTCGGGCCGGCGGAAAGCCTGCTCACCATGAGCGGCAACCAGAATATCTGCGCGGCGCTCTACGCTTTGACACTGGCCTGCAACGTCGCCCTCTCAGTCCTGCTTATCCCCTTGTTCGGGCTCTGGGGCGCGGCGATCGCGACCGCACTTTCGATGATTTTCGAAGCCTCGGCCCTGTCTGTCACGGTCTGGCGCAAGCTCGGTATCGTGATGGCCATTTTCGTGCCCGCGGCTTCGGCGAAGGGAGCAATCCGATGGTAGCAGTGCCCCTGCTGGAAGAGATGAGCGGCAGCCCGTCGGCGCCGATGATCGCCGAGCTTGCCGGCCCGGACGGCCAGGCCGACCGGGCGCGCGTAGAGGTGTTGGAGAGCCAGCGGCCGTCGCGCAAGCTCGCCATCTATCCCGCCTCCGCCGGCTTCGACCTCGTCGAGGAACTCGACCACCTGTGCGCCCGCTCGATCGAGCCGAACGTCTTCTTCAATCCGCGTTTCCTGGCGCCGGCGATGCCGCGCCTGAAGGACCGCGAGGTCCGGCTGGCGGTCGTGCGCGACGGCGACGAATACCGCAGCCGCCTGCGCCTGCTGGTGCCGTTTTCAGTGGAACGTCCCGCCACCCCGCTTGGCGTTTCGATCATGCGCACATGGTCGAGCCCGTTCGGTCCGCTCGGCACGCCGCTGCTCGACCGCGACGACCCCGCCGGCGTCATAGAGGATTTCTTCGCCATCCTGTCACGCAAGCACCTGAAGCTGCCTAAAGTGTTCGTGCTGCCGGAGATGCGGCTCGACGGGCCGGTGGCCAGCATGCTGCATTACGTCGCCGAAAGCCGCGGCCTGCCGCTGGTGACCACCAACGAGACCGAACGGCCCTTCCTGGAGAGCGATCTCGACGGCGACGCCTATTTCAAGGCTGCTCTTCGGCCGCACCACCTGCGAGAATTCCGCCGGCTGAAACGGCGGCTGGCCGACCTGGGCAAGCTCGAGCACCATGTCGCGCGCGACGAGGAAGAGGTCCGCCGCGGCATCGAGGCCTTCCTGACGCTGGAGGCGGCCGGCTGGAAGGGCCGAGAACGCACCGCCATGGCGATCGACCGCTACCGCGCCGCCTTCGCCCGCGAGGCGGTGTTCCGCATGACCGAGCGCGACCTCTGCCGCATCCATACGCTGACACTGGATGGAAAGGTCATCGCCTGCCTGGTCGTCTTCATCGAAGCCGGCATCGCCTACACTTGGAAGACGGCCTATGACGAGGCGCTCTCCACCTATTCGCCGGGCACGCTGCTGATGATCGAGGTGAGCTACAACCACCTCGACGACCCCAACATCATGGCGACCGATTCTTGCGCGGTGGCCGACCACCCCGTGCTCAGCCGGCTGTGGACCGAACGCAAGCCGATCGGCACCATTGTCGTCGGGCTAACGCCGGACGCCGACCGCGCGACCCGGCAGGCCGCCTCGCAACTGCACCTCTACAAGGAGACCCGCAACATGGCGCGCAGGCTGCGCAATCGGGTCAAGGGGCTGCTGAAGCGTCGCTAGAGCCTGCTCCATTGCGATTGAACCGGAATGGGGCTCTATCGCATTGTTGGAGCACGATCTTTCCGAAAGCCGGCTCCACGTTTCGGGATCATGCTTTAATGCCCGGTCTCCTGCCTGGCGCGGTCGCGGAAGATGCGGCGGATGACCTTGCCGGTGGTGGTCAGCGGCATCGAATCGACGAACTCGACCTCGCGCGGATATTCGTGCGCGGAAAGCCGCTCGCGCACCCACAGCTTGATCTCGTCGGCCAACCTCTCGCTGCCAGCGACGCCGTCCTTCAAGACGACATAGGCCTTGACGATTTCGGTGCGCACCGCGTCCGGCTTGCCGACCGCCGCTGCCAGCGCGACCGACGGATGGGCGGTCAGGCAATCCTCGATCTCGCTCGGGCCGATACGGAAGCCGGCAGAGGTGATGACATCGTCGTCGCGGCCGAAGAACTGCACGTAACCCTCCTCGTCCTCGATGCCCTGGTCTCCGGTCGTCATCCAGTCGCCGACGAATTTTTTCGCGGTGGCTTCCGGGTTCTGCCAGTATTCGAGGAACATAACAGGGTCCGGCCGCGCGATGGCGATCTGCCCCGCCTCGCCCGTCCTGACGCGCTTGCCCTCCTCGTCGATCACCGCGACGCGGTGGCCAGGCACGGCCAAGCCGATGGCGCCGGCGCGGCTGACGCCCATTGTCGCGCAGGACGACAGCACCAGGTTGCATTCGGTCTGGCCGTAGAATTCGTTGATGGTGAGGCTAAGTTCCTCGCGGCCCCATTCGAAGGTCTCGCGGCCGAGCGATTCACCGCCGGAGCCGACGGTTCTGAAGTTGAGCCGGAACCGCTTCGAAATATCCGGCACCGTCTTCAGCATGCGCAGCGCCGTCGGCGGGATGAAGGCGTTGCGCACCCGCATCTTCTCGGCCAGCAGAAGCGCTGCCTCCGGGTCGAATTTCTCGAAGCGGCCGCAGACGACCGGGATGCCGAAATAGAGGCTGGGCAGCAGGACGTTGAGCAACCCGCCGGCCCACGCCCAGTCGGCCGGCGTCCAGAACAGGTCGCCCGGCTGCGGCAGGAATTCATGCGGCATCTGGACGCCCGGCAGATGGCCGAGCAGCACGCGGTGGCCGTGCAGCGCGCCTTTCGGCGGGCCGGTGGTGCCGGAGGTAAAGATCATCATCGCCGGATCGTCGGGACCGGTGTCCTCGGCAACGAAATGAGGAGAATGGTCGGCGACGATCTTGCGGAAATCCATCGCAGCGCCGTCGCCGCCCTCGGCCACGATGACCTGCCGCAAGGAGGTCAGCCGGCCGCCGATCTTCTTCAGCTTGGCATAGCCCGCGGCGTTGGTGATGATGGCGGCGGCCCCGGCCGTCTGCATGCGGTACTCGATCGCCTCCATGCCGAACAGCAGCGCCAGCGGCAGCGCGATGGCGCCGAGCTTGTAGATGGCGACATGGGCGATCGCCGTCTCGAAACTCTGCGGCAGCAGGAGTGCTACGCGGTCGCCGCGCTTCAGGCCGCCGGCGCGAAGCCCGTTGGCAAGCGCGTTCGAGTGCGCGGCAAGCTCGCCATAGGTCAGCCGCCCAGGTTCGCCATCGACGCGGTATTCGAGAAGTGCGGTCCGGTGAGGCTCGCTCTGCGCCCAGCGCTCGCAGACGGCGACGCCGATGTTGAAGCGAACTGGGATATCCCAGCGGAAATCGCGATAGAGATCGCGGTAGTTGTCACGCCGCTCGAGCATCAATGAAATGCATTTCTCCCTTGTGCCGGCAATAACGCGCCGAACCGGATGGGATACCTACGTGCTGCGATGCACAATCGTCAATGCGAATGGCTATGCCAGCGCGCTGCAGGCGGTCAGCCAACGATCTGCAGAGCGCTTTCTTCGACTCGCAGACATGTTCTATTTCTTTGTTTTCATGCCATGACCCGGTAACCTTGTCGGCTCCTGCCGCCATACCACGTGCTCTGGAAAGGTTGATCCAATGACAGATCTGGGCGAGGTACTCGATCCCATCCGCAAACAGGTGATCGATCTCAAGGATGCATTGGCTCACGCGCGCTACCGCTACGATGGATTGGATCTCATCCTGACCGGCGTGGCCGATGCCAAGGTTCGTGGCGCAAGCCAGGAGATTTTCGCCGTCGCCAGCGAGAAGATGGACGCCGTCGACGCCATGATCGACGAGCTTTACCGCCGGCTGTCGGCTCTCGACCGGGAACTCGAAAATCTCTGAGCGGGATGGTGCCCCCTGCCGGGATCGAACCAGCACTCCTTGCGGAACCTGATTTTGAGTCAGGCGCGTCTACCAATTCCGCCAAGGGGGCCCTGCCTCGAAAGGCATGAACGGCTGCGGACTATACGTTCAGGGGGGAGGTCGTCAACTAGCGAGTTGGCAGGGACAAAACTATCCTTCCACCGCCGGCCGGATTCTGACGCTCGCCAGCCGGTTCTTGTCGCGCTTCAGCACGGTGAAACGCTTGCCGTAGAAGGTGAAGGCCTGCTTTTCCTCAGGGATCGACCGCGCCTCGTGGATAACCAGCCCGGCAATCGTGGTCGCCTCGTCGTCGGGCAGGTTCCAGTCGAGCGCCCGGTTCAGGTCGCGGATCGGCACCGTGCCGTCGACCACCACGGAACCGTCGGCCTCCTGCTTGACGCCCTGTATGTCGACATCGTGCTCGTCGGCGATCTCGCCGACGATCTCCTCGATGATGTCCTCCAGCGTCACCAGGCCTTCGACTTCGCCATACTCGTCGACGACGATGGCGAAATGCGACTTGCGGCGCAGGAACGCATTGAGCTGGTCTTGCAGGCTCGTCGTGTCGGGCACGAACCACGGCTTCGAGGCGATCTTCATGATATCGACCTTGGCAAAGTCGTTGCCGACATCGTTGAGGGCGCGCAAGAGGTCCTTGGCGTGCAGCACGCCGACGATGTTGTCGAGCGAACCGCGCCACAGCGGCATGCGGGTGTGCGGGCTTTGCAGGATCTCGCGCACAACCGCTTCCGGAGCATCGTCGGCATTGATCGAGCGCATGTTGAGCCGATGGACCATCACGTCCGAGACTTCGAGTTCATGCAGGTCGAGCAGGCCGCCGACGCGGTCGCGGTCCTGCTTGACCAATGAATCCTCGCGCTGCAGGTCTGCCATGGCGCCACGCAACTCCTCATGCGGCGTACGGGCGGGCGCGATCGGGGCAAGTTCATAGCCGAACGCGCGCAGGATCGCCCGGCCGAATGCTGCCGCGAGCATGGCGACGGCAAGGACGCCAGCCGCCGCGATGAGCCATGCCTGTCCCGTCATCCCGGATGGTTCTCCCTCAGGAAGAAGAGCACCTCCGACGCCGGCACGTCCCTGGCGATGAAGGACTGGCCGATGCCGCGGGTCAGGATGAAGGTCAGCGCGCCGCGCGACACTTTCTTGTCCTGCGCGATGTAGCCGAGCAGCCGCTCGGCGTCGGGCAGCGGGCCGGCGATGTCGGCCATGCGCCACGGCAGGCCGACGGCGGCCAGATGCGCCTCGACGCGCGCTGCATCGTCGGGGCTCGCGAGATTGAGGCGCGCCGAGAACCGGTGCGCCAGCGCCATGCCGATGGCGACGCCCTCGCCATGCACCAGGCGTGCGCTGTCATAGCCGGTCGCCGCCTCCAGCGCGTGGCCGAAGGTATGGCCGAGATTGAGCAGCGCGCGGTCGCCGGTCTCGAATTCGTCGCGGGCGACGACCTCGGCCTTGGCGCGGCAGGATTGGGCGATCGCCTCGGTGCGCGCAGCACCACCGGCGAAAACCTCCCGCCAGTTCTTTTCCAGCCAGGCGAAGAACTCCGGCCGGTCGATCAGCCCGTATTTGGCGACTTCGGCGTAGCCGGCGCGGAACTCGCGCGCGGGCAACGTATCGAGCACGCCGGTGTCGGCCAGCACGACGCGCGGCTGGTGGAAGACGCCGACAAGGTTCTTGCCGTGGGAACTGTTGATGCCGGTCTTGCCGCCGACCGAGGAATCGACCTGCGCCAGGAGCGAGGTCGGCATCTGGACGAAGTTCATGCCGCGCCGCACGATGCCTGCGGCAAAGCCGGCAAGATCGCCGATCACGCCGCCGCCGAGCGCGATCACCGCATCGCCGCGTTCGAGCCGGGCAGACAGCACGCCGTCCACCACCTCCTGCAGCGCATCGAAGCTCTTGGTCTTTTCGCCGGGCGCAAGCATGATCGGCACGCTCTCGATGCCGCCGGCGTCAAGGCCCGCGGTCAGGTTGTCCAGATGGGCCGCCGCGACATTGTCGTCGGTGACGATCGCCGCGCGCACGCCCGGCAGGCGGCTCGCGATCTCCGCTCCCGCACGCGCGATCAGGCCGTGGCCGATCAGGATGTCGTAGGCGCGGTCGCCGAGTCGGACTTCGACGGTGACGGTTTCGCTGTCATTGTGCATTGTCCTTGGGCGCGGCATGGGAACCGGCCGGCGCTCGGGCCAGCGCCGCCGCCAGCGCGTCGATCACTTCGGCGGCGATGATTTCCTTGCGCTCGTCGCGCGTCGGCACGGTGAGCGCGGCCTTGGCGTAGACGGGATAGCGCTCGGCCATCAGCTTTTCCATGACCGCGCGCGGATCAGGATTCTTCAGCAGCGGGCGGTTCTGCTTCTTCGACACGCGCTCCATCAGGACGTCGATGTCGGCCTTCAGCCACACCGAGATGCCATGGTCGGCGATCGCCTGCCTCGTGTGCTCGTTCATGAAGGCGCCGCCGCCGGTCGAAAGCACCTGCGGTCCACTCTCCAGGATGCGCAGGATGACCCGCTGCTCCAGCGCGCGGAACTCGGCCTCGCCATAGAGTTCGAACAGTTCGGGGATAGTCATGCGCGACGCTTCCTCGATCTCGTGGTCGCTGTCAGTAAACGGCAGGCCGAGCGCAGAAGCGACCTTGCGGCCGATCGCGGTCTTGCCGGCGCCCATCAGCCCGACGAAAATGATCGAGCGATCGCCGAGGCGCCGCAGCACCTCGGCCGTGCGTTCCGCCGGCAGGATGATTTGCGTGGCTGTCATCGCGTGGCCTCTTGGCTCATCGTCTCCAGGGAGATCACGGGCAGAACAAGGAATTGGAGCGGCTGGCTGTCGAACGAAGGCAACCCGCTCCCGGCCGTATCCACATGAAAAGGGCGTGTGCGTCAAGCATCTCGCGGCCGGCGAACGTCCTTGAAATGACCGGATTGCCGTCCCATAACGGCACGCAGCTAAAAACAGGCGGGCTCAATCCCTCGATGCCGACACTTTTCCGGTTTCTGGTCGACGCTCGGCATCCTCGCCGGCATCGTCTATGGCGGCGATGTTCGCGCTGGTGACGTTCGTCGAGCCGAAGAAGGGCGAGATGACGGTGCGCGTGCCGCTCGAAAAGCTCAACAAACCGCAATGAAGAGCGCGGCCCGCATCGAGGCTTTCCTCGAGATGATGAGCGCCGAGCGCGGCGCCAGCGACAACACGCTGTCCTCCTACCGCCGCGACCTCGAGGACGCCGCCGAACAGCTCGGCGGCGGCCTCGCCGGCCGCCGCCGCCGGCCGACATCCGCGCCTATCTCGCCGACATCGCCGGCCCGCGGCTTCGCGCCGACCTCGCAGGCGCGCAAGCTTTCGGCGCTGCGCCAGTTCTACAAGTTCCTCTATGCCGAAGGGCTGCGCGCCGACGACCCGACCGGCACGCTCGACAGCCCGCGCAAGGAGCCGCTCGCTGCCCGAAGATCATGAGCGAGGCGGAGACCGGCCGGCTGCTCGACCGCGCCGCCGCCGAGGCAGCCGATGCCGCGCTGGCCGACAGCGCGCATCTGGCCGCGCTGCGGCTGCATGCGCTGGTCGAGCTGCTCTACGCGACCGGCCTGCGCGTCTCCGAACTGGTCTGCCTGCCGGTCACCGTGGCGCTGCGCGACGACCGCTTCTTCGTGGTGCGCGGCAAGGGCAACAAGGAGCGCATGGTGCCGCTGTCGGAGAAGGCGCGGATGGCGATGCGCGCCTGGCTGGCCGAGCGCAAGCGCGTTCCGCCGCTTGCCGACAGCCCCTGGCTGTTCCCCGCCGCTTCGGAGAGCGGCTACCTGCCGCGCCAGGTCTTCGCGCGCGACCTGAAGGGGCTTGCCGCGCGCGCCGGCATCGCCGCGGCGAAGATCTCGCCGCATGTGCTGCGCCACGCCTTCGCCAGCCACCTCCTGCAGAACGGCGCCGACCTGCGCGCCGTGCAGCAATTGCTCGGCCATTCCGACATTTCGACGACGCAGATCTACACGCATGTGCTGGAGGAACGGCTGGTGCGGCTGGTCAACGACCATCACCCGCTTGCCGACTAGACCTCGTAACGCTATGTGAGGGCGTCATTCGCATGCCGGGGCGCCCATTTCGCGGCTCGCCGGCCTTATTTTCATCGGTCTCCGGCGTTCTGGTCCCCTCACGAATGTACAATTACCTCGATTTCGAAAAACCCGTCGCCGATCTCGAAGGCAAGATCCTCGAGCTGAAGAAGCTCGCCGAGAACGGCGAGGCCGTCGAATGTCGGCGACGAGATCGCGCGGCTGGAGAAGCGCTCCCGGGACGCGCTGCGCGACATCTACAAGGCGCTGACGCCGTGGCAGAAGGCGCAGGTCGCGCGCCATCCCGACCGGCCGCATTGCCTCGACTATGTCAGCGGCGCTGTTCACCGATTTCACGCCGCTGGCCGGCGACCGCGCCTTCGGCGAGGACCATGCCATCGTCGGCGGCTTCGCCCGCTTCCGCGGCGAGCCGATCGCGGTGATCGGCCAGGAAAAGGGCTACGACACCAAGAGCCGGCTGAAGCACAATTTCGGCATGGCCAAGCCCGAAGGCTACCGCAAGGCGGTGCGCATCATGGAACTCGCCGACCGCTTCGGCGTGCCGGTGGTGAGGCTGGTCGACACCGCCGGCGCCTATCCCGGCATCAACGCCGAGGAGCGCGGCCAGGCCGAAGCCATCGCGCGCTCGACCTCGGCCTGCCTGGCGCTGAAGGTGCCGTCGCTCTCGGTCGTCATCGGCGAAGGCGGCTCGGGCGGCGCCATCGCGATCGCCACGGCCAACCGCGTCTACATGCTGGAGCACGCGATCTATTCGGTGATCTCGCCGGAGGGCGCCGCCTCGATCCTCTGGCACGATTCGACGCGCGCCAAGGATGCGGCGACCAACATGAAGATCACCGCGCAGGATCTGCTCGACCTGAAGATCATCGACGGCATCATCGCCGAGCCGCTCGGCGGCGCGCATCGCGGCGCCGAAGCGGTGATCGCGCGCGACCGGCGACCAGATCGCCAAGGCGCTGCGGCGAATTTGCCGGCTCGAACATGGATTTCCGCGAGCAGCGGCGCGAGAAATACCTGGCTATCGGCCGCAGCCTCTGATTGCCGCGGCTGCCACGACCTCCGATTGCTCGATCCGCCACTTTAAGGCGGAAATGTGCGCATTTCCGCCACAAAAATGCCGTCGCCTTTTCGCTCAATGACATGCCGTGAGTGAGGACGCGGCTGCTTGCGGTAATCAAATTTCAAGGTTAACGGGCTTACCGTGGCGGCCGATATCAATCGCATCGGCTGCCGGAACCCGACAGGCCGACGGAAAAGACGACGCGTGACCAGATGCTTGCCAATATGCCCGTGCCAGTTTGTTGACCGCCGCGCTGGTCGCCGCCGGCTGCACCGACTCGACACTCATCAAGGACTTCGCGGCGCGCCAAGGCGGAAAGGCCGCTGCCGGCGAAGATCCTCGCCAAGATGAAGGCCAAGGGCATGACGCGCACCTCGCCGATCATGGCGCGCGTCTTCAAGGAAGAGGGCAAGGTCGAGATCTGGAAGCAGAAGACCAACGGCCGCTACGACCTGATCGCCGAATACGACATCTGCAAATGGTCGGGCAAGCTCGGACCGAAATACACCGAAGGCGACCGCCAGGCGCCGGAAGGCTTCTATACGGTGCGCCCGGCCCAGATGAACCCGAAGTCGAGCTACCATCTCGCCTTCAACATCGGCTATCCCCAACGCCTACGACCGCGCCAACGGCCGCACCGGCTCCAATCTGATGGTGCACGGCGCCTGCTCGTCGTCGGGCTGCTATTCGATGACCGACGCGCAGATCGAGGAGATCTACGCCTTCGGCCGCGACGCCTTCCACGGCGGCCAGACCGAGTTCCAGATCCAGGCCTTCCCGTTCCGCATGACCGCCGCCAACATGGCGCGCTACCGCAACGACCCGAACTACGAGTTCTGGAAGATGCTGAAGGAAGGCTACGACCACTTCGAGATCACCAAGGTGCCGCCGAAGGTCGACGTCTGCGAAAAGCGCTACGTCTTCAACCAGATCCCGCGAGGGCGCGACCTTCATGCCGACCGGCGCCTGCCCGCATGACCACGCAGCCGGATCGCTGAAGACGGCCTACCAGTCCTACCAGACGAGCTACGAGGCGGCGTTTTCCAGCGCCACCGGTTCGAAAGTGGTGCCGCCCGAAGCCGACGATCGTCGGCATCAAGGAAGCAACGATCGTTTCGGAATGGACGAAGAAGCGGGCCCGCGGCGAACGCGTTGCCGATCGAGCCGCCGTCGCTGCAGCAGGACGGCACCGTCGTCGTGACCTCCCGCATGGGCCGCATCGATTCACTTGCCGGCCGCCGCATGGCCGACACAGGAAGCCGCAGCGAGGCCGAAGAAGAAGGCCGCCGAGGAAAAGCTGCAGCCGCGCAGCGCGCCGCCGACCAAAAGGCAGCGGCAGCGGCCGCCGCCAAGGCGCAGAGCGGACAGCGCCGCGCAGTCCAGCCGGAACCCGCAGTGGCGTCTGAAGCAGCTGGCCGCCGCCCACGGTCGGCGCGCCGGCCGAGGAACAAACCCGGCCTGCTCGGCGGCATGCGCAAGCAGATCGGCAACCTGTTCGGCAGCTAGAGTTTCACCGTGGCCACGCGTCGCCGCAATCTACGATCTCAGGGGGCTGAACTGCCCGCTGCCCGTGCTCAAGGCGAAAAAGCGGCTGGCGGGCATGCGCGCCGGCAGCCGGCTCTGGCTGGAAACCACCGACCCGCTGGCTGTCATCGACATTCCGGCATTCTGCAGCGAGGACGGCCACCGCCTGGTCGAAACCGAAACCGTGACCGGCGGCCACCGCTTCCTGATCGAACGCGGCTGAATTTTAGCGGTCGTAACGAGGCATTCCGGCGATCGCCAGCGGGTTGTCCTCCAGCGCGGCGCGGTCCGGCGTGTCGATGGACGGATGGTTGGCGACGGCGGCGAACAGCCGCCGCACATAGTCTTCCGGCATGTCGAGCATGATCAGCACCAGCCGCGTGCCGCGTACCGCGTCGGGCCAGGCCGGCAGGCGCGCCGGCGGATGCAGGATCCTCTGCACGCCATGCACGACCAGCGGCCGCGACGGGTCCTCGGCGAGTTCGACGATGCCCTTCAGCCGCAGCAGCCTTTCGCCATGCGTGCGAGCGCAGCAGGTCGAGGAACATCTCGATGGCGCCGAACGGCAGCGGCCGATCATGCGTCAGCGAAATGGCTGTCACGCGCGCATCGTGGCGATGTTCGTGATCGTGCTCGTCGTGGTGATGATCGCCATGCTGCGTCATGTGCATGCGCGCGCCTCTTCGCCCAGCCAGCGGCGCACGTCGGCGGTCTTGGTCGCCGGATCGTAGAGCCCGCATTCGAACAGTGCGGCATGCCGCTGTCTTGCCGTCCCCCGCATCGAGCATTGCGCGCCCGGATTGATGCTGCGCAGCCGCGCGCGCAGCGCGACGAGGACATCCGCATCGCTCGACCAGATCGGTCTTGGTGATGACGATGCGGTCGGCGACGGCGACCTGCTTCACCGCCTCGACATGGGCGTCGAGCGTCGCGTCGCCGTTGACCGCGTCGACCAGCGTGACGACGCCGTCGAGCCGGAAGGCCTGCACAAGCGCCGGATGCCCCATGATCGACTGCAGCACCGGCGCCGGATCGGCGAGGCCGGTGGTCTCGATGACGACGCGCTTCAGCCGCGCGATGCGGCCGGTCTGCAGCCGGTCGACAAGGTCGGCCAGCGTGTCGACGAGTTCGCCGCGCACCGTGCAGCACAGGCAGCCGTCGGAAAGCTGGATGACGCCGTCCGACGACTGCTCGACCAGCAGATGGTCGATCGCGACGTCGCCGAATTCGTTGATGATGACCGCCGTGTCGGCGAGCGCCGGATCCTTCAGCAGCCGGTTGAGCAGCGTCGTCTTGCCAGCGCCGAGAAAGCCGGTCAGCACCGACACGGGGATCGGGAAATCCGCATGGCATTCAGCCTTCCGACCTGTTCCGCCTTCGGTCATGCTCTAGCCGCCGACCGTCGCCTTGACGGCTGCCGCGGTCGGGCGTGGCCGACGAGGCGGTGGTCGCCGGTAGTTCGGCCGCGGCGTCGGGATCGGCAATGCCGTCGACGTCGGCCGCCTTGCCGGCGGCAACCGCCGCCGCATAGGCCGCCGGCACCGTGCCGGTGGCGCCGCCGAGACCGACCGCGACCAGCTTCGGCGGGTGATCAAGCTTTTCGAGGCAGGGCGACTTGGATCGGTCCGGGCCTGTTCGCTGCGGCTGCTCGGCCTTCGCGGCCGCTTTGCCGGCTTCTTGGCGCAGACCTCGTCGCGCATGTTGCGAGCCGACGCCTGCGCCGTCGCCGTAGCGGCGTGAGGCCGGCCACGGTCGGCTGCGCCGATGCTGCGGCTTGGCAAACCCCTGGTCGAGCAGTTTCGCGGCGACTGTCGGCGCGCGTCGACGGCGCGACTTCTCGCCCAGCACGATCGCGACCAGCGTCCGGCCGTCGCGCGTCGCCGAGCCGATCATGTTGAAGCCGGATGCGCAGACGAAGCCGGTCTTCATGCCGTCGGCGCCGGCATAGCGGCCGACCAGCAGGTTGTAGCTCGTCAGCTTCTTCTTGCCGGCCATGCAGCCCTTCGATCGAGAAATACGGCGCGTATTGCGGAAATTCGCTGCGGATCGCCGATCACCAGCAGCGCGAGGTCGCGCGCCGTCGTGTACTGGTCGCGGCGATGCAGGCCGTTCGGATTGACGAAATGCGTGTCGGTCATGCCGAGCCGCGCCGCCTCGGCGTTCATGCGCGCCGACGAAGGCCTCCTCGCGAGCCGCCGACATTCTCGCCGATCGCCATGGCGATGTCGTTGGCCGACTTGACCAGCATCATCTTCAGCGCATTGTCGAGCGTCATCACCGAGCCCGGCTTGAAGCCCATCTTGCTCGGCGGCTCGGCCGCGGCATTCTTGGTGACCTTGATCGGCGAAGTCAGAGCGCAGCTCGCCGGCCTGCGATCGCGCGGAACGTCACATAGGCCGTCATCAGCTTGGTCAGCGAGGCCGGATACCAGCGCTGGAAAGCATCCTCATGCTCGAGCACCTGGCCGGTCTGCAGGTCGAACAGCAGCGACGGATTGGCGCGGCGCCAGCGGCCAGCAGCAATGCGCCGCGAGCGCGAGCGCCGACGAGAAGAGCTGCGAAGAAGTGCAGTGCCGCATGATCGAATTCCGAAATGGCCTCTTGCCCGAGCTCGCCCGTCGGTCCGTAAGGCTTCCGGCACCGGTCGTGGCACGATATTGACCGGCCGCGCAATCGCCACGCGCGCTCCTTGCGCGGTGCTATTTAGCCTATGTGACGCCAAGATGGCAAAGCGCGAGCGATCACTATTGCCGGAACCCGGGCAGTTTCTGCCATCACCAGAGACAGAGAGTTCCAGACCATGCCGATCCTGAACCGCGCCGCCGAAATGCAGGAGGAGGTCGCCGGCTGGCGCCGCCATCTGCATCAGCAATCCCGGAGCTCAATTTCGACGTGCTTCAAGACCGCGGCCTTCGTCGCGGACAAGCTGAAGGAATTCGGCTGCGACGAGGTCGTCGACCGGAATCGGCCGCACCGGCGTCGTCGGCATCATCCGCGGCCGCCTGGGCGACGGCCGCGACGATCGGCCTGCGCGCCGACATGGACGCGCTGCCGATCACCGAGACGACCGGCAAGCCCTACGCCTCGCGAACGCCGGGCAAGATGCATGCCTGCGGCCATGACGGCCACACCGCGATGCTGCTCGGCGCGGCCAAATACCTCGCCGAGACGCGCAATTTCGCCGGCTCGGTCGCCGTCATCTTCCAGCCGGCCGAGGAAGGCGGCGGCGGCGGCAACGAGATGGTCAAGGACGGCATGATGGAGCGCTTCGGCATCGAGAAGGTGTTCGGCATGCACAACATGCCGGGCCTGCCGGTCGGCCAGTTCGCCATCCGGCCGGGCCCGATCATGGCGGCGACCGCCGAGTTCACCATCACGCATCAAGGGCAAGGGCGGCCATGCGGCGATGCCGCACCGCACGATCGACCCGATCGTCGTCGGCAGCCAGCTCGTCGGCGCCTTGCAGACGATCGCCTCGCGCACCATCGATCCGGTCGAATCCGTCGTCGTCTCGGTGACCAAGTTCCATGGCGGCGACGCCTACAACGTCATTCCCGAAACGGTCGAGCTCGCCGGCACGGTGCGCACGCTGAAGAAGGAAGTGCGCCGCGATGGCGCGAGCGAGCGCCTGCACGCGATCTGCGAGGGCATCGCCGCAGCCTACGGCGCTACCGATCGATGTCGACTACAACGCCAACTATCCGGTCACCTTCAACCATGCCGGAAGAGACGGTCTTTGCCGGCGACATCGCGGCGGCGATCGCCGGCGAGCCGCAAGGTGCACCGCGCCATGCCGCCGGTGATGGGCGGCGAGGATTTCTCCTACATGCTGGAGGCCCGCCCCGGCGCCTTCATCTTCATCGGCAATGGCGACACCGCCAACCTTCACCACCCCGCCTACGACTTCAACGACGAGGTCATCCCGCACGGCGTGAGCTACTGGGTGCGGCTGGCGGAGACGGCGCTGGCGGCCTGAAGCGGGACAGAAGCGGAGGCGTCGCTCGTAAAAACGCGGAATATCACTCGTGCCTGAGGTTCAGCGGTTAGCCGGTAGCCCGGCCGCCCTCTCGCACGCAAAAAGCTAGTTGGAGGTCGCCGCGAACGCAGCCTCAAACATCTTGCCATAGCGTTCGCGCAAGACATTCTTCTGTACCTTGCCCATGGCGTTGCGCGGCAAATCGTCAACGAATACGACGGCCTTCGGCTGCTTGTATCGCGCGAGCCTGTCGCGCAACCCCTGAAGAATCATGCGCTCTTCAAGCGTCCCGCCCTTTTCCCGCACGACCACGGCCGCAACGCCTTCGCCGAAATCTGGATGCGGGATTCCGATGACCGCGCTTTCGACGACGCCATCGAGGCGGTCGATCTCGGTCTCGATCTCCTTCGGATAGACGTTGTAGCCGCCGGATATGATGAGGTCCTTGCCGCGCCCCACAATGTGTACATAGCCGCGCTCGTCGATCTTGCCGAGATCGCCCGTTATGAAGAAACCATCTGCGCGGAACTCGGCTTGCGTCTTCTCCGGCATCCGCCAGTATCCCTTGAAGACATTGGGGCCCCTGACTTCGATCATGCCGGTCTCGCCGTCGCGGAGCGGCGTCCCGGTCCCAGGCTCCGTCACGCGCAGTTCCACGCCCGGCAGCGGAAATCCGACAGTGTCGGCGATGCGCTCCCCGTCATAGGGATTTGAGGTGTTCATGTTGGTTTCGGTCATGCCGTAGCGCTCGAGGATCGCATGGCCGGTCAGGCGCTTGAACATATCGTGCGTTTCGGCGAGCAACGGCGCGGACCCTGAAATAAACAGCCGCATATGGGCTGCCGTCTCCCGCGTCAGCTCCCGATGTTGGACGAGCCTGACATAGAAGGTCGGCACGCCCATGAGCACGGAAGCCCGCGGCAGAAGGCGCAGCACCTCGTCTGCGTCGAACTTCGGCAGGAAGATCATCGAGGCTCCCGACAGAAGCACCACGTTGGACGCAACAAAGAGGCCGTGTGTGTGGAAAATCGGCAGGGCGTGGATCAGCCGATCGTCTGGGGTGAACCGCCAACAATCCCGCAGCGTCAGCGCATTGGACAGAAGGTTGTCATGCGTCAGCATCGCGCCCTTCGAGCGGCCCGTCGTCCCGGACGTGTAGAGGATCGTGGCGAGGTCATCCGGCCCGCACTCGGCGTCCGTGAAATCGGGCGGTTCGCCCGAGGCCAAGTCAATCAGCGACCCGGAACCGGCGACATCGAGGGTCTCGACAACAGCGCCATACCGGCCAGCCACCTCGCTTACCGTTTCGCGGGAAGCCGGGGAAACGATAACGAGCCGCGGTTCCGCGTCCGAAATGAAGTAGTCGAGCTCGGCCAGCGTGTAGGCGGTGTTGAGCGGCAGGTAAACAGCGCCGGCGCGCAGGCAGGCAATGTAGAGCATCAGCACTTCCGGGCTCTTTTCCGCTTGGACGGCAACGCGGTCACCGGGCCTTACCGAGAGCTTTTCCAGGGCTCTGGCGATGCGCGCGGAGGCTTCCAGCATGCCGCTATAAGACCAGCATGGTCCGTCTGGGCTCTCCACGAACCGGGCATCCTGCGGCCGCAGCGCGGATCGCATCGAACATATGGTTGCCCATCACACGGCCTCCCTGTCGCGTACATTCATGCGTACCCTCTTGGTTCCTGATAAATCGCCTTGAAAAGCGGTTGGCGAAAGGCCCGGAAGCGGCTATGTGTCTCGGCGCGTGGTCCCGTAGCTCAGTAGGATAGAGCGGCAGATTCCTAATCTGTAGGTCACAGGTTCGATTCCTGTCGGGATCACCAGTAAAATCAAACACTTAAGTTTCGATTTCGGTGACTGCATGTTGCATCATGTTTGCGCATGGCTTCCGTTGATTTCCAAGGGCTTGCGACACTCGGCAAGTCCACGCGACATGGCAATACCAAGTGAACGAATTTTGGGCGGCCAAGGCAAGCCTCGGCGTCCTGTCACCGCGTTGTAATCTTTGGGAGCCGGCATGGGGACGGCAAGTGTCTTGCAACAAGGACGGACGATGAATGCTCTCGATGATATCTCGACGATCAAGGTGAAGGTTGCCCGCGCTCAGTTGGGATCGGCGATGGATCTGTTTATCCGCGACAAAGACGCCTACTCGGTTCAGGCGTTAGCCTGCAAGGGCTGCGAGGTGATCGACGGCGTAGCGAAGCTCAACAACATCAACCGATTCGCCCTCCACATTATGCGCAACTATTCAGACGTCGACGAAAGCGAGATCAAGCGGCGGCAGAACCTATACTGGAACGCCATCAAGCACGTGACCAATCCCAAAGGTCAGGTAGTGTTTGTAGTTTCTTATCAGTTTGATTCTGCGCACATTCTCCAAGTCCGGGGGCGATTGCTTCGCGGCTGCGCCGGTGTGTACGCGCACATTCAAGAACTCACGCCCGAAGCGTGGCTCGAAGTAGGCGCGTGTCACCGGGTCGAGCGGCTGCCTAGGAAGCGGAATCCGTCGCGCTGAAGTTGCGGGATGGAATTCGGATCATGAACTTGCTCAACGCGGGGACGATTGACTGTCGAAGGTTTGGCAGACGGACTCGGCTGAATCGTTTTTGGTTCTGTGCGAAAGTGCGCATGGTCACCCTGGCGCGAGCGGATCAGGTCTCTCTGTCCCAGATCCAGTCGGCAGGCAGCCAGCGGAAGTCATCGCCCTCCTTCACGACATGGCCAACACCCGGGAACGGGTAATGGTAACCGGTAACGAGAAGCCGATCATACGCCGCGCGGTCCAGCAGGGATTTGCGAGTCGTTGCAGCGAGTTCGCGATCATGGTCCCAAATCATCTGCCAATCGGGATGATCGAAGGCGAAGTGGATATTGGCAAGGGCGTCGCCGGTGACCAACATCGTCTCGCCACCAGACGCCACCAACACCGACATATGACCCGGTGTGTGGCCCGGCGTGTCGAGCGCCATCAATCCAGAAACAATTTCGGTCCCACTCTTCACTGGGCGAAGGCGGTCGCCGAGGGTCGCGAACGTCTTCTGTAACGCCGGCACACCGGCGGCGGCCCAATCCGGAACCTTCGAGGCGGCATCGGGCGAGTTCCAGAGATCGAGCTCGGTCTCTGAAAGTATCACCTCAGCCTTAGCGAAGCCTTCGCTGACGGCAGCCTCAAGCCCTCCGACGTGGTCTCCATGGCAATGCGTGAGGACGATCACATCAATCTCGGCCGGTGCAACGCCCGCATTCTCCAGCGACTTGGCCAAACGCCCGGCGCCCGGCGCCCAATCCTGTGCAGGTCCGACGCCGGTGTCGATCAGAACAAGTTTCTCAGCGCTACCGATCAGTAGTGGATTGGCTTGGAGCTGGACGACTTCGGCAGTCATGTAATGCGCATCGAAATAGGCTTTTCGCGCAGCCGGTTCTGCGTTTGTCGCGATACTGTTCATGGGCAAATGGAATACGCCGTCGCAAACGGGAGCGATCCGAAACTCGCCGAGCTTAAAACTATAGAAGCCCGGGGCGTCGGCGGGCAGCTCCGAGCCAGCGGCTGCAGCATGCTCCGGTCTCACCAATCCGGCGGCTGCCACCCCGAAAGCTGCTGATGTCAGAAATCTTCGCCTGTCTATGACCGACATGGGGGTCTCCTTCACCAAGCCCCCCGAAACCCGCTCTTATGCGTAAAGTTGATTTATACCACCGTATGGGATCGGCGGCATCTGCAAACGCCTACTTCCGACGCCATAAGGTGCGATTTCCTGTGGTTCAGGGATGGTGCCATCGTGATTGGACGGGGCGCCGGCTCGGGCGCATGATACTGAGCCCCCTGCCGATCCCCCACTGGCATACCCTGGCAGGGGTCATTGGCCGGAGGGTGGACCATAACCGCCTTTCGGCTCTAAGCGGTCGGCCGCTTTTCCTGGCAAGGACCGGAGGGTGTCTGCCCAGACCACCCTTCGGCTTAAGCGGTCGGCCGCATCTCCTGCGGCATGAACTGCATGACGGTCTCGGTCAGCCCTTCGAGCGGCGTGAACGTGTGCAGCACGACGCCTGGGATCTCGGTATCTGCCTGCGCGTTCTCGCGCGCCCAGCTACCCCGGCTATTGAGCAGAAAGCACGCCGAGGTCGATAGCTCCGGCCATGGCATCGTAGCCTGCCGCGTTGGGATGCAGGTGATCGCCCTTGTCGAATTCCGCCTTGATGTAGCCGGGCTTTGCCGGGTCGACCACCACCTTATCGAAGTCGATGACAGCGTCGAACGCTCCGGAACGGATGAAGTCGTTGACGGCCAGACGTACCTTCTCTTTGTCCCCGGTGTAGTACCCCTCGAAGGGCGATCCGACGAAGGCGTCGCCGAATGGTGTCAGGGTGGCACCGACGATACGCATGCCGTCGGCACGGGCGCGTGCGATCAATTGTTTGTAGCCGGCAATGATCTGCTCGGCAGTGGGTTCGGGGTCGTCTGGCGCCAGGCCGGTTCTTGGCCAGCCGATATCGTTGATGCCCATCATAAGCACGACTGTGTCGGCGCGCGCCTGGTTGAGCACATCGCGGTCGAAGCGGGCAAGGGCGTTGACGCCCATCCGATCCGACAGGATCTTTGCGCCCGATATCCCCTGGTTGAGCACGGCCACAGGTGCCCCGCCCGCCTCTTGCAGCCGCTTGGCGAGCGTATCAGGCCAGCGGTCGTTGCCGTCGACGGTGGAGCCATCGCCGTCGGTGATCGAGTCGCCGAAAAGGACCACGGCACGCGCGCCCTCGGCCGCGTCGACCATGATGCCGGAAAGGAACACGCGCTGCGTCTGTGTTGAGTCCGGCTTCAGGTCGACCTCGCCGGTCTTGTCGCCGGCCGCGACATAGGCTGTCTGGTGGCCGTCCCAATGCATGGTCGTGGCAGCGGCGCTTTCGGGGAAGTACAGGCTGACGGAGAGTTCCGAAAGCGGCGCCACAGTCAAGTCGACGGGATCGCTGATGGCCGGAGCGCCGGGGGGAATGATGATAGAGCCTTCGCCGCCGAAGGTTAGGGTGCGGTCAGACCCCGGCTTGATCGCGGCTCCGTCGGTGGTAATGGCGACATGGGCGGCCCCGACCTTGAGCGGCTGTGTGCCATACTCGTTGGAGAGGATGATGCGCACCTTGCTGCCGCCTATGCTAATACGCGCGATTTGCCGGATTGTGCTGCGGAAATAGTTGCTGGGAAAGCCGAGCGGGAGCGGAAAGTCGGCCTGCCACGCCGGCTGCGGGCTTGCGGTCCAGGTGCCGATCCATTTGGTCGAGTCTTGGGCGGTGGCAGGCAGCAATGACACATAGGATAGAGCCGCGCCCGCCAGAATTGCGGATACAAGCCTGTACATGATTTCCTCTCTTTGCCGGGATAGCGTTGCCAGCGTTTTGACGCTCCTCGTTGCCCCGAGGCGAAGACCGAACCGGTCGGGAATCGCTGTTAACGTTCCGTGCGAACATCCGGGAATGACACGACTGAAAGGCTATAGCACCGCCGCAAGTAGGAACATCAGGTTAGTTCCCATAATGCTTGGGGGATTCTACCGAGCGCTCCACACCGTAAAGCCGTCATTCGGCGGGAGGATACATAAGGTCGCCGTTGTCAAAGTGCCGGTTGACTACTCCGAACCCGGCTTAGCCTTCGCCACTTCCCAACGCTCGGTAAACGCTCCTTTCGCTGATCCCCAGCCGTTGGGCGATGGCGAGGCGGGTCATGCCGGCCGCGTCCATCGCCACGATCCGGTCGCGCTGGTTCATCGCGGTCGGCTTGCGGCCGGTGTATTTGCCCGCCTGCTTGGCTTTTTCGATGCCTGCACGCTGACATTCCAGCATGTTGGATCGCTCGAATTCGGCGAAGGCACCGAACATCGTCAGCATCAGCTTGCCGGACGGACTGTTGGTGTTGATGCTTTCACCCTTGCTGAAATCGAGGATCATCAGGGCGACGCCCTTGTCTTTCAGGGCTTCCACGATCGTCAGCAGCCTGCTGATGCTGCGCGCCAGGCGATCCATCTTGGTTACCACCAGCATGTCGCCACGCCGCAGCTTGTGCTGCATGAGAATATCAAAAGCCTCCCGTCGTCCAACGGCCGAGGCATGTTCGCGTATGATCTCCTCGCATCCAGCCGCTTCCAGCATTGTCACCTCTGCCGCCAATCCCGCCGTCTGGTCCGGAGTCGAGGGGCGTGCGTATCCGTATTTCATTTGTAAGCCCGCCCCTGCCAATAGAGTATCTGCCAAACCATTACCATGACAAAACTCCAAATCACTCTAATGGCAGATGTGAGCGGGGGTCTGAGAAATCCTTCCGACCATGCCAGATGGGCCAGCGGGAGAGATGATCTCTTCGTCTCCCTCGGGACCCATCGGGTGGTGCGTACGTCGTGGTTCTCCCGGCTCTTGGAGGTTCGGCTTCAAGTGGCCAAAGATATTCGGCGGATCGCTCGACCTCCGGTTAACAATCTGGTTTGATAACTTTAGCATCTGTGGGGGGAGCATTTTGGGGAACAGGTTCTGCCTGGCGACGCTTTGCGTGTGCCATTTTTCATTTCATGCCTTCGCTGAAGTGCCGCGACTGGTTCCATCGTTGCGCACAAGCAGGCGACGGGGCTGCGCAGCCAGGTGCGCACCAAGGGACCGGGGTGCGCCAGCCATGGCTGAGACACTGAGAGGCCAGGAAGGCCCGCTACGGCGATTGGATGAATTCACCTCCACCACCCGGCAGCTCATTCGCATCCGCACAATTCTGTGGCGCGAGGCAGGTCTCGGCAACAGTTGGTGGGTGCCGAAGGAATGGCATCCCAATCCTGCCTGGGTCGCGCTCATCGACCTCTGTCGCATCCAAGGCATGGGCGAGACCAGTCGCAGGGTGGTCAAGCGCTGGCTTGAGGCCAACAAAATGCGCATGGACGGCGCCGACCAACTATCGCGACGACCAGACATGGAAAGTCGAGGCTCCTGAAGGCAACTGTCAACCTCAAAAGGCGTAAGGGAATACCGCCCAGCCTTTTGGGGAACACCCGATAGGCAATCTTGCCGGAAGAGCGCAAGGTAGGCGGGTTGTCGTGACTTTAACCCTAAGCCCCCCGCCCAAGGCACGGCAAACGCCCGACGAGCCCGCTCGTAGGCTCGTCGGGCTGGCCCGGGCCGCGTTGATCGCCAAGGCATCTGATGGAGAAGCGCCACGTCGAAATGACGGGTGAGGAACTGAAAGAGGCCGTCGAATTGGCCGAAATCATTAAGTACCTCGCCACCGATGTGGCTCAAACCAAGTCTGAGCAGGTAGCAATTGTCTCGGCGCAGGTGGCCCGCATTCGGTTCGGCTACTCCGACAGCACATCAAGGCCCGTATGCGCGAGCATTTGCTCCCGAACGAGAAACCGCATTAGGCGGATCGACTGTACGCGAGTGTGACAAGCGAACGAGACGCCAACAACGCGGGGAATAACCGCACGGTTGCCTCGGGGAGAGGAAGCGTCTCGCTCGCAGCAAGACTTAGGCTAGCTCGGGCAGCCCCGCAATCCACGTCAAAAGGAGTAGAAAGAAGTAGCAAGGTTCCGACGCCGCTGGAATAGGATTCTCAGGCGCCAAACGATAGGCGATGGCGAGAGTTCGTACGCCGCCGCCCGTGGTGCGACGGGACGACCCTCCGCTTGCCGATGTTTATCAAAATTGGAAATGAGGGAGCGGGCTAGTTCCGCTTTCTCGTTCCACAGATAAGGCCTTAAGCGCAGATCAATTCATCCCATGACATTCTTGTACATGAAGCGCATGATACTGAACGGCAAGTCGGAATGCTTGCCGTTACATGAGGGAGGATATCTTGAGCAAGTTGTTGAGCATGTTGTGTTCAGTAGTAATCCTTGCCGTTGCTGCCATATCGGTCGCTCGGGCGGACCCGGCCGCCGATGTCACTGCTGCATACGCCGCTTGGGATGCGGCGTTTAATATTGGCGACCCGAAGGGTGTGTGTGCTCTCTATACCGATGACGCAATTTTGCTGCCGCCGACGCACGACGTCATAAAGGGACCGGATGGCGTCGACAAGTTCATTGCCGGAATCCTTGGTATGGGTGCCAAGGGCCATAAACTCGAACTCATCGAAGCGTCGGGCGACGGCAATATTGTCTATGCGACCGCCAAATGGTCCGCCGTCGGCAAAGACTCAGCGGGAAAGGACCAGCCTTGGGCCGGCACCACCACCACCATCTTCGAGAAGCAGGCAGACGGTAGTCTGAAGCTCAAAGTGCATACCTTCAACTGATGACCTGAACAAGCAGAGCCCGCCGACGCGGGATAAGCTGTCGGCGGGCTGTCTGACGCATTTGCCTGGCGTAGGGGAGAGGGGTGCACTGCTCAAGCGCTTCCGGCGCTGGTACCCCGGCCACGACCCGGAGCCGAAGGAATGAGCGACGAGCCACGCAAGCGCGTCGCGAGGTGCACCTGCGATCGGCGACGCTGCACATGCTACTCCAGAACTTTCACGGCCCGTAACCGTTGGCCTGATGATGGGACGAGAAAGGAAGGTAAAGGCTGCGCTCAACCCGCTCGTCGGCGGCGCCTTTAGCGCCTTTTATGGAGTGACACATTCAGGATGCTCCAGCTTCTAGCGGTGCCGCGTTCTGACCGAGACGTCGTGATCGCTGGCCCGATGGCTACCCGAGCAAGAAGAGTGCGCCTGACGAAAGTCGTGAGCGCGCAGGGCCAAAATCTATTGAAGATTCGGACGCCGAGACAAGTTTCTGGATGCTGAGATATCGAAAAGATCATCCGTCTCCTGCATGAGAGCCAATCCTTAAAACCCTTGAGGCTCACTTCAGTGACTGCATCACATTATCCAAATTTCAACGCGCTTAGGCTCATGGCGGCATCGGCGGTTGTGTTCTCGCATGCATTCCTGCTCGCCACAGGATCGGAGGAAACCGAGCCACTCCACAGCACCGGGCTGACTGCGGGCGTGTACGGGGTTTTTGTCTTTTTCATTCTCAGCGGCTTTTTGGTCACCGAGAGTGCGAAACGGTCAGTCGGCATGGCGGATTATTTCCGGAAGAGATTCTTTCGGATCGCCCCGGCCTTGGTTGTAAGCTGCTTTCTCATAACGTATGCGGTTGTTCCGCTATTCGCGCCCAACGGACCGGCGGCGTTCATCCAAGATCCGGATGTCCTGAATAATGTGATCAAGACCATCTTTCTGCACATCCACATTCTGTATTTCGACGGAGTGCAATTCTATCCGCCTTCTGGTGGGGCAGACTTCTTGCCAAACGTCGCGAACGGTGTCCTGTGGACGATCCGGCTGCAGATCCTCTGCTATGCATTCGTAGGGCTGCTCATGGCCACGTCGTTGCTTCAGGATCGGAGGCAGCCAATCACCGTTGTTATCGTCTCCGCCATCGCAGTGCTCTCGGTTGTTTATCTCAACGCTGTGCAGGTCAAATGGATTTCCGGCTTGATTTTTGTACTCCCAGCGTTTTGCTGCGGCATCTTCCTGAACTGGCTGGTGCGATTTCACACCCCGCGGGCAGGAATTGCACTCCTGTTCGTGATTGGCATCGTCCCCGCAGTCTATTTCGAGGTTTTGCCTGAAACTTTCAGCTTTTTGGTCGCCTATCCGCTGATTTGGTTTGGAGCGGTCCAATTCAAGCCGCTGACCTCGTTCAGTTCGGGCAGCGATATTTCCTACGGCCTTTATCTGTATGGCTGGCCAGTAACACAGCTTCTCCGCTCGTTCTTGGGCGATGGCCTGTCGGGATACCAAATGGCGGCGCTGGCCTTTCCTATGACGGCGTTGGTAGCCTACGCGTCGTGGTATATCGTTGAAGAACCCGCGCTCCGCTTTAAAACCGCTGCTGCGAAAGATCCGGCGATGGCTGCGGGGTTATAAACAAGACAGGCGCTGCATTGGCGTAGCCGTTCTTATTTGCGCGCGCGACGTCGACATCAGCCTTTGCATCTTGTAGCGGGAGGCCTTGCTGGGAGGCTGAAAAACTGATGCGGGCAAGTCCCACCGCCCGTCTTTGCCCGACGTCCACACTCAGGGTGAGCTCGTAGTGCAAAAATTCAACTGGAACGCCGACTTTCCCTGCCAAAGAAACGGCGGCGGGGGCATCGTTGACGTCCGCCAAAGCCAACCAGGTGGTGACATTCGACATCCGCACGGTCCTCAACCTCACCCGTGCTACTCGCTTGAGTAGCAGAAAAGGCGCCGCCTGATAAGCACGCTGGATCGGCCGAAAACCTCGATGAGGCCGGCCTGGGGAGAACACCGACAGTTACCTTTACCGGCGGGGTGTTGGTGGCACCGAGCCGTGGCATACCCGCTAATAAGTGCTTCCATGTCGGCCGTAGAGGCAAGCTTTGCCTCCGCCCGGAAGCCGACATCGCGGCGGATCGTGTTGGAGGTCATGGTACCGTCGTTTGCAGACCTTCCACTGAGGCCGCCGTGAATGGTCGCGTTCCGGACCATTTTCAGAGCTTCGCCCGAGAATTTTTTAGGACCTGTACCTGCAAGCCCCGGTTCTCAACGGCTCGCGTTCCACACCTTCTTACCAGAGGTCGAGCCGGCCGCCTTGAGCGGGTCGACGAAGACACCGTCGTTCGTGAAGTCATCGCCCCGCCCACTGATATCTGGGCTAAAGACGCACCTCGTCCTCAGACCGCCGAACTGGCGCGGCCGTAGAGGTCATGCCGCCGTTGTTGATCCGGACCGATGCATCTCTGGTGAGACATCGAGGGAGCTCGCCACCGTCCGCCGCAGATGATCGCCAAGCCTAAGCGCTAGGGCCACTGCCGGAAGTGTTGGGTTTGCCTGGCCGGCGGTGGGAAACACCGAGCTGCCGGCGACAAAGAGGTTCGCCACATCATGAACCCGGCAATTCCGATCCACCACGCCGCTCTTCGGATCGTCCGCCATTCGGGTCAGGCCGATCTGGTGGTAGCCGTCGAGCGCTTGTTGGAGGACGACCTCACCGCGTTTTTCGGCATCGGTGAGATAGTCGAGACGGCCGATATTTTCGCGCTGCAGCCAGCCGTCCAGGATTTCGTGCGACCTCACAACTGACTCCACGTCCTGTCGCTGGAAGCGGAAATCGATGACGAGGTTCGGAATCGCTCGCCCGTCTTGCCCATCGGCAAGGAACACCCGGCTTTCGGAACTTGGCACCTGTTCGGCATGATAACGCAGCAGGTAACGGTCGCCTGGATTGACAAGCGCAAACGCCCTTTGCCCTAGCCGCCGCCGCGTCGAGAGCTGCCAGATGACGGAAAGCGTACTTGACAGCAACTTGGGATCGCGCCGCACATTCGACAGGTGCCGCCGCAAGCTGCGCGATCGCGGTTCGGTCGGGGATGGCGCCAGCCCATTGCTGAGGCGTGGGTAAAGGCCGAGCAGGGCAAGCACGACGTAAAGCATCGACAAGGCACCGCTGCCATGCGCGGGGTCTCCTACTGCAAAACTGTCCAGCCAGAATACGGCGTTCAGCAGCGCATGCTTCCGCTGTGCATCCGGACTGGCCGCCAGTCGGTGCCTGAGATGGGAGCCGTCGCTGCCTTTCTGATACCAAAGGTTTTTGGCGAAACCCTGCTGGTTGAAGATGATCGCCGCCAAATAGCCGCTCAAATGCCCACAGTAGTAGCGCCCGAGCGGACCGTTTGGGCCGCCGAATTTCTGCGGCCAGTGACGTTGGGCAAGAAGCAAAAGCCGTGCATTTTCCAACCCGCCGCCGGCGAGAACATACGACTTTGCCGTCACCTCGAATGGGCGATCGCCGCGCTTGCCGATGAGCGCGGCGACGCGACCACCATCGCTGTCAAGCCTGATGCCGGTAACCGTGCAGCCCGCGTAAACCTCAATCCTGTTAGAGCTCCGCAGGCGCTCGCCATGGCGCAGCCTGAGGTCGGGTTCGGCACTCCAGTATTCGGGCATGTCGGTGGTGACATCGGCTTGCGCCGCTCCTCCCTGGCTTTTTGGATAACCGGCATCGGTTCCGCATCCCAGAAAGGCGAGAGCTTCACGATAGTGGTTCGCGATCTCCGCATGGGGTATCGGCCAGCCCGAAAAGGGGACATGGTCACGCTTCTCGAAATCAATGTCATCGAGCGCCACACAGCGCCCGCCCCAAAGCCGCGACGTGCCACCGATTCCTTGGCAGCGGACGGCGTCGAGTGCGGCGTGGTGTGGCGTCACGATCTCGACGTCGCCCAGCCACGCCTTGCTATTGCCCTTTTCGTCAGAACTTCCGGATTCGAGCAACATGACTGAAAGGCCCTGGCCTGCGCATTTGAACGCAAGCGCCAAGCCCACCGGGCCCGCTCCCACGATCAGGACATCCGCGTCAGGAGGGCTGTCGGACCAGCAGTTTTCCAAAATCATCGCGAGGAATAGTGAGGTTGGCCGTCTTCAGCACCCGACTGGATTTTGTCAAAGGCTTCTTTGGATTGCTCGATGCCCTTTTCGCCGGCAGCGCTGAGCTGATCGGTAGTCTTGCCAGGGTCACCGGCCGGGAATTCGATTGGTTCAACGGTTTCGTTGGACTTGTCGTCGTTCTTGGACATTCCTTGTCCTTTGGTTGGCGATGGTTCCCGCCCGCGCCGACCATATTGCATGAAGCTAATATATAACAGTTGTTTTGTGCAGCGCGACATCTCTTTTGCATTGCACCATAATGCTGTTTCTTCAGGTGGCAACAACCTGAAGTCGTCACCGAATAGCTGATGTTTGCGGCGCCGATCGCTCGCAGCCAATGGGTCGGTTACCTCGACCTGCGGGTTTTGGCGGCCCCCGGGATGTTTGAGCAGAATAGTCGAAGCCTTCAGTGTGCGGGCAGTGGCATACCAGCTAACAAGTGCTCGATCTCGCGTGCCAATTCCCCTCGTCGGTCAAATTTGCAATGTGGCTCGTGACGTCGACCTGCGACTTTTCTCGCCAAGTCTCCGGACACCGGTTTTTCAGCCAGAAAATGGCAGTGTCGGCCGCAACACGGCGTCGGACCTCGACAAGTTCCACCCGTTCCTCGTTGGGGCCTGCCTTGAGTTTGATGGCCCGTGGTTCGGATCTTGTAGCCGATGGCCTTTTGGTAGACTAAGAGCGATTGCGGCTCGCATGAGCCCGCTCAGTCGCCGGAAACGGGCTCGGCGCCACCGGTGTCGCCGGCCCGTGGACCAGGATTTACTGTCACGGGAAAAAAGGCCGAACAATTTTGCCCGCTAAACGTGGCTGGGCAACCCGCGCGTTATCAGCCGAGCGAGCCGCTCCGAGAATGCCCTGGCGTCGACCGGCTTGTCACCGTCGAGCACGCGCGCCTCGTCGTAGAGCAGGTGGGCGACGTCGTCGCGGAACGCCCTGTCCTTGTCGCCGAGTTTTGCCAGTGCAACGATGCGCTCGTGATGCGGGTTGATCTCCAGGATCGGCTTGGTCGCCGCATCGAGCCGGCCGGCGGCGTTCAGCAGCCGTTCGAACTGCCTGTCGGGGCCGTTCTGCGGCGCGACCAGGCAGACGGCACTCGTCGTTAAGCGCTGCGATTCCTTCACGTCCGACACGGCCTCGCCTAGCGACGTTTTCACGAAGGCTAGGAAGGTCGCCACCTGCGAGGTCGACGCTTCGTCCGGCTTCTTCTCGCCCCCCGGCAGCGGGATTTCCATCAGGTCGGCCGCGTCCTGGGTCACCGACTTGAGCGGCTTGCCATCAAACTGTGACGCGCCCATCACCCAAAAGCTGTCGACGGGATCAGTGAGCAGAATAACCTCGACCCCGCGCGCCCTGAAACCTTCGAGCTGCGGCGAGGCTTCCAGCCGAGCGCGATCGTCGCCGGCCATATAGAAGATCGTCTTCTGTCCCTCCTTCATCGCCGCGACATAATCGGCGAGGCTGCGCAGCCCCTCTCCCGAAGTTGTCGAACGGAACCTGGCGAGGTTTAAGAGCTGCTCGCGCCGCTCGAAATCCTCGTAGATGCCTTCCTTGAGAACGACGCCGAAATTTTCCCATATCTTCAAGTAAGCCTCGGCATCGTTCTCGGCGAGCTTTCCCAGGTCGCCGAGGATGCGGCTGGTGACGCCCTTCTTGATCGACGCCAGCAACGGGCTCTCCTGGATCATCTCGCGCGACACGTTGAGCGGCAGGTCGGCGGAATCGACGATGCCGCGCACGAAGCGGAGGTAGCGCGGTAAGAGCTCGGCCTCGTCAGTGATGAAGACGCGCCGGACATAGAGCTTCACGCGGCCGTGGCGGTCCTGGTCGAACAGGTCGAACGGTTGCGAGCCGGGCACGAAAGCGAGCGCCTGATACTCATGGCGGCCCTCAGCGCGGTAGTGGATCGTCATCGCCGGCTCATCATATTGTCCGGCGACGCTTTGGTAGAAATCCTTGTATTCCTCGGGCTTGATCTCCGCCTTCGAACGCGTCCACAGAGCCGTACCGTCGGTAAGCTCCTTCGCCTCCGCGTCCGGCTTCTCAACGATTGAGATCGGCACCGGCACATGGCCGGACTGCTGCTTGACCAACCGCTCCAGTGTGTAGCGCTCGGTGTAGGATTTCGCGTCGTCCATCAGGTGGAGCACAATGCGGGTGCCACGCTTCGGCGCATCAGCGCCCGCGACGGGCCCTATCGAAAATTCGCCCTTGCCGTCGGATGACCATCGCCAGGCCGCGTCGCTGCCCGCTTGGCGCGTGACGACTTCGACGCGGTCGGCGACCATGAAGGTCGAATAGAAACCGATGCCGAACTGGCCGATGAACTCAGCGTCGTCCTTAGTGGCTTTCAGCCTTTCCAAGAAGGCGCGAGTGCCGGAGCGAGCGATGGTGCCCAGGGCCTCGGCCATCTCGTCACCGCCCATGCCGACACCGTTGTCCTCGACGATGAGGCGCTTATTGTCCGCATCGGCGCGGATGGTGATGCGCGGCTTCGGGTCGTCACCGAGCAGCTCGGGCCGCTCGATCGCCTCGTAGCGCAGCTTCTCACAGGCATCGGCCGCGTTGGAGATCAGCTCGCGTAGGAAGACGTCGCGATCCGAATAGACCGAGTGGACCATCATGTGTAGAAGCCGCGAAACGTCGGCTTCGAAGGATTTGGTTTCCGTGAACTTGTTGGCGGTGGTCATGAGGAGGGCCATTGGATCAGTATTTTCGACGCTGGAAATGGCGAAAGTTTTGGGGATTTTCAAGTGAATTCGGAGCGCTCGGCAAGCTCAATGGTGCTGGCGACCGTCCGGCTAGTGACACGAGGTTCTACATAGCCCGTTATCCCGCGCGACTGGAGCAGTGCAATTTTTGCCATTCCTTGGCGTTACAACACGGCAAAGTGCGAAGTTCTGGGAGCTGCGTACGGTGACGGTCCGGCACAGCTCTGGAGCGAACAAGGCAAGCGCGGATGCAGCCCGCATGCGCTGCGTGCCGCCCATCCGATGGGACGGGGCTTGGAGCGAGCAAGGCTCGAATGGCAACGATTTCATGATCATCCATTGCCTTCGATCTCCGCAGCGCGAAATGACAGAATGAACTCAGGGCGTTCTACCGGGAACGCACACCTTTCTTGCTTCGGGTCAACTGGGCGGCCGATCAAGCATTCCCTTCGTCGGACCCGAGGCGTTCCAAAAGCTTCCGCAGTTCAGCGATCACCCTGAGAACGTTCCTGCATGGCCTTGGCCGAATAATGGCCCATGCTTCCAATCGGCCTTTCGCGACCGTTGAAGGCCCTCGGGCGTAATCGGTCCAAGACTCTCGGCGCGTGTAGCCGACAGTGTCCGTTCTGCATTGCGAATTGCCGGCAGGAGCCGCCGTCGCTACTTTGCGCCACAGCGAAGCAGGGCATTGGCGTAGCCGTTGTGAATTGAGCGCGACGTCGACATTAGCCTGCGTCGCTCAGCCGATGGGTCGGTTTACCTTTACCGGCGGGTGTTGGCGGCACTTGGGATGTTTGAGCAGGATAATTGAAGCCTTCAGTGTGCGGGCAGTGGCATACCCGCTAATAAGTGCCGGATCTCGCTTTCTAGCTCTTCGTCGCTCAGGCTGGCTATGTGGCTCGTGAGGTCGACCTGCGACTTTTCTCGCCAAGTCTCGGGCCGCCGGAACGCGGCACTGCCGCTGGCGGCATACTGTTGGGCGATGCCTGGAACCGGCGCGCCTAAACGACGAAAAAATCTCCCGCGACAAGAGCGGGGCCGCCGCTGAGCGTGGCGAAAAGGACGGCCGCCGCGCCACCAGCGCCATCGGCATCGTAAAAAACGCCGCCGCAACCCTCGTCATAGATGATGCGGTCGTCCTGATCGGCCGCTGCATCACCGAGGGTGAACGCGCCGGCGTCGAGCGAACCGGCTTCCATCCCTGAGAAGATAGCCCCGTCCAGGTGGATGATGTCGTCGGCGGAAGAGAAGTCGAGTATTCCGTCGGCGTTCGCCCGGCCGAGTTCAGCGTCGAAGAAGAAAATATCGTTGCCAGCCTCACCGGCAAGCCGGTCATCGCCCAAACCGCCGCTCAGAATGTCGGAGCCGTCGCCGCCACGCAGGCGATCAGAACCGTTTCCGCCAAATATTTCGTCGTCGCCTTCGCCACCCAAAAGCCGGTCGGAGCCAGCGCCGCCAGTCAGCGTGTCGTTGCCTTCGCCACCACGCAGGCGATCGTTGCCGGCGCCGCCGTCGAGTGAATCGTCAAACCGGCTGCCGGTGATACGGTCGTTGCCGCCCAGTGCGGCAACCAGCACGGCATGATCGTAAGCCGCATAGCTGGCCACATCCTTCCGATCGTTCAGGGTGATGGATTCGGGCGGTGGAGCGATCGTGATGGTGATGGTCGCCACGTTGCTGTTGCCCTGGCCGTCGGTGGCGTAGACGGTAAACGTGTCGGTGCCGGTAAAGCCGGCCTGGGGTGAATAGTCGAACAGATTTCCGTTCAGATAGTCCTGATGATAGTGCAGGCTGTCGAAATAGTGGCCCTGGTGAAATGGGTAGTAGCCGGCTTCATATTTCGTTTCCTGCTGCAGCGTGCCATGGTCCGGCCCGTCCACGATAATGAAGCTCAACAAATCGTAGTCGGCATCCGTGGCGCTGAACTTGATGTCGTCGAGCGATTGCCCGGGCGCGAGCGTGAAGCTCAAATTGGCAATGGTCGGGGTATGGTTCTCGAAAGTATCGGGCTGCAGCGCGCCGTCCTCGACGATAATCTGGTGTTCGCCATACTGGGTGTTCTCGCCACCGAAATATTCGTTTGCGCCGATCCACGTCACTGTCATGTCGTCCGGGCTGCTGGCGTCGATGTCGACGATCTGCGTCGACAGGTATGCCGCCTGTTCGGACAATGTGCGGAGGAGACGGCCTTCATTGTCGAAAACGAAGGTTTCGAGCGTCGTGAAAATCTCCGTCCTGCCGTCATTGGTAAAGGTGGTGACGGTGAAAAACCCGTCGAAGACGTCCACCGACGCGACGTCGATGAAGCCGAACGGGAAATCCGTCTTCACCGTTCCGCCGATCTCGTCGCCATCGGTTTCGGCTATGGTGAAGAGCACCGCGTCGGGGCTTTGGTTTTCAGTGTCTTCCCAAACGCTCAACTCGCTACCATTGCTCAGAGTGGGCATGGTGTTCTTCCTTTGCGCATGGGAACAGGCTGCGCACAGCATACTCAAAAACGTATCACAGGGTAATGACGAACATCACAGCGGGGTAATTTATCGTGTAAGAGGTAGCTATGCGCGAACTTAGTGGTAGCCGCCTAGACAGAAATGCTACTTCTTCGTTTCCGGCACCGGTGCGTTGAGAGCGCCGTCCTCAAACCCAGCGCCAGCAACTTGATCGATGATGCCGTCGCGCAGCATGCCGGCGTCCTTTGGCGCAGCCAACCTCGCACCGCCGGTAATTGAGGACGGCGCCAGACCGGGCATTGCGCTGCGCCATGTTCGGTTGCGTCACGTCATCTTTAAAAACACGCCGGTTACTGAGCCTCTTGGCAGGCGCGCAGTGCCTTGAACGCGGCGTCGGTTCCAACGAGACTGATCACGATGGGGTCACGACCTTGTGGAGTGATCGTCAATGTCTTCTTCTTCGCTAAATCGTATATGAAGTCGACATTGTTGACCGGTACAGAAGCTCCACGGAACCCCTCCAACTGCTGACCGGTTGCCTCCCCTGTGAACTTTTGACCGTCGATATCGAAGATTACGGAGATTTTTTCGCCGGCTGTAACGTTTGCATCTGCTTTTGTGTACAAAGCCAGATAACCGCGCCGGTCGGCGGTCGTATCGATGCCCATCTCGATCTGGGTATCGGCGTCGAGTTTCCGCGCGATCAGGCAACCAGGTCCGGTGTTCTCATTGACGAAAATATCCCAGCCGGCTTCCGAACCGTACTTCTTGGTCTGCGCGATTGCGCCAGTGGCGGCCATGGTCGCAATGGCCAGCGCTGCGCCAATCCGAGTGAAAGTAGTCATAGGGTGTTCTCCTAGCTCTCTGCTTCGCACCGTTCGTTCGATGGCGATGGGGATAGCCAGACGTAGCGAACGCACAACAAACTCTAGTGCATATTTGCATCCTTAAGAAGACACCGAATTACTCGGCTGAACATCGTATATGACAGATCGTGAACAACTCAATGAAATATATTGCAATATTGACTCAAGACTGCGGCTCAATGTGACAGAACTGTTCGTCAGCGTAAGTGCAGCGGTTGCCACCGGGTAAAAGTGGCGAAGCGAAGGAGCTGTCGGAAAATCCCCAGCAGCCCATCGAATTGATGAGGCGTCCATCTTGCCGAGGCGACGCAGCGATGCTTTGCTTGCTTTGGCGGGTTGTGAGGGACGTTGGCATGATCAAGTTCGTTGTGGCTGCATTTCTCCTGATTGTCTCGTTCGAAGCGTCAGCGGCAGTCCGCTACATGGTGGCGGGAATGACCTGTTCCGACGTACAGGCCTCCCTGCAACGTGACGGCGTGGCGGTTCTCTATCGGCAGGGAGATACGGGTATCAAACTCTACGATCGCTTCGTCGCGGGCCCGTCGTTCTGCGGCACCGGCGACATGATTGCCATGGAGCGCGTGGCCGTCGCCGATACGGATGACTGCCGTGTCGCGAAATGTGTCGAGTTGCGACGGTTCGGAAAATGACAAGGTCTAGGACCGCGCCATCGGCGCGAGCGCAGACATGACGATCTGCTACTTTAGGGATTCACTAAAATTCTCCGCATATCCGCAACGGAAAATCGATGGATTTGCGGTATCCCCAGCGCAAGCGTGGGGGTTCTCATGATCTCGATACCAACAATGCTGATTGCAATGTTCATCGCCCGTCGCCGGATGAAGGCGCGGCGCGCGTCCTAAAATCGCGAACCCCGGCAGGGAGAACCAAACCTGCATTGCAGGTGCACGCGGGCCGGATTTGACGCGCGTTGAGGCGAATGCGTACAACGAGCCGTTCGATCTGTCGAAATCGCCGTTTTGCGCATTGAGGGCCATTACCCATGACCAAGGGCTCCGATCTCCTCGTCGCGGCACTGGAACATGAAGGTGTCGACCGGATTTTCGGCGTGCCGGGCGAGGAAAACCTCGACGTCGTCGAATCCCTGCGCAATTCCAGTATCGAACTGGTGCTGACCCGCCACGAGCAGGCAGCCGCCTTCATGGCGGCCACCCATGGCCGCCTGACGGGCCGGCCCGGCGTCTGCATCTCGACGCTCGGTCCCGGCGCGCTGAACTTCTCCACGGGCGCCGCCTACGCTCATCTCGGCGCCATGCCGATGATCATGATCACCGGCCAGAAGGCCATCATGCGCAGTCGTCAGGCGCGCTTCCAGATCGTCGATGTCATCGCTGCTATGCGCCCGGTGACCAAGGCGGCGAGGCAGATCGTCAGCGCCGCCAGCATTCCCACGCTGGTGCGCGAGGCTTTCCGCGTCGCTATGGAAGAGCGTCCTGGCCCGGTACTTCTGGAACTGCCAGAGGATATCGCCGGAAACGCGGTGGAGCCGGTGGCAATGGTGCCGATCCATCCGATCGATATTCCCGTGGCGCACCGCGTGGCGCTGGACCGCGCCGCCGAAATGATCGTTGCCGCCGAGCGGCCGCTGATCATGATGGGGGCTGCCGCCAGCCGCCCGCGCGCCACGTCTGGCATTGCAAGCTTCGTCACCCGCACCGGCATTCCCTTCTTCACCACCCAGATGGGCAAGGGCACGGTTCCCGGCGGCACCAACCTTTACATGGGCACGGCGGCATTGTCCGAACGCGACTATGTGCACGAGGCGATCGACAAGGCCGACCTGATCATCGCCATCGGTCATGACACGGTGGAGAAGCCGCCCTTCATCATGGGGCCGCAGGGACCTAGGGTCATCCACGTCAGCTACACGCCAGCGACCGTCGAGCAAGTCTATTTCCCGAATGCCGAACTGGTGGGCGATGTCGGGCCGAGCCTCGAACTGCTGGCCGACCGTGTCGAAGGCAAGCTGCCCAATGCCGGGGCGCTTGCTGCCGCTGCGCGAAAACATCCTCGCCCATATCGCCGACCGGGCAGACGAGGACCGCTGGCCGCCGACGCCGCAGCGGCTGGTGCATGACGTGCGCAAGGTCATCCCGGCCGATGGCATCGTCGCGCTCGACAATGGCATGTACAAGATCTGGTTCGCGCGCAACTACCGCACCATCGTCGCCAACACGCTGCTGCTCGACAATGCGCTGGCCACCATGGGCGCCGGCCTTCCCTCGGCGATGATGGCGGCGTTGCTGCATCCGCAGCGCCGCGTCATGGCGGTGTGCGGCGACGGCGGCTTCATGATGAACAGCCAGGAGATGGAAACGGCGGTCCGGCTGAAGCTCAACCTGGTCGTGCTGATCCTGGAAGACAATGCCTACGGCATGATCCGCTGGAAACAGGCGGTCGATGACTTCCCGGATTTCGGCCTGAGCTTCGGCAATCCCGACTTCGTCAGATACGCCGAGGCATACGGCGCCAAGGGATCGCGCGTCGGGGCGATCGCCGATCTGGCGCCGACGCTGGAAGCGGCCTTTCAGGGCGGCGGGCTCCACCTCGTGGTCGTGCCGATCGACTATTCCGAAAACATCCGGGTGCTGGTCGATGAGTTGAAGGCGCGGGTGCCGGCGGCGGAATAGCCGCCGGGAGGCTTGCACATCCTATCGCAGGTTGAACTGCACCGGCACCGCGATCTTGCCGGAGACTCCCGGCGGCGGCGGCGGTACCGGCGAGGCACGGTGCAGCATGTCGAGTGCGGCCTGGTCGAGTTCCGAGTTTCCCGAGGAGCGCGAGATACGCGCCGAAAGCACCACGCCCGCCTCATTGATGGCGAAACTGACGCTGACCACGCCCTCCTCCCCGCGCGACTTCGCGCCGCGCGGATAACGCTTGTGACGATTGAGCCAGGCCGAAAGCCGGGACTGCCATCTCGCTGGACTGATCGACGGAGCCTTGGCGGCCCTGCTCGCGACAGAAGCCCGCGCGGCTGGCTTGGCCTTGGGCTCAGCTTTGGCGACTTCCTTTTTCGGCGCCGGCTTTTCCACCTGCTTGCGCGGCTCGGCCTTGCGGACTGGTTTTTTCTCCTGGGGTTCCTCGATGATCGGCCGTGGCTCGGGGAGTGCCGCCACGACTTCCGGCATCACTTCGGTGACTTCAGGTGCGGTCAGTTCCGGTTCGGCGATTTCAGGCTCGGCGACCTCCGGCTCGACCGTCTCTGGTTCCACCAGCAGCGGCTCGGCGGTTTCCGGCTCAACCGGCTTCTCCAACTCAGCGGTCTCGACCTGCTCTTCGACGGTTTCCTGAACGTCGTCGACCGGCTCGGCTGTTTCCTGTGGAACCTCCTCGCTCACCGGCTCCGCTTCGACGGCTTCCGGCGTTGAAAAGGAGATCGGCGCGAGATCGATCATCAGCGCCGGTTCGTTCGCCTCGACCGGGGGATCGAGCGGCCTCAGCGCCTGTATGGTGTAGGCGATGGCGACATGGGCAAACACCACAAACGCCGCCGCCGCAGTCCACAGCCCGACCTCGCGCAGCGGCGGAAGCGCGAATAGCCCGGTTCCTGTTTCGGCGCGCGCGGTCATGGCGCCGGCGCCGGCGCAGCCGCCTCCCCTGCCGCCGGCAGCGTCTCCAGCCCGACCAGCGCTATCTTCAGATAGCCGCTGGCGCGCAGAAGGTTCATCACATCCATCAGTTGGCCATAGTCGACCGCCTTGTCGGCGCGCAGGAAGATGCGTGTCTCCTTGTCGCCGCCTGTCTGCCGGCCGAGTGCCGCGGCAAACATTTCCCGCGACACTGTTTCATTGCCGATCGACAGGCTGAGGTCCTGCTTGAGAGTCAGGAAAAGTGGCGTTTCCGGGCGGGGCAGCGGCCTGCGCGCTCGAACCCGGCAGATCGACATTGACATCGACGGTGGCGAGCGGCGCCGCCACCATGAAGATGATCAGCAAGACCAGCATGACGTCGATGAACGGCGTCACGTTGATCTCGTGGCTTTCCTCCAGCTCGTCGCCGGCGCTTTCCCTCACTCTGGCGGCCATCGCAGACGCTCCCTACTCGGCCGCAAGTGCGGTTCGCGGGGTCGCGCGGAAATCGAGATCGCGGCTGATCAGCCGTTCGACGCCGGCCGACGCATCGGCCAGGAGCTGCCGATAGCCGGTGATCGAACGCGCGAACACGTTGTAGATGACGACGGCTGGAATGGCCGCGACAAGGCCAAGCGCGGTGGCCAGCAGCGCTTCCGCGATGCCCGGCGCCACCACGGCGAGATTGGTGGTCTGCGCTTCGGAAATGCCGATGAACGAATTCATGATGCCCCACACGGTGCCGAACAGCCCGACGAAGGGAGCGGTCGAGCCGATCGTGGCCAAAACGCCGGTGCCGCGCGACATACGCCGTCCCGCCTGGGCTTCGATGCGCACGAGCCGCGAGGACACCCGCTCCTTGAGGCCGGCGCCGTCGACATGGTCGAGCGCGCGCTCGGAAAGCTGCACTTCCTCGAGTTGCTGCCTGCACCAAGAGCGCGCCGGCGTCGCGGCGGCTGGCGAGCTGGCGGCCGGCGTCGGCCAGGCTGCGCGCCTCGCCGATTGCCTTCAACGCACGGCCGGCGCCGATGCGAGCCGCGGCAAGCTCCAGCGATTTCGCCACCCAAACCGTCCAGGTGACGAACGAAGCGAAGGCCAGGCCGATCATGACCGCCTTCACGACGATATCGGCATTGACGAACATGCCCCATGGAGAGAGATCGTGCGGCAGCGTCAGCTGCACATCGTTCTGCGCGGCAGCCACGGGCGCCGGCGTTGCTGGCGTGGCCACCGCCGCAGCAGGCTCGGGCGCCGCCGGAGCGGATTGCGTCACTGAAGGCGACACGGGCTCAGCCGGGGCAGGGGATGCCGGCGTTTGCGGGGAAACGGTTGGCGGTGCGGCGGGCGTTTGCGGTGAAACGGCTTGCGGTGCGGCGGGCGCCGGCTGCTCCTGAGCGGAGCTCGCCGTGGCTCCCGAAAGAACGAAAAACACCGCCAACGGCGCGGCCAAACTTCACTCTCAGCACAATTATTTCCTCAGCAGACGCGGGGATAATTTCTGGACAAATACACTCATATATTGCGCCGGATCAATGCCTAAGGCGACTTTCCATCAGGACGGACGTGCAATTGTGCGCAGTTCGGACTTTCGCGGCCGGACCGATCCGGCAACGTATGGATGGAATGTTGGCTGCACGCCGGACGCGCCGGCCAAGGCCGGTCCCGGTAAACTGCGGTGTATTTTGTAGACCGGCAGACAAACAAAAACCCGCCGGGGGAGGACCGGCGGGTTCGCAATGCGGCAAGGTGGGGAGGAGAGGACCTTGCCGAAATTCTTTTGGTTTTAGAGCGCCTTGGCTGCAACGGCCTGGATGTCGCCGCGGTCGATCCCCAGATCGTTGAGTTCACGGGTCGACAGACGGCTCAGTTCGCTTACGGTTTCGCGGTAACGGCGCCAATTGCGGTAATTGCGGATCAGGTTCATGTAACCCTCCATATCCATTTTCATTTTCTCCGAACGTTAGATAGGAACTCCCTCTTCCTGTTGAACAAACGCTTTTGCATGAGACCGTTGCACGTGTTGCATTGCACAAGCCGGCGATATCCAACGTTTTTGGGTCAACGAGACGTTCAAGGGCGCGCGCATTTGGCGCGCTTGTCAAACGAGCGCCCGGTATCCTAGGTTCTTATAATATGAACAATCGTTTCTCGCCTGAGTTGCCGCTGCTGCGAAGACGTAACCTGTTCGCGCAGGTCGTCGACGAACTCGGCATTCGCATTGTGCGCGGCGATCTCAATCCGGACGAACCGTTTCCCAAGGAGGCCGACCTCGAAGCGGAGTTCGGCGTCAGCCGCTCGGTGATCCGCGAGGCGGTCAAGACGCTGGCAGCCAAGGGCCTTCTGGAATTCGCGCACCCGCACCGGTATCCGGGTGTTGCCGCCGATGCGCTGGAACCTGCTCGATTCGGAAGTCTTGAGCTGGCGCTACAGCGCCATGCCGCCGCTGCAATTTTTCGCCGAGCTGTTCGAAGTGCGCATGATGATCGAACCGGAAGCCGCCGGGCTCGCAGCCGAGCGGGCGACAGAGGCCGACCTCCGGGAAATCGGCGATGCTTTTGAGGCAATGACCGAAGCGAGCGAAGCCGATATTCCAGGCATCGAGGCCGATCTGCGCTTCCACCGCGGCATCCTTGCTGCAGGCCGCAACCCGCTGCTGTTGCAGATGGGCAATCTTATCGGCGTGGGCCTCCTGATCAGTCATCGTTTCTCGCGCGAATCCTTCGTCATCTTCCTGCCGGCGCACAAGAAGGTGATGGACGCCATCAAAGACGGCGACGCTGCGGGCGCTACTCTCGCCATGCAGCGCCTGTTGAGGGACACCCGCGACTATATGAAGGGCCACATCCGCGACGACTGACCGTCGCCGATACAAGGTGCGCGCGGGCGTTCGGGACGCGACGCAAGCGCGCCCGAGATGTCGAGCCGCTCCGGGATCACCGTCCTTGTGCGTGGATCGTTGCGGCCCGGCATCAGTTTACAATCACGATGCTGGTGTTTGACGGTCCGAACGTCTGGACAAGCGCATAGAATTCCGACGCGTTGTCGGGATGCAGCCGGATGCAGCCATGTGAAGCCGGACGCCCGAGCCGCTTGATATGCGGCGTCGCATGGACGGCATAACCACCATGGAAGAATACTGAATGTGGCATTGGGGCGTTGTCGTATTTCTTCGAGTACCACATTTCGTGCATGCGGGTCGGCCTGAACGACCCAGTCGGCGTGACATAGCCCTTGCCGGCTGTCGAAACCTTCCATTCGAAGGCCGCGCGGCCATCAATCATCACCAGCATGCGCTGCTTGGAGATGTCGACACGAGCTAGGACCTTGCTGGCTGCCTCTGCAGCGCCGGTGCTCATTCCGAAAAACAGAACCGAACCTGCCAACGCCAAAGCACTGATGTCGATAAGCCTGCGTGAAAAAGTCTTGTACATCATTTTTCTCCACCCCTGCCGGACAAGCCGTCCGAGCATTCCTATGGCCCCGTTTATGAAGCGATTATGTTTCGCTTTAATTTCGCTTAACGCGTGTTATGTTTCGAAATTGTTTCTTATCTGACGCTAGCGTTTCTACTCTGCTCCCTCGTCAACCAAATTCTTTGACGCAACGGAAGGCGTCTAGATGCCCGGAATTGCCTGTTTATTACCGACGAGTATGTGAAATTGCTCTCAATCGGAAATAAAGGGGCAAATAAAGTCACTTTGTAACAATGAATGGCGTCGGCGGCATCATCCGGATACAGAGATGCCGCAATGTTCGGATCAGCTGAAAACGAAACCTTCCACACGCGCGCCGTACTAGATTGAGGCCAGGCGCTGCCGTCATTCAAGAGGTTTCGCGACAGCGATTTTCAATGGGCGGTCCCGGAGTATTGGGGGTGCACTGCAGTCCGCGCGGCAACATTTCCGCCGCGGGTATTCGGAGTGATTGTCACTCCCGGAGGAAAGAAATGAGATCGAAAAAGGCAGCGGCGGTGGTTTCCGTCCTCCTGTACAGCCAAGGACTTCTGGGCTTCGCCGCCGTGGTCGCCCTGCTGATGAAACAGCCCGAACCGGCTCAGCCCGGCAAAGGAACGATTTCGGCGTCCACAATCAGTGTGGCGAAGATGGCGCGAGTGGCGGGCTGAGATGGTCAACGCCATCATCTGCGGGCCGGATCCCGCAGTCTGCGTCCTTCGATGACGACGCGGCTTGCCCGGCAAGGATGTGATCCCGGCAAGCCGTCGGTTTTTCGGGCAGTATCTTCGATCGGCGGCAGGCGGACCGAGCGGCGCGTCGGTGCAGCGCCAAAATCCCTTACCCTATTGCCATTCACCGGGAGGATCGAACCGATAGCCCGCGCCACGGATGGTTGCGATGCTTTCGGTGTCGAGCTTGCGCCGCAGCCGCACGATTCGCGAATCGATCGAGCGATCATAGGCATCGGAATTTTCAGCCGGCGCGGCGGCAATGATGTCGTCGCGCGTCAGCACCTTGTGCGGATGTGCCAGAAAAAGCCGCAAAAGCGCAATCTGGCCCGGAGACAGCTGCTCCTCGTTACCGGACTTGTGCATGACCATCGCCGCCTTCATGTCGACGGTCGAATTTTCGAGCACCACCAGATCGAGCGCCGGCTTTCCCCGGCGCGCCAGGAGGCCGCCGACCCTGGTGGCCAGTTCACGCGGATTGACGGGTTCGCCGACGACGTCGGCGGCGCCGAGTTCGAGCGCCAGAACCTTGACTATAAGATCGTGGCCGTTGCCGATCATCACGAAGGCCGGCCCAGTTTCGCTGCTGTGGCGCCTCAGCAGCTCCATCCCGGGGCCTCCGTCATCGTCGAGACCGGTGACCGCGACATCGACGCCACCAGCCGACAACAAGGCATCGGCCTCCCACTCTCCACTGGCGCAGCGCAGCTCATAGCCCCGGCGCTCCAGATAATCGCTAATCGGGAGGGCAGCTTCTTCGGACAGGCATAAAAGCGCGACGCAAGGTCTCCCAGCCATGATCTCTATAACATTAAGCTAAATGACTGACTGGACAACATGTTTATACCCAATTTACTTTCTTCGGAAAGCGGAGGCGAGATTCCACTGCGCGCACGCATCGTTGTTGTTGAAGACGAGCCAGATCTCAGAGACGCCGTGGCTGAATATCTCGGCGCCAACGGTTTCGATGTAACGACCGCGGCGGACGCGCAGGCAATGCGGGCGATGGCCGCCACGGAACCTTTCCACCTTGCCATCCTCGACATAGCCATGCCTGGCGAAGACGGTCTTTCCCTCGGCCGCTGGCTGCGCTCGAAAACGCCGATTGGGCTGATCTTCGCCACAGCGGCCGGCTCTTCGATCGACCGTATCGTCGGGCTCGAACTCGGCGCCGACGACTATATCGTCAAACCGTATGAATTGCGCGAACTGCTTGCACGGGTCCGCAGTGTGCTGCGCCGGCTGCCTCATCCTGCCGGCCCCCAGGCAGCAACCAAGAGCGGCGAACCGTCGTCGCGCCGGACATTCGCCTTCGGCGATTACCATGCCGACCTAGACGGCCGCTTCATCACCGGACCCGGCGGCATGGTGATCGAGATGGCGAAGAGCGAATTCGACATGCTCGAAGTCTTCCTGACGCGATCTAACAGGCTGCTCACGCGCTCCGCGCTCTCGGAGGCGGTCGGCTTCGCCGAAGATCCGGAATCCTCGCGCGCCGTCGACATTCGCGTCATGCGGCTGAGAAAGAAAATCGAACTGGATCCAGCCAATCCGCGCTTCCTGAGGACGGTGCGCGGCGAAGGTTACATCTTCGCCCTGCCCACAAGCCCCGATGGCAACTGATAGCCCGGCCGGCTACAAATACGGCGTTTCCACCCTTCGGAATCTTTCCCGATGATCGAAACCCGGCCCGCCAGCCTCGACCCCGACATCGTCAATCCCGGTCTTTCGGTGATCACTGCGCGCATCCTGCGGCGGCTGCGCGAGACCAACGACTGGCAGAGCGAGATCTACAAGGTGCTGTCCGAACTGGGGCAGGGGCTGAATGCCCACCGCACAATCCTGTTCCGCTTGCGCGACGTGCCGGGCAAGGGATTTGCGCAATCGGTCGCCGCCTACTGGAATGACGAGGCGGTTGAAAACATCGGTGATCCGCCAACCTTGATAGTGCAGTCCATCGTCAATCAGGATCCGTTGTTGGAACAGCTGGCGATGGAGGTCCGCCAGGGCAAGATCTTTTCCGGCCAGACGCGCGAACTCAGCGGCTTCCTGCGCCAGGATTTCGAGCGGCAGCACATCAAATCGTTCCTTTCGGTCGCGGTTTTCGCGCATGGCCATGCGTGGGGCACGCTGGCGGTCAACGACTGCCTGGTCGAAAGGAACTGGACCAGCGACGAGAAGGCGACGCTGGAGATAATCGCCTCCGCGATCGGCGATGCGGTGGAGCACTCGTTGTCGGACGCCAATGTCAGGGACACCATCCGCAAGACGATGCTTCAGGCTTCGCTCGACGGTATCGTCGTCATCGATGAAACCGGCAGCGTCATCGAGTTCAACCCCGCAGCCGAGAAGATGTTCGGCTGGCAGCGCTCCGAAATCCTCGGCAAGGACGTGCTGGACACGCTGATTCCGGAATATTACCGGCCGGGCTATGCGACAGGCGGCGACTACATGAGCGGGCGCGGCGTGCCGATGATCGGCCAGCGCCTCGAAACAGTAACGCAGAACGCTGCGGGCGATATTTTCCCCATCGAACTGACGGTGACCGAGATGAAGGTCGCCGACCGCCGGCTGTTCTTCGGCTCGATTCGCGACCTGCGCGACAAGCGGCGCGCCGAGGAAGAGATCAACCGCCAGCGCGAGAAACTGCACCAAAACGAGAAGATGGCGGCGATGGGCTCGCTGCTCGCCGGCGTGTCCCACGAACTGAACAATCCGCTGGCTGTGGTCGTCGCCCAGTCGACCCTGCTGCACGAATTCGCGCCGGACCCGCAGACCAAGTCGCGCGCCGAAAAGGTGCGCGCCGCCGCAGAGCGGTGCGGCCGCATTGTCAAGAGCTTCCTCGGCATGGTGAGGCTGCATCCGACCGCGCAGGCCGAGACCGACCTTAACCAGGTGGTGCGATCGGCGCTGGAAGTCACTGCCTACGGCGCCCGCAGCGGCGGCATCGGCATCGACGCCGAATTCGCCGAGGGCCCGGTGCTGGCTATGGCCGACCCCGACCACATCACCCAGGTGGTGGCGAATTTCCTGGTCAACAGCCAGCACGCGCTTGCCTCGGTGCCAACGGACCGGCGCATCAAGGTATGCACATTTCGCACCGCGGCCGCCAACGGCTTCTCGGTCGAGGACAACGGCCCCGGCATCCCCGAAGAGATCCGCCATCGCATCTTCGAATCCTACTTCACCACCAAACCGGTCGGCGTCGGCACCGGCATCGGCCTGTCGATCTCGCGCGCCATCGTCGAACGCCACAACGGCCGCGTCCACTTCGAGCCGGTCGAACCTACGGGCGCCCGCTTCGTCGTCGAACTCCCCGCAGTCGATCAATCCTTCGCAATCGCCGTCGCTGGCCGGCAGACGATTTCCAGCCTGCGCAACGCGTTGATCATCGACGACGAACCCGACGTCGCCAGTTCACTTGCCGATATCCTGGAGCTGATGGGCGTGAAATCGAAGCTGGTCGTCGAGTGGACGTCCGTCGGCGAGGAACTCGCGGCGTTCGAGCCCGACATCATCTTCAGCGACCTGCGCATGCCGGGCGTCAACGGCATGGCGATCTATCGCGAATTGCTGGAGTTGCGAGCCGGCCTCGCGCGGCGCTTCGTGCTGGTGACCGGCGACATGATCGGCGCCCGCGCCGAGATCGAGGCGCTGCCGGCTCATTTGCGGCCGCAACTGCTGGAAAAGCCGTTCAGCACGCTCGACGTGCGCGGCATGCTGGCCACCATCACCGACCAGGTCACCCTCACCGGATAGGCCGTTCCCTCGTGGCTTTGCGCGGCGCTGGGTAATTCCATCAGGCCGCAAAGCTCTGGTGCATAAAAAGACCCTCCATCGTAAGGGGCCTTACCGATGGAGGGTCAAGTGTGCGTGGTCGCACATTTGAACTTGTGGGTCAGAAGATGTTGGGCACCGTCCTCAGCGGCTCGGCATTGGCAATCATCCTGACCTTGCGCATTTCAGTCCTACCGGCCTCCTTGGCGATGGCCAGCAGACATTCCTGATTCTCGGTTCCCCAGGCCTGACCCCAGCAGGCGCGGTCGGTCGGCGACATCGGCGCCAGCCGTGCGGTCTTGCCGGTATCGCGAAGCGTATCCGCGATCTTGACCGGGGCGCCGCTCGACTCTTCCATGGCCGCGCCGGCTGCCGGCATCATCAACGCCATCGAGGCGAATCCCACCGACACCAGCGTTGCGAACATGATCATCGGATGGTCGCTGCTGCGCTGGCGCAGAGCGATGCGCGGGAAACGGCCATGCCGCTCGGGAACCTGGAAATTCCCGTCGAATTTCGGATTGCTCCGCTTCCCGAACATTGTTGTCGTCGCCTTGATTATCGTTCCCTGTTGACACCACCATAGGGGTGTTTTGTTTCTGCCCGATGTTGCGACGTTTAAGTTATGTAACCGGCATGAAACAAATAAATTCGGTCAAATTCAGTCAGTTTCGGTCAAAAAATAGACCGCCCGAGCTACTACTCGGGCGGTGAAAAATACACTTGTGCTGTATCAGTTCTTGGCGACGAGCCGGTAGTACACGAAGTCCGAGGTCGCGCCGTTGACGTAGCCGCTGACTTTCGTGGCGAGCGCCACCTGCTTGACCGCCTGGAACATGATGACGATCGGCGACTTCGCCTGCACCTGCTTCTGCAGGTCGACATACATGGCGTCGCGCTTGGCCGCGTCGGTCTCGGCGAGCGCTGCAAGCGTTGCCTTGTTCATCGCGTCCGGCACCGCCCAGGTGTTGCGCCAGGTGGTGGTGCGTCTGGTAGCTGTCGTCGGAATTGTCGGCGTTGTAGGCAAACGCCTTGGCGTTCGAATGCGGGTCCATGAAGTCAGGTCCCCAGTAGAGCAGCATCGCCTCGTGCGTGCGGGCGCGGTATTTGGTGATTACCTGCGCGCCAGTGCCGGGCATGATCTCGAAATTGATGCCGGCCTCGGCGAAGGTCGACTGCAGCGACTGCGCCATGTCGGTGAACGGCGTCGAGTTGATGACGTCGAGCGTCACGTTGATCGGCGTCTTGATGCCGGCGTCGGCGAGGATTTTCTTGGCCTTTTCAACATCGTAGGTGAACGGCGTGTCGTCCAGCGCACCGGGGAAACCACTTGGCCAGAAGGCCTGGTGGATCTGTCATCTGTCCCTTGAGGAAGCTGTCGGTCATGCCCTTGTAGTCGACGAGATAGCGGGCGGCGTCCCATACGGCTTCCGGCTGCAGCGCGGCGGTCTTCTGGTTGAAGCTCAGGAAGTGAACGGCGGCCTGCGGGTAGGTCTCGATCTTGACCGTACCCTTGCCTTCCAGGCCCGCGATCTGGTCGGGCGTCAGGTTCTTCGCCATGTCGACGTCGCCCGATTCCAGCAGCAGCTGCTGGGTCGCCGCTTCGGCGACATGGCGGATGATCACCGACTTCATCTTCGGCGCACCGTTGAAATAGTCGGGGTTGGCGTCGACGGTTGAGTATCTCCGCCGGCCGGAAGACGCGCAGCATGAACGGCCCGGTGCCGGCGGAATTGGCGTTGAGCCAGGCATTGCCGAGGTCGCCGTCCTTCTCGTTGGCCATGACAGTGACAGTTCGTCGACCACGGAGGCCGGACGCGAGGCCAGCACGTTGAGCACGAAGTTCGACGAGAAGTCGCCTTCGTACTTGACGACGATCTTGTTGCCGTCGATCTTCACCATCTCGTCGATGTTTTCGGGCGTCCAGCCGAGCTGCGTGAGGATGAAGGCCGGCGCCTTGTTGAGCACCACGATGCGCTTCCAGGGAAAAGACCACGTCTTCGGCGCGCACCGGGATTGCCGGAGTGGAACTTCACACCGTCGCGCAGCGTGAAGGTGATCGTCTTTGCCGCGGCATCGGCCGTCCATTCGGTGGCAAGGCCGGCGCCAGCGTCTTCGTGTCCGTCGCGTCGTATTGCACCAGCCGGTCGTAGGTCTTGGTGACGATATTCGCCGGACGAGAATTCGTAGGCCTCGCGCCGGGTCGATGCTGACGATGTCGTCGATGTTCTGCGCCACCACCAGCACGTCGGCCGGCGTTGCGGCGAAGGCGTGGAGCGGCGCCAGCGGCAAAGCCAGCGCGGCCGCGAGCAAGGCGGCCCTGAAGAGTTTCATGGTTTCGTTCTCCCTCTTGTTTGGAAGTTCGGATTTTTTCACGGTATCGCTTCGGCCCTCGATCTGGCGACCGAGCCGGGGCCGCGTTTCGGTTCGCGCGACGGAAGATCGGCAACGTGCCGGTCCACAGCAGGCGCGCGCTCTCGCCGGTGTCGTTCGACCAGCTGTGCGGGCTCGATGCCGCGGAAATGCAGGCTGTCGCCCGCCGACAAGGTCACCATTTCTTGCCGTCGAGGCGCTGCAGTGATCGCGCCTTCGAGCACATAGAGGATTTCCTCGCCCTCATGGCTGCACCGTCTCGGACCGGTAGCCGGGCGGAACGTTCAGGATGAAGGACGGAAAGCACGTTGCCGGCGAATTCGGCATGCAGCCGTTCATAGACGATCGACGAGCCAGTCGAGCGAGAAACGCGGTCGCGCTCGACGCCGCGCGTCAGGCCATCTCTCGATGATGGGCGTGGCGATGAAATAGTCGACGCCGACGTCGAGGCTGCGCGCAATCTGCCGCCAGCGTCCCGAGCGAGGGCGTGGCCTGGTCGCGCTCGACCTGGCTGAGGATAGCCGACCGACATGCCCCGCCGCCTCGCACAGCGCCTGCAACGTCATGTGCAGACGCCGGCGCCGCGAGCGCGAATGAGCGCGCCCACCTTCGGCTGGCTCGACCTGGCGTCAGGCTGCGGCTGCTGATAGTCACGTCATAGCCGCCTCACCAAAATTTTTTTGATGTAAGCAAAATTTTTTGTATGGTCCAAGCATGAATTTTCGAGACGCGCCGAATATCCCGTGATTTCTGCCGGCGTGTCGCATGCGTTCAGGAAAGTGTCAGCCCTTGTCGCTCGAGCCTGCAATCGAACCGGCAGCGCCTGCCGCAGTCGGTGGCGCGAGCGACGCAATTCCGCGCAGAGCGCCGCCGGCTCGCGGTCTCGCTCGGCGCCTTCCTGGTCACCGTGGCGCTGACTTTCCTCGGACTTCTGGCCATCACCTTCTTCATCGGCCGCGTCGTGCCGATCGATCCGGTGCTGGCCGTCGTCGGCGACCGCGCGCCGCCGGCGGTCTACGAAGCGGCGTCGCGATCGAGATGGGCCTCGACAGGCCGCTGATCGTCCAGTTCGCCTCCTATGTCGGCGACGTGTGCTGCACGGGCGATCTCGGCACTTCGGTCTCGACCGGCAAGCCGGTCGTCGACGACCTCGCCGCGCGTCTTCCCGGCGACGCTGGAAATGGCGACGATCGGCATCATCATCGGCGTGCTGCTCGGCGTGCCGATGGGCGTCTGGGCGGCGAGCCGGCAGGGCAGCATGCTCGACCAGGTCGATCCGCGTCGTCGGCCTGCTCGGCTATTCCGTGCCGGCCTTCTGGCTGGGCCTGGTCGGGCTGGCGGTGTTCTACGCGCGGCTGAAATGGGTGGGCGGACCCGGCCGCATCGACATCTTCTATGACGGTCTGGTGCCGCCGGTCACCGGCCTGATGCTGGTCGACAGCCTGCTTGCCGGCGAGACGCGAGATCTTCTTGAACGCCGTCTAGCACCTGATGCTGCCGGCGTCGATGCTCGGCTTCTTCAGCCTCGCCTACATCGCGCGCATGACGCGCTCGTTCATGCTCGACCAGCTCGCGCCAGGAATATGTCACGACCGCGCGGGTCAAGGGCGTGCCGGAGCGGCTGGTGCATCTGGCGGCATGCCTTCCGGCCGATCCTGCGTGCCGCTGATCACCGTGCATCGGTCTGTCCTATGCCGGGCTGCTCGAAGGCTCGGTGATGATCGAGACGGTGTTCTCCTGGCCGGGCATCGGCAACTACCTGACCACCGCGCTGCTCAACGCCGACATGAACGCCGTGCTCGGCGCGACGCTGGTGATCGGCGCGGTCTTCATCGGCATCAACAAGGTGTCGGACGTGCTCTACCGCGTCCTCGACCCGAGGGCGCGCTGATGACGACAGCTCGAATGGCTGCTCGACGACTCGCCGTCCTCGCGCATGCAGGCGCGGCTCGGCCGCTGGCTACCGCATGCTTGCGGGCGCTGCTTCGCAATCCGCTCGCGGTGATCGGCGCGCATCGATCGTGCTGGCGCTGATCGTCATGGCGCTCTTCGCGCCGATGTATCGCAACGCATTCGCCGACCGCCGGAACGCTCTCCGATGCGGCTGATGCCGCCGAGCGCGGACAGCACTGGATGGGCACCGACGAACTCGGCCGCGATATCTGGTCGCCGCGTCGTCTACGGCGCCCGCATCACGCTGGCGATCGTGCTGCTGGTGGCGGTGCTCGCCGCGCCGGTCGGCCTGCTGATCGGCGCCATCTCCGGCTATTTCGGCGGCTGGACCGACCGGATGCTGATGGGCATCACCGACATCTTCCTGTCGATGCCCAAGCTGATCCTGGCGCTGGCCTTCGTCGCGGCCCTCGGGCCGGGCATCGAGAACGCCATCATCGCCATCGCCATCACCTCCTGGCCGGGCTATGCGCGCATCGCGCGCGCCGAGACGCTGACCATCCGCAACTGCGAATTCATCGCGGCGGTGCGAACTGCAGGGCGCTTCGGCGCTGCGCGTCATCGTCAGGCACATCCTGCCGCTCTGCATCGTCGTCGATGATCATCCGCGTGACGCTCGACATGGCCGGCATCATCCTGACCGCCGCCGGCCTCGGCTTCATCGGCCTCGGCGCGCAGCCGCCGCTGCCGGAATGGGGCGCGATGATCTCGCGCGGCCGCACCTTCATCCTCGACCAGTGGTGGGTCGCCACCATGCCGGGCTTCGCCATCGTCATCGTCAGCCTCGGCTTCTGCTTTCTCGGCGACGGCCTGCGCGACGTGCTCGATCCGAAGCAGGGGGGCGAGCAATGAGCGCCCCGCTGCTCGACGTTCAGAACCTGCGCGTCACCTTCCCGACGCCGCGGGGGCCGGTCGAGGTGGTGCAAGGGCATCTCGTTCACGCTCGGTCGCGAGCGGCTCGGCATCGTCGGCGAAAGCGGCTCCGGCAAGTCGATGACCGGCCGCTCGATCCTGCAGGCTCATCCGGCCGCCCGGCGCGGTCACCGCCGATCGCCTCGGCTTCGACGGCATCGGACCTCCTGACGCGCTTCCGAAAGGCAGATGCGCGCCATTCGCGGCGCGCCGCATTTCGATGGTGATGCAGGACCCGAAATTCTCGCTGAACCCGGTGATGACCATCGGCGCGCAGATCGCCGAGGCGCTGCTGACCGCACCAGAAACTGCCCCGCCAGGCGGTACGCGCAGCGCGTTCACGCCATGCTGGAGGCGGTGCGCATCGACGACCCCGAACGCGTGTTCGGGCTCTACCCGCACGAAGTCTCCGGCGGCATGGGCCAGCGGGTGATGATCGCGATGATGCTGATCCCCGAACCCGACCTGTTGATCGCCGACGAGCCGACCTCGGCGCTCGACGTCTCGGTGCAGGCGCAGGTGCTCGACATCATCGACGATCTGGTCGACCCGCAAGGGCATGGGTCTGATCTTCATCAGCCACGACCTCAACCTGGTCTCGCAGTTACTGCGACCGCATCCTTGTCATGTATGCCGGCGAGATCGTCGAGGAATGCGCGCGCCGGTCGAACTCGGCAAGGCCACGCATCCCTATACGCGCGGCCTGCTCGCGTCGATGCCGCGACATCGATGAAACCCGCGACGAACTGCCGGTGCTCGACCGCAGCGCCTGGGCGCGCATGAACGCCATCGCAGATCCGCAATCTCGACGTCTCCTATGGCGATACCAGGGTGATCGACCCATGGCATCGGCTTCAACGTGGTGCGACGGCGAAAGCTTCGCGCTGGTCGGCGAAAGCGGCTCCGGCAAGTCGACGGTGTTGAAGGCGATCGCCGGACTGGCGCCGCGAGTGGACCGGCGAGATCTCCGTGTTCGGCACAGCCACGCGGGAACGGCATCGACCGCGGCATTCGCTTCGCTGGTGCCAGATGGTGTTCCAGGACCCCTATGGCTCGCTGCACCCGCGCCAGACGATCGACGCGACGCTGAGCGAACCGCTGGCGATCCACGGCCTCGGCAGCCAGGATGCACGCGCGTCGAGGAGATGATGGAGGCCGTCGGGCTCGACCGGCGTTTCCGCTTCCGCTTTCCGCATCAGCTCTCCGGCGGCCAGCGCCAGCGCGTGGCGATCGCGCGCGCCCTGATGCTTGAGCCAAAACTGCTGCTGCTCGACGAGCCGACCTCGGCGCTCGACGTTTCGGTGCAGGCGGAAATCCTCAACCTGCTCAAGCGGCTGCGCCGGGAGCAAGGGCCTCACCTACCTGCTGGTCACGCACAATCTGCCGGTGGTGTCGTTCCTCTGCGACCGGCTGGCCGTTATGCGCGAAGGAAAGATCGTCGAGACCAACACGGTGGACGCGCTGAAACGCGGCCGCATGACCAACGATTATTCGCGCGAACTCATCGAGAAGAGCGCGCTGACCACCAGTGCCTGAAAGGACTTTCCGTGACCGATACCTTGAAGCCCGTCACCGACTTCCGCAGTGCGCTCGAAGCGACGAACGATCCGGCGGTCGCCTGGGCAGCGTTGCAACAGCTGGCCGACGCGCTGTTCGGCGTGAAGCTGTTCACGGTGTCGACCGTCGACATGACGGCGGGGCTGTCGCGGCGCCTCTACACCAGCGATCCCGCCAGCTACCCGGTCTCGGGCACCAAGCCGATCTCCAGGGATGCGTGGTACGAGCTGGTGGTGGCCGGCCGGCAGAATTTCATCAAGAACACGCTCGCGGAAATCTCGGGGCATTTTCCCGATTACGAACTGATCGGCAGCCTCGGCTGCGGTTCGGTGCTCAATATGCCCGTTGTGCTCGGCGGCGAAGTTGTCGGCACGGTCAATTGCCTCGGCGCCGAACATCATCTCACGCCGGAACGCATCGCGGCGTCCGAACATCTGAGATTGCCCGCACTTGCCGCTTTCCTGATCTTCCGCAACGCGGGTCGTGGATGATCAGCATATTTCCCCTCTGATTTTCAAAATTTGAAGGGCCGTTTCCCCGATGGGAAATTGCCCTTCGTCACAGTGGAAAAGCCAAGGCGTGAGGGTCAATCGGCGCCGTAGCCGATGATGCCCTTCACTTCGAGGAAGTCGTGGATGGCCCAGTCGGCATATTCGCGCCCGTTGCCGGACTGCTTGTACCCGCCGAAGGGCGCAAACGTATCCCACTCCGGATAGTTGAGATTGATCTGGCCGGCGCGGAGCCTGGAAGCGACCTTGCGGGCGCGGCCGATGTCTTTGGACTGCACATAGGCGGCAAGCCCGTAGACGGTGTCGTTGGCGATACGGATCGCATCTTCCTCGTCTTCGTAGGAAAGCACCGACAGCACCGGCCCGAAGATTTCTTCGCGCGCGATCGTCATGTCGGGCGTTACATGGCCGAATACGGTCGGCCGCACGAAATAGCCGCGGTTCAAGTCTTCCGGCCGGCCCGGGCCGCCGGTGACCAGCGTAGCGCCTTCCGAAATGCCGCTTTCGATCAACCGCTGGATCTTGTTGTACTGAACCTCGCTGACCACCGGTCCGAGCTGGGTTTCCTCCGAACGCGGGTTGCCGACCTTGAAACGTTCCGCCGCCTTGCGGGCGACAGCCAGCGCTTCGTCATGGCGGGCCGCCGGCACCAGCATGCGGGTCGGCGCATCGCAGGACTGGCCGGAATTGCCGAAGCAGCCTTCGACGCCCTTGCGCACCGCCCGCTCGAAATCAGCGTCCGGCAGGATGATGTTGGGTGACTTGCCGCCGAGTTCCTGGGCAACCCGCTTGACGGTTTCGGCGGCTGTCCTGGCGACGATGATGCCGGCGCGGGTCGAGCCGGTGAACGACACCATGTCGACATCGGGATGGCCAGCCATCACCTGGCCGACATCCGGACCGGTGCCGTTGACCATGTTGTAGACACCCTTCGGCGTTCCGGCCGCATGCATGACCTCGGAGAACACGATGCCCGAGATCGGCGCAATCTCGGAAGGCTTCAGCACCACCGTGCAGCCGGCGGCGATCGCCGGCGCGACCTTACAGACGATCTGGTTGAGCGGCCAGTTCCATGGCGTGATCAGCGCACAGACGCCGATCGGCTCCTTGACCACCATGGTGGCGTCACGCAGTTCGCCGAACTCGTAGTCTTCCAGCGCCTTGATGGTTGCTTCCATATGCGCCCGACCGGCCCAGGCCTGCGCCTCTCGCGCCCAGGTGATCGGTGCACCCATCTCATGGCTGACGGCCTGGGCGATGTCTTCGTAGCGCTCGTTGTAGACTTCAAGGATCTTTCTCAAAAGCGCCAGCCGTTCGGCCTTGGTCGTTTGCGAGAATGCCGGGAAGGCAGCCTTCGCCGCTGCCACCGCGCGGTTCACGTCTTCTGACGAGCCGACGGAGATCGCGGTGTAGGCCTCCTCGGTTGAAGGATCTATGACGTCCAGTTTCGCGGGTTTGGCCGGATCGACCCAAGCGCCGTCAATGTAGAAGCGAAGGTGGTTGTTCATCCGGTTTCTCCGTGATTGGTTCGCGGCGGCAGACTAGAGGTCCGCCCGGGGATCGCAACGGGCAGAGCGGATGGTGTCGGCGATCCAGCGACCGATTGCTGTCGGGATAACGACCATCGGCAGGCAGGCAGCGCCATGGGGAGGTGGCGGTCAGTTCTTCAGGACGTCGGCCCAGTCCTTGTGGCGGCGGAACTCCGTCGCGACGTACCTGCACAGCGGCGTGATCTTGATCCCTCCGGCGCGCGCATCCTCTACCACCCGGACCACCAGCTTCTCGGCAATGCCCCGCCCGCGATACTCCTGCGGCACCCAGGTGTGGTCGACAATGATGTGGCCGGGACCGCTTTCGACGAAGGTCAGTTCGGCGGGCTCGCCACTCGGCATGTCGATAACATAGCGGCCACGTTGCCCGCGCCGCTCCAGCCTTATCTCGGATTTGGTCCCGACCATGATTGCCTCACATTCGCTGGGTCAACCGGCGCCAGCTGCGGATGGTTTGGTGACCGCCCTGAGGCCGGCAACGCCATCAGCTCTTCAGTACGTCCGCCCATTCCGGATGCCGCTTGAATTGCGCATTGGCAAACGGGCAGAGCGGAATGATCTTCTTGCCGGCTGCCCGGGCATCCTCGACGGCGCGGGTGACCAGGCGAAGCCCCGCGCCCTGCCCGCGAAAAGCATCCGGCACTTCGGTATGATCGATGATTATCATCTGGTCGCCTGCCTTGCTGAACGTCATCTCAGCTTCAGCCCCCGCTGGGCCGCGCAGGAAATAGCGGCCTTTCGAGCCTGTGTCCTCGATCTGGATTTCGGGCAGTGCCTCGGTCATGTCGGTATCCGGTCCTGGCTGCGCGGCGCGATAGGGCGCGAGAAAATTCCGGGCCGCGACAAGCTCGTTCTGCCGCATTTCATGGCCGCCATCATGCCATTCCACTGTGACATCGGCCTTGAGCGCGCGCAAATAGCTTTCCAGCCGCGACGTCATGTTTGGCGGGCAGATCGGATCGCGGCGTCCGGCCGTGATAAGTATCCGCTTGCCGGCGAGATCGCCTTCCACTTCCGGCTCGAACGGGATCAGCGGATGCATCAGCACCGCAGCGTCGAAGAGCTTGGGCTCGGCGAAGACCAGCGAGGCAAGGATGTTGGCTCCGTTGGAAAAGCCGAGGCCGATAACCGACGACGGTTTTGCCGCTTCGACATGCGCCCGCACAAAACCTGCCATCTTTGCGGTGCGCACCGCCAGGTCCTCCATGTCGTAGACACCCTCGCCGGTTCGACGGAAGAAGCGCGCCGCGCCATATTCGGAAACGTCGCCGCGTGGTGCGACCGCCGCCGAACCGGGCAGCAGATCGAGCGCCAGACCAAGCAGTTGGTTTTCGTTGCCGCCGGTGCCGTGAAAGAGGAATGCCAGCGGGCCGCCCGGCGTACCGGGCAGCGTTGTGTGGATGTAGGAATCCTTGGACATATTTGCCTCGTGTCGGTATCGGACCGTCTCGCAGGCCCGGCTTTGCATGTTGAGCGCTTAGTCGCCGAGCGGCTGCAGGTGCTTCTCAAGATAAGGGCGAAGATGCGCATGCTGCCTGGGCAGTTTCAATGCTTCGCCGAGATGCGCCGTATCCTCGTCGCGATCGAAGCCCGGCTCGTTGGTGGATACCTCGAAAAGCACGCCGCCCGGCGTGCGGAAATAGATCGCCCAGAAATAGTCGCGGTCGATAACCGGGGTGACCTGGTAGCCGGTGTCCATCAGGGCCTTGCGCACTTCGAGCTGCCTTGCACGGTTTTCGACGGCAAAGGCGATGTGATGCACCGAGCCGGCGCCGAGATCTGCGAACGGCGCTCCGGGCAAGGTCTCGATGTCGATGACATCGGCGCCGTTGCCGTTTTGGATCGCCAGCCGCTTGATGTTTCCAGACGTATCGACTTCCTCGTAACCCATGAATTTCAGCAATTCTCCGGTGGCGCCGCCATCCTTCAGACGCAGCGTCGCCGAATGGAAGCCGCGGATCGCCTGGTCGGTCGGCACTCCGCCTCCAGACCACGCTGCGCGCGCATCGCCCTTGGCTTCGGCGAGCGCAAAGCCGTCACCGTCGGGTCCTTCGAAACGCAGCCGCTTCTCGCCGAAGCTTTCTTCACGCTTGAGGCCGGCGACCTTCCGTTCTGCAAGCCGGCTTTCCCAATAGCCAAGCGAGCCTTCCGGCACCGAATAGACAGTCGTGCCCACCTCGCCGACGCCGGACCTGCCCTTGCCGATGTTGGGGAACGGAAAATATGTCATCACCGAGCCGGGCGTGCCAACCTCGTCGCCGTAATAGAGGTGGTAGACATCCGGCGCGTCGAAATTGACGGTTTTCTTCACCCGGCGCAGGCCGAGCGTACCGGTGAAGAACGAATTGTTCTGGCGGGCATCCTTGGCCATCGAGGTAACGTGATGCAGGCCCTTGATCTGATCGAGCATTGTCGTGTTCCTTGCGGTTTGCGGCGGCAGGCCGTGTTGGGCCATATGTCGATCCATTGCGCGGGGAAGGAAAGGGGCAGCCGGCGCGAAGGATTGTTCACTTTCATTGAACGACAAAGATGGCAGCGTTGATGACTGCTTGGTCGTCGCCACTGCTGGATAATGACATAGGGGGAATACGTGGCGAAAAAGCCGACAAAGCCGAACGTGCTTCTGATTACCTGCGACCAGTGGCGCGGCGACAGCCTCTCGGCTGCCGGGCACCCTACGGTGAAGACGCCGAACGCTGACGCGTTGGCGCGGGAGGGTGTGCTGTTTTCACGGCACTATGCGGGTGCAGCGCCCTGCTCGCCGGCGCGCGCCTGCCTCTACACCGGCCTCTACCAGATGAACAACCGCGTGTGCCGGAACGGCACGCCCCTCGACGCAAGACACGACACGATCGCGCTGGCGGCGCGGCGCCTGGGCTACGATCCAACGCTGTTCGGCTATACCGATGTCGCACCCGACCCCCGGCTCGTCGCACCCGACGACCCCTCGCTGCGCAGCTATGAAGGCGTGCTGCCGGGCTTCACCGTCCGCCAGTTCCTGCCCGAACACCAGAAGCCCTGGCTTTCCTGGCTCGCCGCGCGCGGCGTCGATTCGTCGGCCGGTTTTCCGGATATCCACCGCCCAAAGGGGAAGTTGTCGCAGGAGGTCACCGACGCACCGCCGATCTATTCCAGGGACGAGACGCCGACCGCTTTCCTGGCCGGCGAGTTCACGCGTTGGCTCGGCGAACAGGAGAGCGAGGCAGGCTGGTTCGCCCACATTTCCTTCATCAGTCCACATCCGCCCTTCATCGTGCCGGAGCCTTACAACACGCAATACGACCCGGCCAACGGACCGGGTTTCAACCGCGCCGAAACCCCGGAGGCGGAAGCCGCCGCCCACCCCTATCTCGCCTGGGAGCTTTCGCAGCAGCAGCGCTCCAAGTTTGTGCCGGGTCTGAAGGGCAAGGTCCACACCTGGGATGACGACAGTTTTCGAAAAATTCGCGCCCTTTATCTCGGCATGATTTCGGAAGTGGACGCGCAACTAGGCAACCTCTGGCGGAAGCTGAAAGAGGCAGGCGCGTGGGACAACACCATAATCGTGCTGACCTCGGACCACGCCGAGATGATGGGCGACCATTATACGCTGGGCAAGGGCGGCTTTTTCGACGGCAGCTACCATATCCCGCTGATCGTCCGCGACCCTCGCAGGGCGCAAACCGCTGGAACGCGTGTCGACCGGTTCACCGCGGCGGTCGACATCATGCCCACGCTGCTCGAACTGCTCGGCTCCGACACCCCTCCGCATCTCGACGGCAAATCGCTGAAGCCGTTCCTGGACGGCACGCTGCCCACCAGATGGCGCGACGCCGCGCATTGGGAATATGATTTCCGTTCCGTGGCCGAAGGCAGGGCGGAGGCGCATTTCGGCCTCGCCTCGCAGCAGTGCAACCTCGCGGTTCTAAGGACCGCGCACTACAAATACGTCCACTTCGGCGGCGGCCTGCCGCCCCTGCTCTACGACTTGCGGGAAGATCCCGGTGAAACGAAAAATGTGGCCGCCGACGCTGGCTACCTCGGGCTCCGGCTGGAGTTTGCCGAGCGGCTTCTCGCCTGGCGGGCGGAGCATCTCGACCAGTCGCTGGCTCTGGTTGAACTCACGCAGGAGGGTGTCGTCGGCGCGGCTCTCCGGCGCATCTGAATTGTTGCTCGATACGCAAAGCCCCGCACCGTTGCCGGATGCGGGGCTTTCGTCAATCAACAATGGCTGATCGTTACTGGGCCGGAGCCGGGGCAGGCTCAGCCGGAGCCGCGGGCGCTGCCGGAGCCGGCTCCATCGGGGCCGGTGTCGCGGAAGGCGCGGTCTCGGTCGTCGAGCCCGTTGCCATAGGAGCCGGCGCCGGATCGTAAGGCTTGCGGTCGAACGCCGGCAGAGCATCAAGCTCTTCCTTGGTGGCCGCCACGACGATCCAGCGATCGCCATCCTTTTCCGCCCAATCGATCTTGTCGTAAGGCATTTCGACGTTCTTCTCGCCGACGCCGAGGAAGCCGCCGACACCGATCACAACTCCGGCGATCTTGCCTTCCTTGTCGAAGACGAGATCGTTGACGTCGCCGATGTTCTGGGCCTCTTCGCCGGTGCCGTTATAGACGGTCTCGCCGATCATGTTGGTGGCGAGGAAACCATCGGCAGGCGTCATCGCCGGGGCGGTCTGTTCCGTTGCGGGCGCTGCCGGATCGGCCGGAGCCGCCGGAGTGGTGGTTGCCTGGGCGAACGCGCCGGTTGCAATGAACGTAGCGAGTGCCGTTGTGGCCAAAAGATTGCGGATCATGTACCTTCTCCTTGTGCATGATTTCGTTGCACTGCCGCGTCCTGGCGAACCGTCGCAGGAAAACCGGGATGCGGCTTCACAACTCCACAACGTAGACGGGCGTGTCTGGTTCCGATTTTTTCCGGAATGCCGCTCGGCTTTGGCCTCTCGCTGCATTGACAAATCCCACTGTTTTTATTGGAACTTTTGCCCGCCTCAGCAGTTGACCGGATTATCGTTATCCGGATCGCCCTGTGCGGCGATCATGTGGGGCGGAAAGAGCAATGCATTTCGTGGCCGTGTTAAACCGCGATGGCGGAACGCTGCGCACCACCGATCTCGATGCGTTTTCGGATCGTATGCGGACCACGCTGGAAGATGCAGGCCACAGCGTTGACATTAACATCGTTGCAGGCAAGGAACTTGTGGCAGCCCTGAAGAAGGCGGCCGCAAGCCGAAAAGCAGATGTCGTACTTGCGGGCGGCGGCGATGGCACGATTTCGGCGGCAGCCGGCTTCCTCGCCGACAAGAAGAAAGCTCTGGCCGTGCTGCCGGCCGGCACGATGAATCTGTTTGCACGCGGCCTCGGCATTCCGCTGGTGCTCGACCGGGCCGTGGAAGCCTTCGCCGGTGGCGAGATCCAAATGGTCGACATCGCCAGCGCCAATGGACGCCCCTTCGTTCACCAGTTCTCGCTCGGCATGCATGCGAGGATGGTGCATCTGCGGCAACGCATGGCGTTCGGCTCGCGGCTCGGCAAGATCCACGCATCGGTGCGCGCCGCCTGGAATGCCATCCGCAACCCTTCAGCCATGAAGGTTTCCATACTGATCGGCGAAGCTGAGGTGCTGACCAGGTCGACCGGCATCGGCGTAACCAACAACCTCTTTGGCGAGGGCCATCTGCCCTATGCCGACAATCCCGACGGCGGCGTTCTCGGCATCTATGTCACGGTAGCCAAGCAGAAGAAGGAACTGATCAGTTTCTTCCTGAATATGGCGCGCGGTCGCTGGCGCAACAACGACCAGGTCGAAATCCATCAGGCAGAAAAGGTGGTGTTGAAAATCCTGTCGGCGCGCCGGAAACACAGATGCGTCATCGACGGCGAACTTCTGCCGCTGGAGCGCGAGACGGAGATCCTCATTCATCCCAAGGCGTTGCGCGTGCTGGTGCCGAAGAAGGCCAATGTCGACTGAGACCCGCAAACGAGGCGCCGTGGCCGCCTGTTCAACCCGAAGGCCGCGGCGCGGCCTGTTCGGCCTGGCCCGGATTCTGCGGGTCGGTTGCTTCGCCGTAGACCTCGGCTATCGCCCAGGCGCCGGCCGCCAGAACCAACGCCGCGATCAATACAACGAGAACCTGCGTTCCCCAGCGCCCTTGCCTTGCCTTGTCGGTCGGAATCGTTTTCGGCATGATTTTCTCTCGTTGGCTACCGGCGCGGAAATTGGCCTCTGGAGAGAATGCGTGCCGGCAATCATGGTTCCACGCCCGACCGGGCGCGGGGTTTTCAAATGTCGTCGGGACGACTAACTAGAAAACGGGCGGAAGGGAGCCTGGAGGTTGCGATCAGGATCGGGCAAGGGTATGGGTATGGGTTCCCTGCCGGGAGACGTTCGCGATGTCGTCGCGAGCAGCAGCCGGCGGGCAGCACTTTATGCGCTTGAAACGCTCGACACCCAAGCCGACCCGGATTTCGACCATTTGACGCGCATCGCCGCTTCGGTGATGAACGTCCCGATCGCGCTTGTCAGCCTCGTCGACCTGGACCGGCAGTGGTTCAAATCCTGCATCGGGCTGCCCGACCGCGAAACCCCGATCGGCATATCGTTCTGCGCCCACGCCATCGCGGGCGGCGACGACGTGATGGTGATCGAGGATGCCACGAAGGATGCGCGTTTCGCGCAAAATCCGCTGATCACCGGGGCTCCAAACATCCGCTTCTACGCCGGCGCGCCAATTGCGGTTTCGGGCGAGAAGATCGGCACGCTTTGCGTGATCGACCAGGCGCCGCGCGCCCGGCCGGAACCCGTCCAGCTGGAGCAGCTGAAATCGCTGGCGGCACTCGCCTGCACCCTGTTTACCCTGAAGGACGATACCCGCAAGGGCAAGATCGCGCGCGCCGCGCTCCTGCGCGAGGAAAAGCGTCATGCGCTGGCGCTGGAGGCGGCGACCATCGCCAGCTGGGTGTGGCATGTTGCATCCGACACGATCGAATGCGACCCCCTGCTCGCTGTCCTTTTCAATGTACCGTATTCCGCTCGCATCAAGGCGGAAGACCTTTACCGGGCCATCGATAGCCGCGACGTGACCGACACCGAAACCCACCTCAAGCGGGCGTTGACGGAAAGCGACGATTATTCCGGCGAATACCGCGTCGCCGGCGTCACACCTGCCCGCTGGCTGGCGTCGCGCGGCAAGGTTATCGAGCGCGACGCCGACGGCAGCCCGGCGCTTGTTTACGGGGTCAACTTCGACATCACCGAACGGCGCACCGCCGAGGAACGGCAGCGCCTGCTGCTGCGCGAGATAAACCACCGGGTGAAGAACACGCTGGCGACCGTGCAGGCGCTGGCCTCGCAGACAGTTCGCCACTCTCGCGAACCACGCGAATTTCTCGAGGCGTTCAATGGGCGCCTCCATGCTCTCGGCCTGGCGCACGGCCTGCTTTCCGATCACGAGTGGCGCGGCATCGGCCTCAAGGACCTGATTCAGTTGCAGGTCATGCCGTTCGACAACGTCGGCGTGCCCCGCATCGAATTGTTGGGAGAAGACGTCCTGCTCAGTCCCGACCAGGCGCTGGCGCTCGGCCTGATCCTGCACGAACTGGCAAGCAACGCGCTGAAATACGGCTCGCTTTCCGTTCAGACGGGCAAGGTCGATCTGTCGTGGACGACGCAGATGACGGACGACGCGCCGCGGCTGGCGATCTCCTGGAAGGAGAGCGGCGGCCCAGCGGTCGAGCCACCGGAGCACCACGGCTTCGGTTCGATCCTCATTCAGCGCAGCCTCGGCAAGGTGCTGTCGAGCAACGTGAAGCACGAATTCCCGCCGGACGGTGTCAGCGCAGAGATTTCGATGCCGCTTGAACAGCAGGCGTCCTGAGCGCTTAAACAGGCTCGTCCGGATTCGGTCCCTTCTTGCTGTTCTCCCGAAAGATCGCGTAGGCGGCGACTGCCAGCACAGGCGCCAGCAAGGTCCCGAGCCCGCCCTTGCCACGCAGCAATGTCGGCAGGACCGCGATCGCGGCGGCAGTAGCGATGGTGGTGAGCTCGCTCGAGCGCTTGCGGGCGATGGAACGCGCGCGCATCCCCGCCACGATCCGATGAATGATCAGGACGATGATCGCGAGCAGGAAGAAGCCGGCGGCAAAGCCAAGCGCTGCTTCCACCGAGCCGTAGGCCCTGGCAGCCACGACATAACCTGCCCCGACGAGGAAACCCAGAGCCGTCAGGCAAGCAAGGCCGGCGAGGAAATAGGCGATCGCTGCCCGCCGGATCCGGCGGGCAGCCTGGAATGTTTCGCCCGAGGCGAATGCGGCGAGCAGCGATGCGAGCATGGGGGGCGCGCTGACTAACGGCGCGCCATCAAGGCGAACAGGAAGCCGACGCCGGCTGCAATTGCCAGGGCGGTGATCGGCTTCTCGCGAACACCGGTCATGATCTGCTGTTCAACATCCTTGGCGTTAGCGCGAATGGCTTCGAGCGCGGCCTCGCCTTCGACACGCAGGCGGTCGGCGCTCCCGCTCGCCGCGCGGCGCGCGGCGCCATAGGAATGCTCGCCGGTAGCGGCCAGCTGCTTCGCCAGCTTGGCGATGTCTTCCTTGAGCTGCTGAATATCGGTTTCGAGGTCCTGTGCAGAGGCGCGCACGCCGTTCTCCGACTTGAGGGCTTTGGTGGATATTGTGGCCATGCGAAATTCTCCTTGCGATTGTCGCAGCCTCAACGCCCGTTGGGCGGGGAGGTTCCCCCTAGCCCTGTCCACGGCCTGAGCTCTTCACCGTGCCGCGCCGCGCAGCATGCCCCAACTCCCGGGATTAGACCAGCGGGCGCTTGCCCTCGGACATGCCTTCCCAGCGGGCAAGGGCGAGCAGGCCCTCGACATCGACGACTTCGCAGCCCCGGTCGCGCCACTTGACGAGGTTGCGGTCGGCGAGTTTGCGGATCGTCTTGTTGGTATGGACCAGCGACAGTCCCAGCGTATCGGCGATATGCTGCTGCGTGATTGGAATCTCGACCGGCTTCTTGCCATTGAGCCCCACCGAAGAGGCCCGCGCGGAAATGAACGCGATGAGATAAGCCGCCCGCTCCAGCGCGGTACGCCGACCGACGCTCAGGAGGTTTTCGTCGAGCATCCGCTCCTCGCGCGAGGCGATCCAGGTGATGTCGTAGGCCAGTCCCGGATGGTTGCGGTAGAGTTCCTGCAGCTTGTCGCGCTCGAACATGCAAAGCATCATCGGCGACAGGGCTTCGACGGAATGTTGCATCTCGCCCATCAGGCTGCCTTGCAGCCCGATCAGGTCTCCCGGCATCAGATAATTGAGGATCTGCCGGCGGCCATCCGGAAGCAGCTTGTAGCGGAAGCCCCAGCCTGAGAGGACCGTGAAAAGATGCGCGCTGTGGGCGCCCTCGACCAGCACCGTGGCGCCCTTGTCGACGCTCAGTTCTCCCCGCTTGAACTTGCTGACAAAGGCCAGTTCCTCCTTTTCGAAGGCACGGAAAACCTCCAGCGGCCGCAGCGGACACTCCTCGCACGGATATCTCTTGGCATGGAGAATTGTGTTGGCCCTGGCCATCCGCACTCCCTCGATTTCCCGGTATGTTAGATCACTTGGGCGCGGCTTCGTCGATCAGCACAAGGGCTACGCCCATCCATGTCTTTTTTAAATGACAGTGCGCGAATTGTCCGTCATGAAACGCCTTCACTTTGTTGGAGCATGCCTTGTCCAAACCGCTTGATGGTGTACGCGTTCTCATCCTGGAAGATGAATTCCTCATCGCCATGGATGTCGAGCAGTTGTGCCGGGACAGCGGCGCGAAAGATGTCGCCATCGCGCGCAGTCTGCGCGAGCTGGAGGATCCCGCCGGCGAGCCGCCAGCCTTCGATGTGGCAATCGTCGACTTGATGCTTGCGGGCGTCTCGACGCTCGATTTTGCCCGGCAGATACACCAGCGCGGCGTGCCCTTCGTCTTTGCATCGGGTCATAGCGACTTGCAAGAGATTGCCGAGGCATTTCCCGACATCACGGTTGTGGGCAAGCCGTATGCCGGGGACGATCTCATCGGCGCCGTTGCGGCGGCGGTTGCAAACGGCCGCTCTAGGCCGCTGTCGACCCCATGACCTGCGTGGCGATCGCGTCGGGACCGAAATCGGCCTCTCCCGATATTTTCAGGATTTCCTGAAGCCTCGTTCTGGCGCGGCTGACACGGCTCTTGATCGTTCCAACGGCGCATTCGCAGATTTCTGCCGCTTCCTCGTAGGAAAAACCCGACGCGCCGATCAGGATGATGGCTTCGCGCTGGTCTTCCGGGAGCAATTCTAGCGCCGCGCGGAAGTCTTCGAGGTCGAGCATGCCGTGCTGGCTCGGATGAACCGCAAGCCGCCCGGTCATGATGCCGTCGCTGTCCTGAACCTCGCGGCCACGCTTGCGCATCTGTGAGTAGAATTCGTTGCGCAAAATGGTAAACAGCCAAGCCTTGAGATTGGTGCCCGGCTGGAAGCTCGCCTGCTTGTCCCACGCCTTGACCAGCGTTTCCTGGACCAGGTCGTCTGCCTTGTCGGCATTCTGGGCAAGCGATACGGCAAACGCACGCAGACTGGGGATTGCCCCCAGGAGATCGTTCTTGAAACCGGCGGAAGCGGCCATCCAGATCAGTCCTTCTTCGGGGCGGGCGTCGCTTGTTCAAGCTGACTCAGCAATTGCGCGAAACGGTCCGGAACCTCATCCGACACCAGTTCGTCATAATATTGCTTGAGTTTTCGACCGATCTCCGTATTGGCTCCTAGGAGTTCGGATGATCCGCTCCCTCTGGGTTTGGCGCCTGGCGCGCTTTGCTGATCCTTTTTCATACTATACATTCGTCCTGACGATCTCCTGGAACCCGAATTTGCGCCTTGCCATTGGGTGCAAGCAGGTGTTCGGGCTTCAACAGCTTGTCGCCCCGGTTCGGGCCACAACGCCCGGCCCGAAAATTCGTTCCATCGGCACGGAACTTTTTATTGCTCTTGGCGTTTTGGGGTCTAGGTTTGCATAACCTTGCCCACCATTGACGTCATCTTGAGGGAGACGCCCAACAATGAGTTTATCCGCAAAAATTGCCCCGCATCTGCCGTTTCTGCGTCGCTTCGCACGTGCTGTTTCGGGATCGCAGGCCAGCGGCGACGCGCTTGTGGCCGCGACGCTGGAGGCAATCATCTCCGACGTAAGCATTTTTCCGGAAGCTTCCAACGAGCGCATCGCGCTCTACAAGATATTCGCCAAGCTGTTTATTTCCATTTCGATCCGCGTTCCTCATGAGTGGCCGGCTCCGGCCTGGGAGCAGCGCGCCGCCGCAAACCTCTCATCCGTCGCTCCTCGTCCCCGCCAGGCGTTTCTGCTGGTCGCCGTGGAAGGCTTCTCCGAAGACGAAGCCGCGGAGATTCTCGATGTCGACGAGGAAGAACTGGCGTCGCTGCTGCGCCAGGCCAGCACCGAGATATCGCGCCAGGTCGCAACCGACGTTCTCATCATCGAGGACGAACCGCTGATCGCCATGGATATCGAGGAGATGGTGGAGAGCCTGGGCCACCGCGTCGTCGGCACCGCCCGCACCCACGCCGAGGCAACAGCGCTGTTTTCCAAACACAATCCAAAAATGGTGCTGGCCGACATCCAGCTGGCTGACGGCAGCTCCGGCATCGATGCTGTCAACGAGATACTGTCCTCGACCCCGGTGCCGGTGATTTTCATTACCGCCTTCCCGGAACGGCTGCTTACCGGCGAACGGCCGGAGCCGGCTTTCCTTGTCACGAAGCCGTTTAATCCGGACATGGTGAAGGCGTTGATCAGCCAGGCGTTGTTCTTCGACAGGCAGGCCAAGGCCGCCGCCTGATATTTCGCCAACTGCATGGAAAAGCCGCCTACTCATAATTCCTTAAATCGGAAACGATCTAAGGGTAAAATTATGCAGTAATTCAAAGTGCTACAGCGACCTTTGCGCGTCTGAACAGACGCGCGGCGCTGTAGACGGCGGCTTTTCCATGTGAAGGAACAAACCACACGCCCAAGCGTTTCTACACAAGATTTGGAAGGAGTTCGTCATGCTTTACTGGGCCCTTGTCTTTCTGGTGGTCGCCATCATTGCCGGTGCTCTTGGTTTTGGCGGCATTGCCGGAACATCCGCTGGAATAGCGCAGATTCTGTTCTTTATCTTCCTGGCGTTTCTGGTGCTTTCGCTGCTCGCCGGGCTGTTTCGCAGAGCGCGTTAGAACGACCGCCAGGCCTGTTAACTGAAAACCGATCCCCTCAAGCGGTTTTCAGCCTCCGCCGGACCGTGCTCCTCAAGGGAACACGTTGTCCGGCGGAACTATTTAAGGGGAACCCAACGCAATCTCGACCGTTCAACTTGGGAGGGAAGTGGGATGTCGATCCATGGGTCCGCGCAATGAAAAAGGGAGAAGCGACGGGACAGGTGCCGTTACGAACATCCCTGCAAGAATGGGCGATGAGATCGAACGCATCCTGCTGCGGTCCCTGCGCAACACCGGCGTTTCGCTGCTGTACCAAGACAGCGATCTGCGGGTTGTGTGGACGCAGAACGTGCCCTCCGCCTGGGCGCTGGGCGATCTCTATGGAATGACTGACCATGATTTCCTGCCCGAGACCGAAGCACTGCGCCTGACGACTGCCAAACGCCAGGTTCTGGCGACCGGCAACAGGGATAATCTTGAGATCCGTATAGCCGGCGATGAAGGCGCGCGCTGGTTCGACGTGTGGATTGATGCCGATCGCGGCGATGACGGCGCTGTCGTCGGTGTGGTGACCACCGCCGTCGAGACCACGGAGCAGAAGCGGCGCGAGCAGACCTTGCGCACCCTGCTGCGCGAAGTCAGTCATCGCTCCAAGAACCTGCTGGCCATCATCCAGAGCATCGCCACGCAGACCGGGCGCTACTCCGGCACGCTGGAGGGGTTTCTCGGCCGCTTCCGTGGCCGCCTCCAATCGCTGGCGTCGACCCAGGATCTGGTGACCATGTCCAACTGGCGCGGCGCCGACCTGCGCGAACTCGTGATCGGCCAGGTGGGACGCTATTGCGCCGACCCGGCGAGGAACCTCCGTCTGGAAGGAGCCAATCCCTATCTCAACCCCAATGCAGCGCTGCATATAGGGTTGGCGCTGCACGAGCTTGCGGTGAATTCGGTGAGCTATGGAGCGCTCTCCAGGCCCGACGGCTTCGTCACGATTTGCGCGGCGTTGGCATCGGGCGAAGCCGCCGATGCGCTGACGCTCAAGTGGACCGAAACGATCGCTGCACGCGATGGCGCGTTGGAGGAAAAGAAGTTCGGCAGCGTGGCGCTGGAGCGGGTCGTACCCGCGTCGCTGAATGGCACGGCGTCGTTCACCGCCAAAGGCGGCCAACTGGAATACCGCCTGGTGATACCGTCCGACAATTTCGAGATCGACTAAACCCTCGAACAACACGAAGCCTTGCGGAAAAAAAGCCGGCCTTTTTAGGGGCCGGCTCTGTGCAGATGTCGAAAGACGGAGGGGGATCGTCTTTCATCGTGAGCCGAAAGCCGCGTTGGGGGTGGGGTGGGAGGCGGCCTCCGACGTTCACCAGCTAATAATCCCGCGCTCGCCGAAAGGTTCCCAACGGTTCGCGAAAACTTCGACGACGACGAAAAACCGGCCTTCGCCGCCCGGCTGGAACCCGAAGCCACCCCACTTCGTTTCTTTGCCGAAAGGAAATCGGCCATGGAACACATCGCTGCACTCTTGCTCATCATCGGCTGTTCGGAAAATCTTGCGCAATGTCGCGAGCTCCCTTCGCCTGTGACCGTCTTCGAAACGGTCGAGGAATGCGAGGGCGCGCTTCCGGTCGGGTTGCGCAGCTTTTCGGGCCAGCACCCGCAGCTTTTCGCCAAGTGCCTGACTGTTGACCCGGCGATGGAAGAAGAAGATGCCGAGCTGACATGGGACGTCAAACCCGACGGCACCCTGGTTGCGTCGATCGGCGTACCGGACCTCATGGTTGCGTCAGATTCCGGGCGCACGGAGAAACGCTATCCGACGCAAGAGTAAATTTGTTTGATTGACGCAAATGCCTTTCGGCATGATATGTGACGGTTAGGGACAGATTTTTACCACCAAGGAGAGTTGATGATGAGGAACGTTCTTTTCGCGCTCGCCGCGACACTTGCGATTACCGGCTGCACGACTGCCGAGCAGACCGCGGTGGTCGGCGGCGCTGCCGGCGCAGCTATCGGCGGCATTGCCGGCGGCTGGGAAGGCGCCGCGATCGGCGCCGGCGCCGGCGCCATCGGTGGTTACCTGCTGGGCAGGGCTGCGGATCGTCCCGGCTATTGCCGCTATCGCGACCGCCGCACGGGCCGCGTCTATGTAGATCGCTGCTGATCGTCTTACCGCAAGCCCGTCTCCGGAAGGAGCGGTTGGCTTCGCCTCATGGCGTCCGGTTGTTCCGGACGCCATTTTGTTTTGACCCCCGGCACCCGATGTAATGCCTCTCCCTGATTTCGAACGGGCCAAGTTTCCGATCGCGCGTAAGGACAATATGGCATGAGGAGTAACTCATGAGGAAGCTTGTTCTTGCGGTGGCAGCAGTGCTGGCGCTGAGCGGCTGAACGTCAACCGAACGCGACGTCAGCGTCGGCACGGCCGCCGGAGCGCTCCTGGGCGGCACACTCGGAGGCGGACGCGGCGTTGATCGGCGCAGCCGTCGGCGCCGGTTCCGGCCTGCTGGTCCGCAATCTGCGCGACGGTTATTGCCAGTATCGCGACCGCAGGACCGGCCAGATATACACCGCACTCTGCTAGGCCGGCGGCTTGCGGAAGGAGGCCGGCGCAAGCCGGTCTCCAAGAGCATTTTGCAGCCAAATGGAATCATTTTGGCGTCCGCATAAATGCGGCAAAACAATAGTTAGAGCGAGTGGCCTGTACTGAAAAAACCGGAACCGCTTTAACGGCGTGAGAGCATCTTTTTCTGCCGGGCGAGCGGGATTTCGATATCCACCTGCAGTCCTTCCGGGCCGAACGCCCGCTCGATGGAGCCGCCCAGTTCGCGGGTGATGTTCGTGTCGATGAGCTTGGTGCCGAAACTGCTCTTGTCGGGCATCGACAGTGGTTTCTCGCTGCTTTCCGACCATGTCAGCAACAGGGTTTCACTGCCGCCGTTGCCGTTGAGCCGCCATTGCACCTTCAATCCACCCTTGCCTTGGCCGGCATCGCCATATTTGAGCGCGTTCGTGGCGAGTTCGTGAAAGGTCAAGCCCAGCGCCTGGGTCGTCGGCTCGTCGATTTCGACTGGAGGGCCGGACAGGACGCCCGCCTCCAGGTTCTTGCCGAACACCTGCTCGAGCTCGGTCTTCAGGAGTTCCTCCAGGTCGGCCTTCTGCCATTGCGACCTTGTCAGCATATCCTGCGAGGCAGCCATTGCCTGCAGGCGTGCGGCGAAAGACGCCGAAAACTCTTCGATGCTCTTCGAATGACTGGCCGTCTGGCGGGCCATGGCAAGCACGCGGGTGATGGAATTCTTGATGCGATGCTTCATCTCCTGAAGCATCAGGTCCTTTTCCAGCAAGCTTTTTTCGGTGGCGCTCTGCAGCGTCTCGACTGCCGTGTAGGCGCGGTCCTGCCACCTTGCCAGCATGGCGATCGCGCCGGCGAGAACCAGGCCGATGATGCCGAGCGATATGGGGATGATCGGTGACGCAGGCAGCTCGAACCCTGCCGTCGGGCGAAACTGCACGGTCCAGGGTTGGCCGGCGACGATCAGTTCCCGCGTCACCAGGTGGGAATTGGCGAGATCGGGATTTGGCGGCACCTGCGAGCGGAAGAGCAGGTTCTCCGGCATTGCCGGACCCTCGAAAACCTCGACATTGACCGGCAGCAGCGGGGTCTGGCCGAGCGTTGCGCTGAAAAGCTCGTTGGCCCGGAAGGCGGCGTAAAGAATGCCTGCGGGAGGGCTCGAGGGCTCGGTCGACCGATCGACCCGCAGGAACACCAGGAAACCCGAATACACCGGGCCTTCGGCCGTCTGGCCGAACTGCACTCGTCCGGTGGCGTGGGCGCCAGGCGCCTCGATGGCCGCGTCCAGCGCCCGGCGGCGGGCGTCGTCGCTGTACATGTCGAGGCCCATCGCAGCCAGGCTGGCTTCGCTCGACGGCTCAAACATCACGATAGGCAGCCTTTTTGCCTTGCTCGAACCCTCCGGCCATATCCGCCGCACTATCCCATAATCCCTCAGGATCTCCTGTTCGATGGCGGCGTCATCGTCAGGCCCCGCGATCTTCAGGAGGCCGATGCCGCGCAGCCCGGTATAGGTTTTGTCAATGTTCAGTCCGGATACGAACACCTTGAACTCGTCCCCGGTCGGCTGGCCCTTATGGGCGTTGAAGAAGGCGTGCGAAGCTCTCAGCAGTGACAGATGCAGGTCGATCCGGCTGCCTATGCGGGCAAGCGCGTCGTCGGCCGCGGCGGCGAACTTGATTCGGCCGGCTTCCTGGCTGGCGAAATAGGCAAAGCCGGCCATCACCAGACTGGCCAATGCCACGGAAAGGAAGACGGCGAACGGAAAGAGCTTTTTCAACGGCAGGCATTCTCGGATGGATTACCGACCGAGTTGTAACAACTACGCCCCTCAATGCAATGCAAGGTCCGGCCCGGCCATTGGCTTGATCCAGCACGGTGACTGGTCGCCGCCCTCGAATCGAATGCCGGCCAGAAACGTCAAGCCGCTGGCCGGCGGCACTCAGGCAGCGACTTTCAAGGCTCCCGGACCGGGAATGGCGCCGGACGGGCATTTGCCGAGGATGATCATGCCGAGCACCTCGTCCTTGGTCACATCCGCGGTGCGCGCGGTGCCGACCACCTGGCCGTTCTTCATCACGCAGACGCGGTCGGCGAGATCGAAGACGTCGTGGATGTCGTGGCTGATCAGGAAGATGCCGATGCCGTCGGCCTTGAGCTGCTTGACCAGTTCGCCGACCTGCGCCGTCTCCTGCGGGCCGAGCGCTGCCGTCGGCTCGTCCATGATCAGGATGCGGGCGTTGAACAGGATGGCGCGCGCGATGGCCACCGACTGGCGCTGGCCGCCCGACAGCTTGAGCACCGGTTCCTTGAAGCGCTGGAAGCGCGGATTGAGCCGCCCCATCACCTTGCGGGCCTCGGCTTCCATCGCGACGTCGTCGAGCGTGCCCCAGGCGGTGCGCAGTTCGCGGCCGAGGAAGAGGTTGGCGGCGGCATCGACATTGTCGGCCAGCGCCAGCGTCTGGTAGATCGTCTCGATGCCGTATTTCTTGGCGTCGCGCGGATTGCGAAATCGCCGCGTCCTCGCCATTGACCAAGATCGTGCCGGCGTCGCGCTTGTAGGCGCCGGAGAGGATCTTGATCAGCGTCGACTTGCCGGCGCCGTTGTGGCCGAGCAGGGCCACGACTTCGCCGGAGTAGAGGTCGACGGAGGCGTCGTCGACGGCGCGGATGCCGCCGAAGGCGATCGAGATGTTCTTCATTTCGACGAGCGGTGTGCGGGTCGCTTCCATGATGCTCTCTCCTGCTAGACGCGCTTGCGGTAGATGGTGTCGAGCCAGACGGCGACGACCAGCACGACGCCGACGACGATGCTCTGCAGCGGCGAATCGACGCCGAGCAGCACCATGCCGGACTGCAGCGACTGCATCAGCAGCGCGCCGAGCATGGCGCCGGCGATCGTTCCCGATGCCGCCGGCGAGCGACGTGCCGCCGATGACTGCCGCGGCGATGACCAAGAGTTCGTCGAGCGTGCCAAGCGAGTTGGTCGCGGAGTTGAGGCGCGCCGATGAGATCGCGGCGCTGATCGCGGCAAGCACACCCATGATCATGAACATCTTCATGGTCACCCAGCGGGTGTTGATGCCGGCGAGATTGGCTGCTTCCGGGTTGCCGCCGATCGCAAAGACATAGCGGCCGAAGCGCGTGCGCGTGGCGATGAAGGTCATCACGATGCCGACGGCGACAGCCATCAGCACCGGAATGGCGATGCCGTGCGCGATGAACAGGCCGCCTTCGGGGATCGCGATCCCATTTTCTTCGGCGTACCGCCTCACGATGCCGACCGGCCAGGGATAGGAATTTGCGATCCAGACGGCGCCAAGGATGATGACGCCGATGACGATGCCGATGAAGCCTCGGCCCAGATCGGGCGCAGCGGAAACCGGAAGCGCTTGCGCTGCCGGCGTCCGTTTATCAGCATCAAGGCGACGGCGAGGCAGGCGACGATGCCGACGATCCAGCTCCAGGTCGCGCCGATCGACCCTCGCGGTCCGCCGCCCATCAGCTGGAAGGTCGTGTCGAGCGGCGCGACGGTCTGGCCGCTGGTGACCCACCAGGCCGCGCCGCGCCAGATCAGCAGGCCGCCCAGCGTGACGATGAAGGCGGGAACGTCCGAGATAGGCGATGATGAAGCCCTGGAATGCGCCGATCAGCAGACCGACCGCGACGCCGATGGCAAGCGCAATGATCCAGATCCACGGGATGCCAAGCGGCAAGCCCATCATGCGGACGAGGAAATGCACCTGGGCAAAGCCCATGATCATGCCGACCAGCCTCGCACCGAGCCGACCGACAGGTCGATGTTGCGCGTGACGATGACCAGCACCATGCCGGTCGCCATGATCGCGACGGACGACGTCTGGACCGGAAAGGTTCCAGAGGTTGCGCGGCGTCAGGAAGAGCCCGCCGGACATGATGTGAAAGCCGATCCAGATGATCGAGCAGCGCGCCGATCATGCCGAGCATGCGGGTGTCGATTTCGGTCGCCTTGAGGAATCGCTGCAATCGGTCCGAGTTCGGACGCGCGCGCGCGGTCAGGCGACGCGTGTCGAGGTCATTCGGTCATGATTTCCTCCCGCCGGCTGCCGTCTGGCGCGGATAGCCGGACAAACACATCTTAACGAAGACGCCGCGGTTTTCGTCAAACCGCGGCGTCTGAACTCTCGTGCAGACGGCTCAGTTGCAGGCAGCAACCGAGCCGGCCGCGACACCCTGGCAGACCACGTCCTTGGAGATCCAGCCGGCGTCGATGACGACGTTCAGGTTGTCCTTGGTGATCGCGACCGGGCGTCAGGAACACCGATTTCGTCACGTTGCCGCCTGGCGTCGGTGAACTCGACCACGTTGGGGATCTCGTCCATCTTCTTGCCGTCGGCGAGCTGCGAGGCGATTTCGCCGCCTTCTTGCCGAGTTCGCGCGCGTCCTTCCAGACCGAGACGGTCTGCGTGCCGAGCGCGATGCGGTTCAGCGCGGCATGGTCGCCGTCCTGGCCGGAAACCGGCACGGAGCCGGCCAGACCCTGGGCGGTCAGCGCCGCGACGACGCCACCGGCGGTGCCGTCATTGGAGGCCACGACCGCATCGACCTTGTTGTCGTTGGCGGTCAGGAACTGCTCCATGTTCTTCTGGGCATTGGCGGGCAGCCAGCCGTCGGTATAGGCTTCGCCGACATTCTTGATCTTGCCGGCGTCGATGGCTTCCTTCAGCACTTCCATCTGGCCGGCGAACAGGAAGTCGGCGTTCGGATCGGCGCCCGAGCCCTTGATGAAGACGTAGTTGCCTTCCGGCTTGACCTTGAACACTTCGCGTGGCCTGCATGCGGCCGACTTCCTTGTTGTCGAAGGTGAGGTAGAAGACGTCCTTGTTTTCGATCAGGCGGTCATAGCCGACGACCGGAATGCCTTCGTCGAGCGCCTTCTGCGACCGCCGGGCCGATGGCCGACGCGTCCTGCGCCAGGACGATCAGCGCGTTGGCGCCCTGGCTGATCAGGCTTTCGACGTCGGTCAGCTGCTTGCCGCGGATTGGACTGCGCGTCGGCGGAGATGTACTTGTCGCCGGCTGCCTCGATGCGCTGCCTTGATGGCCGCTTCGTCGGTCTTCCAGCGCTCTTCCTGGAAGTTCGACCAGGACACGCCGATGACCTTGTCCTTGGCCTCGGCGACGGCCGCGAGCGACATCGACATGGCAACACCCGCCAGAATGGCGGTTGCAAATTTCTTCATGATTTCCTCCCTGCGCCGGGTGAGGCGCGATGACACTGGCTTGAGCCACCAGAAGCTCTTTTTTTCGAGCCTCGAAAAAATATGAATGACGTCAGCATCCCAATCGTGTCAATATTGATTTCAGCGTGGTGCCTTGCCGGTTGACGACTCTCGCGATGCATGGAAGAGCCGCGATGCAAGCCAGCCGCGGGAGGAATGCCGAAAATGACGGTCGGAATCCGTCACGACGATTTGCGCCGACGCAACCGCGCCATGGTCATCTCGCGCCGTGCGCCGCGCCGGCCAGCCTTCGCGCACGGAGATCGCGGCACCACCGGCCTCAGCCATTCGACGATTTCGGCGATCTCGGCCGACCTGATCGACGAAGGCGTCCTGGCGGAAACCAAGGGCAGCGAAGCGCCGTCTGGCTGAAGCGCGGCCGGCCGCAGGTGGCGCTCAGCCTGAACGCCGGAAGCCGCCTCGGTGATCACCGTCGTCTTGTCGCTCAACTACCTGTCGGCGGCGCTAGTCGACTATGCCGGCAGGCGTCATCGCGCGAGGAACACCGCAGGCTGCCGACGCTCGACCATGCCCGAAGGCCGATCTCGTGGGCGAGATGCTGGCCATGGTGAGGCGCCTGATCGGCCAGCCGGTCGCGCCGCCCGGCCGGTCGATGCGCATCGTCATGGCGATCCAGGGCATCACCGACGCCGAAGCCCGCACCATGCTGTGGTCGCCGATCACCGCCGCATAGCGACATTCCCTTCGCCGCGATCCTGGAAGAGGCGTTCGGCATGCCGACGACGGTCGAGAACGACTGCAACATGATCGCGGTGGCGCTGCGCTGGCACAAGCCGGAGCGCTACCGCGACGATTTCATCGCCATCCTGCTTTCGCACGGCATCGGCATGGGCATGGTTCTGAAAGGCGAGCTGTTCACCGGCACGCAGTCGTCCGGCGGCGAGTTCGGACACATGATCCACCGGCCCGACGGCGCGCTCTGCCGCTGCGGCCGCCGCGGCTGCGTCGAAGCCTATGCCGGCAACTACGCGATCTGGCGCAACGCCGGACAACGAGCCGAGGACGATGATGCCGGCCGCCGACATCAGCGACGCCGACATGGCGGACCTCGCCGCGCGCGCCCGCGCCCATGACGGCCCCGAACGCGAGGCGTTCCGCAGGGCCGGCGAAGCGATCGGCTTCGGCCTCGGCAGCCTGTTTGCCCTGATCGACCCTGCCCCTGTCGCCATGGTCGGCCATGGCGCACGCGCCTTCGACCTGATCGAGCCGTCGCATGCGCGAGGCGATCGCCAAAACTGCCGGCGGCCAGCATTCGAAGGCGATATCCTTCGACACCGAGCCGGATGAGATGCCGCTGATCCGCGAGGGCTGCGCAATGCAGGCGCTGACCTTCGTCGATCAGGAGATCCTGGCGCCAGGGCTCACCGGCCCGCTGGTTGAAGGAAAAGACGTCGCCTGACACCACAGCGCCGCGCGTCTGTTCGGACGCGCGCAAAGGTCGCCGTAGCACTTTTTGATTTTCTCGCGTTGGCCAGAACGAGCGGGTGGAGCGGAATACCCGGTTCATTCCGCTCCAAGCGCTAAGCTTCCCGGATCGCGTAGCCGGCGCCGCGAATGGGGCGGATGACATCGGGCATGCATCCGTTGTTGACTGCCTTGCTCAGGCGGCCGACATGCACGTCGACGGTGCGTTCGTCGATATAGATCTAACCAGCCGACGCGGCGAGCGCGAACGCTGCAGCCGACGCCGTGCGCAAAAGTTTATTCATGTGGCCTACTCCTGTCCGGAAAATGGTCCCGACGCTTTTTCCAGCGTCCGCAGAGGCCATAGCGCTCGTTTGTAACAGTTGGATGACATTTTTATGTCGGCTCGGTAAAGCCTGAAACCGTCTGTCATAAAGGCACGGAGTCGCCGCACCCGCGCCGGTCAATTTTCGTTTCGCGGAATCAGTCGCTTAAGACACAACCATTGCTGAGCCGGCAAATCATCAAGTATCAGGCTGCGAGGCGATAGAGTCAGCCCGCGTCTCGGCGGTCCTGTATCTGCTCACCGGCCCAGTGCGCGACCTTCTCCAGCAAGGCCTTCGGACTGATCGGTTTCGACAGATAGTCATCCATTCCTGCCTCGATGCAGCGCTCGCGGTCACCTTTCAGCGCATGCGCGGTGACGCCGATGATGGGTACCCTGGCGCCTGTCCCCTGTTCCAGGCCCCGGATCGTGCCCGTGGCTTCGAGGCCGTTCATCACCGGCATCGACACGTCCATCAGGATCATATGCGGCTTCATCTTGCCGAAGGCTTCGACGGCGCGCTGGCCGTTGCCGACGATCTCGAAACTGTAGCGGGTTTCACCGAGGATCTGGCTGAAGACCAGCTGGTTCACCTCGTTATCCTCCGCGACAAGAATGTCGACATGGTGGTCGCCGCTCATCGCTGCCCGGCTTTTCTCATGCGCCGGCGGGATTGCGCGCAGCGCCATCCTCATCGCGGCCGCCGAGACGACGCCGTTCGGCGCGGAGGAGCCGGCAGGCGCCGGTTCGTCCAACTCCTCATGGTGGTGTACGGCAAGCGACGAACGGTGCTTCTGGATGGTTGAGACCAGGGTCTCCAGCAGCACCGACGAACGCGTTGGCTTGATCAGCTGCGCGTCGATATTGAGGTCGCGGTAGCTGACATTGGAGAGCGACTGATCGACCGAGGTCAACATGACGATCGGCGTGTCGGCGATTTCCGGAGTCGCGCGGGTGATCTGCGCGACTTCGGCGCCCGTCATCATCGGCATCTGGTAGTCGAGCACGACGCAATCCACCGGCACGCCACAAGCGGCGGCGGCCTTCAGCACGGCCAGCCCCTCCAGGCCGTTTTCCGCTGCGCAGGAATCGAACGTCCACGACACCATCTGCTCGGTGAGGATCGCGCGGTTAACCGCGTTGTCGTCAACGATCAGGATGCGTGCGCCGGAAACATCGAGTGGCGTTATCCGGCGCGTGCTGCGGTTTCCGGCATGCGGCAGCTCGATGGTGAACCAGAACGTCGAGCCCTTGCCCTCCGCGCTTTCGACGCCGATTTCGCCGCCCATCAGCGCGACCAGCCGCGACGTGATCGCCAGTCCGAGCCCGGTGCCTTCGTGGCGGCGGGTGGACGAGGAGTCGACCTGGCTGAACTTTTCGAAGACCTGGTCGAGCTTGTCGGCGGGAATGCCGATACCGGTGTCGGTGACCCTGATCGTCAGCCTGGTCCGATCGACCTCCTTGTCGCCGGTCACGTCGACCAGCACATGGCCGGAATCGGTGAATTTCACCGCATTGCCGAGCAGGTTTGTGATGATCTGCCTGATGCGCCCGACATCGCCGACATAGAGTTCGGTGAGTTTCGGCTCGACCCGCACGATGAGTTCGAGATCCTTTTCCTTGGCGCGCGTCGAGACAAGCGTCGCCACATCCTCGATCGCTTCGCCGAGATTGAAGGGCGCCGGATCGAGCACCAACTGCCCGGCGTCGATCTTCGAGAAATCGAGGATATCGTTGATGATGGTCAGCAACGCATTGCCGGATTTGACGATGATGTCGGTAAATGTTTTCTGCTTGGCGTCGAGGCTCGATTTGGCCAGGAGTTCGGCCATGCCGAGCACGCCGTTCATCGGCGTGCGGATCTCGTGGCTCATATTGGCGAGGAATTCTGACTTGGCGCGGTCCGCCAGCACCGCCCGATGCTGCGCTTCGCGCAGCTCCTGCTCACGCAGCTTCAACTCGGTGATGTCGGTGGTCGATCCGATCAAATAGAGGGAACCGTCGGAGGCGGTCATCACGCCCTTGCGGGCGATCTGATAGCGTGTGCTGCCGTCGGCGTTGCTGGCAATCTCCTCGACCTCCTGATTTTCCCCTGTCTTCAGCACGGCGAGATCGCCGTCCATGAAGGCCCTGCCGTCTTCGCCGAAGATTTCCGCGTCGGTCAGGCCGATAGCCTGCGCCTTGGAAAAGCCGGTGAGATCGCACCAGCCCTTGTTGACGTAATAGAGTTTGAGGTCGGGCCGCTTGGCGTAGATCGCCACCGGCACATTGTCGATGAGGCTGCGGAAAACCTCGTTCTCGCGCAGGCTTTCCGTCAGTTCGATCTCGCGGTGCTTGATGTCTGTGATATCGGTGCTCGACCCGAACAGATGGACCGAACCGTCGATCGCCACGAGACGGCCCTTGCGGGTCATCAGCTGGCGCACCGTGCCGTCGCGGTGGACGACGGCCTCCTCCATTTCCAGCCGCTCTCCGCTGACGCCGACGGCGGTATCCGCCGCGGTGTAGCTTTCGGCCTCGACCGCGCCGAACAGTTCGACATCGGTCCTGCCGACGGCTTCCTCCTTCGAAATCCCGGTAATCGCGCACCAGGCCTTGTTGACATATTCCAGCCGGAGGTCTTCGGCCTTGATGTTTGCCGCTACCGGCAGTTCGTCGAGCACGTGCCGGTAGAGATCGATCTGCCGCATGCTTTCGCGCAGCGCCTTTTCGCGCTGCTTGAGTTCGGTGATGTCGACACGCACGCCGATGAAGGTGCCGTCCTCCGTCCGGGTGTCGAACACCTGATACCAGCGGCCGTCCTGGCTCAGCCGCTCGTAGACGGCGTGGCGCGCCCGGTGCCGCTGCATGTAGCGCTCGAGCCAGCTTGCCGGATCGGTGTCGTAGAGCGCATCGATCTTAGGGTCGCCGCTGTCCCGGAAATAGCCGACGGAATGGCCGAGCCTCACCGTTTCAAGCAGGCTGTAGCCGCCGTCCCAGGCTGGCTGCAGGGCTGGCAGCGCCGCCTGCAGCTTCTTGTTGGCGAGCACGAAATTGTCCTCGCGATCGAATATGACGACGCCGGCCGGCAGCGATTCCAGCACATCGACAAGCCGCTGGCGCATCTCCGTCGCCTCGGTTTCCCGGCGCTTCATTTCCGATACATCGTAATATGAGATCAGCCGCTTGCCATCCGACAGCGCCGTCACCGAATAGATCATCGTGCGGCCGTCGGCGCGGCGAAACTCGCGCGGCGCGACATCGCCGGCGCGGATCTCGTTGAGCCGCATCGCGACATAGCCTTCCCATTTGTCGTCGGAAACCTGGTAGATGCCGCTGTGGCGGTTGATGTCCATCAGCGCGCGGAAGGGCGAGCCGACGCTGACATCCTGCGGCGTCACATTCCAGATGTCGTAGAAGGCGCGGTTGATGATTTCCGCTTTGAGATCGGCATTGACCAGAACGATGCCCATCGTGAGGGAATCGAGCGTGCGTTCGAGATCGGCGAGCAGCCGCTCGCCCCTGACATTGGCGGTTGCCAGTTCGGCCTCGCGCGCCTTCATCTCGGTGATATCGGTGCAGAAGGCCATGGCACCGCCATCGTCGGTGCGCATCTCGCGATGCAACACCCAGCGCCCGTCGGTGAGTTTCAGGGTCGATTGCGACTGCTTCTCGTTCCGCTTGCCGAGAATACGGTCGCGCCAATCCTGACGGCTGAGGCCCTCGGTATCCCAGATCCCTCTTTCGAGGCCTGTTTCGATGAATTTCGAGAAGGCGAGACCAGGGCGGATGATGTCCTGCAGCCCATCGTAGATCGTCGACGTCGCCTCATTGTAGAGGACGAGGCGATCATCCTCGTCGTAGTAGCAGAACGCATCGTTCATGACGTTGAGCGCGGCCATCATGCGCTCGGCGTTGGTTTCCCCGGTGATGGTCTCATCGACCGGCTGTTCCCCTGACCCGGGGCGCAATGGCTCCCGGGATTTCGGATTTTCTTCGTCGAGCGGGGCAACGAGCCAGGTCACATTGCGGCCGACGCCGCGATAGCCGAGAAAGGCGCCATCATCGTCGAAACGCGGATAGCCAGAGGTGGCGATCCAGCGGCAATCCGCTCGTCCGCCGGCAAGCTCGTAGACGAAATCGCGGAAAGGCCGGCGCGCCTCGAGGTCGGCGAGATGCGCCGCGGCGCTGTCGCCACCCTTCAAGGCCTTCCTGAGAAAGTCGAAGCGGAAATGGCCGAGCATCCTGGCCGGCGGAATGCCGGTGATCTCTTCATAGTTTCCCGACAGCCACGAAAAACGCAATTCATTGTCGGTTTCCCAGATCCAGTCCGAGCCGACGCCGATCAGTTCCCGCAATTCGCCGATGGAAACCGTGCGCGCACCGCAATCGGCCGCGCCCTCGATGCACGCGACCGCACCCTGGCCAGCCGAAAATGGCGCTCCGGCTGCGCCTTTCTGTTCCGACATTTCCTGCCCATCCCCCAACGCCACGGCAAACCCACCCCATGCCAAGGTCCGCTCGGTGGAATGTGCCGGAGATGCCTTAAGGATTAGCTAACCTTAATATTTTGCCACCACCAGGCCTTCGGGCGGAACGACGTTTTGCGACCGATCATCGAAACCGAGAGGTTAAAACCGGCGTCTCAGCCCGATGAGCACGGCTGCCGGTATCGCGCTCAAATCGGTGGCAAAAGGATTTTCGACGATAACAGGTTCGACGGTTCTGCCGTCGGCTGTCTGTCTCGGAAGAACCAGACGCCTTGGAACCACTCTTCGACGCCAGGGGAAAGCAAAAGCTGCGGGATGTCATCGCTGCAACTCGTTCAGTTGCGGGGAGCTGACCCAACATCCGCACCCCTGTGAAAAACAAGCAAAATCATGAGGTTCGCTTGCGCAACGATGTGCCCGACATAATTGTCCCAACTTGCGTATATGGGGGAGCGATGTGTTGGGGCCATTTTCCAGGTAAACCTCGCAACCCTCAAGCGTCCTGTTCATCGGCGACCAAACGGAAGCTGCCGATCCCGAAACTGTCAGCCACCCACAGAAGCAGTCGCTCAGGCGCGGACAGGGCATTTCGCTGCTCCATCACCTGCCTCGCGAGTGCTGGTTGGTTGGTGATGAGACCGTCTACCCCCATCGATATCATCCGCGACATTGTCACAGGCTCGTCGACCGTCCAGGCATAGACCTGCTTTCCCGCGGCTTTGCTCCGTTTGATCAGACCGACCGAGACCTGTCCGGTGTTTACCGCAATGTAGTCGGCGTCGAGTTTCGACAGATCACCGATGGCTTTCGCTGCCAGAATTCCGGTTCGCCAACCGGGGCGCAGTACCCGCATCTTCTCCACCATCGGCAACTTCAGTGACATCACGGTGATCTGGTCGGTCATCGCTGTCTCTTCGACGATCCGGGCGACGCGATCCTGCAGATCAACATTGTGCCCGTAGTATTTCAGTTCGATCATCACTTTCGACTTTCCACGGGCGGCCAGAAGCACGTCGCGCAAGGTCGGCGTACGTTCGGCCGCATAGGCAGGATCAAACGAACTGCCGATGTCGATGCGGGCGAGATCGTCCACGGTCGCATTCCAGACCTTCAGATCGACTCCAGCCGACTTCATGAAGTCGCTGTCATGGGCGACAATGACCTCGCCATCCGCTGTCTCCTGCACGTCGATCTCGATCCAGTCAGCGCCATCTTCAATCGCCTTGAGGACGGCCGCCATGGTGTTCTCCGGTCGTGCGCCCGCCGCACCACGATGGGCAATGATCTCGACCGTCTGTGGCGAACTGATCCGCGTGAGCAAATGATCAGTTAGGATTAGCCCAACTGCGAGGCAGGCTGACGCCGATGCAAGGATAGCCCAAAGGGGCACGCGGCGGCCGGCGCCACCGTCGACAGCCGCAATCGCGGGAGATGCTTCCTGTCCGGTCACTTCAAAGAATTCCGACAACAGGAGCCGCGCCAGAGCACCGTTCGAAAGCGCCGAGACGAAGGCATTCGCCAGACCCCAGACCAGTAGCAAGACGAGCGTCAGACCGGCGATCAAGTGTAGACTGTTACCCAGAATCGTCGGGGCTTCACCGATAGCGGCACCGAACACCGCTGCGATGGCGCTGGCAAGAAGGAAGCGGAATGCGAGCCAGACCACGATCTGCCAAAACAGGTTCAGCTTCCGCCCTTCCAGCAGCCTGGCACTCTCTTTGAAGGCAACTCCTGGTCGCATCCCTCGCCCCACGACGAGTTGTAAGGCGAAGGCCCAGCCGGTTATCTGTGACAGGAGGATCAGGCCCATGAAGGTCGCCAAGACCGCGATCATGGCGGCGGCAAAGAGGGCCTGCGGTGGATGGTAGGTAAGGTAGTAGTTGATGTCGTAGTCACGCAGTGACCAGTAGGCGATGGCAGCCATCGCCAGAACGAAGGGCAGCGTGATGCCGAGAACGCGCAGGAAAAGCCCGAGACTAAAGCGCAGGACTCGCGCAAAACGCGGAACGACAAAGGCAATCCCCCGCCGGATTGCGGGAAGCATGCGCGTCTCGCGCGTGGCCAGTGTGTGCATCATCACCGTAACGTCCAGCACCGCCGCGGCGATACCCAAACTGATGGCGGCCAGCATGGTACAAGCACCCGCTGGCGTCAGCAGGAGCCGAGCGATGTCCTGATCCGTCACGGCGTTGCGGCCGGAGAAGCCGAGCACAGTGCCCAGAAGCAGCCCAATCAAGGGGACGAAAAGCGCCGAAGTGACCAGCCGGACGGCAAGATGCGTCGCGGTGAAGGGTATGCGATAGGCGAACGCAGCGCGGTAATGTGCCGAGACTTTCGACGCTGCCGTTATCACCTCGTCCCCTGTTCCTTGTCCGCGTCGCTCCACGCTAAGTTGAGCGGTGTGTCGGGGTATTCGAATGGACAGGGCATCTGCTGGGCGCTTGCGGTCCATCCGAACAGCATCATCAAATTCGGGAGTAAAAGATGGCGTCTCATGGTTTCGGGACAGTAGTGACTATCCGCGGCATTGAAAACTGGTCAACGGCCCAGCGCGTCAATGGCGTGATGACCCTGTGCCGGAGCTTCGCGCCCAGCATTGGCAAGTGTCGAATTCGATTGACTGTGTCGCCGAAAACCGACCGAACCGCAGAGGCATCTACTTTACGGTATTAAATTACCACAATGCCTCTGAACACCAAGCAGGAATGCTTTGTCCAGAACCTTGTCGCACAAGGCATGAATGCGACTGCCTACAAGGCGGCCGGGTGTACCGGCAAGACAGAGGCGACGGCCCGGGCAGGTGCTTCCGAACTCCTTACAAATCCTAACGTTGCCTCCCGCATTTCCGAGTTGCAGCGGCTTGCGGCGAGACGGCATGCGAAGACGGTCGACACGCTTGTCGCCGACCTGGACCAATTACGCGATCTCGCAATCGAGAACGGCCAAACAGCGGCTGGCGTGGCCGCTGTGATGGGTGCGGCCAAAATCCTTGGCCTCATCATCGATCGCCAGCAGATCGAGGCGTTGCTGCATCGACCGGCACCTGGGCCGGGTATTGAGAAGGGCTTGATCCTGTCCGAATCCGAATGGGAGCAGCAACTGCGGAGGCCGTGACGTGCCGGTCGAGATTCGCAAGGTGCCGACCAGGCGGCAGTGGGACTTCATTACCTGTCCGGCCGACATCATCCTGTTTGGCGGTGCTAGGGGCGGCGCGAAGACGATCGGCTCGCTGCTCGACTTCTGGTGCCACGCCATCGCGCACGGCCCCAGTGCCCTCGGACTGATGGTCCGCCGCCAGCGCACCGATCTCAAGGACACGCAACTTGCAGCGATGAACATCTACGGCAATGCCGCCGAATGGAAGGAGCATGGCAGCTACTTCCAGTTCACCAACAGAGCCCGGCTGTGGTTCGCATATCTCGAGTCCGAGAAGGACGCGATGGCGTACCAGGGCTTTTCGCTAACGCAGGTCTACATCGAGGAGGTCGGACAGTTTCCGTCGCTCGATCCGATGTGGAAGCTGATGGCGACGCTGCGTTCGGCAGCCGGCGTGAAGTGCCAGATGCGGATGACCGCCAATCCCGGCGGCCCATCGCATTTCGCGCTGAAGTCCTACTTCGTCGACAACGGCCCAGATAAGATTGTCCGCGGCCCCGACACCGGCCTGACGCGCTGCTTCATCCCTTCGAAGATCGTCGACAATCCGCATCTCCTGGCAGCCGATCCGAACTACATCAATCGCCTGCGTGCCTCAGGCAGTGCCGAACTGCAGCGCATGTGGATTGAAGGGGATTGGGATGCCGGGCTCGAGGGCAGTTCTTCACCGAGTGGAGCCGAGCAAGGCACGTCATCGAGCCGTTCGTGATTCCATCGCACTGGACGCGCATTCGCAGCGGCGACTGGGGCAGCGCCAAGCCGTTCGCTTTCCATTGGGCAGCCGTCGTCCAGGACACGTTCCAGCATGATGGCAGAACGCTGCCGCGCGGGGCCTTGGTCATCTACCGCGAGTACTATGGCATGCAGCAAGGCAAGCCCGATGTCGGCCTGAAACTACCTGCCGAGGAAGTGGCCCGCGAAATTGTAGAACGGGAGACCGACGCCAGCACTGGCCGCCGGGAGAGCATTGCCTTTGGCGTTCTTGATCCTGCGGCGTTCGCTGTGATCAGCGGCCCCAGCATTGCCGAAACATTGTTGCGCAATGGCGTGGTCTTCCGGCGGGCCGACAACAGTCGCGTTTCAATCCCGAAGTAGATGGGTGGCTGGTCAGAACTGCGCTCGCGTCTAAAAGGTGACGAGGACGGTAACCCGATGCTCTTCGTTTTCTCGACCTGCCGCGAACTGATCCGTACCTTGCCGATGATGTTGCATGATCCGACACATCCCGAGGACCTCGACACCGACCTTGAGGACCAAACAGTCGACAGCTGCCGCTATCTCGTCATGAGCCGCCCGTACCGCACGCGGGAACAACAAGCCGAGATCGACAATGCGCGCTCGCCATGGCTCGTCGCCAATGCGTTCAGGCTAAATGAACTCCTAGATTGACCTAAGTCCTTCCCAGGTTGCCTAAGCCCGACGAGACCTATTCACCGCGCCGGGTTGAGCGGCCTCATGTTCATGCATGCTCAAAGAAATGTAGGATCTGGCCAGGGAGATGCCGAGCCCTTCGCGGCCGGGACTGCCGCGGCAACGGCGTTGGCAAAGCTCTTGGGTCTGATCCCCGACGAAGAGTTGCCACCACCACCTTTCGCCTTGTGCTAGGATGGCCGCCGTGCGGCGCGGCTTGTCGTGCGTCAAAGCGATTGGGAGCGATTGTCATGCTCAATCCGATCTCCATCATGGCCGACCGGCTCGGCGACTATCTGTCGGATCTCTATCTCCAGTACTTTTCGCATCGCAATCCGGAATATGCGAGTTACATGAGCGGAGCGGCCCGCCTTGTCCTGGAGCGCATCGGCAATTCAAATGCGCTCTATCACAACATTGAGCATACGATGATGGTTACGCTCGCCGGACAGCAGATCATCCGCGGCCGGCTGCTGTCGGAATCGCTGACCCCCGATGACTGGCTGCACTATACCTGCGCGCTGCTTGTCCACGACATCGGCATGGCGCGCGGCGTGTGCGAAGGCGACACCGACGACAGTGTCATCATGAACGAGGCCGGCGACCGCTACACGCCACCGCGCGGCGCCTCCGACGCAGTGCTTGCGCCCTATCATATAGACCGCGCCAAGATCTATGCGCGGCAACGCTTTGCGTCCTCGAAGTTCATCGACGAGGAGCGCATCGTCGAGGCGATCGAGATGACGCGTTTTCCGGTCCCGAACGACCCGGCCTATCAGGTCACCAACACCGAGCCGGCGCTGGTCAGGGCTGCGGACTTGATCGGCCAGCTCGCCGATCCCTTCTATCATCGCAAGCTGACGGCGCTGTTTGCCGAGTTCTCTGAGATCGGGATGGCGGAAAAGCTGGGCTGCAGAACCGCCGCCGATCTCGGCGCGATCTTCACCGATTTCTTCACGCTGCAGGTCGAGCCCTATGTTGGCGACGCAATCCGCTATCTGGAGCTGACCACGGAAGGCAAGCAGTGGATCGCCAACCTCCACAGCAACCTCTTCCAGTCCGGACATCGCCCAGCCAGGATCGGGCCGTTCCCCGGTGTGGTGCAGCCGACCTCGGCGAGCCTTTCGGTGGTGACGTAAGAGCCGGGGATTGTTTCCTTTTTCCGCCTGTGCCGGGACCGCGCAAATTGCAGACTTTGTTCGGAAGAAACTGGCCTTCCTCATCACCTGACCGCTCCGGCGCAGATGGCCTAAGATCTGTAGCGATGCGTCTTCGGTGCCGACCCCGTGCCGACCAGCATCATCGCCATCATGCGGCTAGCGGGATTCCGAGCCATGAGGCCCCCGAGCGAGTGACCAAATGATTTGCATTCTCTCGTAAGCTGCTCGAATACACGGACAGCGTGTGTCCTTTGCGGTATACGCCAGATAGCAACAAGAAACGACCCGAATTGGTATCCGTTAGAGTTGACTTGCCTCAACGGACGGCTAAACAACGGACAATACCCTAAACTGTTATGTGCCTGCGACCGTCGTCAAACGGGCAAAGCCTGGCAAGCGCGCTGTCCTGGTTAGTGGTGTGCATGACGACTTGATGAGTTCTGTGCATACGGTTCAGACCGTGATGAGCCAGCTCGATCCGTCGCAGATGTCAGGCACAGTGCTTTTCAACAAAACGAAGCCGGAGGGCGCTGAGGCCTATCCCGAATAGATCACGCGCGCGCGATCTTTCAATCGCGATGTCGAAATTCCCATTCGAGACGTTCGTACATAGGTCCGGACGCACTACTTCCAGAACGACAGGTGGGGTCTGTTGACGTCGTAGTTGCGCCAATTCCGCACGTTCGTCGAAGTCATTCGAAACGTCGGCTCTCGCCCTTTAGCCCGATATCAAGTTGAGTCTCGCCACTGCGAAGCTACGCTGTCGCATGTCAGCCTGCGGGGTCGTGGCGGCGCGGGAGATCGGCCTGATGTGAGCGAACATGCTACGAGCGTTCCAAGTTGGAAATGCTCTTATCAGCGACGGTGGGCCATCAACCTGGATGCGGTCCTCGCGTGTGGCTTGGGCCCAGCTGAGCTGCCCGGCGTGCCATTTGACGAAGGCTTCTGCTTCCGCGGTGATGAAGAGGTCCTCGTCGAAGCCGGGGGCCGTCTTGCAGATTTCGGTGTCTCCGAGCTCGATGAGTAGCCAGTAGCGCTCACGGTGCGGGCGGCCGGTGAAGTCGAAGCGGATGACGACACGTCGATCTGGGAGCCGGTCTCGGCGGAGCGCATTGCTCATCGACCACAGGGCCACAAAGGGGTCGAGGTGCTCGGGGGCGATCTCGAGCCAACGCGCCCCCCACTCGCCGAGCGACTGGCAGACCGCGAAGAGGTCGTGGCCCGCCGAAGTGAGCTCGTAGTGGTTGCCGTGCCCATCGGACTTGGGGACCGACTCAACGACACCGAGCCGCTCAAGCTGCTTGAGCCGGTGCGAGAGCAGGGTACGGGAGAGTCCCGGCGCGCCTTCCAGGATCTCGCTGAAGTTTCCGCAGCCAAGGTGCAGGTTGCGGATGATCAACGGTGTCCAGCGCTCGGCGAAGATCTCGGCGCCACGAGCGATGGGGCAGTACTGACCGTATGTCCTCATGACCGTAGTGTTGCGCGCCCGTCTTCGGTTGTGAAGTCCAGATTTTGCACTATTCGGCTGCGGTCCGCGGTGGTTCGATGTTCTCGGCGAGAAAGGAGGACACGATGACCACACCCACCGCGGAAATTGGCCACGCGAACAAAGAGCCAATCGTCGTCGAAATCGACGGGTTCCGAGGCCAGCTGATCGGTACCGATCACGCCGACTACGACATTGCCCGTGCAGTCTGGAACGGTGCCATCGACCGGCGTCCGCGCCTGATCGCCCGATGTATCGGGACCGCTGACGTGGTTGCGGCTGTGCGTTTGGCCCGCGACCACGACCTGGAGATCGCCATCCGCGGCGGAGGCCACAACGTGGCGGGCACCGCCGTTTGCGACGACGGGATCGTCATCGACCTCTCGGCCATGCGGGGCGTGCGCGTCGATCCCGCCGACCGCAGGGCCTGGGTGCAGGGTGGCGCGCTGTGGGGCGACGTCGACCGCGAGACGCAGGTGTACGGTCTGGCCACCACCGGCGGCATCGTGAGCCACACCGGCGTCGCCGGTCTCACCCTCGGCGGTGGCATCGGCTGGCTGATGCGCAAGCACGGCCTAACGGTTGACAACCTCCTTACCGTCGACCTCGTCACGGCCGACGGCGAGCTGCTACGGGCTTCCCAGGACGAGCACCGCGACCTGTTCTGGGCATTGCGAGGCGGCGGCGGCAACTTCGGCGTGGTGACCGCGTTCGAATTCCGCCTCCACCCCGTCGGCCCCATCGTGCTGGCCGGACCGATCCTCTGGGACGCAACCGACGCCGGGCAGGTCCTGCGCTTCTACCGCGACTTCGTTCGCGACGCTCCCGACGAGCTCGGCACCGTCGTAAGGTTCGGCGCCGTGCCACCGCTGCCGGTCATCCCCGAGGATCTACACTGGCGCCAGGTGATGATGGTTGGTACCTGCTTCGCCGGGCCGATCGCGGATGGTGAGCAGGTGCTTCGCCCGCTTCGCACATTCCGGGTCCCCCTCCTCGACCTGGTTGGCCCCACGCCGTATGTGGGATTCCAGAGTGCGATCGACTTGACCGTGGTCCACGGCTGGAACTACTACTGGAAATCCACCCACCTCCCCGAGCTCCGCGACGACCTCATCGACGTGATCGTCGAGCACGCGTTCGCCTGCTCCTCGCCGCGGTCGTATGTGGCGATGTTCCATCTCAAGGGGGCGGTGAGCCGAGTGGCCGAGGGCGGGACGGCGTTCGGGAACCGGCAGGCGTCGCACGCGATCACCCTCGATGGTGTGTGGCGGCCCGGCGAGGACTTCGGCGACCACGACACCGAATGGGCGAGGAAGTTCTTCGCCGCCCTTGGTCGCTTCCGCGAAGGCGTCTACGTCAACTTCCTCGGCGGCGACGAAGACCCTGATCGGGTCCGCGAGGCGTACGGCGACTCCGTCTTCGACCGGCTAACGGAGGTGAAGACCACCTACGACCCCGACAACGTCTTCCATCACAATCAGAACATTCGCCCGGGGTTGAGAAATGGTGCGGGTGGTTCCGGCGGTGCCGGCGACGCTTGATCGGTGTTGGATACGACGTCGTCAGGTGCGCTCAGGATCCGGCGCGGTCTGAGCGGGCAAGAGGATTTCTTCGCATCAGATCCGCTTCACCGCCAGCCGCACGCCAGTGTCGGGGCGGACAGTCATGGCCATGGTCGGCATCGGTAAGGAATTTGGCCCCAGCTCGAAGCGGAAGCGCGCGACTAGTGTGGCCAGGATGATGTGTGCCTGCATCATTGCAAAGTTTGCGCCGACGCAAACGCGCGGTCCTGCGCCGAAAGGAAGATAAAGATAGCGATCGCGAGCGCGGACGGCCTCCGGCGAAAACCGGTCGGGGTCAAACTCATTCGGACGCTCCCACCACATCTGATGCCGATGCAGTGCGTAGATTGGCAGGAACAGCACGTCGTTAGGCAGAATCTCCCGACCGCCGAGGGTGTCGGCTTCCCGGACATTGCGCGCCAGCATGCCGACCGGGGGGTAAAGACGCATGGCCTCTTCGATCACCTGCCTCACGTAGGGCGTCGCTTCCATGTGATCGGCGCCCGCAGCCGAATCCCCCAGGGCCGCACGAGCTTCCGCGTGAGCGCGCTCCTGCGCCTCTGGATGCAGAGCCAGAAGAAGCAGCGACCAGGCAAGCGCCAGCGCTGTCGTTTCGTGGCCGGCCACGATGAAGAACTGCATGTTGTGCAGAAGATCCGTTGGCGACATACGCCTGCCGGTCTCCGGGTCCTGGGCCTTCAGCATATGGTCGAGGAGGTCGTCGGCACCGCTGCCTGTCTCCAGCCGCCGCGCCTCTATGGCTCGGGCTACCATCTTGTGCATGGTTCGAACCGCGCCGAGGCTGAGCAATTCCCCGGGCCGGGGAAACCAGTTCGGCACGCGCAGAAAGTCGAGCAGAGACGCCTTCCCGGCAGTTTCGAAATACCTGACGATCGCCTGGCTGTAGGCGTCGGCGTCGAAGTGCTCGCGGCCAGACAAAGCCACCTCGCAGATCACGTCAAAGGTGGCAGACTGCATCTCCTCGACCAACTCGGGATTGTTCCCGCCATCCATGAGCCGCTGAGCCGCCCGCTCGGCTGTTGCCGTCATCACCCGCGCCAGTGCCGTCACGTTGCGCTGCGCGAACACCGGCGCGACGGCCCTTCGCTGCCAGCGCCATGCATCACCTTCCGAGGTGAACAGGCTGTCGCCAACGGCCGGGCGCAGCATGCGCAGCATCACCTCAGACTTTGGATAGTTCTCCAAATTGTCGAGAAGGACGCGTCGAAGCGCCTCCGGATCCTGCACCATGTGCCAGCGCGCGCCCATGCGTCCTGACACAATCGGCTGGCGGTAAGCCAGGTCTGGGATGAGTTCCAGCACATTTCGCCGGGCGGCTCGGATGGATTCTAGGACGGAGAGAGGACGCATTGGCGGCGCAACGGTCGGCGGCGATACCTTGGCTTTGTCCAGCATTCGAGCGCCTCAATCTGGAAATCGCATCTCGCAAGAAGACGTGATTGTTCTCCCAAGTCCGGAGATAGGAACGGCACATGCGCAGGACCAGTCTGCCAAGACCTTCAAGGAGAACGCTGCATGATGACCAATGACTATCAAACCCATGTCGCCTTCGTCAGCACTGTCGAGATGCTATGCTGATGTGTCCTTTGAAACGCCTCGACGTGCGCGCTTTTAGTGTGCGCTCCATCCCGGACAGACACAGCGGTACGCCTGTTGAGGGTGGGCGTCTGTCCCTTCGAGAAGAGGCAACGTCGTAGAAGGCTCAGAAGCGGATATACAGTCCGAGATGTTCGAAAAGTCCGCCATGCGCCGGAGATAACGCCGGCACCGCGTGTTGAACGTCTCGAATGGGCCGCAGATCGGGATAGGGGGACGCCTCGCGACGCCGCCCCTCCCACACCACCGGGCATACGGGTCACGTACCACGGCGGTTCGAAAGCTTGAGCAGAGACATAGAGACGAGGCAGACCGAGTGACTCGAAGCAGTGGTTGCGCAGGGCCTGTTGGACCGCCGGGTCTCCTGACATACGCCAGAATCCGGTCGGCGAACCGGCGGCAGCCGCAGCACTGAACTTTGGAACGCCACGACGGCGCAGTTCATTGAAGCGGTTGTGCCCGTTTGCCCATTGCCGCCAAAGATACAAACGTAGTCTTCGGCGGATCCATGCTTCCATGTTCGTAAGCATCCGCGGAGTCTGGCAGAAGCCGAAGTAGCCGCGCCAACCGATGAGGTATGGCTTCAGCTCCTTGATCAACTGCGGCAGACTGATTCCCCGTGTCCGGCGTGTCATGCCCCGGATCAGCGTCTTGAATTTGTCGAGGGCCTTCGGCGCGATGCGCCGCTCACTCCCGTCATTCGAGATGGTGAATCCCAGGAACTCCCGCTCCTCCGGCCGCGCCACCGCGCTCTTCGCCTCGTTGACCTTCAGCAGCAGCTTCTTGGTCAGGAACCGGCTGACGGAGGCCATGACCCGTTCGCCGGCGCGGCGGCTGCGAAATAGATGTTGCAGTCGTCAGCGGCAAAAGCGGTGACCACGCCGGGCCAGTTCCTTGTCGAGGTCGTCGAGCTGGAGGTTGCTTAGGAGGGGCGAGAGCGGACCACCTTGCGGGATCCCTTCGTCCACCGGACGGACCAAGCCGTCCTCCATCACCCCTGCATTGAGGAATGCTCGGGTGAGTTTGAGCACGCGCTTATCGGACACTCTCGCCGCGACGCGCGCCATCAGGCTGTCGTGATTAACACGGTCGAAAAATCTTTCGAGATCAATGTCAACCACGCAGCTGTAACCCTCGGCAATATAGCAAGCCACAGGCGGACGGTAAGATGCCGCCAGTCGATATCGCCATTCCCGCTCTCGGCTACCAGAACCATATCTCCATCGACCGCGAGCATGGGTTGATCGGCAAATGGCTGGCAATTGATGCGGCCACCTATGAGGGAGCCAGGCTGCGCGAAGGCCTGCTCGACAAGACCAACACCTCGAAGAGCGTATGGGCCGACACCGCCTACAGATCGGCGGCCAACCAGACCTTCATGGAGAAGCAGGGCTTCGTCAGCCGGGTCCACCGCAACAAGCCCAAGGGTAGGCCGATGCCCGAAACCAGCCGGCGCGCCAACAACATGAAGTCGAAGGTCCGCTCGCGCGTCGAGCATGTCTTCGCCGAGCAGAAGAGCCGTATGGGGCTGTTCATCCGAACCATCGGCATCGCGCGCGCCACGATGAAGATCGGCATGGCCAATCTCGCATACAACATAAAGCGCCTGATCTACCTGGACCGCATCGCAGCCGCATGAACACTACGCCCGAAGGAGCCAAAGGCCGCGGCGCAAGCCGAGAAATTGCCGCCGGATGAACACAATTGCGCGCCGAAATGCACCGACGCCACATGCTTCCGCCAAATATCCAAATTATACAGAGAGTTAGATGGTACGCCCACGGGGAATCGAACCCCGGTTTGCGCCGTGAGAGGGCGCCGTCCTGACCGCTAGACGATGGGCGCGGAGACAGGTCGCGATATAGGCGAGGCTTTCGCAAAAGGCAACCGCAATTCGGCGATCCATCGAAACACGTTGTTTCATCGCATCGTCGGCCGGTTCCCAGATAGCGAAGCCTCAGCCGCGCGGCTCGATCAGGTCCCAGAGATTGCCGTAGAGATCGGCAAACACCGCCACCGTGCCGTAGGCTTCATGGCGCGGCGCTTCGCGGAATTCAACGCCGCGTTCAGTCATCAGCTGCATGGTCGCGGGCGAAATCGTCGGTTTCGAGGAAGAGAAACACGCGGCCGCCGGTCTGGTTGCCGATGCGCGAGCGCTGTTCGTCGTCTGCCGCCTGCGCCAAAAGCAGGCGTGCGCCGCCGTCTGCCGGCGCGACCACCACCCAGCGCTTGCCGTCGCCGAGGTCGACATCCTCGAGAGCTCGAAGCCGAGCTTTTGCGTATACCAGGCGATCGCCTCGTCATAGTCGGCGACGACCACCGCGACGGTGGCGACCCGGCGACCGGCCGGCGCGCTCCCAAAAGAAGCGCTCATTGCGCCTTCACCGCGAAGTGCCCGACGATGCGCCTTTCGCCGATGTCGTAGAGAAGATGGCGCGGCTGCCGTCGGCAAGTTCCGCGTCGAGCGCGATGCGGTTGCCTGAAAGGCTCTGCGACAGAATCCTGGCGCCGGCCGGCAGCGCGATATCGCCAGTCAACATGGCGCCCTCCGCAGGCGACGGCACCACCGAGGCGGGACTGGCGGTTTCCGGCGCCGACCGGCCGGATTTGTAGACAATCGCCGCAACCACCGCCATAAGGGCGACGAACAGCAGGCCGAGATTGATGGCGACGAAGCGGACCAGTTTCTTGCGCACCGCTCGACGGCCGGGTCGAGCGGCTTTTCCTCATTGTCGTCGTCTGGTCGGCATCGAAAAATCCAGTGGGAATTGCCCGTGGGGATGGCGATGAGCGCTCCTGATAGCGAAGCTGGCAACGGATTGAAAGTGCTGGAGGCCGGCGCCGATGCCGCGGGCCAGCGCCTCGACCAGTGGCTGGCGACGGCACTCGGGGCCGACTTCTCGCGCAACCGCGTCCAGGCGCTGATCCGCCAGGGCGCGGTGCAGGTCGGCGGCAACGTCGTCACCGAGGCGCAAGCGCAAGATGGCCGCCGGCGAACGCGTGTCGGTGGACGATGCCGGAACCGGAGCCCGCCGAGCCGCAGGGCGAGAACGATCCCGCTCGACATTCTCTACGAGGATGCCGAGCTGATCGTCATCAACAAGCCGCCGGGCCTTGTCGTCCATCCCGGCGCCGGCAACTGGACCGGCACGCTGGTCAACGCGCTGATCCACCATTGCGGCGACAGCCTTTCGGGCATCGGCGGCGTCAAGCGGCCGGGCATCGTGCACCGCCTCGACAAGGAGACCAGCGGCGTCATGGTGGTCGCCAAGACCGACCTGCGCGCATCGCGCGCTGTCGGAGGCCTTTGCCGACCATGGCCGCCAGCGGCGACCTCGAGCGCGCCTACCAGGCGCTGGTCTGGGGCATCCCGCCGCGCATGACCGGCACGGTCGACGCGCCGCTCGGCCGCGCCGCCGACCGCGTGCGGCGCGCCGTGGTGCCCGAGGACCGCGACGACGCCCGCCACGCGGTCACGCATTTCACCGTGCTGGAGCGATTCGCCGAAGGCCGCACCGACACCGTGCAGGCAGCCCTCGTCGAATGCCGGCTCGAGACCGGGCGCACCCACCAGATCCGCGTCCACATGGCGCATATCGGCCATCCGGTGATCGGCGACCCCGACTACGGCCAGGCCTTCCGCACCAAGGCCAACCGCTTGCCCGAGCCGTTGAACGACAAGGTGAAATCGTTCCCGCGGCAGGCGCTGCATGCCGGCCTTCTTGCATTTCGCCATCCGGCTACCCATATGGTGATGCAAGTTCGAGGCGCCGATGCCCGGGGATATGGCAGGAGATCGTCGGCGGCTTTCGCAATCTCTGAACGTCGGTTGAGAAATCCTGATTCGCTTTGTTCACTTTGGCGTGACACACTGTTTCGTGTTGAACAAATGCGTGTATTTTCCCGATTTGTTCCTATATAAGGTGTGTTGTGCGGCGCAGCGAAAATGTTGACCGCGCCATATGCCCGCCTCGTTCAGGGGGCACAATTCTTAGAGAGGGAGGGTGCTTTATGGCCCAGACACTACCCAGCATCGTTTCCGGCGAAGGCGGGCTTTCCCGCTACCTGGAAGAAATCCGCCGCTTCCCCATGCTGCAGCCGCAGGAAGAGTACATGCTCGCCAAGCGGTACCAGGAGCATGAGGATACCAGATGCGGCCCACAAGCTCGTGACCAGCCATCTGCGTCTCGTGGCCAAGATCGCCATGGGCTATCGCGGCTATGGCCTGCCGATCGGCGAAGTCATCTCCGAAGGCAATGTCGGCCTCATGCAGGCCGTGAAGAAATTCGAACCGGAGCGCGGCTTCCGCCTGGCCACCTATGCCATGTGGTGGATCAAGGCCTCGATCCAGGAATACATCCTGCGCTCGTGGAGCCTGGTGAAGATGGGAACCACCGCCAACCAGAAGCGGCTGTTCTTCAACCTGCGCAAGGTGAAGGGCAAGATCCAGGCGCTCGACGATGGCGACCTGAAGCCCGAGCAGGTCACCGAGATCGCCACCCGGCTGAACGTCAGCGAGGAAGAGGTGGTGTCGATGAACCGCCGCCTGTCGGGCGACGCTTCGCTCAACGCGCCGATCCGCGCGACCGAAGGCGAATCCGGCGAGTGGCAGGACTGGCTGGTCGACGACCACGACAGCCAGGAAGAGATGCTGATCGAGCAGGACGAACTGGAAAACCGCCGCGCGCATGCTCGCCGAGGCCATGTCGGTGCTCAACGACCGCGAGCGCCGCATCTTCGAGGCGCGCCGCCTCGCCGACGAGCCGATGACGCTCGAGGAACTGTCGGCCGAGTTCGACATCAGCCGCGAGCGCGTGCGCCAGATCGAGGTGCGCGCCTTCGAGAAGGTGCAGGACGCGGTCAAGGCCGCCGCCAAGCGGCAGGCGCAGTCGCTGCGCACCATCGACGCGCAGCCGGCGCACTGATCCGCGTCGGCGCGAGCCGAAACGAAAACCGCCGCCGCGATGCGGCGGCTTTTTTGTTCCCGAGACCCTCGGCGATGCGCGGAGCGTCAGCCTGCCGATCCGGCGGCCTTGGCCTGCCAGGCCTTGATCGTCTCGTCGAACACCTTCTCGCCGGGCACGCCCTTTTCCATGGTGATCAGCGCCCGCCGACCGGACTTGTAGACCAGCGGCACGTCGATCCACTGGTCGCGGCTTCAGCAGCGTCAGATTGGTGTCGATCTCGGCCTTGGTGTCGTTGAGCGCCACCAGGAAATAGCCGTCGGCGATCTTGACCGGAATGCCGAGCAGCGCGTTGCCGGCCGACTGCTTCGGTGTCCTTGAGCGCGACGCGCAGGATGTTCTCGATGCCGCCGCCGTCGAAATTTTCCGGCGTCAGGAAGATCATCTCGATGATGTGGCTGGCCGGCAGGGTCGTGTCGCCGTTGCGCTTGATCGTCATGCGCAGCTGCAGGTTCTTGCCGGGGATCGTCGCCTCGGCGCGGATCGCCGGCTCCGGCGGCAGGTCGTCGCCAGGCGATTCCTGCACCACCGACCAGACGATCGAGCCGGTGTCGGCCGAGCCCTTGCGCCACATTGGTGCGCTCCTCGTAGAAGATCGCCTTCTGGCCGACAGCGACAGCGCTGTCCGGCTGCCGGCGGCGCGCCGGTCGCCGGCGGCGGCGCCGGCAGCGCTGGCGTCTGCCGGGATGGCGGACTGCTGCGGCGGCGGCGCCGGGATCGGTGCCGCCGGGCGGCGAGATGGCATCGGTAGCTGCGGCGCGCAGCCGGCTGCCGGGCGGCTGCGTCGCCGGTCGCGCGACCGAGTGCCCTCGCCAATCGTCGGCGTGCCGCCGAGCCGGACCCTCGTCGACCTCGGTCCCGTCGGCATTCAGCCGCTGGGTGAATTTTTCGGGCTGTCGCCGGCGTTTCGGCAGGCGCCGTGGTTTCGGCGGGCGGCGTTGCGGCGGCGGAATCCACCGCCGGTTTTTCGGCCGGCGTCGCCGTTTCCGCAGGCTTGGCGCGCTGGCTGTTTCGGTCTTGTCGAGCCCGAGCATCGCCGAGAGGTCGTCCTTGTTCAGCCACGCGGCATAGCCGCCACCGCCCAGCAGCGCCAGCACCACCAGCGCGGCCACGATACCGCCGATGCCACGCTTGCGCGGCGCCGGCTTCGTCGAAATCGTCGTAGGTATCGTCGTCGCTGTCAGCTTCCTCCTTGAAATCGGGCCTCGGCTCGATTTCGGGCGTATCCATGCTGGCCGGCGCGGCCTTCACCGGAGATGGCGCTGCCACATGCGAGGCAGGTGCTGCGGGCGCGATCGGCTTGACCTCGAAGCTGCTGCCCGGCGTGCTGGCGGGCGCCGCCTCGACCGGCTTGCGAGCCATCGAGCGTCGGAAAAGACGTTCTCGAGCTCGTCCAGCGGATCGGCGGCGAGCCGAACCGGCAAGGTATTGCGCCTCGATTTCCCGATCGCGTCTTCGAGCGACTTCTTCTGCCGTTCGGCGACCGCCGCCGGCGGCGGCGGGTTGATCGCGGCGAGCTTGGCGGCGACAGTGGTGCGCGCCTTTTCATAGACGCGCTCGCGCATCGCCGGCGTGTCGTCGCCCAGCCCGTCGATCGTTTTCTTCAGAACAGCAACGAAATCTGCCATGCTTCTTTTGACCTGTACTTTCCGATTCCCCGCCCTGTGCCGGAAAATCCTGCCGGCCGGAGCCGGCGTTAGATCACGCTCCCACCCCTGATCTCACCGAATCATGGTCTAATCTTGAAACGGATCGGTCACAAGTATGGTGTCGTCCCGTTCGGGACTGGTCGAAAGCAGCGCCACCGGCGCGCCGATCAGCTCTTCGATGTAGCGCACATACTTGACCGCCTGCGCCGGCAGGTCGTTCCAGCTGCGCGCGCCCGCTGTCGTGCCCTTCCAGCCTTCGAGCGTCTCGTAGACCGGTTCGACACGCGCCTGTGCGCCCTGGCTGGCCGGCAGATAGTCGATCGTCCTCGCCGTCGAGCCGGTAGGCGGTGCAGACCTTGATCTCGTCCAGCCCGTCGAGCACGTCGAGCTTGGTCAGCGCGATGCCGTTGATGCCGTTCACCGCCACGGCCTGGCGCACCAGCACCGCGTCGAACCAGCCGCAGCGGCGCTTGCGCCCGGTGACCACGCCGAATTCATGGCCGCGCGTACCGAGGAATTCGCCGATCTCGTTGTTCTGTTCGGTCGGGAAAGGCCCTTCGCCGACGCGCGTCGTGTAGGCCTTGGTGATGCCGAGCACATAGCCGATGGCGCCCGGTCCCACGCCCGAGCCGGTCGCCGCCTGGCCGGCCACCGTGTTGGACGAGGTCACGAACGGATAGGTGCCGTGGTCGATGTCGAGCAGGGTGCCCTGCGCGCCCTCGAACAGGATGCGCGCGCCGGCGCGGCGCTCGTCGTCGAGCAGCTTCCAGACCCGGTCCATGTAGGGCAGGATCTGGTCGGCGACCGAGGTCAGCTCTGTCATGATCGCTTCGTGCGACGACCTCGGGATGGCCGAGCCCGCGGCGCAGCGCATTGTGATGCGTCAGCAGCCGGTCGATCTTGATCGGCAGCGTGTCGAGGCTGGCGAGGTCCATCACCCGGACCGCGCGGCGGCCGACCTTGTCCTCGTAGGCCGGCCCGATGCCGCGGCGGGTGGTGCCGATCTTGGTGCCCGAGTTCGAAGCGGCGTCCTCGCGGAAACCGTCGAGCTCGCGGTGCAGCGACAGGATGAGCGCGGTGTTCTCGGCGATCTTCAGCACGTCAGGCGTGACTTCGACGCCTTGCGCCTTGAGCTTGGCCGACTTCGGCGACGAAGGCATGCGGATCGAACACGACGCCGTTGCCGATGATCGACAGCTTGCCCTCGCGCACGACGCCGGACGGCAGCAGCGACAGCTTGTAGACCTTGCCGTCGACGACCAGCGTATGACCGGCATTGTGGCCGCCCTGGAAGCGGACCACCACGTCGGCGCGCTCCGACAGCCAGTCGACGATCTTGCCCTTGCCCTCGTCGCCCCATTGCGAGCCGACGACCACCACATTGGCCATGCAAAATTCCCTTCGTGCGGCCGTGGGCGCGCATGCGCGCCCAAAATGACAGGCCTCTATACGTCAAGGAACGACGAGCGCGACACTTCTTTCAGCGCCGCGCGTCGTTTCCAACGGCGCAATCGACGTCCGAGGCACAACGAATTCCCGAATGCACGGATCATTTACTTGGCCGCGACATGCGTCCTAGGTCCGCCTGTTAGCCTTTCGAACAGTCACCGTGCATGCATCATCGCAAAGCCTACGTCCTGCTCCTTCTGACCACGCTGTTCTGGGGCGGCAACGCCATCGCCGGCAAGCTGGCGGTCGGGCCATGTTTCGCCGATGCTGCTGACGGCCGCGCGCTGGGGCTGCCGCCTGTCATCCTGCTGCTGGCGCTCGGGCTGCCGCGCCTCGTCGCCGACTGGCCGGCGATCCGGACGAGGCTGCTGGCTTCTCGTTGGGCTTGGCTCCTTCGGCTTCACCGTCTTCAACGTCGCGCTCTATTCGGCGCTGCTCTATACCACGGCGATCAATGTCAGCATCGAGCAGGCCGGCATGCCGATGCTGATCTTCCTCGTCAATTTCCTGCTGTTCCGGACTGCGGGTGACCTGGGCGCAGATCGTCGGCTTCCTGCTTTCCATCGTCGGCGTCGCGCTGACGGCCAGCCATGGCGAGCCTGGCGCGGCCTGCTGAAGCTCGACGTCAATTTCGGCGATGCGCTGATGCTATCTGGCGGTACTCGTCTACAGCGGCTACACGGTGGCGCTGCGCTTCAAGCCCGTCATCCACTGGCAAAGCCTGATGATCGTGCTGTGCGGCAGCGCCGTCGTCACCTCGCTTCCCTTCGTCGTCGCCGAGTTCGCGTATGGCGCGGCGATCCTGCCCGATGCCCAGGGCTGGGCGGTCATCGCCTATACGCGTATTCTTCCCGTCGATCCTGGCGCAGGTCTTCTACATTCGCGGCGTCGAACTGATCGGCGCCAACCGCGCCGGCCTGTTCATCAACCTGGTGCCGATCTTCGGCACGCTGCTGTCGATCGCTGATTCTCGGCGAGGACTTCCAGCTCTACCACGGCCTGGCGCATGGTGCTGGTGCTCGGCGGCATCTGGCTGGCCGAGCACAGCGGGCGACAGATCGCCGAACGGTGAAGCAATCCTGGCTCACAAGCCATACTTGGGTAGTGTCGGTGCTAGATCAGCTTGGCTTTTGCGAGATCGCGCATCAGATGGCTGGCCCCATAGGTCCACGGCGGGCAATCGGTGGACAGCATCACACGATTGATCAGCGCCCCGAATTTTTCCGAAGCGATGGTCACCTTGTCGCCTTGCCTGTGGGTGAAACCTTTGCCGCTTTCGCCGCGATCCTTGACCGGCGCGAACATGGTTCCCAGGAAGAGCGCCAAGCCGTCCGGATATTGGTGATGCGGGCCAAGCGCTGCGTCGACGAGATCTTCCGGCGAGCGGCTGATCTCTGCCATCGAACTTTCCCCTTCCAGCACAAAGCCATCTTCGCCTTCCACCCTGAGACCGACGATGGCATTTTTGACGTCATCCAGCGAAAAGGTACTGTCGAACATGCGGATGAAAGGACCGAGGGAGGCCGACGCATTGTTGTCCTTGGCCTTGCCTAGCAACAGCGCTGAACGGCCCTCCACGTCGCGCAGATTGACGTCGTTGCCGAGGGTGGCGCCGATGATCTTGCCCCGGCTTGACGCGATGACCACGATTTCGGGTTCGGGATTGTTCCAGGTCGAGATTGGATGCAGGCCGACATCGGCGCCATAGCCGACCGAGGCCATCGGCTGGCATTTGGTGAAGATTTCCGCGTCCGGCCCGATGCCGACCTCCAGATATTGCGACCATACGCCACGTTCGATGAGCCGCTTCTTGAGATCTCTCGCTTCGGCCGACCCCGGTTTGAGCTTGGACAGGTCGTGCCCGATCAGGCTGATGATGTCGCCACGGATCAGGTCTGCCTTTTCCTTCGACCCTCGCGCCTGCTCCTCGATGACCCGCTCCAGCAGCGACACAACGAAGGTGACGCCCGCTGCCTTCACGGCCTGCAGATCGACCGGCGACAGGAGATAGGGTTTCGATTTGTCGCTTTGCTGCGACAGGCTATTGGTCATGATCTCGGAAAGCGCTCCTATCTCGCGGCCTGGGGCGGCCGCGAGATAGGCAGCGGGGTCATCCATTTCGCAGATATCGCGGGAGGTCGGCGCGATCGCCGCAGTGATATCGAAAACGGCGCCGCCGCGCACGGTAACCAGCCTGGGATGCGCCCAACCATCGGCGACAGCACGTCCAAGAAAGATGCCTTCTTCAGGCAGAAGGTTGCTCGCAAACGACAATTTTTGATGCCCCCGTTTCGAAATCGACCATGCCGCCAGCGGCGGCCCGACATGCTGGACTATTCCTTGAACGCTTCGCAAGCAACAAGAAGGGCGGCGTCAACCGCGCCTTCTTTGTTCAGGTTGGAAAATCATGCACCCGCAATATCGAAATGCAGCGGCTTTGCCGACACGATCGACTTGTGCGCACGCACCTGGGCAAGCACGTTTTCGGGGAACGGCGCATCCAGATAGAGCAGCGCTATGGCGTCGCCGCCCGGTCGGTTGCGGCCAAGCTGGAAGTTGGCGATGTTGACGCCGTTCTCGCCGCAGACGGTGCCGAGCAGGCCGATGATGCCGGGTGCGTCGGCATTGGTGGTGTAGAGCATGTGTTGGCCCACCTCGGCGTCGAGATTGATGCCCTTGATCTGGATGAAGCGCGGCTTGTGATCGGAGAAGCAGGTGCCGGCGATCGAGCGCGTCTGCTTGTCGGTCTTCACCGTCAGCTTGATGTAGCCGTCGAAGACACCCGATTTGTCGCGCTTGACCTCGGCAACGATGATGCCGCGTTCCTTCACCATGATCGGCGCCGACACCATGTTGACGTCGGCCACCTGCGGCCGGATCAGGCCGGCGAGTGCAGCGCTGATCAGGGCGCGCGTGTTCATCGTGGCGGTCGAGCCGTCGAACAGGATCTCGACCTCCTCGATCGGATCTTCCGTCACCTGGCCGACGAAGGCGCCGAGCACTTCGGCCAGTTTGACGAACGGCTTCAGCCGCGGCGCTTCCTCGGCGGTGATCGAAGGCATGTTGATGGCGTTGGAGACAGCGCCCTTGACCAGGTAGTCCGCCATCTGCTCGGCGATCTGCAGCGCGACATTTTCCTGGGCTTCCGTGGTCGAGGCGCCGAGATGCGGCGTGGCGACGACATTGGGCATGCCGAAGAACGGGCTGTCCGTCGCCGGCTCCACCTCGAACACATCGATGCCCGCGCCGGCCACCTTGCCGCTCTTCAGCGCCGCGATCAGGTCGGCCTCGACGATCAGGCCGCCGCGCGCGCAGTTGATGATGCGCACGCCGTCCTTCATCTTGGCGATCGCCTCGGCGTTGATGATGTTGCGGGTCTTGTCCGTCATCGGCGTATGCAGCGTGATGAAGTCGGCGCGGGCGAGCAATTCGTCCAGTTCCACCTTTTCGACGCCGAGTTCTTCCGCGCGTCCTTCCGAGAGGAACGGGTCGAAGGCGACGACATGCATCTTCAGCCCGACGCCGCGTGTCGCGACGATCGAGCCGATGTTGCCGCAGCCGATGACGCCGAGCGTCTTGCCGGTGATTTCGACGCCCATGAAGCGGTTCTTTTCCCACTTGCCGGCATGCGTCGAGCTGTTCGCCTCGGGCAATTCGCGGGCGAGCGCGAACATCAGCGCGATGGCATGTTCGGCGGTGGTGATTGAATTGCCGAACGGCGTGTTCATGACGATGATGCCCTTGCGCGAAGCGGCGGGGATATCGACATTGTCGACGCCGATGCCGGCGCGTCCGACCACTTTCAGATTGGTCGCGGCGGCTGATCAGTTTTTCGGTGACCTTTGTCGCCGAGCGGATGGCAAGCCCGTCATACTGGTGGATGACTTCGAGCAGCTTGTCCTTGTCCTTGCCGAGATCGGGCAGGTAGTCGACTTCGACGCCGCGATCCTTGAAAATCTGCACGGCGGTCGGGGAAAGTTTGTCGGATACGAGAACGCGAGGTGCCATGACAGCCTCCTGAATGAAGAATGAAGGGGAAAGGCGACCCGCCGGCCGCCACTGACCAATGATCAGGCCGCAGCCTTGAGCGCCGCCTTCTGGCTGGCGAAAGCCCAGTCGAGCCAAGGCATCAGCGCCTGCGAGGTCGGAAGCCTCCACCGTCGCGCCGGCCCAGATGCGCAAACCGGACGGCGCGTCGCGATAGGCGCCGATGTCGTAGGCGACACCTTCCTTGTCGAGCGCGGCCACCATGCCCTTGGCGAAAGCCGCCTGCGCGTCGGCGTCGAGGGCCTCGACTTCCGGATCGACGATGGACAGGCAGACCGAGGTGTTGGAGCGCGTCGCCGGCTCGACAGCCAGATGACCGGCCCAGTCCGATTCGGCAACGAAACGGTCGATGACGGCGAAATTGGCATCGGCGCGCGCCATCAGGCGCTTCAAGGCCACCGATCGACTTCGCCCACAGCAATGCGTCGAGATAGTCCTCCACGGCGAGCATCGACGGCGTGTTGATGGTTTCGCCCTTGAAGATGCCTTCGATCAGCTTGCCGTCGGAGGTCAGGCGGAAGATCTTGGGCAGCGGCCAGGCGGGTTTGTAGCTTTCCAGCCGTTCGACGGCGCGCGGGCTGAGGATCAGCATGCCATGCGCGCCCTCGCCGCCCAGCACCTTCTGCCAGGAGAAAGTGACCACATCGAGCTTCGCGAAATCGAGGTTCTGCGCGAATGCCGCCGAGGTAGCGTCGCAAATGGTCAGGCCTTGCCGGTCGGCCGGAATGAAGTCGCCATTCGGCGACGCGCACCCCGGAAGTGGTGCCGTTCCAGGTGAAAACCACGTCGCGGTCGAAATCGATCTTGGTCAGATCCGGCAGTTCGCCATAGGGCGCTTCGAATTTGCGCACGTCGGGAAGCTTGAGCTGCTTGACCACGTCGGTGATCCAGCCGGCGCCGAAGCTCTCCCACGCGACCATGTCGACGCCACGTTGCGCCAAGCAGCGACCACAGCGCCATCTCGACTGCGCCGGTATCGGAAGCCGGCACGATGCCGATGCGGTAGTCCGCCGGCACCTCGAGCACTTCGCGGGTGAGGTCGATCGCCTGTTCGAGCTTTGTCTTGCCGATCTTGGCGCGATGCGAACGGCCGAGCGCGGCCTTTTCCAGCGCCTGGAGCGACCAGCCGGGACGTTTGGCGCAGGGACCTGAGGAGAAATTGGGGTTTGCCGGACGGAGTCCGGGCTTGGGTATGCTCGTCATCGTGGTCTATCCTTCCAGATAGCGGCCCCTCGTTGGGGAGGGGTGGCCCACGGACGGCGTTAAGCGTTCAGGCGTTCGGCGTCAAGAGGAATAGTTTATGTCGCCGCCGGAACAGTCGCGGCGAAAATCCCAGCCCCGCAAACGGAAAAGCCGGGCGTGCGCCCGGCTTCGGTTGGCAATCGTGCCGGCGCTACCAGAGATCGTAGCGCAGACCGAGCTTGACTCTGGTGATAGTCGATACCCTCGTTGATGACCGGGGCGCCGGCGCCGTCGAGAGAAACATATCTTTGCCTGCGGCACCGCGAAATATTCATAGCCGAGATCGACCGATGCGTTCCTGCTGAACCGATAGTTCACGCCTGCGCCGAGCGAATAGGCGAAATTGTACTGGCGTTCGGAAGTCACGCCGCCCTCGTAGACCGACGGATCATCGCATTCGAAGATGCTTGTCGTGTTTCCTACCGTCGAGGACTGATCGACGCAGTTGCGCGAGCCGGCCGCGAGCCGATAGGTGCTGTAGGCCACACCGACGCCGCCGCCGATGAAAGGCGTGAAGCCTGAATAGGTGCCAAGGTCGACGATAGCGTTGGCCATCATATTGTAGGCCTTGTTGCTGCCGGCGTTCGATCCTTCGCAATCGCGGTTGCGTCGTCCGGAGGCCACGGTGGATGAACCGTCCGGGTTCGTCACGGTCACCGTCTGCGTGCCTTCGCAGGTGGTCAGGAAATCATCGGAAAACTTGCTGGTCGGCAACAAGCCGAAATTGAGCTCGCCCCGGAAATAGTCGGTGAAGTGATAGCCCATGCCGACGCTGGCCGAGACCGGGCTTTCGCTGGAGGTGAAGCCTGGCGGCACCTGGAAGTCGTCATAGGGTTTGTTGACGCTGTATCCGACGTCGCCGCGCAGGTACCAGCCGGAGCCGACCTCGACCGGCACGAATTCCGGCGCCTCGTCGACAACGATCGGCGGATCGTAGTCCGCCGCCTGCCCCGGCATGGTCGCCAGGAGCACCGCCGCTAGCGCCGGCAGGATCAAACGCGAATGCAAAATCATGGCCCGAAACCCCCGCAAATCGGCGACCGGCACGATCTCCGGAAGCCCCCGTTTCGAAGCATTGTTAACTATAGTGGTTAAGTCACGGTTAAGGATAACAAGAGGTTACACCGCTCCAATGCCACGGCGATCGCGCAGCGCCGGCACAAAGAGAAACCGCCGGGCGGAGCCGGGCGGTTTCATCAAGCTTTACTGTTTTAGTTGGAGACGGCTTGCGCCAGCACGCTAGTACAGGGCGTAGCGAATGCCGAGCTTGAAATCGTGGGACGTCAGGTCTTTGAATACCATGCCGTTGTTGGGCAGCGTGAAGGCCGGATCGTCGTTGTTGAGCGGACCCGTCACGACGTCACCCAGCGATACGTAGCTATAGCCGAGATCGACGGTCATGCGGTCGGTGGCTTGTATTCCGAGACCGGCATGCAGTGCCCAGGCAAAGTTCCATTTGCTCCGTTCTTCCGCCCAGGCGGCCCCGCTCATCAGCTCGTTTACGTCGCGGAACCCGGAAATCGTATTGCGGGATGCGCCGATACCGGCGCCAAGGTAGGGCGTGACGCCGCTGAAATGTGCCGAGATCGACATAGGCATTGGCCAGCATCAGCCATTCCGACTTCTGGCCGCTATAGTCGTTCGTCGTCAGACCGTTGAAGCTTGAATCCACCCAATCGAGCGGCATTGAACTCGGATTTGCCACGGTATTCGACGGTCAGGTCGCCGCGGATCCAGTCCGTGAACTTGTACCCGACGCCGCCGCCGAAGAGTGGCGAGGAGCCGAAAGTCGCCCTGTTCAAACCAGCCGATGCGAGATAATCGATGGATCGTCGTAAAGATCCGTGTCCAGCGTATCGAGGTCCTGATTGGTCCCGCCGATGTAGCCGCGAATATACCAACCACCGTAAACCGGCGCAGGCGCTTCCACGATCGGTGGATCGACGAGGTCGGCGGCGATCGTCGGCGCTGCCAGGCCAGCGAACAATGCGGCGACGAACGCCTGCTTGGCAAATCTGAACATATTCTTCACCCCTGCGAAACCCGGTACCCGCGCCGGCCCGGTGATTGACCTCGGGTTTGGATAATGAATTGCAAAGGTTAAGGGCTGTTTAACCCTATTTCTTAACCACGTTTTCCCTTGGTTAACGGAACGTTTTCCTTGGAGAGGAGACCCTCCAAACCAAAAGCCCGCCGGAGCGGCGGGCTTTTTCTCGCGATGAAGGAGAACTTGCTCAGGCCGCCGACTTGGCTTCCGAGATGATCTCCGACGATGTCGTTGACGACCTTTTCGACCAGGCTCGGAATCGTCGCCTTCCGCCATCACGCGGATCAGCGGTTCGGTGCCGGAAGGACGGATCACCAGCCGGCCGTTCTTGCCGAGCAGGCTGCGGGCGTCTTCGATCGCGGCCTTGACGGGGGCGCTCTCGAGCGGCTTGCCGCCGGAGAAGCGGACGTTCTTCAGAAGCTGCGGCACCGGCTCGAACTTCTTGCAGACCTCGCTGACTGGCTTGTCCTCGCGCTTCACGCAGGCCAGCACCTGCAGCGCCGAAACCAGTCCGTCGCCGGTGGTGGAAAAATCCGAAAGCACGATATGGCCGGATTGCTCGCCGCCGACATTCAGGCCGTGCGCGCGCATATGCTCGACAACATAGCGGTCGCCGACCTTGGTGCGGTGCAGTTGCAGGCCGGCATCGTCGAGGAACCGCTCGAGGCCGAGATTCGACATCACGGTGGCGACCACGCCGCCGCCAGCCAGGCGGCCGCTCTGGCTCCAGGACTCGGCGATCAGCGCCATGATCTGGTCGCCGTCGACCAGCGTGCCGTTCTCATCGACGATGACCATGCGGTCGGCGTCGCCGTCGAGCGCGATGCCGATGTCGGCGCGCACCTCGTGCACCTTCTTGGCAAGGCCGATCGGATGCGTCGAGCCGCATTCCTCGTTGATGTTGAAGCCGTTCGGCTCGTCGTTGATGGCGATGACTTCGGCGCCGAGTTCCCAAAGGGCGGCTGGCGCCACCTTGTAGCCGGCGCCGTTGGCGCAATCGACGACGATGCGCAGGCCGGCCAGCGACATCGAGCCTTGCGGCAGCGTGCGCTTGGCGAACTCGATGTAGCGGTCATGGACGCCGTCGATGCGCTTGGCGCGGCCGAGCGCAATCCTGGTCGGCCAGCGCGATGTCGATCTCCCGTCGAGCATCGCCTCGATGCGGCCTTCGATCTCGTCGGACAGCTTGTAGCCGTCCGGGCCGAACAGCTTGATGCCGTTGTCGTGGTAGGGGTTGTGCGAGGCCGAGATCATGACGCCGATGTCGGCGCGCAGCGAGCGCGCCAGCATGGCGACTGCCGGCGTCGGGATCGGCCCGAGCAGGAACACATCCATGCCCGCGGCGCAGAAACCCGCCACCATGGCGTTCTCGATCATGTAGCCCGAAAGCCGCGTATCCTTGCCGAGCACGACCCGATGCCGGTGATTGCCGCGCTGGAACGATAGCGCCGGCAGCCATGCCGACTTTCATCGCCACTTCAGCCGTCATCGGAAATTTGTTGGCCCGCCCGCGGATCCCGTCGGTTCCGAAATATCGTCCTGCCATCTTGCTCAACTTCCCACGCCGATGTTGCCGCGGAGCATTGCCACAACAAGGGCGCGACTGGACATCACTTTCCATAAGTATTTGTTACGAAATCTTAGCAAACCGTTTCGCTTGTGCCAATTTCGCCACAACGGGTGACCCTGGGCGTATTGACGAAGCCGCATTGCAGGCGGCATCACCTGAATATCGATCCTGGCTAATGAAGGCCTTCGATCCATTGGCGTAGCAGCGCGACCGCTTTCGGATCGCCGATATGGCGGCCGAGTTCGGGCATCATGACGCCGGCTTCGGTGCTTTCCACGCGATACAGCAGGATCGAGCCGTCGGGATCGCCGGGCTTGATGTCGAATTCGCGGCCGCCCGAGCCGCTGCCCGGCAGCCACGGGGCGTTTCAACGACCCCGTAAGCCACCGGATCGGTTTCGCCGAACGTCAGGAACAGGCCCGAATTGCTGGCCGGACCTTCGCGCGCGATGGCAATGCGCGCAGTTGACGTCGAGCCAGGCGCGGGCGCGACGCTTCGAGCGGCGCCGAAGGCGTCGCGCCAGTCCGGAGCGCGTGTCGGAGCAGCCGAGGCGCCGGCGCTCCGCTCAGCATACTCGGCGGCGGTCCACTGTGCCAGCTGGTTCTTCGTGCCACCGGCATAGGCGAGTTCGCCGTTCAGGTTGCGCGCCTTCGGGCCCGAGCGGCGCGATCGCACCGTTGAAGGCGTGGCAGCCCTTGCACTGGTTCTTGTTCGGGACCGAATAGGTGAAGGCCAGCGGCGAACCGTCCGCCGTCGACCGATTGCGATATCGACCTTGGCGCCGGCGATCTTCAGCGCCGCGTCGCTCTGCGCGGCGTTCCAGAGGTAGGCCCATGCCTGCCAGCCGCTCTCCTGCCGTAGCAGCACGCGCGTCTCGATCAGCGCTGACGTTTTCGCCGGGTTTGCGATAGTCGGCCGGGAAGGCGAACGTCTTGATCAGCGCCGCTGCCGACCGGGAACGTCGAAAGCTTCGGCTTCGTCATAGGTCGCCGCCTTGCCCTCCGGCACGAACACGAAGCGCAGCTTCTGCGCATCGTCGGAGAACAGCGGCGTGTTGAGCTGGAACGGCACGACGCCCGCCGCCGGCTTTTGCGCGCTGAGCTCGTCGAAGAAGCCGAATTCGGAAAGCAGCTTTGGCGGCCTTTCGGCAAGGATGGCGTCGAGCGAAGGAGCGGCATGGGCGGGCTGGATGGCGAAGAAGGCCAAGATCAGCACGGCGAGATTCTGCAGCAGGACAGAGGGGGGCAACGTAGAGCGCATTTCTAGCCAACGGGTTCGCTTGTGCAACTAGGCTCCACTGTCCTGCGGCAGCTTCACCGGCGCCGGCTCGGGCAGGCTGCCCTTGTAGCCGGCGATGTCGGTATCCGGCCACCAGCCCCATGGCAGCATCAGTTGCGAGATCATCTTCAGATTGACGAAGCTCGTGCCCTCGGCCTCGTCGACATAGATGCGGTTTTCGGCAGCGGTCCAAGAGAAGTATTCCGGGATCGTGGTCACGCCGTCCCAGACGATGTCCGGCACCGGCGTGCCCGAGACGTCAGTGATCGTCTTGCCGACCTCGCCGTCGGGCGCGCCGCCGCCCTCGCCATAGGTGTTGCCGTGCACGAAGACACCGCGTGGCACGAACATGTATTTGTCGTCGTCATAGTCGTTGGGGTAGGCGGCGATCAGCACATGCGCGGTGGCGTTCCCGTCAAGCCGGTTGCCGAACACATGCACGTTGCGGTTGGCCATCACCATGATGCCCATGCCCTTCGGCACGATCGGCCACGATGTTGCCCTTCGGCGCGAAGTTCGGCGTGTCGTTGTCGATCACGTCATTGTCGAAGACGCGGATGTCGTGGCCGCCCTGCACCGGCAGGTTGGGCAGGTCGAAGACCAGGATGCCGCCGGTGTTGCGGGTGGCGACGTTCTTGTAGACATCGGCCTTGATCGAGTTCTCGATCTCGATGCCGGCGACGTTGAATTCGGCGCTGGAGTTGCGCACGACGATGTTCTCGCTCTGGCCGACATAGATGCCGGCGTCGGCCGCGCCCTTCACCGTCACGCCGTCGATCAGCACGTTCTTCGACGAGACGGGATAGACGCCGTAGGCGCCGTTCTTGGCATCCGGACCGTTGGTCCATTCGACCCGCAGCTTGCGGAAGGTGATCTGGTCGGAGCCCTTCGACTTGACGCCGTCGCCCTTGGAATCCTCGACGGCGAAATCCTCCAGCACGACCCGGTCGGAGGTGACCAGCAGCCCCTCGCCGGAGCCCGTCTGGCCTTTGAAGGAAAGGATCGTCGCGTCCTGCCCGGCGCCCTTCACCGCGACGTCGTCGACGTCGAGCGACAGGCCTTCCGTCAGCTCGAACCGCCCGGCGCCGATCATCACCCGGTCGCCGGGCTTTGCCATGATCAGCGCTTCGACGAGCCGCTCCTCGGCGCCCTCGCCAGCCTCGACCGCAATGTCGGCCGCACGGACGGCGCCAGCTGAAACACCGGCCAGAAACACCGCGCAAGCGGCGCGCAAGAGCAATGGACGCATCGAACTTTCCTCCCCTTAAAATCGCTTGACGATGAGCGTGCACTGCCGCAAAGTCAAGAAAAATGAAACAGTTTCACTTTTCTAATGCCAAGGGCGGCGTGACAGCCATCGTGCCCAGACAGGTTCGCGCGCTGAAGACCCGCGATGCGTTGCTGGCCGCGGTGGAAGCGCTTGTCGCCGCCGAAGGCGCCGAGGCGGTCACCACCACGCGGCTGGCCTCAGCGACCGGCGTCTCCGTCGGCACCATCTACCGCTATTTCAGGGATCGCGACGCGCTGCTTCTGGCCGCCTACGACGCAACGGTGACCCGCATCGTGCGGACCTGCGGCGCAGCCCTCGAGGAAATCGATCCCGGCTTGCCGGTGGCCGACGCCGCCAGAGAGCTGCTCGGGCTCTACCTCGACACCGCCGACGCAATCCCCGCCCATTCCGGCCTGCTGGCCGCGATGCGCGCCATCCGCCCGATCGCCGCCGACCAGAGCGGCAACAACCAGACAGCAATCGTCGGCGATCTCCTGACGCCCTTCCTGCAGAAATTCACGGGCGGTGCCGAAGCCGACCCCGCCCGCCTGCATTTCATGAGCGTACTTCTTGGTACGCTTGTCGATCTCTATCTCGTCACCCGCGACCGCGGCGAGAGAACGCGGCTGCGCGGCGAGATCGAGGCCCACATGCTCCTGGCGCTCGAGCGGACGCTCAGCCGGTAACAGCGCATCGCGGCGCCGCGGAATCAGCGCGCGGCGAAGATGCGGTGTCACCGATATGGAGAAGCGGTGCTTTGCATGCGACGTGTACGGACAGGTGGGCCCTTTGCCCGAAGATCACGAGGCCGGGCGAACGCAAGCGCAGGGGTTGACGGGTCAAATTTTTCAACCGGTGGGCGATCGAATATTGCCACGACAACCAGGACAACTAATCATCAGCGATGTGGATTCATCCGAGGCAATTATGCCAAGTCCGCGATTGCCACCCGACACGGTGGAACAAAAAATGACCGCAACGGCCGCACGGGAGGCTGCCACCATTGCGGCAGCAAGGAACCCGGCACGGTTTCAGGCAACTTCGTTCCCGATTACCTGCCGCCGCATGCCCTGCCAGTATCCGGTTCCCAAAAAAATCTATGCCGTGCTCGCCTGTCCTGCAGACCGGCTGATTGCGGTCTGCTGCCCCGATTCCTTTACCTGGCGTGCGCAAGGTGATGCGCGGTCTTCGCGGCAGGCAGCCTTCGCCGCTGACGAAATCAAGCATGGTTGTCTACATCGATGTCGAAATCCATCTCGGTCGAGCCGCGGACTTCTTGCATTACACCGAACCGCACGTCGAAGCTCTCCTCGAAACGCCTCGAAAAAAGGTATTGCCGTTCGATGCCAATTATCCGGAACTGATGTCGATCCGGACGGACAACGTGAAAACCCGCATTCGAATCTGGCCGAACCACGCAACCGAACCGGACCATGTCGTGGGGCAGGTTGGTGAGTAACCGCCCCTCACCTGCCTGCCGGCATCCTCTCCCATAAACGGGGAGAGGACAGAAGCGGCGATGCCGGCGCCTGAGACAAAAATGCAAAAACGCCGCCGGATCTCCCCGGCGGCGTTTTCGTTTCAAAGCTTGTGAGCAGGCTTAGCTCGTCGGCTGCGGCTCCATGCCGCCTTCCGGCTCCGGGCCCTTCTTCTTGCGGCCGCCGCTGGCGCCGCCGGCCTTCGGCACGGCCGAGCCTCTGCTGGTCGGCGTGTCGTCGCCGAGGTCGCGCGACGGCTTCTGGCCGGCGATCAGCTGCTTGATCTCCTCGCCCGTCAGCGTCTCGTATTCGAGCAGGCCTTCGGCGAGCGCGATCCAGTCCTTCTTCTTCTTGGTCAGGATCGTCTTGGCGGTCGAATAGGCCTCGTCGATCAGCCGGCGCACTTCGGCGTCGATGATCTGCGCGGTCTCTTCCGAGACGTTCTGCGTGCGCGCCACCGAATGGCCGAGGAACACCTCTTCCTGGTTGTCGCCATAGGCGACATGGCCGAGCTTGTCGGAGAAGCCCCAGCGCGTGACCATGGCGCGCGCCAGCTTGGTCGCCTGCTCGATGTCGGAGGAGGCGCCAGAGGTGATGTTCTCCTTGCCGAACTTGAACTCCTCGGCGACGCGGCCGCCCATCATGATCGCCAGGCGCGAGATCATGTATTTGTAGCTCATCGAGTAGCGGTCGCCTTCCGGCAGCTGCATGACCATGCCGAGCGCGCGGCCGCGCGGGATGATGGTCGCCTTGTGCAGCGGGTCGGCCGACGGCACGTTGAGCGCCAGGATGGCGTGGCCGGCCTCGTGATAGGCGGTGAGTTCCTTCTCCGCCTGGGTCATGGCCGTGGAGCGGCGCTCCGCGCCCATCATCACCTTGTCCTTGGCGTCCTCGAACTCCTGCATGGTGACCAGGCGCTTGTTGCGGCGCGCCGCCATCAGGGCCGCCTCGTTGACGAGGTTGGCGAGGTCGGCGCCGGAGAAGCCCGGGCGTGCCGCGCGCGATGACCTTGAGGTCGACATTCGGCGCCAGCGGCACGTTGCGGACATGCACCTTGAGGATCTTCTCGCGGCCGTTGATGTCGGGGTTCGGCACCACGACCTGGCGGTCGAAGCGGCCCGGACGCAGCAGCGCCGGGTCGAGCACGTCGGGCCGGTTGGTGGCGGCGATCAGGATGATGCCTTCATTGGCCTCGAAGCCGTCCATCTCGACCAGCAGCTGGTTCAGCGTCTGCTCGCGCTCGTCGTTGCCGCCGCCGAGGCCGGCGCCGCGATGGCGGCCGACCGCGTCGATTTCGTCGATGAAGATGATGCAGGGCGCGTTCTTCTTGGCCTGGTCGAACATGTCGCGCACGCGGCTGGCGCCGACGCCGACGAACATTTCGACGAAGTCCGAGCCGGAGATGGTGAAGAACGGCACGTTGGCTTCGCCGGCGACGGCGCGCGCAAGCAGCGTCTTGCCGGTGCCGGGAGGGCCGACCAGCAGCACGCCGCGCGGGATCTTGCCGCCCAGCCGCTGGAACTTCTGCGGGTCGCGCAGGAACTCGACGATCTCCTCGAGGTCTTCCTTGGCCTCGTCGACGCCGGCGACGTCCTCGAAGGTGACGCGGCCATGCGCCTCGGTCAGCAGCTTGGCCTTGGACTTGCCGAAGCCCATGGCGCGGCCGGAGCCGGACTGCATCTGGCGCATGAAGAAGATCCAGACGCCGAGGATCAGCACCATCGGCAGCCACGAGATCAGGTAGCCGAAGATCGAGTTCGAGCCGTCGGTCTCGGGCCGCGCGTTGATCGTCACGCCCTTGTCTTCGAGCCGCTGCACCAGCGTCGGGATCGCCCGGCGAATAGGTCTGGAAGCCGCTGGCGTTGTCGATATAGGTGCCGGTGATGCGGTCGCCGGCGATCGTCACCGTCTTGACGCGGCCGCCGGACAGGTCCTGCAGGAACTCCGAATAGGCGATCTCGCGCGAGGCGCCACGCTGCTGCGGCGTCTGGAACAGGTTGAACAGCGCGATCAGAAGCACTGCGATGATCGCCCAGAGCGCGAGATTGCGATAGTTCGGATTCATCAAATGTCCCGTTGGCGTCCCGGATCGGAGACCCGTCAGTGTGAGGTGTCGTTCTAACATAGGGAGGACGCCTGCCCTTGCCAAGCGTAACGCCCTGTCTCGGTTAAGCTTATCGCTTCATTGTGGCCAACGAATGGCAGGCGCGGCAGAGTTTCGCGCCGAGCAATTCGGCCAATGCGCTGGCGGCCGCGAGGTCGAACGATGGCAGGAACCGCGCCCAGGGCGTGACAAGCGGAGTTCTCGTTACGCGCGATTGGCGCCGCCTGATCGGCCGCTGCTCGAAATTGCCCCTCACCCCAGCCCTCAGCACGTGAAGGACGGCGAGAGGGGCGATCAGCGTCGCGGCCGGCAAGGCATGAGGGGCGGCGCCAGGCTTTTCGATCGCGTAAACGGCGGGCTCGCAGGCCGCCGCCGCCCGGACCAGGCTTTCGGGAACGTCGATGCCGGCAAGTTTCGCCTGCCGGGAATTCTCGCCTCCGAAGGGCGCAACCGTCATCTGCCGGCCTCCGCAGGGGTTCCGATCCGATAGCGTCCGTCCCAGATCATCCCGTCATAGGGCGTCGCCGTCCCGGGCAGCCCGCGCCGCTCGCGGCGCAGAAAGATGCCGGTGCGCCGCGACATCGACGACCGCCCGCGACAGTGTAGCGCGCCACCCTGCGTCGCCGAGACGGCCGAACAACGGCGGCGCTGCGCGCAAGGTCCGGAAGCTGCTCGCTGCCGCCGGCGGCCGCGAGCAGGATGCGCAGCGCATAGATCGCCGCGTCCTCGTTGCCGGCACGCGGCAAAGGCGCGATCGAGCGCGACCAGGCCGGGCGCGCAAGCCGCGCATGCGCGCGGATGAGGCGGCGGCCGCCTCGCCGAGCGCGACCCTTCGGCCGCGGCGTGTGCCTGCCTCACGCTTGTCGCTTCCAGATTGCCAGCCTCGCAATTGCGCCTCACCCGGCCCTCTCCCCGTAGGACGGGCGAGGGAGCTGAGACGTCGCGGCCATCTGTTCGCGCGCCGAACGCACCCGGGCGCGCTCGTATTTCCGTCGACGTTGCTCGGGTCGTCGACCCAGCCGATGCCGCTTCGCAGGAGAAAGTCTCGCAGCGCCTCGCGCCGCGCGGCAAGCAGCGGCCGCACGATCCAGATGCGGCCGTCGAACAGCGTCGCCGGCGCCATGCCGGCGAGCCCGCGGCCCTCGCCGCGCGCGCTCGCGCATCGCGACCGTCTCGACCTGGTCGTCGAGCGTATGGCCGGTGAGCACGAGGTCGGCGCCTTCCGCCGCCGCCGCCTCGGCGAGCAGCCGGTAGCGCGCCTCGCGCGCCGCAGCCGGAAGGCCGCTCGCCGGCTTCGCGCCCTGTCCAGCGCACGTCCGGTGCGCGATGCCGTAGCGCGCGGCAAAGTGCCGCGACTGCCCGCGCCTCGGCGGCGGACTTCGGCGCGCAGCCCATGATCGACCGTCACCGCGACGAGCCGCGTCGCCGGCGGCGCGCGGCTCGAGACAGGTCCTTGAGCAGGAACAGCAGCGCCAGCGAATCGCTGCCGCCGGAGACGGCGCGACAAGCGCACGACGTCCGCGGCTCGATGCCGGGAAACTGGAGAAGTCGAGTTCGGCCGGAAGACGTGTCGGTTCCGGCGATCGATGCCGCCGGCGGCGCTCAGCACGCGGCCAGCGCCTGTTCCTGCTTGACGCGCTGCTTCAGCGCGTCGGACGATTTGGGATAGCGCTTGCCGATTTCCTTGAAGGTCGCGCAGGCGACGTCGCGCTGGTTGAGGCCGTTCAGCGAAACGCCGAGCTTCAGCAGCATGTCCGGCGCCTTGCCGGAGTTCGGATAGTCGCTGGTTGGCCGCGAGGAAGACTTCCGCCGCATCGCGGTATTTCTGCTGCCCGAGCAGCGCCTCGCCCAGCCAGTAATGCGCATCGGCGCGCCTTCGGCATCGGCCGGGAAGCGCGCGATGTGGTCGCGGAAGCCGGCCTCGGCGGTGCCGTAGTCGCCCGACAGGATGAACTCGTAGGAGTTGCGGTAGAGCTCTTCCGGATCGTCGGTCGCGGGCAGTGCCGCGACGACGTGCCGTCCGACCGCACCCGCCGACGGGTCGGCCGATGGATCAGCCGCCGGCTGGCCGCCGGAGGGAGGTTGCCGCCGATCATCGCGCTGTCGCCGACGCTGCCGCCGGTGACGTTGCCGTCGCGGTCGACGGTGATGGTGCCGAACGTCTTTCGCCGCCGGGAGCAGGCGCGGCGGCCGTGCCGCCCGCCAGCGGCGTGTCTGTCTGCGTCGAGGCGACGGCGCCGGCCGCCCGCTGCGGGCGGTGCGGTGTCTTCGGTGCGCGGCGCCTGGGTCGTCGCTCTGCTGCTTGGCGCCGCCCGCCGGCGTCGGAGCGCTTGCCTTCGAGCTCCTGGAAGCGGAACTCGTTGTCTTCCTGCATCTTGCGCATCTGCTCCTGCATCTGCAGGACCTGGAAGTTGAGTTCCTCGATGGTGCCGCGAGCTTGCGGATCTGCTCTTCGAGCTGCGTGACGCGCGGATCGCCCGCCTGGGCGAGCACGCATCGGCGGCTTCGGCAGCGCTGTCGCGCTCGAAGACGCCCGGCAGCGGCCGAATGACGCCCGGCAGCTGCGATGCGCGCCGCTCGCGCGGCGCGGCGTGCCGTTCGCTGGCCATGCCGCCGTTCCACAAGAAGCAGCAAAGCGACGATGCCGCTGCCTGTGATGGATCGGAATTTCATCGCTTCTCTCGTCCTGGAAATAGTGGCCAGACGGCCGCGCCGAACGCGGCTTCCCGCTTTTATCAGGACCGCAGAGTTCGGCCAAATTTTGTTTGCGTGCAGCAACACACGAAAAAGGCGGCCGCAACGGCCGCCTTTGCTGCAGATGCCGTTGCCGAAAAGCGCTCAGCTGCCGAGCGCCGTTGAGCACGGTGACGGCGCGGCGGTTCTGGCTCCAGCAGGAGATGTCGTCGCACACCGCGACCGGCCGTTCCTTGCCGTAGGAGATGGTCTTCAGCCGCTTGACCGGCGACGCCCCTGCGCGATCAGGAAGTCGCGGGTGGCGGCGGCGCGGCGGGCGCCGAGCGCCAGGTTGTATTCGCGGGTGCCGCGTTCGTCGGCATGGCCTTCGACGGTGATGCGCGTAGTTGCCGTACTGGTTCAGCCACTGCGCCTGCTTGGACAGCGTCGCCTGCGCGTCGGCGCGGATCGACCGAGGAATCGGTGTCGAAGAAGATGCGGTCGCCGACATTGACGGTGAAGTCCTGCGCCGAGCCCGGCGTTGCCGCTCGGCGCCGAGGCCGAGATCGGCGGCGCTGTTCGGCGTCTTCTTGGAGGCGCAGCCGGCGATGGCCAGCGCTGGCGACCAAGCGCGATGACGAGCGGATTTCGTTGTTAGTGCTAGCGATGCGGCGCATTCCCGCCTCTCCTTAGAATTCAAGTGATTTCGTTGATCAACCAGTAACCACGTTGCGGTTAACCGGCGTTCAAGAAACACGGTTAATTTTCTGTTGCCGCCGCGCATCCCGGCTACGCGGCCAGTCCCACGTCCTTCACATTGCGCGCGCACCATTGGCCGAAATGCGGCCAAAACGCGGCGCGGACGTGGAAATCCTGGCCGCTTTCGGGCGTTGTCGATCGGTTCCAGCGTCTGCTGCGCTATTCGAGCAACGGCGACCATGCCGGGTCGGATGCGAAATTCGCGGTCGGGATCGCCTGCTCGTTGCGGCCGGTCAGGTCGATCGGAATAGAGCTGCGGCCCGCCGCGAGCCGGCCGCTTCGCGGAAGAACATCAGCACGCGTCCGTTCGGCGCCCAGGTCGGGCCTTCCTGCTGGAAGCCGGTCGACAGGATGCGTTCGCCGGAGCCGTCGGTCTTCATGACGCCGATCTGGAAATCGCCGCCGGTCTGCTTGGTGAAGGCGATGAGATCGCCGCGCGGCGACCATACCGGCGTCGAATAGGTGCCGTCGCCGAAGGAGATGCGGGTCTGGCCCGAGCCGTCGGCGCTCATGACGTAGATCTGCGCGCGGCCGCCGCGGTCGGACGTGAACACCACCTGGCTGCCGTCCGGCGAATAGGAGGGCGAGGTGTCGATGGAGTTGGAGTTGGTCAGCCGCGTCGTCGTGCGGCTGCGCAGGTCCATCGCGAAGATGTTGGAGTTGCCGTCGTCGCGCAGCAGGCTCATGATCACCTTCTGGCCGTCCGGCGAGAAGCGCGGCGCGAAGGTCATGCCGGGGAAATTGCCGACGAGTTCGCGCTGGCCGGTCTCGATCTGCAGGAGATAGACCTGCGGCTGGCCGCTCTCATAGGACATGTAGGTGATTTCCTGGCGCGTCGGCGAGAAGCGCGGCGTCAGCACGATCGACCGGCCGTCCGAGAGATAGCGCACGCCGGCGCCGTCCTGGTCCATGATGGCCAGCCGCTTCTGGCGCTTGTCCTTCGGCCCGGACTCGTCGACGAAGACGATGCGGGTGTCGAAATAGCCCTTCTCGCCGGTCAGGCGCTCATAGATCGCGTCGGCGATGATGTGGGCGACGCGGCGCGAGTTCGGCCTTGTTGGCGAAGAACTGCTCGCCGATCAGCTGCTGGCCGGCAAAGGTGTCCCACAGGCGGAACTCGGCGCGCAGCCGGCCGTCGGCCTCCTGGGTGACGCGGCCGGTCACCAGCGCCTGCGCGTTGATGACCTTCCAGTCCTCGAAGCGCGGCGCGACATCGGTGTCGCTGATCTTCTCGATGAAGGCGCCCTTGTCGATCGGCGCGAACAGGCCGGAGCGCTTGAGGTCGGCGGCGACGATCGCCGGCGATGTCGACGCCCATCGCATCGCCCGACAGGAAGTCGGTGATGGCGATCGGCAACGGCTCGATGTTGCCCTTGTTGACGTCGATCTCGACCAGCGCGCGCGCCGGCAGCGTGGCCGCGGCACTCATGCCGGCGGCCATGCGCGCCGATCACCATCATCGTCTTCAGGAAATTCTTCATTCGGTTCAGCCTCTTCAGTACCTGTCTGGCGGGCTCGTCAGAACATCTCGCTCGGATCGAAATTGACGATGACTTCCGCCCAGGTTTCGTATTTGTCGGCAGGCAGGTTGTACGGCGCGCAACGCGCCACGGCGCGGCGGGCGGCTTCGGCGGCGGCGCGTTCGCACGCCGCTCGACCGCCGCCACCCGATAGATTTCCGGGACGCCCTCGCAGCTCCCCGGCGGGTCGAGCTTGAAACTGCATCGAGACCTTGAGGTTCTCGGCGTCGGCAGCGCCGGCCGGGATGTTCCAGCAGCGCTGCACCTGGCCGCGCAGCGCAGTCCATCTCGCTCTGCGACAGCTTCGTGCCGTTGGTCGTCTTCTCGCCGCCGAGCGCGGCCTCTTCGGTCGAGCGCTTGGCGCCGCCGCCGGAAGCCTTCTCCTTGTTGAGAAGGGCGGCGACCTCGTCGGCGTTGAATTCCTTCTCGTCGGATTTCGGCTTGTTCGCCTGCTTTTCCTGCGGCTTCTCGGTTTCCTTGCGGTCCGGCGCCTTGGCGGTCTCCGCCTCGGGCGGCTGCGGGCGCGCGTCGGGCGAGCGGCGCGTTTTCAGGCAGCTTGACGGCTTCGGCCTCGGCTTCTCGGCGACGATCGTCTCGGCGACCGGATCGGGCTTCACCTCCTGCTTCGGCTGCGGCTCCGGCGTCACCTCGGTCGCCGGCACCGGCGCGGCTTCGGCTCGACCTGCTTGACCGGCTCCTTCGGCTGGTCGGCGGGCTTGGGCAGCGGCTCCGGCGACGGCGGCGGGGCGGCCGCCGCCTCGACTGGCTTCGGCGTGGGCGTCGGCGTCGGCGGCTGTCGGTGTCGACGCTGTTGTCGCCGACCTTCTGGGCGTCCGGCACGATGGCCGGCTTGCTTGTCGGCATCGGCGCCGACTTCTCGCCTTCGGCGCCTTCTTGTCGCCCTGCTGGATCTGGTGATGACTCGACCGGACGATATCGACCGGCAGACGCCTCGACATCGGCCACCTCGAACGCCTTCGGCGCCGACAGCGAAAACAGGCCGAAGCCGAGCAGCGTCGCGTGCAGGACGACCGATGTGGTGAGGCCGGCCTTCATCTTCCTACTGTTTCCTGTTCCTGCAGCGTGACCAGGCCGATCTTGTTGTAGCCGGCGGCCTGGATGCGGGCCATGACCTGCATCACGGTGCCGTAGTCGGCGGTCTTGTCGCCGCGCACATAGATGCGCTCCTCGTAGCCGGCCTTGGCGATCGCCTGCAGCTTGGCCACCACTTCCTCGAGCGGGATCTCGGTTTCCTGGAGATAGATCTGGCCGCCTCGTTGATCGAGATGGTGATCGGCTGCGTTTCCGAGTTCAGCGCCTTGGCCTGCGTTTCCGGCAGGTCGATCGGCACGCCGACCGTCAGCAGCGGCGCCGCGACCATGAAGATGATCAGCAGCACCAGCATCACGTCGACGAACGGCGTGACGTTGATTTCCGACATCAGGCCGTGATGGCGGCCGCGCCGCCTGTGGCCGCGACCGCCGCGTCCGCCCGTCTGTCCGGCTGACATTCCCATCCGTGCCTATCCTCAGGCCGCCTTCGGGCGACGACTTTTTCATCGATTTGCCGCGAGAGTATGGCGGAGAACTCGTCCGCGAAGCCTTCCATCCTCACCGCGATCTTGCCCGCGTCGGACGACAGCTTGTTGTAGGCGATGACCGCCGGAATGGCGGCGAGCAGGCCGATCGCCGTGGCCAGCAGCGCTTCGGCGATGCCGGGCGCGACGACGGCGAGGTTGGTCGACTTCGAGCCGGCGATCGCCTGGAACGAGGTCATGATGCCGACCACCGTGCCGAACAGACCGATGAAGGGAGCGGCCGAGCCGATCGTCGCGAGGAAGCCGAGCTTGCCTTCGAGCCGCTCCATCTCGCGCGTCAGCGCCAGGTCCATCGCCTTGTCGATGCGGGTCTGCAGCGCCAGCGGCGACTTGGCGCCCTTCTCGAAGGACTTCTTCCACTCGCGCATGGCCGCCACGAAGATCGCGCCCATGCCGGTGGTCTTGCGGTCGGCGAGCGTGCGGTAGAGCTCTTCCAGCGACTGCCCCGACCAGAAGGTCTGCTCGAAGCGGTTGAGCGCGCTGCGCATGCGGCCGTAGGCGATCAGCTTGTCGAAGATGATCGCCCAGGTCCAGATCGAGGCGCCGAGCAGGCCGATCATCACCAGCTTCACGACCCAGCCGGCCTGCCAGAACAGGGCCCAAATCGACAAGTTGCGCGCCCGGATCGGCGAGTGCGATGTTTTCCATTTGAAATGGTCCCTAAGAAACGGGCTTCAGCTCGTGGCTGGCCCATGCGCATCATTCCGATCATGGCCCGTCCGCGCGAAGCTTCCGGAAAGTGCCCCAAACTGCGCCGTTGGCGGCCTTTTCGGGGCGAAATTTGGTGAAAGGAAGGCGCACGGATCCGTACAACTTTCACCCGATTTCTTCATGGACCGTTATGGTTAAGGATGAGTTAGGACATGTGGCGGGCCCAGCGGCCGGCGTCTAGGCCTCAGCCTTTCGGCATGAAGCGGTCGATCCATTCCTTCGGAAAGCGCCTCGGCCGGCCGATCTCGCCGATGATCGCGGCCTCGACCCTGGCCTCGACCAGCACCTCGTCGCCGCGCCTGATCTGCTGCGCCATGAAGATGCGCGCGCCGGAAATCGCCTCGGTGCGCGTGTCGATGGTCAGGATGTCGTCGATGCGCGCCGGCGCGCGGAAGTCGATCTCCATGCGCCGCACCACCCAGACGATCCTCTCGCCGTGCTTGCCGTCGGCGAGCTCGGTGTGGTGGACGCCGGCAAGCCGCAGGAAATCGGAGCGGCCGCGCTCGAGGAATTCGAGATAGCGGGCGTGGTAGACGACGCCGGAAAAATCGGTGTCGGCGAAATAGACCCGCGCCATGATGCGATGGCCGAACGGCGTGAGCGCGCCGGAAAGGCCGGCCTCAGCACGTCCCGTTCACCATCTTCCGCCATCGCGCTTTCCTTTCGATTCCGACCTGACAGGTATCGGCGGCCGAGACCCGATGGCACCAATGGCTGCGATCGATCAAGAACTGTCTTCTGGCGCTGGCGCTGTCTGGCGGCCGCGGCTGCCGGCCGTGGCGGCGGCAACCTTCTCGATGAAACGCGGCATCAACCTCGACATCTGGACGACCTGGCCGGACGGAGGACCGCTGGGGCGACCCGGACGTGATCCTGCCCTTCCCGGAATGGCGCAAGAGCGCTCGACGACGGCGACCTCGCCGCGCTGAAGGCCGCCGGTTTCGACTTCGTGCGGATGCCGGTCGACCCGTCGCCGTTGCTGTCCGACCAGACGCTGCGGCGCTGCGCGAACGGCTGGTCGCCTCGGTGCGTGGAATCGGCGCGCCTGGTCAACGCGGCCGGCCTCAAGGTGGTGGTCGACATGCATCTCATTCCGGCCGGCGGCGGCCGCTCGGTCGGCATGGACGAGGTGATGGACGACCCGGCGATGTTCGACCGCTATGTCGAGCTGGTCCGCACCATGGCCGCAGACGCTGTCGAGGGAGGATCCGGCGCTGGTCGCCTTCGAGCCGATGAACGAGCCGGTCGTCGATTGCGACGAGGACAACACCAATTTCTGGCCCGAGCGCCTGAAGCGGCTTTACGCCGCCGCGCGCGCCTCGGCGACGCGGCTGACGCATCGTGCTCTCCGGCGCCTGCTGGGCAGGCGCCGAGGCGCTGGCGAAGATCGACCCGAAGGCCATTCCCGACGACAATGTCATCTGGACGTTCCATTCCTACGAGCCGTTCCTGCTGACCCACGCAGGGCGCGACCTGGGCCGGCGACTTCATCCGCTATGTCACCGGCCTGCCCTACCCGCCGCATGCCGTGCCGCGCGCCGAACTCGACGCAGCGCTCGAAGACGGTGCGCCAGCGAATCAGCGGCCGAGGCGCCGTGCCGCGCCGCGCACGGCATGCTCGCCTATCTCGACGAGCAGATCGCCACGGTGGACACCAGGGAAAAACTCGACGGCGTGCTCGACGAACCGTTCGAGATCGCCGTCGACGCCTGGGCGAAGCAACATGGCATCGATTCCCGAAAACATCTTCCTCGGCGAGTTCGGCATGATCCGCCAGGAATACGACAATCCGTTCGTCATGCCCGGCGCCTCCCGCGCGGCCTATGTGAAGGACATGATCGGCCGCGCCGAACGCCGCGGCTTCGCCTGGGCGATCTGGGGTTATGGCGGCGCCTTCGGCATCGTCGACGAATTCGAAGGCAGGAAGGCGGAAGGCGACGTGCTGGAGGCGGTCAGGGGGCTGAGGTAGGGGCTCGTTTGTTTGTCTGCCCGGCCCGCGTGCCGTGAATAATGTTCTCATCCTTGATTGTAGGATATGTTTAGCCTCTTTTCGTGGAGGGGATATGCAGGAACCTTCGAGAGACCAATCCAGGATCAAGGAAATACAATCGGCGCTGGCGAGCCTTGATGTCGATAGGGAGCCGACAGCGTTTCCGGTGGAGGAGAATTGAAGCAGGCGGCCTGCTCAATCCTCTTCCTCATCTGCGTCATCGCAGCCCGCCTCGCGCCGATCAGCCGTTCGCATCGACAGCTACTGATTACGCCAGACGACATGTTCGGTTCCAGCCGGCAGGGCTGACAGCCGCTGCCGCAGAAATGCCGGCAGCAGCCCGATTTTCGACAGATTACCCTCGTCCGCCGCGTGCCAGCGGAACTCAAGGCCATATGTTTGTTCGCTGAGCCGGTGGACAATCTGGTCGCGGTCCCTCGAAAGTCCGCCAGGCAAGCTCATTTCATGGATGAAGAGCAATTGGTGATAGTCGCGGTCGCGGTCGCCGAAGAAATACTCGACGACGAAGACCAGCCGCCCCACCTCGACATCGAGCGCCATTTCCTCGGACATTTCGCGAGCAAGGGTGCTTGCGGAGTCTTCGCCGTGTTCGGCATGCCCTCCCGGCAGCGTCCAGAAGGTTTCGTGCGTGGCGGTATGCAGCAGGACATGCCCGTCTTCCACCGCAAGCGCGGCGACACGATAGCTGAAGTGGTCCGTCCCGGCGTCGAGGGTAATCATCCGCCTTTGGCGCGCCAGGACTATTCTTCCTCTTCTTGGAACAGGCTGATCTGCGTCACGCGCGAGGTCGCGCGGCGCTTCCAGGCCAAGGTGTTTCCAGGCGTTCGCCGTCAGCACGCGGCCGCGCGGCGTGCGCTGGATGAAGCCCTGCTGGATGAGGTAGGGCTCGATGATGTCCTCGATGGCGTCGCGCGGCTCGGAGAGCCCGGCCGCGATGGTCTCGATGCCGACCGGCCCGCCGCCGAAATTCATGGCGATCATCGACAGATAGCGCCGGTCGAGCGAATCGAGGCCGAGCGCGTCGACCTCCAGCCTGGACAGCGCCTCGTCGGCGATCTGGCGCGATGACATGGCCGTCGCCGGCCACAGCCGGCGAAATCGCGCACGCGCCGCAAGAGCCGGCCGGCGATGCGCGGCGTGCCGCGCGCCCGGCGGGCGATTTCCAGCGCGCCGTCGTCGCCAAGCGGCATGCCGAGGATGCGGGCGCCGCGCCGCACGATCTGCTCCAGTTCCTCGACCGAATAGAAGTTGAGCCGCACCGGAATGCCGAAACGGTCGCGCAGCGGATTGGTGAGCAGGCCGAGCCGCGTGGTGGCCGCGACCAGCGTGAACTTGGCGAGATCGATCTTGACCGAACGCGCCGCCGGCCCCTCGCCGATGATCAGGTCGAGCTGGTAGTCCTCCATCGCCGGATAGAGGATTTCCTCGACCGCCGGGTTGAGCCGGTGGATCTCGTCGATGAACAGGACGTCGCGCTCTTCCAGGTTGGTGAGGAGGGCGGCAAGGTCGCCCGCCTTGGCGATGACCGGGCCGGAGGTGGAGCGGAAATTGACGCCGAATTCGCGCGCCATGATCTGCGCCAGCGTGGTCTTGCCGAGGCCGGGCGGCCCGACGAACAGCACATGGTCGAGCGCCTCGCCGCGGCCCCTGGCGGCCTCGATGAAGACTTTCAGATTGGCGCGCGCCGCCGCCTGCCCGACGAATTCGTCGAGCGACTGCGGGCGCAAGGTGGTGTCGACGTCCTCGCCGCGTTTGTCCGGTGAGATGAGGCGGGGAGTGGTGTTCATGCCAAGAATTTCATTCCCGAGACGGATTTGGCGGCGCTCTCATCAAAAGTGAAAGTGCTGTGGGCGCCAAGTTCACGATTGCGCAAGGCGAAAATCGCGTCCGAAAAGTCCGCATTCCCGCTCTCATAGGTGGTCAGAGCCTTGCCAACCGTCTCAAGCGCTTCGAACTCGATATGCTGGATTTCAAGCAGGTCACGCATCACCCCCGCAAGCCTGGTTCGGGGAAGTTTGTAGCGCGATCGCAAAACCCAGAAAAACTCCATCAGGACAAGCAGGTTGATGAATCCGGGTGCATCTTCGCCCAGGCTCCGCAACAATCGCTGTGCCGCCATCGACTGAACGGGATCGTCGTTCAGCGTGGCACGCAAGAGAATATTGGTATCGAGACCTATCAAGCGCCTGATCTGCCTCTGCCTCTCGGCGAACCTTCGGCATGGTCGCCTATGCCCTGGCCTATTGCGCGGTCGTAGTCGTCTGTTGTCGTGCCCGGTATTGCATACTCGGCCAACGCGCCGAACAGAATGTCGACTGGACGATTGCGCGGGACAATCAGGTAACCCTGTTTCATTTCGATGAATGCAATCCGGTCTCCGGCGTGCAGCCCGAGCCTCTCCCGAACCGCCATGGGGATCGTGGTCTGCCCCTTGCTGGAGATTCTCGATTCCATGCCCATGTAAGAATAATCCTATTCTCCTTACATATATTACAATGTAAGGAGTTTGCAATCCACTGCCTTTACCGCGCCAGTTCCTTCAATCCGAGCCGGATCAGCCTCGCCGAATCCGCGCCTTCGCCGGCGGTCTTCATCGCGGCGGCGATCGCATTGGCGGCGATGTCGCGCGAATAGCCGAGATTGGTGAGCGCCGAGACCGCATCGGCGACCGGCGCGGGCGCGACGCCCTCGCCGAGCTCCTGCTTCAGGCCGATCGTGCCCGAGGCCGAGCCGGCGAAGGCCGGCGCCTTGTTCTTCAGTTCCGTGACGATGCGTTCGGCCACCTTCTTGCCGACGCCGGGCGCCCTGGAGACCATGGCGATGTCGCGCAGCGCGATCGCGTTGGCGAGGTCCGGCGGCGACAGCGTCGACAGGATCGCCAGCGCCACCTTGGCGCCGACGCCCTGCACATTGTTCTGCAGCAGGCGGAACCATTCGCGCTCGAGCGCCGTCTGGAAACCGTAGAGCCGGATCATGTCCTCGCGCACGTAGGTCTCGATGAACAGCGTGACGGCCTCGCCCGGCCCCGGCAGAGCGGCGAGCGTGCGGGCCGAGCAATAGGCGACGTAGCCGACGCCGTGCACGTCGACGACGCAGTGATCCTCGTCGATCTCGTCGAGCATGCCCTTGAGCTTGCCGATCATGTCCGCGTTTTCCTAAGGATGCGTGTCGGGGGCGATGATGTCGCAGCATCGGAAAATAGGCGCGATAGCGCGCCTGATCCCGCGTCAGCAGCGAATAACCGCGCACCGCCGCATGTGCGCCAATGTAGAAATCCGGCAAGGGAGACCGCTTCGGCCCGCCGTCGCGGCGATATGCCAGAAACGCGTGGCCGGCAGCGAACGCCGCTTCCCACGGCAGATCCTCCGCTGACGAAACGCGATGGCGACAGCGCCTCGTTCCAGCGCCGATTCCAACGGATACCCCGCGGCCATTTCCGCATAAATGATCGGGTTGATGACCACGCGGCCCTCGGACCGGACACGCTCGATATGCCGGATCGACCAGTCTTCCCACGGGCTGCCCGCGTCGAAAAGATCGATCAGCACATTGGTGTCGACAAGCGTCGGCATCAGTCTCTCAGAAGCCGGAAGAATTCGTCCCCGGTCATGCCGCCCAGATCCATCGATCCCTTGTGGCGGCGGATATGATCCATGAAATCGGCTACCTCCAGATTGGCGTCCGCAGGCGGCGCCGGCCGCAAAATCGCGACGTCATCCTGCAGGCTGAACTCCACCTCGGCTGCCGGGCACAATTCCAAGCTTGCGGCGGACATTCTTCGGAATGGTGACCTGACCTTTTTCAGTGACGCGCATGGTAATACCTCTGCGGTATTACTTAGCGGCCCATCCAGAACAAGTCAAGAACAAACGGGGGTTGCTACGGGATTAGCCGGCCAGCGCGATGCGATAGGCCGCGCTCTGCCGGTGATGCGCGTGGCAGATGGCGATGGCCAGCGCGTCGGCCGCGTCGTCGCCCTGGAACGTCGCCTTCGGCATCAGCACCTTGCACCATCATGTGGATCTGCTGCTTGTCGCCGTGGCCGACGCCGATCACGGCCTTCTTGACCGCGTTGGGCGCATATTCGGCAACCCGCAAGCCGGCGCGCGCCGGCACCAGCATGGCGATGCCGCGCGCCTGGCCGAGCTTCAGCGTCGCCGAGGCGTCCTTGTTTACGAATGTATGTTCGACCGCCGCCTCATGCGGCATGTGACGATGGAGAACGTCGACAAGCCCGTCGTGCAACTGGCACAGGCGCGAGGCGAGATCGGCCTTGTCGTCCGATTTCACGGTTCCGGAGGCGACGAAATGCAGCGAATTGCCGAGGCTCTCGACGATGCCCCAGCCGGTCCGCCTCAACCCCGGATCGATGCCGACAATGCGAATCGTTTCCCTCATCCCGTCCACTTTATCTCCGCCGGCCCTTGATGCCAGCGAATTGTGAACAAAACAGAAACGAATAGCGGAGCGGACGTTAAACCGGTAGCTTCACGCTTTCGGTCCGATGCTCGGCGCGTCAGCCGCGCGCGAAAGCCGTGTTGAGGAGCGAGATCTGGTCGGAGACCGGGTTGGGGACGCGCAGCGGCGCAACCGGAGCATTTGCGTTGCCGCCATAGATCTGGTCGTCCATGCGGCGCACCACGCCTTGCAGGCTGAGCGAGCGAAGCACGAGGTCGCGGAAGGCTTCCGGCAGTTCGAACCAGCCGGTGCCGTTCTCCTGGGCCGAACTCGTGTCGAGCCGCACCTTGGATTTTTCGGCGGCGACCTGGTCGCGCGTCATTTCACCGGAATTCGCGGCCCGCTGCAGGAGCAGCCATGAAGCCACCTGCATCAACCGGGTGGTGAGCCGCATCGATTCGGCCGCGTAGAGCGTGGCGGCCGGCCTCGACAGTTTCTTGGCCTCGGCGCGCCCTTCGCCGTCCAGATATTCGGCGGCCTGTTCGACCAGCCGCATGCCCTCGTTGTAGAGCGGCTTGAAGGAGTGCGAGAAAACCCGGCGCTCGGCCAGTTTTATGGTAGTCGCCATTCCTCTTTCAGCCTCGATCATTTCCACTACGCCCCTGCACGACCCGCCGAACTTGCGTTCTTTACGCGGGGAACCCGCCTGAGGTTCCCGCTACCCTTGCTGGAGCATGATCTTTCCGAAAACCGGTTTTCACTTTCCGGGATTATGCTCTAGACGCCAACAGTAAGAAAATGCTCTGCGGCGCCGTTCAAGGCAAGCGTATGTTTAACAGAAGGTTAACGGCGAAACTGCGGCCGCGCCGCGCGGGCCGCCAAAACCCTGTCGCGGACAAAAAAAGAGCCGCGAAATGGCGGCTCTCAGGAGTTTAACAGGGAGGCGTCAAACGGAGTGGCACCAACCACTCGGTAAGAATCCAGATCACTGGATGCACATAGTAAACACCTGTAAAGCTTAACAGACTCTTAACAGCCCGGATATTTTTTAGCTCAAGCTGAAAGAAACCGTGCCGTAACCGCACAGTTCAGCCGCTGTTCCTTTCAGCGAATCAGCCGCTACGAAACCAGCTTTATGCGCGTCGCACGACCCGCACCGATATCCATGCGAACAGGAGCATTCCTGCAAGGAAGCCCATCGAGGCGACGGCGGTAACCGGCTCCAGCGCTTCGTTGCCCGCCAAAAGGAAGAACAGCGACACCACAAGGATGACGCCGCTGACCGCCGTGAGCCAGAAATGCGCCTGCGCAAGCCGTGTTTCCCTGGCCGCGGGAAACAGGTGGTAGAAGAAGGCGAACACCGCCGACATCAGCCAGCCCAGCACCATCATGTGGGCGTGTACCGGCATCTGCGAGTGATCCCCGCTGATCGCCATTTGCAAGGCCAAGCAGCATCCCGCAGATCGCGTAGACGACTGCCAGAATGAAGAATTTTCGTGCGACCCCTTGCATGTTCCCCTCCAAAGTTTTCCCGATCCCGAAGACGTTGGCGGCCGCGCATCCCAAGAGCGAGATGTTTTGCCGCATTATGCGACGCCAGGTGATTGCACCTGGCTGCAAATGCTGTTGCGCCGCGCAAACATCAGCATCTGGACTGGCAGAATCCCACCGCCGATCCCGAACCCGGCCGGAGTTTAGAGCGGCGTTGTTTCCGGCTGTTGTCGCCGGGTCGGCCGGGCGGATACGTGGGCGCGCGTTATTGCGTGGCCGGACGCCTTGGCCAGCTCGCGCAGCCGGAATTTCTGGATCTTGCCGGTCGAGGTCTTGGGGATTTCCGCGAAGACCACCGCCTTCGGGCACTTGAAGCGCGCCAGCAGCCTGCGGCAGTGCTCGATGATCTCGTCCTCGGTCGCCGCCTTGCCGGGCTTCAGCTCGACATAGGCGATCGGCATCTCGCCCCATTTGTCGTCGGCTTCGGGCGACAACGCCGCAGGATGCCACGGCGGCGTGCTTGTAGAGCGCGTCCTCGACCTCGATCGACGAGATGTTCTCGCCGCCGGAGATGATGATGTCCTTGGAGCGGTCCTTGAGCTGGATGTAGCCGTCCGGATGCATGACGCCGAGGTCGCCGGAATGGAACCAGCCGCCGTCGAAGGCCTCGTCGGTGGCCTTGCGGTTCTTCAGGTAGCCCTTCATGACGATGTTGCCGCGGAACATGACCTCGCCGATGGTCTCGCCGTCGGCCGGCGTCTTCTCCATCGTCGCGGGGTCCATCACGGTCAGGCCTTCGAGCGCGGCGTAGCGCACGCCCTGGCGCGCCTTCTTCGCCGTGCGCGGCCCCTTGTCGAGCTCGTCCCAGTCGCCGTGCCATTCGTTGACGACCGCCGGTCCGTAGGTTTCGGTCAGCCCGTAGAGATGCGTCACCGCGAAGCCGGCGTCGGCCATGCCGGACAAGCACGGCCTCGGGCGGCGGCGCGGCCGCCGTGTTGAAGGTCACGATCTGCGGGAACTCGCGCTTGTCTTCCTCCCGCGCGTTGATCAGCGTCGACATGACGATCGGCGCGCCGCACAGATGGGTGACGCCATGGTCGGCGATTGCGTCGTACATCGCCTTCGGCCGCACCCAGCGCAGGCAGACATGCGTGCCGGCCTGCACGGCCAGCGTCCACGGAAAGCACCAGCCGTTGCAGTGGAACATCGGCAGTGTCCACAGATAGACCGCGATGCCTGCCCATGCCGGCGTGGATGGTGTTGGCGTAGGCCATCAGCGCCGCGCCGCGATGATGATAGACGACGCCTTTCGGATTGCCGGTGGTGCCCGACGTGTAGTTGAGCGAGATCGCATCCCACTCGTCGTCCGGCATCGACCAGTGGAAGTCGGCATCGCCGCCGGCCACGAATTCCTCGTAGTCGATGCGAGCCGATGCGCTCGCCCTTCGGATAGGGCGCGTCGGCGGCATATTCGGGATCGTCATAGTCGATGACCAGCGGCGTGACCTCGGCCAGCGCCAGCGCGTCCTTCATGACGCCGGAAAATTCGCGGTCGACGATCAGCACCTTTGTCTCGGCATGGTCGAGCTGGAAGGCGATGACGCCGCGTCGAGCCTGGTGTTCAGGGAATGCAGCACCGCCTTGACCATCGGCACGCCGAAATGCGCTTCCAGCATGGCCGGCGTGTTGGAGAGCATCACCGTCACCGTGTCGCCCTTGCCGATGCCCTTTGGCCGACAGCGCCGAGGCAAGCCGCAGCGAGCGCTGCCAGAAATCGCGGTAGGAGACGCGCAGGCGACCATGAATGATGGCGACATGGTCGGGGAAGGTCCTGGCCGCGCGCTCGAGGAACGACAGCGGCGTCAGCGGCTGGTGGTTGGCGATGTTGCGGTCGAGGCCGGTGTCGTAGATGCTTGGCAAGTGGTCCCCCTCAAATTTGAGGAGGAGACCTTAGACCGCCGCAGGGCGACATCGAAGCAATACTATTTGACGGATTATCCGCCGCCGCCGGTCGGCAGCCGGATAATCGTCAAGACGCCTTGAGCGCCGTGCCGCCAATGGCGCGCGAGGCGCGGCGGGTTTCGGCTTCTTGTCAGCCCAGCCGATCCTTGGCAGCCATTCGAGGTAGTAGGCGAAGCGCGAACTGCAGCGCGATGCCGGTGGAGATCAGCACGACGTCGTAGACGAGGCCGCCGGGGCTGACGATCTTCATCACCTGCGCCGACCATGGCGAGGATGCGTACCGGCGATGAACACCGGCAGCGAGTGCCTGCCGAGCACGGCCAGCGGATGGTCCGGCTCGGTGCGCGCCAGGTTCGAGAGCGCCGGCACGGCGACGATCAGGTAGGCGAGCGACAGGATGTGCAGCAGCCGCGAGAGCGACAGGAACGTCTTGTCGAAGCCGGTCAGCACGGCGGGCAGGCCCGAGCGACGGTCTCGATGCCCCAGAGCGGCGATTCGCACCCAGACCAGCGCGACGAGCGAGATAGACGACGGCCGCGCCCGCCAGCCACCGGTTGAAGCGGATCGCGCCGCCGCGCTTCACATGCATCATGCGCGGCCATGCCGATGACGAACAGGAACTGCCAGGACAGCGGGTTGAGGAACCAGAAGCCTTCGCCGGGAAAGTTCGGCGGCGCGATCTGGTAGACACCGGCGAGCGAGCCAGACGAGCCCGGACGCCGTCACCATCAGCCGCAGGCTGACGCTGCCGAGCAGGAGGAAGACCGGCAGCATCAGAAGCACCACGGCATACATCGACAGGATGTTGTTGTAGCCGATCTGATGGCCGAGCGTGGCGATGCCGACCAGCGCCTCCGGCGTGTCGTTGATGATCAGTTCGATGTTGATCAGCTTCAGGAGGTCCGGGCCGCGAGAAGTAAAGCGCGGCGGCCGAGAAGATGGCCAGCGTCGCCACCGTCGTCATGATGTGGGCGACGTAGAGCACGCCGGCGCGCCGCCACGCCTTCAGCGTGATCAGCAGCCGGTTGCCCGGCTCGAACTTCAGCCCGTAGGCGAGCGCCGACCGCGATGCCCGAGATCAGCACGAAGGCTTCGGCCGAGTCGGAGAAGCCGAAATTCTTGTGCGTGAAGTGCTCGAAAATCGTGCCCGGCACGTGGTTGATGAAGATCGTCAGCAGCGCCAGCGCGCGGAAAACGTCGATGCGGGTATCCCGCTGGGAGGAAGCATTGCCGGTCATGATCAGTCACGGGTTTGTTGCGCAAGCGGGCGCTTCGAGACGAACCGCCGGGGCGACGAATGGTTCCTGCCCATAACGCGCAAGTACTCGGAAAAGGATGGCGTCTTCGCGTGCTTCCCCGTCACAAATTAATTCAGCGCTACAACATTTGCGCAGCCCCGTCCCAGAGCAGCTTGACCGCCAGGACGGCGACGGTGGCGTAGGTGAAGGGATAGAACACCTCCGGCCGCATGCGCCGCACCAGCCAGGCGCCGGCCAGTGTGGCGAGCGGCGCGATCGGCATCAGCACGGCGGAAGCCGTGAGGTTGGTGGCGTCGAACTGGCCGAGCGCGAAATAGGGAACGAGCTTCACCGCGTTGGTGACCGCGAAGAAGATGGCGCCGGTACCGGTCACGACTTTCGGATCGAGCCGCAGCGGCAAGGTGTAGACCTGGAAGGGCGGTCCGCCGACATGGGCGATGAAGCTGGTGAAGCCGGCGACCGTGCCCCAGAACGCGGCTGCGACGCGGTTCTGCGGCGACGCATGGTCGGCGCCATGCCGAAATTGCAGGTAGAGCCAGCGCGCCGACGAAGACGATCGCCACCGCGCCGACGATGAAGCGCACCATGTCGGCGCGTCACCACCGCGGCCATCACCCAGCCGGCGCCGATGCCGACCATGGCGCCCGGCAGCATCTGCACCAGGATCTGGCGGTCGAAGATGCCGCGCCAGGTCCACAGCGACACGATGTCCATCAGCACGAGGATCGGCAGCAGGATCGCGGCCGCCTGCACCGGCGAGATGACCAGCGCCATCATCGGCACGCCGACGAAACCCATCGCGCCGCCGAAGCCGCCTTTCGACAGGCCGACAAGCAGCACCGCGGGAATGGCCACCGCGTAGAAGGACGGGTCGGAGAGCAGTGCGTTCATGGGAAGCGCCTTCGGGGGCCTCCCGCTTATCCGGATTGCCGCCGCAATGCGAGGCGGCATTGCAAACTGGCCCATCTGTTCAACGCCGCTGCATTGCTCTATGCGCAAGCCAACCGCCCGGCTTCGTGGGCGCGTTCCGGAACAGCTTGCCCATGACTCGACGCCCTCAACCGCTGCCGCATCGTGCTGATCGCCCCGCCGGGTCTCGCGCCCGACGATCTGGAGCGCAAGCTCCGCCAGGCGCTGGAAGGCGGCGACGTCGCCTCGCTGATCCTTCCCGCCTACGACCTGCACGAAACGGCGTTCCAGGAGCTCGCCGAACGGCTGACGCCCGTCGCCCAGGCAGCCGGCGTCGCCGTGGTGATCGCCGGCGACACCCGCATCGCCGGCGCGCGTCAAGGCCGACGGCGTGCATGTCGACGAGGGCAAGGCGGCTCTCGCCGATGCGATCGACCGGTTGCAGGACAAGATGATGGTCGGCGCCGGCGGCGTGAAGACCCGCGACGATGCGCTGGAACTCGGCGAGACCCGCCCCGACTACATGTTCTTCGGCCGCTTCGGCTACGACAACACAGCCTGAGCCGCACCCGCGCAACCTCAACCTGGCGCAATGGTGGGCCGAGATGATCGAGATTCCCTGCATCGTGCTCGCCGGGTCGCAGATCGAATCCGTCGCAAGCGGTGGCCGAGACCGGCGCCGAATTCGTGGCGCTGTCGAGCGGCGGTGTTCGCGGACGGCCTCGACCCGCGCGAAGCGGTCGGGCGCGCCAATTCCCTGCTTGACCAAAAAGCGCCGCGTTTCGAGGATTAGAAGCGCTGGTGTCACGCATATCGAATCCCACTTTCTGTCTTTTCGCACTGCTGGCGGCCATGGCCGTCCCGGCCGCGGCCGCCGACGGCGACCGCCCGAAGGCGGCCTCCCGTCATTCCGCCGGCGGCGAGCGAGAGCGCACCGGCCGCCGCGACGACGGACAATGTCGACCCGCTGCGGTTTGGCGCGAGGGCGCCGGACGAGGCCTACGGCGCGTTCCAGCGCGGCCTCTACAAGACCGCGCTCAACCTCGCGCTGCCGCGCGCCAAGGAAGGCGACACGGCGGCGCAGACGCTGGTCGCGGAAATCCTGTCGCGCGGGCTCGGCATAAAGCGTGACGAAACGGCGGCGGCCAAATGGTACGAGTTGGCGGCCGAACAGGGCGTCCCGGAAGCGCAGTTCCAGTACGCGCTGATGCTGCTCGACGGGCGTTTCGTGAAAAAGGACAAGAAGGCCGCCTTCGCCCTGATGGAAGCATCGGCGGAGGCCGGCAACGCGCTGGCCCAGTTCAACTATGCGCAACTCCTGATCCAGCGCGACCCCGGCCCGCGCGGCGCCGAGCTGGCGCTGCCCTATTACCAGAAAGCAGCCGAGGCCGACCTGCCGGACGCGCAATATGCGATGGCGCAGATTCTGGCCAACGGCGTCGGCGGCAAGAAGCCCGACGATGTCGAGGCCCGCAAATGGCTGGTGCGCGCCGCCAAGCAGAATTTCGACACCGCGCAGCTCGATCTCGGCACCTGGCTGATCTCCGGGCGCGGCGGCGAGCGCGACCAGAAATCCGGCTTCGCCTGGCTGAAGCGCGCCGCCGAGGGCGGCAATGTCGCCGCCCAGAACCGCGTCGCCAAGCTCTATATGCAGGGCATCGGCACCGAGCCGGACAGCATCTTCGCCGCCGCCTGGTACATCCTCGCCCGTCGCGCCGGCCTGTTCGATCCGATCATGGACGACTTCATGAACGGCCTGACGACCGAGGAAATCAAGACGGCGCTCGGCCGCGCCAACCGGCTGCGCTGACGGCCCTCTCTTGCCTCTTTGGGCGATTTATGGTCTTGGAAGCCGCGAAACCGCCGGCCCGGCGGACAACCTCTTCCGGAATAGCTGAACATGGCCAAGATCAACGGCAACGAAATCCGTCCCGGCAACGTCATCGAGCACGATGGCGGCCTCTGGGTGGCGGTCAGGACCAATCACGTCAAGCCCGGCAAGGGCGGCGCCTACAACCAGGTCGAACTGAAGAACCTCATCAACGGCACCAAGCTCAACGAGCGCTTCCGCTCCGCCGAGACGGTGGAAAAGGTCCGCCTCGAGCAGAAGGATTTCTCCTTCCTCTACGCGCAGGAAGACTCGCTGGTGTTCATGGACACCCAGAGCTACGAGCAGCTCGAGCTGAACAAGGAATTCGTCGGCGAGCGCGCCGCCTTCCTGCAGGACGGCATGATGGTCACCGTCGAGCTCTACGAGGAGCGGCCGATCGGCATCTCGCTGCCGGACACGGTGACGCTGACAATCACCGAAGCCGACCCGGTGGTGAAGGGGCAGACCGCCGCCTCATCCTACAAGCCGGCGATGCTGGAAAATGGCATCCGCGTGCTGGTTCCGCCCTTCATCTCGTCGGGCGAGCGCATCATCGTCGACACCAACGAGATCACCTACGTCCGCCGCGCGGACTGAAATGAGGCAGTAGGCAGTAGCAGAAGTCGCCAGCCATTTCCGGCCGCAAGGGAAATTCTCTCAAGTGCGAAATCCAACTACTGCCTATTCCCGACTGCCTTACTTCGACTGCCCTTAGAAAGAACTCTCCATGGCACGTTCCGCTCTCCTCAACGTCATGGTCCAGGCCGCCATGAAGGCCGGCCGTTCGCTCGGCCGCGATTTCGGCGAGGTGCAGAACCTGCAGGTTTCGCTGAAAGGCCCCGGCGACTACGTCAGCCAGGCCGACCGCAAGGCGGAAGAGATCATCCACGCCGAGCTGTCGCGCGCCCGTCCCGGCTATGCCTTCCTGATGGAGGAGCGCGGCGCCGTCGAAGGCGAGGACGGCCAGCACCGCTGGATCGTCGATCCGCTCGACGGCACCACCAACTTCCTGCACGGTCTGCCGATGTTTGGCATCTCCATCGCGCTGGAGCGGCAGGGGCAGATCGTCGCCGGCGTCATCTACAATCCGGCGATGGACGAGCTCTACACGGCCGAGCGCGGCGGTGGCGCCTTCCTCAACGACCGTCGGCTGCGCGTCGCCGGGCGCTCCAAGCTTTCCGATTGCGTAATCGGCACCGGCATTCCGCATCTTGGCCAAGGCCATCACGGCAACTACCTGATCGAACTGCGCCATGTCATGGCCGAAACCTCCGGGGTTCGCCGCATCGGTGCGGCCGCGCTCGACCTAGCCTATGTCGCGGCCGGCCGGCTCGACGGCTTCTGGGAGGATTCGCTGTCGCCGTGGGACATGGCCGCCGGCATGCTGCTGATCCGCGAGGCGGGCGGCTTCGTCAGCGACAAGGCGGGCGGCCAGGACATGCTTGAAAACGGCAGCATCGTCGCCGGCAACGAAGCAATCCACCGTGCGCTGCTGAAAACGGTTAAGAAGCCCCTACCCCCGAGGTAAGGCGAAAAGCTGTCTGCTTTCTTTCACAAGAGGCTGGTAGGAAAGAGGGTCATGACCCACGACCGCGCCATGCAAACGCCCGGACCGATACCGCCGTTCATCGGGCGGTTCAGCAACTCGCGCGCCGAGCTGATCGCCGACGGCATCGTCCATGCGGTGGGCATCGTGCTCGCGATCACCGCCGGCTTGGCGCTGCTTGCCATCTCCGCGTTCCACACCGAGCCCGGCGAATATGCGGCGGCGGTGTTCTACGTGGTGTCGCTGCTTACCGTGCTGTGCATCTCGTGCGCCTACAATCTCTGGCCGATATCGCCAGCCAAGTGGATCCTGCGCCGCTTCGACCACGCCGCCATCTACCTGCTGATCGCCGGAACCTACACGCCCTTCCTGGCGCAGCTCGACGATCTCGTCACCGCCCGCACCATGCTTGCCGTGGTCTGGGGTGCGGCCGCCATCGGTATCGCGATTAAGCTCTTCCTGCCCGGCCGCTTCGACCGGCTTGCGGTCGTCTTCTACCTGGCGATCGGCTGGAGCGGCGTCGCAATCGCCGGAAGCCTGCTCGAAACCCTGCCGGCCAGAACTGTCTGGCTGATGGCCGCCGGCGGCATCGTCTATTCCTGCGGCGTCGTCTTTTTCGTCTGGCGCAGCCTGCGCTTCCAGTCGGCCGTCTGGCACGGCTTCGTCGTTACCGCGGCCAGCCTGCACCTGGCAGCTGTCATCGATTGCCTGGTCATCAACCGGCTGTGACCTGCCTCTGACCGTTTCATTCGCATTGTGCAACACCAGAGATTCTACTTGGCGTTGTACAAACGCACGAAGAGCGATTTCTGCCCGCTCCGGTCAAAAGCCCGCCTTTCAATTTCACCGCAATTCCGTTTAGACTCGTGCGCAACTTGACAGCGGACCAGATCGGGGCGCGAGCGGATGGCATTGTTCAGGAATTTCGGGTCGGATGTTTTGGCGACAAATCCGTACGATCCGCACAAGCTTTCGAGCCCGCAGGTGTTCCTGCTGTCGATGCTGGTGTTCCTGGCGATCGTCGGCTTCATCGCGGCGATCCTCTACCGACAGATCTCGTCTGCCTTCGTCACCAATCCCGGGCTGAACGGCCTGATCATCGGCGTACTTGCCGTCGGCATCCTGCTCGCCTTCATGCAGGTGGTGCGGCTGTTTCGCGAAGTGCGCTGGGTGAATTCCTTCCGCGCCGGCTCGGACGAAACCGATCCGGTGCTGCTGGCGCCGATGAAGGCCCTGCTCAGCCGCTCCTCGTCGACCGCCCTGTCGACGCTATCGATGCGCACCATCCTCGATTCCATCGCCACGCGCCTCGATGAAAGCCGCGACGTCTCGCGCTATCTCGTCGGCCTCCTGGTGTTCCTCGGCCTGCTCGGCACTTTCTGGGGCCTGCTGCAGACGATCGGCTCGATCGGCGAAACCATCCGCTCGCTCGATCCCGGCTCGGGGGACGCCAACGATGTTCTGGAATCGCTGAAGTCGGGCCTCTCGGCGCCGCTGGAAGGCATGGGAACGGCCTTCTCGTCCTCGCTGTTCGGCCTTTCCGGCTCCCTGGTGCTCGGGTTCCTCGACTTGCAGGCCGGCCGCGCCCAGACGCGCTTCTACACCGAGCTGGAAAACTGGCTGTCTTCGGTCACCGACCTGTCGTCCGACACCCCGGTGGTCGATACCGCCAAGGCCGGCACCGCCGACGAGATCCGCCTCTTGTCCGAGCGGCTGCGCGGCCTGCAGGAAAATGGCGGCTCCAGCCAGCGCGTCGCCAACGCCATGGCCAACCTCGCCGACGGCATTTCCGGCCTCGTCAAGAACATGCGCTCGGAACAGCAGATGATGCGCGACTGGGTCGAGGCGCAGTCCGACGAGCAGAAGGCGATGCGCGCCACGCTTGAGAAGATCGCCGGCGCCCTGAAGAACAGGGAGCCCAACTGATGGCGCTCGCCCGCGGGCGGCGCAGCGACCGCCGGATCGACTACTGGCCGGGTTTCGTCGACGCGCTGTCGACGCTGCTCTTGGCCATCATGTTCCTGCTCTCGGTGTTCGTGCTGGCGCAGTTTCTGCTGTCGCGCGAAATCTCTGGCAAGGACGCCGTGCTGAACCGCCTCAACTCGCAGATCAACGAGCTCACGCAGCTGTTGTCGCTCGAGCGCTCCAACAGCCAGGACATGGAGGATTCTCTCGCCAACCTGCAGGCGTCGCTGTCGGCCGCCGAGTCCGAGAAGACCCGGCTCGAACAGCTCTTGTCGCAAGGTGCCGGCGCCGGCGCCGCAAGCCGAAGCGCGTATCGGCACACTGACCGGCGAACTCGACCAGGAGCGGCAGCTCAGCCAGCGCGCGATGTCGCAGGTCGAGCTCCTCAACCAGCAGATTTCGGCGCTGCGCAAGCAGATCGGCGCGCTGGAGCAGGCGCTCGACGTCTCCGAGGTGCGCGACCGCGAATCCAACACCAAGATCGCCGACCTTGGCCGCCGCCTCAACGTGGCGCTGGCGCAGCGCGTGCAGGAATTGAACCGCTACCGTTCCGATTTCTTCGGCCGGCTGCGCGAGATCCTTTCGGACCGCGAAAACATCCGCATCGTCGGCGACCGCTTCGTGTTCCAGTCGGAGGTCCTGTTCCCCGTCGGCTCGGAGGTGATCAACGCCGCCGGCCAGGAAGAGATGAAGAAGCTCGCCGGCGCCATCATCGAACTGCAGAAGGAAATTCCCCCGGAGATCAACTGGGTGCTGCGTGTCGACGGCCACACCGACAATGTGCCGCTGTCGGGAACCGGCCGCTACCGGGACAACTGGGAGCTTTCGTCGGCGCGCGCCACGTCGGTGGTGAAATACCTGATCGAGAACGGCGTGCCGGCCAACCGCCTGGTCGCGGCCGGTTTCGGCGAATTCCAGCCGCTCGACCCCGCCGACACGCCCGAAGCGCGCGACAAGAACCGCCGCATCGAATTGAAACTCACCGAGCGGTGAGTGCGGCTTTAAAGCGCCGTCAGGCGATTCCACCTGGCTGCAAAATGCTTGTCGATCACGCACCCTCTCGATACGTCAAGATTGCGTGTTCGGCGCGGGCCGCCTCACCTGCGGCGGTTTTGCGACGCCCTGACCGCGATTGTGGCCCTGAAATCGTTGCGAAAATTATCTTTTCTTAATTAGGTTCCGCCGCCGGCGGGGCCTAGATTCCAGCTGCCGCCCGGGAACCGCCGGCGATGACCTCCCATCATCGCGACGCGACGGAACCGGACGGGCGGCATGCGACGGGGCGCCTGTCGCCCCGCCAAGCCCTGGAGCAGCAAAATGCGCTCTTTTCTCTCCACAGCGGCGATCGCTGCAGCTCTCATCGCCAGCCCCCTGACCGCGGCTTTCGCCGCGTCGGCGCACGACCACGAACCGAATTCGTTCGGCGGCAGGGGCGCCGGATTTCACGAACGAAACGCTAATGTGCATGGCGGTGACGCTGACACGGGCACCATCACCTACGCGCCCAACGGCCAGCTCGACGCCATTCTCAACGATCTGAACGACGCCAACGCGCGCATCAGCTATGACAGCGCCCGCGGGCTGATCACGCCCCGCCAGGCGCATCGCCTGCATGCGGAGGACGCGATGATCCGCAGCGAAGCCGTCCGTGACAACGCTCGGCATGGCGGCGCCATTCCAATGGGGCAGTATGAACAGTTGATGCGCCAGGTCGACAACCTCAGGCATCAATATTCCTGAAGCAGCGCCGTCCTCCAGAAAGGCCCCGGAGCGATCCGGGGTCTTTTTTTGCTTCGGGCCAGCGGTCGAAACGACCCGGCCTGCTGGCCCTTGCGACGGCCAAAAACTTGGTGTCCCCTCCAGCCTTGCTGATTCCTGGAGCCGAAAAATGTCCTTCGCAAAACTTGACGACCACTTGCGCAAGATCGAGGCGCTGGAACATGCGCTGGCCATCCTCGGCGCCGACGAAGCGACCCACATGGCGGTGGGCGGCGGCGAAAAACGCGCCGAGGCGATGTCGACGCTGGCCGGCATCCACCACGCCCGGGCGACCGCGCCGGAGATCGCAGACTGGATCGCTGCCGCGGAAGGCGAAGCGCTGAACGAGGAACAGCAGGCGGCGCTGCGCGAACTGAAGCGCGCCTATACCAACCTCACCTGCCTGCCGGCGGAATTCGTCGAACGCCAGATGAAAGCCCGCATGCGCTGCGAACAATTGTGGCGCGACCTGCGCGCCAAGAACGACTGGGCGGGCTTCCTGCCGGCGCTGGAAGGCGTCGTGGCCCTGGTGCGCGAAGAGGCGGCTCTGCGCTCCGGCGTACTCGGCCTCGACCCCTATGACGCGCTGATCGAACAATATGACCCCGGCAACCGCGCCGCCGACATCGCGCCTGTGTTCGACGCGCTGAAGACATTTCTGAAGGACTTCGTTCCGCAAGCCCTGGCGGTGCAGGAGGAGCGCCTGGCGAAAGCGCCCGCAGCGCCCGCTCGCCGGCCCCTATGCGATCGAAAGGCAGCGCGAACTCGGCCTCGCCATGATGGGCGCCATCGGCTTCGACTTCACCCATGGCAGCCTGTCGGTCTCGCATCATCCCTTCTGTGGCGGAGTGCCGACCGACGTGCGCATCACCACGCGCTACAAGACCAGCGACTTCCTGTCGGCACTGATGGGCGTGCTGCACGAGACCGGGCACGCGCTCTACGAGCAGAACCTGCCCAAGCAATGGTCGCACTGGCCGCTCGGCAAGGCGCGCGGCATGGCCATGCATGAGAGCCAGAGCCTGTTCGTGGAAAAGCAGATCGGCCGCAACCCCGCCTTCTGGCAATGGGCGCTGCCGCAGCTCGCCCAGCATCTCGGCGAGCAATGGACGATGGCGGAAATCCTGCCGCACGTTCACCATATCGAGCGCGGGCTGATCCGCGTCGACGCCGACGAGGTGACCTATCCCCTGCATGTGATCCTGCGCTTCGAACTGGAGCGCCAGCTGGTTGGCGGAAAGCTTGCGGCGGCAGACCTGCCGGAAGCCTGGGACGCCGGGATGCGCGACTATCTCGATCTGTCGACCATCGACAACCCCGCCGACGGGCCAATGCAGGACGTCCACTGGCCGGCCGGCCTGTTCGGCTATTTCCCATCTTACACGCTGGGCGCCATGATGGCGGCGCAGCAATGGGCGGCGCTCAACAAGGAAAACCCTTCGGCCGACGACGATCTCGCCGCCGGCAGGTTCGAGGCGATCGCCGACTGGCGGCGCAAGAACATCTGGTCGCAGGCCTCACGCTATTCGACGCCGGAACTTCTGGAGCGCGCCACCGGCGAAAAGCTGAACGCCGCGCATTTCACCGCGCATCTGAAGGCGCGCTATGGGGCGTAGCTGAATCCGACTGCTTCCCGGCCGAAGCGCGGCCTTTCCGAATCGGGCAGCGCTGCTCCTCACCCGCAAAGAAGAGGGAGAGGGGCGGAGACGTTGCGGGATTACAGCCCGGTCCACAGCGCCAGCAACGCCAACGCCGCCGGCAGCGCCTGCACGTAGAGTATGCGCCTGTTGACAGTGGCTGCGCCGAACGCACCGGCGACGATGACGCACAACAGGAAAAACACCTTTACAGCAAAACCGGCGTCGCCGAGGTAGAGGCCCCAGAGCAGCCCGGCGACCAGGAAGCCGTTGTAGAGGCCCTGGTTGGCGGCGAGCGCCTTGGAGGCGGCGGCGAATTCAGCTGATGTGCCGAACGTCTTGCGGCCGAGCGGCTGGTCCCAGGCGACCATTTCCAGATACATGAAATAGAGATGCAGGACGGCGACCACGCCGATCAGGATAGTTGCGAGCATTGTTTCCCCTCATGAACGCGCTCCGAACTGGCGGGCGGCGATGGCGACGTTACTCCGCAACGAAGGGATTAACGATCCTCAGCGTTCCACCGATCTCGCGGCCATGCCGCATATCCTCCGACCAGAAAACATCGCATCCCGCCCGCAGCGCCGCGGCAAGCATCAACGAATCAAAAACCGCCAGCCCGTTGCGCTCGGCGATGATCAGGGCCTGCGCGTGCGTAGCGATGTCCATCGGCACGATCGTCGGGCACAACGTCTTGAGGATCGCCAGAGCCTCGTTCACCTCGGCCCATGACATCGCCAGCTTGCGCCCGGCGACATTGGCAAACTCGTTGAGCGCCTGGACGCTGGTGACGCGCCGCCCGGTCAGCAGCTTTTCGGCCGCCGCGCTGCGCGGATCCGTGCTGAACGCATAGATGAGAATGTTGGTGTCGAGAAATTCCCGCTGTTCAGCGGGCATTGGCTTCATCGCGATCGAACGTCCAGCCGCGCGGCAATGGTTTTTGCAACTCCCTTAGTCGCTTAAGCGCCAGTTCGCGGCTGCGATCCAATGCGATGTCGAAGGCGCGCTCACCGGCGACCCGGACGTCGATCTCGTCGCCTTCTTTCAGATCGAGTGCTTCCACGACCGTGGAAGGCAGCCTTATTGCAAGGCTGTTGCCCCACTTCGCCACCTGCATGCGGGCCTCCTTTGGATATACCAGGAGAATGTATATCCAGACCAGAAAGGATGCAACGCGTTCGGATTCTTCTGCAACAAACGGATTGACGATCCCTGAGCTTCCATGGGTCTCACGGCGCTGGCAGGTCGTTTTCGTGCGCGTGCCCCTTTCGGCCGGCGATTTCGGGTTGCATGGTTGCGGACCGTGAATCGTGCATGGAGGCCATGTTGCCGCTGACCAACCAAGACCTGATCGAGCTGACCGCGTGGCGGCGCAAGCTGCATCGACGCCCCGAGATTTCCAATGAAGAGGAGGCGACCGCGCGCGAGGTGGTCGCCTTCCTGGCCGACACCAGGCCCGACACGGTGCTGACCGGCTTGGGAGGGCATGGCGTGGCCATGGTCTATGACAGCGGCAGGCCGGGGCCGACACTGCTGTTCCGCTCCGAACTCGACGCGCTGCCGATCGAGGAACTGTCGGGGGTCGAACACGCTTCGCTGGCGCCCGGCAAGTCGCATATGTGCGGCCATGACGGACATACCGCCATCCTGGCGGCGCTTGGCCGGCAGTTCGGCCGTCAACGCCCCGCCAAGGGGCGCGTAGTTTTGATGTTTCAGCCGGCGGAGGAGACCGGCGACGGCGCCGCCGGCGTGGTGGCTGACCCGCGCTTCAGCCAGATCGCGCCGGACTTCTCGTTCTCGCTGCACAATCTGCCCGGCATTTCCTTCGGCGAGGTTCGGCTTAAGCCAGGCGTCGTCAACTGCGCCTCACGCGGCATGCGCATCGTGCTGGAAGGCAAGACGGCGCACTCTTCGATGCCGGAAACCGGCGTGTCGCCGATGCCGGCTGCGAGCCAGTTGATGCCGGCGCTGGCGAAGCTTGGCGGTGGCGCTTTCACCGAGGATGATTTTGGCATGGTCACGGTCACCCATGCCTCGATGGGCGAGGCGGTGTTCGGCATAGCACCAGGCCGTGCGGAAGTTTGGGCGACCTTGCGCACGCGCCTCGATGAGCGCATGGCCGGGCTCTGCGCGGCGGCCGAGGCGCTTGTCGGACAGGTCGCCGGAGAACACGGCCTGGCCTTCGCGATCGACTATCACGAAATCTTCGTCGCCAGCATGAACGCGCCGACGGCGGTGGAACATCTGCGCACGGCGCTCGACGAGGAACGCGTCGCGCACAGCGAGGATGGCCTTCCCATGCGCGCCTCGGAGGATTTCGGCATCTTCGGACGCAGCGCGCCTTCGGCGATGTTTTTCCTGGGCGCCGGTGAGCGGCACCCGGCGTTGCACAATCCCGACTACGATTTTCCGGACGATCTCATCCCGATCGGCACCGGGATTTTCATGCGCACGGCGCGCAATCTTCTGGGGTAGGTCGACCGCATCGCCGGGGGTGGATCGGAGGTCGATCGTTATTCCGCCGCGCCCTGAAACGCGCTGGCGCCGGTGTCGAACTGCAGCTTGGCGAGCCGCGCATAGGTGCCGCCCTTCTTGACCAGGCTGCGGTGCGTGCCTTCCTCGACGATGCGCCCCTCCTCGATGACCAGAATGCGGTCGGCCTTGAGCACGGTCGCCAGCCGGTGCGCGATGACGAGCGTGGTGCGGCCCTGCATCAGGTGCTCGAGCGCCGTCTGCACCAGCGTTTCGCTTTCGGCGTCGAGCGCCGATGTCGCCTCGTCTAGCAGCAGGATCGGCGCGTCGCGCAGGATGGCGCGCGCGATCGCCACGCGCTGGCGCTGGCCGCCGGAAAGGGTGACGCCCTTCTCCCCGACCTGCGTGTCGTAGCCATTCTCGAGCTTCAGGATGAATTCGTCGGCGAGCGCGGCCTTCGCGGCGGCCTCGATCTCGGCCTCCGTCGCGCCGGGCCGGCCGAAGGCGATGTTGTCGGCAGCACTCGCGGCAAAAATGGTGACGTCCTGCGGCACGATGGCGACGCGGCCGCGCACGGCGTCGGGATCGGCTTCACGCACGTCGACGCCGTCGACCAGGATGGCGCCCGAATCCGGATCGTAGAAGCGCAGGATCAGCGAGAAGATGGTGCTCTTGCCGGCTCCCGAGGGGCCGACGATAGCGACCGTTTCGCCGGGCTTCACTGCGAAGGAGAGACCATGCACGGCGGCGCGGTCGGGCCGCACCGGATAGGAGAACGACACGTCGCGGAATTCGACGGCGCCCCTGGCTGTCGCCGGCAGCGGCTTCGGACGCAGGGGCGCTGCGATCGCCGGCTGCTCGGCCAGTAGTTCGGTCAGCCGTTCGGCCGCGCCCGCCGCCTGGCTGAGTTCGCCCCACACTTCCGACAGCGCGCCCAGCGCGCCCGCCGCAAACACCGAATAGAGCAGGAACTGCCCGAGCGTGCCGGGCGACATCGCTCCCGACAGCACGTCGCGCGAGCCGAACCAGAGAACCGCCACCACCGATGCGAAGATGGTGAAGATGGCGAAGAAGGTGAGGAACGAGCGCGCGAACACCGACGCTCGCGCCGCGCTGAAAGCCTGCTCCACCGCGCCGGCGAATGTTTGCGTCACCAGCCGCTCGTTGGTGAAGGCCTGCAGGGTGCGCACGGAGCCGATCTGCTCGCTGGCATAGGCGGCGGCATCGGCGAGCGTATCCTGCGCCATGCGCGACTTCCTGCGCACCGAGCGGCCGAAGGCGACAAGCGGCAGCACGATCACCGGGATGGCTGCGATGACGAGCCTGGAAAGCTTCGGGCTGGTCACCACCATCATGGCGACGGCGCCGAGGCCGAGGATGATATTGCGCAGCGCCACCGAGGCCGTGGCGCCGACCGCCGACTTGATCTGCGTAGTGTCGGCCGTCAGCCGCGAGACGATCTCGCCGGACTGCGCGTGGTCGAAGAAGGCCGGCGACAGCCGCGTCACATGGGCGAAACACGTCGCGCCGGAGATCCGACACGACCCGCTCGCCGAGCGTGATGACGAAATAGTAGCGGCAGGCCGAGGCCAGCGCCAGCACCGCGGCCATGACCACCAGCATGGAGAAATAATTGGCGATGAAGCTGGAATCCGAAGTCGAGAAACCGTGGTCGATCATGCGCCGCACCGCAAGCGGCAGCGTCAGCGTCGTGGCGGCGGCGAGCGTCAGGAACAACAGCGGCCCAGACCACCATGGAACGGTAGCGCAAAACGTAGGGGACCAGCCGCTGCAGCGGCTTCAGCGAGCGCTCGCCGTTCGTTCCGCGCTGTGGCATCTGCCATTTCGCGTGTCCCTCGACCTGCCCTCTCCGCGAAATGCCGGCGCGCGGCCTTGTGATTCAATTCTGGCTGATGTATAGGCCCAGCCGACCGTTTTTGAAGCCGTAGCTCCCTCAAAGCTGCGGCTTCAAGTTTTCAGAGTGGGTGACATCGCCGCAGGCGCCGCGCGGTCTCGCCGCGACAGCTTCAGGACAAGACCGATGAAAGCCGACATCCATCCCGACTACCACACCATCAAGGTCGTGATGACCGATGGCACCGAATATAAGACCCGTTCGACCTATGGCAAGGAAGGCGACACGCTGAACCTCGACATCGACCCGATCACGCATCCGGCCTGGACCGGCGGCCAGCAGACGCTGCTCGACCGCGGCGGCCGCCTGTCGAAGTTCAAGAAGCGCTACGAAGGCCTCGGCATGTAAGCCCGACTGCTTCTTTTCGCGACTTTCGAAAAACCCGCCCTCGTGGCGGGTTTTTTGTTGGGATCGGAGGCGTTGGAGACAGCCTCCTTCGCCCCGGATGGAGGCGTTGCGTTCGGCACGGCGCGGCTTTGCTTCATGGAAACGGCGTGGATCGCATCGTGAATGACCGAGGAACGAGCGGAGAGTGTCGGGGATCCATGCTGTGACAGTCATCTCGCGAGAGACCGTTCAGAACGGAGTCTTCCTCCAGACCGCATAGGCCACGAGCGTTGCCCCCCACATCGTCCGATGTCGGCTCAGCCCCTCACCCCAACCCTCTTCCCGTAAGGACGGGGAGAGGGGGTCGCCAGTGCCGCGGATCGCCGGTCAGTCCTTCTTGCGGTCGGCGTGGCCGAGATCGCGGCCGGGGTCTATGACGTCGCGCACCAGCTGCTTCAGCTTTGCGGCTTCGGGAAAGCCGCCGTCGCGCTTGCGGTCCCAGATCAGCTGGTCGTTGCAGGAGATGGTGAAGACGCCACCGGTGCCCGGCACGAGCGTCACTTCTCCGAGTTCGGCGCCGAAGGTCGACAGCAGTTCCTGCGCCATCCAGGCGGCGCGCAGCAGCCACATGCACTGCGTGCAGTAGGTGATGCGTGATGCGTCGGCGCGCCTGGCCGTGCGGGCATCAGGTCACGCCGCGCTGAGCTTGGCCAGCGTCTCGTCGTCGACCTCGAAATTGGCGTAGACGTTCTGCACGTCGTCGTCGTCTTCGAGCGTGGCGACCAGCTTCATCAGCGACTGCGCGCGGTCCTCGTCGACCGGCACGTTGTTCTGTGGCTTCCAGATCACCTTGACCGATCTCGGCTTCGCCGAGCGAGGCTTCCAGCGCCTTCGACACCTCGCCGATGTTCTCGAAGGCGCAGATGATGGTGTGGCCGTCCTCGTCGGACTGAAACGTCGTCGGCGCCGGCCTCGATCGCCGCGTCCATCACCTTGTCGGCGCTGCCGGCCTTCGGCGGATAGATGGATCTCGCCGACGCGGTCCCACATGAACGACACCGAGCCGGTTTCGCCCAGCGCCCCGCCAGCCTTGGTGAAGGCGGCGCGCACATTGGAAGCCGAGCGGTTGCGGTTGTCGGTCAGCGCCTCGACGATGACGCGCGACGCCGCCCGGGCCGTAGCCTTCGTAGCGCACTTCCTCGTAGTTTTCCGCATCGCCGCCGCTCGCCTTGTTGATGGCGCGCTGGATGTTGTCCTTCGGCATCGATTCCGCCTTGGCGTTCTGCACGGCCAGGCGAAGGCGCGGGTTCATCGCCGGGTCGGGAAGGCCCTGCTTGGCGGCAACGGTGATTTCGCGCGCGAGCTTGGAAAACATCTTCGAGCGCACCGCGTCCTGCCGGCCCTTGCGGTGCATGATGTTCTTGAACTGTGAATGGCCGGCCATGGCACCCCTGTGTGGTCAAAATCCGGATGTTTGGGAATGGCGGGCTTATAGATAAATCGCCGGCAAAGGTCCAGACGCGGCCGCGCCTCGCGAAAACGTGACTCCCTGTTTTACGGGCTTCGCGGCCATACTCGCCTCCGCCGGACGGCCCGCCGGCCTGCCGACATGCCCGTTTTCCCGCGCCGGAGACAGCCATGCAAGCAGCCCGCCTCGCCCTTGCCGCTCTCGGCCTGCTTCTGGTGCAGGCGCTCGCCGCCCTGGCGCAGGACGAACCGATGCCGAGCTCGCTGCCTGGCGATCGCCGAGGCGCTGCCCGGCGTCACCTTCGCGAATTTCACCCCGGCCCAGGCGAGAGCCGAGGGCGAGGTGACGCATCACCTATGCCGGCCACTCGACCTACATCATCGAAACGCCGGCCGGCGTGCGCATCGCCACCGATTTCAGCGGCGTCTACGGTTACTACCCGCTGCCGCGCGTCGTCACCATGAACAAGGCGCACCGCACCCATTATTCGGACCTGCCCGACCCGGCTATCGAATATGTGCTGCGCGGCTGGAACCCCGAGGGCGGGCCGGCCAAACACGCAGGTGGTGGTCGACGACGTCTATATCCGCAACGTGCCAACCGACATCCGCCGGTTCGGCGAGCTGGAGCGCGACGGCAACTCGATCTTCATCTTTGAGGTCGCGGGCCTGTGCATCGGCCATCTCGGCCATCTGCACACCAGGCTGAGCGACGCCCAGTATGGTTCGATCGGCCGGCTCGACATTCTGATGGTGCCCGATCGACGGCGGCATGACGCTGTCGCTCGCCGACCATGTCGGAGATCACCAGCCGTCTGCATTCGTCCATCGTGCTGCCGATGCACCGCCATTCGACGCCGATCGGCGAATTCACCGGCATGATGGGCGACGAATTCGCCGTCGAGTTCCGCAACAGCCGCTCGCTCTCCGTGTCGCTGGCAAACCTGCCCAGCCGCCCGACGATCATCGTGCTCGAAGGCGTTTGAATTCAGCCGCCGTCCTGCGCCTCGATGGCCGGCAAGACGAGGTCGAGCGCGTCGGTGGAGAGGCCACCGGAATAGCCGGCAGGCAGCGCCTCGATGTCAGCCGGCTCGTCGATTCCCTCAGAAGGCCCGCCGCTCCACGGCGCCAGCAGGAACACCCGCGTGTCCGCCGCGTCCATGCGGTCGAGGAAGCGATTCGGCTAGCCCCACAGCCACGGCGCGACATTGGTCGGGATCATCAGCGTGGCGCTGCCCCGGCATGCCTCCGCCACGTAGCCGCTCCAGCCGAGGCCGGCATAGGCCTTGGCGCAGGCCTTCACCGTGCGCCGGCTGAAGACGCGCATACCGGGCAGCAGCCTTTTCACCACATCGACCGGTTCGTCGCCGCCATACACAGTTGGCCGGGACCGCCGCCCGGCATCCAGCGCCGCCAGAAACGCGGCAAGCGCCTCGCATCGTTGCTCTTGACGTTGGAAACGGCGGTCCGGAAACCGTTGCAGAACCTCGGTCAGGGTCGGCATCAGGCCGACGCCCTTGCCGCGGAACGGAAATGTCTTGCCGCCATCGGCGGTGTAGCCATGTCCGATATCGAGCGTCTTCAGCGTCGCCATGTCGTGGTCGCGGGTGCGGCCCCTGCCTTCTGTGCGGCAGTCGACCGTGCAGTCGTGGAAGATGGCGAACTGGCCGTCGGTGGTTGGATGCGCGTCGAGTTCCAGCGCATCGGCGCCCAGCGAAAACGCCGCCTCCATCGAGGCGATGGTGTTTTCCAGATAGCCGTGGCGCGGCGGCAGCATGCGCTCTGCCGTGCAGGTATCCCGTTCCAGCCCGGTCCGGTCATAGTCCTGCGCCAGGCCGCGATGCGAGCACGACCGGCTTTCCCGGCGGCCTGCCGGAGAGCAGCGACGTATTGGCCATGTACAGCGCGGCGGCGAGGCCAACCAGCGACAGCGCCGCGATTTTCCAGATTTTCATGCGACGCAACCCGCCTCGATTCGCGGCAGGGTGGAAAAACCGTCGGGGCATTTCACGACGCGATTGCGCCAATTGCGGTTCTTTTTGAACTTCTCGATGCAGCCGCATCGCTTCACCTCTTGGCACCCTCACCCCTCGAGACCGGATTTCAGCTTGTCGAGCACGCTCACCGCGTGGCTGGCGTATTCGCTGATCCAGCGGTCGTGGATCTGCTTGATCGGCATGGCGTTGAGATGGTTCCAGCGCTCGCGACCGTCGCGCCGCACGATAATGAGGTCGGCTTCCTCCAGCACTTTCAGGTGCATCATCACCGTGCAGCGGTCCATCTCCGGAAACGCGTCGACAAGCATGCCGGTGGTGTTTGGCTCATGCTTCAGGCGATCCAGCATCTGGCGCCGCTTCGGATGCGCCAGGGCCTTGAAAACATGGTCGTCTTTCGATTCGCTTGACATGTTATATTTTTATAACATATTGTCGTCGCATTCAAGGGAAAGGCAAGGCAATGACCCCCGAATTCAGAGTTTGCGCACGTATCGCCAAGCCGGTTGCCGAGGTTTTCGACGCCGTCGTCAATCCGAAGAAGCTTTCGGGCTATTTCACCACCATTCGCGGCGCCTCGGCGCCGCTGGTGCCCGGCACCACGGTCACCTGGTGGGGCGACGTTCCGGTCGAGGTGGACGAGGTGGAGGCCGACACCCGCATCGTGCTGCGCTGGGACGGCGTCGGCCCCGAGGCCGGCTACAAGACCCGCATCGACATGAACTTCCAGATGCTGGAGGACGGCGCCACCATGGTCACCATCGCCGAGACCGGCTGGCGCGAGGACGCCAGGGCGGTGGCCGCGTCCTACCGCAACTGCGAGGGCTGGTCGCAGATGCTATGCTGCATGAAGGCCTATCTCGAACACGGCATCAACCTGCGCGAAGGCTATTACCGCAGCGAATTAAGGGGCGAACCCGCCCGCGAGGACAACATCTGAGCTCAGAGCCTCGATTCCGATCGAACCCGGAATGGAGGCTCTATCTTTTATTGGAGCATGATCTTTTTCCGAAAACCGGTTTCCACTTTTTTCTGGATCATGTTCTAGCCGATGAGGAGGACGCCATGGTGACGGCAACGCCATTCCTGATGTTCGAGGGCAAGGCCGAGGAGGCGCTGACCTTCTATTGCGCGATGGTGCCCGGGAGCCGCATCCTCAGCATCGAACGCTACGGCCCGGGCGAGGCCGGGCCCGAGGGGTCCGTGAGGGTGGCCCGCGCCGCAATCGCCGGCCTGGAGGTGATGGCCAGCGACAGCTATGTACGCCATGCCTTTACGTTCACGCCGTCGCTGTCGCTCTTCGTGAACTGTACGTCCGAGGACGAGCAGTCGCGGATTGTCGAAGGTCTCGGCGACGGCGGCGGCATGCTGATGCCGCTCGACAATTACGGTTTCAGCCGCCGCTTTGCATGGCTGAACGACCGCTTCGGCGTCTCCTGGCAGATCAACCTGCCTTGATCGGAGGCCCGTTTTCGAACCATTCCCGCAACCCCCGTTCTTTTCGAGGAACCAGCATGTCCATGAAGATCGAAGGCGGCGTCAACATCGCCATGAAAATACCGTCGCATCAGTATGAGGCGACGGTTCGCTTCTACCGCGATGTCGTCGGGCTGAAGCCCTTCACCGCGAAAGCCCCCGCCATCGGCTTCGAGCTCGGGCCGAACCGGCTCTGGCTCGACGAGGACCCGACGATGAGCCAGGCGGAAGTCTGGCTGGAGCTGTTCACCGACGACCATCGCGGCGCGCTCGACCGCCTGGAGAAAGCCAATGTCGTGCGCTGCGACGCAATCGAGCCGCTCGGCGAGGGTTTCCGCGGCGGCTGGATCATGAACCCCGCCAACATCGTCCATATGGTGCGCGAACCAGACGCCTGGTGAGGCGGCGGCCTGATGCATGTCGCCCGAAAGTGTCCTCAGTTTCGGGAGAAACGACATGCACAAACAAGAAATTACAGCGCGACCGCCGAACCCCATTCGGCGCGACGCGCAGTAACAGGTCGTGGCGGCCGGTGGCGGCCGCGACCTGCGATCAATGCCCGTCGGTCGACGCCGGTTTCTTGCGCTTCCTTGCCAGCATGTTGAGCCCCTCGACCAGCGCCGAGAAGCCCATGGCGGCGTAGATGTAGCCCTTCGGCACATGGTAGCCCATGCCGTCGGCGATCAGCGTCATGCCGATCATCAGCAGGAAGCCCAGCGCCAGCATGACGATGGTCGGGTTCTTGGCGATGAAGTTGGCGAGCGGCGGTCGCGGCCAGCATCATCACCGTGACGGCGACGATGACGGCGATGTACATGATGGCGATCTCGTCGGTCATGCCGACCGCGGTGATGATGGAATCGATCGAGAAGACGAGGTCGAGCAGCAGGATCTGGAAGATCGCGGCCGCCAAGCGTCATCGACAACGGTCTGGCCGACAATCGGATCCTTGTGATCCTCGGGATCGACCGTGTGGTGGATTTCCTTTGTCGCCTTCCAGACAAGGAACAGGCCGCCGGCGATCAGGATGAGATCGCGCCAGGAGAAGCCGTGGTCGAACAGCGTGAAGACCGGCGTCGTCAGCTGCACGATGAAGGAGATCGTCGCCAGAAGCACCAGCCGCATGATCAGCGCGGCGCTGATGCCCAGCCGCCGCGCCCGCGCCTGCTGCTCCCTGGGCAGCTTGTTGGTGAGGATGGAGATGAAGATCAGATTGTCGATGCCGAGCACGACCTCCAGCACGACCAGCGTCAGCAGCGCCACCCAGGCGGTCGGATCGTTGACGAATGCAAAATGCGGCGCCAGGAAATCTATGATCGGCATTGCGGTCGTCCCCTTCGGAAATCTCGTAACAAGTGCTGACAAATTTTGCGGCAGAGTAGGTATCGCGGCGGCCGAACGTCAACGTCACGACCAGAAGGCCGGCACCGTTTCCTCGAGCCGCGGTCCGAGCCTGCAGCGGCGCGATCCGCTCGGCAAGGCCGGTGCGGTCGGAGATGTCGACGCCGACGCCGCAGATCGTCGCCGGCCCGGTGGCCGCCTCGAACCGTCCCTTCGGCACCTTCGACAGAAACCGGTTGAGCGGCTCTTCCTTGTCCATGCCGAGCGAGGAATCGTAGTCGCCGCACATGCCGGCGTCGGTGATGTAGGCGGTGCCGCCGTTGAGGATCTGGTGGTCGGCGGTCGGCTGGTGCGTATGGGTGCCGACCACCAGGCTGGCGCGCCCGTCGACGAAATGCGCGAAGCACATCTTTTCGCTGGTCGCCTCGGCATGGAAGTCGATGACCACGGCATCGGCCTGCTCGCCGAGCGGACAGGCGGCGAGTTCGCGTTCGCCGGCCTGGAACGGATCGTCGAGTTCGGGATGCATGAAGACGCGGCCCATGATGTTCGACGACCAGCACGCGTGCGCCGTTGCGGGCGATGATAGACGCCGGAGCCGCGCCCGGGCGTGCCCTTGGGGAAATTGGCCGGCCGCAGGAAGCGCTCCTCGCGCGGCGCGAACATCAGCGCCTCGCGCTGGTCCCAGACATGGTTGCCGGTGGTGACGACGTCGGCGCCGGCGTCGAGCGTCTCGCGAAAGATTTCTTCGGTGATGCCGAAGCCGCCGGCGGCGTTCTCGCCGTTGACGATGACGAAATCGAGCTTGAAGTCGGAAATCAGGCCGGGAAGCTGTTCCCACACCGCCGTGCGGCCGGTCGTGCCGACCATGTCGCCCAGAAAGAGAAGTCTCATGCGTGTTTCCAGCCAAAGAAACTTCTTTCCCAGTCTGCACACATGCCCGTCAAGCAGCCTTAGCTACCTGCGGAAACAAAGTTAGCGCGGGCTGGCTCAGCTGCGAAGCGCCGCAACCCGCTTTCGGTGAGGATTTCCGGAATGATCACGTCATGCGCACTCGTCGGGCACCAGCGGCACCTCCTGGCAGTCGAAGGCGATGCCGACCAGCCGCGGCGCGCGGCCGCTTCGCGTCAGCCGCGCGATGGCGCGGTCGTAATGGCCGGCGCCGTAGCCGATGCGGTGGCCGCGCTCGTCGAAGGCGGCGAGCGGCACCAGCATGATCGAGGGGTCGAGCAACGGCGGCCTCCTCGCCGGGACCGGCCGTGCCGAACCCCATGTCGACGAGCGGCGCGCCCGCGCACCAGTTCGCGAAAGACGATGGTCGTCTTGTCGAGGATGGCCGGCAGGCAGAGCCGCGCGCCTTTCTCGCGCAACGCAAACATCAGCGGCCGCACGTCGACCTCCGAGCGGATCGGCCAGAAGCCGGAGACGATCTCGCCCCGGCACGAAGTCGATATGTTCCTCGGCGGTCTCGGCCATGCCGAGCGACACCTCGATGCGCCAGAACGGGTCGAGCGCGTCGCGCCGGGCCAGCGCTTCCTGGCGCAGATGTCGTTTCAGGGTCTCGGCGGTCGGTCATGCGCGCCATTATGGAGCGCGTCGGCGCAAAAGACGCAGATCGGGATGCGACCGCGCAGGCGGCGCGAAAGCGACGGCGGCACGTTCTCGAAGGAAGGGAAGTGACGATCCACGACGACCGATGGAGAAGTCGATCCCGGGAACCTACAAAGTAGGTGGGCGCCGTATGAAAGAACCCACGGGTCTTCCCAGGGACAGCTCCCTAGGGATCAATAAGGCCCCGGGGAAATGTCTCTCCTGTCGCGAAGCGCAGACCGTCAGGCCAATATAGGGCTTATGGCGCGATGCGCCATGGCAATGCGATGGTGAGGGCGCCGATATTTGCGCGGCGTGCGGCCAGCCTCCACGGGTTTTTGTTCGGTGCTGGCCTCGGTTGTTTTCTCCTTGCGCTCTAGTGCCCTCGGCCGGCAGGCCAGAGGGGCGTAGGATGCAACAAGCGGCCGAACCGCGACGACGAAACGGCGTGCTGCGGCTTTGCCTTCGCCACTACCCCACCCGAGCCCCCATTCATCCCCATTGAACCGGAATGGAATGGGGCTCTATCTCTTTGTCGGAGCATGATCTTTCCCGAAAACCGGTTTCCTCTTTTCGGGATCATGCTCTACTGTCCGCCCGACACGAACTGGAGTTTCTGGATGCGTTTCGAAGGCACGGCGGCCTATGTCGCCGACAAGGATCTGATGGTGGCGGTCAACGCGGCGATCGCGCTGGAGCGGCCGCTGCTGGTCAAGGGCGAACCCGGCACCGGCAAGACCGAGCTTGCCCGCCAGGTTGCCGCGGCGCTCGGCCTCGACCTGATCGAATGGCACGTGAAGTCGACCACCAAGGCGCAGCAGGGCCTCTACGAATATGACGCGGTGTCGCGGCTGCGCGACAGCCAGCTCGGCGACGACCGCTTCAACGACATCCGCAACTACATCAAGCGCGGCAAGCTGTGGGACGCCTTCGCGGCCGACCAAGAAGGTCGTGCTGCTGATCGACGAGATCGACAAGGCCGACATCGAGTTTCCCAACGATCTGCTGCAGGAACTCGATCGCATGGAGTTCTTCGTCTACGAGACCGGCGAGACGATCCGCGCCGCGCTCCGGCCGATCGTCATCATCACCTCCAACAACGAGAAGGAACTGCCGGACGCGTTCCTGCGCCGCTGCTTCTTCCACTATATCCGCTTTCCCGACGTCGAGACGCTGCACCAGGATCGTCGATGTCCACTATCCCGGCATCAAGCAGAACCTGGTGCGCGCCGCGCTGACCCAGTTCTACGAGATCCGCGAGGTGCCGGGGCTGAAGAAGAAGCCGTCGACCTCCGAAGCGCTCGACTGGATCCGCCTGCTGGTCGCCGACGACATCGACCCGGCCGATCTGCGCGCCGACCCGAAGAACGCGCTGCCCAAGCTGCACGGCGCGCTGTTGAAGAACGAGCAGGACGTGCATCTGTTCGAGCGCCTGGCGTTCATGGCGCGGCGGCAGGGGTAGCGTCTTCCCGGCTCTATGCAGTGCGAAACGTTGGCATATGGCAACGCCAACAAACAAGCCGCCCTGTCCCATCGCGCGATCGCTCGCGGCGCGCTATGGCTGGGAAGAAGGGAGCCGCCATGACCGCCGTCACCGTCCGCCCGCTGGAAAAATCCGACCACGCCGAATGGCGGCGCCTGTGGACCGCATACCTCGACGTTCTACGAAACGACGGTGCCCGAGGAAGTCTACGAAACGACCTGGAAGCGCCTGTTCACAGAAGGCGAGTTCGAGCCGAAGGGTTTTCTGGCGCTGATCGACGGCAGGCCGGTCGGGCTCGTCCACTATCTCTACCACCGCACCTGCTGGTCGCTGGTCAACAACTGCTACCTGCAGGACCTGTTCGCCGATCCGGACGCGCGCGGCACCGGCGTCGGCGCGGCGCTGATCGAGGCGGTGCGGAAGGACGCAGCCGGCAAGGTCGGGTCAACAACGTCTACTGGATGACCCACGAGACCAACGCCACGGCGCGCAAGCTCTACGACCGCGTGGCGCGGCGCACCGGATTCATCGAGTACGATCTGCTCTGAGGACCCCGTTCGGAACTCTACCTCCGCACCTCAACCCGATGTCTTAGCCACCCAGGCGTGCCATTGCGCCTCGCTGCCACGGAAGACATTGAGGTCGATCTGCCCCTTCACGCCGTGCGAGAGGCCGGAGCCGGAATATTGCCAGAACACCCATTTGCGGCCGGGGTAGACTTTTTCCGGATGCGCCGCGACAGAGCGCAGCCAGAACGGATAGTCGAGGAATTCGCCCTTCAGGTTGTCGCGGTAGAAGTCGGGCGCGGTGTAGATGATCGGACGCTGGCCGTAATGCCGTTCCAGCCTGTCCATGAACACCTGCATCTTTTCGAGCACCGTCTCGCGTGACAGCCGCCGCTTGCAGCGGGACTCGCCATTGTACTCGACGTCGATGACAGGCGGCAGCGCGCCGGCCACCTTGGGCACGTTGCGGATGAACCAGTCGGCCTGCTCGCCGGCGGTGCGGCACCAGTAGAAGAAGTGATAGGCGCCGCGGCGCAAGCCGGCTTCGCCGGCGGCGCGCCAGTTCTGCTTGAACATCGGGTCGAGATGGTCGCCGCCGTCGGTGGCCTTGATGTAGGCGAAATTGGCACCCTGTGTGCGCAGCTTCGACCAGTTGATCTCGCCCTGCCAGCGCGAGACGTCGACGCCATGCACCGCCAGCTGTTTCGGCGAGGCCTTGCCGAAATTGATCGGCTTGGCGTCGCGGAAGCGGCGGCCATAAACCTCCCCCGCCACGAAAGGCGAGGCGCGCACCGGCTTTTCGGCGCAACCAGCGCGATCGGCTTGGGCGCCGGTTCAGGTATCGCCTCGTCGATGGGTGCGCGCGACGGCGCCGGCCCGAGTTCCACGTCCGGACGCGGAGCGGCCATCGCCGTCATCGCATGCGCCTGCGGGGTTGGCTGCGGAGCTGCCGCACCGATCTCGACCGGCGGCACCGGCGCGCTCGGCATGCCGATGATGGAACTCGTCTTCTCCATGGACGGCGCCGTCGGCGCCAGCGCGTCGAGCCCTGAACTGGACGTGCAGCCGGCCGATGCCAGGCATGCGGAAAGAAGGACGAGGACGCCTGAGAAACGCATGAAAACCCGCACGCAAGACAAAACCGACCGACGACCGACGCCGCCTGGACCCACCACCGACAATTGCTAACGGGGAATTACCAAAAAAGACTGAATCCGATCGTTTACCAAGAAGCTGGAGGGAGGCGTGGCCCGCCTGGTGCGCCGGGGCTTGCCTGACAGGCCGCCGCGAAGCACATTGCAGCCATGTTCATCCCCTTCTTCCTCGAGCTGAAAGCCGCCCGCGTTCCGGTCTCGCTGCGCGAATATCTGACCCTGCTCGAGGGCATGGACGCGGACCTCGTCACCTATGACGTCGAGGGGTTCTACTATCTGGCGCGCGCCGCGCTGGTGAAGGACGAGCGCCACATCGACCGTTTCGACCAGGTCTTCTCGCACGTCTTCAAGGGCGTCGAGGCGGTGTCGGGCGAAAGCGCGGTCGACGTCGCCAACATTCCCGAGGAATGGCTGCGCCGGCTTGCCGAAAAGCATCTGACGCGAGGAGGAGAAAAAGCTGGTCGAGGCGCTCGGCGGCTTCGAGAAGCTGATGGAGACGCTGAAGAAGCGGCTGGAGGAACAGAAGGGCCGTCACCAGGGCGGCTCGAAATGGATCGGCACGGCCGGCACCTCGCCCTTCGGCGCCTATGGCTACAATCCCGAAGGCGTGCGCATCGGCCAGGACGAAAGCCGCCACCGGCGCGCGGTAAAAGTCTGGGACAAGCGCGAGTTCAGGAATTTCGACGACTCGGTCGAGCTCGGCACGCGCAACATCAAGGTGGCGCTGAAGCGCCTGCGCCGCTGGGTGCGCGAGGGCGCGGAGGAGGAGTTCGACCTGCCGGGCACCATCCACGCCACCGCCGAGCACGGCTATCTCGACGTCCAGACCCGGCCGGAGCGGCGCAACGCCGTGAAGCTGTTGATGTTCTTCGATGTCGGCGGCTCGATGGACGACCACATCAGGAGTCGTCGAGGAACTGTTCTCGGCGGCGCACGCCGAGTTCCGCCATCTCGAATATTTCTACTTCCACAACTGCCTCTACGAAGGCGTGTGGAAGGACAACCGCCGCCGCCATTCGGAGACGACTGTCGACCTTCGACGTGCTGCACAAATACGGTCACGACTACAAGGTGATCTTCGTCGGCGACGCCGCGATGAGCCCCTACGAGATCGCCTATGCCGGCGGCTCGGTCGAGCACTGGAATCCCGAGGCCGGCGCGCGTGTGGCTCGCGCCGTGTGCTCCAGCAATGGCCGAACGCGGTGTGGATCAACCCGACCAACGAGAAGCACTGGGGCTATACCCATTCGATCGGCATGATCCGCGAGATTTTCGGCAACCGCATGTATCCGCTGACGCTGGCCGGATTGGAGAGCGGCGACCCGGGAGTTGTCGCGGAAGCATTGATCCAGCCGATAAACCGGCTCTCGCGCAAGATTGATCAGTGGCGATGGCGGCGGCGGGCGCAGAACCCTATATTTGTGCATGCCTTCATCCCGAAACCGCCGCACACTTTCGGGAGGCATGCGTTACTTCGGGAAAATCCGAAAAATCAGGAGGACTGGCATGGAAGCACATCGCTATCCCGTAACCCGCACCGATGCCGAGTGGCGCGCCAGGCTGACGCCAGAGCAGTTCGCCGTGATGCGCAACCACGGCACCGAGCGCCCCGGCAGTTGCGCGCTGCTCTATGAAAAGCGCGCCGGCACCTTCGAGTGCGCCGGCTGCGACCAGCCGCTGTTCGAATCCAAGCTGAAATTCGAGAGCGGCACCGGCTGGCCGAGCTTCAACGACCCGGTGCCCGGTTCGGTCGAGAACACCGTAGATCGCAGCTACGGCATGGTGCGCACCGAGGTGCATTGTTCACGCTGCGGCAGCCATCTCGGCCACGTGTTCGAGGACGGCCCGCCGCCGACCGGCCTGCGTTACTGCATCAATGGCGTGGCGTTGAATTTCCGGCCGGCAGAGGCCTGAGGGCTAAGATCCTCTCATCACTTGCCGGACCTTCTCCCGCAAGCGGGACGAGGGAGGCGGGCCACGAAGCCCCGGTCTTCTCTCCCCCCGCCCAGGCGGGGGGAGAGCCGGTGGGGGACTGTTTCCGCACCGTTCCTGTTGAGTCAGACCAATGTCGCCAGGATCAGCCAGATCGCGGCGAATATCTGCGCGAGCGAGGCAATCGGCCCCGGCTGCTGGTTGGCCGTGCGCCACACGCTAAGGAAGAGGAACAGGTTGTAGGGCAACGGCAAAAAATGCACCGCAAGCGAGATGGCTAGCGGCAGCTTGATGCCGAGCAGCAGGATTGCTGCCGCCGTGGTGGCGAGGTTGATGCCGGTGCCGACGATGGCCATGTCGCGCCAGAACAACCTGTCGAGGGGAACGAGGCCGCGCCAGCGCGCCAGGAAGAAGCCCGGTCCCGCCTCGACTGCCTTGAACTCGCTCATCGCCCCGTCGCTCCTCTGTGGACGCTACGCGACTGGCATACCATGCACGCCTGGAGAGCATAACGACATACCCCGAAAATAGCCCTTATCGAATTAAGACGACGGCAGGTGAGACGGATCACGGGTCGCTCATGCGAGTGCTGCTGTCGCAACCGGCGGTGAAAGGACCTGGGATTTGATTGGCTCATCAGAGGCGTCCGCCACTGCGGACGAGATCGTACGACTGAACAGCTTCACAGCAGCACCCCAGCCGCTTGACAATTTCTGCTTAATTTATCATATAAAATGATAAACTAGATCTGCTGCCGTTTTGAGGGATGTTCGATGGGGGACCAGACATCGATGAGCCGAACTGTGCCGATTCTCGAGATGCGCGGCATCGGCAAGCGCTTTCCCGGGCGTCATCGCGCTTCACGATGTCGATCTCGATGTCGACCGCGGCGAGGTGCTCGGGCTCATCGGCGAAAACGGCGCCGGCAAATCGACGCTGATGAAGATCCTTTCCGGCGCCTACCAGGCAGATGCGGGCGAGATCGCCGTCGATGGTGAAAAGATCGCCCGGCCGACGCCACAGCGCATGCTGGAGCTCGGCATCTCGGTCATCTACCAGGAGATGATGCTGGCGCCGCATTTGACGGTCGCCGAAAATCTGTACCTCGGACGTCTGCCGACGAACCGCTACGGCCTGGTCGACTGGCCCGCGGCGCAGCGCAACAGCCTCGAGACGTCATGGCGCGGCTCGGCTTCAACGTCGACCCCGGCGCCCGGCTCGACAGCCTCAGCGTTGCGCAGCGCCAGATGGTGGAGATCGCCAGCGCCCTGTCGCGCAACGCGCGGCTGGTCATCCTCGACGAGCCCTCGGCCGTGCTTGGCGGCGCCGAGCTCGAAAGTCTGTTCGACGTCATCCGCCACCTCGCCGCGCAAGGCGTCGAGCTTCATCTACATCTCGCATCGACTGCAGGAAGTGTTTCGCATCTGCGATCGCGTCACCGTGCTGCGCGACGGCACGGTCGTCGGGCACGCGCATGGTCGGCGACGTCGACCCGCCCGCGCTGATCCGCATGATGGTCGGCCGCCAGCTGGCCGACATCTATCCGCAGCGGATCCGGCGACCCGGCCACGAAGTGCTTTCCGTCCGCGGGCTTCGCCGGCCGGGCGTCCTCCACGACATCGATCTCGACATCAGCGCCGGCGAGATCCTCGGCATCTGCGGCATGGCCGGTTCAGGCCGCACCGAACTGCTGCGCGCGCTGATCGGCGCCGACCCTGCGTCCTGCCGGTCATATCGCTTACGACGGAACGGAAGGCCGCCCAGCCAGTCCGCGTGAGGCGATCGCCGCCGGGATCGTTGCTCCTACCGGAGGATCGCAAGACCGAGGGCTGCTTTCTGCCGCAGAGCGTCGCTTTCAACATCACCATCTCGCGGCTCGACGGTTTGCGGCGATCGGGATTCCTGCAGCGAAAATCGGGAGCGCGACATCGTTGTCGAAACTGGTGCGCCGGCTCGGCATTCGAACGCCTGGCCTGGATGCCGAGATCAGCGATACTCAGCGGCGGCAACCAGCAGAAATGCCTGATCGCGCGCAGCCTGAATGCCGGTTCCTCCATTCTATTGATCGACGAACCGACGCGCGGCGTCGATGTCGGGCGCCAAGCACGAGATCTACCAGCTGCTGGCGAGCCTCGCCGACGAACGGGGCGCCGCGGTGGTCGATCGTCTCTTCCGAACTGCCGGAAATCCTTGGGCTCTGCGACCGCATCGTGGTCATGCGCGACGGTCGCATCGCAGGCCGTTTCGCAGCGGGCGGAGGCGAGCGAGGAAATCCTGCTGCACGCGGCTGTCGGAACGCTCGAGACGTCACGCGCGGCGTGAGCGAAGCATGGCTGACGAGCTGAGTGATCGGAGCCAGGCCGGTGGCAGACAGTGAGGAACAGGCGATGAAAGCCGGCGGCTTTGGTGCCACGCTCCTCTCCTCGCTATGCAAACTGCGTGCCGGCAAGGCGTTGCGCGCCTCCGGCCTACTCTGGGTGCTGCTGGCGCTGTGCATCGCTGCGGCGCTAATCTCGGATGCCTTCCTCAATCCGTTCAATCTGGTCAATGTCGCGCGCCAGATAGCGCTGTTCGGCATCGTTTCGGTCGGCATGACCTTCGTCATCCTGACTGCCGGCATCGACCTGTCTGTCGGTTCGATCGTCGCCGTCACCGCTGTGGTCTCGGCGCTGCTCCTCGACGCCGGGCGTGCCAGTCGCGCTGGTCATCCTGGCCGGTCTCGCGATCGGGCCTTGCACTTGGCGCCGTCAATGGCGTCGGCATCACGCTCGGACGCCTGCCGCCGTTCATCATGACGCTCGGCATGATGGTCATGGGCCGCGGCCTCGCGATGACTATTTCCGACGGCCATCCAATCCATTTTCAGAAGGCCTCGGCCGACTTCGCATGGCTCGGCCAAGGCTATCTGCTTGGCCTGCCGGTGCCGGTCTGGATCTTCGCGGTAGTCGCCACAACCGCCTATGTCGTGCTGCGCTACACGACCTTCGGCCGCAACATCTATGCCGTCGGTTCGAACCCGGAGGCCGCGCGCCTGTCCGGCATCAATGTGCAGCTGACCATCTTTTCCGTCTATGCGATCAGCGGCTTCCTTTCGGCGCTGACGGCGCTGATCTTCGTGTCGCGGCTGACCGTCGGCGAACCCGTCGCCGGCGTCGGGCTCGAGCTCGAAGCGATCGCCGTCACTGTGATCGGCGGCACCAGCCTGTTCGGTGGCGAAGGCGGCATCGTCGGTACGGTTATCGGTGCGGCGATCTTCGCCGTGCTCGCCAACATTCTCAATCTCGCCGGCGTCTCGCCGTTCACGCAGCAAATCGTCAAGGGCGCCATCATCGTCGTCGCGGTGCTGTTCGAAACGCAGCGCCGGCGGCGCAGCAATTCCGCGCAGGGATAGCACGGGATGAGCGGGAAGACCCGCCAACGCAAGGAGGAAGCGATGAGAATGAGGACAAGACATATTGCCACGGCCGCATGCGCCGCAGCGATGACCGTTGCCGGCCTCGGGGCCGGTTTCGCCGAGGACAAGATCAAGATCGGCTTTTCGCAGGGCACCATGGAAAGTTCGTGGCGCGTCAACATGGTCGAGGGCAACAAGAAATACGCCGAAGCAAATCTGCCCGACGTCGATCTGATCGTCACCAATGGCGAGAACCAGGCCGCAAAGCAGGTTTCCGATGTCGAAAGCCTGATCTCGCAAGGGGTCAAGACGCTGATCATCAGCCCGGTGACCGCCGATGCCCTGACGCCCGTCGTGAAGCAGGCGATGGATGCCGGCATCCCGGTGGTCACGCTCGACCGCAAGGTCAACACGGACGTCACGCTTCATATCGGCGCCGACAATGTCCTGATCGGCAAGACAGCCGGCGAATTCGTCTGCCAGACGCTTGGCGGCAAGGGCAACGTCATCGAGATACAGGGCACGGCGGGCGCCTCGGCCACCGTTGACCGGCACGACGCCTTCAACAAGGTGCTGGCGGAGAAATGCCCGGACGTGAAGGTGGTCGCCGACCAGGTGGCCAATTATGTCCGCGAGCCGGCGATCAAGTTCATGGAAGACATCCTGCAGCGCTTCAAGCCCGGCGAGATCCAGCTGGTTTACGCCCACAACGACGACATGGCGCTCGGCGCGGTGACGGCGCTTGAAGCGGCCAACCGGCTGTCGGAAGTCAAGGTGGTCGGCATCGACGGCGAAAACGCCGCCTATGATGCCATCAAGGCCGGCAAGATGGTGGCGACGTTCACCTATCACTTTGTCGCGCCGGAAGGCGTCCAGTACGGCTACAAGGTCGCCAAAGGCGAAAAGCTCGACAAGGAGATCGTGCTGCCGACCCACCAGGTTGACGCGACCAATGTCGACGACTGGATCGGCAAGGGCTTCTGACATTGGCCGACCTGCCCGGACATCAACGGCCGGAGGGGCAACCGCGGGTGAACCGCATGTCGTGAAATCGCCAGCAGGCACGGAACGTTGAAGCAATGAGAAGTTCGGGCTGCCGTGCCTGCGCAATTACTTGATGACAACACCAGTTCAGCGAGCATGGCATGGATATCAGGCGCAACCCGATGCTGACGGCTGCAGGCGATCTCGACACGCCGTGCGTAACGGTTCTCCTCGATCGGCTGGAAGGCAATATTACCCGCGTCCAGCGCATGATCGCCGGTAGCGGCCGGGCCAACCGCCCTCATATCAAGACCCACAAGATTCCGGCGATCGGGGCCTTGCAGATCGCCGCCGGCGCCGTCGGGCTGACCTGCCAGAAACTCGGCGAGGCCGAGATCTTCATCGATGCCGGCGTGACCGACGACCTGCTCATCACATTCAACATCGTCGGCGACGCCAAGACCGGCCGCCTGATGGACCTGGCCGAACGCGTGAAGCGGCTTGCAGTCGTCGCCGACAACGAAATCGTGCTTCGTGGTCTTTCCGACGCCGCGCACCGCCGCGGTCGCACCCTTCCCTTATTGATCGAGTGCGATGCTGGCTTCGGCCGTAACGGCGTCCAGCGGCCGGCGATGGCGCTCGAGCTTGCCCGACTTGCGGGCAGGCTGCCAGGTGTCGAATGCGAAGGGCTGCTGGTCTTTCCCAACAACGCACCGCGCACGCTGGAGTTCTTTGCTGAGGCCGTCTCCCTGTTTCGCACGGCGGGGCTGCCGCTCCCGGTCCTCTCAGGAGGCGGCACGCCTTCGCTGAATTCGCTGGCCGACTATCCGATGATGACAGAGCATCGCGCCGGCACCTACGTCTACAACGACGTCATGATGGTGCACTCCGGCGTCGCCACCTGGGAGAATTGCGCCATGCATGTCCGCACCACGGTGGTGAGCCGGCCGACCAAGGACCGGGCCATCGTCGATGCCGGCTCCAAGGTGCTGACCCGCGAGCAATACTACGTGCAAAACTTCGGGCATGTCGTGGAGTATCCCGAGGCGACAGTGATCAACCTTTCGGAAGAGCACGGCATCATCGACCTTTCGGCCTCTGCCGAAAAACCGCGCGTCGGCGAGATCGTCAATATCATTCCCAACCACTGCTGTGTCGTCTCCAACATGGTCGACGAGGTTTACGGCCTTCGCGACGGCCGCGTCGAACTCGTCTGGCCTGTGGCCGCACGCGGCAAGGTACGGTAAATAAACCAGATGCGTTCAATAATGGGAGGAAGATATGAACAAGCATTCGAAGACATTCATCCTCTGCGTCGGAAGCTTGATCCTGGGCTTGGGGACCGCCCAGGCCGATAAGCTTGCGGATGTGCTTGCCCGCGGCAAGCTGATCGTCGGCACCGGCAGCACCAACCCGCCCTGGCATTTTCGCGACGAGGCGGGGAATCTAGCCGGTTTCGATGTCGACGTTGCCAAGATCATCGCCAAAGGCCTGTTCGACGACGCTGAGAAGGTTGAATTCGTCATCCAGGCATCCGACGCACGCATCCCGAACGTGGTCACCGACAAGGTCGACATCACATGCCAGTTCATGACGGTGACGGCCGCCCGCGCGCAGCAGGTTGCCTTCACCCTGCCTTACTATCGCGAAGGCGTCGGTTTCCTCCTGACCAAGGATACCAAGCACAAGACCTATGACGAATTGAAAGCGGCGGGTTCTGCGGTCACCGTATCGGTTCTGCAGAACGTCTATGCCGAGGAGATGGTGCATCAGGCCCTGCCGGAAGCCAAGGTCGACCAGTATGAGAGCGTCGACCTCATGTACCAGGCGCTGAATTCCGGCCGTGCCGACGCCGCCGCAACCGACATGTCCTCGCTCAAATGGTTCATGAAGCAGAACCCAGACAAATACCTCGATGCCGGCTATGGCTGGAATCCGCAGACCTATTCCTGCGCCGTAAAGAAGGGCGACGCCGACTGGCTCAATTTCGTCAACATCGCATTGCGCGAGGCGCTTTCCGGCGTCGAATTCGCCACCTACAGCGCGTCGTTTGAAAAGTGGTTCGGCGAAGCGCCTCCGGCGCCGAAGATCGGCTTCCCCGCCGAATTGCGTTGAAGCTGGCTTGCCGGCGCAATGACCTACACTTTCAACTTCAATGTGATCTGGGCCAACCTCGACCAATTGCTCGGCGGGTTGGCCCTTGGTCTGGTGCTCGCCTTTTTCTCGATACTGATCGGTGCTGCGATCGGTCTGGCATCGGCCTTCGCGGCGACCGGCAGATCGCGGTTTTTGCGCGGCATGGCGAACATATACGTCACCGCGATCCGCAACACGCCGCTCCTGGTCATCGTGCTGATCGCGTACTTTGTACTCCCCGAACTCGGCATCCGCTTGGGCAAGCTGGAAAGCTTCGTGGCTTCACTGTCAATCTATGCGGGGGCTTATCTGACGGAAGTGTTCCGGGCCAGCCTGATCGGCATTCCGGCGGGGCTGATCGACGCCGGCCTGTCGATCGGGCTGACGCGATTCCAGGTGGCGCGGTTGGTGCGCTTCCCGATCATGTTGCGCAATGCGCTGCCGGCGCTCGGCTCGACCTTCATCTCGCTCTTCAAGGACACGTCCATCGCGGCCGCCATCGCCATACCAGAGCTCACCTTCCAGGCGCGTCGCATCAATGTCGACACATTCCGCGTGGTCGAGGCCTGGATGGCGGCCAGCATCCTTTACCTCGGCACTTGCCTGGTGATCGCTGCGGGGCTGCGACGGCTCGAGCGGCGCTTTCCGAAATTCTGAAACGGTGATGGGCGAATTCTTCGCGGAAATCTGGATGGCGCGGGGGCAACTGGCCGAGGGCCTGTTGGCCACGATCGAAATCTCCGCCGTCGCAATTTTTGCCGGCTCGGCGCTCGGCCTTTTTACTGGCATCGGCCTCGCTTACGGCTGGCGTCCGCTGCGGTGGCTGCTGCGTGTCTACGTCGATGTCGTGCGCGGCACGCCTGTTCTCGTGCTGATCCTTGCCAATTTCTACATCCTTGCCGTTTTCGGCGTGCAGTTCACAGCCATCGGCTCGGGCATGTTCGCGCTGTCGCTTTTCTGCGGCGGCCATCTGGGCGAGATTGCTCGCGGCGCGCTCCAGGCGATCCCGGCAACACAAGTCGATGCGGGAAAAAGCGTCGGGCTGAGAATGCCGCAGATTCTCATGCTCGTGCTTTTGCCGCAGGCGCTCCGCCAGATATTGCCTGTGTGGATCAACACCGCCGTTGAAATCGTCAAGGCGTCGACGCTGCTTTCCATCATCGGCGTCGGTGAGTTGCTCCTGAAGACACAGGAGATCATCGGCCGGAATTTCCTGACGCTCGAATTCTACACGTTTGCCGGACTTCTCTACTTCCTGGTCAATTTTTCCATCGAGCGGTTCGGCCGGATCGTCGAGCGCCGTCTTGCCCTGGGTGAAAGAGCGCCGCTTCCGCACGGCCGTTTTAGTTTAGGCAGAAGAATTCATTCATCGCAGGTGAGGTCTCGGCGTGGTGCTCGAGGGCGTCTGGAGCATGGAACTTGTCGGCATCCTGCTCGACCTCGGACCTCGTCGCCTTCGTAGCCGTCGTCGTCATTGCGCGATGGCGCTGGCGCGTTCCGCGCCTCCTTCCGGGGGTTCTTGGCATCGACGAACACGAATTCTTCGTGCTCAATCGGCAAGCTGGCTATTGGATTTGGAACGGGCGGCTGCCTTCGAGAGGCCACTGATCCGGGAAGGAGCAGGCTTGGCCACACCAGCACCCGCACGGTGGTACGGTAGCACACCAAGGGCTATGAGCCGAAGGTAATCAAAGTCGGTAGCCTGGCCTGACTGCTCGACCGAAAGGTTCACCGAGTTTTCGGCATGTTCACACGGGTCAGGCCGTGACAGAGCGCAGGAATGCTGGGGATCTAGGTTTCTTGCCGCCTGCTATAGCGGTGGACCGGGTTGCCAGATTTTTCGCCAGCTTTTTCAACTTGGGAAACAGCTTGCTTGCCTTCAACAAAGCTTTCGCAGCTTCGGTAGCTCCATTCGTCGAAAGTCGCGCAAGTTGCAACGCCAGGCCCTCGAGGCGCGGAGCAAACACGCAAAAACTGGCTTCCTCCGTCGCCTCGGGTCCGCACCGAGGACGGAGGCGGCAGCGGGACATGCATTAGATCCGATGTTTCCAAGCCTGCACCGCGAACTCTCATGAATCGGAATGACATGCAGAGTATGTCGCTCGTGCGGTCATGGCGTTTCTGGAGCGCCGATTTGTTATTCTGAAAGAGTGGGGCGACAACACGACGGGCGGTACGATGACTTTGACATGTCAATTTTACGGGTTCGATAAGGACGGAAACCTCTGCGTCGACCGCATGGTTACGTTTCTCGCAAAGCCGGCAAGCGGCGAACAGGTTGCGCTCAACGACCCTGATTGGCCCCGGCCAAGAAGGTTCCGCATGACGGAGGTATCTCACGAAATCGAACGAAGTAACCACACCGGTACGGAACGCCCTTTCATCAATATTCAGGGCATCGAGGATCGGGGTCAGTCACGCGGTTATCAGCCCATTAGATAGCCCTTGCGCCAGTAGAAATGGTTGCCTTCAGGAGCCGCGAGTACTCGCGGCGGTGGGATTAGGAGGAGTGCTGTCGCAGACGACGCTCTGACTGGAAGTCGGCTGTCCGCTCGCTTGCGTGACTTCGATGCCGGTGGTCGTGTTCACGCATCTGGCATAGGCTGGGCCAGCGAGGAAGGTGCCCGGCAAAAGGATCAGGGTACCGGGCAAAGGCATGCTCCCGGACTGGAGCAAAAGGCATCAAACGCCCGCCTCTCTAGCCGCCACCGGCGACCTAGTTGAGAGGGAAAGCGTGGTCAAAATCAAGCTCCGTCTTCGCCCGGGCTTTTTCTATCTAGTGTTGCATTGCCACAGCAGTACCGAAGTGGAAGAACGCTCGTCCGGATGACGCGCAGTACTTATCGTCTAACGCACAGAAACCTTGACGCCAGGTGCGAAAAAGCAACGCAAATAAAGCTGATTGGTTACGACGTAGGTGCTCTCGCAGATGTGGTACTGGTCGTCCGGGGATTCCTGTACGCGATCGCGTGGAATGGTGAAATTATGCGGCAAGTAAGTGTAGCCGCCGTCGACCCTGGACCGCACCGAAGACCGAGGTATGGCGCGGCAATCAGTGCCATCGCAACACTTATATTTCATCTGTGGGTCAAACTTGTCCTCGTACCAATCATGGGCGTTCGCGGCTGTTGCTGCGGCGATACAGATTGCCGTGAAGATAAATCTTCGCATGGCATTCCTCATGCCGCATAAATAAGGCACCGAGACGATGAAGATCGACCGGAGAGAAGCAGCCTGGCTGCTGAGCGCGGCGGCGCTGCACAGCAGCTTCTTGAACCTGTGGTGGATGCGTCGATGCACATTGCACTGCCGTAGGCTGCGACAGGCAGAGACATTCATCCATCAGCCTGCATGCCGCCGACCTTCCCAGGAAGAGCTTCCCGGATCTATTACTCCATGCCGAGCGCGGCCTTGTAAAGGTCGAGGATCGCTTCCTCTTCCTGGCGCTCGGCCTGGTCCTTCTTGCGCAGCCGGATGATAGTGCGCACCGCCTTGGTGTCGAAGCCGGTGCCCTTCATCTCGGCAAAAACTTCCTTGATATCGTCGGCGATGGTCTTCTTTTCCTCTTCCAGCCGCTCGACGCGCTCGATGAAAGCGCGCAACTGGCCCGCGGCAACGGTCTGGCTGGTTTCGGTGATGTCGTCGGCCATGAAATCTCTCCGGAATGTGGGCCGCGACTCGGCGCGGCTTGGGTCGGCGGGTTCGATGCCTCAGGCCGGGGAGCGGGTCAAGGCGGAAGTTCCCCTTCTCCCCCGTTCACGGGGGAGAAGACCGGCAGGCGGATGAAGGGCGGCATCAAACTTGTCAAGCAGCTGCTGCCCCTCACCCGGTCGCTTCGCGACCACCCTCTCCCCGTAAACGGGGCGAGGGTAAGCTAGTGATCCTTCGGCCGCCGCGCCTCGAATTCGGCCCGCTTGGCGGCGGAAGCATCCGTCTGGTGCTTCGCCTGCCATTCGGCATAGGGCATGCCGTAGACGATTTCGCGCGTCTCCTCTTTGGACAGCGCCACGCCTGCCGCTCGCGCCGCGTCGCCATACCAGTTGGACAGGCAGTTGCGGCAGAAGCCGGCGAGGTTCATCAGGTCGATGTTCTGCACGTCGCTGCGCTGGCGCAGATGTTCGACCAGCGTGCGGAACGCAGCCGCCTCGAAATCGCGCTTCTGTTCGTCGCTGAGCTCGGTCATTTGAGAAAATCCTTCACACCGGCCCGGTGCGCGAGCCGTATTGTCTGACCTCGTGTATATCGGCACGCCGGTTGATCGCGTCAACGATCGGCGCCAGGCGCTCGGCCCATTCGGCGGCGCCCCGGTCGTCGGCGATCAGGTCCTGCCGGATCTCGATCAGCGCATGGGCGAAACCATTGACGATGGCGTGACGGAACATGGTGTCGCCGCGCAGTGCCCCGTCATAAGGTTCGTTGTCGCCGACGACGAGCTTTTGGTCGGCGGCCAGCATCTCGATCAGCGGCCACGGCGCCCGGTTGTCCATGTCCCATAGCACGCCGACATGCCAGGGCCTGACATGCCCCTGCATCACCGGCGTGAACGAATGCACCGAGAAGATGAACGGCGCGCCCGCCGATTCGTGCGCCACGGAGGCCACCATGGCGGCGACGGCGTCGTGATAGGGGCGGTAAAAGCGATCGAGCCGGCGCTCCCGTTCCTCTGCGGCCATCGGATAGTTTCCCGGCACCACCGTGCCGTCATAGAGCTGGCGGATCAGCGTTGGGTCGTCTTCGCCGCGATTGGGATCGATCAGGAGCCGCGAGAACCGCGCCATCACCGCCGGCACGCCGAGCAGCCCGGCAAGTCTGGCCGTCACCGCCGCGACGCCGATGTCATAGGCGATGTGGCGGTCGAACTCCGTCGCCGGCAGGCCGAGATCGCCATATTCCTCCGGCAGTTCGCGGTGCGCATGGTCCGCGACCAGCAGGATGCCTCTCTTCCGGTCGCCTTCGATGATGTCGAACGGGGCAAAAACTGCGGAACGGGTCATGGGATCCGGCGGTGGTGGGCGGCTAGAAGTTTCATCATTCCAAGAAGCGGCGCGACGCGCAACGTCGTTGTTTGGTCATTGTTTTCGCTGAAATGGGTGCGTGCACCCGAATCCGGGCGCTTTTGGCGCACTAATCGATTAGGATTGACGACGCAACCGCGTTGACATGCGCCCGCACTTTGCCGAAAAGGGGCGTCTAATATGCTGATTTCACGCATGAGGGGCTTCACGATGGAAATCGCCAGGAGGCAGCGTTTTCACCTTGCGGTGACCGCCCTCTCGGCTGTTCTCGCGCTGCCGGTCCTTGCCGCCCTGTCAGCCACCCCGGCCCATGCCGACTTCCGTGTCTGCAATGCCACGCAGAATCTCGTCGGCGTCGCCGTCGGCTACCGCGCCAAGGCGGGCTGGGTCACCGAAGGCTGGTGGCATGTCGAGGGATCGACCTGCAAGACGCTGATCGAGGGCCAGCTGTCATCACGCTATTACTATCTTTATGCAGAAGATGCCGAGCGCGGTGGGCGCTGGGATGGTCCGGTCAACATGTGCGTAGCGGAAAAAGAGTTCAAGGTTTCCGGCGTCAGCGATTGTTTCGCCCGAGGTTTCCAGCGCGCCGGCTTTCAGGAATACGACACGGGCGAGCAGGCAAGCTGGATGGTCCAATTGACTGACGAGCCCGCAACGGACGGCACAGCCGCCGTCACGGGAAGCAACGGTCAATGAGACGCAGCCGCAAGGTAAAAATACTCGCCACGCTCGGTCCAGCCTCCTCCGATGAGGCCATGATCCGCAAGCTTTTCGAAGCCGGCGCCGACATTTTCCGCATCAACATGAGCCACACCGACCACCCCACCATGGAGACGCTGGTGGGGCGCATCCGCGCGGTGGAGGAAGCGGTGGGGCGGCCGATCGGCATCCTCGCCGACCTGCAGGGGCCGAAGCTGCGCGTAGGCAAATTCGCAAACGGCAGGGAAGAACTGACCGTCGGCCAGACCTTCACGCTCGACGACCGCATGGAACTCGGCGACGCCACCCGGGTCAACCTGCCGCATCCTGAAATTCTCCAGTCGGTGCAGCCCGGCCATCGCCTGCTGATCGACGACGGCCGCCTGCAGTTGCAGGCGCAATCCGCCGACGGCAAGTCGATCGTCTGCACGGTCATTTCCGGCACCAAGATTTCCGACCGCAAGGGTGTCAGCCTGCCGGACACTGACCTGCCGGTTGGCGCGTTGACCGAAAAAGACCGCCGCGATCTCGACGCCGTGCTTGCCACCGGCGTCGATTGGGTGGCGCTGTCCTTCATCCAGCGCCCGGAAGATCTGGCCGAAGTCCGCAAGATCGCCCGCGGCCGCGCATCGCTGCTGTCGAAGATCGAGAAGCCGCAGGCCGTTGCCAGGCTTGCCGAGATCATCGAACTCTCGGATGCGCTGATGGTGGCCCGCGGCGACCTCGGCGTCGAGATGCCGCTGGAAGCCGTGCCCGGCATCCAGAAGCAGATCACCCGCGCCGCCCGCCGCGCCGGCAAGCCGGTGGTCGTGGCCACGCAGATGCTGGAATCGATGATCACAGCACCCGTACCGACCCGCGCCGAAGTGTCCGACGTCGCCACGGCTGTGTTCGAGGGCGCCGACGCCATCATGCTGTCGGCCGAATCCGCGGCCGGCGAATACCCGGTCGAAGCGGTGGCGACCATGGATCGCATCGCCCAGCGCGTCGAGCAGGACCCGACCTATCCCGGCATCATCAACGCCCAGCGTTCCGAACCCGAGGCGACCGGCGCCGACGCGATTTCGCTCGCCGCCCGGCAGATCGCCGAGACGCTGAAGCTGACGGCCATCGTGACCTACACCGCATCCGGCACCACCGGCCTGCGCGCCGCCCGCGAGCGCCCGCAGGTGCCGATCATCGCGCTCTCGCCGGTGCTTCAGACGGCCCGTAGGCTATCGCTTCTGTGGGGAACCCATTGCGTGGTGACGCCGGACGCCGCCGATCTCGACGACATGGTCGACCGCGCCTGCCAGATCACCTTCGCCGAAGGCTTCGGCAAGGTCGGCGACCGCATCATCATCACGGCGGGCGTGCCGCTGAGGACGCCGGGCTCCACCAACATGCTGCGCATCGCCTATATCGGTTCGGACGGGCTGGGCGGCATCTGATCGCGCTGTGATTTCGTGCGTCCTTCGAGCCTCGCCCGGCAAGGACGCATGAAATTTCCAACCATCCTGGGGGCTCGCTCCTCAGGATGAGGATCGCTGGCGCTGACCGCTCGCTCTTGAAATGGCGAGAAGTCATAGATGACCTCTCAAGACTGGCAGTGCGCAAACAGTCCTCATCCTGAGGTGCGAGCCCGCAATGGACGTTTGAAAGTTTGCACGGGTTTTGCGGGCGAGCCTCGAAGGACGCACCAGAAAGCCAAAGCCTTACTCCGGCACCAACTCACCGACCGGCGCCTTCTCGTCGACGCAGCCGGCGCGATATGCGTCGCCGGCGATCCGCGCCTCGACAGTGCGCGCCGCGGCTGCAAGGTCGCGCTCCTTGCCGGCTACCTTCTCGATCGCCGTCACCACCAGGTCTGGCCCCACCCAGTCGGGCTTGTGGCCGAGATTCCTCACCCAGACCGGTTCGGCGCCGGGAATGTCGCGCGCCAGTCCCGTGGAATGGATCTCCTCGTAAACCACCGCGTCTCGGTCGCCGGAAATCACCACTGTCGGGACCTTGATGTCGCGGTAGCGTTTGGCGGCCTCCAGAACATGGCCGTAGAGACCGGCTACATCGAGCGCATTGGAACGGAAAGCGCCCGGCCGCAGCACCAGCGGTATCGAAGCCGCGTCGGAATAGCCGTCCGGCACCGCGTTCGGGGCAAACACGCAGGTCGTGGCGGCGGCCAGGCGCGACGTGCCCGCCGGATAGGCGACGGTCTGCGCAAACAGCCAGCCGATCACCGGGGTCGCCGCAACGCTGTAATACCAGGCGGTTGCCCCGCCGGGCCACGGGTGGCTTACCGCCGACAGGAATACCAGGCCGCGGGTCCTTGCCGCCTGCTCCAGCCCGAAGGTCGCCGTCACCGCCCCGCCGAAGGAATGGCCGACGATGATGGCGTCCCGGATGCCGACATGATCCATCAGCGCCGCGATGGTCTGCGCCTGCTCGTGCGGGTTGTCGTTGCGGCTGCCGCGCCCCGACCAGCCATGGCCTGGGCGGTCGAAGAACAACATTTCGGCGCGCCCTTCGAGCAGCGGCCTCAGCGGCGTCATCTGGTCCTTGAGATTGGCGCTGGCGCCGTGGATGAACACCAGCGGAGGCAGGTCGGGGTTGGGCCCGGCCGGCACATGCACATAATGCATGCGGGTGCCGTTCACCGTCGCAAAACTTCCGACCGCCGGGTTGCGCCGCTCGATCAGCCACGAGCCGACGCGGGTGACGCCGGCGAGCATCAGGAAAAAGGCGAGCAGGAAGGCGAACGCGGCGGTTGTCAAATTCATCGTCGGGGCAAATGTCTGCGGGGATGGATAACGTAAGTGACGAGGGCGCGGCCGGCCGGGTTTCCGCTCAGATGCCCTCGCCCGCCAGTTCCTCGGAAAGCTCGGACACCTCGTTCTGCGCGCTGCGCATCATCGGATAGATTTCAAGCACGCGTTGATAGGCATCGAGCGCCAGCTGCTTGCGGCCGGTGGTCTTCATGATTTCGGCCATGCCGGACAAGGCGCCGAAATGGCGCGGCTCCAATTCCAGCGTCCGCTCAATGTCGGCCATCGACTTGCCGAAGTTCTGCATCATGAAATGCACGGTGGCGCGGCGGTTCCAGCCTTCCGCGTAAGTTGGCTGCAGCACGATCACCTGGTCGAGAAAGTCGAGCGCCACATCGAATTTCTTGGCTTCCATCGCCTGGCTTGCCCATTGCATCATCAGGTCGACCGAGGCGCTGCCCGATTTGAACCATTCCTGCCAGATCCTGCCCGCGATGCGCTCGGCTGCCTTTTCGTTGCGCTCGCGCTTGAGCTCGCTGAAAAGCTCGTCGAGACGGCTGCCGACCTTTTCTTCGGCCAGCGGCTTGGCCTCCTGCTGGGCAGGTGGTTCCTGCTGAATGGGAAGTTCTTCGGCGAAAGCCGGAAACGCGGCGCCGAATGTCAGGGCAGTGGCCAATGCAAAAACGCTCCGCATATGCGGGAATTTATCCCCGCATCGCGGAACGTCAAACTGAATTTCGCGTGAAAGGAGAGCGGAATGCGTTCAGAGATTGAACCGGGGATTCCGATTGTTTAGCCGCATTTGTGCGACGCCAGTCGATTCCGCCTGGCTGCAAAATGCTCTAACGCCCGATCAGCCCTGGCGAGCTTTGTAGCGCGGCGCAGTCTTGTTGATGATGTAGATGCGGCCCTTGCGGCGAACCAGCTGGTTGTCGCGGTGGCGGCCCTTGAGAGCCTTGAGCGAATTCTTGATCTTCATTGTCTTGCCCGTCGAATGGGCCCTCGTCCGGGCCGAACTGAAAGGCGCGCCCGAAGACGCGCCGAATTTGTGAGAGGCTCATAAACGAGGTCACTTGCCCGTGTCAACCGCTGGAAGCCCTCACTGGAGCGGAATGCAGGCGATTCTGCCTGGCTAGCAAAATACCCTAGGCCCCCGTCGCCTTCGTTGCTCTGGGAGCGGCCCGTTTCTTCAGGCGCGTGAAATGACCCATCTTGCGGCCCGCCCGCGCCTCCACCTTGCCATAGAGGTGCAGCACAAGATTGGGCTCAGCGAGCAACGCTTCCGCTCGGCCGATGTCGTTGCCGATCAGATTTTCCATCACGCAGTCGGAATGGCGGGCGGTCGCGCCGAGCGGCAGGCCGGCGATTGCGCGGATATGCTGCTCGAACTGCGAAATGCCGCATGCGGCCTCGGTCCAGTGGCCGGAATTGTGAACGCGCGGCGCGATCTCGTTGACCAGCAGGCTGCCGTCCTTCAAGGCGAAAAACTCGACGCCGATCACCCCGACATAGTCGAGCGCCTTGAGGATCGTGAAGGCCGCATCGCGCGCCGCCCGCGCCGTCGCCGCCGGCAAGCTGGCCGGAACGGTCGATGTGTGGAGGATGCCCGCGCGATGGATATTCTCGGCCGGGTCGTAAGCGGCCATGGAGCCATCTCGGCCCCGCGCCGCGATCACCGAGATTTCGCGGCTGAAGGAAACGAAGGCCTCCAGCACGAGCGGCACGGCCCCCATGGCGGCAAAGGTGCCGGAAACGTCGTCGCCGCCGACATCGCGAAAGGCGCGCTGGCCCTTGCCGTCGTAGCCCATGCGGCGCGTCTTCAGGATGCCGGCGCCCGCAAATGCCTTCAGGGCATCGATCAGCTGCCGGTCGTTGTCCACAGGCCGATAGTCCGCTGTGGATATTCCGATGCCGTTGAGGAACGATTTTTCGACCACGCGGTCCTGGCTGACCTCCAGCGCCTTCGCAGGCGGAAACACCGGCGTGTCGGCCGAAAGCCCGGCTGCCGCAGCCACCGGCACGTTCTCGAACTCGTAGGTGATGACGTCGCTTTCGCGCGCCAGCTCGGCCAGCCCGTAGGCGTCGTCATAGGCGGCGATGATCTGCCGGTTGGCGACCTGCGCGGCGGGGCAATCGCTTTGCGGCTCAACCACCACCGTTCGGTAGCCGAGCCGGGCGGCGGCCATCGCCAGCATGCGGCCGAGCTGGCCGCCCCCGATGATGCCGATCGTCGAGCCGGCTGGCAGCGCGGCGCTCATGCCGCGTCCGAGGGCTTTTCGGCGACTTTCGCCGTCTGTTCGGCGCGCCAGGCCTCAAGTCGCCCGGCCAGCGCTTCGTCGCCGAGCGCAAGGACCGCGGCGGCGAGCAGTGCGGCGTTGATGGCGCCGGGCTTGCCGATCGCCAGCGTGCCGACCGGGATGCCGGCTGGCATCTGCACGATCGACAACAGCGAATCCTGCCCGGACAGCGCCTTCGATTCGACCGGCACGCCAAACACCGGCAACGCCGTCATCGCGGCCGTCATGCCGGGAAGGTGCGCAGCCCCCCCGGCGCCGGCAATGATGACCTTGAAGCCTTCCGCCTTGGCGCCGTGCGCGAACTCGTAGAGCCGCTGCGGCGTGCGATGGGCCGAGACGATGCGGCTGTCATAGGGAATGCCAAGGGCCGCAAGCGTGTCGGCGGCGTGTTTCATCGTCGCCCAGTCGGACTGGCTGCCCATGATGATGGCGACATCGGCGCGTTGTTTTGCCACGGCATTTCCCCGACACGAAGGAAGTGGGCGCATTAGCCCAGTTCCGCCGCCATCGCAAGGATTGCCAGCCAATCTGCTGGAGTAGAGTTTCGAGGCGGGCTCAGGCGATGATGTCGGGAATGATCCTGTCTTCCAGGTTCTTCAGCTTGTCCTTCAGGACAAGCTTCTTCTTCTTCATCCGCTGAATTTGCAAGGGATCGCAGCCGGTGGCGATCATGGCTTCAATCGCAGCGTCGAAGTCGGCGTGCTCTTGTTTCAACCGTGCAAACTCGAGACGAATCTCGGCCTTTTCCTGATCCGACATACTTACCGTCTGAGAGTCTCCGGCGCCCAACTTCGCGCCATTCCGGGCGGGTCCGGAAAACGTGATTCCGGCGCCGCGCCATTACCACATTTCAGGCTGACAGGAAATGCTACTACGTTGAAATCGACTTCGCAGTCGATGAGGTGGCAAAGTGTCACCGTTCCGTCACGCTGGCTTCAGCGGTGGAACTCCGTGACGGTTGCCTCGAGGAAACCATGAAAGGGAGAACCAATCATGTCTCTTGCCAACCATCTTGAAGAACTTCAGCGCAAACACGGTGATATCGAACGCGAAATCGACGAAGCCATGCTGCATCCGTCGGTCGATGATCTCGAAATCGTGAAGCTGAAGCGTCGCAAGCTGGCACTCAAGGACGAGATTGAAAAGTTGAAGGTCCCAACCTACCACGCACTGAACGGGGCTGACATAGCCGGAACACCGGCGCGGAAACCGTTGGCGGCGGCGCCCAAGGTGCCGCCGGGGGCGTGGGTGATTTTTTGAAATGCGGTTGATCCACTTTCTGCTGGCCGCGGCAGGCGACAAGCGCCTCGCGACCTTCAGTTAGCTTCGCGCGGTTCAAATCCCTGATACGCATGTCGCTATCGCAAAACCGCTGCAACTTTTGCGCGACGTGCTTAATTTTCCCAGAATTGATCCAGCCAGATGTTGAGATGCATGAAGCCGGCCGTGCTGACGGCGTAGAAGCGCTTCGTGCCTTCGGAGCGCGCGCTGACCAGCCCGGCGTCGAGCAGCACCTTGAGATGCTGGGAAACCGCCGGGCGCGACACCGGCAGCCCGGCAGCAAGTTGGTTCACGGTTTTCGGCCCGCGCCGCAATTCCTCCAGCAGATAGCGGCGATTGGCATCAGCAATGGCGATGAAGGCATCGGCAGGGCTCATCCAACTCTTTGTGAGGCAAAGCCTTGCGAATCTCAACTGCCTTGTTCGGCCGTCGCGCGCGCGCGGATCGAGCCTGCAGCGACTTCGGGCGTGACCGCGCGATCGGCGGGCAGCGACTTGAACGCCTCGCGGTCCTCGACCGGCACCGGCGCGCGGCTGGCTGACCCGCACCACCGTGTAGACGGCGAGCGAGGCATGCGCGAGCGCGGTGGCCAGGAACAGGCTTTCCGGCCGTCAGGCTTGCCCATCAGCACCGCGCCTAGCACCGGCCCGATCATCGTGCCGAAACCATAGAGCAGCAGCAGCCCGCCCGAGACCTTGACGAAATCCTCCGGCGCGGCGTGGTCGTTGGCATGCGCCACGGCGAGCGAATAGAGCGTGTAGGCGAGCGCGCCATAGGCTGCCGTCATGGCGATCACGAACGCTGCCGTGCGCGGTGCGGCGACGAAGATCAACAGCGCGAACAGCGCCGAGCCGAGGGCGGCGCCGGCCAGCACGTAACGGCGGTCGGTCTTGTCGGAAAGGCGGCCAACCGGCATCTGCATGGCCGCGCCCGACACCACCACCAGGCTCATCATCAGCGCGATCTCCGCCGTCGAGATGCCGATACGCGCGCCATAGACCGCGCCCAGCGTTCCCCAGGCGCCGTTGGCGACGCCGATCAGAAGGCAGCCGACGAAGGAAACCGGCGAATTGGCGTAGAGCCCCTTGAGGTCGAGCGACACGTCCTGCAGCGGCTTCGGCGTCGCCGCCGAAGAAACGGCGGTCGGGATCAGCGAGCAGCAGAAGAAGATGCCGGCCACCATGAACAGCGACGCCTGTTTCACGTCGCCGGCCGCCACGATCATCTGCCCGGCCATGATCGAGGCATAGGTCACCATCATGTAGAGGCCGAACACGGTGCCGCGGTTCTCGTTGGTCGCCCGCTCGTTCAGCCAGCTCTCGATGACCATGAAGGCGCCGGCCATGGTGAAGCCGGTGCAGGCCCGTAGCACTATCCAGACCGGCGCGTTGATGATCAGGCCCGTCAAAAGCGCGATGATGGCGCCGGAAGCCGCGAAAGCGCCGAATGCCCGCACATGGCCGACCTTGCGCACCAGACGCGGTGCAAAGAAGCAGCCGGCGACGAAGCCGCCCGCCCAGGCTGTGCCGAGCAGGCCGAGCGACGCCGTGGAAAATCCTTCCTCCTGCCCGCGCAAGGGCAGCAGCAGGCCGTGCAGGCCCGACGCCGCCAGCAGGAAGGCGGTGCCGCGCAGCAGCGAGAGGATCGGTCTGTAGGTTGCGAACATGCTTCCATCCGGCGGGAGGTGAAAATCTTCGTCCCAGACACAGCCCGTTTCTAAAGCATGTCGCGCAAAAGTGTGCGGCGGTTTTGCGACAACGACATGCGTAAATCAAAGACTCAAAGTGCGGGAAGAGCTCTGAACGATCGCGACACGTTCGTCTATTCGACGGCGCGGCCTATCAGTTTCGGCGAAACAGCGCCTCGGCCGCGGCTTTCGTGCTGCCCTTCGATTTCAGCTCAGCTTGCAGCCGTTCGATCTCGGCGGTGAGTTGCAAGATGCGTTCCTCCAGTTCGCCCACCGACAGCAGCGAAAGGTCCTGCCCGATCTCATGCACGCGCTTGGGTTTTGTCGGTTCGTCGTCGAAGATGGCCATCGGAACGCTCCCGTTTGCATGATTTGCGCGAAAGAATACATACGAGGGTATGCTTGACGCAAATGCCGGGGGCCGGCTCGCAATTCGGAGAGGAAATACGATGGCACACGACACCGACATCCCGGCGAAAATGACCGCTATCGCGATCTCGCAGCCCGGCGGGCCGCTGGTGCTGAAGCCCGAAAAGCGCGACGTACCGACGCCCGGCCCCGGCCAGATCCTGATTCGGGTGCGGGCCGCCGGCGTCAACCGGCCGGATATACTGCAGCGCCGGGGCACCTATCCGCCTCCGGCCGGCGCGTCGGACCTGCCCGGCCTCGAAGTCGCGGGCGAGGTCGCCGCCATTGGCGAAGGAGCGACGCGTTGGCGCGTTGGCGACCGCGTCTGCGCGCTGACGCCAGGTGGCGGCTATGCCGAGTTCTGCCTCGTCCATGAAAGCAACGCGCTGCCGGTGCCTTCCGGCTTCACCTTCACCGAGGCGGCCGCATTGCCGGAGACCTTCTTCACCGTCTGGCACAATGTGTACGAGCGCGGCGCCCTGAAGAAGGGCGAGACCCTGCTCGTCCATGGCGGCTCGTCCGGCATCGGCACTACGGCGATCCAGCTCGGCTCCGCGTTCGGCGCCTTCGTCATCGCCACAGCCGGTTCCGAAGACAAATGCGCCGCCTGCCTGAAGCTCGGCGCCGACCGCGCCGTCAACTACCATCGCCAGGACTTCGTCGAGGTCGTCGCGGAGGCGACGCAAGGCCGCGGCGCAAACGTCATCCTCGACATGGTGGCGGGCGATTATGTGGGGCGCAACTATCAGGCCGCGGCCGTCGACGGCCGTATCGTGCAGATCGCCACCCAGTCCGGTCCCGTCGCCGCCGCCGATTTTTCCAAGCTGATGGTCAAGCGCCTCACCCATACGGGCTCGACGCTGCGGCCACGCACCACCGAGTTCAAGGCTGGCATCGCCGCCGCTCTCGAGGCGCAGGTCTGGCCGCTACTCGCCACCCGCCGTGTCGCGCCGGTGATGGACATGATCTACCCCCTGCGCGAGGCCTGGCGGGCGCATGAACGCATGGAGGAGGGCCACCACATCGGCAAGATCGTGCTCGACGTGACATAGTCGATCTCCATTGTGCAATGCACAAAACGCATCCCGGCCATGCAAAAGCATCCATTCAATTTCCCCGGCGTCATGACCATATCAGCGCCATCGAACACGAATGGAGGGACAGATGAACCTGGTCCGCACTTTGAAGAACTGGCGCCGTTACAATGAGACGGTCCGCGAATTGAATAACCTGGACAGACGCCAGCTGAGCGACATCGGCATTTCGCGCTCGGACATCGAACGGGTCGCCCGCCGGGCGTTCTAAAGACACCCCTGCCGCCAGTCCGGCGCGTGAAGACGCCGGACATTGGCCGGATGGGCCGACAATTCCGAAGCAGAGCCGCGTAAGTTCGGACCCGCGTTCCGCCGCAGGCTCCAGACCCGCCGGACCGGATGGTCTGGCGGGTTTTTGTTGCGCTATCTCCCCCCTTTGCAGGCAGGACAATCGCAGACTGCTTTGCAGGGTGTGGCGGCGGAGAAGCTTGCATTCCTTCGCGCCCCCCTCTGGCCTGCCGGCCATCTCCCCCTCGAGGGGGGAGTTGCGTCGCCGGCCTCGCCTAATCGCCGACGCCAAGGGTGAGCGCCGCGTCGATGACAGCCAATCTCCCCCTTTGGGGTGAGGGGCAATGTGGGCGTGACGGGCGCCGTCGATCACAGATGCTGAAGCGATGAGCTCAGTTCACCGCTTCAATGTTGCCGAGCTTGAGGAACAGCGTTTCGCCGGAGGAATTGTCGACACCGTCATTGTCGGTGACGACGAAGGCGTTGCCGTCCGCGTCGATGGTGAAGCCTTCGACCTTGTCGACGACATAGCCGTTGGTGGCGCGTTTTCAGATCGGGCGATCAGGTCGCGCACCAGCGTCTTTTCGACCACCGGCAGCTCGCCGCCGAGTTTGGCCGGCTTGAAGCCGTCGAGCGGCACGCGATAGAGGCGCTTCACCTTGGCGAGCGTCGCCGATCGAGATTGTCGCGCTCGACGATGTAGAGCTTGCCGTTATGGGCTGTGATTTCCGAAAGGCCCATCCAGCCGCCTTCCGCGGCGCTTCGAGCGGGTAGCGCACCGCCGACCATTCCTTGGCCTTCGGACTTGTAGGCGACGAGCTTGACCTGACCCTTGGGGTCGTCGTTCCATTCGCGCTGCACGGCCATGACCAGCATCAGGTCGTCGCCTTCGCCGATGGTTGTGATGCCTTCCAGGCCGAAGCGGGTCTCGATGGGCGAGCAGGTCCATCGGGAAGCCGATCTCCTGGTTGATCTCGCCCTTGTCGTCGACATGCAGGATGGCATGCGGAGTCGAGCTTTGCCGGGTCGCCTTCGATGGCCAGCCAGAAGCCGCCCTCGCCGTCGGCGACAAGACCTTCGATGTCGAGCTTCTGGGCCGGGTTGCCGTCGCGCGTCACGATGGTCTTGCCGGTGATCACAGCCGGCGTCTGCGTCGCGTCGACGGTGAAGATCGACGGCGCGGGCGATAGACCGAGTCGGACACCGCATAGAGCTTGCCGGCCGCGTCGCGGTCGGCGGCCAGCGCCGAAAGCGCGCCCCAGCCGAGCGGCGTGCCGTCATTGGCCAGCTCGGCGGTGATCATCGGATAGGTGGCCGGTCCCTCGGCGCGCTCGTAGATCATGACATGCGAGCGGGCGAGCCCGTCCTCGACCAGATCGGTCTCGTTGGCGGTGACCAGCAGGTTGCGCGACGGGATCGCGACCATGCCTTCCGGGCCGATGCCGGACGGCAGCAGCTGCAGGAACTGCGGGCTCGCCGCCGGTGTCCTTGTAGACGCCGACCACCGAGCCGCGCTCCGAGGCGACGAAGAGCAGCTTGTCGTCGCCGAAGGCGCCGATCTCGACGCCTTCCGGCTCGATGCCCTTCTTGTTGCGCGCCTCCGGATAGTGGCCGGCCTTGGCGACCTCGTATTCGAAGGACGGGCCGGATTCGTAGAGCCACTTCGCCGTTCTTGCTGAAGATGGTGAAGCCGCGCGAGCCGCCCTTGTAGTCGCCCTCGTTGGCGACCACGAGGCGGTCGTTGTCGAGCCATTTCACGGCGTCGGGCTCGCGCAGCGACGTTCTCCTGCTTGCCGGTGAAGTTGAATGCGCCGTCCTTCTTGGTGTCGATCTTTTCGAGCGTGACCGCGCCGGCGGAGAAGTGCGCGGTCACCTTGCCGGTCGCCGCGTCGACGATCGCGATGTGGTTGTTTTCCTGCAGCGTCACGGCGATCTCGCCGGCCTCGTTGAAGGCAACGAATTCGGGTTCGGGATCTTCCGGCGCGACTTCGGCGAGGCCGGTGAGCGTCGACCGTCTTGATGGTGGCGCAATCGGGCACGCCGGCGGCAAGCGACAGGATCTTCAGGTTGCCCGCCGGCATTTGCGGGATCTCGCCGTCGTTCGACTTCTTCGTCGCGCTCGTTCTCGATGGCGATGGCGAGGAACTTGCCGTCCTTGCTGAAAGCGCAACCGAATCCGGCTGACCGCCGAGGTCGCAGGCTGCTCTCGATCGCTTGCGAGGCAAGGTCGATGACAGTCAGGTTGCCGGACGGCTCGGCCTTGCTCTTCGACGTGTTGACGCCGGCCAGCACCTTGCCGCCGGCGACGGCGACCGAGGTCGGCTCGCCGTCGATCTTGACGATGCCGCCGGCCTTCGGCGCCCTGGGGTCGGTGATGTCGATGAAGCCGACGGCACCCAGCGGGCTGTCGGAATAGACCAGCGTGTTGCCGTCTTCGCTCGCCGTGATGATTTCGGACGAGGTCGGCTTCGACTTGTCGGCATCGGCCGGCAGGTTGTTGGCGACGGCGAAGGTGGCGACACGGTTGAACATCATCTCGGCATGGGCCGGCAGCGCGACGGACGCGGTCAACACCGCGGTCAGCGCGAAAAGGCGCGAATTCAGCATGGTAGAACCTCTCCTCAGATTTGGGGCGGCTCTGCTTTGCGGCGTGTAGATTTCAGGCCGATGACGGATGCGCGACAGTTTGATGACAGGCAAAACTTTCGTCGAAACCAAAGATTTCTTGCCCCAACGGGCGAACAACGCTATATACGCCCCAATTCCCAATTTCGGTGGTTCTATCCACCGCCCGCGCACAAGGGACGCGGGCGAACGAGAGGATTTTATCTGATGGCCAATACGCTGCTGATGCCCAAGGCGACCGCCGTCTGGCTGGTCGACAACACCGCGCTGACTTTCGAGCAGATCGCGCAGTTCTGCACGCTGCATCCGCTCGAGGTGAAGGCGATCGCCGACGGCGAGTCGGCGCAGGGCATCAAGGGCATGGATCCGGTCATCACCGGCCAGCTGACCCGCGAGGAAATCGCCCGGGCCGAGAATGACCCGAACCATCGCCTGAAGCTTTCGGACCCCAAGGTCCGGGTGCCGGAATCGAAGCGCAAGGGCCCGCGCTACACGCCGCTGTCGAAGCGCCAGGACCGCCCCAACGCCATTTTGTGGCTGGTGCGCAACCATCCGGAACTGAAGGACGCGCAGATTTCGCGCCTCGTCGGCACCACCAAGTCGACGATCGAGCAGATCCGCGAACGCAAGCACTGGAATTCGGCCAATCTGGCGCCGATGGACCCTGTGACGCTCGGCCTCTGCTCGCAGATCGACCTCGATCTTGAAGTGCAGCGCGCCTCGCGCGGCCGCGAGCCGGTTGCCCCGGTCGGCGATACCTTGCTGCCGGCCTCGCTGACCGAGCGGCTGACGCCCGAGGCCGAGAAGCCGCGCGACGAGGACAAGGAACTCGACGCCAACGCGGTGTTCGCCAAGCTCTCCTCGCTCAAGGCGAAGGATCCGGAGCCGGACGACGAATAAGCCCGCGGATTTCTCCACGGCTGGTACGAAAAGGCCCTGCATCTGCAGGGCCTTTTCGCGTTGCGCACCGCCAGGCCCGGGCGCGGACTGTTTGTCCCGAAGTCTGTTCGCCAACCGGCGGCGACACTGGAGAAGGAGTTCTTCCCTGCCGACCAGCCCACCATCCTCCTGGTCCACGGTTTCTGGGGCGGCGCCGCGCATTGCGGCAAGGTGATCCTCGGGCTGTCTCGAAAGGGCCACCAATCCATCTGCGCCGTCGAAAACCCCCTCACCTCGCTTGCCGATGACGCCGAGCGCACCCGCAAGATGATCGCGCAGCAGAAAGGGCCGGTGCTCTTGGTCGGGCATTCCTATGGCGCAGCGGTGATCACCGAAGCCGGCGACATGCCGAATGTCGTGGGACTGGTCTATATCGCCGCCTTCGCGCCGGACGCGGGCGAAAGTCCTGGCGGCATCACCGCGAAAAACCCGCCGGTGGCAGTGCCTAACCTGGCGCCCGACAGCGACGGATACCTCTGGATCAAATCGGACAAGTTCCACGCTAGTTTCTGCCAGGACCTCACCGCCAACGAGGCCCTGGTCATGGCCGTTACCCAGAACGCGCCGGTCGCCAGCACCTTCGAGAACCCGCTCACCGCGCCGGCCTGGAAGAAGAAGCCTTCGTGGTACCAGATCTCCAGCGACGACCGGATGATCGCGCCGGCGAACCAGGAATGGATGTCCGGTCGCCTTGGCGCCAGGAAGGTCATCAAGCTGAAGGCCAGCCATGCTTCGCTGGCGTCGATGCCGGAAGAAGTGAGCGCCTTGATCGACGAAGCGGCGTCGGCCGCCTGATCGACGATGGCGCCGGTGCTCACACCGGCAGAAGCTCGCGAAGCACCATCTGCTTGTAGGTTTCCACTAGGCCGTCGCCCTCCTCGCGGCCGACCGAGATGGCAAGCCGCATCGCCGCTTCGCCGAGCGACATGACCAGAAAGGCGGTGCGGTCGATCTCAACCGGGTCGGCGTGCGGCCGCACCCGTTTCAGGGCGCGCGCCAGGATTTCGCCGTTGATGCGCCCGTAGACCAGGTCGATATCGCGCAACTGCTTGTCGGCCTGGGTGCCCGACCAGATGTCACGCATCACCGGTTCGGCGAGGAACAGCTGATAATAGGTATCGATCAGCCCGCCGAAGGCGGCGCGCAATGCTTCCGCATCCCGGACATTGACAAGTTCGCCCTCGATGCACTCGCGGCCCAGCATGTTGTAGCGGTCGGCAAGGGTGCGGATGATCGAGCCCTTGTCGGGGAAGTACTGGTAGAGCGAGCCGATCGATACGCCCGCCCGCTCGGCGACCTCGCCCATGCGCATGGCGTCGCTGCCTTGCTCGGCGATCACCTCGGACGCGGCGACAAGCATGCGCTCGACGCGCTGTCGGCTGCGTTTCTGGCTGGGCGCCCGGCGCAATGCCGCTAAGTCGCTCTCCGCCGTCAGCATATCCGTCTCTTCCGCCGCCATGTGCCGAACCGCCAATTCCTGCTTGACAGGGATAATATGAGGATTTATCACATTTGCAAATGTGAGGATTACTCATATTTGAAGAAACGGAGCAGAACCATTGAGCACTCCCCTCGAACATTCCAGGCCGATCCTAATCGTCGGCGGCACCGGTAAGACCGGGCGGCGCGTGGCCGAAAGGCTCGCGGCGAAAGAAATTCCGGTCCGTATCGGCTCGCGTTCAGCAAGCCCGTGCTTCAACTGGGAGAACGAGGCGACATGGGCGCTTGCGCTGGAAGGCGTGAGCGCGGCCTACATCACCTATTATCCGGACCTCGCAGTGCCGGGCGCCGCGGAAGCAGTGGAAGCTTTGGTAAAACTCGCGCTTTCAAGGGGCGTGCGCCGGCTGGTGCTTTTGTCGGGCCGCGGCGAACCGGAAGCCCAGCGCTGCGAACGCATGCTGATGGAATCCGGCGCCGACTGGACGATCCTTCGCTGCAGCTGGTTCTCCCAGAATTTCAGCGAAAACTATCTCGTCGATTTCGGTCGTCGCAGGCGATGTCATCCTGCCGGCGGGCGATGTCGGAGAGCCCTTCGTCGACGCCGACGACATCGCCGACGCAGCCGTCGCCGCGCTGACCGAGGAGGGCCATGTCGGCCAGCTCTATGAACTGACCGGGCCACGGCTGTTGACGTTCGAGCAGGCGGTCGGCGAGATTGCCGCCGCGACCGGCCGCGATATCGCCTACCGCCGGGTCTCGTACGAAGACTTTGAAGCGGGCCTGGCAGGGGCGAACGTACCGGGAGAATTCGTCTGGCTTCTGAAGCAGCTCTTTACCGTGGTTCTCGATGGCCGCAACGAACACCTGACAGACGGCATCCAGCGCGCGCTCGGCCGCGCACCGAAGGATTTTGCCTCCTACATACGCGACACCGCCGCCACCGGCATCTGGAGCAACTGACATGAGCGAACGTCTTTTCACCGCCCTGACCGTCGTTTCGGCGCTCGGCGCGGGTCTCGTCGGCGGCGTGTTCTTCGCCTTTTCCAATTTCGTGATGGCAGGGCTGGCGCGCGTGCCAGCACCCGGCGGCATCGCCGCTATGAACGCGATCAACGTTACCGTCATCAACCCGCTGTTCATGACCGCGCTGTTCACCACGGGCCTGCTCTGCCTGGTGGTCGGCGTCTATGCGCTGTTCAACTGGAGCATGGACGGCGCGCTGCTGCTTCTCGGCGGCGCCATCCTCTATTTTGTCGGCAACGTGGTGGTGACGATGGTTTTCAACGTGCCGCTGAACAATGCGCTTGCCGCCGTCGACCCGGCCAGTGCAGATGGAGCGGCGGTCTGGACGCGATATCTCTCGGAATGGGTGACGTGGAACACCGTGCGCACGGTTACCGCGCTCGCCGCCTCGGCGGCCTTCATCGTCGCGTTGCTCTGAAAAAAGTGATCAGGACGCCGACGACGTCGGGAACGCCCGCGCCGTCGTCGATCCCATTGTCTCGTTCATTTCGGCGCGCCGGTAGAAATCGGCAAGCTGCTTGCCGCGTTCCGGCTTGAAATTGCGGCCCGCGGAGGTGACTGAGGCGATGCGGTCGATGCGGAAGGCGCGGAAATCGTCGCGCAATTCGCACCAGGCGATCAGCGTCCACACCCTACCCCAGAACCACAGGCCGAGCGGGCGGGCGTCGCGCATCGAACTGCGCCCTGCCTCGTCGCGATAGTCGAGCGTGAGTACGCCGCGCTTCTCGATAGCGCGCTCGATGAGATCGATCGCCTCGCGGTCGGCGTTGCTGACCACATACATGGGAGCGTGGATCTCGGTGCGGGCGATGCGGTCCTTCTCCGAATCCGGCAGAACGGCGCCAATCTTGACGAGCGCCTCGTCGGCGGCGCGCGCCATCGCGGCGCCCCCGAAGGCGCGCACCATGCGCGCGCCGGCGACCAGCGCCACGATCTCGTCACGCGTGAACATGAGCGGCGGAAGGTCGAAGCCTTCCCTCATCATGTAGCCGACGCCGGCTTCTCCATCGATCGGTACGCCTGTCGATTGCAGATCGGCGATGTCGCGATAGATGGTGCGCTCGGAAACCTCGAGCCACGCGCCAAGCTTGTGCGCGGTGACGAGACGTCCGCCACGCAAATGCTGGACGATCTGGAACAATCTGTCGGCGCGCCTCATCGATCGACTTCTCTTCTCCCGCTATGGCAGCCGGCGCCACCACTGCCATTATCATACGACAGGTCTACTGACACCATTCTGTCAGGAGTGTGTCATGAGCGGTCAGCAGCATGGCGGTGGCGATCGTCGGCGAAAACCGCGACCGGCGCCGTGTTCGAACTTCAACATGATCGCCTGATATTCTGCGCCGGAAAATGGCTGCCGGTGAGAGGCACTGCTGGTGGAGCAGCAGGCCGGGGCGCGCGGCAAGCTATGCTGCCTGCCGCACCACCCTTTCGAATGTCGTCCTCAAATCATCGGCCGTGTGGCAGCCGACCTTGTGGAGATGCAGCAGGAGACCGGCTGTATCTTCGCTCGCGCGGCTTTGGACCTTTATGCCGGCGGCAAGGCAAATATCGTGCAGAACCAGATTGAGGACTGCCAACTGCTCGGGGTCAGAAATATCTTCAAATGACATTGTCTTATTCCTTTGTGCGTCCTGCAGGAGATCCTCGGCATCCTGCGATGTTAGGCGGACAGGGAGATACGAACCGCTTTTGGTTGATGAGGTCCGGATCGAGGGAAAGGCTCGAACGGAACGGCGTTGGCTGGTTGAATCGACCAGCTGTCGTCCGCGACCGCGCCTTTCATGCACTGCTAATGTAACCAGATGACGCTGCGGAAGCAGCCTGAATGTTGCTGCCGCAAGGTGATAGCTGAAATGCAGTGAAACACGCGTGAATCCTTGCCAGCCTGATTTCCTGTCTTCAGCGAGAATTGGCGCCATGCGGCGACGGTACTCATGCCGCCTGGCGCCCTCGCGGCCATGCTTGCCACGATTGTTTCAGCCAGCGCGGCGCCCGCGGCGCTCCGGATAATGGTCCGGCCATCCGATGTCCTTGCGGATGCTCTCCGGAAGCGTGTTGAGCATCCGTTCGGTGCGGATCTCGTCGCGCATCGCGCGGAACGACGCCGCATAGCGTCCGACTGCCCTGAAGATCGAGGGGGTGAAAGTTTCCATGACAGTGGCTCCCTTGTTTGACGGGAACACTATCGCACACCCCTCCTGACAGCAGTCTGTCAGGAGCATTCAGGATCGCCGTTCCAGATTTGTTCTATGCTCCGCGGCGCCGCGATTTGGCAAAAATCTTCCAGGATTTTCCAGCTTCGCGAAGCTTGAATCCCGCTAGAATCGCGCCGTGCTAGACACCGATCCCCCTCTGGCCCAGCGCCGCCGAGATTTCATCGAGGATGGCCGGATCGTCGATGGTGGCAGGCATGGTCCAGTCCTGCCTGTCGGCGATCTTCTGCATGGTGGCGCGCAGGATCTTGCCGGAGCGCGTCTTCGGCAGCCGCTTGATCGTGACAACGGTCTTCAATGCGGCCACAGCGCCGATGCGGTCGCGCACCAGTTGCACAATCTCCTGTTCGATCGCGCCGCTCTCCCGGTCGACGCCGGAATTGAGCACGACGAAGGCGCACGGGATCTGGCCCTTCATGGCATCGGCGATGCCGACGACCGCGCATTCGGCGACATTCGGGTGTTCAGCCACCACCTCTTCCATGCCGCCGGTCGACAGACGATGGCCGGCGACGTTGATGATGTCGTCGGTGCGCGCCATGATGAAGAGGTAGCCGTCCTCGTCGATATAGCCGGCGTCGGCGGTTTTGTAGTAGCCGGGAAACTCGGCGAGATAGGCTTGGCGGAACCGCTCGTCGGCGTTCCACAGGGTCGGCAGGCAGCCGGGCGGCAGCGGCAGCTTCACCACCACATTGCCGAGCGTGCCGCTGGCGACGGGATGGCCGGCATCGTCGAGTACCTGGATGTCGTACCCCGGCATCGGCACGCAGGGCGAACCGTATTTGACCGGCAGCTGGCCGAGCCCGATCGGGTTCTGGCGACATCGGCGAGCCGGTTTCGGTCTGCCACCAATGATCGATGACTGGGACGTCGAGCTGCTTCTCCGCCCATTTGATGGTTTCGGGATCGGCGCGCTCGCCGGCTAAGAAGAGCGTGCGGAACCTCGACATATCGTATTTCGCCACGAAGGCGCCTTCCGGGTCCTGCCCCTTGATGGCGCGGAAGGCGGTCGGCGCGGTGAACAAAGCAACCACGCCATGTTCGGAGATGACCCGCCAGAAGGTGCCGGCGTCGGGCGTGCCGACCGGCTTGCCCTCGAACAGTACCGTCGTGCAGCCATGCAGCAGCGGCGCGTAGACGATGTAGGAATGGCCGACCACCCAGCCGACGTCGGACGCCGCCCAGAACACCTCGCCCGGCCTGACGCCGAATTCGTTTGCCATCGACCATTTCAGCGCGACCATGTGGCCGCCGTTGTCGCGCACGACGCCTTTCGGCTGGCCGGTGGTGCCGGACGTGTAGAGCACGTAGAGAGGATCGGTGGCGAGAACCGGCACGCAGTCTACATTGGCGCCGGCCGCCCGCTCGCGCGCCACCTGATCCGCGTAGTCTAGGTCGCGGCCCTCGGTCAGTTCGCAGGGTTGCTGCGGCCGCTGCAGGATGAGACAGCGCTCCGGCTTGTGGCGGGCGATCCCGATGGCGCCGTCGAGCAGCGGCTTGTAGGCGACGACACGGCCAGGCTCGAGGCCGCAGGAAGCGGAAATGATGAGCTTCGGGTTGCGCATCGTCGATGCGGGTGGCGAGTTCGCGCGCCGCGAAACCCGCCGAACACCACCGAATGGATGGCGCCGATGCGCGCGCAGGCAAGCATAGCGAAGGCGGCTTCGGCGACCATCGGCATGTAGATGATGACGCGGTCGCCCTTGCGCACGCCCTGGTTCTTCAGCACCGAGGCCAGAGCCACCACCTCGCGCTTAAGCTCGGCATAGGTATATTTCGCGATGGCGCCGGTAATGGCGCTGTCGTGGATCAGGGCTACCTGGTCGGCGCGGCCGCCCGCGACATGACGGTCGACGGCGTTGAAGCAGGTGTTGCATTCAGCGCCGACGAACCAGCGGCCGTAGACGCCCAGGTCGGGATCGAACACCTTGTCCCACGGCGCGACCCAGTCGATGGCGCCGGCAGCCTCGGCCCAGAAACCCTCCGGGTCGTGTTTCCAGCCGTCATAGACCTCGTGATAGCGCGAGTTCATGGTTTCCTCCCTGAGCTCTCTACGGCTTGATTGCCATTCCCCGCCACGCCTGTCTATTAGCAGCAAGGACAAGTGCGGCGAGGGAGTGGGACGATGGGCAAGATACTGGCGCTGCTGCTGCTTGCCGCGATGATCGTCCACCTGATCAAGCCGCTGAACCTGCCGGGACTGCGCAAGCGCGGCGATTTCTGGAAGATCGCCGTGGTCGCGATCGCGGTTATGATGGTGGCGACGCTGATCAGGATGTAAGAGCCCGTTTGCAAACTCTACTGCAGTGGCCAACCGACGGCGTTTTCTGCGCTTCCGGTGCTCTGAGGCGAGAGGCCGCCCGCTGGTCCAGATCTAGTCAGCCAGCACCAACTCCAGCAGATGTTCGGCCCAGGCACGGTAGCCGACCTCAGAGGCGTGAAAGCCGTCGGTCGAGAAGCCGGCCTGCGGATCGGTGATCGGCAGGCGCGGCGCCGGCGCGGCGCCGCGCTCGAGGCAGAGCCTTTCGCCCATGCGATTCACTGCGCCGGCCCGTATCTCCAAAATACTGCCGAGCAGGGAAGGCATCGCCGGTGCGCGGGTGAATTCCAGCACTGGCGACCAGACGACGCGCGCTTCCGGCCATTTCGCTCTCAGCGCGTAAAGCAAGCCGCCGAAATCCTTCTTGAAGCGCGGCACGGAATGAAAATTCTTGGTGTCGTTGGTGCCGATGGCAAGCACGATATGCGTCCAGCGGTCGGCCGACAGGTTGGGCAGGACATGGTCGCGGATCTGGCCGGATGTGGCCGAGTTAAAGCCCGCCGCCCGCCAGGCGACGGAACGGCCGGTGCGCTGCGAAATCAATGCAGCGAGCTGTGCGGCAAGCCCATCCTCGGAGCGACCGATGCCGACCGATGCAGCGGACGAATCGCCAAGGACCAGTAGCGAGATCGCCGGCTCCCTTCCCTCGATGCGGTGCAGCACCGGCCCTCGCGCGGGCAGCATGCGCTCGGTGCGGCGGCGCACACCGAGCCCCTGCCAGACGTAGACCGGGAAGGCGAGCCAGGTAAGGAGCGGCAAAAGGCGCGACATCGGCGCTATCCCTCCCCTCGGACCGACACGGGTTACCCGTCAGTTGGCGCGGGATGCTTCGAAGATGCTGTCGATCGCCGAACCCAGCGCGGCGTCGAACTGTCCGTCGCTCTGGCCCGCCGACAGACCCTCGGTCAATGCGCGCGAAAAGCTGGCGATCATGCCCGCATTCTGCTTCAGCTTTTCATTCGCCTCGTCGCGGGAATAGCCGCCGGATAGCGCCACCACGCGCATCACGCGCGGATCGTCGATCAGCGGCTTGTAGAGGTTCGGCTTGCGTCGGCAGCGTCAGCTTCAGCATGATCTGCTTGCCTGCCGGCACATCGTCGAGATGCTTGCGGATTTCGGCCAGCAGAATGTTCTCCGCTTCCGCCTTGTCCGGGATCGAAATCGTGACCTCCGGCTCGATGATCGGGACGAGGCCGTGCGCCAGGATCTGCTTGCCGACTTCGAACTGCTGGTCGACGACGGCGGCGATGCCTTTCGGGTTCGCCGCGTCTATCACCGAACGCATCTTGGTGCCGAACACCCCCTTCGCGACGGCGCGCTTCAGGAGCGCGTCGAGGGTCGGCATCGGCTTCATCAGCTTGACGCCGTCCTTCGCCTCCGCAAGGCCCTGGTCGACCTTCAGGAAGGGCACCACGTGGCGCTTTTCCCAGAGATATTGCGCTGTCGGCGTGCCGTCGATGTCGCGGTCCATGGTTTGCTCGAACAGGATCGCACCCATCACCTTGTCGCCGGTGAAGGCAGGCGATTTGATGATCCGCGCGCGCATCTTGTGAACGAGGTCGAACATTTCGGCATCATTCGACCAAGCGCCTTCGTCGATGCCGTACAGCTTGAGCGCTTTCGGCGTGGAGCCGCCGGACTGATCGAGCGCTGCAATGAAGCCGTCCTTGCTTGCGGCTTGCGCGGCCATTTCCTGGTTCATGTATTGCCTCCTGATTGTCTTGCCCGGGCGAATATCAGAAGAGTTTTTGCGATGGAATGCCAGCAAAAACCTTGAATCGATTGAAAGACATCACTTGCGATGTGAAAGTGTTTCACCCTTCGCCCAATGCGAATGTCAAATTCACTCTGCTAAGCTTTGAGCACGTCGACCCCGGGCAACGGCTTGCCTTCCATCCATTCCAGGAACGCGCCGCCGGCAGTCGATACATAGGTGAAATCGTCGGCCACACCTGCCTGGTTGAGCGCGGCGACCGTGTCGCCGCCGCCAGCGACGGAAATCAGCTTGCCCGCCTTGGTGCGCGCCGCGGCATGTTTGGCGGCCGCGACGGTCGCTTTGTCAAAAGGTTCGATCTCGAAGGCGCCGAGCGGGCCGTTCCAGACCAGCGTGGCGGCGCGGTCGATCCACTGGTTGATCGCCTCGACGGTCTTTGGTCCGACGTCGAGGATCATGCCATCCGCCGGCACCGCTTCGATGCCGACCGTTTCGTTCGCTGGCGCCCGCCTTGAATTCCCATGCGACCACGCCGTCGACTGGGCAGAATGATGGCGCAGCCTGCGGTAGCCGCCTCGATCATGATCTGCTTTGCGGTGTCGGCAAGCTCGTGCTCGGCCAGCGACTTGCCGACCTTGGTGCCGCGCGCCGCGAGGAACGTGTTGGCCATGCCGCCGCCGATCACCAGCGCGTCGACCTTCTTCACCAGGTTCATCAGAAGGTCGATCTTGGTCGAAACCTTGGCGCCACCGACGATGGCGACGACCGGCCTGACCGGATTGCCGAGGCCTTTTTCCAGCGCCTCAAGCTCAGCCTGCATGGTGCGGCCGGCAAAGGCCGGCAGGTTGTGCGCCAGACCTTCGGTCGAGGCGTGGGCGCGGTGCGCGGCGGAGAAGGCGTCGCTGACGAAGATGTCGCCATTGGCTGCAACGGCTTCGGTGAAAGCCTTGTCGTTCTTCTCCTCGCCCTTGTGGAAGCGGGTGTTTTCGAGGAGCACGACGTCGCCGTCCTTCATCGCGGCGACAGCCTTCGCGGCGACCTCGCCGATGCAATCGGGCGCGAAGCCAACCTTGCGGCCGATCACCTTGGCCGTCGCTTCGGCGATTGGCTTCAGCGACAATGCCGGATCGGGACCATCCTTCGGCCGGCCGAAATGCGCCAGCAGGATGACCTTGGCGCCCTTGTCGGACAATTCGGTGATTGTCGGCGCGACCCGCTCGATGCGGGTGTCGTCGGTGACCTTGCCATCGGCCATCGGCACGTTGAGGTCGACGCGGACCAGAACCCGCTTGCCCCTGATGTCGCCAATCGTGTCGAGCGTCTTGAAACCGGCCACGGCAAATTCTCCTCTTTGAAACCGCCGGACCTTATCGCGCGACGGCGAGGATGCAAGGCGCGATTCGTCCTCACCTTGCGTCAAACCGGCGCTGTTCAGGGATTGGCGGACGTATCTTCCGGCGCTTTCCCCGATGCGGGCTCCGGCTTGCTGTCGCGCGCGGGTCCTGAACCGCGTCCACACCATGCCCAGCCGGTCGACATATCTCGCCGACGCTGAGGAACATCGGCACGCTCGGACGCAGCGCCAGCGGTTCCGTCGACAGGCCGATCGAGATGATGCGCCCCTTCTCGTCAACGTCGCGAACGATCAGTTCGATCGGGCCGATCGTGACCCTGTCGGCATATTCGGCGCGGCCGCCGAACCGCTCGTTCGAACAGGGCCGATATCGTCATCTTCTGTTCGGCTTCGGTCAGGCCGATACCATAGGCGGCTTCGAGATCGGACGCGAGGCGGTTCGGATCGACCGCAAAGGCGCCGAAGAAATCCTCGTCCTCGGGATCGACCTCGGTGCGACTGGCGAACAGCCGGTCGAGCAGGCGCGGATAGCGGTCGGGCACGAAGATGTAGACATGGTCGCCCGCCACCAGCCGTCCCATATCCTGGAAACGCATCGAACGCCCGTCGCGCACCACCAGCGATGGCCGCGCCCAGCGCGGAATTCGCTGCCCGCGCGCAACCGGGCTGCCGGGCACCACCGTATAGGCCAGCAACTCGTGATGCGCGGAGCCGGGAAGTTCGAGCTCGACCTTGTCGAGCGGGCCGAGCCTGGCCGGCACGATCAACCCCAGCCGCCGCGCCAGCGGGCCCGACCGTCCAGCCCTGCACGACGAGCGACACCAGAACGACGATGAAGGCGATGTTAAAGATCAGGCGGCCGTTCTCCAGCCCGCCGATCAGCGGTGTGAGCGCAAGCAGGATCGAGACCGCGCCGCGCAGGCCGACCCAGGAGATGAACGCCGTTTCGGCGCGCGGGAAGCGGAACGGGAAAAGGCAGAGCGAGACCGCGATTGGACGCGCGATGAAAACAAGGAACAGTCCAAGCAGCACGGCCGGCACCAGAATCGCGGGAAACTGGGACGGCGTCGCGAACAGGCCGAGCACCAGAAACATGATGATCTGCGCCAGCCATGACATGCCGTCCTGGAAGCGCTTCAGGGTGTTGGTGGCGCGGATCTGCGAATTGCCGGCGACAAGGCCGGCGAGATAGACCGCGAGGAAGCCGGAGCCGCCGATAGCGCCGGCGGCCGCGAAGACCAGCAGCGAGAGCGTCAGCACGAATATCGGCAAAAGCCCGCTGTCGAGATTGAGCCGGTCGACCAGCCGCACGATCGCCATGCCGCCGAGAACGCCTGCAATTGCGCCCAGCCCCATATGCTCGATGAAGCCTATGACGATATCGAATAGCAGCACCTGGGCTTCCGGGTCTGCGCCAAGCGCGATGACCTCGACCAGGGTGATGGTGAGGAAGATGGCGATCGGATCGTTGGTGCCGGATTCGATTTCAAGCGTCGAGCGCACCCGGTCACGCAGCGACAGGTTGCCGGCGCGCAGCAGGAAGAACACCGCAGCCGCATCGGTGGAGGCGACAGCTGCGCCCAGAAGGAAAGATTCCAGCCAGGTGAGCTGGGTCAGGTAGAAAGCGGCGGCGCCGAAGATCAGCGTGGTCAGCACCACGCCGGCCGTGGCCAGCGAGATGGCCGGAAGCGCGGCCTGCCGCAGCACGTTGAGCGGCGTGCCGAAACCGGAATCGAAGAGGATGATGGCGAGCGCCAGCGAGCCCGCGAAATAGGCTAGCCTTGCATTGTCGAAGGGAATGCCCAGCCCGTCGACGCCAGTCACCAGGCCGATGCCCAGAAAGAGCAGGAGCAGCGGAGCGCCGAAGCGGAAGGCGATAAGGCTCGAAAACGCCGCGGCCAGCACAAGCGCCGTCGCCACAAGCGTTACGAGATATATCGTCTGATCCATGCCGGCCCGTCCCCCGAAGCAGATTCCTGCCTCGCCGCAGAGTGCGGCGAAGAAAAGGCCATAGGCAAGCGATTGATCCGATCGAAGCTTCTGGCGCCGATTTTTTTCGCTTGGGCTGATGTTGAACCGCAAAACGCCCGGCTGAGCCGGGCGTTTGAAAGGTGGGAAAGACGATCCGCCGTCAGGCGATGGTCTTGCCGAAGGCGACCGCGGTGTCGGCCATGCGGTTCGAGAAACCCCATTCGTTGTCGTACCACGACATAACGCGCACGAGGTTGCCCTCGATGACCTTGGTCTGGTCGAGCGCGAAGGTCGACGATGCCGGGTTGTGGTTCATGTCGATCGAGACAAGCGGCTCGTTGGTGTAGGCCAGGATGCCCTTGAGCGGACCGTCGGCCGCAGCAACGAGGGCCGCGTTGACCTCGTCTACCGTCACGGTCTTCTTGGCGACGAACTTGAAATCGATGACCGAGACATTTGGCGTGGGCACGCGGATCGACACGCCGTCGAGCTTGCCCTTGAGTTCCGGCAGCACCAGGCCGACCGCCTTGGCAGCGCCCGTCGACGTCGGGATCATCGACATCGCCGCGGCGCGGGCGCGGTAGAGATCCTTGTGCATGGTATCGAGCGTCGGCTGGTCGCCGGTATAGGCATGGATCGTCGTCATGAAGCCCTTCTCGATGCCGAAGGCATTGTTAAGCACCATGGCTACCGGCGCCAGGCAGTTGGTCGTGCAGGAGGCATTGGAGACGACGATGTGGTCCTTGTCGATCTTGTCGTGGTTGACGCCGTAGACGACGGTCAGGTCGGCGCCGTCGGCAGGCGCCGAAACGATGACGCGCTTGGCGCCGGCCGAAAGATGCGCCGAAGCCTTGTCCTTGGAGGTGAAGATGCCGGTGCATTCGAGCGCGATGTCGACGCCGAGTTCCTTCCAGGGCAGTTGCGCCGGATCCTTGATCGCGGTGACCTTGAACTTTTCCTTGCCGATCGAGATCTGGTCGCCATCGACCTTCACTTCGTGCGGAAACCTGCCATGCACGCTGTCGTAGCGCAGAAGGTGCGCGTTGGTCTCGACCGGGCCGAGATCGTTGACGGCAACGACGTCGATGTCCTTGCGGCCCGACTCGTAGATGGCACGCACGATGTTGCGGCCGATGCGGCCAAATCCGTTGATGGCAACTCTGACAGTCATGGATCGGTTCTCCTTGAGAGCAAGAAAGGCGCGTTGTCACGCGAGACTGAACATGCGGCTCGAGGGCCCGTATAGGGACCAAGCCATCAAAACCGGCAGCGCTTCATAGCGGCGGCGGCACAAGAATCCAGCCGTCGCGGCGACATTCCGGGCCGCTGCCGCATCGGCAGCAGAACAAATCGTTTTAGTCGGGGCAATGGGCGCCAGCCTGCGTCCAAATGCCCCGCAAACGCATCCGCGCTTACTTGTGCAGCCGGGCTTCCGCCGCCTTGGCCGCCGCATCCGCGGTGATGCCGAAATGCGGGTAAAGCTGCTCGATCGGTGCCCGAGGCGCCAAAGCCGGTCATGCCGATGAAGATGCCGTCGATCCCGATGAAATGGTCCCAGCCCTGACGGATGCCGGCCTCGATGGCGATCTTGACCGGCGCGTTGCCGATGGTCCTGGCGCGGTAGTCGGCGATCCTGCTTGTCGAACAGTTCGAAGCAGGGGACCGAAACGACGCGGGTCGGATGGCCGTGCGCCTGCAGCTTGCCGCGGGCGGCCAGTGCGATCTCGACCTCCGAGCCGGTTGCGAAGATCGTCACCGCCGCGTCGCCGTTCGCCGCGGCCAGCTCGTATGCGCCGTAGCGCAGAGGTTTTCCGCGACGAACTCGGTGCGCACGGCCGGCAGGTTCTGGCGGGTAAGCGCCAGGGTCGACGGCGTCTTCTGCGATTCCAGCGCCAGCTGCCAGCATTCCGCCGCCTCGGTGGCGTCGGCCGGGCGGAACACATTGTGGTTCGGGATGGCCCGCAGCGCAGCCAGGTGCTCGACCGGCTGATGGGTCGGGCCGTCCTCGCCGAGACCGATGGAATCGTGGGTCATCACGAAGATCGACCGGATGCCCATCAGCGAGGCAAGCCGCATCGACGGCCGGGCATAGTCGGAGAAGCACAGGAAGGTGCCACCATAGGCTACGACGCCGCCGTGCAGCGTCAGGCCGTTGATCGCCGCCGCCATGCCGTGCTCGCGAATGCCGTAGTGGACATAGCGCTCGCCGTAATTGCTGGCGTCGATGTTCTTCGTCTGGCTGGTCTTGGTGTTGTTGGAACCGGTAAGGTCAGCCGAGCCGCCAATGGTTTCCGGCACGAAGCCGTTGATGACTTCCAGCGCCATCTCGCTCGACTTGCGGGTGGCGACCTTCGGCTTGTCGGTGGCGAGCTTCTTCTTGTAGTCGGCGATCGTCGCGTCGAACCCCGCCGGCAGTTCGCCACGCATGCGGCGCTCGAACTCTGCGCGCAGCTTGGCGTCGGCCTCGGCGAGACGGCCTTCCCAGGCCTCGCGCGCCTTGACGCCCGCCTTACCGGCCTTGCGCCACGCGTCGAGAATGTCGGCCGGCACTTCGAACGGCGGATAATCCCAGCCGAGCGCCTTGCGCGCGCCGGCGATCTCTTCGGCGCCGAGCGGCGATCCATGCGCCTTGTTGGTGCCGGCGCGGGTCGGCGCACCGAAGCCGATGGTCGTCTTGCAGGCGATCATCGTCGGCTTGTCGGACTTGTGCGCCGCCTCGATCGCCGCCGCGATCGCCTCCGGATCGTGACCGTCGATCAGGCTGGCGTTCCAGCCGGAAGCCTTGAAGCGGGCGACCTGGTCGGTGGAATCGGCCAGCGACACCGGACCGTCGATGGAAATGTTGTTGTCGTCCCAGAACACGATCAGCTTGTTGAGCTTCAGGTGCCCGGCCAGCGCGATGGCTTCCTGGCTGATGCCTTCCATCAGGCAGCCGTCGCCGGCCAGAACGTAGGTGTGGTGGTCGACCAGATCGTTTCCGAAGGCCGCATTCATGATGCGTTCGCCGAGCGCGAAGCCGACCGAATTGCCGAGACCCTGGCCGAGTGGGCCGGTCGTCGTCTCGATGCCGGTGGCATGGCCGTATTCGGGATGACCCGCCGTCTTCGAACCGACCTGGCGGAAATTCTTGATCTGGTCGATCGTCATGTCCTCGTAGCCGGTGAGGTAGAGCAGCGAATAAAGCAGCATCGAGCCATGGCCAGCCGACAGGATGAAGCGGTCGCGGTCGGCCCAGTGCGGTTGCCGGGGATCGAACTTCAGGAAGCGCGTGAACAGCACGGTGGCGATGTCGGCGGCGCCCATCGGCAGGCCAGGATGGCCGGAATTGGCCTTCTCCACAGCATCCATGGAAAGGAAGCGGATCGCATTGGCCATCCGGTCGTGCTGGTCGCGTGCGGTCATAATTTCTCGCTTATCGGTACAGGTTTTGGGGCGGCGACCCCTTGGAAAAGCTGGGGGACACATAGCAGTTGCGCCCGCTCTGTCAATCGATCCGGAGCCCATTCAGGCGGCCCGGTCGGTGCGAAGAACCGGCACTGCGACGCCGCCGCCCATCCGATTGCGGGGGAAAGCCCGAAACCCGTCATTGACGCGGGTTTCACCCGCCGCATAATGTTTCGGACATAACGCGTTAAGAACGCGAGCGATTCGGGAGCGGCGGGCTTGGAACTGGAGCCATGACCGGGGAAACGACACTCAGAGAAGTCATTGTTCGGCTAGGTAAAGCGATCGATACGCTGGAAAATGCCGTCGCCGCGCGACATGAACACGAGCAGGACTATTCCGAAGCCGAGGCCGAAGTACAGCGTATGAACGCCGACCGCTCGCGCCTTGCCCAGGAGCTCGACAACTCCGAAGCACGCGCCGAAAGGCTCGAAGAGGCCAATAAGGAGGTGTCGCGCCGCCTTGTTAGCGCAATGGAAACAATCCGCGCGGTTCTCGACAGATAGGAGTTTGTGATGGCGCAGGTCATTGTGATGATCGACGGCAAGACCTATCGAATGGCGTGCGACGAAGGCCAGGAAGAGCATCTGATGGATCTTGGCCAGCGCTTCGACCGCTATGTCTCCCACCTCAAGGCCTCGTTCGGCGAAATCGGCGACCAGCGGCTGACCGTAATGGCCGGCATCATGGTCATGGACGAGCTGTCCGAATTGCAGAAGCGCATCAAGGGCATGGAAAGCGAGGTCCTGACCTTGCGCAAGACCCGGGACGAAGCGCTGAGCAAGGCCGACAAGAACGACGCGGCGTTGACCGGCGCGCTGAGCGGCCTTGCCGAGCGGATGGAAAGCCTTGCCGGCAAACTGGCCGTCACCAAGATGCAATGAGAGCCAGCCTCTAAGCCGCCGTTCCTATCCGGATACAGCGAGTTCCAGCCGAGGCAGCAGGCGGTGCGGGATCCCCTGATACGGGATGGGTGCAGGATGCAGTCGCCTTGCGAAAGCATCGAACTTAAAAACCCTGAAACAGCATATCCAGAGCGGACACGATCTGGTCGTGATGAGCGGAGAGGTTATCAGCAACGCCACCCAGCTCCGACATGGTGGCCGCCGAGATGAACTGGGTAACCATGACGAACTCGCGTCCACCGATTTCGAAAATTGGGTTTAGTCGCCGCGCTGGAAATGGCGCAAGTTGGGGCCGCATAAGAGGGATAACAACGCGCGTATTGAAACTGCTTACGAGATCGGCCTGAACATCCAAAAGGTAGCCATCGCCGTCAGAGGCTCGATACAGATCGTACCGCGCCATCAAAATGGCCGGTATTTCGCCAGTGGCAAACCATTCTCCTCAACAAACCGGTTTGAACTCTCGATCGCTTCCTTGTTTTCCTCAAGCCACCGCCGCGCCTTCTCGTCCGCCACGGCTTTCGCGATGCCTGCTTCAGCAGCGCGGGAGATATTCACTTCGAGTTCTTTGGCTTCAGCAATCAGGTTGCTGTCGATCGACACGTTCGTCGGCTTGCGCTGGGATTGAGCTGACATTCGTGACATGGCCACCTCCTCTATATGCGCATACTATATGCGTATATCTTTGCGCAGACAATGTCTGTCAGCCCTCCAGCTCTTCCCGCAGCATCTCCAGCTCCAGCCATTCCTCTTCGAGGGCGGTCAGCGTTTCGCGCTCCTTGTCGAGCGCGGCGATGGTCTTCTGGAAACCTTTCGGGTCGCGCTCGTAGAAAGCTGGATCGGCGATGTTGTTTTCCAGTCCGGCAATCGACGCCGACACCGCCGCCATGCGCGTCGGCAACTGTTCGAGTGCGAATTTCTGCTTGAAGGAGAGTTTTTTGGCGCCGGCTTTCGATGCTTCCGGTTTCTGCGACGGCGCACTCTCGGATGTCGCGGCGCGCCCCCGCGCGGCCTTGCGGTCGTCGAGCCTCGTGCCGCCACGCTGCGCCAGCATGTCGGCATAACCGCCGGCATATTCGATCCAGCGCCCGCCGCCATCCGGCGCGATCGTCGAGGTCACGGTACGGTCGAGGAAATCGCGGTCATGGCTGACCAGGATCACCGTACCGGCAAAACCAGCGACGAGTTCCTGCAGCAGCTCCAGCGTCTCCATGTCGAGGTCGTTGGTCGGCTCGTCCAGCACCAGAAGGTTGGCCGGCCGCGCCAGCACGCGCGCGAGGATCAGCCGCGCACGCTCGCCGCCCGACAGTTCGCGCACCGGGGTGCGCGCCATCTCCGGCTTGAACAGGAAGTCCTTCATCCAGGAAACGACGTGGCGCTCCTCGCCATTGACGAGGACGGTCTCGCCGCGCCCGTCGGTCAGGTAATGCGCCAATGTCTCATGCGGGTCGACCGCCTCCCGCTTCTGATCGAGCGTGGCGATCTCGAGATTGGTGCCGAGGCGAACCGAACCGGTGTCGGGCGCCAGCTCGCCGGTCAGCATTTTCAGGAGCGTCGTCTTGCCGGCGCCATTGGGGCCGACGAGGCCGATGCGGTCGCCGCGCTGTATGCGGGTCGAGAAATCCCTCACGACAACGAGCTCTCCGAAACTCTTGGAGATGTTTTTCGCCTCGAGCACCAGCTTGCCGGATTTCGGCGGCCTCGCTCGCCACCATGGTAGCAACGCCTTCGGCCCCGCGATGGCCGCGGAAACGTTGCCGCATTGCTTGCAGTTCGCCAAGCCGGCGCATATTGCGCTTGCGCCGCGCGGTGACACCATAGCGCAGCCAATGCTCTTCGCGCACGATCTGGCGGCCGAGCTTGTGCTGTTCGCGCTCTTCCTCCTCGAGGATCACGTCACGCCACTCCTCGAAATGGCCGAACCCCTTGTCGAGACGCTTGGTCTGGCCCCGGTCGAGCCAGACCGTGGCGCGCGACACCCGCTCCAGGAAGCGGCGGTCGTGCGAAATGACGATGATGGCCGAAGAAGAACGGATGAGCTCGTCTTCCAGCCACTCGATCACCTGTAGATCGAGATGGTTGGTCGGCTCATCGAGAAGCAGGATATCGGGCTCCGGCGCCATCGCCTTGGCAAGGGCAGCGCGGCGGGCCTCGCCGCCGGAAAGATCATCGGGCTTCTCCTCGCCGGTGAGGCCGAGGTGTTCGAGCAGATAGGTGACGCGGTGCGGATCATCTGCCGGCCCGAGTCCTGCCTCTACATAGGCGCGCACGGTGGCGAAACCTTCCATGTCTGGCGCCTGCGGCAGGTAGCGGATAGTGGCGGAAGGCTGGCGAAACAACTCGCCATCCTGCGGCTCGACCATGCCGGCGGCGATCTTGAGCAGCGTCGATTTGCCGGAACCGTTGCGGCCGACAAGCGCGATCTTGTCGCCGGCCGATGCCGAAAGCGAAGCGCCGTCAAGCAGCGGAATGCCGCCGAAGGTGAGCTTGATGTCGTCGAGCCGAAGCAGCGGGGGTGGCGCCATGGTGGTCTAGAATTCCGAACCGGGGAAAGGATGAGCGATCAACATGGCGCGTCCGCTGAGTAGCTCGGCGTTAAGCTTGCCATGCACGGCGTTGGATATGGTGAGAGAGGAGCCGAACAGCACTTCGACCGCGTCGAGCGGCCATTTCACGCCCGAGAGCGTGAGCCCGGACAGGGCCGAAAAGCCGATCACCGAAAACAGCACGCCGCTTTCATAGTCGAAGTCGGATTTGCCCGGCAGAAGCGGACGCCCCTCCTGCGCGCCATCCGTCAGCACCACCGGCATTCCGGTTTCGGCAAGCCGCATCGCCACCGCAAGATGCAGGAAAGCATGGTCGGCGCGGGGGCCGCCAAAGGCGCCGGCCAGCAACAGCCCCGTGGCGCCGCGTTCAAGCGCAATGTCGATGGCCAGTTCGCCGTCGGTCTTGTCCTTGTCGGCCGGAAAAGTCCGGCGCGGAAGATCGGGATAGGCATTCTCCAGGCCCTTTGGCACCGAGTCGAAATCACCGACCCACAGTTCCGGCACGATGCCCAGCATCGCGGCATGCCGGATGCCGCCGTCGGCAGCGATCACGCGCGTTGCGGCGACCTGCGTGTCGAGACGCGGCGTGCGGACCAGATTGCCGCCGAGCAGGATGGTGTAAAGGCTCATGGCGTGGCCCTTATCACGCATGCCGGCGAAAACGGAAGGCTGCCACGCGTAACAATCGCTTGCCTCCCGCGAACGGCCACTTTATGTCTCAAACCGCTCTAACGGGGTGCCGGACGCTGCAAGGCGGGCCGGCTGAGAGGCAAACGGGGAAACCCGGCCAACCCGCTGAACCTGATCCGGTTTGCACCGGCGGAGGGATTAGACGCTCTGAACCGGCGCCTCAATTCCTTTAACCACAGAGGAGGCGCGCGATGCGCAGCACGATTTCATGTCTTCTGGGTGTCGCGGCACTCGCATTCCCGTTCGCCGCGACGGCGACGGAAAAACTCACCATCTACACCTATGACAGCTTCACTGCGGAGTGGGGGCCCGGCCCCCAGGTGGAAAAGGCTTTCGAGGCCGAATGCGCCTGCGATGTCGAATTCGTCTCGGTCGCCGACGGCGTCGCACTGCTGAACCGCGTCAAGCTCGAGGGAGCTGCTACCAAGGCCGATGTCGTGCTCGGCCTCGACACCAACCTGACGGCGGAAGCCAAGGCAACCGGCCTGTTTGCGCCGCATGGCATCAGCGCCGAATCCCTGACCGTGCCCGCGGGCTGGAGCGACGATACGTTCCTTCCTTACGACTACGGCTACTTCGCCGTCATCTACGACACCGAGAAGCTGAAGACCCCGCCCGCGAGCCTGAAGGAACTTGTCGAAGGCGATCCCGAACAGAAGATCGTCATACAGGACCCGCGCACCTCCACGCCTGGCCTCGGCCTGCTGCTCTGGGTCAAAGCGGTCTACGGCGACAAGGCTCCGCAGGCCTGGGCGAAGCTCAAGGGCCGCGTGCTGACGGCGACGCCGGGCTGGAGCGAAGCCTACGGGCTCTTCACCAAGGGCGAAGCGCCGATGGTGTTTTCCTATACGACATCGCCGGCCTATCACATGATTGCCGAGAAGACTGATCGCTACCAGGCAGCGTCCTTCTCGGAAGGCCACTACCTGCAGGTCGAAGTCGCCGGCATCACCACCACCGGCGCGAAAAACCCGTTGGCGGCGAAGTTCATGGCCTTCATGGTGACCCCCGCCTTTCAGGATGTCGTTTCCGAAACCCAGTGGATGCTTCCGGCGGCAAAGACCTCGAAACCGCTCAATCCGGCCTTCGACAAACTGGTGAAGCCGGCTAAGACGTTGGCTTTCAGCCCGCAAGAGGTTGCGGCCAACCGCAAGACCTGGGTCGACGAATGGCTGTCGGTGATGAGCCAGTGATGCGAACGGGGCGGACGATCGACCGGCGGGTGAGCGCCGGCGTCGTTGCCCTGGCAGCAATCGCCATCCTCTTTGGCGGCGCTCTTGCCGGCCTGCTGACCGAGGCCGCCAGCAACTGGTCCGGCGCGGTTGCCGCCTTCGACGGCTATATGACACGCGTCGTCCGCTTCACGCTTTGGCAGGCGGCGCTGTCGACCGTCCTGTCGGTGCTGCCGGCGATCGCGGTGGCGCGTGCGCTGTCGCGCCACCCGGCCTTTCCCGGGCGCGGCCTGATCCTGCGCCTCTTCGCCATCCCGCTGGCGCTGCCAGCGATCGTCGCCGCACTTGGCGTGCTAGCGCTTTATGGCCGCGCCGGCTACTTCGCCGGTATTTTCTCCAGTCTATCGGGGCAGACATGGCCGGGCGCCTATGGCCTGTCGGGCATCCTCGTCGCCCACGTCTTCTTCAACCTTCCACTCGCCACACGGCTTTTCGTCGAAGCGCTCGACACCGTGCCCGCCGACCAATGGCGGCTTGCCAGCCAGCTGGGCATGCGCGCCGGCCCGTCCTTCCGGTTCGTGGAATGGCCTGTCATCCGCGCTGCCCTGCCCGGCGTCGCCGGCCTCGTCTTCATGCTGTGCATCACTTCCTTCACCATCGTGCTGACGCTTGGCGGCGGACCGCGCGCCACGACGCTGGAGGTTGCGATCTACCAGGCGTTGCGTTTCGATTTCGACCCCGCGCGAGCGGTTGCGTTGACCGCGCTCCAGATCCTGCTCACCGCGGTCGTCGTGGCTGTTTTGGCGAGACTCGGCGCCAATGTGGTCGGCGACGCCAACCTGTCGGTCGCGTCACCCCGGGTGCGCGACGCGACGCGCGCGGAGACCCTGTTGAATTCCCTGGTGATCGCGCTGGCCCTTCTTTTCGTCGCCGGACCGATGCTGGCGACCGTTCTTGCCGGCCTTGAGGCGGATCTTGGCCGCCTCGCCGGCGAAAGCGCGGTTCTCAAGGCCACTGCCACCAGCCTGGTGCTGGCAATACTGGCGGCGCTGCTGTCGGCGCTGCTCTCGCTGTCGCTGGTCATGGCGCGCCGGGCGCTGCAGTTGCAAAGGCGCGCTGGCCAGCCAACGCTGCTCGAACGGCTCACCGACACCGGCGCCGGTTTCGTGCTTGTGGTTCCTTCGATCGTCATCGGCGCCGGCTGGTTCATTCTGCTGCGCCACACCGGCGACGTCTTTCTGCTCGCCCCGGTCATGGTGGTCACCGTCAATGCGGTGATGGCGATGCCGTTTGCCGTGCGCGCCATCAGGCCGGCCTACGACGCGGCCAGCGAACGCCACGAGAAGCTCTGCACGCTGCTTGGCATCGCCGGACGAGACCGTTTCAGGCTGATCGACTGGCCGGCGCTGCGTCGGCCGCTTTTCACCGCCCTTGCGTTCGCCATGGCGCTGTCGCTCGGCGACCTCGGCATCATCGCACTGTTTGGTAGCGACGCCGTGCAGACCTTGCCCTACCTGCTGCTCGCCCGCATGGGCAGCTACCGCACCGCCGACGCCGCGGGGCTGGCGCTGATGCTCGGACTGCTTTGCCTTGCGTTGATAACGTTGGCCGACCGGCTGGGAAGAAACCGATATGACCGATATGACTGACACCTGCAACGGCCGGACCGACGCGGCGGTAAGACTGGATGGGGTGACGTTCAGCTACGGCGAAGCTTCGATGGCGTTCGACCTCACCGTGGAAGCCGGCTCCGTCACGGCGATCATGGGGCCAAGCGGCTCGGGGAAATCGACGCTTCTCAACCTCGTCGCCGGCTTTGAAACGCCGAAATCCGGACGGGTCCTGATCGACGACCGCGATATGACGCATGAGCCCCCCGCCGCCCGTCCGCTCTCCATGGTGTTCCAGGAAAACAACCTGTTTGCGCATCTCGACGTCGCGCAGAATGTCGGACTGGGGCGCTCGCCAGCCTTGCGGCTGACGCCGAGCGATCGCACGGCTGTGTCCGAAGCGCTCGTGCGCACCGGGCTTGGTGGCAAGGAGCATCGCCTGCCGCGCGAATTGTCGGGCGGCGAACGCCAGCGCGTGGCGCTCGCCCGCGTCCTGGTTCGCGACAGGCCGGTGCTTTTGCTGGACGAACCGTTTGCCTCGCTTGGTCCTGCGCTGCGGGAGGATATGCTTGGCCTCGTCGCCGACCTGCATGCCGAACGCCGCATGACGGTTCTGTTCGTCACCCATCAGCCCGAAGATGCGCGCCGAATCGGCCGAACGATGGTATTTCTGGAGGATGGAAAGATCACTGCCACCGGTGAAATGTCGAAATTCTTCGGCAAGCATGGTCCCGAAGCGTTCAGGCGTTATATAGGTAGTGTTGCCGGATCGCTGCAATCACAAGGAATTGCCCGGAAGCGGACATAATTTACGGCCAAACCGCCAAGAGCTTGTTGGCGTCCTTGTTTTGCGGCGTTACAGCGACCCTTGCGCGTCTGAAAGACGCACGGCGCCGTAGGCCCCACCAAACCGATCCGAAAGGAAGTAGTTCTGCCGACCTGCCCGACGATATCCGCAGACGTGCTGACGCCGGCATTGCCCGTGCGCGCGCCTTGGCGCGCCGCGATGCCCGTTGCGTTGCTCGTATTGCTTGCCGGCTGCCAGGTGCTGAGCGGGCCGATCAACGAACAGGCGTTCCGTCCGTCGGAGAACCCGGTCACCGTCGACACGGTGGCGCGCAACGACAAGTTTGCCCAGCTCGCCAAGCAGCAGCACCCGCGCATCCTGGCGACCTATGGCGGCGAATATTCCGACCCCAAGCTTGAGCGCATGGTCGCCAAGGTGGTCGGCACGCTGACCTTCGACGCCGACAATCCGTCGCCGCAGACCTACCGCATCACCATCCTGAATTCGCCGAACGTCAACGCTTTCGCGCTTCCCGGCGGCTATCTCTATGTGACGCGCGGCCTCCTGGCGCTTGCAAATGATTCGGCTGAACTCGCCGCCGTCATCGCTCACGAGATGGGCCACGTAACCGCCAACCATGGCGTCCAGCGCCAGCAGAAAGAAGCCGAGGAAGTACTGGCGAGCAAGGTCGTCACCGATGTGCTGGGCGAAAGCCAGGTGGCCAAGGTGGCGCTGATCCGCGGCAAGCTCCGCCTTGCCCAGTTTTCGCGCAACCAGGAGCTCGAGGCCGACGCCATCGGCATCCGCTCGATCGGACGCGCCGGCTATGATCCGTTCGCCGCAAGCCGCTTCCTGCAGTCGATGGCCGCCTATAGCGAACTGCGCACTGTCACCGGCGCGCAGGATGCAAGCCTCGATTTCCTTGCCAGCCATCCCAATGCGCCGCAGCGCATAGAACTTGCGCAGCGTCATGCGCGCGGCTTCGGCACGCCAGGCACAGGAACCGTGGACCGCGATTCCTTCCTTGCCGGCATCGACGGCCTGCTTTTCGGCGACACGCCGGAGGAAGGCTATGTGCGCGGCAATACGTTCCAGCATCCGGGCCTGGGCATCGCCTTTTCGGTGCCAACCGGATTTGTCATCGACAATTCCGCAGCCGAAGTCACCGCCACCGGGCCTGGCGACATGGCGATCCGCTTCGACGGCGTTTCGGTTGAAAAGAGCGTTGCGCTGATTGATTACGTCCGCAGCGGTTGGGTAACCGGGCTGGAGGCGAATACCGTCCAGGCCACGACGATCAATGGCAACGACGCGGCAACCGCGCGTGCCCGCGCCGACGGCTGGCAGTTCGACATCACTGTCATTCGCTCGGGCGACCGCGTCTATCGGCTGCTCACCGCGGCACCCGTCGCCAGCACGTCGCTCGACAGCGTCGCGCGCGCCGTCAGCGGCAGCTTCCGTTCGCTGACGGCAGCCGAAAAGGCCGCGCTGAAGCCGCTGCGAATCCGCATCGTCACCGTGAAGCCCGGTCAGACCGTCGGTTCGCTTGCCGCCCAGATGGTCGGCGTAGACCGCAAGCTCGACCTGTTCCGTGTGCTCAACGCGCTGCCGCTCGGCGGCGGCGTTTCGGCAGGCACCAAGGTGAAGATCGTCACCGACCGTTGAGATAAATCATGCCGCGTGTTCGAAGGTCGGATTGACCTTCACAAGCGCCGATTTCAGCTTTTCCAGCGCGCGCGTCTCGATTTGCCGCACCCGCTCTTTGGAAATGCCCAGCGTCTCGCCGAGCAATTCCAGCGTTGCGCCCTCATCCTGCAGGCGGCGTTCGCGGATGATCTTCAGTTCGCGCGGATTGAGCACACCGAGCGCGTCGTAAAGCCATTCCGAGCGGCGCTCGACATCGATGACATCCTCGGCAACCGCGTCGGGAAGGGGATCATCGGAAATCAGGAAGTCCATGCGGTCGGACGAACCCGAATCGTCGGCGACCGGCGCGTTGAGGGACGTATCGGGACCGGAGAGCCGCGAATCCATCATCGCCACATCCGCCTCGGAAACCCCGAGCGCCGTCGAGATTTCCCGGTAGAGAGTACCGGCCGGAAGCGGTTCGGAATTCTGGGCAAGCCGCGCGCGCAGGCGGCGCAGATTGAAAAACAGCGATTTCTGCGCCGAACTGGTGCCGCCGCGCACGATCGACCAGTTGCGCAGGATGTAATCCTGCATCGAGGCGCGTATCCACCAAGTGGCATAGGTCGAGAAGCGCACGTCACGATCAGGCTCGAAGCGGGCCGCCGCCTCAAGCAGGCCGACGTGGCCTTCCTGGATCAGGTCACCGGTCGACACACCGAAATAGCGAAATTTGGAAGCCATGGAGATGACCAGCCGCATGTGGGCGGTTGTGATCTCGTGGAGTGCTTGCTGATCGCCTTTTTCCTTCCAGAGCACAGCAAGTTCATGCTCTTGCTCGCGCGTGAGATAGGGCGCCTTCATAGCGGCGCGGATGAGATTTCTTCTCGCCGTTTCTTCCATCGTCAAGCACTCCACCGACCTTCGACGACGCAATTCGAACCCGAAATTTCGTCCCTTGCCGGCCCCACGCAGCGGTGAGAGACGAATTCCGGGTGCTTGAAAACCTTCCCGGTATTCGCGGGGACGAGTTAAGAACGCCAGGCAAAGCAGAACGTTCCACCACAGCGCCGGGATCTTTCAGGTTCGTGTTCCCGCGCTTAGGTCCTTGATTTTACGTGATCACTCCGCAGGCTTGCTGATGCCTGCCAGCCTCCGCATCTTCCTCGCCTTCGAACAGGTCGAAAACCCCGGCAGGCTCGCGCGAAGCTCGAAAATGAGTAAACTCCCCCGGGTTTCACGTCGCTGGAAAGGCTCGCCATGCATGGTGCCCAAGCCGATGTCGTTCTGCATGTGCGCAGGTTGCTGCGTGCGCCGCAGGAACTGGTGTTCGCCGCAATGACCCGCGCCGACATGATGTCGCGCTGGATGTGTCCGGAGAGCTTTGTGCTTTCGTCGGTCCATTCGGATCCGCGCACCGGCGGCAGTTTCGGAATCGAAATGCGGTCGCCCGAGGGCGTTACCTACAAAGCGGCGGGCATTTACCTGGAGCTGCACCCGCACGAACTCCTGATCTACACCTGGACCTGGGCCGAGGGGCATACAATGCCCAACATCGAGACGGTCGTGCGGGTCGAGCTTTCGCCGCGGGGCGCCGAGACGCTGATGGAGATGACGCATTCCGGCCTGACCAGCGAAGAGGAGCGCGCCGCCCACGAGACCGGCTGGAGCGGCGCTTTCGACAAGCTGGAAGCCTTGCTGGGCGAGCGCAGGGACTGACCCAACTGATCCAACAAAAAACCCGGCCTCGAGGCCGGGTTCGTTGTCCTTGCGGAAGGAAGCGTGGCTTATGCAGCCTCTTCCTGCTCGGCTTCCTCGTTGTCGGCCTTGGCGCCACGCTTCGGCCCCTTGTTGAGGTTTACCTCGATGAGGCGGACGGCTTCGGTCTCCGACATCTTGTTGACGGCGGCGATTTCTCGCGCCATGCGGTCGAGCGCTGCTTCATAGAGCTGACGCTCGGAATAGGACTGTTCCGGCTGGTTTTCGGCGCGGTAGAGGTCGCGCACCACCTCGGAGATGGAGATCAGGTCGCCCGAATTGATCTTTGCATCATATTCCTGGGCGCGGCGCGACCACATGGTGCGCTTCACCCGGGCGCGGCCCTGGACGACCTTGAGGGCGCGGTCGACATAGTCGGTTTCAGAAAGCTTGCGCATGCCGATGGAGGTTGCCTTGGCGACCGGCACTTTCAGGCGCATCTTGTCTTTCTGGAAATCGATTACGAACAGCTCAAGCTTGTGCCCAGCAACTTCCTGCTCGTCGATCGACACGATCTGGCCGACGCCATGCGCGGGATAGACGATGTATTCACCGGTCTTGAAACCGTGACGCGTTGCTGCGGACTTCTTCTGCTGCGGAATTGCCATACGCCCTGAACTCCTGTTTTGGTGCCGGCTGCGTCGCCGGAAACCTGCTGAGGCCGTAAGATGTTCGGCCAATGGTGCCGCCTGAACACATGAAGGCCATCCGGATAGACAGGGCCAGGCGGAGCGCACGACATGTGCTTTGCCCTGGCCCAAGTTGCCTTGGTCCGGATACTGGCCCTCACCTTTCAATGATTAACGCTTCTGCGCCATAGATCGACGTTGTGTCACCGGCATGTTCTTGAGAGTTACCACAAAAACGTGAAAGAATCAACAATTTGCTGCATGCGCGAAGTTGCCGCGCGCCGGCGCAGTCACGCCCCGCATCATCAAACGCCGTCACACGGGACCGGAAACGCGTCCGGCCCAGGAAAAATCAGTCGCCTTCGCCGGGTTCAGCGGAGAAGTATTTCTCGAACTTGCCATCGACGCCGTCAAACTGCTTGGCGTCCGCCGGCGGCTCCTTCTTGGCCGTGATGTTAGGCCACTTGTCGGCGTATTCAGTGTTTATCTGCAGCCACTTGTCGAGCCCCGGCTCAGTGTCGGGCTTGATGGCGTCGGCAGGGCATTCCGGCTCGCAAACGCCGCAGTCGATGCACTCGTCGGGATGGATGACGAGCATGTTCTCGCCTTCATAGAAGCAGTCGACCGGACAGACCTCGATGCAGTCCATGTACTTGCATTTGATACAGTTGTCGGTCACGACATAGGTCATGTAAGGCTCCTGGCCGCCTCTCGGTCGTTCGATGCTCCCGCCGGTGAGGTAGCTCCTTTGATGTTCCGTGGCAAGGGTGCCGATGGCGCACCGGCCGGCTTTGCCGGAACAGTTTTTCCCGATGTTCGGGCCAGCCGCGAAGGCTTCGCGTCACTCAGTCAATCGCCGTCGCGCAGCCGGTCGGTCGCACGCCGTTCCTTCTTGGTCGGACGCCCCGAACCGGCCTCGCGCAGCGGCACCATTTCTTCGGGCAGGCTTTTGTCGCGAGGCGCCGGTTTCGGCGACATGTCCTCGTAGAGCGTCCGCGCTTCCTCGGCTGGGCCGCGCCGCGTACCGCAATCGACAACGCGATAGATCAGCACCTGCCGGTCAAGCGTGATGGTAAGCACGTCGCCCGGCTTGACGAGGTCTGATGCCTGATCGGTCTTGTCGCGGTTGACCCGCACACGGCCCGACTGCGCCAGTTTTGCCGCAAGCGACCGCGATTTGACCACCCGCGCGAAGAACAACCATTTGTCGATTCGCTGGCGGCCTTCTGAAACCATGGGCTGTCGCGGCTATTTTTTCAGCTGGTCGCGCAAGGCGGCTAGCTTGGCGAAAGGCGAATCCGGATCGATGCGCACCGGACGCTCCTCGCGCGGCTTCGATTGGAACTGCGGCTTGCCTTGGAACCCGCCCTTCTGTCCCGGCTTGCCGCCATCGCGGCGATCCTGCCGGAAACCCTGGCCGTCCGGCTTGCCGGGTTTGCCCTGAAACTTCCGTTCGAACCGCTCCTTGCCGCCCTCGCGCCGGTTTTTGCCATCGCCACGCGCCTCGGCTTCGGCGCCTGGTTTGCCGTTTTGCTGGCGTCCGCGCGGCGGGCCGCCGCGATCGCGCTGGTTGCCGTGGCGTTGACCTTGTCGTCCCTCGAAGCGAGCCTGCCGCCACAACAGGATTGGCTTGGGTTCGTCGGCGGGCGTTTCTGCCTTCTCGGCCACCGCTTGCGACGGCCCGGTTTCAGATACGGCTGTTTCAGCCGTCGACTCTGCCCCGGCTCTGTTCCGCGCTCTCGGCATCTTGCGAAGGCGCCTGTGTCGGCTCCTCGCTGGCGCCAGCCTCCACAGCAACAGATTCCTCTGCCGCGACCGGCGCTGCTGTCTCGGGGGTAGTTTCCACTTCGGAAACGCTGGCCTCCGCTACCGGTTCGCCGCTGTCGTCGGCGACGACGACTTCCGATTCTATTGCGACCCGCGTTTCGGTTTCCGCGGTTTCGGCGCCGGCTGTCAGCCGGCTCCGCATCGTTTCCGGCGTCCGCTGCCCGTTCGGCGGCCTGTGCAACCTGTTCGGCCACTTTCTTCGCGGCGCGTTCAGCCGCGGCCTTCTCGGCCGCCTCGCGCGCTGCGACATCGAGCGCTTCCAGCTTCGACTTCACCTCGGCCGCCGGCTTCGGCTCGGCGCGGTAACCCAGCCCTTTCAGTATCTCCTCGATATCGTCCGCGGTCGCGCCGAGTATCGACATCATAGCCGGCGTCACCAGGAAAGCGCTACCGTCATAAGCGCCGTCCGGACGCGGGCCTGCGCCGGCGCGCCAGGAAAGCGCCGGGCGGATCAGGTCGGCGAGCCGCTCCAATATGTCGACGCGCACCGCGCGGCGGCCAAGGTTGCGGTAGCCGGCAAGCTTGTAGAACGCGCGATCGAAGGCCGGATCGATGACCACCGAGGTGCGGCCGGACGCCAGCGCGTGGACCACGTCGCCGAAGCCTGCCTTATCCTTGCCGTCATTCTTCAGCGCCCACAGCAGCGTGACCAATCCTGCCGGGCCGGGCTTCAGCAGCGCCGGCACGAAGACATGATAGGCGCCGAAGCGCACACCCAGACGACGAAGCGCGCCGCGCGCATCCTGATCGAGTGACTTCACGTCGTCGGAGATGTCACGGCGGTTAAGCAGGCCGAAATTCTCAACGAGCTGGAAGGCGATGCCGCGACCTATGCCGGTAAGCTGGTCGGCATTCTTCAGATCGACCAGCGGCTTCAGCAGGCTCTCCACCTGGAAGTTGACGAAGCGCTCCGCCCGCGCGGCCACCTTGTCGCGCGCCGGCCCCGTCAGCTGCTCGTCGGCCAGGAGGATAACGCGCGGCTTCAGCGCGTCCTCGCCGGACGTCAGCGTCGCCATGGGCGCGCCGATCCAGCGCAGCACGCCATCGGAACCCAGCGCGATGTCGTTGTTGCCCGAAGCCGAGAACCTCTCGGCGCGCGCCTCGAACTCCAGCGCAAGCGCTTTCTGCGCCGCGGCCTTCACCGCCTTGGCATCCTCGCCTTCGGCGGTCTGGTCCGCAGTAAAGCGGAATCCTTGCAGCTCGCCGACATGATGGCCCTCGACGAGGACCGCACCGGCAGGGCTAATTTCGGCTTCAGGCATAGTATTCTCTCTCAGGCGCTTCATGAGCACGGAAGTCCTGCGGTCTACGAAGCGTTTCGTCAACCGCTCATGCAGGGCATCCGACAGTCTGTCTTCGATCTCGCGCGTTTTTTCACGCCAATGTGCCGGATCGGCCAACCAGCCAGGCCGGTTGGAAACGAAGGTCCAGGTGCGAATCTGCGCAATGCGGTGCGAAAGCGTGTCGATATCGCCGTCGGTCGAATCCGCGCGGCGCACCTGCTCGGCCATATATATTTCGTCGACGTGACCCCGCTCGGCGAGATCCAGATACATCGAAGCGATCAGGTCGGAATGCTGCGCTGGAGCGATACGGCGGTAGTCGGGCAGCGCGCAGGCCTCCCACAGAAGCGCCACACGCTCGCGGTTGGTCGCCAGCCTGCGGATTTCGGGATCGCGCGCCAGCTGGTCGAGCGCCTGCGCATCGACCGCCGGCAGAGCGCGTGTCAGCCCTTCGACCGGCGCAGGGGTCTCTATCGACCGTTTCAGAGCATCGAGGCTTGCATAGTCGAATGCGGCTGTTCGCCATTGCAGCACTTTGACGGCATCGAACTCATGCGCTTCGATACGATGCACCAGATCGTCATCGAGCGGGTCGACCTGGCCGGTGACTCCGAACGTGCCGTCACGCAGATGGCGGCCGGCGCGACCGGCGACCTGGCCGAGCTCGGCTGCCGTCAGGTCGCGATACTGAAAGCCGTCGAACTTGCGGTTCTGGGCAAAAGCCACGTGGTCGACATCGAGATTGAGGCCCATGCCGATGGCGTCGGTGGCGACGAGATAGTCGACGTCGCCGTTCTGATAGATCTCGACCTGAGCATTGCGGGTGCGCGGGCTGAGCGCGCCGAGCACCACGGCAGCACCGCCGCGCTGGCGGCGGATCAACTCGGCGATCCCGTAGACCTCGTCAGCCGAAAACGCCACGATGGCCGAGCGACGCGGTAGCCGCGTAAGCTTTTTCTGGCCGGCATAAGCCAGATGCGAAAGCCGGGGCCGGGTCACGACCGAGATGCCCCGCAAAAGCCGCTCGAGAATGCCGCGCATGGTCGCGGCGCCAAGAAGCAACGTCTCATCACGGCCCCGCAAATTGAGGATGCGGTCGGTGAAGATGTGGCCGCGCTCGAGATCGCCGGCGAGCTGAACTTCGTCTATCGCCACGAAGGCCGCGTTGGTTTCGCGCGGTAGCGCCTCGACCGTGCAGACCGAATAGCGCGCTCCGGGCGGCTGTATCTTTTCCTCGCCGGTGATCAGCGCGACGTTCTGCACGCCGACCTTGTCGACGACGCGACCGTAGACCTCGCGCGCAAGCAGCCTGAGCGGCAAGCCGATCAGCCCGCTGCCATGCGCCACCATGCGTTCGATGGCGAGATGCGTCTTGCCGGTGTTGGTCGGCCCCAGCACGGCGGTGACGTCGCGCCCTGAAAGCACGAGGTGGTCACTTTGGTTCGGCTGCAAGTTCATCGAGAAATGAAATCGCTTTCCCTTATGGGTCCAGCATGCGGCAGGACGGAAGCGGCGGCAAATATGAGGCAGGTATCGCGACACATATAGGATTTGGCTGGCGAAACGAAAGCGGAAAAGTTGACGAATTAACGCTTGGAACGAGTTCTGGAACGAATCGGCGACGAATCACTGACTCGCATGGATTCAGGTTTTGTTCACCGCGACATGTAGACTTGAGAGGTAGACGCGGCACCACATGCTGAATCGGGTTTTTGTCGCGCAGAGCGAATCCGCCGATCTTCGTTAACTTTCGTTTCGCCGCGTCAAGCCGCACCGCCAAGACGTGGTTAACGAGCCGCTAATGCAAAGATTTCATTGAGGTTTTTGCCGGAGATTCGCAACCGCAAAGGGCTGCCGGCGGGGCTTTCGTTAACACTCCGCCCAAACCCGGAACGAATCAGCGACGAATCAGCGATAGGACTGTTTTCCCGTTCCGTTCACCCCAACATGTTGTGTCCCGCGACACACATCGACCGAGAAGCGAGCCAGCGTCGAGCGCCGTGGGCTCGGTTTCGCCGGACTTGTTAACCTTTTTGTCCCGTTCCGGCACATGGCCTCCCCCAACGCAGACGAGTTCGAGCAAATGCCAACCGTTGAAAAATGTTGTGATTTCCGCACTCGGGCGGTTCCCGCGATCACACGCCCCGATTGTATTCACATCGGTTTCGGTGGCGTCATCGCGGCGTCTTGGTATGAGGAGGAAATCATGACCAAACGTCTTCTTGTGGAATTTCTGGGTACATTCTGGCTCTTCGGCGCGGCAGCGCGGTGCTTGCCGCCGCCTTCCCCGAACCGGGCATCGGCTTTTCCGGCGTGGCGCTTGCGTTCGGCGTGACGGTCCTCACCATGGCCTGTGCGGTCGGCGGCATTTCCGGCGGCTTTGTGGGTTGCTCCGATCGTCGGCGCGGCGATTGCCGGCGTCGCCCACAAGTCGCTTTTCGGCGACGAGTAACCGGGCATCGCCTGCCTAATCACCCTGCAAATGAAATACGGCGCCCCGAGGGCGCTTTTGTTTCAAGCGACGTAATGCTGTCAGACGAAGAACTGGCCGCCATTTGCGGAAATGGTCGAGCCGGTGATGAAGCCCGCTCCGTCGGATGCGAGAAACACCACGCAGCGCGCGATCTCGTCGGCTTCGCCGAGACGGCCGACCGGAATCTGGGCGATGATCGATTCACGCACCTTCTCCGGCACCGCCATGACCATATCGGTGGCGATATAGCCGGGGCAGACCGCATTGACGGTGATGCCGGCGCGTGCGCCCTCCTGCGCCAACGCCTTGGTGAAACCGAGGTCGCCCGCCTTGGAAGCGGAATAGTTGGCTTGCGCGAACTGGCCCTTCTGGCCGTTGATTGAGGAGATGGTGATGACGCGGCCGAATTTGCGCTCGCGCATGCCGTTCCACAACGGATGCGTCATGTTGAAGACACCGGAAAGATTGGTGTCGATGACCTCCTTCCACTGCTGGGGCGTCATCTTGTGGAATGGCGCGTCGCGGGTGATGCCGGCATTGTTGACCAGCACATCGATCGGGCCGAGGTCGGCTTCGACCTTTTTGATCCCATCGGCGCAGGCATCGTATTCGGCAACCGACCATTTGTAGACGGGGATGCCGGTTTCGGCCTTGAATTTCTGCGCCGCCTCATCGTTGCCCGCATAGTTCGCGGCAACCTTGTATCCAGCGCCCTTCAAGGCGATCGATATGGCGGCGCCGATGCCGCGCGATCCACCGGTAACAAGTGCAGTTCTGGTCATGGTCGTTTCCCCTTGGCTTGAACTCGTGATCGCCCGTTGGCCGGGCTTGAAATGGAACGGGCGGCCCTGGCCGCCCGTTGGTATTTGAAAATTCTACAGTGCCTCTACGCACATGGCGACGCCCATGCCGCCGCCGATGCATAGGGTGGCGAGCCCTTTCTTGGCGCCGCGCCGGCGCATCTCGTAAACCAGCGTGTTAAAGATGCGCGTGCCCGACGCGCCAATCGGATGGCCGATGGCGATCGCCCCGCCATTGACGTTGACGATATCCGGGTTCCATCCCATGCCCTTGTTGACCGCACAGGCCTGCGCGGCGAATGCCTCGTTGGCCTCGACGAGATCGAGGTCGGCTGCCGACCACCCGGCCTTTTCCAGCGCCCGTTTGGAGGCCGGGATCGGCCCCGTGCCCATGATGGCGGGATCGACGCCGGCGGTTGCCCAGGAAGCGATCCGCACCAACGGCGTCAGGCCACGGCGCGCGGCCTCGGCCTCGGTCATCAGCACCACCGCGGCTGCACCGTCATTGAGGCCGGAAGCGTTGGCCGCCGTCACCGTGCCTTCCTTGTCGAAGGCCGGCCGCAGCTTCTGCATGGCGTCCAGCGTCGCACCATGACGGATATACTCGTCCTGGTCGACGACCGTGTCTCCCTTGCGACCTTTGATGGTCACCGAGACGATCTCGTCCTTGAACTTGCCGGCCTTTTGCGCCGCTTCGGCCTTGTTCTGCGAGCCGACGGCGAACTCATCCTGGGCCTCGCGGGTGATCTGGAACTGCCGCGCCACGTTCTCCGCCGTGTTGCCCATGTGATAGCCGTTGAAGGCGTCCCACAGCCCATCGCGGATCATGGTGTCGACCATCGAATAGTCGCCCATCTTCACGCCGGCGCGCAGATGCGCGCAATGCGGCGACAGCGACATCGACTCCTGGCCGCCGGCCACGATGATCCTGGCGTCGCCGGTGGCGATCTGCTGCATGCCGATGGCGATGGTGCGCAGGCCGGAACCGCAGACCTGGTTGAGACCCCAGGCGGTCGCCTCCTTGGGGATGCCGGCCTTGATCGCCGCCTGCCGCGCCGGGTTCTGCCCCTGGCCGGCGGTGAGCACCTGGCCGAGGATCACCTCGTCCACCTCAGCCGCGTCGACGCCCGCCCGCGACAGCGCTTCCTTGACGACGATGGCGCCCAATTCATGGGCCGGCGTATTGGCGAAGGAGCCATTGAAGGAGCCGACCGGGGTGCGGGTGGCGCTTGCGACGACGATTGATTCGGAAGCGGGCATTTTTATCTCCAGACTTCTCAGGGAATATTGTTATCTGCTTGTCATGACTTTTCTTGCCCTTTCCGGGAGCCGAGTCAAACCAGAAAATCCACCTTGCCCGCAAGCTGGCGGGCGCCGCCGGGTTTATGCTGCACCCATGCTGCGCAGCATTTTTGCCTCCTAATAAAGCAGGCGCTGAAGCAGGTGCGATCCCGCACTGCACAAACCGCTTTCAAAACGAATGCTTTTGAGCATATCCTTGTCAAGGCGCAACCGTTGCCGGACGCTTACTCATGACGCCGGCCTGCTTGGGAGGGTTCTGATGCCCGCAAAAGACGATCCGGTGGTCATCAAGAAGTATGCCAACCGACGCCTCTACAATACGGGCACCAGCACTTATGTGACTCTGGAAGACCTTGCAGAAATGGTGAAGCGCGGCGAGGACTTCACCGTCCAGGACGCCAAGACCGGCGACGACATCACCCACCCCGTTCTTACGCAGATCATCTTCGAACTTGAGAACAAGGACGGGCAGAACATGCTGCCCGTGCCCTTTTTGCGGCAGTTGATCTCGTTCTACGGCGACCAGATGCAATTGGTGGTGCCGAGTTTCCTCGAACAGTCGATGATCGCTTTCGCCAAGGAACAGGAGCGCTTTCGCGAGCAGATGAAGTCGGCGATGGGCAAATCGCCGATGGACATGATGAAGATCACCACGCCCATCAAGGCGATCGAGGAACAGACGCGCCGCAACATCGAAATGTTCCAGAACGCGATGCGCTTGTTCACGCCGTTTCCGCCGAATTCCGGTGCATCGCCCGCTTCGGCTCCCGCAGCCGAGCCCGCCAAGAAGGAAGCGGCCGAAAAGTCCGACGACCTGCAGGAACTGAAGGACCAGATCGCTGCAATGCAGCGCAAGATCGAGTCCATGGGGTAAGCTCGGCCTGCAGGATCGCCGGCGCCGCAACGGCCGGCACCCGCACTGCATATGTCGCGAAGGCGGGTAGATAACCGCCTGCCGATCCACGAGCGGCATTGCAGAACCGGCGCATGTCGTTTTTGCCGCTTCTTTCAACCGCGCCCATTGGCAGTCTGTCGGTATGGTAGAGGCCGCGTTTGAAAGGGAAGCACCGGACGGCGAGCAATCGCCCGCATCCGCACCGGCTATTGCCATTGCCAGCATCATCGTCTCGATGGCGCTCATTGCCATCGGCAACGGGCTGATGTTTGCCTACATTCCCGTCCGCCTCGGCGCCGAAGGCTTTTCGCCGACATGGGCGGGCCTGATCGTCACCGGGCTTTCGGCGGGCGGCCTCGCCGGCTGCATTCTCACCGGGCCGCTGGTGCGCCGCGTCGGCCATGCCCGCGCCTTCATGGTGCTTTCCGCGCTGGTCGCGCTCTCCAACGCCGCGGTCGGCGCCGGCGCCTATCCGCTGCTGTGGATCGCCGCGCGCACCCTTTACGGTCTCGCCATATGCGGGCTCTTCGTCGTCGCCCAAAGCTGGCTGAACGACGTCATCGGTAACGCCATCCGTGGCCGCGTCATGGCGATCTTCTACGTCGCCTATGTCGCCGGACTGGGCATCGGTTATTACACGCTGGCCTTCGTCAACATAGCCAGCGCCGAAGCAGCGCTGATCTGCATCGCCTTTACCGCCCTTTCGATCCTTCCGGTCGGGATGACGCGGCTGCGCCAGCCACCGCCGCCCCAGGCCGCGTCGGTGGCGATCCGCCATGCCTGGCGCATCTCGCCGGTCGGCGTCGCCGGAATGCTCGCAGTCGGCGGCCTTTCCATGAGCATCACCGGCTTCGCGCCTATCCACGCTACCGCCAAGGGCTATAGCCAGCAGGATGTCGCACTGCTGCTGTCGGCAATGCCGCTCGGTACCCTGTTGCTGCAGATACCGTTCGGCTGGATCTCGGACCGGATCGACCGGCGCTACATACTCGTGGCGGCGTCCGCGCTCGTCGTCGTCTCCGGCCTGCTGGCAGTCGGCTTCGACGGCCGGGCGCTGGCCATCCTCATCGTCATCTATGTCTTCTGGGACGGCGCCAGCGAATCGATCTATTCGCTGGCGAGCGCGCATGCCAGCGACCGCGCCGGCAAGAACGATCTTGTCGCCTTGTCGAGTTCGCTGCTGTTTGCCTGGTCGTTCTCGGGATTTGTCGTTCCCGGCATCGTGACGGTGCTGACGGCCTTCTATGGAACGCAGTCCTTCATGTATGTGGCGATCGCCATCGCGGCCGCCTATGCCGGTTTTGTAGTCTGGCGCATTCTCCAGGCAAAACCCGTTCCGGCAGAAGAAACCGGCAGTTTCTCGCCAATGACCGCGCAGGCGCCCTTGCCTGTCGACCTTGCATTCCCGGCCGAAGAAGAACAGCCGGCTCGATAAGGTCCACTCAGCACCCGAAAATGCGGAACCCCTGGCGGCGGCATCTTCGCAATCCTTCAGCCCTCGAACGCGCGAACGGCGTATGCAGTTTCCTGCGTAAGACTGATGGCGATGCGTCTTGAAACTGTAACCGTTCTCTGCCTATCTAAGTAGTGTCGCCTGATTTGGTTGGCGATTTGGTTGTTCCTGTTTCGAAAGGAAAGACACTGCGAACAGCAATCCAGAGGAAGGCATCCATGGTGCCTTCGCCGGTCGGGATAAGCCGAAACGACGAATTGTCCCGATCCATCAAGACAGTCCTTGCCAGTCTGGAAGACTCCAAGGCCGAAAACATCGTCTCCATCGACATCCAGGGTAAATCGAGCCTCGGCGACTATATGGTGGTCGCCTCGGGCCGGTCGCACCGTCATGTCGCGGCGGTGGCCGATCAACTGCTCAAGACGCTGAAGGATGCCGGTTACGGCAATGCCCGCGTCGAAGGGCTGGCCGCCGCGGACTGGGTGCTGGTCGATGCGGGCGATATCATCGTCCATGTCTTCCGTCCGGAAGTGCGGGAGTTCTACAACATCGAAAAGATGTGGCAGGCGCCCGACCTCGAGGAAGAGACGGTTCACTGAACCGCCACTGACAGGGATGAAGATTGCGGTATATGCCGTGGGCCGGATGAAGGCTGGCCCCGAGAAGGAGTTGGCGGACCGCTATTTCGACCGCTTCGCCAAGAGCGGTCCTGCGATCGGGCTCGAATTCTCGGGCGTCGGCGAGTTCCCGGAAAGCCGCGCCGCAAGGCGTTGCCGAACGCCGCCGAGAGGAAGCACAGAAGCTGCAGGCGCAGCTGGCGCCCGGCGTCGGTGCTTGTTCCTGCTTGACGAACGAGGCAAGAACATTTCCTCCGAACAGTTCTCGGAAAAAATCGCCGGCTTTCGCGACGGCGGCCAGCGCAATCTCGCCATCGCCATCGGCGGCCCCGACGGTCACGACCCGGCGCTGCACCAGGCAGCTACGCTCGTCCTGTCGTTCGGGGCGCTGACCTGGCCGCATCAGCTGGTGCGCATCATGCTCGCCGAACAGCTCTACCGGACAGCCACCATCCTCTCCGGTCATCCTTATCATCGCGCGTGAGCGGATTTTGGCCTATTCGTCCAAACCGACGGCCCGAGCCTTGCGCCGGGCGGGGAAGATATGGTTGACGGTCCATTAACGACCTTCTCCTTAGGGTCGGGCATCCGGAAACGAAGATCACCATGACGGGCTTTCATCGAGCGGCAAGCGGTTTTGCAAGGTTCTTCGCCGTGGCCCTGGCCTTGGCGGTGACGCCGGCGCCTGCCGGCCAGACGGAAGATTCTGCGGCAATCGAGGCGCGGCAGGCGGAAAGCCGTGCCGAGTATGACCGCGTCGCACGCGAGATGGCGCTGTCGTCCGAGAAGCTGGAAAAACTGGCCGCCGAGATCGCAACGGTCAAGAAAGACCATGCGACGATTACGGCCGCGCTGATCCAGGCCGCCAAGACTGAAAAGAAGCTTGGCGACGACATCGAAGACATCACCGACCGGCTCGAAGGCCTGAAGGACCAACAGGAAGGCATCCGCCAATCGCTCGCGGCGCGCCGAGACGTACTAGCCGAGGTTCTGGGCGCCTTGCAGCGCATAGGCCTCAACCCGCCGCCGGCGCTGCTGGTGAAGCCGGAGGATGCGCTGTCGTCGGTGCGCAGCGCGATCCTGCTTGGCGCCGTCGTGCCTGAATTGCGCTCCGAGACCGAAATACTTCTTGCCGATCTCAAGGAAATGACCCGCATCACAGCCTCGATCGAGGCGGAACGCCAGCGCCTCGGGGCAACCGTTGCCGACCAGGTGGCCGAAAAGGAACGGCTCAACCTGCTACTCGCGGCAAAAAGCCGCCTTCAGGACGAATCGGAGACCGCGCTCGCCAGCGAACAACAGAGGTCGGAGGAACTCGCGGCGAAGGCCGGCAGCCTGAAAGACCTGATCGCGTCGTTGGAAAAAGACATCGTCGGCGCCCGTTCGGCTGAGGAGAAGGCGCGCCGCGCCGAAGAAGAACGCGAGGAAGCGCGAAGCGGCACTTGCGGCGATGCCGGTTCCCGAGAGCAACCGGCTAGTCGAAACCGCACCGTTTTCGCGGATGCGGGGCAGGCTGACTTTGCCCGTTGCTGGCCGAGTGGCGCGCCGTTTCGGCGGCGACGACAGTAACGGCGGAGTGATGCTTGGCGACATGGTTGCGACACAATCGAGCGCCATCGTCACCGCGCCTGCGGACGGAAGTGTACTCTATGCGGGGCCATTCAGGTCATACGGGCAACTCTTGATCCTGAATGCCGGCGACGGTTATCATGTCGTGTTGGCCGGAATGGGTCGAATCAGCGTGACGACGGTCAAGCCGTTCTTGGCGGGCGAGCCGGTCGGCGCGATGGGAGAGGCCAGGGTGGCAAGCACCTCGGCAAATGAAATTGTAAATACCGGTCCGGAACTCTATGTAGAATTCCGAAAAGACGGAAAACCCGTCGACCCTGCTCCGTGGTGGGCAGCGCGTTTTTCTGGAAGGACAGGAAATGGTACGTAAATTGTCGCTTCTGTTTGCTGGTGCGCTTATGGGCGCATCCGCGATGAGCCTGGTCTACGGCGCGCCAAGCTCGTCGGCAAACGCGGCAGGTTCGGAAACCTATCGCCAGCTGGCGATCTTCGGCGATATTTTCGAGCGCGTGCGCGGCCAGTATGTGACGCCACCGGACGAGAAGGCTTTGGTCGAAAGCGCCATCAATGGCATGCTGACGTCGCTCGATCCGCACTCTTCCTATCTCAACGCTGAAGCCGCCAAGGACATGCGCGTCCAAACCAAGGGCGAATTCGGCGGCCTTGGCATCGAAGTCACGATGGAAAACGAGCTGGTCAAGGTCATCACGCCGATCGACGACACGCCGGCCGCGCGTGCCGGCGTTCGCGCTGGCGACTTCATTGCCGAGATCGATGGCGAGGAAGTGCGCGGCCTGACGCTCAACGACGCAGTCGAGAAGATGCGCGGCCTCGTCAACACGCCGATCGAACTTACGATCGTGCGCGAAGGCGCCGACAAGCCGATCAAGCTCACCATCGTGCGCGATATCATCAAGGTAAAGGCGGTGAAGTACCGCGTCGAGAACGATGTCGGCTACATGAAGATCACCTCGTTCACCGAGAAGACCTACGATGATCTGCAGGCGGCGATCGACGACATCAAGACCAAGGTTCCGGCGGACAAGCTGAAGGGCTATGTGCTGGACCTGCGGCTGAATCCGGGTGGCCTGCTCGACCAGGCGGTCAGCGTTTCGGACACCTTCCTCGACCGCGGCGAGATCGTTTCGACCCGTGGCCGCGACCCGAAGGACATTACCCGCTTCGATTCGCGCCCCGGCGACTTGACCGATGGCAAACCGGTGATCGTGCTGATCAATGGCGGTTCGGCCAGCGCCTCGGAGATCGTTGCGGGCGCCCTGCAGGATCTTCGCCGCGCCACCGTGCTCGGCACGCAGTCGTTCGGCAAGGGGTCGGTCCAGACGATCATCCCGCTCGCCGAGAACGGCGCGCTAAGGCTGACGACGGCGCTCTATTACACGCCGTCCGGCAAGTCGATCCAGGGCAAAGGCATCACGCCCGACATCAAGGTTGACCAGCCGCTGCCGGAAGACCTCAAGGGCCGCGACGTCACCCGTGGCGAATCCGACCTGAAGGGCCACATCAAGGGCGCCGAGGAAGGCGACCAGGGTTCGGGCTCGGCAGCCTATGTGCCGCCGGAAGCGAAGGACGACATCCAGCTGAACTACGCACTCGATCTTCTGCGCGGCACCAAGACGGATCCGGCTTTCCCGCCAAACCCGCAGAAGGCCGTGCTGAACCAGCAGCAGTAAGCGTTTTTCGCAGCCGGGCAGACGGGGGTCCGGCTGTGGCGTAGCAAATGAAAACTGTCGGGATCGCAGCGATCCCGACAGTTTTTTGCCAGAGCCTCCCGCCTACAGGGGAAAGCGGGCTTGTCGCCAGCGATCAAGGAAATCGAACAGCCGCTCGGATTGGCGAAAAAGCCCAAATCGGGGCAGAACGGCCGTTTCAGGGTGAGTGGCCGCTCCTTCGCCGCGACTTGCGTTGCAATCGCGCTGGTTGCCACGTCGAGCGCCATCGCCTTTCGCGATCGGCCATTCCGCGCTCCAGCCGTCGTCGCCGTATCGAAACCACAGACCATGCAACCGGCGAATGCAGAGTTGACGAAGGTCGAGTCGCCAGCCGATGCATCGGCCTCCTCGAACAGCCAACGCGGCCCCTCGATCATCCGCGTCAATCCCGACGAGCAAAATACCGGCAGCGGGGTTGTCATCATCCGTGATCCGTCCGCGATCGGCCAGAACCTGCGCATCGCGCATTTGCCGGACCAGGCATTGATCGAACAATCCGAAACCGGCCCGCTGCCAATTCGTGCGGCCGATGGGCGGCGCCCGTTCGACGTCTATCAGCGATCCTGGTCGGGCGCGCGCGGAGCACGCGTGGCGATCGTTATTGGCGGTCTCGCCGTCTCGCAGTCGGGCACCGACGACGCGATCAGGAAACTCCCGCCGGAGGTGACGCTAGCCTTCGCATCGCAGGGCAACAGCATCGGCCGCTGGATGCAGGCGGCGCGCCGCGACGGCCACGAGGTTATGATGCAGGTGCCGCTCGAACCGTTCGACTATCCCAACGTCAACCCGGGCCGCAACACGCTGACCGTCGAGGCGAGCCCGCAGGAGAACGTGCGGAACCTTCTGTGGACGCTGTCGCGTACGACCAACTACACCGGCGTCATGAATTACATGGGCGCGCGCTTCTCCGCCGATGCCACCGCGATGGCCCCGGTGATGGCGGAACTTGGCAAACGCGGGCTGATGTATCTCGACGACGGTTCGCTGGCGCGCAGCGCCGCATCGGCAGAAGCACTCAAGAGTGGCGTGCCTTTCGCCGAAGGCGACGCGGCGATCGACGCGGTGCGCGAGCGCGGCGAGATCCTCAAGAAACTCGACGAATTGGAGCGCACGGCGCGCGCCAAGGGTTTCGCGATCGGCACCGGCTCGGCCTTCGACGTGACGGTCGACGCGGTTTCCTCCTGGGTCAACGAAGCGAAGAAGCGCGGCATCGAGATCGTGCCGGTATCGGCGGTTGCCAGCGACCCCGAGCGCGGGTAACCGAAGGCATGGTCAAGAGCAAGCACGTCGATCCCGAAACCCTGCCATACCGCCCATGTGTCGGCGTCATGGTGCTCAATCGCCCGGGCCTGGTATGGGCCGGACATCGCATCGTCGTCGCAAAAGGCGAGATGGAGGGCGCCGAGCAGCTCTGGCAGATGCCGCAGGGCGGCATCGACAAAGGCGAGGACCCGCTGCCGGCGGCGAAGCGCGAACTCTATGAGGAGACCGGCATGCGCTCGGTCTCGCTGCTGGCCGAGGCGCCCGACTGGATCAACTACGAGCTGCCGCCGCATCTCGTCGGCGTTGCACTGAAAGGAAAATACCGCGGCCAGACGCAGAAATGGTTCGCCTTCCGCTTCGAGGGCGACGAGGACGAGATCGCCATCAACCCGCCGCCCGGCGGTCACGAAGCCGAGTTCGACCGTTGGGCCTGGAAGCCTATGGCCGAGTTGCCGAGGCTTGATCGTGCCGTTCAAGCGCGGGGTCTATGACCAGGTGGTGGCGACGTTCAGGCATCTTGCTGGCTGATCGGGCGAACCGTATCTGCGTCGAGGCGCGGCAGCGACCTCCTGATGCCTTGACATCGCCCGTTTGCTCGGCCACCTGATTGGGCCTGATCCCTTGGAGCGCCGAGCGTCCTTTTGGACGCGCAGGGACGTTCCAGAGCGGAATGCGTGGGTTGAACGGGGCATTCCGCTGTCGCTGTTTGTGTAGCCGCATTTGTGCGACGCCAGGTGATTCCACCCGGCTGCAAAATGCTCTAGGACTTTGAAACTATGCATCGTGCTTTCGCAGATCGATTCTGATCTCCGGGCCGATGCATTAGCCAGAGAAGGCGCCCGGCGATGACCGGATATTATTCCTCTCCCTTCGACCGGCGTCATTCGGTCGGCGTCGATGTCGGCGGCGTGATGGTGGGTGGCGGCCACCCGGTGGTCGTGCAATCGATGACCAACACCGACACTGCCGATGTCGACCAGACGGTTGCGCAGGTGGCCGCACTCGCCAAGGCGGGTTCGGAGATCGTGCGCATCACGGTCGACCGCGACGAAAGCGCCGCCGCTGTCGCCGGCATCCGCGAACGGCTCGATCGGCTGGGCATCAACGTGCCGCTAGTCGGCGATTTCCATTACATCGGTCATCGGCTGCTTGCCGATCATCCGGAATGCGCCGAGGCGCTGGCGAAATACCGCATCAATCCCGGCAATGTCGGCTTCAAGGAGAAGAAGGACAAGCAGTTCGGCGCCATCGTCGAAATGGCGATCCGTTACAACAAGCCGGTGCGCATCGGCGTCAACTGGGGCTCGCTCGACCAGGAACTGCTGACCCGGCTGATGGACGACAACCAGAAAAACGGCTCGCCGCTGACTGCAAACCAGGTAATGCGCGAGGCGATCGTGCAATCGGCGCTACTGTCGGCCCATGCAGCCGAAGAGATTGGCCTGCCACGCGACAAGATCATCCTGTCGGCCAAGGTAAGCCAGGTGCAGGATCTGATCGCGGTTTACGCGGAACTCGCCAATCGTTCCGACCACGCCTTGCATCTCGGACTGACAGAAGCCGGCATGGGCTCCAAGGGCATCGTGGCTTCGTCCGCGGCGATGGGCATCCTCCTGCAGCAGGGCATTGGCGACACAATCCGCGTTTCGCTGACACCGGAACCGAATGGCGACCGCACCCGCGAAGTGCAGGTGGCGCAGGAACTGTTGCAGACGATGGGTTTCCGGCAGTTCATACCGATCGTGGCTGCATGCCCGGGCTGCGGGCGCACCACGTCGACCGTCTTCCAGGAACTTGCCCAGAACATCCAGAGCGATATCCGCAAGAACATGCCGATCTGGCGCGAGCAATATCCCGGCGTCGAGGAATTGAAGGTCGCGGTGATGGGCTGCATCGTCAACGGCCCTGGCGAATCGAAACATGCCGATATCGGCATTTCGCTGCCCGGGACGGGCGAGACGCCGACGGCGCCCGTTTTCATAGACGGCAAGAAGGCGGCGACCCTGCGCGGCCCGGACATCGCCGAAGAATTCCAGAAGATGGTCGCCACCTACATCGAGACGCGCTACGGCCGGGGCAAACAGGCGGCGGAGTAGTGTTTTGCGCGCCGCCGCGAGCCTCGCCACTGCGCTGGTCGCCGGCTTGGGATGCGGCGACTCGTTCGCCGATCCACCGGGCAGAGGCGACAGGCCGGTCACCATCGGCCGCATCTGCCATCTTATCGAGACACAGGCCGACCTGCATCAGCTGCCGCGCGACTTCTTCGCCCGGCTGATCTGGAAGGAAAGCCGCTTCAACCCCAATGCCGAAAGCCCGGTGGGAGCCGAGGGCATCGCGCAATTCATGCCGGGAACTGCCAGGATGCGCGGCCTTGCCAACTCGTTTGACGTGGAGCAGGCGCTGCCCGCCTCGGCCAAATATCTCGGCGAACTGAAACGTGGGTTCGGCAATCTTGGATTGGCCGCAGCCGCCTACAACGCGGGCGAGAACAGGGTGACGCGCTGGCTGTCGTCGGGCGGGTTCCTGCCGCTTGGAGACGGAGGACTATGTGCTCGACATCATGGGCGAGCCCGCCGACAATTTCTCCACCGCCGGCTACCAGGGGACCATTCACCCGCTCGACCCGAAACTCGACTTCCGCAAGGCTTGCCGCAACCTGCCTGTCATCATGTCGGCGACCATTCCGATGGCTAGCATCAACGTCAAGCCGTGGGGCATCCAGGTGGCCGGAAATTTCCGCCGCGCCGCCGCAGTCCGGCAATGGCAACGGGCGAAAGGCAGATTCCCGGCGCTACTGTCGAGCTATGAGCCGGTGGTGAGCAGGATGCGCACGCCGCTCGGCCGGCGCGGCGTCTATGCGGTGCGGATCGGCGCCGATTCACGCAAGGAGGCGGATGACATCTGCCGGAAACTGCGCGGCGCCGGCGGCGCCTGCATCGTGCTTCGCAACCGATAGATTTTGCAGCCGGGCGGGGATCACCCCCGCTGCAACAGATAGGGCAGCATTCAGGTGAATTAACACCCTATCTGTTTGTTACGCATCGGTTTCTTTGCGAAAGTCCGCTATGCGCTTCTGGCCATTTCCCTCTCGGGCAGCGACGTTTCGCTGAGCCAGCTGCCGATCTTGGCGCTCAGGCGATCCGGCGAGATCGGCTTCGACAGATAGTCGTCCATGCCTGCATCGATACACTTCTCGCGGTCGCCCTTCAGGGCGTGTGCGGTCACGCCGATGATCGGCGTGTGGCCCCCGGTCGCCCGCTCGGCGGCGCGGATTGCCCGGGTCGCCTCATAGCCATTCATCTCCGGCATCGAGACGTCCATCAGGATCAGCCGCGGCTTCAGCGAGCGATGCATCTCGACCGCGGTGCGTCCGTTGGCGGCAATCCGGTAAGACAGATCGAGCCCGTTGAGGATCTGGCCGAACACAAGCTGGTTCACCTCGTTGTCCTCGGCGATCAGAATGTCGAGCGGCACGTTTGCCGATACCGGCTGTGGCTCGCGTTCGGTGGCGGCGGTCATCGGCACAAGGCGCCGTGCTTCAGGTTGCGCCGCCGCTTCATATTGCGGAGCGCGCGTGAATTCGGATCGCAACGCAGCCGAACGCGCCTTCTGGATCACCCCGATGACCGTGCCGAGAAGCACGGCGGAACGGGCGGGTTTGGTAAGATGCGCGGCAATGCCGTATTCGATCACCATGCGGCCGAAATCGATCTGGTCAACCGAAGTGAGCAGAATGACCGGAATGTGGGTGGTGCGCTGGTCCGAACACATCGCCTTGGCGACATCGGCGCCGTTCATACCGGGCATCTGGTAATCGAGAATGACGCAATCGACGGAGGCGCCGAGCTGGGCTGCGCGGTCGAGGAACGCCAGTCCGACGGCGCCGCTTTCGGCAGCGGCGCAATCAAAACCCCAGCTTTTTAACTGTTCGATCAGGATCTCGCGATTGACCGGGTTGTCGTCGATGACAAGCACGCGCGCGCCGGTCACATCGACCGGCACCGGAGCGGCCGGTGCGGAGGAAGAATGCAGCGGCAGCGGCACGGTGAACCAGAAGACGGAACCGCGGCCAAGTTCGGATTCGACACCGATGTTGCCGCCCATCATGTCGATCAGGCGTGCACCGATGGCGAGACCGAGCCCGGTGCCTTCGTGACGGCGCGTCGAACTGCCGTCGACCTGGGCGAACTTCTCGAACACGCTCTGCAATTTCTCGGCCGGGATGCCGATGCCCGTATCCTCGACGCGGACGTGAAGGTGAGCGACACCGTCCTTGACTTCGCCGGCGACGTCGATCAGCACGTGGCCGCGTTCGGTGAATTTCACCGCATTGCCAAGCAGATTGGTGACGATCTGGCGAAAGCGGCCGACATCCCCGATCAGATATCCCGGTAGACGAGGGTCCACGCGGACAATCAGTTCGAGGTTTTTCTCGGCGACGCGCGCCGAAACCAGGGTTGCGACATCCTCCACCGCTTCGGCCAACCGAAACGGTGCGGGATCGAGCGTCAGCTGCCCGGCATTGATCTTCGAGAAATCGAGAATGTCGTTGATGATCGTCAAAAGCGCATTGCCCGACTTCACGATGACATCGGTGAACGTCTTCTGGCGGGCATTGAGGTCGGTCTTGGCGAGAAGTTCGGCCATGCCGAGCACGCCATTCATCGGCGTGCGGATTTCGTGGCTCATATTGGCGAGGAACTCGGACTTGGCGCGATCCGCTGCCTCGGCCTGCTTGAGCGACGTCTCGGCAGCGTCAAAGGCACGGCGGATGGCCTTTTCCATTGGACGGAATATCCACAGGGCAACCAGCCCCAGCACGACGATCATCAGTATGCTGGCGCCGGTCAGAATGCGGTCGCCGGTGAATTCTGCAGCGCGCCTCTCATTCTCAAGCGCCGTGCGTGCCCGCACCAGTAGTGGCTGTGCGAAAAGATCGTTCTGGTTGCGGATCTCGCGGTTGCTCCATTCGTCGATCTTCTGAGCCTTGGCGAGAACGCCCAGATTGCGGATCATATCGCGCGCCGACCAGAACAGGTCGCCATTGATCGAAGCGGACCTGATCTCGTCGGAATTGACGGAACCGAGACGAGGCAGGACATCGGCATAGGCGCGCGACAGCGCCTCCACCTGCGCGGTCAACCGATCCGCGTGCCCTCGTGCGGCCGAAGTCAGTTCGTCGCGCGTGTCCTCGCGCCAGGCGGTCGCCGTCTGATCCGCGAAGTTGGCTGCGTTGCGCAGGTCACGCATCAACGCGATCGTATCGGCCGCGGTCGTATCGAGCTGCCGGCGGAATGCGTTGATGTTGTTCATGGCCAACATGATGGCCGTTGCGGCAACGGCGATCGCGAGCAATCCGGACAGGTAGCGAATCCGGATCGACCGGACAAAGGACGTATATTGCGGCACGCGAACCCCCGAACACCCAGAACCAAGCCTTTCGGCAAAGCTCTTGCCAGCGTTTTGCGAGCGGGATTACGCCCTATTTACATTAAGAAACGGTGTGCGGCGCGGCAGCGGCCCGCAAGGCAGCAACCCAGGCGCGAAACAGGCTGGCAAAATTTGCTTACGGCACGTCTCGTGAAAAGGATTCACGCGACTTCGGCAGACGTGCGTCAGTTGCGGCGCTCGGCGATGAACAGGGCGGCTGCTTTCAGCAAGTCCGCGCGCTCGCCGAACGGTTCGAGCAGTGATTGCGCCTGTTCGACAAGGCCGACCAGCTGCTGACGCGCCCAGTTGCCACCATGCAGCGCCGCAAGCGTCGCCTTGCCTGCCGCAGCGTCCTTGCCGGTTGCTTTACCCAGGGTCTCGGCGTTCGAGGTGAGATCGAGCAGGTCGTCGGCCAGCTGAAAGGCGAGGCCGATGGCCGAACCGAATTCGGCAAGCCTTTCGCGCTCTGCGGGGGTCGCATCAGCGATGATCGCGCCGGCTTCGCATGCAAAGCGTATCAGCGCGCCGGTCTTCATCGCCTGCAGCGTGATGATGCCAGCCTCGCCTGGTTTCTTTCGTTCGGCCTCGAGGTCGAGCGCTTGGCCGCCCGCCATGCCTCCCAAGCCTGCCGCTCGGGCAAGGCCCAGCACCAGTTCGGCTCTCGCCGATGCCGGAAGTGGGGTCGCAGGATCGGCGATGACGTCGAAGGCAAAGGTAAGCAGGCTGTCGCCGGCGAGGATTGCAGTCGCCTCATCGAATGCCCGGTGTACGGTCGGCTCGCCGCGCCGCAGGTCGTCATCGTCCATCGACGGCAGGTCGTCGTGGATGAGCGAGTAGCAATGGACGCATTCGAGCGCGGCCGCCACACGCAAGGCAGCCTCTCCATCGGCGCTGAAAAGTGCTGCCGTTTCCATCACGAGAAAAGGTCGAAGCCGCTTGCCGCCGTTCAGCACCCCATATCGCATGGCGGCGAGCAGGCGCTCGGGCCTGGCTATTTCGCCGGGCAGGATCCGGTCGCCAAGCAGGTCGCGCAGCGACGCCTCGGCAGCGACGGCGCGCCTTGCGAGGACTGTTTCGAAGGGCAGATCAACGGTTTTATCCATGAGCGGCACGGTTTAAGCCAAAAGCACTGGCGGTCAAGCGGCTGCCCGGCATTGCGCTCGAAGCATCGCCCCGGTATGCGAAAGGGATGAACTCGGGGACATCGGGCTTGACCGGGCCAACAGTTGATCCAGAACCGGAAGGGCTGGGCATGCCGGCGAAACGGAAGGGATCGTCGCGCAGGGCGCGGTTGGGCGTCGGTTTACGCGGCGGGATGGGGCGCGGCTTGCTGGCGCTCATCGCCTTGGGGATGCTGCCCCTGGTGCTTACGATCCTCTACCTGCCTCCGTTCGTGCATCCGATCTCGACGCTGATGCTGAAGGATCTGGTCACCTTCCAGGGCTATGACCGGCAGTGGGTTTCGATCGACGACATCTCGCCGGTGCTGGTCCACTCCGTCATCATGTCCGAGGATGGGCAATTCTGCGGGCATCGCGGCATCGACTGGGGCGAACTCAATTCGGTGATCGACGACGCGATGGCCGGCGAGGCAACCCGCGGCGCTTCCACGATCACCATGCAGACTGTAAAAAATCTCTATCTCTGGCAACGCCCGCTGGGTACGGTGCGCAAGATCGTAGAGTTGCCCCTCGCGGTCTATTTCGACCTGGTGATGTCAAAGCGGCGCATCATGGAAATCTACCTGAACGTAGCCGAATGGGGGCCTGGCATCTACGGCGTCGAAGCCGCGGCGCAGTATCACTTCAAACGTCCTTCCAGGGAGCTTTCGCGCCGGCAGGCAGCATTGCTGGCGGTCAGCCTCCCCAATCCCATCGCACGCAATCCGGCCAAGCCGGGCCCCGGCCTCCGGCGGCTCGCCTCGGTCATCGAGAGACGGGCGGCGCGCGCCGGCGCCTATGTCGGCTGTGTCGATTGAGGCTAACCCTACTCCCGGAATCCAGGAGGCCTGTCATGGTGATTAAACGTTGGGCGTTGCGTCTGTGGCAGTCGTTTTCGACTACGGGCCTGCTCGTCGGCGCCCTCTTCTTCGCCGCGTCGCTGACCCCGACCTTGCTGCCGCGCGCTTACCCCCTGCAGGGTGCGCTGTCGGGATGTTCGTTCGCCGCTGGCTATGGGGTCGGCGTTTTCGCGCTGTGGTTATGGGACTATCTGGAACTGCCCAAACCCGCACGCCGGAAGGCGCGCGTCATCAAGCTGATTGCAACCGTCGTCTGCGCCGCAGTCGTCGTCACCTTCTTGTGGCAGGCATCGGAATGGCAGAATTCCATTCGCGCCGTTATGAACATCGAGCCCGTCGACAGCGCCAACCCGTTCCGGGTCGGCTTGGTCGCCCTGCTGGTTTTTGTCCTACTCATCGCTCTAGCGCGCCTGTTCGAGTTGAGCTTTCGCTACTCGTCCGGGCCGCTGCGGCGCTACGTTCCCCGGCGCGTCTCCAATGTCATCGGCGTCATCGTGTCGGTCGCGCTGTTCTGGACAGTGGCCAACGGGGTGCTTTTCAAATCTGCCCTGCACGCCGCAGACACCTCGTTTCGCAAATTCGACGAACTGATCGAGGCCAGCACCGAAAAGCCGACAGACCCAAACAAGACCGGAAGTGCGGCGTCGCTGCTCGATTGGGAAGAGCTTGGAAGGGCTGGGCGCGAGTTCATCGCGACAGGGCCGTCGAAAGCCGATATCAGCGCTTTTCGCATGCAAGACGCGATGGCGCCTATCCGCGTCTATGTCGGATTGCGCAATGGCGAAACTGCCGCCGAACGCGCAAAACTTGCCTTGGAAGAGCTGAAGCGCGTCGGCGCCTTCGACCGCTCCGTGCTCCTGGTCATCATGCCGACAGGCACCGGCTGGATCGATCCGGAAGCAATGGACACGGTCGAATACCTGCATGGCGGCGACATTGCGAGCGTCGCCATCCAGTATTCCTATTTGACCAGTTGGCTCTCACTGCTGGTCGAGCCCGACTATGGCGCTGAAGCGGCGCGCGCCCTTTTCTCGGAAGTCTATTCCTACTGGACGACGCTGCCGAAGGAGACACGGCCCCGGTTCTACCTGCACGGGCTCAGCCTCGGAGCGCTGAGTTCCCAGCTTTCGACCGAACTCTACGATATCATCGGCGACCCGTTTCAGGGGGCTCTATGGAGCGGCCCTCCCTTCCAAAGCCAAGACTGGCGGCGTTTCACAGATGGCCGCAATCCGGGTTCCCCGGCCTGGCTACCGCGCTTCCGCGACGGCTCCTTCGTCCGCTTCACGCATCAGGAAGACGCGCTTGATTTACCCGGCGCCCAATGGGGACCGATGCGGATCGTCTATCTCCAGTACGCGAGCGACCCGGTTACCTTCTTCGAGCCCGAATCCTTCTACCGCAAGCCGGCCTGGATGAACGAACCGCGCGGTCCCGACGTGTCGGGGGAGTTGCGATGGTATCCGGTGGTGACGATGTTGCAACTGGGGCTCGACATGGCGATGGCGACCACCACGCCGATGGGGTATGGCCATGTCTACGCGCCGGAGCACTATATCGACGCCTGGATCGAGGTGACGGACGTCAAGGGCTGGAGCGAAGCCGATGTCGGGCGCCTGAAGGACTTTTTCATCAGCCGGCGATAGGCATTTTCGTCGGCCTGCGGCAAAAAATATCGGCTCCAGTGCTGGTCAAAGCAATGCCAGTTGTGTATAGGCACGCCGACTTTCAGGATTCCGGCCCGCACATATGGCCCTTTCGCGAGGGACTATGGGGCTTTTGACCGATGAGTGAGTAGATCCAATGGCTGTTCCTAAACGAAAAACTTCGCCGTCGAAGCGCGGCATGCGCCGTTCGGCCGATGCGCTGAAGGCCCCGACCTATGTCGAGGACAAGAACTCCGGCGAACTTCGCCGTCCGCACCACGTTGACCTGAAGACCGGCATGTATCGCGGTCGCCAGGTTCTGGAACCGAAGGGCTGAATTTCCAGCCTCGTTCCGATCGAGTTGAAAGAGACCGGCCTCGTGCCGGTCTTTTTCATTTGGAGAATGACTGGCTGAAAAGCCTTGACGCCGGTCAAACCCACGGGCTTCTAAAAAACGAGCCCAATGGAGAAGTCCCAATGCTGGGTGGCATCCCGCTGCTGATCGTGCCCTTCATCCTCTACAATCTCGGCCTTGCCGGATCGTTCGGACAGGCTGCTGGCGGCGATATCTGGGCAAGCAACATATTCTCGCTGACGATGATGTCCGGTGGCGTCTTCTCGCTGACCGTCGGCGATTTGCTGATCGTGGTGGCGCTGCTGCTTTTGTTCGTAGAGATCCTAAAATCGACACGCACCTCGAACGCCTCGATCGTAGACCATTTGCTGTCGACCTTCGTGTTCGTCGCCTTCCTCGTCGAGTTCCTATTGGTTACGGCGGCCGCGCATTCGGTGTTCTTCACGCTCATGGTGATCGCACTGGTCGACGTACTGGCCGGCTTCTCCGTATCGCTGCGCTCGGCCGGCCGCGATCTCAATATGGAATAGTTACAGGCGCCGGTCCTGCGACGCCTTTTCCTGCTTTCATGACGGCGAGCCACCGCTTCGCCGCACCTTGCCGCGAGCATTCCGTGCGACCCCTCAAGCCGCACCGATCGTAGGCTCCCACCCGACATCTCCAGCGCGTCGCGCCGAATGGGATTCGGCGGCCACGCTGCAGCTTGTTGTTTGTGCATGTCGTTTCTCCCGAAGCCGAGGACACTTTCGGGCGACATGCATTAAGTCCGCAATCAATCCCGCTTGCCGATCGTTTTTCCGCACGTCATCGCGTGCGAGAAACCCGTTTGCCGATCTCCATTAGGGAGAGGGCGTATTGTACCGTCCGAAGTGATGACCCGGTTAGCCAGGCGGCTGTGTCGTGTTTGCCGATTGATTTGGTTAGCTTTTAGCCAACGTGCCTCAAGTGCAATTGTCCTTACAACGAACAGCCACGGCCATCCGAAGCTCAAAACTCCAGACGTTCCACAGAGAAGCGGCAAGGCGGCGGGCTGAACGAGGATCTTCGTGAATTGTTCGTTTGCGATGCCGGTCATTGTCGCCAAGGGTTACTGCCTTCTGATGGTCGCAGATGCAGAGGCGGCCGCCGCGTTCCTATCCGATCGCTGGCCGAGATATGGCCCCAGGCATGCGGAGGCGGCGAAACGGGTGAGGATGGCGATCGATGGCGACGCCACTCCACTCGAGGCCATGCAGGCCTTCGTGGCCGCGGGACGCGAAGCAGAAATTCTCGTCGAAGGCTACGTGCTGAGTTGACCGCGCTCCCGATGCGCCAGCGATGCCCTGGCCCGCTCCCGACAATCACAGCTTCTGGTTCAGGTGATCGGTGATGAAGAAAGTTCTGACCATTTTCGGCACCCGCCCGGAAGCAATCAAGATGGCTCCGGTGATATCCGAACTGCGCCGGAGCGAGGAACTCGAATCCGTTGTCTGCGTGACTGCCCAGCACAGGGCCTTGCTCGACCAGGTGCTCGAGCTCTTTGACATCAAGCCGGACCACGACCTCGATCTGATGCAGCCGAACCAGACGCTCGACCAGCTGACCGCGCGCGCGCTGACCGGCATCGGCGCTGTCCTCGACCAGGTAAAGCCGGACATCGTTCTGGTTCACGGCGATACCTCGACGACGTTGTCCGCATCGCTCGCCGCCTTTTACCGCAAATTGCCCGTCGGTCATGTCGAGGCCGGTTTGAGGTCGGGTTCGCTGCTGGCGCCCTGGCCGGAAGAAATGAACCGCCGTGTCGCCACGCTTGCGACGCGTTTTCATTTCGCGCCGACCGAACAATCGCGCCGCAACCTGCTTCTGGAGGGCATTCCCGCCAGCGACGTCCACGTGACTGGCAATACGGTGATCGACGCCTTATTCGAGACGGTCGCGAAAGTGCGCTCGTCTCCGCAAAAATTGCGGCAGTTCGAGCAGAAGTTCTCCTTCCTGGATGAAGGGCGTGCGCTGATCCTTGTCACCGGACATCGCCGGGAAAACTTCGGCGCCGGCTTCGAGGACATCTGCCACGCGCTTCTCGATATCGCCGCCAATCACGATGTGCAGATCGTCTACCCCGTGCACCCCAATCCAAGTGTGCGCGAACCGGTCGAGCGGCTGCTCAAGCAGGAGCCGTCCATCCATCTGATCGAGCCGCAGGAATACGAGCCGTTCGTTTACCTGATGGAGAAATCCCATCTGATCATTACCGATTCCGGTGGCGTACAGGAAGAAGCACCGTCGCTCGGCAAGCCGATCCTGGTCATGCGCGATACGACAGAGCGCCCGGAGGCGGTCGATGCCGGCACCGTCATCCTTGTTGGCACGTCGAGAGCGCGGATCGCCGGCGAAGCCGGCCGCCTTCTTACCGACTCGCGGCATTATCGACACATGGCGCAGGCGATCAATCCTTATGGCGATGGTCAGGCGGCACAACGAATCCGGCACATCGTCGAGAGCCGGCTTGTCGAAGCGCCCTCTGCCCATACCGGCGGCTTCAATGGCCACGCAAAGAGAAGCAAGGTTGCTTCACTGGATCGTGGCAGGCTTGACAGGGTGCCGGCGTTGACGCACGCGGCCCGCGTCGCTGTTCGACGCGACGAGCCCCCGGAAATCCCGACCGACTGATGGACAAAGCAGGGAACGCGCACAGGCGCCCGTCCGTCATTGATTCCTGCAGACTTGCATACTGGTCGACCGTGAACAATTTGAGTTCTTAAGCGGTGAGTTGCTTGGGCGGGTTTTGAAGCAACGTGATCACGAGGCACAAAAATGCCCTCAGCCATTTGAGCAGGAGGGAGAAGTTGTAGCCGGCGGCCGCCAGCACAGCGTTGATCCCATCGCCCGTTGCGTGAGCGAGGTAGTTGCGGCCCATTCTGTGCTCGTTCTTGATGTGGCCGATCACCGGCTCGACCGCCGATCGTCGCCGCATCTGGCGCTTGATTGCTGGCGTCAGGCGGCGTTTCTGGCCGGCGGTGAAGACTCTGAACCTGTGGCTGTCGGGCGCGTTGTGGCCGTCGCGACGACGCTTCGCATCGCGCTGGGGTAGCCGGCGTCGGCAAGGATGCGCTCGATGTCGGCGCCGATGGTGTCTTGCATCGCGGGAATGACCGTTGCCAGCGTGTGCCCGTCGTAGGGATTGCCGGGAAGGGCCATGGCGTTGAGGGCGAACTGGCCGCCCTTCGAGCGCTTCAGCGTGGTGGCGATGGAGACTTTGACGCCGAATTCGTAAGGGGCGTGGGCCTTGCCCTTGCCGATGCACTCGACCTCATGGGCGTGCAGGCTGTAGATCTTGCGGCCGCGCTGACGCTGCCTCTGTTCCAGGACCGTCGAGGCCTGGTAGAGCGGCCACTTGAAGATGCGTGTCCAGCCCGGCATCGTCGGCGATCTGGCGCTTGATGTCGCGGATGATGCGCCCGAGATAGGTCTTGAGCTTGCGCAGCGCCTTGCCGGCCCGCTTGAATTGCTTGGCGTGCGCATAGCGCTGGTGCTTGATCAGCGCCAGCTTGCCGATCCGCACATAAGACTGGCGCAGATCAAGCCCCGTCTTCCTGGCCAGCCGCACCAACCGCTCGCGGGCGCGATGGATGAGCTTGGCGTCGGTCGGGAACATCACATTCTTGGGCTGCACCGTTGTATCGACGATGACCCGCCGCGTGTCCTGCGGCTTCATCGCTCCGGTCTTCACCGCCACCGCCAGGCTTTCCTGCAGCAGGGCCGTGATCCGCTCCTCGCCCATGCGCTGACGCCAGCGCGTCATCGACGAGCGGTCGAATGGCAGTTCATGTTGGAAGAACTCCTCGCCGCACAGATACTGGAAATAGGGGTTCTCGATCCAACGCGCGCACAGCGCCTCGTCCGACAGGTTGAAGGTGTGCTTGAGGATCGCCAGCCCGGCCATCAGCCGCGTCGGCAAGGGCGGCATGCCCGGTCCGTCGGAATAGACCGCGCCGAAACGCTCTTCCAGCACCGACCAGTCGATGGCCTGCGTCAACCGCACCAGTTCGTGCTTCATGTTGAGAATCTGATCAAGGCGGGCGCGGAACAGATCCTGTTCTCCCGTCTCGCGCCGCTCGCGTGGCTTGCCCATCCCCTGGCTCTCCGATTCACCGCGATAAGCGAAGTGAATCACGCCTGGTCAGGCAGCGAAACCGCAAACTGATATTGCAAGAAAACCACCCACAACTTGCTCGTTTCTTGCAACTTCGAAACCAACATCGCGCGCGTTTTCTACGAAATATCAACCGCTTCCGAATTCTTCACGGCCGACTACTGATACCGCCGGCCCATGGAAACACGGGGCCGTTCCGGCGCGTAATCGCGAAACAACAGGGGTCGCACAGTTCGTTCGTTTCAGCCCTGCGACGGCTGCACAAGCGATTGCACATTGCGATCGTTTATGACCTGGCGCGTGATGGCGGCGTCGACCGTGTCGACATTGTCGGCATAGGCGTAGACGAGCGCGTAATCGCAGATCTGGTTGATGACACGCGGCAGGCCGTGACTGGCGGTGAACACCACGTCGCATGCTTCGGGGGTGAATATCTCGCGCTCGGCGCCGACCACCCTGAGCCGGTGGCTGATGTATTCCCGAACCGCATCTCGCGACATGCCCGACAGATGGAAGCGCGCCGAGACCCGCTGCGCGAATTGCAGCAGCTTCGGCCGTCCGATGATCTGGTTGAGCTCCGGCTGGCCGACGAGGACAATCTGCAACAGTTCGTCGCGCTCGCCGTTCAGGTTGGAGAAACACCGGAGTTCCTCGAGCATCTTCTCCGAAAGGTTCTGCGCCTCGTCGAATATGAGCACCGTGTGATTTCCGGCAGCCAGTTCGGAATGCAGCAGCGCCTCGAACTGGGCAAAGCGCTTCACGTAGGGCATTGCCTCGACGATGGGGTGGCCGAGCGACGACATTACCCAATGCAGGAGTTGTCCCCTGTCGCCATGTGCATTCGAGATAAGTCCGATCCGCAGATCCTGCGGCGCTGCCCGCAGCAGATGGCGGATGAGTGTTGTCTTGCCGACGCCGATTTCACCGGTGATGACGGTAATCGGCGCGAAGGTCGCCAGCCCGTACTCCAGCAGCGCATAAGCGCGCGCATGATTTGACGACCAGAACAGAAAATCGGGGTCCGGCAACAGGGTGAACGGACGCCCACGCAGCCCAAAGTATTCAGAATAAATCAAAAACGAGCTGGACATCATGAATCGGGTGCTTGAGGAGGCTCTCTCGTCGACCGACGAGATTGAGCGCCTTGGCGAAGAGAGATCGGCCATTTGCGGACTAGTACCCATAGGTTTCGGTGACATGCTGGCTCTTGTTGAGCACGACGCCGAGAACATTGGTCTTCAGCGCAAGTTCCCGCTCGCAAAGATCCGCCTCGGTTAGGGTGCTCGATTCGGCCGCCACAACGAGGATCGCGCAATCGACATTCGGCAAGAACGCCATCACATCGTCGTTCGCCAGCATCGGCGGCAGGTCGAAAAGCACGACATCCGGATTCAGTCGCTTCTGCAGGCTGGCCAGCGCCTTGGTTGCGTCGGTACTCTGTAGGAGTTCCGCCGCCAGATGCACCGGCTGGGAATTGGACGCGACCGCGACATTGTCGCCATAGCGGAGCAGCGTGCTTTCAAGCGGCACCTGCCCCTTCAGGAAATCCTCCATCGACGGTGGATTCCGGATGCCCAGCGACTTGGCGATCTGCGGCCGCCGGAGATCGAGGTCGACGACGACGGTGCGGCAATCTTTCTGGTGCGCGAGGCTGAATGCCAGATTGAGGGTGACCATGGTCTTGCCGCATTCCGGCGTTGGCGACGTTATGGCAACCGAGCGCCAATTGTTCTGCCGCAGCAACTGCAGCACCCGGGTGCGCATCATGTCGAAAGCAGTGTGGGCGGGATCGGAGCGACGGGCCGTAACCAGCCTGGATGCAGTCGCCTGGTCCGGGATAAGCCGACCCGCCTCGAGCTTCGCCCACAGCGCGTCTCCGACGGAGTGAACCGATGGAATGGACCGCTCGGGCAGGCGCACGGGACCGTGCTCCTCCCTCGCCTTCTGCATGGCGGTCTGAATACGATCGAGAACTCCCGGGCTTTCTGGGGTTTTCTGGGCTGAGGCTTCAGAACCAGACATCTACAGCACCCAGCTGCTGTCGATAGCGACGAGAAACGCTTCGAAAACAGTCCTCAATGGCGTTCGATAAAAATGCAATGCGGCGAGAAAGATGAAGGATGTGATGGCCGCGATCGCACACCCGACCGCCATCTTCCGGTATTTGTCCTGTTTCTCGCCCGCGACCCAGATATAGGGAATTGTGGCAAGCGGCTGGGCCTGCAGAACCTGCGCAAGTTCAGAGGGTCGTCTGATCGACCGGTTCAGCAACTCCAGCAGCACGACCAAGCCGAGCCCGCAGGCAAACCCACCGGCAATTCCAAGGCCTGCGATGCTCTTTCTGTTCGGGCTCACCGGGTCGGTTGGAGCCGTTGCCGGCTCCACTACGGAGAAGCGCCCGCCCTTGGAGCGTTTCTCGATCTGTTCACCGGCGGACGCTTCGCCCAGGCGCGCGACCATCGAGGTGTATTGGGTCTGGGTGTTCGCACGCTGCCGCTCAAGCGAGTTCAGCAGCGTTTCATTGTGCGGCGTCGCTGCGATCGACTTCTCCAGCTCTGACAAATACGCGGTGATTGACGACCGCTCGCGGCTGATGAAGGCCAGCCGCTCGTCGATCTCCGACAGTTGAAGATCGAGCTCGCTCGGTCCGGCCTTGCCGTTCTGTTTCTGATCCTGTCCGGTCTGGATTTTTTTCTGCAGGGCAGCGATGCGCGTCTGCAGCGTCACGACATTGGGGCTGCCCTCGGCAAAAATAGCAAGCTGCTCCGACAAGGCGCGGTTCAGGTCCTGCAGCATCTGCTGATCGGGTGAAACCGGGCCGGCGTTCATGAGCTTGCCAGTGGTCTCGAACATCTGGACGAGGTTGGTGCGACGGGTGCGCAGACCGGCCTCTTCGCGCTCGAGCAGGAGCAATCTTTCCTGCTGGGCGCTCTGCTGGTTGCGTCGGAAATCCAGGCTGTCGGGCAGCGCTTCCTTGTTGGCGTTCTTGAAATCGAGAATCTGGGCTTCGAGCTTGGTCAGGATCCCACCCAGCCGTTTGACCTCTTGGTCGAAGAACTGCATCGTGTCGCCGGCACGGCTGGTGCGCAGATCCATGTTCTTGTTGAGGATGAACGTGACCAGTTCGTTCACGACCCGCGCTGCAAGCGCGGGGTCCCTGGCCTCGAAGGAAACGTTGAAGATGGTGGCGCCACGGCCTTCTCCCGTGTTCAGCTGCAATTGCTCGAACGAGATACGCGATCGCATGTTGTCGACGATGTCGGCGTCCGCGAGCTTGGTTTTCCGCGCGGCGTAAACATTCATGCGCTCTGCAAGCGCCAGAAGATTTTCACGCGTGGTGATCTCCTGCTCTATGACCTGCAGCTGCGCGATGGCGTTGGTCGACACCGTAGGCCGCACCATGTCGGCGGAGATTTGCGGATCCTCGACCAGTATCCTTGCGCTGGCCCGATACAGGGGCGGCGTGAAAAGCGCTGCAGCAAGGCCGATCGTCAGTATGGAAACTGCGATCAGAAAGAAAAGGGGAAGTCTTTTCAAAAAGATAGACAAATAGAAACGAAAGTCGATATCGCCCATCGCTACCCGCCGCCCTGGGAAAAGTACTTTAATCGCACACGCATTATCAACGTACCGCGGGAGCAGAACAGTCCTTCAATCGGATAAATCCTGGCAGGGATACATCTCTTAGACTACCCCCCCCAGTAACAGCCTCCGCCAAAGGTACGGTGAGCGGCATCATTGGGCCGCCCGCAGCACCCTGCCCGGCATTTCGTTTTAGCGACTCGAACATCTGTATTTCCCGCACAAAACGCCGGCTGCCGAACGAGACCGGAACGATGGCGGCGCATGCGCTCGAGGACCGCTCCGGTCGACTTCAACATTGCCTCCCTCCACCAGCACCCGGACCCTTCTTTAGGTGGATGAAGGTAACCGAGCCTCGGGCGGAACCCTACTCCTATCGAAGGCGATTTACACCGATAGGAGATCGATCCCTCTATCTAGATCAATATATCTGCCATTTTATCTATTGATATCGAGTTGAAGCGATTGGCAGACTTCTTAATGCGTAACAAAATACTAACTGAAATACCGAACAAAATGTCAATACAGAAAGCTAATCTGAAAGATATTACTTAACTCGTAGTGCAAAACTTTGCTGTTGGGTGGTGGCAGAAATGTCAAGAATTCTCCCTAGATCGCCTGTAAATGGCGAGGAAATCAACATCTCCTATTCGATCACAGAGCAGCCGGGTGACCGCATACCAGGCAGCCAAGCGCGCATTGGATATTGTGACTGTTGTGCTGCTTAGCCCGGTCGCGTTGTTGCTCATCCTGGTCCTTGCCATCCTGATTCGCAGTGATGACGGTCCCGTTTTCTTCAGCCAGAAACGCCTCGGCAAAGGCGGCATGATCTTTGACATGTGGAAACTGCGCACAATGGTTCCAAACGCCGAACGCAGGCTGGACGAACATCTTCGCGACAATCTCGAAGCGCGGCTCGAATGGGACCGGACGCAGAAGCTCACAAACGATCCACGTATCACCAGGGTCGGGAAGTATCTGCGTAAATTCTCGTTGGACGAGCTGCCTCAGCTTTGGAATGTACTCATGGGGCATATGAGCCTTGTCGGCCCGCGCCCGATGTTTCCTGAGCAACGCCAGCGCTATCCGGGAACGGCTTATTTTGACTTGCGGCCCGGCCTAACGGGAGCGTGGCAAGTGAGCGCCAGAAACGGATGCTCCTTCGCAGAACGCGCAAAGTACGACACCGACTACGCGCAGCACATGTCCTTCACGACGGATCTCTTTATCCTGTCGAAGACGGTGTTGTCCGTCGTGAGGGGAACAGGCCTCTAGGTACATTCCCGGAGCTCAACGGGACATTTGAGCTGTACCTTCGAAATCCGACATCCGACAATGCGTCCGCTCCAAACGTCGATCCGAAGATGTGCACAACGGGCCTGGGACCACACTTCATGTGAGTGAGGCGGCAGTACGACATAAGGTGCGGTCCACTGGCTCAACAGATGACTCCTTAAGTGATCCGAGATTTGAGTACGCGACTATCACGTAACCACTCGCGCTAACCTCAGGGATTCTAACCAGTGAGAAAGTACTAGTCTTACTGAGTCAGAAAGTCGCGGATGCGAGGGGATTCGCGCTGGTCGCAGATTTGTTAGCGTGCTGATTCGTGATCAGGAAGCGCGCCATGCCCGACTGGACAGCCGAGAGTGAAGCCGCATTCGACGCCTATGTCGATGCTTTGATCGGGGTGATCGGCCACGCCGACCGAGCTGAGCCGCTGAAGGATTACTGTCTCGGACTTCTGATGCCGCTGGAGCGCAAGAGCGTGGAGCCGTTGGCGGCCGTCACGGCGCCGTCGCGGGTGGCGGCCAAGCATCAGTCTCTGCTGCATTTCGTGGGACAGGCGCCGTGGTCGGACGCGGCCTTGCTGGCGCGGGTTCGCGACTGGGTCCTTCCACAGATCGAGCAGCATGGACCGATCCGGGCGTGGATCGTCGACGACACGGGCTTTCCCAAGAAGGGCAAGCACTCGGTGGGCGTAGCGCGCCAGTATTGCGGCCAGTTGGGCAAGCAGGACAACTGTCAGATTGCGGTTAGCCTGTCGATCGCGAATGACGCAGCCTCGCTTCCGATCGCCTACCAATTGTATCTCCCGCACAGCTGGGCGGAGGATCCGGAACAACGCAAGAAGGCCAAGATTCCCGCAGAGATCACGTTCCAGACCAAGCCGCAGATCGCGCTCGAGCAGATCAAGACGGCCAAGGCCGAGGGCGTCGCGCCCGGCGTGGTTCTGGCCGACGCCGGATATGGCGCCGACGGCGGTTTCCGCGCGGGCCTGTCCGAGCTCGATCTGACCTATGTGGTGGGCGTTCAGCCCACACTCAGCGTCTGGCGTCCAGGCGAGAGCCCGCTGCCGCCCAAGCCTTGGAGCGGAAGAGGCCGGCCGCCGTCTCGGGTCGGCCGAACCGACGATCACAAGCCGATCTCGGCCAAGGCCCTGGCCGAGGCGTTCGACGCCGAGGCTTGGCGCACGATCACCTGGCGTGAAGGAACCAACACTGAGCTCAATTCCCGCTTCGCCGCCGTGCGCTTGCGGCCGGCCTCCAGGGACTACAATCGGCCCGAGGCTCACGCCGAAGAGTGGCTCCTGATCGAGTGGCCTGAAGGCGAGGTCGAGCCGAGCAAGTATTGGCTCTCCACCTTGCCGGCCGACGCTACGATCACCCAGCTGGTCGACGCCGCCAAGCTGCGTTGGCGGATCGAGCGAGACTATCAGGAGCTCAAGCAGGAGCTGGGACTGGGCCACTACGAAGGCCGAGGGTGGCGGGGCTTCCACCACCACGCCAGTCTCTGTATCGCCGCCTATGGCTTCCTGATCTCTCTGAGGGAGACGATTCCCCCCTCAGCTCCAGCTCGCGCCCAGGGCCGCCAAACACCTGGTCTTCCCGACTGTTATCGACCCCGCGGATCCTCCGATCCGACCAGAGCGGCACGTCCCGACCTCGATCCCGACCCTCAGGCGACGCCTGACTGTGGCCCTGGCCAACCGCCTGCAACGATGTCCATGCTGCACAAGGGCCATGGACAGTCCGCGTCAGATGCGCAATTTATGACGCAGTAAGACTTTAGCAAAGCTGAGCTTCTATCGCTTGCCGGGTGGGGCCGCAAACGGCGGCTTGGCTGCGCAGTTCATTTCACCGCTACAGTCGGGCGACTTGGCAGAATTGTCTGCGGCTCTCCCCCACTTGCGGCAAGTACCACTGTTCTCATGATGAAATTCCCCTGCGCGCCTTTACCACAAAGCACCCTTCCCCTTTGGCTGTTTTGTCTTCTGAAGGCGTGACGTTCGATCTTGAACAGTCGGTGTGGTCAGAACAGCGCCGCGAGTTGCCTTGCCGTCCGAATGAGGTCCCGGACCTCTTTACGAGAAACCGCATCCAGAGACAGCAGCCAGCGGCTCTGGGGCACATCATCCGAACCCCCTTGGAAGCCGCCGAAGCTCATCCGCAGAGTAGTCCGCTCTTAACTTCCGCTGACGCCCTGGCGTGACCCTCCCTTCGCGCCATCCAATCACGGATCGACGCAATCTGGGATACCCCTCAGAGTCGATCAAGCCCCTTGGTATTAGCGGAACCTTCTCTATTCCAGCTTGCGACGATTCTGGTTGCATCGTCCTTGAATGTTAGCCTCAGCATCTGCCCGGCGCGATATTGCCGGATTCGGATCAGGCAAGTGAGCGCGCCAAGGCGAGTCCAGAGACCTGAAACCCGACCTGAGCGCATTACGCTGACCACCTCAGCCAGAGGAGAAGCAGCCACAACCGCGCTTTTGACAACCCATGAAAGAATACCGGCGGGATTGCGCCGGACACCGCGAAATTCATGCGCAACATGCCGGTCCCACCGGCGGCAAAGTTCGGAGAATGATCTGCAGGAGGTCGTGAGCACCTTTGCCGTCGCCAGATAGGCGAAACGGTAGCCGTGCGACGAGGCGCGCTGTCCCCACTCTGTGTCCTCCATCGTCGAGATGCCCCCGAAGGGACCGATTGCGCGAAACACTTCAGCTCGCACGGCCATGTTCCCTGTCGCCGCAAAGCCATAGCGTTCGACATACAGCCGGACGCGATAGCTAAAGATGCTTTCATATGCTTCCACGGATGTCAGTTGCGCAGGATCCACTGCCAGAATACCAATATCGCCGCCGACAACATCAACGGTCCTATTTCGGTCCATGAACTCGACGATAGTCCGCACCCAGTTCGGGTCGGCGACGCAGTCGGCGTCTATAAACGCGAGCAGTGCTGCCCGGGCAACATTTGCGCCACGATTCCGGGCAGGCCCGGGCCCAGGGATCGGCTCACTTTCGAGACGGACGCCCGCGCGATGGCAGACCGTCTCCGGCAGTTCTGTCGAGCCGTTGTCAACCACTATCACTTCAAACGGGACTCCATCGGCACATTGCGTGTCCAGCGAGTTCAGGCATCGGGCAAGTGCGCCTGGCTCATTGAGGTGCGGAATGATCACGCTCAGCTTGGGCAAGGCCGTCTCTGTGCTTTCGCAGCATTGAATAGGAACGGCGCTAACGCCAAACACCTCGCGTGTCATAAATCACCTTTCCTCCCAACCTTGTATGCCGGAGCGATTTAAAGGGCTCGTGCTCCACAAGGAGCACAACAATGTCTGCGCTTTCCACGGCCTGGCGAGCACTCTCCAGGCGCAGATTGCGGTAGCTTGAAAGCGCTTGCGGTATAGTTTCGACAAATGGATCAGAGACAAGAATATCGGTGTCGGGAAGCGCCTTGGCGATCAGGCCGACGACCTCGATCGCTGGGCTCTCCCGCGTGTCATCGACATTCGCCTTGAATGTGAGCCCCAGGCACGCAATGGTCGGAGAGCGGAAACGCTCAGCTTTCGCGACAACCTGATTGGCGACGTGATGTGGCCGGTGATCGTTCACCTCGCGCGCGGTCCGAAGAAGCGGCGACAGTTGCGGAGCCGCCGAAACGATGAACCACGGGTCTACTGGAATGCAATGCCCACCGACGCCAGGACCCGGATTGAGTATATTCACTCGTGGGTGCCGATTGGCCAGCTTGATCACCTCCCACACGTCGATATGCAATGACTCGCTGATGAGCGACAGTTCATTGGCGAAGGCAATATTCACATCCCGATAAGCGTTCTCAACCAGCTTGGCCATTTCGGCGCTTGCCGCATCCGTGAGCAGGATTTCGCCCTGTGCAAACACGCGATAGATTGAAGCAGCCCGCTCTGCGCACTTGGGTGTGAGGCCTCCGACAATACGGTCGTTGGTGACGATTTCGATCATGATGCGACCGGGGAGAACCCGTTCCGGACAATGGGCGATAGAAATGTCGGACCGTGTATCGCCATCATGCGGCATTCTGAGGTCTGGCCGAACCTCACTGATCCATTCCCGTATTCTCTCCGTCGTCCCAGGCGGTGAAGTCGACTCCAGCACTACGATGTTGCCCGGCCTTAGGCGGGGAGCGATATCAAGCACCGCGGCCCTTACGCAGGACAGGTCGGCCGAATGGTCTCCATTGAACGGAGTGGGGACTGCGATGATGTAGGCGTCCGCTTCCGGCGTTTCAGTTGTCGCTGTCAGCCGGCCCATAGCGACCGCGCCGCTGACAGCGACTGCGAGATCCGGCTCGGTGAACGGAACCTCGCCTCGTGAAACAGCTGAAACCCTGTCTTGATTAACATCGACTCCGACAACTTCGATACCGCGCGTTGCCAGGACGACAGCCGTTGGCAATCCGATATAGCCCATTCCCAATATGGCCAATCGGCCACTGAATTTTTCTTCCATAAGGCTTCCCCGCATCCCTTCGGTTAGATAGCTCAGCGATCCGTTCCCGCCTCTGTCGACCTCAAGGCCTCGGCAGGTCGCATAAGTTCCAGGATCGTGAGGAAAATGAACGCCGTATTCGTCACAAGGTAACGCCACCACAAGCGTTTCGGCTCCTGCAGCACGCGGTAGGCCCATTCCATGCCAATGCGCTGCCAAGATGAGGGTGCGCGCCTTGTGTAGCCGGCAAGCACGTCAAAGGAGCCACCGACACCGTGGAGCACGGAGAACTCCTAGCGACGACGCAAACGACCCCAAGAATATCTCCTTCTTAGGTGACACCATGCCTAGAAACAGCATGTCTGCCTTCGATTCTCTGATCTTCGAAGCGATCAATGGGGCGTCTTGTGTATCGAAATACCCATGGTGACTTCCGGCGATTCTCAAACCAGGAAATCGCTCCTCAAGCCGCTCCTCCAATCTTGCAAGGACTTCCGGTCTTGCGCCGAGGAGGTACACGGAATGGCCTTCGGTATGGGCGAGTTCCAGAAGCCGTTCGAAGAGATCGATCCCGGCGATCCGCTCGGGAAGAGGTCGGCGAAGCAACTTGCTTGCCCACACAATAGACTGACCATCCGCAAGCAACATATCGCATTCTACAAGAGAATTTCGCAATAAATCGTCTTTTCGTAGATTAACTATTTTGGCCGCATTTAGTACTCCAAGGAGTATTTTTCCTCGTGTAATAAGTGCTGTGCGACATCGCGTTACCACATCTTCAATGCGCAACGCGTCGAAATAAATTCCGAAAAGAAGCTGCTGGTCTTGGTGCATAGACAGCTCTCACCATATGCTACGTACGTGGTCGATCTCGCAGTTTTGTCAACGCGCCGCCCGAAAGCCATGCGTAGAGAAGCCACCCCAACTCGTAGGGTCGGCACTCATAGTCCACCTCGCAAGGTGGGAAGATGGCATCCAATCCAGGTAGGAGTAGCCCGGGCCTCAGGGCCGTCGTCATGGCAGATATGGCGCGCACCGCTTTCTTTGGTTCTCTGCGAGCGGCCTTGCGCCAAATGACGTTGTTTTCATGTGACACGAGAGGCACTGAAACCTCCGGGTGTTCCTCGAGCCACCCAAGTCCCCTTGCGACCGCGTCACTATGGTCCGCGCCGCCTGCTTCACGCAGGTCGAGTAGCGCCATTGGCGCCATGGCGTGCTGGTGAACGCTATAGACAGGATAGCCTTCTACGATTGAGCCGTTTCGCGTGTCGTAGTGCCACCACCATTGTCCAGCGATGCCTTGCAGCTTGCAGATTCGTGCCGCGCATGCGTTGGCCGCCGCCAGAGCTGACTGATCCCGATAAGCGACAGAGAAGCGTGCCAGGGCCTGTATTGGATAAACCTGGTCGGCAAAGCAGCCGATGTGCGCGCGTAGCCGGCCGCTGAATGACGCGGGGAGATAGTGGGGAAAGAGACCGTTTGCACCTTGAGCCCCAACGAGCCGATTCCTGGCTGATGCTGCCAGCGCGTCGGTTTCGCCCAGGTGTCGCGCGGCGAGCGCTGCCAGAAGTATCCAGGAACAGTGAACCGTCTCGATTGCCGCGTTCGACGCAAGCAAATTGTTGAGGTAGCGGAAGAGGGAGCCGGCATAGATGTTTGCCGCCTCCGCTCCGGCCCAGGCGGCCAATGCTATCGCGCCTGGATCATTTGACGATTGGGCTCTCCTTGCTGTGATTTGGGCCAGCTCGGCGGCCGATGCGCCGCCAAGTATCTGCCGCTGCTCGGCCTGGTCGACGAAGGCTAAACCCAGCGCCACGATTGCCGCATAACGGAGGCTGTCTCCCTCCGCCAGCACTGCGCGATCCGATCCGGCCCGCATTGTATGTGCGAACGCACCATTCTCATGCATGGCGGGCAGTCCACGCTTTGCAAGGTCGATCAGTACCTCAGTGCCTTGCCGCATCTCTTCTGACACATCGCCAACCGCCTTGAGTCGATCGGTCGAAGGAACCTCTATCCATGCTCTGAGGGGTGTGATGCTTGCCAAGAGATGTCCCGATCTCGTCTGAAACGGCTGCCGGTACCCAGACGCCGTCTGTGATCACCTAAAACAACAAGTACTGATGCTAGAAAATCTCGAAAGATAATCCATCGCTTCTATTGGCTTATACCCCGGGGTCGGTCGGCTAAGAGTGATGGTTTCGGCCTACTTCAATAGGACTACACGTTTATCCGCAGCAATGGTTCGGTGCTCCAAAAGCTAAGGTGGTTACACCGCACTTTTGTCCTACGCACTCCAGCAAGGCGGATAGATTAATGAGGATCGATTGCGTCAGCATCGCATGGCGCATTGAAAGGCCCAGCCACGGAGGATGAACGGTGCCAAAATTGCAAGTGCCGCTAAAACAATTGGCCGCCCGGCGCGAACCATCGGAAAACGGAGCAAACAAGCTAGCCATCGTGATCGTTACCTATAACAGTGCGTCAGTCCTTCTGGGCTTGCTCGATTCGCTACCTGCTGGGCTGAAAGGAATTGATGGCTATACTGTGATCGTGGTGGACAACGCTTCGAGCGACGCCTCGGTCGAGACGGCCTTGTCTCATCCCCTATCGCCGATGATCGTGGAAATGGGCGGCAACTTTGGCTATGCCGCGGGTATCAACGCCGCGACCGCAATAATTGATCCACGCGCCGACCTCCTCGTTCTCAACCCTGACATTCGTCTCCTTCCCGGCGCCGCCCGCTTTCTCGTCGAACGACTGAAAGATTTGTCAGTCGGCGTCACCGTTCCGCAGATGCTGGACGAGGAAGGTGGGATTGCCCGCTCATTGCGCCGAGAGCCCTCTTTGCTAACGGTCTGGGGCGAAGCGCTCTTGGGAGGGACACTGGCCGCCCGTGTCGGCGCAAGCGAAATCATCGCAGCGCCAAATCGCTACGAACTTGGTGGTACGGTCGAATGGGCGACAGGGGCAGCTCTGATGATATCGGCGAAGGCGCGCCACCTTGTCGGCACTTGGGACGAATTCGTTTTTCCTCTACAGCGAAGAGGTTGACTACCTCCGGAGGATCCGAAAGGTTGGGCTTTCAGTCGAATTTGTGCCTCAGGCAAGAGTGGTTCATATCGGCGGCGAGTATCAACAAAACCCTTTCCTCTCCAGCCTGTTGACGATCAATCGGATACGCGACTACAGCCGTCATCACAGTGCGCTTTCAACAGCGATCTTCAGGCTCGGTGTCATAGTAAGCGAGACTATTCGTGCTGCCCGCGAGCCGGGCCATAGGCCCGCCCTACGTGCTGCGCTGAACCCCGCCCTCGCCGTTCAGAACACGACGCCTTTGGGACCCCAGCGGGCCGAATAGCTTTTCGCGAAAACGACCCGTTCGACAAAGATCTCGCACTCGGGAAATAGGGACTTCACTTCCTGATAGCTTAACAAGTTTATCCGATCTACGTGGTATCGCCTCCCTTTTACATCCAGCGCACCGTAGTCTTTCGAGATTTTTAGCATCATGCGTCGCAATGGCTGCGGAAGCCAGTGCAGGAAAGGAAGGCGGAAATGCGGCTCGATCGGAAACTCCCAAGCAGGCGTCTGTATCCACCCGGATCGCCCAACTCGCTGGACCTCATCGGCCAGAGCGCACATGTCCGGCCATACTCCAACATGCTCGATTACCGAATTTGAATGTACCAGATCAACGGATTTGTCTCCGTAATTTGTAAGGCACCGGCCATCCCCGATTTCTGTCACGAAGAGGCTTGATGAAGCGTTCCGAGTAAATTCGCCCTCGTCATTGTTGAGAAGACGGATTTCCGAAATGTTCTCGAAGCCGACATTGTCCCAATAGTCGGCTCGCCCGCCAACATCGAGTACCACTACCGGCCGTCCCAGATGCGAAGCCATTCTTGCAATCTGCTCGCGGAGTAGCCGGCCACGAGCAGTTCGGAAACGATTCACCGTTAGATCCTTCATCCCATTTCTCCAAATGCCAAATGATCATTGATCCGCCTGAGGTGGCATCCCCGCGGCTTGGAGCGGCGCGCCTTTCGGGAATACTTACCTTATACGTTCCCGCATCCAATATCGAAACACCGCTGGCGCGGGCTACACTCCTGCGCTGCTTGTTGACTGCGAGATCCTCGGTCGCCTGACCGAGCCGGGCGACGAGCGCCTGCAAACGCTGGCTTTGCGGGCTTGACGGCGGCATCGCCACCATGCCCTTGGCCAGCGCGAAGCGGGCAATGGCCAAGGCATCGAGCCGGTCCGTCTTCTCCAGAAAGCCCATCGCCTCGGCGAAGCTGCGGACACTGGCCGCATTGGCCAGCGCGCAGGGCTGGCCAAATTGTCTTAACAGCAGCAAGGTTCGCTGCTCGTAGCCGCCGGAGGCCTCCATCACCACCAGTTCGGCGCCCTGAGCGGCGCAGAACGCCGCCAATGGGGTGATGCCGGCCTCCTCGTTGGAAACGGGCGGCCGCCCCGCACGGCTCGACATGGGCGCCCAGCCAAGCCTTCGATACCACCCCACAAGTGATTCTGCTCACGGTAACCTGTCTTGCTTGTGCGATTGCAACCAAGCGACTGTTCGGTCGTGCGTGACAACGGCAATGATCCCAGGCTCTCTCACGGCTGTAACCGGAGGTGAGATGGGCGACATCGCCGCGCCCAGGAGCCGGTGGCCTCTGGCCCCGCACAGTCGCTTCCATCGTACAGTTCCAACTCTATGCAGATTCAAGGTAACGTCTTACGCTCCATCGCCTCGTCCTGAGCGCTCAGACGTGTCCGGTCTAAGGACAAGTGTACGTGCGCCAAGCCTACGTCGCTCCTGTTCCGACGGGGTCGGTGCAAGATGCACATCAACTACATCGGCCGGCAAGCTCCCGGTTCGAGATCGAGCGCCAACCGCTTCCGGTAACCGCTTCCTAACAGACAAGGGCTCTTGGACGCACAATATCGGAACCTGTCGAACATTCGATTAGTCGATCGATGTAGATGCTTTGACAATTTGGCTAGAGGCCGAATTTGCTTAGCTCTTCTCTGCTCAGCTTTGCATGCGAGAACGAAATAGTCGGCGGCGAGAGAAGGATTGGGCGCAGTACTCGGTGGGCTGGCGCTGGAGTTGCCCCTGTTTGACCGGACAATCGGCTATTGAGTTTTGGCCCGGATGAAGGATGAACTCCCTTGGGGAGCGCGTTTGAGCCCTGAGTGAGGATGGTTCTGGTTGAACACGACGACGGAATGCCCACGGGACCGGATTTGAGCGCGAGCACCTTTACCCATGGCATCCCTGGAGTGGGCGGCAAGTCTTTATCCACGAGATGATCGACAAGAAAGATGCAGCTGTTTTCCGCTGCACCCTTTCTGGCCAGTCATTGCATCGGTGGCTGAAGATTCCGGCCTGGATGTTCGACCGGGCGGTCAGCGCGAGCTGGCGCATCACGAATGCTCCGCGCGAAGACCTTGCCGCGCTCGGCGCCTTGGCGTCCCTGCTGCAGGACACGGATCCCCTATCGCAATCAGCTGAGATGGGCGCCGCATTGAGCTCTCACGACGCGAATCGGGGAGATGTCCATGCCGCGCAGCCCACGACACCCCAATTCGATCTGTTCTTGAAGCTGAACGACGCCAAGACGGTACAGCATGCAGTTCTTGCGCATGATACGGAAAACGCGCGTGTGGTTGACGGCCGGCTCATCTGCCTTGGCGCGCTCCCTGTTGGCCAGGGCGGTAATGCTCGTCGACCAGGCAGCGAACCAGCTGCACCAAGGTGTCGTCCTCGGGTTTACGATAGGGCCCGCGCAGCTTCGGTGAAAGATGTACCTTGTCATGGAGATGCAAACACCCACCCCCAGGGTCCCGGCAATGGCCTTCATCGGGAACCGTCCCTCGGCTGCGACAAGAGCCGCAAGTTCGGTTTTTTCTCCGACCTGGCCAATGCGTCCTTGAGGATTTCCACCTCCATTGTCTTGCGGCCGAGCAGCCGCTCAAGGTCGCAAACGCGCTCTTCGAGCCGCCGCACTTCCGAACTCCCGACCACAGGCTCGTCCGATCCCACCGCAGCCGCACCGCCTTCCGTCAACAAACGACGCCAACGATAGAGCAGATTTGGCGCCACGCCACGTCGCCGGGCAAACCGAAGACACCGTCTCGCCGGGGAGGAAACTCTCCTCGATGATCTGAAGTTTCTGCTCGGTCGTCCAGTGTCGGCGCCGTGCCTCACCGGTGATCAGTTCAACCCGTCGATAGTCGTCAGCCATAAGCCTGTGCTTGAGCATAGCCTCAAGCCTCCCGCGTTATGCCAACTGTCCGGTCGAAATGGCGGCCAGTTCAGGCGCATTGACCTGGTATTAGCCATGCGACGTAGCCTTAGTTCGAAGAGCTAGTTACAGATTGCAATCTATGGATTGATTTGTCAGCGGCAGCACGAGAGGATTGAAGCTTGGGCGAAACCAGTGCTTGATCGGCGTCGGCCAGTTGGGCACTTATGGCGGTGTCGATTTGCGTCTTCTCGTATACCCACACGATTTGTCCATCGGCGGCAGCCAAATCAACGCGATTGATCTGGCGGCAGGCGTCGCCGAGGCAGGCCACGATGTGACTGTCTACGGCATTGACGGACCTCTCGTGTCCTACATTGAACAGCGCGGCCTCCGGTTCGTTCCAGCGCGGCCACAGAAATATCGACCAGCGCCATCCAGAATCGCTCAGCTTGCGGGTATTGCAAAGCGGGAACGGATCGACCTCATCCACGCGTATGAATGGCCGCCTTGCCTGGACGCCTATTTTGGCGCGGGACTGCTGGCAGGCGTTCCATTGCTGTGTACTGTTCTCAGCATGTCAGTCACTACGAAGGTTCCAGCGTCCGTTTCGCTCGTGATGGGCACGGAGGAATTGGGGGCAGAGGCTCGCAAGGTTCAAAACTGTCGGGTCTCCGTATTGGAACCTCCCATCGACTCCGTGCGGGATCATCCAGGTATCGACGGCTCAGAATTTCGGCAGAATCACGGCGTGTCAGAAACCGATCTCCTGGTCGTTAGCGTATCTCGCCTCGCACTGGACCTGAAACTGGACGCGCTGGTACGCGCAATCGATGCAGTCGGCCTTCTAGCTCAGAAATACCCTCTAAGACTTGTAATCGTTGGCGATGGCCCGGCCCATGGCGCGTTGCTCGATCGTGCAAAAGCACTCAATGAGGGTCTTGGACGTGAAGTCGTTAGTCTTCATGGATCTGAACTTGACCCACGTCCCGCGTATGCCGCGGCGGATCTGGTTGTCGGAATGGGAAGTTCAGCATTGAGGGCAATGGCGATCGGACGACCGGTCATCGTTCAGGGAGAATGCGGCTTCTCGGAAGTGTTCGAACCTGCCACCCTCCATTTGTTCCTACGTCAAGGTTTTTACGGAATATCTGATGGCCTGCCAGGATCGGAGCATCTGGCCCGGCAGATGGAGACGCTTCTAAGTGATCGCGGTTTGCGCCTGCGATTGGGGGATTTCGGGCGCCTTATCGTTACCGAACGCTTTAGTTTGCAACGAGCGATTAAGCTTCAGCTTGCCATCTACGACGATGTGCTGCGGAAACCCTTTTGCCGAAACATCGGGGACGCGCTTCGATCTGCGGTGCGGGCCTTGTTAGTTGAGGTCGGCAACCATAACCCTAGGCGTAAACAAGAGCGTCAGGCGTGGGCAGCAAACATGCTTGCAGCCGCACGTATGGGCTCCTGGCCGCCGCAACAGACCTTTCCACCAACCAAGAATTGAGACAGAGTTGCAAGGCGGCCAATTCACTGCGCAGGCCGAACGGGTCCCGGCGCAGAAAGCGCGCTATTCCCGTACAGTATTGCATTGCGTGGGTGGACAGCTCATACATTTGGTTGTCGGCCGTGAAGTATTCGGAAGCCGCCGAAGAGGCGACAATCGTCTGCGTGGATTGCTGTACGAGGCCGCGGTCGCACTCCTGACACGGACCGGGAATCAAAGTGCTATCGAAGAGTGGGGGCTGAAGCTGCGTCAGCGACTGGGGTTCAAGCGCTCTGCCGTGGCCGTTGCCCGCAAACTTGCTGTCATCATGCATACTATGCTCAAGACGGGCGAAACCTTTAACCCATTGGCTGAGGCCATCGCCTAAGGAGCAGCCTCCAGCCTAATATTCTCAGCGCGTCATCGTATTGACGTGTCGAGGCGTCCCTTCCGTGGACGTGGGCCGGGTTATTCCGTCATCTGGCCTGCAGCTTGCAAAAGACTGCGCGTCAAACATAGGAAAACCTTACCTGCGAAGACCCATACTGCGGCGGCCTTGTGGTGCCGACCGCGACCTGCTCCCGGCGAACGATCGATCTCATAGCACAATGACCACTGAGAGCTCCACAGGACTACAACATCGCGTCATCATTGATCCGCTGGCGCGGATCAATGATCGTTTCTAAAAAGATATTGCCTATGGAGGAGCGACTAGACAACGCCAGATGCGACGACGATCCGCGGTCGAGCCGGTCGGCCATATCAAAAGCGAACACAGGATGGGCCGCAACTATCTCGCCCACGCCCAAGGCGACGCGATCAACGCCATCCTGGCGGCCGCCGGCTACAACTTCTCCCTCCTGCTCAGGTGGCTGAAGGCGCTTTTGTCGCTCTTGATCGCTGTGCTTCAACCCCGGGAAAAAAAGGTCGCCGTGTAGGACCCGGATTGTTCACGGTCAACTTGGTTTCGGCCTAAGAAAATGTCGAGAAATTGCTATACCGACTCACTTGCTCATCGCCCCCAGCGAAACCAATGATGCCACTGTGCGGCGCGCTTTCGACAATCCGATGTTCCACAGGACACTCGGACAACTTCTTATGCCAGCCGCGATGAACCGCATACCTGTTCGCCTTTTTCCGTCCTTGTAAAGGGTTCGGCCGAGATTGAAAAAGATCAAGGCAAATTGCTCGGAATAACGTGGCCACAACGCCCTGTTCTTCTTCAGTATACGGATCGCGCCTATTTGCTGTCGCCGCGAGTTTCGCGATATGCTATCAGGTGAGGCGAATGCCAGCACAACTGGGTCTGGGTGTTCGTATATTTTTGTTCGCATCGCTAGCCTAATCGCAAATTCCCAGTCTTCGTTTGCTTTAGCGCACGGGTCGAACCATTCGTTTCCCGGATAACAGTGTCTTCTAAATAGGCCGTTTTGTACACTTATTCTGTTCTCTTTCAGAAGGAAAGCCACTTGGTCCCCCTGTAAATCTAAAATATTGCGTGGATTAGGTGCGATACTTACTTTTCCAACGCCATAAGACAGACTGCTGTCACGCCCATATAATATCTTGGCGCCGACGACTGCTCCGACGTCGAGTGGGCTCGCTGCAAGCAGCTTCATTTGTTGCGCGAGTTTCGTCGGCAACCATAGATCGTCGCTGTCCTGGAAGGCGATATGCGCCCCGATCGCTCTGGACAGCCCAGTATTGCGTGCGGCTGCCGCGCCACCGTTTGTTTCACGCCGCACATATTTTAGTCGGGCGTCATCGATTCGACGTACCACGCTCTCTACGTCCTGCGTTGACGCGTCATCAACCACGATTACTTCAATTTCCTTAAATGTTTGAGTAAGCACGCTGACAATTGATGGCTCTAAAGAATGAATTCGGTTATAAGTTGGAATTATTACTGATACTGATACCGCCATTTTTCCCTCGTTGTTAGATATTACTTAATTACCGCTACATGATGGCGAGCTAAGCGCAAAGAGGTTTTCTTTCGGGCGGAACACAGTGGGTCTCCTTGATTTAAGTTGGCACACAATGAGCCGCGCTCAGTCCACAGCGATCGCCCATCATACGGACAGTCAAGCTACTGCAGCCATTGCACTCGATCTAGAATGAATCGGCAAACTGATTGGCTGGCGATACGATTTGTTACTTTTGTTGATTTGATCATCAGCTTGTTTGCGTGCACCTCCACCCAATGTGGTAGGGCTGCTTGATGGTTAAGGTTGGGGGTTCGTCAGCGCGTATGACGGCACCGAAATTTTATCACCAGACCGCAGCGTTGACCCGTGATGTGGACGACGGAGGGAATGTCCAAGGGTTCCAGTGCCGACGCTCTGCGCCAGTTTTGTCGCGATTGTAGCGGGTCTGGCCTCGGTCCAGTATCCTATCCTACTGTCCGCGTCACTTCGGCGTCCGCGGAAGGAATTTTGGGCGACGGAAGGGCTGCCTGCCGTCGAGTTTCTTAAGGGATGTACTTATGTCCATCTTAGTGTTGACGGAAAAAGCAGCAACTGTGACTTCCGTTCGGTGGGGTGTCATTTGCCAGAGCGGTTGTAGTAGCATCGTTGGAAGTTGGCCAGCGCCACCAAATCCTGGAAATTCAGGTATCCGGTGGTCGACGCTGCGCCTGCCGCCAGCGCCGAATGTCCGCTGGGGACCGAGTCCATGACAGCCGCTCGCAGGCGCACGCATAATGGCCGGCAATGAATTGAGGTCAGCGTTCTCGCAGTGCGCGGGCGCGCTACTTTGCGTGGCCATCTTTTCCGGCGTGGTAAACGTCCTCGGGCTGACCGGTTCGCTCTACATGCTGCAGGTTTACGATCGAGTGCTGCCGTCGCAGAGTGTGCCGACGCTGGTCGGCATCACGATCGTGATGGTCTGGCTGTATACGATCTACGGGCTTCTCGACTTCGTTCGCCTGCGTCTGCTGGTTCGGATCGGCAATACACTGGACAGCAAGCTGCATGGCAGGGCGTTCGCAGCCTCGTTGCTTTTACCCTTGAGGACGGGGCATGAAGGAGCGCGCGTGCAGCCGATCCGCGATCTCGACCAGATCAGGAGCTTTATCTCCGGAAGCGGCCCCACGGCTTTCTTTGATCTGCCCTGGCTTCCGTTCTACTTGCTTATCATTTATGCGTTGCATCCTTCGCTCGGACTGTTGGCGACAGCTGGGGCGGTCATCATCGTGCTTCTGACTTTCGTCGCCGAAATACTGGGGCGGGAGCCGTCGCGGCGCGCAACACATTCGGTAATCTTTCGCAGCTTCCTACGCCGATGCGGGCCGCCGCAACGCCGAAGTTATCCGGGCGATGGGGCTTGGCCCGCGCTTTGGCCAGCTTTGGAGCGAACACAGTCTGCGTTTCCTTGCGGACCAGCGCCGCGTCTCCGATGTCGTCGGCGCAACCGGCGCGCTGTCGCGTGCCTTGAGGATGATGCTGCAATCGCTGATGCTCGGCCTCGGCGCCTATCTTGTAATCTCTGGAGAGGCGTCGTCGGGTGTCATCATCGCCTCGTCGATTATGCTAGCTAGGGCGCTCGCACCCGTCGACATCGCGATCGCCAACTGGCGCGGCTTCATGTCAGCCCGCCAGAGCTATGCCCAGCTCTCGAAAACGCTAACCACCTTCGCCAACATCGCCCCGCCAATGGGGCTGCCGCGACCGCAGCACACACTTTCCGTCGAGGCGCTGACTGTCGCTGCGCCGGGTCACCAGAAACCGCTGATCCAAAAAGTCACATTTAAGCTGCAGGCCGGCGCTGGACTGGGTGTCATCGGGCCCAGCGCGTCTGGCAAGTCGACGCTGGTGCGAGCTCTCGTTGGAGCATGGCCTTCGCTGCACGGGGCAATCAGACTCGATCATGCGACGCTCGAACATTGGGACCCCGAAGCACTCGGTCGCTACATCGGCTATCTGCCGCAAGACATTGAACTGTTCGATGGAACTGTCGCTGAGAACATCGCCCGCTTTGACAAGAATGCCCAACCGAAAGACATTCTGGCTGCCGCGCAGGCCGCTGGCGTGGACGAGATGATTTTCAGATTACCGGACGGTTTCGACACTCGGATCGGCGAGGGTGGTACGGCTCTCTCAGCCGGACAGCGGCAACTGATCGGATTGGCACGGGCGCTCTATGGGAATCCGTTTCTGGTGGTGCTCGACGAGCCCAACTCCAATCTCGATGCCGACGGCGACCTGGCGTTGTCGAATGCCATCCAAGCAACGCGCGCACGCGGTGGGGTTGTCATTGTTGTGGCCCATCGCCCATCGGCGCTGACCAATCTCGACCAGGTTCTTGTGATGGCCGGCGGCACGATGCAGGAATTCGGCCAGAAAGCCGAGGTGCTTGGCAGAGTTGTGCGGCCGGTTGCATCTCAGTCCGTTCCGGCTGAGGCGCATGCAGTCAGGCAGCGGCAAGGTACGGTCGTTCCGTTTCATGACAAGGTAGGTCCGGTTGCCTAGATCAAGATGAGGTTAGGTTCGGTCAATTCTGTTTCTCGTACGAGGAGACGATCATCGCGGAGGGTCGCGAGGGTCGATGGCTTTCGGTCGGCCGATCGGGCCGACAAAGTGGGCGTTCGCCCGCACGGAAACTCGAAGAGTCGGGTGAACCTAATCTCATCGTCCTTCAACTGGGTCGATCTAGTTAGCCATCTTCGCCGCGAGGCCCTCCGTGGCTGACGTCGTCACGCCCTTCAAGCGGTCGGGATCGAGATCTGACCACCCTCCCAAAAAAACAGGCGAAGGCATCAGGGCAAACATCCTGTTCGGCCTGGCCGTTTCTGTCCTGCTTGTCGGCGGCGTCGGGGCGTGGGCGGCGACGACCTCGCTGGCTGGGGCGGTGATTGCGGCGGGCAACGTCGTCGTCGAGAGCAACTCCAAGAAGGTGCAGCACCAGACCGGCGGCATCGTCGGCGAGATCCTGGTCCGCGAGGGCGACCGCGTGTCGGCAGGCGACGTGATCGTCCGTCTGGACGAGACCACCACCCGCGCCAATTTGCAGATCATTGCCCAGCAATATGACCGCACCGTCGCACGGCAGGCGCGGCTGCAGGCCGAGCGGCTCGGGCTTGCCGAAATCAAGTTCCCGGACGAGCTCGTGCAGCGTGCGGCCGATCCGGATGTGGAGACCGTGCTTGCCGGCGAGAAGGCGCTGTTCGAAAGCCGCACCAAGGCTTCGACAGGGCTGAAGTCGCAGCTCGAGGCCCGCTCGGGCCAGCTCAAAAAGCAAATCGAAGGGCTGACTTCCCAGAAGAAGGCGACCGAGGAAGCGGCCGCCCTGGTCGAGCGGGACTTCACCAGCCTGCAGAAGCTTTACCAGAAGAAGCTGGTCTCGCTGGAGCGGGTCAGCGAGCTGCAGCTCGAACTCTCTCGACTGCAGGGTGAGACCGGCCGTCTTGCCGCGGCGATCGCCGAGACCGAGGGCAAGATCAGCGAGACGGCGCTGCAGGCCATCCAGGTCGACGAGGACATGCGCAAGGACGTCAACGAGGAGCTGCGCGAGCTCGACGGCAAGGAGGTCGAGCTGATCGAGCGCAAGGTGGTCGCCAAGGATCAGCTCACACGGACGGAAATCCGCGCGCCGCAATCGGGCTTCGTGCAGGAACTTGCCGTCCACACCGTCGGCGGCGTCATCTCGCCGGGCGAGACCCTGATGCTGATCGTACCCGAACAGGACCGGCTGGTCATCGACGCGATGGTTGCGCCGGCCAGCATCGACGACGTCAAGCCGGGACAGCCGGTCTCGATCCGGTTCCCGGCCTTCGACGCCGCCACCACGCCCGAATGCAAGGGAACCGTGCAGCGGGTCTCGGCCGACCTCATCAAGGACCCACAGCGGCAGGTTTCCTACTTCGTCGCCAGGACCACGCTCGACGACCGGGAGGCCTGCCTCAAGGACGCCAGTCGCCTGCAACCCGGCATGCCGGCGGAGGTCCACATCCAGACCGGCGAGCGCAACGTGCTCTCCTATGTCATGAAGCCGCTGTCCGACCAGATGAGCCGCGCATTCAGGCAGTAGCGGAGCGGTCGCCTATTTTCAGCAGGCTAGCTAAGCGTGTTGGCGGCGCTCACGTCGATGCCGATAAGCGCCCGCAACGCTATCACGGCAATGCTTTCATACCGCCAAGAGGGAACGCCTGCTTTGCCGCGATGTGCCCAAGCGGGGTAGTTGATTAGGTAAATCATCTGAGCTTCGTCTGCCGCAAGGAAGAGAATACCTCTTTGGGCGAGGCTCCATACCACAATTTCAGTTCTTTATTTCATTGCCAGAAAAGCGGTTTTGTTTTGGGACTTAATTGTCCGGTTTGCGGGTGACAATTCTTAGTTATCGATCGTGGAGATACGTCGAAGGGAGCGAAGTGCCCTCGGCCAAAGTCAGCTCGCGCAGCAGGAGACAGCCGGTGATCGCAGCCAATGTAGTTCTGGATGAAGGCGTCGTCATTCATCACCCGGACCTCGTCAATCTCTATGGCTGCCGCATCGGCTCCGGCTCTCGCATCGGCACCTTTGTCGAGATCCAGAAAAACGCTGTCATCGGCAGCAACTGCAAGATCTCCAGCCACACATTCATTTGCGAAGGTGTCGCCATCGAGGACGGCGTTTTTGTCGGCCACGGGGTCATGTTCACGAACGACCTCTACCCTCGGGCGGTAACGGAAGAAGGCAAGCTGCAGTCCGACAGCGATTGGACCGTCATACCAACGACAGTCAGGTCCCAGGCATCGATCGGCAGCAATGCGACAATTCTCGCGGGCATCACGATCGGCGCCGGGGCGCTCATTGGCGCAGGCGCGGTGGTGACGCGAGACGTGCCCGACGGCGCGATCGTCGCTGGAGTCCCTGCGAAAGTGGTGGGCTGGACCACAGACAACAAGACCAAAATTCGAGCGGAACAACCGTCCGGGAGGGCTTAGATGATCGGGGTGGCCGTAGTTGGTTACGGGTATTGGGGGCCGAACCTTGTCCGGAATTTTTCCGAGACGCCAGGCGCGCGTCTCGTTTCGGTCTGCGACCTGCAGAAAGAGCGTCTGGCGCCGGTTCAAAGTCGCTATCCGTCGGTGAAAATCACGACGGACTTCGAAGAGGTGCTGCGGGACCCAGAAGTTCACGCGGTTGCCATCGCGACGCCGGTGTCTACGCACTTCCGGCTGGCAATGAGCGCATTGATGGCCGGCAAGCATGTCTTCGTCGAAAAGCCGATCGCGTCCTCAGCCGAGGAGGCCATGCGGCTTATCGACGAGGCCGCGCGCCGCCGCCTCGTGCTGGCGGTCGACCATACGTTCCTGCACACAGGCGCAGTCCGCAAGATGCGTGAACTTGTGGGCGGCAGCCTCGGAGAGATCTACTACTACGATTCCGTTCGCGTGAATCTCGGGCTTTTCCAGCATGACATCAGCGTCGTGTGGGATCTCGCAGTACACGACATTTCCATCATGGACTTCGTCCTGCCGCAGCGCCCGGTCGCGGTTTCGGCGACCGGCATGAGCCATGTGAAGGGCGAGCCCGAAAACATCGCCTATCTCAACGTCTTCTTCGAGAGCAATCTGATCGCCCATATCCACGTCAATTGGCTGGCGCCGGTGAAGGTCAGGCGAACACTGATCGGCGGCAGCCGCAAGATGATCGTCTATGACGATCTCGAGCCGAGTGAGAAGATCAAGGTCTACGACAAGGGGATCACGATCAACGGCAGTCCCCAATCGCGGCGAGAAGGTATACCAGGCGCTTGTCGGGTACCGCACGGGCGACATGTGGGCTCCCAAACTGGACACAGCCGAAGCGCTCGGCACCGAACTTCGCGAATTCGTCGGCTGCATCGAGACCGGCGGCACACCGACCGCGGATGGACATGCCGGCCTGCGCGTCGTGCGCATCCTCGAAGCGGCCACTCAATCGCTGAGCCAGCGCGGACGCGTAATCGAACTGGAGCAGGTGAGGCGCGTTGCATGATCCCTTTTCTCGATCTGAAGGCGCAATACGCCTCCATCAAGTCTGAAATCGATGCCGCAGTCCTGAACGTGCTTGCTTCCGCGCAGTACGTCCTGGGAGAAGAGGTGGCATCGTTCGAGGAAGAGTTCGCCGCCTATTGCGGCACGAAGCATGCCATCGCGGTCAATACCGGCACCAGTGCGCTTCACCTGTCGCTGCTGGCGGCAGGCATCGGACCGGGCGACGAGGTCATCACCGTTCCCTTTACCTTCGTCGCCACCGTTTCTGCGATCTGTTACGTCGGAGCGCGCCCGGTTTTCGTCGACGTCGAGCCCACCACGCTGCACGATGGACCCCGCGAAAGTGGAGGCGGCGATAACGCCGCGCACGAAGGCGATCGTTCCGGTCCACCTCTACGGTCAGATGGCCGACATGGATTCGATCATGGCGATTGCCGAGCGCCATGGCCTCGCGGTGATCGAGGATGCCTGCCAGGCGCATGGCGCCGAGTTCGATGGCCGGCCGGCCGGCAGCATCGGCCTCTCGGGCTGCTTCAGCTTCTACCCCGGCAAGAATCTCGGCGCCTGCGGCGAAGGCGGCATCGTCGTGACCAGCGACGACGACCAGGCAGCCAAGATGCGGATGCTTCGCGACTGGGGTCAGGAGAAGCGCTACCACCACGTTCTGAAGGGCTTCAACTACCGCATGGACGGCATTCAGGGCGCGGTGCTGCGGGTCAAGCTGCGCCATCTGGAACGCTGGACGGAGGCGCGGCGCAGCCACGCGCGGCGGTATTCCGCCTTGCTGGCACGATCCAGGACTGTTGCCACTCCGGTCGAGGTCGCCGGCAGGCGTCATGTCTATCACATCTATGCCGTGCGCACCGCCGACCGCGATGAACTCCAACGGTCGCTTCAGGCCGAAGGCATCCACACGGGACTGCACTATCCGATCCCGGTCCATCTGCAGGTTGCGCACCGGGACCTCGGCTACCGCAAGGGCGATTTCCCCGTTTCCGAAGCCGCCGCGAACGAGGTGCTTTCGCTGCCGATGTTTCCTGAGCTGACCGAGCATCAAATCGAGCAGGTCGTCGCCGCGGTGGAACAAGACGCCTATGTTGAATGATCCGAAGCGGAGCTCGCGCATCGTCGCGGCCGTGCACGGTCGCCGTGAGCGTGGAGGCTGATCCGGAGTTCGAGATCGGGTTCACTGAATGGCTGACTACGACCTACGGCGCGGATCGGCTCGTCGAACTTTATGGCCGCTTTGCCTCCGGCGACGGACCCATGGATGCGCTGATGCGTCGCGCAATCTGGCGCGGGCTCGCCCGACGCTGCGGAGCCTGGCCTGCAGGTCGGCAGCGGAGCCGTCTTCAGACATGCGGAGACCTTTGAAATCGGCCGCGGCGTGTTCATCGGCGCACAGAGTTATATCCAGGGGCGCTACGACGGCACCTGCGTCATCGGCGACAATGTCTGGATCGGTCCGCAAGCCTTTCTCGACGCACGCGACCTCATCATGGAGGATTATGTCGGCTGGGGTCCGGGCGCGAAGATCCTGGGCTCGGTCCATACGCGGCTTCCCTGCGGATGTACCGATTGTTCGCACCGACCTCGAGATCAAGCCAGTCAGGATCGGCGCCTGGGCCGACATCGGAACCAACGCGACCATTCTGCCCGGCGTGACCATCGGCAAGGGTGCGATCGTCGGAGCGGGAGCGGTGGTGACCTCTGATGTCGAACCATTCGCCGTCGTTGCTGGAGTGCCGGCGAAGTTTCTGCATTGGCGAACGGATTCCGATGACATTCGAAATGCCACGCAAGGCCAAGGGGACGGCAATGAAGAATAAGAGAGTTCTGATTACGGGTGGCGCTGGCCTGATCGGCTCCCACATCGCTGACCTTGTCGCGCTGGAAGAACCAGCCGGAGATCATCGTTCTCGACAATTTCGTGCGCGGCCGCCGCGAGAACCTTCGCCAGGCTGCAGCGCTGTTTCCCCTGACGATTGTGGAAGGCGATATCCGCGACCGGCAGCTGCTGCTCGGAAAGCTGTTCGAAGACGTCGACATCGTCTTCCATCAGGCCGCAATCCGCATCACGCAATGCGCCGAGGAGCCGAGACTGGCTTTCGATGTTCTGGCCGGCAGGGACCTTCAACGTCATCGGAAGCGGCGGTACAGGCAGGCGTTTCGCAAGGTCGTCGCGGCGTCGTCCGCATCGGTGCTCGGGCTCGCCGACAGCTTCCCGACGACCGAAGCTGCATCATCCCTACAACAACCGCACGATCTACGGCGCGTGCAAAGTCATTCAACGAGGGGCTGCTGCGCTAGCTTCGCCGAAATGTACGGCCTCCGCTATGTCGCGCTGCGCTATTTCAACGTCTACGGACCGCGCATGGATACGCACGGCGCCTATACGGAAGTGCTGATCCGCTGGATGGAACGGCTGGCCGCGGGCCAGGCTGCCGGTCATTCACGGCGACGGATCACAGACGATGGATTTCGTGCATGTGCACGACATCGCCCGCGCCAACATCCTGGCCGCGAAAGCCGATGTCACGGATGAGGTGTTCAACGTCGCAAGCGGCGCGAAACGAGCCTGCTGCAACTTGCCCGCGATGCTGTCGCGCGTCATGGGATCTTCCGACGGCTCCCGGAACACGTGCCGAGGCGCGCAAGGTCAACGGCGTGACCCGACGGCTGGCCGACACCAGCAAGGCGAGCAGGCTTCTCGGTTTCGAAACCGAGATTTCGCCTCGAAGAAGGGCTCCGCGATCTCGTCGACGTGGTGGGCAGGAGCGAGCGCGCACCCGTCTGCGAGGCCGCAGCAATGAACGTGTCCGTTCCCATGCTTCCGGTCGCCAAGCCGGTTCTCGACGAGCGCGAGGTCGAGGCGGTCCGCCGTGTCATCCTTTCCGGCTGGGTCACGCAGGGTCCGGAGGTGGCGGCATTCGAGAACGAGTTCGCCAGCCTTGTCGGCGCGCCGCATGCCTGCGCGGTTTCGAACTGCACGACGGCGCTTCATCTCGCGTTGCGCGCTGTCGGGGTCGGTGCCGGCGATGAAGTCATCACGGTCAGCCATTCCTTCATCGCGACGGCGAATGCCATCCGCTATTGCGGCGCCGTGCCGGTGTTCGTCGACATCGAGGCCGACGGCTTCAACATCGATCCGGCACTGATCGAGCCGGCGATCACGCCGCGCACCAAGGCGATCCTGTGCGTCCACCAGCTCGGCATGCCGTGCGATCTCGCCGCGATCGTCGAGATCGGCAAGCGCCACGGCATCCCGGTCATCGAGGATGCGGCCTGCGCGATCGGCAGCGAAATCCTCTGGAACGGCCCTGGGAGAAGATCGGCAAGCCGCATGGCGACATCGCCTGCTTCTCCTTCCATCCGCGCAAGGTCGTCACCACCGGCGACGGCGGCATGCTGACCACCGCGCAATCCGGAATACGACGCCAAGTTCAGGCTTTGGCGCCAGCATTCGATGAGCGTCACCGATGCGGTGCGGCACGGTTCGCGCGACGTCATCTTCGAGAGCTATCCCGGAGGTCGGCTACAACTACCGGATGACGGACATGCAGGCGGCGGTCTGGGCCGCGAGCAACTGATGCGGCTCGGTGGCATTGTCGAAGCGCGTCGGCGGCTGGCTGCGGCACTACAGCGCGACCGTCTGGGGCGCATTCCGGCCTGAGAACGCCCGCACGAGCCGCAGTGGGCACGCAGCAACTGGCAGAGCTATTGCGTCGGTCTGCCGCGGGGCGCCGACCAGCGCGCGATCATGCAGGCGCTGCTCGACCGCGGCGTTTCGACCCGCCGCGGCGTCATGAACATGCATCTCGAAGAGGCCTATCAGCGATCCGGATGTCTGTCGCATGGGTTCGGGCCTCCAGCGCAGCGTCATGGCGCAGCGGCGGACCATTATCCTGCCGCTCTTCGCCCAGATGACGGACGCCGATCTGTCGTTCGTCGTGGACACCTTGCCCTGCGTGCTCCGCTAGCCAAGCTAGGCTTAAACTAGACGTCGAGATGCGCCCTTAAGTTTGGCGAGTTAACGGGCTGCGCAAGCAGCGATGATAATGTTACTGCCTCTGCAGGGTTGGGTCTGGACATAAGTGTCGAGGCCGCTTGTTGATCGACTGTCGACAGTCTACGAGGCGGTCAGGCCGAATGAGTGCAAGTGCGATAAAAGTGTGGGTGCCTCATTCGCTGAATGGCGTCTGAGAACGCAGTTCGCGTCGGCCAGCGGCGGCCGCGCATCCGGGTCATCCTGGTGTTGACCGAGGCCTCGTCGACGAGCGCCAGGTTGTGTGTCTCTTACGACGCATTGGAGCCGGGCACTCGCAGGCGAGCGGCAGTTAGGCGTAGCAGACGTCTGTCCAAGCCGCATTTTTCACGCAGATGCGGCCGCACATAACTCGATTGGAACCGCAGCGACTTCGTGTGTCGGCCAGAGGCAAAACGTTACTTGCCGCATGTTAGCTGCTTCGTTTACCCAAACGGGCGCTGTCTAAGTTCAAATCTAAATCTTCACGGCGAAATGCCGTAGAAATGAGGCTCAGGCGTCCAAAGCTCTGACTACGCCGCGGTAATCCGACGGTGTCATTTACATCGCGGGGGCATGTGTTTTCGGCGACGCGAGATTGCGCAAATCTCGGGCTCGTCGAATACGCAAGTCGATAACGGCACGCAGAGAATGCTCGCGCGTGCGGGTCAAAAGGGACGGATCAATCATGGCAATTTCTGGATTTCCGGATGCAACAAACACGGGTGTGCCTGCGGGCGTAACTCTCACCCCGTCCGGGGGGCTGGTCATAAATACTCCCGGCGTGGTCATCGAGGGCCTCGATATTCGGGGCATGGTGACGATCAACGCCGACAATGTGACGTTAAAGAACTGCAAGATCACATCGGCTCGCTGGGCTGTGGTCAATATCACGTCCGGGTCGACCGGTGTTGTGATTCAAGATTGCGAGATCAACGGATTGAGTGCCGAAGGCGTGCGCGGAATCAGCGGACAGGGGACATTCCTGCGCAACGACATCCATCACGTCGAGGACGGCATTTACCTGACGGCGGCTCCAACACGCTCATCCAGGACAACTACATTCACGATCTGCAATCGAACTGGAGCGGCCCGCACTATGACGGCATTGCTACCGATGGCGGTGTTTCCAACATCACCATCCGCCACAACACGATCATCAACGATCACGGCCAGACATCGGCTTTGATGCTCAGCAACTATTTCGGCTCGGTCACCAACGTTACCGTCGACAACAACTGGCTCGAGGGCGGCGGCTACACCGTGTACTCGGATGGCCAGTTCAATAACGGGACGATATCGGGCGTATCTTTCACCAACAACTACCTGGTCGAAGGCCAATACGGAGTATTCGTCGATCAGGAATAATTCGCCCGTCTGGCAGGGGAATATCGAGATGGAACCTGGTCAGCCCGTGCCGAGGTCCTCCGGCCTTGGGTGCGCCGACGATTACCAACGTTCTCGAACGACAGCGGCATGGCGGGAGACGGGATCACGAATGACAACACGCTGACGCTGACCGGCACCGCGGCGGCGAACAGCACTGTGAGGGTGTACGACGGGGCGACGCAACTGGGCACGGCGACGGCGAATGGCAGCGGCGCCTGGAGCTTCACCACCGCTGCCTTGCGAACGGCAGCCATAGTTTCACCGCGACGGCGACGTCCGGGGGCACGACGAGTGCTGCCTCGTCGCCTCGGTCTGTCACGGTGGACACGGTTGCGCCGAGCGCACCGACGATTACCTCGTTCTCCAACGACACCGGCACGGTGGGAGACGGGATCACGAGTGACAACACGCTTACGCTGACCGGCACGGCGGCGGCGAACAGCACAGTGAGGGTGTATCGACGGGGCGACGCTGCTCGGCACGGCTACGGCGAACGGCAGCGGGGCGTGGAGCTTACACGACGGCGGTCCTTGGCGAACGGCACCCACAACTTCACGGCGACGGCGACGGATGTGGCGGGCAATACCAGCGTGGCTTCGACGGCACTGGCCGTCACGGTGAATACGGCAGCGGACGAGTGCACCGACGATTACCAACTTCTCCAACGACACCGGCACGGCGGGAGACGGGATCACGAGTGACAACACGCTTACGCTGACCGGCACGGCGGCGGCGAACAGCACTGTGAGAGTGTACGACGGGGCGACGCAACTGGGCACGGTGACGGCGAACGGCAGCGGCGCCTGGAGCTACACCACTGCTGCTTTGGCGAACGGCAATCATAGCTTTACCGCGACGGCGACTTCCGGGGGCACGACGAGTGCTGCCTCGGCTCGCTCGATCTGTCACGGTGGACACGGTTGCGCCGAGCGCGCCGACGATTACCTCGTTCTCCAACGACACCGGCACGGTGGGAGACGGGATCACGAGTGACAACACGCTTACGCTGACTGGCACGGCGGCGGCGAACAGCACAGTAAGGGTGTTCGACGGGACGACGCTAGCTGGGAACGGCGACGGCGAACGGCAGCGGGGCCTGGAGTTATACCACCGGTACGTTGGCGGACGCCACCCACAGCTTCACGGCCAGGGCGACGGACGTAGCAGGCAATACGAGCGCGGCTTCGTCGACCCTGCAAATTACCGTGGATAGTGACGCCGGCGAACCCAACCCGGTGTCCGGCTTCCCCAACGCGGCAAATACCGGCATCCCGGCAGGCGTGACGCTGACGGCATCGGGAGATGTGAACGTCACGACGGCAGGCGACCGTGATCAATGCACTCGACGTGAAAGGCACCATCTGGGTGATGGCGCCCAACGTGACCATTCAGAACAGCAGGATCACGTCCACCGATTGGACGAGCATCTGGATCAAGCCCGGCATCACCGGAACGATTGTCAAGGATAGCGAGATCTCGAATGTCGGCAGCAGCCCGGACGGCGCCAACGGCATTGTCGGCGCTGGCACCTTCCTGCGCAACGACATCCACCACGTCGAGAACGGCTTCAATATCTCGGGACCGAGCACGATCCAGGACAACTACGTCCACGATATGGAGGCGCCGAACGTCCGCGCCGGAACGCAGTGGGGCGGACCTCACTACGACGGCATCGAGATCAATGGCGGCGTTTCGAACGTCACCATCAAGCACAACACGATCATCAACGAAAACGGTCAGACGTCGGCCGTGATGATCAACAACGACTTCGGCCCGGTCTCGAACATCACGGTCGACGGCAACTACCTCGCCGGCGGCGGCTACACCTTGTATTCGGACGGCAGCTTCAGCAGCACCGACACTATCTCGGGCGTTCAGTTCACCAACAACGTGCTCGGCGAGGGCTATTGGGGCTACTACTACTTCAGGGGCAACAGCCCGACGCTGACGGGCAACGACGAGATCGGCAGGAATTGGCCAACTCTGCCGACCGATCCGACCGCCGCCGACCCCGGGCGAACCGGGGACGGCAGAAATCCTTGGCACGCCGGGCGATGATTCGCTCGACGGCACGCTCGGCGCGGACACGATGAAGGGCCTCGGCGGCAACGACACGTACACAGTCAACCATACTGGCGACAAGGTGGTCGAGGTCGCAGCGCAGGGCACAGACAAGGTCGAGAGCACGATCAGCCATACCCTCGCCGCGAATGTCGAGAACCTGCAGCTCATCGGGACCGGGACGATCAACGGCACCGGCAACGAACTCGCAAACACGATCATCGGCAACGACGTCGCGCAACGTCATAAGAGGCGGCGGCGGGCAGCGACACGCTCAATGGTTGGGGCGGAAAGGACACCTTCTTCGGCGAGAGCGGCAACGACACCTTCCAGTTCTCGTCGCAGTACAGCGCGAATGGCGACAAGGTGATGGATTTCGTCCACGGCGTCGACACGCTCGACTTCAGCAAGATCGACGCCAATGCCAGCCGAGCGGCGACCAGGCCTTCATCTTCGACGGCTACACGACGGGGGCAGCTACGGTCATCTGTGGGCTGTCGAGGACAGGTCCACCGGTGTTACCCACGTCTACGGCAAGGTCGGAGGCTACCAGTTCGTCGTCGATCTTCAAGGTGTAAGCCTTGGTCTCACCTCGACTGACTTCGTGGTTTGAGAGGGGGCGTTGTACGGACCCGCCCGAGACGGCGCCCCGCTCCGTTAGGTGGGGCACCTGAGTGAGCCTTGCAGAGAGATACCTTGGCCATTGCAGTCAGTGCCTCCCGGCACTGACTGCAATCCCGTCACCGAGGGAGGTTCCGGCGCGCCAGACACGCCGGAACAGGTCAATTCTTCCAAATAACAGATGTCGGCTACCTGCCTACCGGGCGTCCTAGCAGGCATGGGATCGCTCAACAGCCGCCGTCGGCGATGCATCCAGCTTATGGCGTGGTCGCGACCTTTGCCGCCTGGCTGGGGCTGACACCTCGACAGGCGAAGACGGGAGGTTGTGTGCGTCAAGTTCTGCGCAAGGGGGCGGCCATGGAACTGGTCATGCGGCTTGGCGCAGAGCGAGTTTCTTATGCTCGCGCAGGTCGTCCATGTTGATGTAACGGTTGGCCTCCATCCAGTTTTCATTGGTCTCGACGGCTAATGCCCTTACGAGGCGCAGACCGCTCTGTGAATTTGGAAAGATGCGCACGACATAGGTTAGCCGGCGGATTTCCTCGTTGAGGCGTTCGAGCATGTTGGTAACCGGTATGATCATGACGGTGCCATCTGGTTGCAGCCGGAGATGGGCAATTTTCGGCGTATGGTGAGAGCATCCGGGACAGGTGTCAAGATTCCATGGGGCCTAGATGACGGCCGGCGTTTTTGCAGAATGAGTGGCCGTTCCACCAACCACTTATTCCGAGGTCCCAATGTTCAAGATCGAAAGTCCTGCGACCGCCATCCATACTAATCTTGCAGCAATCTTCATTTCGATTGAACTCAGCCAATCCACTTGGCTGATCACATCGCTGTCGCCAGGAAATGGCGAGAAGATGTCAAAGCATTCAGTGGCCGCTGGAAACATGGCAGGCTTATTCGATCTGCTTTCGAAGTTGCGGGAAAGAAGCCGCACCAGGACCGGACATAGTTGGCAGATCATCTCTATACAGGAGGCGGGCCTGGACGGATTCTGGATTCATCGAACGCTTCAGGACAACGGGATCGAAAGTCATGTGGTCGATCCGGCGTCTATCGCGACACCACGCCGTCACCGCCGCGTAAAGACGGATCGCGTCGATGGCGAGGCACTCCTCCGGGTTCTTATGGCCTATAAGAGGGGCGAGCCGAGAATTTGCTCGATGGTGCGGGTTCCGTCAGCAAAGGAAGAGGACAGGCGGCGGATCGGCCGGGAGCGCAAGACGCTTACGGTCGAACGTGTCGCGCATGTCAATCGCATCAAATGTCTTCTGTTCTCACAGGGCATCACCGATTATGAGCCGATCCGCAAGGATCGGCGGCAACGGCTTGAAGAATTGCAGACCGGCGACGGGCATCGACTGCCTGCGCATATGAAAGCACAGATCATCCGGGAACTGGATCGTTTGGAGCTGGTGCTCGAACAAATCAGGGTGGTTGAAGATGAGCGCGATGCGCTTATCGCGGCACAGATCACAGATGAGAAGCCGTCACCTGTTACAATGCTGCTGGAGATCAAGGGGATTGGCGCGGAGTTCGCCAATATTTTGTGGTCAGAATGTTTTTTCCGACACTTCAATAACCGCCGCCAGGTTGCCGCTTTTGCAGGACTGGCGCCGACACCTTGGCAGAGCGGTTCAATCGATCGAGAACAGGGCGTCTCGAAAGCAGGCAACCCAAGACTGCGCACAGCGCTGATCCAGATGTCGTGGCTCTGGCTGCGACATCAGCCCAACTCGACACTGGCCCAGTGGTTCAAGGCGCGAGTTGAACATAGTGGCGGCCGGATGAAAAAGTCAGCCGTTACCGCGCTGGCACGCAAGTTGCTCGTGGCACTTTGGAAATACACAACCTCTGGGGTCGTCATCGAGGGTGCCATTATGAAAACGGCTTGACGACTTACACCTCACTTTCTGAAATCTACCGGGATCCGATCAATCCCGGCGGATCCGGGTCGACGAACCGTGCTTCGTTTTGGCGAAATGCCGCTGTCAAGAATGGCCTCGTCGTCCTGAGCCCTGCCGCCGCAAGCGGGATGTTGGTACGGCCGCAACGAGCCGACCGGATATGAGTTGGATAAGGCAGTAAGCCGAGTCAGATAGTCGGGCTTGGAACCTGGAACCGATAAGTTGGAGAGTGCTGATGGATTATGAATGACTGACTTGACGAGTGATGCCCCATATGAGCGAAGCGAGGATTTGACCCCTTTGGCGAAGTGAAGAACTGACCCCCTTCACTGGTTTGCGGTTTCGTTAGTTTCGAGCGCCGGTCCGGTCTTCTGCTGAAGGCCGGACCGGCGCTTTTCGCGGAGCCGGTAGCTGTCGCCGCGGATGGTGACCACCGCGGAATGGTGAAGCAGACGATCCAGGATCGCCGTGGCCACAACGGGATCTCCAAAAACATTTCCCCATTCTCCCACGGAGCGGTTGGAGGTGATCAGAATCGATCCCTTCTCGTAGCGTCGCGACACCAGCTGGAAGAACAAATGGGCGGCGTTGGCCTCGAAGGGCAGATAGCCCAGCTCGTCGATGATCAATAATTTCGGCCGCGACAAGGTCGTCAACTGTTTGTCGAGCGAGCCGTCGGCGTGTGCCTTGGCCAGCATTGCCACCAGCGTCGCCGCGGTGACGAACTGCACGTTGTAGTTCTGGCGAATGGCCTCGCGGCCGAGGCTCACGGCAAGATGGGTCTTGCCCGTTCCGGGCGGACTGGGCTCATAATGCCCGTTATCAGGATGGTGGGGCAAAGAAGATTGTCCGCTACGCCTTTCATCCGCGTTCGGGCGCGGAGATTTTCGTCACAGGCCGTCTGCGTTATTGCGGTGAGCCGGCCTATGTCGGGCGACAACCGGATGGCAGCCTGGCGCTCATTCCGATCTGGATGACGGAAGAGATCGCCCTGACGATGGCGGTTCGCGAGACGCCCCGTTTTCCCCTTTCATGCCTGCGCGACCTGCGCCACGAGGTCGATGCATGTCTACGTTTTCTGCAGAGCAACTCACGCCAGGCAGGAGACGACCATGCAGCGCAGACAATGCCGAACCGACCAGCCGGACTTGTTTTCCACGAAGGCTCCTCCATGAGGTTTCTCCGGGCGAAGTCCGGGAACGCACCCTCCCGCTGATCGAGACCTTGCTGAGAGAAGTGGTGGTGAGCCCGACGGGACGGGAGGCAGATCATGAAGATCACCGCTGAACATCTCGCGCGCGGCGCCTATGTCTATGTCCGGCAATCCACGGCCGATCAACTCGTCAACAATCCCGAGAGCCGGCGACGCCAGTATGGCCTTGCTGAGCGAGCTCGCTCTCTTGGCTGGAGGTTGCCATCGTCATCGATGAAGATCTCGGCCGTTCAGGGTCTGGCATCAGCCGTCCGGGCTTTGAGAAGCTTCTGGCGGCAATCTGCGAAGGTCGGGTGGGTGCGGTCCTCGCCATTGAAGCCTCCCGGCTCGCCCGCAATGGCCGGGACTGGCATACGCTCATCGAGTTTTGCGGCCTTGTCGGAACACTCATCATCGACGAGGACGGCATCTACGAACCGCGTCATCCCAATGACAGGTTGCTGCTCGGCATGAAGGGAGCGCCACGGCAGGCGGCCGCCGATGGCGGCTTCGCCACGCGCGACAACTTGGCCACAGCGAAGGCGTGGGGCGTCTGCGACATGGCCTTCCACAATAAAGCCGGCCTCAGGATCGAGGACATGGTCAGAAGCAAGTGGACACCTCGATTTACCGCGGTTTTGGATGCCGGCAGGGCATGATCTGGCGCGGGTGACGGAACGCCGATCGCAAAGCATTGGTTTTCGCGGGTTGTATGGTCGGAGGGCTGATCGATTTCGGCGCTGCGGCGGCGGCTTTCGCCGCTCTGCCGTCATGCGGACGCAGTTCGCCCCTGATGCCAGACGAAGCGCGTGAGATTGTAGGCGAGGTTGGCCATGCCGATCTTGGTCCTGGCGCGGGCGATGCCGATGGTGCGCACGAACAGGCTCATGCTGGACTTTCTGCTGCGCGAAGACGTGCTCGACGAAGGCGCGGATCTTTGAGCGTCGGCCGTTGGCCCGTGACGTCGCCTCGCTCATCGGCCGGCCCTTCGGCTTCTTGTGGTGGATGTCGGAGACGTAGCCGTTCTTCTCCAGCCACTCCTCGTTCTTCTTCGAGCGATAGGCGGTGTCGGCCCAGACCGTCGAGCCGGTGTTGCCGCGGTTGAGCACGTTGCGAAGCTGCGCGCCGTCATAGGCCGACGCGCTCGTCACGTTCCAGCCGCGGATGAAGCCGTGCCGGCGATCGATCGAGGCATGGTTCTTGTAGCCGAAGGCGGGAATGGCGATGTCGCGCTGCTTGCGTCTTTCCGTCCTCGGCCACCTTGGCCTTCGAGAACTTCACCGTCCAGCGGGCGTCCCGATCCTTCTGGCGCAGCTTGGCCGGCTTCTCCTTCCAGTGCGTCCGGGACCTTGCCCGCCTTGATGTCGGCCTTCTCGGCGTCGGTGTTGCGCTGCTTCGGCGCCGCCACGATCGTGGCGTCGACGATCTGGCCGCCCATCGCGAGATAGCCGGCCTTGGTGAGGTGCTTGTCGAAGCGGGCGAACAGGTTCTCGACCGCCCGCGCCTGCGTGAGATGTTCGCGGAACAGCCAGATCGTCTTGGCGTCCGGCACCCTGTCGCCGAGCCCCAGGCCGAGGAAGCGCATGAAGGACAGCCGGTCCTGGATCTGGAACTCGGCCTGGTCGTCCGACAGGCTGTAGAGCGCCTGCAGAACCATGATCTTGAACATCATCACCGGGTCGTAGGGCGGCCGGCCGCCCTTGGCGCCATCCGAACGCTTCAGCGCCTTGGCCAGCGGCTTGCGGAAAACCTCCCACGGCACCAGCGCGTTCAGCTTCTCCAGCGGATCGCCGGCCTCGCTCAGCCGAACATAGCGCTCGTCAATGTCCCAGAACCCGGCCTGTCCTCGCATTCGCAGCCTCCCGCAAATCACCGCAGGAGTGAATCATGAAACTCGCTGGGATGGGGAGGTTCTTCGAGGTGTCCAAGTGGGTCTACCGCAAGCTCCGCAACTTCCGCGCCGGCATCGAAGCCGGCATCTCTTGCCTCAAACGTGCTTACGGCTTGGCACGTTGCACCTGGCGGGCTTGAACACTTCAAGGGCTACGTCTGGTCCTCGGTCCTTGCCCACAACCTCGTCCTCTTCACGCGCCTCAAACCGACCTGATCCCACCTCGGTATCGCAGGGTGGCGCCGCCGCCCCGCGGTGACGTGTGCCTGATCGTGCAAATGACACCGATCTGTCGAAAAGCAGCGCTCTGGACCCTGTCGAGGTCCGTTAAACGCGCTTCCACCCTGGCGCAAGCGACTATAAACCCAGCGAAATACGCTCGTTTATGGACGCAAACTAACTAGAATTAAAGGGCCGTTTGACGATAATTAAGGCGCTAGGCGGCAACGATCCTGTGCTGGACGCCTCGAAGTTCTGGAAGAGCGCGGCCGGTGTAGCGCATGATCGAAATGACCGCATCATCTACGACACAGATAGCAGCCACCTCTATTGCGACTGGGACGGCAGCGGCGCTGGCAAGGCAGTTCTCATCGGCATTGTCGCCGCGCCAAAGCGGCGGTCAAGGTGAATTTTACTGGTGATTAAGTACCTTAGACACAGCAGAGATTGCATTGCTATCGTCGACGGCGACAGTTCCCGCGCCATCGCTGATATTTTCTGCGTATCTTCATGACGAAAATCTGGATAGCTGATCGCCCGATATCAGCAGCCACAGGGATAGCGGCGCCCGCGCTTCCTCGCATCGCCCTTAGGTATTCCTGCTCTTGCAATTTGGCCGCATGACGTAAGCTGAACCGGTCAACTACCAATTCTCTCGAGTAAGCGCCCAGGGAGCGTCTCAGGTCGGGGTCTTCGACAAGCCTTTCAAGAGCCGCACGCAGAGCCTGCGAACCTATTCCAAGAGACCCGGGCCCGAGACCGTACCACCCTTGCCGTAGGAAGATGTGTGATGTAGTTGGCGTCAGCAATTCGCTGAACCCCCGTTCGCCTACAACGACAAGCGGTTTGCCGAAGGCCATTCCTCGCAGTGCAGACCCTCCTTGACCAACTGTGATATCAGCTGCGGCATAAGCCGGGCGAGGATCTTCCATTTCTCCCGCGAGCGATATTACCTCGCGCCCAGCGGCTTCATTAATCGCCGTAGCGCGGGAGGCAATGTTCTTGCGCGACCGACCCTCGCCGACGATGATAAGTCTGAACTCGGTGCCCAACGAGTGCCAATTCGCCAACGACGTCGCAAGCCGAAAGAACACCCTCCAACTTAAGTTCAGGAACTAGGCGACAAACCATGGCGATAACGACCTCGTCGGGCTGGATATTGAAGCGAAGTCGAAACTTGTTGCCATCGACATCAGGGCTATCGGCGTCGGTGTCGACGGGTGGCTCCAATAAACTGACATGACGGTGCCCGGCACCAAGAGCTGCAAAGCGGATCTGCTCAGTTCCGACCACTAGTGGCACCAATCGGGGTAAGAAGGGGGCAACCGACATTGCCATAACAGTTCCCACCACCGGGATACGCTTTCCGAATTGCAGACCGAAATATGCTTCGACAATAGGCGGCCATTCATAACAGTGGACCACATCGATTTCTCTTTCGCGAACCAGCCTCACCAATTTTTGCAGCGTTCGCATCGAGGGGCGACGTCGATTTAGAGGTATTTCTACATGCTCCAATCCGAGTACTTTCACTCGGGCCACAAGCGGCCCGGGCTCAGAGAACACGATCACTTCGTGCCCCCGATCACGCACTGCGGCCGCGAGCTGGACCGCGTTCATTTGCGACCCCCCAAGCTCCATTGAGTGGGGATAGACGAGCACACGCATTCGACGGTCTCTCCTGATAGAAGCTTGTCAGGCTATCAGTTATTACTCACAAAAATAGATCACGTACATCTGCGATAGTAATCCCCTAAAGGGATGAACTATCACCTTCCCATGAGTGACGCCGGGCATAATTTGTCTCAGTCAGATAATTTGTCTCGGTCAGCGGTCCAAACGCATGGGTGCTGGTTGTGCTCGGCGCCGTGGGCTGATAGCGGCCCACGGTCGACGACGGAGTGACCACGCCCGTGAGGCACTCTGACAGTTCGGCGGAGGCTTGACGTCGGGGCCATGATCGCCGACGTACCGAGTCCTGCACCACTCAGAAGAATGATGCCGCAACGCCAGACATGATTTCTACCGGCTCTTGGGGTCCGAGGCAATGGCGTCCAATCGCTGCCGATTGTCGGTCGTCAAAGTGAAGGAGATGTCTGCGCGCAATCCCCTTCAATCGCATAGCTCAGCCCAGACCAGAACCTGCAATTGGCCCCGCACATTCCGAATCAATCAACGAGCGGCTTCGGCCGGGGCGATTGTAGACCAAGCCTATCCCGATCAGGTCTTCAAGTATCGGGTTACGCTGATATTGATCTCGATGATCTCGCCGCATGAGAAGCCGGACAACGAGGAGCAAGTGGCGTGAAATTCGGTCATTGTGGTAGGTTGATTTGTTCCCGAGGTCCTCAGAGGCACCGAAAATGGAGCCGCTACGCAGCCACGGGTATCCTCGATTTCGACGAGGGCAAACAGTTCGCAAGTCAAAAAGCATCACCATAGCATCCATGCCTGGGGCCTACGGCATTCGCTGGAACCAGTTTACGTCGACAATCTGGCGGTGCATCCTCAGCCCAAGCGCCGCATTCTGATCATTCCGTCTCTTGCTGACGAGCGAGAGATCAATAGAAAGCGTATCCGGCAGAGGCGAACCTGTCGTCGCCCACAAGGACAATGCGGTCGTGCATCGTCCGGGGATGGATCTCAGGCTGGGAATAGAGATATTCCAAAACAGCTTCGACGGCGTCCATCTCCGGAGCTCAATGGAGCGCCGGCGATAACCAATTCACCCTGCGTCAAGTCCATGATGCGATTCACATTTCCTGCGCGATTTCAAACGTCCGATCGCGGGAGTTGTCATTGGACACGATGATCTCCAACGGCGAGTAAGTCTGTGTGAAATCCCCATCCACGGCCTCGGCGATGTACTTCTCCTGGTTGAAGGAGGTCACCAAAAAGCTGAGGAGCGGTTTGGGCATGGTGAACGTTCCGGGGCTCAGGTTTTGGTCGCGCGGACGGCGAGGCATTCGCCGGCACACGGGTTGAACCAGAGCATAGCCTGCTCGCACCATGCACGAAATTGCGGGACCAGACGCCGTGCCAGCTTTCAGGCCGCCGGACTCGCCAGTTGGAGGCTCAGATTCCATATGTAAACCGAGTTCGAAGTCCAAGAATGATGCAGTGGACGCCGAAGCGATTTGCGAAGCGGTGACACGTCCGACCATGCGTTTCGTGGCGATGAAGTAGCCGAGCAACAGGCGGCCCTGTCGCTTCACCGAACAAGCAACCTCCTGGTCAAGCAGCGCACGCAACTGGTCAACATGATCCGCGGCCTGTTGGCCGAGTTCGGCATCGACATCCCCGAAGGTTTGGAGCGTGCGCTTGGGCTGGCGCGCAAGATCACCGCGAAGGAAGCGGAACCGCAAGTGCCAGCGACGGCAATGCAGGTTCTCGGCCTCCTGTGCGGTCAGGTACTCGACACCCATGTCCGTTTTCAGGCGATCGAACGGTCGATCGTTGCCCTGCAAAGATCTGACGAGGTGGCACGGCGCTTGTCGACAATCCCTGGCATCGGCCCGGTAGGGGCCACAGCATTTGCCGCATCGGTTGCCGATCCGCGACTGTTCCGCTCGGGCCGAGAGTTCGCAGCCTGGCTGGGGCTGACACCTTCGCAAAACTCGAGCGGCGGCAAGGACCGGCTTGGCCGTATCACCAAGATGGGTGACCGGTATCTGAGAAAACTCCTTGTGATCGGCGCGACCTCTTTGATCCGCCGGGCGAGGCATAAGCCTGAGACGGCGGATCCGCGCCTCCTCGCGTTGCTTGCCCGGAAGCCAGCGCGCGTGGCGAGTGTAGCCATGGCCAACAAGATGGCCCGGGTGGTCTGGGCAATCATGGCCACGGCGAGACCTCCCAGGCCCGCCATGCCCCGAATCTGGCAGCCTAAGTTGCGAGGAATGAGACGCTGATGCAGAAAACAGTTAGAGCCGATCGATCGGCTCCATGAGGTTGTGAGAGCGACGCGATGTGATGGCGAGACCGGTCAGGCCGGAAACAGGGACAACCCGTCGAATGTCCGAGGCGTTATAGCGTGAGAAGCAGATTGGGACCCTGTTCGCCGACCCCATCAGGGCCAGCAGTCTCTTTTGGCTGCATCAACAGGCCGGACAGAAGACTGCACCCGACCCAACGCGCCAGAACGTCGAATTACCTCTTGCAATGCGGGAGCCATCCACAGAAGACATTCCAGATTCTCCTCGAGCCAAAACGCCTGAGATGAATCATGGAAGTACGTGACCTCCGGCGTCGTGATCGAAGGCGCTGTTATGAAAAAGGCATAGCGGTTCGCTACTTTAGCCCTTCCGAAATCCACCGGGGTCTTCATCGGTTCGTCACCTGGATCCGCCGGGGTTCATAATATCCCTGGCAAAAATGTCGTAGTTTAGAATGGTCTCGTCATCCTGGGCTCAGCCCGCCGAAAGCGGGATGTTGGTGCAGCCGCGATCAAAAGGCGACTGAATATGAGGTGGATCAGGCTCAGCCAAATGAGCCGCGTCACGTAGATGAGCCCAGAACCTGGAGCCGAAATTTATGAGGATGTCGATCATGTCCTAATCTTGACATAGCCAACCCCATATGAGGTCTTCACTGCAGGCCAGAAGCGTCGCGTGACGCCGGCCATCAAAGGCCAGATGCGACGACGATCCGCGGTCGAGCCGGTGATCGGCCATATCAAAAGCGAACACAGGATGGGCCGCAACTATCTCGCCCAAGCCCAAGGCGACGCCATCAACGCCATCCTGGCCGCCGCGGGCTACAACTTCTCCCTCCTGCTCAGGTGGCTGAAGGCGCTTTTGTCGCTCTTGATCGCTGTGCTTCAACCCCGCGAAAAACAGCTCGCCGCTTAGGACCCGGATCGTTCACGGTCGACTAAGGTGTATGGGCCACCAGCCATATGGCGCGCATGCCACAGCCGCGCAGCGGGAACGTTTTCGTCTTCACCAAGGTCTCATGCAGGTCGACAAGTCTGCCTCCAGGCACATTCACATTCCCCAGTTCCCCACGCTATTGACCCCATCCCATCGAGCTTGGAAAAATGCTCGACTTCGTTGTTCTGGCTGGTTGCAACGGCGCTTGGTCTCTGGCTCCGACGAAAAGTGGTTCACCTTATGACTGATTGCGTTCGGCGGAAATGCCGACTGCAAAAAGGTTGTTGCAAGAAATAGGCTCGCGAGGAGCGCCGTCATTGCGCGATTGAACCGGACCGTCAGCTCAGGCTGCGCTCGGCAGCCAGATGCGCACTAGCTTCGGCAACGACTCCTGCGGAAGCAGCTTCAGCAGCATCCAGAGCGAGAAGAGCCCGCTGACCAGCGTGGCGGATGTACCGAATGCTATCGCAGCCCACATTGGAAGCGCCTGAAAGGCCGCGAAGACCAGGCCTGCCGTAGCAATGAAACCGATGGAGAGCCGGGCATTGACCGGCGTCCAACGGAAGCCGCTCAGCCGACGAGTGAGCCAATAGACCAGCGCGGTATGCCAGATATAGAGGCCGCAAAAGGCAATGCCGGCACCAACAGGCCCGACCACGGGCACCAGCATCGCAGCCAAGCCGACGTGGACGATTGTGGCGGCGACTTCCGCCCAAAAGAACATTCTGGACGCTCCCTTGGCGACAATGATGAACCCCATCGGCCAAGCCACGATGCGAAGCATCATTCCAAGGCAGATCCAGCGGGCGAGGTCCACGGCCGGCAAGAACTCAGCCGAATAGAACAACGTCATGACTAATGGAGCGGCCGTCAGGGTCGCGATAAGGCCCGGACCTGCCAGAAGCATGCTTACCTGTGCCTGTTCGTTGACCAGACGATTGCAGGCGGCATTGTCGCCTGAAACGGCTGTAAGTCTCGGATAAAAGTCGGTCCCCATCGCCTGGAGGATAAATCCTGCATAGAGGCCCGCCAAAGCCCAGGCGGCCTGATAGAAACCGGCGGCGACAACCCCATCATATCTGAGGACAATGATCCGGATGGCGTAGGCGGCGCCGGCGGTGAGAACGGCACTTGCCATAAAGACGGCGCCCAACTTCAGAAGCGGAGCGATTTCCCGCATCGTGTCTCGCACTGACAGGGACACCGCGGCTTTGATATTGACTTTCCTGCTGTACCACCACGACGTGAGGAGCGTCACAACAGCCATTGCCAGTATCGACCATGCGATGCCGTTTTCGCCGAACCAATAGATCAACGGAATGCTGATTGCCGTGCTTAAAACGGCCCCCGCCACGCTGATGATTGCGAGGTCCGATACGCGGCGCATCCCTTGGATCAGCGATGTCTGACCGGCCGAGACTATTCGGAAGAAGATCGCGGCCGCGACAATCATGACCGAGATGCCATGGCTGCGATCCGAAAAGCTGAAATGGGCAGCCGGGTATGCGAACACGGCAAGTAAAGCCGCGCCAGCCAGACCCAAAAACAGCGAAACGCGCCTGAGGGCCACGACCGTGCGGGCAATGCGACTCGCTGTCGCCGGTTCCCACGGCTTCGGCTATCTGCCGCACGCCGCTTTGCTGTACGCCCAAACCAGCCAGCGACTGTGCGAGATCGGCGATGGAAGTGTAGAGAGCCATGAGCCCGACGCCTTGCGGGCCTAGCAAGACAGCAATCGCTTTGTTGCGGAGGATCGCGAACGCGATGTTGATCACCGAAGCACCGCCAATCACGGCAGTCGACTTCAGGATCTGCAGATGAGAGTGGCCACCAGCACCGTGTTCGACCGTTGTCATGCTTCGCCGTCTGCTCGATTGCTGTCAGCCAAGAGCATCTGCTCGAAGCAGGCGCTTGACCACCGTTTCGGTGCTTGAGCGCCAGTGGGGCGCCCGAATGTCAAAAGTTCTTTCCAGCTTGTCGCAGCACAGGCGGGAGTTCGACGGACGCCGCGCCTTTGCCGGGTACTCTGCAGTGGGGATTTCGATCACTTCTGCAGCCGGCCCGCCATTCGTCCGGCTGATTTCGAAAATCTCTTTTGCGAAGGACGACCAGTTCGTGTCGCCGGCGCCAGCGAAGTGATAGACGCCGAAGCAGCCGTCTCTCAGGCGGGGTGCGATCCGGAGCAAGGCTGGCGGCAATGTCCAAGGCGGAGGTCGGGTTGCCCCACTGATCCGACACGACCCGCACAGTGTCTGCGGTGGCGGCCAACCCAAGCATTGTTTTCACGAAATTGGCCCCAAACGGACTGTAGACCCAGCTGGTTCGCAAAATGATGTGACGCGGATTGGCGCTCGCGACTGCCTCCTCGCCCTTTAACTTGGTCAGTCCGTAGACTGTTCGGGGATCGGCGGGACAGCGTTCATCGTAGGGGTGGGATTTTTCACCGGAAAAGATGTAGTCCGTCGAAAGATGAAGAACGCCGGCGCCGACTTGCGAGGCGGCTTCGGCCACATAGGCTGCCCCAGTGACATTGATGGCGTGGGCGAGTTCGGGCTCGTCTTCGGCACGGTCGACGGCCGTATAGGCGGCCGCCGAAATGACGAGATCGGGTTTTGCTGATTCTATCGCCTTTATGATCGCGTAACGGTCTGTGAGATCGAATTTCGGTCGCCCGACCGTGTGAAGTTCGATCGCCGGCCATCTTGGAGCCAACTCAACCAAGCTGCTCGCTACTTGCCCAGAGCTGCCGGTGACCAGGATTTTCATTGCGCCGCCACGAGCCTGCCAAGGCGTTCCCCGGCGTAGTGTCCCTCGCGGATGGGGCCCCACCACCATTCGTTGTCGAGATACCAGTCAACAGTGCGGGCAAGCCCTGTCTCGAAGCTTTCCCTAGCTTTCCAGCCGAGCTCGCGCTCCAGCTTAGAGCCATCGATCGCATAGCGCCGGTCATGGCCCGGCCGGTCGGCGACAAACGTGATCAGGTTGCGATAGGAGCCGCCTTTGCGACGTGGTTTCCTGGCATCGAGGATGTCGCAGATCGTTTCGACGACGCGGATATTGCTGCGTTCGGCGTTGCCCCCGACATTATAGCTTTCGCCGACTGCGCCGTTGCGCGCGATGAGCGCCAGCGCCCGCACATGGTCCTCGACATGAAGCCAGTCGCGGATGTTCTTTCCCGCGCCATAGACCCGCAAAGGCTGCTCGTCGAGCGCGTTGAGGATGGTCAGCGGGATAAGCTTCTCAGGGAAATGGAACGGGCCGTAGTTGTTGGAGCAGTTGGAAAGAACGACCGGCAGGCCGAAGGTGCGATGCCATGCCCGCACCAGATGATCTGAGGCTGCCTTGGAGGCGGAATAGGGTGACGAAGGCACGTACGGCGTATCTTCCGTAAATCGCGCTTCCTCATCATCGAGATCGCCGAAAACCTCATCCGTGGAGACATGGTGAAAGCGAAACCGCTCCGCCATCTCTGGCGGGAGATCGCGCCAGTATGCGAGGGACGCGCACAGCAGACGGAACGTTCCCACGATGTTGGTCTCAATGAAATCGGCGGGGCCGTCGATGGAACGGTCGACATGCGTTTCGGCCGCGAGGTGCATGACTGTGTCGATTTTCTCGACCCGCAGGATTTCGCTCACCCGCCGATCGTCGCGAATATCGGCACGAACGAATGTGTAGTTCGGAAGGTTTTCGATCTGCCGCAGCGACGCGAGATTGCCGGCATAAGTCAGCTTGTCGATGTTGACGACGCGGTCGGCCGGGTTGCCTGTCAGGTATCGGCACAGCGCCGATCCGATGAACCCTGCACCGCCTGTGACAAGTATGTTCATAGACGACCCCCTCTCATTGGAAATCGAAGACCCCGGCCTGTTTCAGCAGCGGCGCCTGGCGGTCTTTTTCGGAAAGCACAAGGTCTTCTGCAGGGATCGGCCAGGCGATGCCGATGTCGGGATCGTCGAAGCGGATCGACCGGTCATGGGCGGGGGAGTAATAATCCGTCACCTTGTAGACGACTTCGGTATTCGGCTCGAGCGTCGCAAAGCCGTGCGCGAATCCTTTGGGCACGAAAAGCTGGTTCCATGCCTCGGCGGACAGAACGACCCCGACCCATTTGGCGAATGTCGGCGATCCCCTTCGAATGTCGACGGCAACGTCGAAGATCGACCCGCGTACCACCCTGACGAGCTTGTCCTGCGCGTGGGGCGGCAGCTGGTAATGCAAGCCACGCAACACGCCGCGGTCGACCGAGAGCGAATGATTGTCCTGGACGAAAGCGTGCGTTACGCCACCTTCGGAAAAACGCCGTGCGTTCCACGTTTCCGAAAAGAAACCGCGATCATCGACGAAACGATTCGGCTGGATCTCCAGGACGCCGCCAAGGCAAAGTTCTGTCACTTTGAGGCCCATCAATTGGCCTCCTGGACCAGCCGGCGCAGGTATTCGCCGTAGGCTGGTCTTTTCCATCAGGGAAGCGCGTTGCAGAACCTGGCCACAGGTGAGCCAGCCAAGCCCGAGCGCAATTTCTTCGGGACAGGCTATCTGTGCGCCCTGACGCCGCTCGACAGTCTGCACGAAGGCGGAAGCGTCCTGCAGGCTGTCATAGGTGCCGGTGTCCAGCCAGGCATAGCCGCGGCCGAGGCGGCAGACATGCAGGTCGCCTCGATCGAGATAGGCATTGTTGACCGCTGTGATCTCAAGTTCGCCGCGAGCCGATGGCCGGATAGAGGAAGCGATGTCGACCACGTCGTTGTCGTAGAAGTAGAGGCCGGTGACCGCCCAGTTCGATTGCGGCCGGGAAGGCTTTTCCTCGATGCCCGTCGCCCTGCCACTGCCATTGTCGAAGCTGACGACGCCATACCGCTCCGGGTCGTTGACGTGATAAGCGAAAACGGTCGCCCCCTTTTGCCTTGCCGCCGCTTCGCGGCAGACATCGGGAAGCCCATGTCCGAAGAAGATGTTATCTCCGAGAATCATGGCGACCGGGCCATCGCCGATGAAGTCGCGGCCGATCAGGAATGCTTCTGCAAGACCGTTGGGCTGTGCCTGTTCGGCGTAGGAAAGGCTGATGCCGAAATCGGACCCGTCACCCAGCAATTCCTTGAACAGGGGAAGGTCGCGCGGCGTCGAAATCACCAGGATTTCGCGGATGCCCGATAGCATGAGGACGCTCAGCGGATAATAGATCATCGGCTTGTCGTAGACAGGCAGAAGCTGCTTCGACACAGCGATGGTGATTGGATAGAGGCGTGTGCCGCTGCCACCGGCGAGGATGATGCCTTTCATGCCGGCCCCACCCGGTATCCGTCCGCGCAGGGAACATGGAAGCACGCGGCTGCCGGCCGGCATCGCCGGCTTCGAACGTTATTGCCACTCACTGGCTGACCTCGCTGGTTGCCGCAACCGGTCGTCGCGTCCCCGAGGGTTCGACGTCTGGACGATTTGCGAGGGTTATCTTGACCACGTCACCCGGTATCAGCGATGTCAGTTCCGTTGCCGGCACTTCGATAGCGCGGCCGCTTTCCCGCCTTGTTATCGAAAAGGCGATCGCATCCTTGTCCTGACCGCTCTTGCTCGAAGCAAGAAGCTCGAGCAGGAAGTCTCTGCGACGTATCGCGTTTCAGCCTGCTCTCATCGAGGCTGGCCTGCTCGGTCTGCAGCTCGGACGCCACATCGGTCTTCATCTTGTCGCGCAGGCCGTCGAGGTTGCGTGTTGCCTCGGTAATGCCCTGGCGCGCTCTCATGACGGCGGTGACCTGGTCGAGGCGCTCCGCCCGGTAGCTTGAGAGAACACGCTCCAGATCGGACTTGCGCGAAGCGACAGCAATTCCCTTCTCGACGAGCACGGACACGCCCGAGAGCTCCTTCTCCGCGGATGCAATACCGTCGTCGGCAGCCTTGATCTTTTCCTCGAGAACCTTGATTTCGGCGCTGAACAGATCGCGCAAATCGGAAAGCGACTTGGTTTGTCGCTCGAGTTCGTTGGCGCGCGCCTGGAAGATGATCTTCTCCTGAGCGAATACTTCGTCGGCGAGCGTTCGGTTCGAACCCGCAAGCGCCAGGGGGAAGCTGATCTCCTTCGCATCCGACATTTCGGCGCGGAGACGGGCAACGCGGGCGCTGCTGCGCAGGATGTCGTTGTCGAAGCCTTGCAATTCGCCAACCAGCCTGATCTCGGTTTCGGAATGCGCGCCGGATCTCATCTCGCCGCCGCTCAGCGCCAGCGCCTGCAGGACAGTCAATCCCTCGCGGAATTTGTACTGTCCGGGCGTGTTGACATCGCCAACGACGTAGATGGGCGGATATTCCACGACCTCGACGGTGGTATCGGGTGCTGCGACCATTCCCGTCTTCGCCTGCAGCCGCTTCGAGATTTCGGCGGCAAGGCCGGCATTGTCGAGGGTGCCGACGGGAACGGATCCGATAACCGGCAGGGAGAGGGTGCCCGCATCGGACACTATGAATTCACCGCCCAGAGCCTCCCAGCGTTCGTACTGGCCTTTCATGGGCATCCATTGCACCACGGTGAGGCGAACTTTGGTTTGCGGCGAGAGCCTCACGTCCGCGGCCGCAGCGCTACCGGGCAGACAAAAGCTGGCAACGGCGACGCAGCCTGCCATCAGCAGCGCGCCCAGGGCCGAGGTTCCGCGAGAGGCTTTCATATGCCGTCCTGTCCTTTCCGTTCTGGCCGGGATCGATTTCGACCCAAATGGCCAGACGCACGTATCGAGGCGCCGAACGGGAACCCGCCCCCGGCAATCCGACTCTGCGGAATTATCGAAATCCTGAAAGGTGAAAGGGGGTGGTTTAGCCTTCATCCATATTGATGGGGCAGGGTGGCGCGGCTTTCGCCAAAAGGTAACCTGGGAGAGGTGAGAGCAAACCGGGTTACCGATCGTCGAGGTGTCCCCTGCCTGGCATGATCCCTTTGGTGGACAAGACGAATGGCCAGCCAATGTGCAAGATTCTGCCGATCGGAGACCGGCTCTGCGGCCTAATTGTTCACGCGCGACTGTAGACGCTGAAGGGAAATGCCCTTCGACTACCGGGAGGAGACCTACCAGCGATGAGTTGTCCATTTCAGGATTTCGGCAGCATGGAGACCACCTCGTGACAGAAGCCACGCCGAATTCCGGTCTCGGTCAGGATAGTGGCGGCAAGGCAGTGACAGCCGTCGAGCCGAAACGGGTAATCATCTTCGTCGCAGCAGCCGGGACAATTCCCATCAGCCTGATATATGCCCTGGAACGGGAATTTCCGTGGGTTGTTGTCGAGCAGGTAGAAAACGTCAAGGCGGCTTGCGCGGACTTCGCACATCCGGTTTCCCTGGTTCTGGTCGACACCATCCATCTCAGGGAGGCCGAGAACACGGCAGAGGAAATATTCCGCCAGCATCCGCTGGCTTTCGGTGCGCTGATCCAGCACGACACCAAAACTCCGCCTTACACCTATTCGGAGGTTCTGAGTTCTCAATTCGTTCGCAGTGTGCTCCCGATGAACCTCAGGCTCGACATCTGGCTCTCCGTCGTTCGTCTAATACTGCGGGGAGGCGAATACATACCCCCTGACACGATCCATGCTCATTCACAGAGGACGAGCAGCCAACGTCCGCCGGCGCCGAACCACGGCGCTCCGGCCAATGGGCGTTCGGCGATCAACGGCAACGTCAGTGATCTGACCGGCCGCGAAATCCAGATCCTGGAAATGGTCTCCCAGGGTCTTCAGAATAAGTCCATCGCAGTAAAATTCGGCCTATCTGAGCACACGGTGAAGATCCATCTTCACAACATCATCAGCAAGCTGGGCGCCCACAATCGAACGGAAGCGGCGGCGCGTTTTCGCGATCACCTGGCTGAAAACCAGCCGGGTTTGATCTCGAACAGGCAGTTTCAACGCGGCTGACTCCGGCGCGCGTCCTTTTGGTCGCGCCCCATGTGTAAATTATCTCACAGATATCGTTGATTTTTTGGGCTCAGATGAGCTCAACGGCTTGCGCACGCCACGAGTTATTGAACCTAAATCAGCCCCGCTGCACCGGTTATTCCAAGAAGCACCGGCAGGGCCAAAACAGTGCCCTTTGTCAAAAAGCGGGTGGCGATCCAGTCCCTGGCTTCGTCGAGAGATTGGAACATCTTGTTGTAACCGTTGAGGCGGCCAAAGCCGGATTCGAGGAACCATTTACCTGTGGCGCAATAAAGCTCCTCGTCGACTTGTGTGAGAACCGCCACCAACTGATCGGATCTGAGAACCAGAACGCCGGCCTCTCCGACATCCGTGGTCGCTAGACGGACATGGTGAAAGGCGAGGTCCGTATCGGGGCTCGCATATCGCGATGGCTGGTCCCCTGCAGAAGTCATCCCGCCCTCAGACAAACCCGCATGATCCATGGTGATGAAGACCCCCCGATCCGATTATCAGTTCAGCAGACAACCGCCCCGACTGCAACGAGTAAGTTTCTCAACCCCTGCGAGAAACAAGCGCAACCAAAACGCGCAATTTTAGTAGCCGAATACTTTGAAAAACACAACAAGCTTGCGAGCCTCAACGCGACTTTTACCGGGGAAAATTATTGTCGGGGAGCAGCTTGCTATCTGCGTCGCGGGGGTCGAATGGCATTCGGTAGGCCATTGCTTACCTAAGATCATCGAAGCAGTCAGTGACGAGCCGGCGGGCGGCGTATCGACCATGAGCTTACAGACTTTCGTCGCATCCAACCGACAAATTTGGCTTCTATCGCATCCTCGATGCTGAGGCTGCAACTGTCGCCTCGAACTTTCCGTACCTTAATGGCACAGCAATCAACGCGTCCCGCGTTGCTGATTTGCGCCAAGTCAGGGGATTAGCGGCCAGTTGGTGGTTGAGTAAAAGCCGGAAGGGCAGGCACTCGCTGCCAATTCGCGCTCCAGAGATATACCAAAAGTAGTAACGGCGAACCGCAGACACTTATTCATTTATAGATTATAATTGTACGAATCTTACAGAAATGGAACATGACTTCTATCCAGAATCAGACCCTCCTTCAGTTCTTTCAGTCTCCGCCGATCGGAGCGATCTTCACAAGTGAGGAAATGGAGGCGTTGCGGCCTCTGAATGTTGCGGCGAAGCATTATCCTCCCCACACCGTCATTAGCCACCAGGGAGATGTTGAACAACGCTTGTTCATCATCAATTCGGGATGGGCCTGCAGCTATCGCGACCTCAACAACGGGGATCGGCAGATCATCGACTTTCCGCTGAAGGGAGACGTGGTTGGCGTTGTTGCCTCGCCCGGGCCGAGCACCGATTCATTGGCGTCCACAACCGAGCTTTCAATTTTCGAAATGTCGCGAACCGCGGTGGGAAAGGCTTTTGGCCGCTCGTCGTGGCTCGCGCAGTTCATATTGAGCGCGGTAGCCCGCCAGTCCTCTATCGTTATCGAGCATTTGACGAACGCCGGCAGGCGCAATGCGCTGGTGCGCACTGCCCATCTTTTGCTCGAGATGGATGCGCGACTGTCAACGTTCGGTGAGAGCACGCAGCAAGGCTTCGACTGCCCGCTTACGCAGCAGGAACTGGCCGATGCACTCGGGTTGACCGCCATTCACGTCAACCGGACGCTGCGCGATCTGAGGGAACACAATCTCGTCTCGTTCCGTTCGGGCTTTGTGGAGTTCCTCGACAAGCCTCGGCTGATCAACATGATCGGCTTCGATAAGGAGTTCCTCGGTTTCCGGTTTTTTTCTTCGTCCCCGTAGCTGCAGCGGGCCCTTATCGGCAGGCGATGTTCCGCAACCGTTGCCCATTTTCGAGCCACACGAAACCTTTGGAAGCATGGCAGAAATATTTTTCAAAGCTGACGATTTCTTCAAGTATCGTTTTTTTTGACAACGTTAACTTAGGTTAGGAAAAGCTCTCCAATTTTACTTATTGTTGGTCATACGGCTTTCCCAAAAGTCGTACGCGGGGAAACAAAAACGGGCGAAATACACCAAACAGCGGCTTGGGGAGCAGCTACCAACTCAATCTGAAATGCAAGGGGCGCAAGACCGCTCATGAGAGCGGTCGGTGTAAGAAGGCGGGTATAAGAGTATGGATACCACAGCGGAAGTACATCACAGCAACTCTGTGCCGATTTCGTATGCAAGAGATGATATTGCAGCGGAGAGAGCATTATCCAGCAGTACACGGCAAAGCCGAGAGAACCGTCTGCTGATTATCGACGGAAGGGCACTTGATCGGGAATGCCTTGCGCAGAGCCTGATCTTCCACAACCTCGGCATGGAGGTTTCGGCCGTCGGATCGATCGAAGAATGGCGCCAGCAAGAGGGTGTCTATGGCAGTCCGAAGGCTATTCTGTTCAACCTCGGCGCGCGGAAAGTAACTGATTCCAATGTGGCCAGCGATCTCGCGCGGCTGACCTCGGAATTCCCCTCGATCCCGGTGGTGATCCTGGCTGACACGGACGATCTTGCGCAGATCCTCAAGGCGCTGGAGTGCGGCGTCCGCGGGTTCATCCCCACATCGATCGGCATCGACGTGTGCGTCGAAGCACTTGGCCTTGCCATTGCTGGCGGCATTTTCGTGCCGGCAAGCAGCGTTCTGGCCATGCGGCATCTGGTCGAGAGCGAGGTTCCCGAGGCGCGGCCGCTCACAGGAATGTTCACGTCGCGCCAGGCCGAAGTCGTGCAGGCGTTGCGGCGCGGCAAGGCAAACAAGATCATCGCCTACGAATTGAACCTGCGCGAGAGCACCGTAAAGGTCCATATCCGCAACATCATGAAGAAACTTAAGGCCACAAACCGCACGGAAGTGGCCTACAAGATAAACGACCTGTTCCCGGGGGAAGCCAGTTTTCCCGCACCAGGCATGACGGCCCGCTCGTGAGCGGTTGAAATCTGCTGCCGCGAGATCAGCCATGCATCAAGCGGTCGCCGTAAATCGGCGATCGACGCCAACGACAGTGTGCTGCGTTTGTGCGCCGCGCGTTACCTGGCCCTTCCGCCCTGCCTTCCCCCAGGCAGACGCTGGAGGGCCGGTTTGCGGCATTTACAGACATTGTGGCATCTCCATCATACCCACCGGTGCAATATGACCGATGGCGGCCTCGGCAGGCCAGCCGCGAAAAAATCATATCATCCGATGCCGCAAACCCGCCGACCGGGTGCTGAGCGGCGATTATCAATCAACATGTTTACGCCGAAATGCGGGGTGGCGGTTTGGCGCGCGGTAACGGTACTGTCGGTTGTTCCGAGGGCACAATCGTGAAGCCATTTCCAGATATTCCAGTTCCGGGTTCGCAATACAGTAGCAGCAACGCTGATTGTCAGCTCGCTCTCGCGTCGGCCTTCGACGCACTGGTCGGGCAGGCCGAGCGCGCCGGGTGGCCTATCGGCGAGGTTTCAGTCTCGCTGCTGATGCTCGCCTACCGCCATCTGAACAAGAATTCGGGTGGTGTGGACACCGTCAAGGCGGCCATGGAACGGGCAATGAAAAGACGCCTCACTCACCACTGAGGTTCGGATCGGATCCTTGAGGAGAGGGATCTGCCTCGGACACGCCTATGTCCCTTATCGGCAGCATGGCTATAGTCAGCCGTATCCCTCTCTACCTCCTTTGTGCCGCCCATGCATCCGAATTGCCGGATAACCAGCATCGCGCCCCGATGATTTAATTTCTTGCGGTTTATCGTGATCCGCGTCGTGACAAGTCGAGTGCGTCGATACGTGGCGGTTTCACCCATGGCCAGCAAACTTTCAACACGCATGCACGCCGCCGAATCGAGGCTCGCGAAACGTTGCCATCGCTGTGACGGCGACGGATTCTTCCTCATCGAACCCTCCGACATGCGGTCCGACATGGACATCGCCAACGCGAAAGTGAGGCTCAGCGACGGGCGTTCGTCGCCCGCACTGGGATGGATGAACCCGTATCTCTATGCTCACGTCGTCGCGGCGGGGGTCGAACTTCCCCGGATCGAAGCCTACGAATACGAATGCCAGCGCTGCCTTGGGTCAGGCGTAATCCGGTGGGGTCGGGGCAAGAGCCTGCCTCCGGTCGGTTTGATCCGCGCCTGATAGGAAGCCGAAAGAACCGGACGGCTGCGGAGAGCGGCTACAACAAGTT
>CAVSAU010000007.1:0-279113 GCA_963726065.1 uncultured Alphaproteobacteria bacterium
GAACGCCAAGGACATACTCGCCCCAGCAGCCGTAGCTCGTTAGCGTCAAATGGGGCGCCAACAGCAGTCCGAAGTATTCCTCGCCCGCCAGCTTCGCGATGGCGCCGACGAACGTACTCATCGTTATGTGCGGGATGAAGCAATCCTGATCCTCGATCGCCTCGATATCCAGCATCACCGCCCGATTGGCTTGTCTGAGCAGCCTGTCGCCAAAGGCGCTGCGGACGAAATCCGGGACACCCGCAAGCGCGGTCACCGAAATGACGGGTACTGAATCGAACCTGGAGGTCGCCGGAAGTTTACTTGGCGTTGGCGCGAAATGGTTCGTCTGCAACATCAGACATCTCGTACACTGCTTAACGGATCAAGTTAAGGCTATGCTCGATCCTATGTTTGTCTTGCCGGCTCGGTACGGCAACTTGCAATGGAAAGGATATACGCATGATGTCGAAGTATCTGGCAAGTTTCGTTATTACGACCGGTCTGGCGACTGCTACCGGATCCGGCAGCGCAAATGCCCTGACCGTCGAAGAGGCGAAGTCGATCGCGACCGATGCCTATGTCTACGGCTATTCGCTCATCACCACGGAGGTGACGCGGGTCCAGATGACCAGCGTCGAAAAGGTGGAAGGGCTGCGCGGCCCGATGGGGCATTTCATCAATGTCGAGCGCTACCCGCCGGCCGACTATCGCGGCGTGTCCGCGCCGAACGCCGATACGCTCTATTCGGCCGCCTGGCTCGACCTCGGCGACGAGCCCTGGGTCTTGTCCTATCCGGACATGGGCGAGCGATACTTCCTGTTTCCGATGTACAGCCTGTGGATGCCGGTCGTCCATTCGGGCGGCAGCCGCACCAGCGGCGAGAAGGCGCACAAGTTCCTGCTGTCCGGCCCCGGCTGGAGCGGGGCGGTTCCCGACGGAATGACGCGGGTCGAAGTGCCGACCCGTTACATGCTCATCCTCGCCCGCACCTACGCCAACGGCGCCGATGAGGATTACAAGGCGGTGAACGCGCTGCAGGCGCAGTACGACATCCGCCCGCTTTCGGCGCTGGGCAAGGCCGAGTACACCTACGTCGCTCCTCCGTTCAATCCCAATCCCGGTTTCTCGCTGACCGACAAGCCGCAAGAGGTGATCCTCGGCTTCGGAACCGAAGGCTATTTTGATCGCATGGCCGAGCTGATGTGCAAGGTCGCGCCGCCGGCCGCCGAGGATGCGCCGATGCTGGCGGAGATGGCGAAGATCGGCCTCGCGCCCTGCAAGGACTTCGACCTCGCCGCGCTCGGCCCCGAAGTCGTGGCAGCACTCCAGACCCTGCCACAGGACGCGCTGAAAAAAATCGGCGACAACCAGCACTCTGTGGGCGTCGAGTTGAACGGCTGGACGGTCACCAAAGGGGTCGGCACATACGGAACGGACTACATGAAGCGGGCTGTCGTGGCGGCCTTCGGCTGGCCGGCGAACCTGCAGCAGGATGCCGTCTACCCCTACACGCTGCGCGACGCGGACGGCCAGCCGCTGTCGGGCGAGCACAAATACACGCTCACCTTCGCCAAGGGCCAGGAACCGCCGGTCAGCGGCTTCTGGTCGATCACCATGTATGAGATCGATCAGGGCTGGTGGTTCGTGCCCAACAAGCTGAACAAGTTCACGGTCAGCCCGCGCAACAATCTGGTGCCGAACGAAGACGGCTCGGTGACGCTCCATTTCCAGAACGAGTCGCCGGGTCCCGACAAGGAGGCGAACTGGTTGCCTGCTCCCAAGGGCGCGTTCCTCCCGATGCTCAGGATGTACTGGCCCAAGGAGACCAGTCCCTCGATCATCGACGGGAGCTGGACGCCGCCGGTGGTGAACAAGGTCCAATAGGATCGACGGCGCCATGCAGTGTGTTTGGTGCGCCTGGCGGGCCGAACACAGGCGCGCAAGAACCGCACGACCGCCTCGCTACTGCCGGTGCTTAGCTGCACGATATGGAGAACCGCTCACAAGTCCGTGGCATATCATGGTTTCAGGCGGTTCTCTCTCGTCAAACTGATGACTACGCAGTAGATTGCAGACAGTATACAGATACTCTTTCTCGCCTGCATATTTGCAAGCTCGTCGGTGCAAAGAAATAGGTCCTGCTTCAACAAGGATGAGCTGCCGCCCGTCGACGCCTTCTGGTCGCTGACCATGTACGACGAGCAGGGCTTTCAGGTGCCGAACCCGATCAATCGCTTTGCCATAGGCGATCGGGACAAGCTTACGTTCAATGCCGATGGCTCGCTGGACATTTATATCCAGCACGAGTCGCCGGGGCCTGACCGGGAGGCCAACTGGTTGCCATCGCCAGCGTCCCGAGCGATCCAACCGACCCTGCTTCTGTATTCGCCTCGGGCTTCCGTCATGGATGGCACATGGACGCCTCCTGGCATCAAAGCGATGCAGTCTCCTTACGGCTGCTCTCCACCCATATCGGCCTGAGCGGAAGCGTTTGACCGCTCGTGCTTTCACACCGCCTGTTCACGAAGCGTCCGGCATATTATCACCTGACGATCTCTCGACGGCAGAGGACGCGTGAATGAAACTCGGCTTCATCGGTACAGGCGCACTCGCATCGGCGATCGTCAGCGGCCTGAAATCGGCCCCGGGCGATCCCGCATCAATTCTGCTTTCCCCGCGCAATGAGGAGATCGCCGCCGACCTTGCTGCCCGCTATCGGGATGTGCGCGTCGCGCCCGACAATCAGGCGGTCCTCGACAATTGCGACACCGTCATGCTCGCGGTGCGGCCGCAGATCGCGCATGACGTGCTTGCGCAATTGCGGTTTCGACGCGACCATCACATCGTCAGCCTGATCGCCACCCTGTCAAGCGAGGAGGTCGCCGCGCTGATCGCTCCCGTCGAGCGCGTGACGAAGGCGCTTCCCATGCCAATGGTCGCTTCCCGGCAGGGCGCCACCATCATCTGCCCGCCCGACCCGGCTATCTCTTCCTTGTTCGGGAAACTCGGAAAAGTCATCGAGGTCGACAACCCCAGCGAGTTCGATGCGCTGAGCGTTGCCACTGCGACATTCGCTACCTACTTCAAATACCTCGACACGCTCCACGCATGGCTGAAAAACCATGGCGTCGCCGACGCAAGCGCCCGCGATTATGTCGCCGCCCTGTTCAAGGCGCTGGGAAGCGCTCCGGAAACGATGCCGGATGCCGGCTTCTCCGTGTTGGCGCAAGACTATGCGACGCGCGGCGGCATCAACGAGCAGGTGCTGCGCGAGTTGACGGCGCGCGGCCTCTTCGATGCGTTCGCCGAAAGCCTCGACGGCGTGCATCGGCGGATTTTGGGGCGCTGAGGTCTCCGCCCCCTCGCCCCGTTTACGGCCATTGCGTAGCCCCGCCCGGCTCGCAGATGGCGGCCCGGGGCGATCTCGTGTAGACTTGCTTGGCGGAGGCAGTTTGCGCTGCTCGTGGAGATGGACCGTCGGTTAGCCGCCGTGATGATTGCCGATGTCGTCGGCTATGGCCGCTTGAGCCAAGCAGACGAGGAGGGTACACGCGCCCGCTTCCAGGCAAATCTCAAGGATATTTTTGAACCCAGGATCGCTGCGCATCACGGTCGCCTCGTCAAGACGATGGGCGACGGCATCCTGGTGGAGTTCCAGAGCGTCATCAACGCCTTGCGATGCGCAGTCGACATCCAGCGGACGGAGGCCGAGTTGAACGCCGGCGCCGCGGCCGACGAGCGGCTGGAGTTCCGCATCGCCATTAATCTCGGCGACGTGATCGTCGAAGGCGACGACATCCACGGCAACGGCGTGAACATCGCTGACCGCCTGCAGGCGCTGGCACGCCCGGGCGGCGTCGTGATTTCCGGGACCGCCTACGACCAGGTCACCAATCACCTCGACGTCGGCTACGAATTCCTGGGCGAACAGAGGGTGAAGAACATAGCAGATCCCGTCCGGGTCTATGGTGTTCTGACCGGCCTGACGTCGCCGGCGACGAGCCCCGCGCCCACGGTGACCGCTGCTCCGGCCGCGAGGGAGACGCCGGGACGCCCATGGTTGTGGCCGGCCATTGTTGCGGCGCTCATCGTTGCGCTCGCGGGCGCGGCGTTCTGGTGGTTGCCAACGGCGACGTCTCCTCCGCCAGCTGCCCAGGGCAGGCCTGCGGCGGAGCAAGCCAATCCCTCCGCCGCCGCTGTCGGGCAGACCACCCCGAAAAGCCGTCGATCGTCGTGCTTCCGTTCGACAATCTTTCCGATGACAAGGAGCAGGGCTATCTCGCAGACGGCATCACCGAAGATCTCACGACCGAGCTGGCGCGCATACCCGACCTGTTCGTGATCTCGCGCAACGCCGCATTCACCTACAAGGACAAGTCGCTGCCGCCAGCCGCCATCGCCACGGAACTCGGCGTCAGCTACCTGCTCGAAGGCTCGATCCGCCGGGTCGGTGACGACATCCGCATCAATGCGCAACTGATCGACGGCAGCAACAGTGGCCACATGTGGGCGGAGCGCTTCGACGGCCAATGGAGCAAGGTGTTTGATTTGCAGGACGAGATGGTCAGGCAGATCGCGACGGCGCTCAAGCTGCGGCTGGTCGAAAGCCAGCGCGCCGCCCAGATCGCCGGCGGCACCAGCAATCCCGCCGCCTATGACGCATGGCTGCGGGGACTGGAGCTCGAACACCGTGGCACGCCGGAAGACATCGCGAAGGCAGCCACTTCCTACCAGCAGGCGGTCGCGCTTGACCCCGATTACGGGCGCGCCTGGGCCTCGCTCGCCTGGCTGTTCTGGGATATCCACGGCGTTGAACAGGAACAGGCGTTGGGGCTCACCTGGCCCGAGATCCAACGCAAGCTGGACGAGGCCTTAAAGCGTCCCTCTCCTACCTACTATCAGATACTGGCGGCCCGCCTTGTTCGGCAGCAGCGGTCAGACGAGGCGATCGCGGCGCTGGAAAAGGCCATCGCGCTCAATTCGAGCAACGCCTGGAGTTACGAATCGATGAGTTCGGCGTTAACTTTCAACGGGCGGCCTGCGGAAGGGCGCGGCTACATCGATGCGGCGGCGCGTGTCGACCCGGCGCCGAACGGCTGGCGCCATTACCTTGTGGCCCTCGCATACTTCTCGATGGATCGCTTCGACGAAGCCGTTGCGTCGATTGACAAGATCGAACCGGGGTCTCGTGAGTACGGCTGGTTCTGGATTAACTTCCATGGCCTGATGCTGGGGATATCGGCCTACGGTCATCTCGGGCAGACCGACAAGACCGCCGCCCTCAGAGCGCGCCTCGATCCCATGTTGAAGGAATCCGACAACGGCGAGTTCACCGGCCAGCTCGCGCAGGTCTTCTTCGTGTACAAGAACTACGCCGACACCGAGCGGTTGCTCGAGGGACTGCGGAAAGCGGGGGTTCCAGAACTAGCGTGGGGCTTCGACCCGAAATCCAAAGACCGGCTCACCGGCGAGGAGATCAGGCGCCTCACTTTCGGCCACCAGTTTGAAGGACGCCTGCTCAACACCGGCGAACCCTATTCACGGACGACAGATGCCGACGGCTTCGCTCAAATTACTATGGGTTTGGAGATCATCGCCGCGCCCAACACGATCGAGGGCGATACCATGTGTCTGAACCGGGATCCGACAATAGGGCAACGAGCCTGCTCGGCGATATTCCGCAACCCCGGGGGCAGCGCGGCGCGGAAGAACGAGTACCTGCTGTTCAACCATGGGAGTCGCTTCGAGTTTTCTGTCCTGAAGGGAACGGGAGAGGAATCTGCGGCGCAGGCGTACAGAGTGGCGGCCGCGGCCCCACGAGGCGGGGCGCCGCTGCATGATGAGGCGATCGCCAACCTGGAGCGCGCGGTCGAGCTGGAACCGGAGAACAGCCAGGATTTGTGGAGCGTTGCCGAATGGCTGATTCTCGCTGGCCGCGTCCCAGACGCCAAGGCCCGCATCAATTCCGCAATCAAGCTCGATCCAGGCTCGGAAGCGGCGAATTGCGCTGTAGCGGGGCTGCTGCGGTTTGCGGGAGACCGCTTCGAGGAGGCTGCAGCAACCCTCGAAACATGCGCAGCCGACCATCCTTATGATTCAGATATACGGCTCCTCCTGACCGCGACATACGGGCAGCTCGGACGCGCCGTGGACGCAGCGCCCCACTACGCCAAGGTCCGCGGGGGCGAACCGTGGACCATTATGTTGGCGGGCCAGAGGTTCCCCTTCAAGCTGCCGGACGACGCGAGGCGTCTGCGCCAAGGCCTCCTGAAGGCCGGCGTCGCGGAGTTGCCGGAGCCCTACGACGCGGCATCGGGCGATCGGCTGTCGGGAGACGAGATCCGGTCTCTCGTGCTCGGGCACACCCTCAACTACCGCAACATCGGGATTGAAAGGGGCATGAAAGCCTCGACGGCGTTTTCCACCAACGGCGACGCCACTCTGTCGCGGCCGGATGGCGTAAAGTCCGGCATCTACATCAGGGAATGGGCCTCCATCGTGGACGACAATGCGATCTGCATCGCATGGGAAGCCTTCGGCCTCGAATGCGCGGCGATCTTCCGCAACCCGAAAGGCACGGCGGCCGAAGAGAACGAGTTCCTTTGGATCAACGAAGGCAACCCGTGGTCGTTTTCGATTGCCAGGTGACGGTGTCACGCGCATCGGCGCCGCTTCGGCTTTCGCTACTCCCTAATCGCTACTCGCTCTTTCACCCTCTCCACACCCCCTCTTTCCGCAAATCCTCCATCGTGCGCAAAATGCCTTCGCGCAGGATCGCCACCATGTCGTCGATCTGCTCCGGCGTAATGACCAGCGGCGGCGACATCACGCACATGTTTATCAGCGGGCGCACCAGAAGGCCGAGTTCGTGGCAATGTGCGTCGATGCGTTTTCCCACGTCCTTGTCGAGCTGCAGCGGGTCGTTGCTCTCGCGGTCGGCAACGCACTCCACGCACGCCATCAGCCCGGCGCCGCGCACTTCGCCCACCAGCGGCAGTTCCTGCAGCGTTTTCAGCTTCGCCTGGAAATACGGCGCCACCTGGCGCGCATGCTCCAGCACGCCGCCTTCCAGGAGGTCTAGATTCCTCAGCGCCACCGCGCAGCCGACGGGATGGCTGGTGTAGGTCATGCCATGGCCGAACATGGCGTCGGGGTGGTTGGAGCGCCGCAGTTCCTCCATCAGCCGGGCGGAGATCACAACGCCGCCGAGCGGGAAATAGCCCGAGGTGACGCCCTTGGCGAAGGTGATCATGTCGGGGTCCATGCCGAACACATCGCCCGAGGCGAACACATGGCCGAGGCGGCCGAAGGCGGTCACCACCTCGTCGGAAACGTAGAGTATGTCGTTCTGCCGACAGATCTCGCGGATGCGCTTGAGATAGCTGTCCGGCGCGATCACCACGCCGCCCGAGGCCTGCACCGGTTCGCCGACAAAGGCGCCGATCCGGCCGGCGCCGATGCGGTCGACCGTTTCGGCAAACTCCTCGACCAGGAAATCGGCGAAGGCCTCGACGCTCATGCCGGCAGGGCGGCGGAACGGGTTGGGCGACGACAATTTGACGATCAGCTCGTCGGCGCCGTCCATCCAGTCGCGGTCGCGCGGGCGTCCGTTCAGCGAGGCCGACAGGTAGGTCGAGCCGTGATAGGCGCCGCCGCGGCTGAGGATCAGCTTCTTATCGGGCTGGCCGCGCACATTGTTGTAGAACTGCATGAAGCGCAGCGCTGTCTCCACCGCCGATGAGCCGCCGGTGGTGAAGAACACGTGGCTGAGATCGCCCGGCGCATGGCCGGCGATGCGTTCGGCGAGTTCGGCCGAGGGCGCGTTCATCGTGTACCACGGCGTGTTGTAGGAAAGCGCCATCGCCTGGTCGTACATCGCCTCTGCCAGCTCCTTGCGACGGTGGCCGACATTGACGCACCACATGCCGGCCGGGCCGTCGATCAGCCGCTTGCCCTCGCCGTCGGTGATGTAGATGCCGTCGCCCTCGCCGATCAGCGCGCGCGCCTCCGCACCCACCGAGCCGGCGAATGGCCAGGGCTGTACGAGGTGCCGCCTGGCGGTCTCCACGACATCCTCACTTGCCGCGAGCGCCGTCGCCGTAAACGCATTCGTCCTGATTTCCCGCATTGCCGCCATCTCGGTCACCTCACATTTTTCTGATGCCGCCGGGATCGTCGAAGCGGGGCGGAACCGCAAGGGAAACAAAGTTCATCTCCCTTCATTTTGAATGTCCGTTCAATCAATATTACAGAAATAGAGCTTGATTTCAATCCGCGTATGCGCTCATGATGAAGAAAGTCGGCTGCCAAAAGGGAACTGGCGAACCGGCGCTGTCGAATGGGATTTCGCATGGCCGAAACAGCCACGCATGACATCGAGCCAGCACCTGGAGCGCTGCAATGACGGTTGCTGCGGAAGGGTCGCCTGCATTGCGTGCAAAGCGCGCTGCGGCCGGCTCCCTTCTGCAATCCGAGCAGGCGCAGGGCGTGGCGCTGATCAGCCCGACGCTTCTCTATGCGCTCGTCCTGCTTGCGGTGCCTGTCCTTGTCGTCATAGCCCACAGCTTCTGGACGCAGGACTACCTCACTATCGACCGCACCTTCACGCTGGAAAACTACCGCCTGGCGCTGACCGAGCCTATCTACCGCGACCTTCTCATGCGCTCGCTCTTCATCTCGCTGACGGTCAGCTTCTTCACCGTGGTGCTGGCCTACCCCATCGCTTATTTCATTTCGTTCCACGGTGGCAGCCGCAAGAGCCTGTGGCTGTTCCTCATCACCATCCCGTTCTGGACGAGCTATCTCCTGCGGGTCATGTCGTGGAAGGTGATCCTCGGCTATGGCGGCGTCCTGAATTCCGGGCTGATGGGCCTCGGCATCATCGACGAGCCGTCCACCGCCTTCCTCTACAACACCACCGCCGTCATCCTCACGCTCACCCATGCCTGGGCGGCGTTCGCCATCCTGCCGATCTTCGTCTCGCTGGAAAAGGTCGACCGCACGCTGCTGGAGGCCGCCACCGATCTCGGCGACGGGCCAGTCCGCCGCTTCCTGCGCATCACCCTGCCGCTGTCGATGCCGGGTGTGATCGCGGCGCTGCTGATCGTCATGATTCCCACCGTCGGCGACTACGTGACGCCGCGGCTGGTCGGCGGCAAGGACGGCGTGATGATCGCCAACGCCATCCAGGCGCAGTTCGGCAAGGCCGCCAACTGGCCGCTGGGCGCCGCCCTCTCGGTCACCACCATGGCGATCGTCACCGCCATGGCCGGCGTCGCCGTCTTCATCCTGCGCTGGGCCGCGAGGCAGGCGCGATGACGGCCGCGCGCAGGCTCTTGACCAACTGGCTGCCGCTCTACGCAGCGCTTTACATCGCCTTCCTCTATCTGCCGATCCTGCTCCTGCCGGTCTTTTCCTTCAACACCTCGGCTGTGCCCAAGTTCCCGCTCACCGGGCTGACGCTCAAATGGTACGAGAGCCTGCCGCACACGCCCGCACTCCTCGACGCGGCCTGGAACAGCCTCGTGGTCGGCGTCGCCGCGGCCGTGGTGAGCACGCTGCTCGGCATCTGCGCGGCGCGCGCGCTCACCCGCTACCGCTTCCCCGGCCAGCGCGCCGCAAGCAGCCTCATCATGGCGCCGCTGGTGCTGCCCGAGATCATCGTGGCGGTGTCGCTGCTGCTGGTGCTCCTGCAGCTCGGCTTGAGCCTGTCGCTGTTCACTGTCGTGCTCGGCCACGTGCTGATCTGCATCCCCTATTCCGTCACCGTGCTGATGTCCGGCTTTGAAGGGTTCGACCGCAGCCTGGAAGAGGCCTCCACCGACCTCGGCGAAACCGCCTTCGGCACCTTCCGGCGGGTGACGCTGCCGATGGTGGCGCCAGCCATCATCTCCAGCCTGCTGGTCTCCTTCACCATCTCGCTCGACGAGTTCATCATGGCCTTCTTCCTCAGCGGCACCGACACCACCTTGCCCGTCTACATCTGGGGCCAGCTGCGTTTCGCCGCCAAGCTGCCCAGCGTGCTGGCGCTTGGCTCGCTTCTGCTCGTCGGCTCCTTCGTGCTTCTCACTTTCGCCGAAATCATGCGCCGCCGCGTCGAGCGCCGCACCCGCAACACAGGGGGAGCCTTTGTCTGACAGGCCGATGATCGAGATCAGCAGCGTCTCGCGCAGCTACGGAGCGTTCAAGGCGCTGGACAACGCCTCGCTCAGCATCGCCAGGGGCGAGTTCTTCTCGCTGCTCGGACCCTCCGGCTGCGGCAAGACCACGCTGCTGCGCATGATCGCCGGCTTCGACACGCCGACCAGCGGCGCCATTGCCGTCGACGGCCAGCCGATGGAAGGCATCCCGGCCAACCGCCGCCCGACCAACATGGTGTTCCAGAGCTACGCCATCTTCCCGCACCTCAACGTCGCGCAGAATGTCGCCTACGGGCTGAAGCGGCTGCGGCTTCCCGCGGCCGAGGAAAAGCGCCGCGTCGAGGAAGCGTTGGCGCAGGTGTCGCTGTCGGGGCTTGGCGCGCGCGGCGCCACCGAGCTTTCCGGCGGCCAGCGCCAGCGCGTGGCGCTGGCCCGCGCGCTGGTCATGCGGCCGAAGGTGCTCTTGCTCGACGAGCCGCTGTCGGCGCTCGACAAGAAGCTGCGCGAGCAGATGCAGGTCGAACTTCGCCGCCTCCAGCAGGCGGTCGGCATCACCTTCGTGCTCGTCACCCACGACCAGTACGAGGCGCTCGGCATGTCCGACCGCATCGCCGTGATGTTCGGCGGCCGCATCGCGCAGGTGGCGGCGCCCAAGGAGATCTACCAGCGTCCGGTCAACCGCCAGGTCGCAGATTTCCTTGGCGGCATGAATTTCGTCAGGGCCGAGATCGTCGAGGAAAACGCCGCCTCCATCACCGTCGACACCACCGGCTTCGGCCGCGTCAGGACCGACAAGCCGCAGGCCTTCGTGCGCAACGGCAAGGCGGCGACGCTGGGCATCCGGCCGGAGCGCCTGCGCGTGCTGTGGGACGACGCCCCCAGCCCGCACGAAGTGTCGGGAAAAGTTGTCGACCGCCACTATTTCGGCGAGATCACCCATCTCATCGTCGAGGTGCCGGGACTGGAAAAACCGCTCTCGGTTTCGGAAACCAACAATTTCGGCGCCGACGACATTCCGGTCGGCGCGCCGATCCGCCTCGCCTACGATCCCGACGCGCTGGTCGCCATGGCGGATTGAGGCCTTCCGCAACGCCTCAGTCCTCCCTCTCCCCGCCTGCGGGGGCAGGACCCGGGTGAGGGGCAGCGCCAAGCTGATAGCGCGAAGAAGGCGGCCTGCCCCTCAATACCCTGATTTGATCTTCTCGAACTCGGCGATCATCTTCTGCTTCAGCTCGGTCGGCACCGGCGACTGGAACAGCGTCTTGTCGACGAATTTGTCGACGTCGGCATATCCCTGGTCGGCGATCACCTTGGCGTCGATCGTCGCCATCGATTTGGCGTTGGCGTGGCCATAACCCCAGTCGGAGAGCAGGTAGCTGGCAACCGCCGGCGTATCGATCGCGTTCAGGTAGTCGTAGGCCTTTTCCTCGCTGCCCGGCGCATCCTTCAGCCTGACGTAACCGCAGACCCAGGTGGAAAGGCCTTCCGTCGTGTCGCGCTTCATCTTGATCGGCGCGCCGGCGAGCACCGCTTGCGCGGCGGCATCGTTCCACGCCCAGGCGAGATCGACCTCGCCGCTGGTCATCGCCTGCACGATCTCGGTGTTGTCGGTCCAGTACAGGCGGACGTTCTTGTGAACCTCGCGCAGGAAGGCGGAGGCCTCCTTGAACTGCTCGTCGGTCATCTGTGTCCAGTCCTTCAGGCCGATGACCAGGCTTGCCAGCGCATAGGCGTCGTCGACGCTGTCGCCGATCGACACGCGGTCCTTGAATTTGGGATCGGCCAGAGAACGCAGCGACTGGATGTCCTTCGTCTTCGACCTTCTCGGCATTGTAGGTCAACAGTGTGTTGCCCCATTCCCACGGCATGAACCACGCCTTGCCGTCGGCGGTGGCCGTTGCCAGGTCCTTCATCGCCATGATCGACGGATTGAGGTCCTTCCAGCCGGCGATCCTCGACGTGTCGAGCGGCTCCAGCAGGCCGGCGTCGCGCCATTTCATCACGTTCTGCGAACAGGGATGCGCAAGGTCGGCCTTGAAACCCGAGCGCAGCTTCTGGAAGGCTTCTTCCTCATCCCCGAAGAAGGTGAAGGTCGGCCCGTCGCCGTATTTGGCGACATAGTCGGGATGGAATTCCGGTATCTCGTAGCCCGACCAGTCGAAGATGGTCAGGTCGGTGTCCTGGGCCAGTGCCCCGGCGGCCACCGACGCCGAAAGCGCCGCCGCCAGCGCCACGGCCAGCGTCGCGCGCCTGCTGATTGTTTTCATTGTTCCGTCCTCTTTGTTATCGTTGACCTCAACCGACGCTTTCTCCCTGGCGCGGATAGTGTTGCGGAAACACCGACGACAGAAATTCCCACGCCGCCTGCAGCGCCGATTGGCGGGTCACGTCCTCGGTCCCCATCATCAGCCTCAGCCACAGGCCTTCGAGCATCGCGCTCAGCGCCAGCGCCGTAATCTGCGGTTCAAACGCGTAGCCGGCGTCTTCCTTCAAGGTGCGGCAGAGATCGACGAAGATTTTCTGGTAGGCCGCATCCCGCGCGCCGCACAGCGACTGATAGGTCGGCCGCGATTTCGCCTCGCCCCAGAATGCGCACCACGCTGCGAGCTTGCGCTTGGTGCAGATGGCGCGGTCGAAATCGGCGGCGACCAGCGCCCGCAGCTGCTTTGCGGGTTCGTCGCCGGCTTTCAGCAAGGCTGCCCGCCAATGCGCGGAATATTCGTCGTACATGTGCTGCAAGGTCGCTATCAGCAGCTTTTCCTTGCTCTCGAAATGGAAATTCACGATGCCGCGCGACAGGCCGGCGCCATCGGCGACGTCGGCCATCGTGGTCTCGGCATAGCCGCGCTTGGCGAGTGAATCGATCGTCGCCTCGATCAGTTGCAGCTGCCTGACTTCTTTGGAGGCCTTGCGGCCGCGCTTCTCGTTGTCTTGGGTGGCCTCTTTCGGCGATGCCGATTTCATGAGCGTGTCCATCTTCAGCACCGCCGGTCCAGACTCATCTCCCCGGCTTTCGTCCGCGCAAATGAGTGGGGCGGTGCTCGCCGCTGTCAAGAACCTTCTGCATGGCCTCCCAGGTTCCGATGTTCTTGTCGACATAGGCGTTGCCGACAGCCGCGGCCGCCGTGTCGTAAAGCGGGCCTTTCAGCCTGGCGAGCTCGCCGCGCGCGACCTCGCGATACCAGCCGTTGCGGTCGGTGAGCGTCACCTCGGCGAAACCCGCCTGCTGCATCGCCCGGCGATAGCGCTCCGGCGAGCCCATGCTGAACGACAGTCCTTCGGCGGCGATGTAGTCGGCCATCTCTGGCGATGGTTCCCCGTCGTGGCCCATTAGCCAGTCGCTGGCGGCAAACACCCCGCCGGGCTTCAGCACCCGGAAAATATCGGCAAACAGCGCCTCTTTGCCGGGCACATGCAGCAGCGCGTCCTTGGAGAACACCACGTCGAAGGAACCGTCAGCGAACGGCAACCGGCCGGGCGGCGCCTGCACGAAATCGGCTCTCCCTGACAATCCGCGCGCCGCCGCCCGCCGCCTTGCGTTTTCGATCACCGGGCCTTCGATGTCGAAGCCCGTCGCGTGGGCCGCACCATGCTTCTCGACCAGATGCAGCGTGATGCCGCCGGCGCCGCAGCCGATGTCGAGCACGCGCTTGCCCGCCAGTGAAAGCCCGTCGAGCACCCTGTCGACCTCATCCGGGCCGCCTGGCGAAAGATATCCCTCGCCCCACAGCGCTTCGAGAAAGCGGATAGCCGTGTCGTCATACTCCGGCTCTGCACTATGGGATTCGAGCATAGATAGTTCCCAGAGCATTTTGCAGCCAAGTGAATTCACTTGGCGTTGCAACAAATGCGGCCAAACAAACCGCATTTTGCAGACAGGCGGCTTTTACCTGGCGCGCACAAATGCGGCTGAACAAAGAGCTGGAGCGGAGTTTCCGCTCTAGCCCCATTTCTCCAAAGCCTACTCTGAACACAGGAAAACGCAACACCATTTGTTGAACATTCATTCAATATGGCTGGACAAATGCCAATCCGTCGTGCCAGATTTGAACGGCGCAGACGTATGATCCGCCCCTGCGAAGCGGGGAACGGGACCATGCGAAGCATGGTGGAGGGGCATACGCGATAGCCCCGCTCACGGAGAGAGGCCGGGACGAAAAATGAAGACCTGGGATGCGATCGTCATCGGCGGCGGCCACAACGGCCTGGTCAACGCGTGCTATCTGCAGCGGGCCGGCCTCGACGTGCTGGTCGTCGAGAAAAACGCCTGGATCGGCGGCGCTGCGACCAGCCGCGAGCTGACGCCCGGCTACCTCTATTCCAACTGCTCCTATGTCTGCTCGCTGTTTCGTCCCGAGATCATGCGCGACCTCGAACTGCCGCGTTTCGGCCTGCAGGTCATCTCCTACGAGGGCGGCGCGGTTTTCACGCGCGATGGCGACTACCTCGCCAACTACCGCGATCACGACGCCCACCGCCGGGAGTTCGCACGCTTCTCCGCTCGCGACGCCGAAGCCTACGACCGCTATGCCCGCGACGTGACCCGGCAGTGCCGTTTCATCCAGCCGCTCTTGATGCGGACCGCGCCCGACCCGACCAGCTTTCGCCCACGCGACATTGGCGAGCTGATGTATCTCGGCAGGAAGTTCGCCGATCTCGGCGCCGATGACATGGCGCAGACGCTGCGCTTCTGGACCATGTCGATCTCCGACTTCCTCGACGAATATTTCGAGACGGATGTCATCAAGGCGAATTTCGCGCTCTCCGGCATCATCGGCACGGCGCTGGGGCCGATGTCGCCCGGCACCGCCTATGTGCTTCTCCATCACTACATGGGCGAAGTCGACGGCTCGGTCGGCGCATGGGGCTATGCGCGCGGCGGCATGGGCGCGGTCACCAGGGCGCTGTCGGACTCGTTTCGCGCCTCAGGCGGCGTCATCCGCACCGGAGCCGAGGTCGACCATGTACTCGTTCAGGGTGGCAAGGCGAAGGGCGTGGTGCTCGCCGGCGGCGAGGAAATCTACGGTAAGCTCGTCGTCTCCAATGCCGATGTGAAGCGTACCTTCCTAAAGCTGGTCGAGGCCAGGGAACTGCCGGACGTCTTCCTGCGCCGCGTGAAGAACTTCAAGATCCGCGGCTCGTCCGGCAAGGTCAACATCGCGCTGGATTCGATGCCGGAATTTCCGGCGCTGCCGAAGGATTCGCCCTGCTACCGCGGCGACCTGCACTTCACCGATTCGATGGAACGCATGGAACGCGGCTACGATGACTGGAAGGCCGGGCGCTGGTCCGCCGACCCGACGCTCGACATGATGATCCCGACCGCGCTCGACCCCACCATGACCTCGCCCGGCACGCATTTCATGAGCTGCTTCGTGCAATACGCGCCGCCGCGTATCGAGGGGCGCGACTGGACCGATGCCGATCGCGATGGTTTTGCCGAAACGGTGATCTCCCAGATCGCCGATTATTCGCCGGGTTTCCGCGACCGCATCGTCCACATGGAGGTACGCACGCCGCCCGAGATAGAGGCCGAGGTCGGCCTCACCGAGGGCAACATTTTCCAGGGCGAACTCACCTTCGACCAGTTGCTGTTCAACCGGCCGGTGCCGGGCTACGCGCAATACCGTTCGCCGGTCGGCGGGCTCTATATGTGCGGCTCGTCCACACATCCGGGTGGCGGCGTCATGGGCGCGCCCGGCCGCAACGCTGCCTCGGAAATCCTGCGCGACCTTAAGCACGGCGCCAAGCACATGAGCCCGGCCCATGACGTCATATGATTGCATTGTCATCGGCGGCGGCCACAACGGCCTCGTCGCAGGTACAGTCCTTGCGAAATCGGGACGCAAGGTGCTGGTGCTCGAAGCCGCCGGCGAAATCGGCGGCGCTGCTCGCACCGAAGAATTTTTCCCGGGCTTCCGCGCCTCCTCGGTAGCCCATGTGCTCAACCGCCTGCATCCCGAGGTGGTCAAGGCGCTCGATCTGGACAGGCACGGCCTCTCTCTGGAAGCCGCCGGCATGTCCTCAGTTGTCCTGTCGCCATCCGGCGACCCGCTGGTGCTGCGTGGCGCCTATGGCGAAAGCCTTGTTGGTGCGTCCGCCAGCGAAGCCGTGGCATGGCGTGCGTTGCGCGCCCAGCTCTTCCGCTACGCCGGCATCCTGAAGCCGTTCCTTGCCCGCCGCCCGCCGGACCTTGCCGGCATGTCGCTGTCGGAAACCTCCGCGCTCGCCATGGCCGGCCTGTCGCTCAAGCGTCTCGGCAAGGAAGACATGCGCGACTTCCTGCGCATGCTCCTGATGAACGTCGCCGACGTCGTGGACGAGCAACTCGAGGACGACCGGCTGAAGGGCCTGCTCGCCTTCGACGCGGTCCTCGGCGCGCATCTCGGCCCACGCTCGCCGACCTCGCTTCTCGGTCTCTACTACCGTCTCGCCGGCGAGGTGGCGGGGATCGACGGCGCCCAAATCCTCCCGAAGGGCGGAATGGGTGCAATCGTTGCCGCAATCGCGTCGTCCGCGGCGAAAGCCGGGGTTTCCGTGCGCCGCCAAGCCGCAGTGAACAGGATTCTCGTAAAGAAAGGCCGCGCGATTGGCGTTGTGCTTGAAAACGCTGAGGAAATTCGAGCGCACACAATCGTCTCCGCAATCAATCCGTCCACCACCTTCGATCTTGTAGGCGCCAGGGAGCTCGATACCGGATTCGTCCGAAAGGTGAGGAATATCCGTATGTTGGGCGATGTTGCCAAGCTTCACCTGGCGCTCGATCGGCCGCCGCAATTCCTTGGCGTCAGCAGCGAGGACCATCGCGGCCGGCTTGTCATCGCGCCGTCGGCCGACCACGTCGAACGCGCCTTCAACCCTTGCAAATATGGGCAGTTTTCGCCCGAGCCGGTCATGGAAATCACCTTGCCGAGCCTTGCCGATCCATCACTCGCACCCGACGGCGCCTGCGTCCTGTCGGCCGTTGTGCAGTACGCGCCATACCGACTGAAAGAAGGTTGGGAGAGCGGAAAGCCAAGGTTTTTCAAGGCGATAATGGCGGGGCTCGAAGCCGTGGCGCCGCGCATCGGCGCGACGGTGCGGCATGCCGAACTGCTGACGCCGACCGACATCGAGCAGCGTTTCCGCATGCCCGGTGGCCATTGGCACCATGGCGAATTGCAGGCCGACCAGATGCTGGTGTCGCGGCCCGTCTCGGATGCTGCCGGCTACGACACGCCGCTCGAAAACCTGTTCCTCGCCGGCGCTGGCTCGCATCCGGGCGGCGGCATCTCCGGCGTCCCCGGCCTCAACGCGGCGCGCCGCATCATCGCGATCAGGGGCTAGGCCATGGCAATTTCCGCCAGCAAAATCAAAAGCTTGAGCCTGCAGCCCCGGTTCGCCGCGCAGGATCATTTCCGCACGCTGCGACTGCCCTCGCCCTTCCAGCCGCGCATCGATGCGCTCGCCAGGACCGAGGATTGGTACACATGGGCCGGCTGCAAGGCACCACTGTCCCTGTGGGACGAAGAGCTCGAATACTTCGCCATCCGCAGCCAGGCCGCCGTCTTCGACATCTCGCCGATGGTGAAATACCGCATCGCAGGCCCGGACGCCGAAGCGTTCTGCAACCGCCTCACATTGCGCGACGTGAGCAAGCTCAAGCCCGGCCGCGTCCACTACACCGCCTGGTGCGACGATGCCGGCCATGTGCTTGATGACGGCACGCTTTTTCGCTTGTCGCCGGACCGCTTCCGCCTCTGCTGCCAGGAGCGGCATCTGCCGTGGCTGCTCGACAGCGCCATCGGGTTCAACGTGTCCGTGGAGGAAGAGACAGAGGCCGTCGCGGGCCTCGCTTTACAGGGGCCGACCTCGTTCGCCGTGCTGCGCGACGCTGGGTTCAAAGGCATTGAAAAGATTAAGGTTTTCGACCTCGTCGATTTCCCGCACGAGGACGGCAGCGTCACCGTTTCACGCACCGGCTTCACCGGCGACCTTGGTTACGAGCTGTTTGTTCCGGTCGGGTTGGCGCTCTCTCTGTGGGACCGCCTGTTCGAGGCCGGACGCCTGCACGGCATCCGCGCCATCGGCTATACCGCGCTCAACCGTGCCCGCATCGAGGCCGGGCTGATCGTCGCCAACGCCGATTTCATCACCGCCGAACATGCCATCCGCACCGACCGCCTGCGCCTGCCCGACGAGATCGGCCTCGGCTTCATGGTCGACGCGGAGAAAGGCTATTTCAACGGCCGCCGCGCCATTCTTTCCGCCCGCGCTGACCGCAGTATGAAACATGTCCTTGTCGGTCTGGAGATCGAAGGCAACATTCCCGCCGAGCATGCCATCGTCTACCACAGGCAAAAGAAGGAAGTCGGGCTTGTCAGCGCCGCGATCTGGTCGCCGACCGGCAAGCGCAACATCGCCATCGCCAGCCTGTCGCGGCCCTTTGGCGACACGGTGGTCGACGATCTCTGGGTGGAGATCTACGCCATGCGCGAACTGAAATACGAAAGGCTGATGAAGCGCGCCAAGGTGGTGCCGCGCCCTTTCGTCAAGCTCGAACGGCGCACCGCCAACCCGCCGGCGGATTTCTGAGATGGACGACGACGAAGCCGCCGAACAATGGGTGCTGGTCAACACGCCGCTTGGCGAGGAATGGTCCGGCCGCACCCGTTATGCGGCGGCGATGTTTTTCTACAAGCGCGGCGAAATGAGCGCCGAAACGCTGGAAGTCTACCGCATTTGCGCGCGCCTCGACGCCGAGGATCCGCTGTCGATCATCCGCGACCGCAGCGTCGGCAAGGACTGGCTGGCGCGCATGGCGGGGAAAACCCGGACCTGATCAGGCCAGGAAATCGGCGCGGTGCGGCGTGAACGTATCGACCAGCCGGCCGGCCTCCAGCGCCCTCACGCCATGCACCAGGTTCGACGGAACGATGAAGCCGTCGCCGGCCGAAAGCGTCTCGACCTTGCCGTCGATGGTCACCTCGAAACGGCCTTCGGCGATGTAGCTCGACTGCACATGCGGATGCGAATGCAGGGCGCCGACGCCGCCTTTTTCGAAGCCGAACTCGACCATCATCAGTTCGTCGGTGTGCAGCAGCACGCGGCGACGGTTGCCATCGGGCGTTGCGGTCCATTCGCCCTCGCCGGCACGCGAGAAGAGCTTGGTTGTTGCGGTCATGACAAAAATCCTCAGCGCGCCAGCCAGCCGCCATCGACGGGCACGACCGCACCATGCATGTATTTGGAAGCCGGCGCCAGAAGGAACACCGCGGCGTCGCCGATATCGGACGCCTCGCCCCAGCGCCCCGCCGGAATGCGCCCGAGGATCGCGGTGCTGCGATCCGGATCGTTGCGCAGCGCCTCGGTGTTGTTGGTGACGATATAGCCCGGCGCGATCGCGTTGACATTGATGCCCTTGGCCGCCCACTCGCAAGCCAGCAGCCGGGTCACCCCGAGCACGCCATGCTTCGACGCAGTGTAGGAAACGACGCGGATGCCGCCCTGGAAGGACAGCATCGAGGCAATGTTGATGACGCGCCCTTCCCGGCCGGCAGCGATCACCTTTCTGCCAAAGCCCTGGGTCAGGAAGAACAGCGATTTCAGATTGATGTCCAAGACATCGTCCCAGTCCTGTTCGGTGAAGTCGACAGCATCGGCGCGTCGGATGATGCCGGCATTGTTGACCAGGCCATCGACCGGACCGTGTTGGCCCCACACCGCGTCGAGCATCGACGCTGCCGCTTGGTGGTCGCCAAGATCGCAGGCGATGGGAACAAACGAGCCCCCCACCGCGGCGACGCTTGCGGCTGTCTCATCCATCGACGATCGGCCGACACCGATGACGGTCGCACCGGCCTTCGCCACCGACAAGGCGATGCCCTGCCCGATGCCGGTATTGGCGCCGGTGACGACGATCTTCCTGCCGGACAGGCTGAATGCGGAAAGGTCGGTCATCGCAGATCCTCCATCGCCACCAGGTCGACGTCGGTGTAGTCGACATTGTCGCCGGCCATTGCCCAGATGAAGGCATAGTTGGAGGTGCCGGCGCCGGAGTGGATCGACCAGACGGGCGACAGCACCGCCTCCTCGTTTTTCATCACCACATGCCGCGTTTCGTCGGGCTCGCCCATGAAATGGAAGACCCGCGCGGTCTCGGCCAGGTCGAAATAGAGATAGGCCTCCATGCGCCGGTCGTGGACATGGCAAGGCATGGTGTTCCAGACCGAGCCGGGAGCCAGTTGCGTCATGCCGACGACGAGCTGGCAGGTTTTTGCGCCTTCCGGATGGATGAACTGGAAGATCGACCGCTCGTTCGAGGTCTGCTGGCTGCCGAGATCGATACGCTTGGCGTCGGAGATGGCTATCCGTTTGGTCGGATAAGCCTGATGCGCCGGCGCGCTGAGCAGATAGAATTTCGCCGGCGCAGCCGCGTCGTGCGACGAGAAGGCGACGCCTTGCGTGCCCATGCCGACATAGATCATGTCGCGCGGCCCGATGGCATGGATCTCGTCGCCAGCCTTCACGCTGCCGGCGCCGCCGACATTGACGGCGATCAGCTCGCGCCGGTCGAGGAAATTTTTCGTGCCGGTCGGCTTGATCGCCTCGAGCGCAAGCGGTTCGTTCACCGGCATCGCCCCGCCGACGATCATGCGGTCGTAATGGGTGTAGGTGAGATTGATCCGTCCCGGCTGGAACAGGTCTCCAATGTGAAAATTATGGCGCAGTTCGTCCGTTCCCATCGCGGCCGCGGCGTCGGGATCGATGGCAAAGCGGGACGAATAGCTGGTGCTGTCTGGCATGTCGCGAATTCTTCTTTTCGGATTTGCGGTTAGGTGGTTCTGACCCGCGAGCTGGCGGCAAGGTATTCCGCCTGCTGGCTGGTCAGCCGCTTGCGGTAGCGCTCCTGGCTGGCGATGAGATGGGCGCGCATCGCGTCGCGGGCCGCTTCCGCGTCGCCGGCCGAGATCGCCTTGAGGATGACCAGGTGCTCGCGCTGCAGTCCGGTCAGATACTGCGTCGACAAGACGCTCGACGAATACCAGGGCGAGGTGACGTCGCACGGAATGGTGCGGTCGCCGAGCGCGTCGAGCATTTCGACATAGAACGGATTGTTGGTCGCCGAGGCGATCGCGCGATGGAAGGCGAAATCGGCCTTGCCGGTCGGCTCGCCCAGGTTGAGCAGCCGCTCGAACTCGAAGAACGCTTCCTGGATGCGCGCTTCCTGCGCCGCGTTGCGGCGCATCGCCGCAAGCCCGGCGCTTTCGATCTCGATGCCCATGCGCACTTCGAGCACGTTGAGCGCCTGGCTGACCTTGCTGCCGATCTCCGGCTGAGCGCGCCGAACGTCGAGGCCGGGTGCTCGAGCACGAAGACGCCGGCGCCCTGCCGCGATTCGACCAGCCCGTCGGCCGCCAGCGTGGCGATCGCCTCGCGGATGACGGTGCGGCTGACGCCGAAGGTCTCGGTCAGCTGGCTTTCGGTCGGCAGTTTCTGGCCGGGCACGATCTCGCCGCCGAGCGACCTGCGCGCGCAAGCGCCGCGACGACGCGCTCGGAGAGCTTCGGCTTGCGCTCGATGCTGCAGGTCGGTCGCGATGTCGGTCATGTCGCGCCCCTATCTGAAGACGCTCGGCAGCCACAGCGAGATCGCCGGGACGTAGGTGACCAGCCCGAGCACCACGAGCCCCGCCGCCATAGAACGGCCAGATCGAGCGCATCGCTTCCCAGACGGTGATCTTGCCGACCGCGCAGGCGACGAACTGCACCGCGCCGACCGGCGGCGTGTTCAGCCCGATGCCGAAGTTGAGGATCATGATGACGCCGAAATGCACGGGATCGATGCCGTAGGCCTGCGCCACCGGCAGGAAGATCGGCGTGCAGATGATGATCGTCGGCCCCATGTCCATGAAGGTGCCGAGCAACAGCATCAGGACGTTGAGCAGCAGCAGCATGACCAGCGGATTGTCGGAGATGGCGTTCATCCAGGCGATCAGCGCCGCCGGCACCTTGAGGAAGGCCATCAGCCAGGAGAAGGCCGCGGCCGTGCCGATGATCAGCAGCACCATCGCGGTGGTGCGCACCGCGCCAAGCGTGGCATGGACGAAGTCTTCCCAGCTCATCTGGCGATAGACGAAGACGGTGACCAGCAAGCGCGTAGATGACGGCGATGCAGGAGCTTTCGGTGGCGGTGAAGACGCCGGAGCGCACGCCGCCGAAGATGATGGCGATCAGCAGCAGGCCGGGCACGGCGACGGCCGCCAGATGCGCCACCGCGCCTGAAGCCCGGGGAACGGCTCGGTCGGATAGCCGCGGCTGCGCGCCACGAAATAGGCGGTGACCATCAGGGACAGGGCGAGCAGCAGGCCGGGAATGATGCCGGCGGTGAACAGATCGGCGATGGAGATCTTGCCGCCGGCCGAGATCGAATAGATGATCATGTTGTGCGAGGGCGGCAGCAGCAGCGCGATCAGCGCCGCCATCGAGGTGACGTTGACGGCATAGTCGGCGCCGTAGCCGCGCGCCTTCATCTGCGGGATCATCAGGCCGCCGACGGCCGCGGCCTCGGCGACCGCCGAGCCGGAGATGCCGCCGAACAGCGTCGCGGTGGCGATGTTGACCTGGCCGAGCCCGCCGCGCAGATGGCCGACCAGCGAGCCGGCGAAGGCGACGATCTTCTGGGCGATGCCGCCGCGCACCATCAGGTCGCCGGCATAGATGAAGAAGGGGATGGCGAGCAGCGAGAAGACGCTCATGCCGGAATTCAGCCGCTGGAAGACGACCAGCGGCGGCAGGCCCATGTAGAGGACGGTGGCGAAGCTGGCGACGCCGAGGCAGAAGGCGATCGGCGTGCCGATCAGCATCAGCAGCGTGAAGACGCCGAAGAGGATCCAGAGTTCCATGGCGTCAGACCTTCACATTCGCTGTGTCGAGTTCGACGGCGACTTCCGCCGGCGGCAGCTCGTCGAGGGCATCGTCGATCGGCGCGCCGGCGAGACGCAGCACGATGCGCTCCAGCGAGAAGAGCACGACCAGCACGCCGCCGGCGACGAGCGGCAGGTAGTCGAAGCCGCCGGAGATGCCGAGCGACGGCAGGGTCGAGTTCCAGGTCAGGCGCGACGAGCTGGCTGCCGTACCAGATCATGCCGATGCCGAAGGCGAGGACGACGAGGTCGGAGATCATGCGCAGCCACTTCTTGCCGCCTTCGGCAGCACGTAGAGCAGCACGTCGAAGCCGAGATGATAGTTCTCGCGCACGCCGACGGCGGCGCCGAGGAAGATGAACCAGCTCATCAGCATGACCGAGCCGGGCTCGGTCCAGCTCGGCGAATCGTTGAGCACGTAGCGGCAGAAGACCTGCCAGGCGACGAAGACCGTCATCAGCACGAGGCCGACGCCGGCGAGCCAGAGCGCAAGCCGTGCTGAGCGCGGGACAGCAGCGCGGTCAGCCTTTGCCAGCGTGGCGGACATCGTGTCCTCGAGCCTTCGTTCCTGCTCAGCGCTGCCCGTCACCTGCCTGCCGGCATCCTCTCGCCGCAAGGACGGCGGCGCGGACGAGCGCGCCGCCACGTTCGCGCCTCACTGCACCGCCCTGACGCGCGTCGACCAGCTCCTTGAGCTTCGTCGTCCTTGACGTGCTTCTCGTAGACCGGCCCCATGGCATCGATGAAGGGCTGCTTGTCGGGCGTGGTGATCTGCGAGCCGGCAGCCTCGACCTTGGCGCGCGATTCCTTCGACCTTGGCGGCCCACAGCTCGCACTGCTTGGCGACGCTGTCCTTGGCGGCCTGCTTGAAGATCGCCTGATCCTCCGGCGTCAGCTTGTCCCAGCTCGACTTCGCCATGACGAAGACTTCCGGCACGATCGTGTGCTCGTCGAGCGAGTAGTTCTTCGCGACCTCGGCATGCTTGGCGGTGTCGTAGCTCGGGAAATTGTTCTCGGCGCCGTCGATGACGCCGGTCTCGATCGCCGAATAGACCTCGCCATAGGGCATCGGCGTCGCGTTGGCGCCGAGCGCCGCGACCATGTCGACGAAGATGTCGGACTGGATGACGCGGAACTTCAGGCCCGCCAGGTCCTCCATCGAGTTGATCGGCTTCTTCGAGTTGTAGAAGGAGCGCGCGCCGCCGTCGTAGAAGGCGAGCAGCACCAGGCCGACCGGCTCGAAGGCGGCCGCGATCTGGTCGCCGATCGTCGCCGTCCATGACCTTGTGCATGTGCTCTTCCGAGCGGAAGAGATAGGGCAGCGACGGCACGGTGGTTTCGGCGATGAGGCCGTTGAACGGCGCCATCGAGACGCGGTTGAGGTCGATCACGCCGGAGCGCACCTGCTCGATCGTGTCCTTTTCCTCGCCGAGCTGGGCGGAGTGATAGACCTCGACCGAGTAGCGGCCGGCGGTGCGCTCCTTGACCAGCTCGCCGAAATACTTCACCGCCTCGACGGTCGGATAGCCGTCCGGATGGGTGTCGGACGAGCGCAGCACGGTCTGGGCGCTGGCCGCTCCGATCATCAGCGATGCAGCGAGCCAGCGTGGCCGCCGCCAGTTTCGAGAAATGCAACATGGTTTCCTCCCATTTGCATGATGGCGGGCGAGCTGCCCGTTAGAGCCGGTACGCCTTTTTCGCGAGCGTATAGGCCAGTTCCTGCGCAAGCTCGTGCGCCTCGTCCTCGCTCAGGCGATGCTCGGAGACGAGGCGCGCGAGGAATGCGCAATCGACCCGGCGCGCCACGTCGTGGCGGGCCGGAATGGATGGAAAGGCGCGGGTGTCGTCGTTGAAGCCGACGGTGTTGTAGAAGCCGGCGGTCTCGGTCGTCATCTCGCGGAAGCGGCGCATGCCTTCCGGGCTGTCGTGGAACCACCAGGCCGGCCCGAGCTTCAGCGCCGGATAGACGCCGGCCAGCGGCGCCAGCTCGCGCGCATAGCTCGTTTCGTCGAGCGTGAAGACGATGACGGTGAGGTCGCGGCTCCAGTGCCGACGCAGTCGAGCAGCGGCTTCAGCGCCGTCGACATAGTCGGTGCGGGTCGGGATGTCGAAACCCTTGTCGCGGCCGAACTTCTGCAAGCATCGCCGGCGAATGGTTGCGCCAGGAGCCGGGATGGATCTGCAGGACCAGCCCGTCGTCGAGGCTCATCTTCGCCATTTCGGTCAGCATCTGGGCGCGGAACAGCCGCTGCTCGCGCTCGTCGGCCGTGCCGCGCGCGGACGCGGTCGAACAGTTCTTCGGCGGCCGCGTCGGAGAGATTGGCGGTCTCGGCGGTCGGATGGCCGTGGTCGGACGAGGTCGCGCCGAAGGTCTTGAAATAGGCGCGGCGCGCGCGATGCGCGTCGAGATAGCCGGCCCAGGTGCCGGTGTCGCAGCCGGTGATCTCGCCGAGCCGGTCGAGATTGTCGCGAAAACCTCGAAGTCCGGATCGACGACCGCGTCCGGCCGGTAGGCGGTGACGACGCGGCCCTTCCAGCCGCTGTCGCGGATCATCCCGTGCCAGCTGAGATCGTCGAGCGCGCCTTCGGTGGTGGCGATCACCTCGATGTTGAAGCGCTCGAACAGCGCGCGCGGGCGGAAGTCGTCGCTGGCAGGCAGCTCGGCGATCCGGTCGTAGTGCGCGTCGGCGGTCGCGGCGCTCAGCGGCTCGTCGATGCCGAACAGATCGGACAGCACATAGTCGAACCACAGCCGCGTCGGCGTGCCGCGGAACAGATGATAGTTCTCGGCGAAGCGCCGCCAGATCTTGCGCCCATCGGTCTCGACCGGCGAGCCGTCGAGCGTCGGCACGCCGAGGTCCTCCAGCCGCACGCCCTGGCTGAACAGCATGCGGAAGATGTAGTGATCGGGAACGATCAGCAGCTGCGCCGGATCGGGAAACGGCTCGTTCAGCGGCATACCAGCGCGGATCGGTGTGGCCGTGCGGGCTGACGATCGGCAGGTCCTTGACGCCGGCATAGAGATCGCGCGCAATCGACCGCGACGCGCGCTTCGGCGGGAAACAGCAGATCGGGATCGATCAGCGCGCTCATGGCATCAGCTGCCGCTCCTCCTTCGGCAATCCGAATCGGCTATGGAGCCGGCGACTGATAATGTCAACATACAAAAATATGTATGTTGTATGATGACTTTGCTTGCGCGGCGATTTGCTTCGGTGTAGGCAGTGATGCTGGCGTTGCTGCCGGCAGGAGGCAGCATGCGCAGCCGCATCGGACGCTGGCGAAATGGCATGACCGCAGGCTTTCCAACGCGACGTCTGACCGCGCTTCCGGCCGACGTCGTCGCCGGCCTATGACCGCGCCGCGGTTACCGCCCGGCATCGTCCATCTCGGCGTCGGCGCCTTCCACCGCGCGCATCAGGCCGTCTATGTCGACGATTGCCTGGCCGCCGGCGAAACCGGCTGGGGCATCGTCGGCGCTTCGCTGCGCAGCGCCGACACGCGCGATGCGCTGGCGCCGCAGGACGGGCTCTACACGCTTGCCGTGCGCGGCGGCGACGGCGAGAAGCCTGCGCGTCATCGGCTCGATCCTGTCGACTGCTGGTCGCCCCGGAGAACCCGGCGGCGCTGCTCGACGCGCTGACCGATCCCGCGCATCCGCATCGTCACGCTGACGGTCACCGAAAAGGCCTATCTGCGCAACGCCGCCGGCGATCTCGACGCCGCGCATCCCGGACATCGTCTGCCGATCTCGCCAACCCCGGCAGGCCGCAAGACCGTGCATGGCTTCCTCGCCGAAGCGCTGGCGCGCCGCCGCGCGGCCGGCATCGCGCCCTTCACCGTGCTCTGCTGCGACAACCTTCCGGCCAATGGCGCGACGCTTGCACCGGCTGCTGCTCGCAGTTCGCCGCACTGACGCGACGCCGAGCTGGCGCGCTACGTCGCGAGCGAGGTCGCCTTTCCGTCGAGCATGGTCGACCGCATCGTGCCGGCGACGACCGACGCCGACCGCGCGCGCATCTCCGAGCGCTCGGCGTCGACGACGCCTGGCCGGTGATGACCGAGCCCTTCTGCCAATGGGTGGTCGAGGACAGATTTCCCGGCCGGCCGGCCGGCCTGGGAACGATTCGGCGTCACCATGGTGCGCGATGTACGGCCGTTCGAGGAGATGAAGCTCGGCTGCTCAACGGCTCGCATTCGGCGATCGCCTATCTCGGCCTGCTGCTCGGCCACGCAGACCGTGGCCGAGGCCTTCGCCGATCCGGCGATCCGGCGCTTCGTCGACGGCCTGTGGGCCGAGGCGATCCCGACGCTGCCCGAAGACGCCGGGCTCGATCCGCAGGCCTACATCGGACGAACTGGCCGACGCGTTTCGACAATACGGCGCTTGCGCACCGCACCGCGCAGATCGCCAATGACGGCAGCCAGAAGCTGCCGCAGCGCATCGTCGCCTCGGCGCTGGAGCGGGCCGGCGCAGGCGCCGATCGGCAGACCATCTGATGCTGGTGCGTCGCCGCCTGGATCGCCGCGTGCGAGGCGCGCGGACGCAGCTTGCCGCCGGGCCATTTCACCGATCCGCTCGACGGGCCGCTCGCGGCGATCGCCGCCGCAAACTGTCGGCGCCCGAGACCGTGAACGCCGGTCTTCGACACTGCCGGCTTCGCCAAGGGCAATGCGCGCATCGCGGACAGCTCGCAAAGTCGACGTCCGGCCATCTCGAAACCATCCGTGGAAAGGGCATTGCGCTCGCCGCTTTCCGGCACTCGCGAAGAGGAGTCCCTGTCATGAAACAGACCTGGCGCTGGTTCGGCCCCGACGATCCCGGTGACGCTCGCCCATGTGCGCCAGGCGGGCGCCACCGGCATCGTCACCGCGCTGCACCATCTGAATGACGGCCGCGCCTGGCCGGACGACGAGGTCGCCGAAGCGCAAGGCCGAGATCGAGGCGGCGGGCCTCACCTGGTCGGTGGTCGAGAGCATCATCGTGCACGAGGACATCAAGACGCGCACCGGCCGCTTCCGCGAGCTGATCGAAAACTACAAGGCATCGATCCGCGCCGTCGCCGCCGCCGGCATCAGGACCGTCTGCTACAATTTCATGGCGATCACCGACTGGACGCGCACCGACCTCGACTATCCGATGCCGCATGGCGGCACGGCGCTGCGCTTCGACATCGTCGATTTCTGCGCCTACGACGTGCTGGTGCTGAAGCGCCACGGCGCCGAGGACGACCATCCCGCCGAGCGCATCGCTGCGGCGCGCAAGCGGCTTGCCGCGATGAGCGAAAGCGATCTCGCGCGGCTGGAGCAGAACCTGATCGGCTGGGTGCCGGCGCGCGAATTCATTTACGACCGCGACAGCTTCCGCCGCGCGCTCGACGTCTACCGCGACCTGTCGGTCGACGGCTTGCGCGAAAACCTGTTCGCCTTCCTGCGCGAAATCGTGCCCGCCGCCGAGGAGGCGGGCGTCCGGATGGCGATCCATCCCGACGATCCGCCCTTCCCGATCTTCGGCCTGCCGCGCGTCGTCTCGAGCGCCGCCGACGCGCGCGCCCTGCTTGACGGCTTGCCGCTCGCCATCGAACGGGCTGACCCTGTGCACCGGCTCCTATGGCGCGGGAGCCGGCAGAACGATCTCGTCGCCATGGCCGAAGAGTTCGCTTCCGACATTCATTTCGCCCATCTGCGCAACGTGACCAAGGAGCCGGACGGTTCGTTCCACGAGGCCGAGCATCTGGACGGCGACACCGACATGGTGCGGGTCGTGGCGGCTCTGATGGCCGAAGAGCGCCGGCGCAAGGCCGAAGGGCGCAGCCGACTGGGAAATCCCGATGCGGCCCGACCACGGCCACGCCATCGTCGACGACATCGGCAAGAAGGTGAATCCCGGCTATTCCTGCATCGGCCGCCTGAAGGGGCTCGCGGAACTGCGCGGCATCATGCGCACCATCGACACGTTCGTGTATATGAGCATGGCAAAGACGCGCATTGCCATCATCGGCCTTGGCATGGCGTCAGCGCCGCATGCCAAAAGCCTCGCGCGACCTCAGCGACCGCGTCGAGGTGGCGGCGGCCTTCAGCCCGATCGCTGCAGCGCGCGAGGCGTTTGCGGCGACCTGCGGCTTTCCCGTCAACGAGACAGCTCGAAGCGATTTTCGCTGATCCGTCGATCGACGCGGTGCTGCTGCTGACGCCGCCCAACACCCATCTCGAACTGGTCCAACGCGCGGCGGCGGCTGGCAAGCACATCCTTCTGGAAAAGCCGCTGGAAATCAGCCTCGAGCGCGCCGAGGCGCTGGTTGCTGCGGCGGAAGCAGGCAGGAGTCAAGCTCGGCGTCGTCTTGCAGCACCGCTTCCGACCGGTCAGCAGGGCACTCGCCGGCATCATGCGGAGGGCCGGCTCGGCGCCATCGTCAGCGCTTCGGCGCGGCTCTCCAACTGGCGGCCGCAAAGCTATTACGACCAGCCGGGCCGCGGCACCAAGGCCCGCGACGGCGGCGGCGTGCTCCTCACCCAGGCGATCCACACGCTCGATCTGCTTGATCTCGCTTGCCGGCTTGCCCGTCGAGGTCACCGCTTATGCGACGACGAGCCCGGTCCATCGCATGGAAACCGAGGACTTGGCGATGGGCGCGATCCGCTTCGCGCAACGGCGCGATCGGCACCATCAGCGCCACCACGTGCGCCTATCCCGGCTTTCCCGACGCCATCGACATCATCGGCACCGAAGGGCATGGCGCCGCTTGCACGGAACCGAGCTTTCGGCGCAATTCCATGACGGCGGCGAACTTTCGGCTGACCGACGAGGCAGCGCAGCGGCGGCGCCGGCGCCGACCCGATGGCCTTTTCGCATCATCATCACCGCGCGGTGATCGCCGATTTCCTCGATGCGATCGAAACGGATCGCGCGCCACGGGTGACCGGACGCGAGGCGCTGAAGGTGCACCGCCTGATCGAGGCGATACTGCGCTCGGCAGAGACGGGCCAGAGGCAGGCGGTTTGAATCAGGCGACAGCGCGCAAATCAAAATCGGCGTGAATGACGTCGAAGGGCACCAACACCTTGCCGTCATCGTCCCGCTCGATGATTGCCCATTCGATCAAGGCTGTCACATCGTCGTGAACGCGCCTTATATCCCGCTCCAGGGAGCGGGACAGGCCGCGAATGCTTGATGGCCCAATTCTTTGCAAATGCTCGATCAGTTCCCAACGCTTGGGGCTGATCACCGAAAACAGTTGGGTTGGCGAACTGAATGTAAAGGTGGCGATGGGATCGGTTGCCTTTGCGCCTTTCCACGCGTCGACAAAATCCCTGCCCATGCTTTCCAGCACAGCGGAGGCATCCTGTTCGGCCCGAACCTGAATAATAGCGCGTTTCATGTCGGCATCCTTTTTCGAACTTCAGCAAGGAAATCGGCCATCAGCTCGTTCACGGAGGTGAACCGATAAGGGTATTCCTTGCCATCGAGGTGGCAGTGATCGCCCTTTCCCCGCTCATTGTCGAAACCGACGATCCGTTTTCCATCCCGCCCGAAAAACAAACGGTACCTGTAGGAATGGCTGCTTCCAGCAACGGGATGGGGCAACCGCCAGATAACCATCTCAACATTTCGCCACCGGGGAGGATCGATTTCGCCCTGTGGACAAGCTCGGCATTCATGTTGTCCTTGATGTCATCATAGTCGCCGTTGTCAGATATGACAACACCATGCGGGCATTCCTCCTACCCCGACGACCGCCCGGCAAAGATCACATTCGCTTCGGCGAGGCTGGGCATCGATGGCGCCGTACCCGGACGGGTGACGGAGATGCCCGCCACCGCGCAGCCGAAACGCACCGCTTCAAGCGGCGTGAAGCCGCGCGCCAACCCCACCGCGAAGCCGCCATTGAAAGCATCGCCGGCGCCGGTGGTTTCCACCACCGGGCCGACCCGGTAGGCCGGCACCAGTTCCGACTGCGTTTGCGTGTGCAGGAGCGCCCCCTTGTCGCCGAGCGTGACGACGGCGGCGCCCGCACCGCGCTCCATCAGTCTCGCCGCCGCCGCCCGAGCCTGATCGATGGTCTCGACTTTCATGCCAGTCAGTTCCTCCGTCTCGGTCTCGTTGGGCGTGACGTAATCGCAAAGCCCGAAAATCTCGTCGGCGAGCGGCGCGGCGGGCGCGGGATTGAGCACCGTGACGACACCAGCTGCCCGCGCGATGCGTAGCGCCTGCAGCGCGGCCTCGACCGGCTGCTCGAGCTGCGTCACGAACACCCCCGCCGAGCGGATCAGATCGGCGTGGGCGTCGATGTCGGCTGGCGAAATCAGCGACGCAGCACCCTGCGACACGATGATTGCGTTGTTGCCGGTCGCCTCTTCGACGAAGATGTAGGCAGCGCCCGTGTAGCTCTCCGGCGTCTCGATAATGTGGGGCTTTACGCCGGCTTCCGCCCAGGTCCGCATCGCCATCTCGGCAAAGGTGTCCTTGCCCAGCCTTGTGATGAAGGAGACATCGGCTTCCAACCGCGCCGCCGCGACCGCCTGGTTGGAGCCCTTGCCGCCGGGACCGAGCTTAAACCCGGTGCCCAGGATCGTTTCGCCCATGCGCGGCGCTCGCGCGGCGCGGTAAGCCGTGTCGGCAACGAAGATGCCGAGGATGACGATCGGCTTCGCCATCATGCTCACTTGGCATCCGGCGGGATGACACCCTTGCGGAAGGCGAAGCAGCCGTAGAAACGGCGCTCGCCGGTTTGGATGACGCAATAGGCCTGCTTGGCGCGCTCGTAGAAAGCGTAGCGTTCGACCGAAATCATCGGCCAGGACTTGCCCTCGGCCTTGTCGATCTCCTTCTGCACCTCCTGCTGAACCGGCGGCACCTCGTTGGGTGCGCCGACGATTTCCATGCGGCCCGCGGCATCGTCGACAAACGTGTCCAGCGGGTAGACCGACAGGATGGCGGCGACCGCTTCGGCGGCGGCGACGTTGTCGATCCTGAGAAGCTTGCCCAGGCGCGTCTGCCGGGCGATGGAATCGGAGGGGAAGTTGGTGTCGGCGACGATCAGGTCGTCGCCATGGCCCATGGCCCGCAACGCCTGCAGCACCTCGGCGTTCAGAAGCGGACTGATCCCTTTCAGCATGTCTTTCTCCTTATCGCAAAAGCGCGGCTAGATCCGTTGCGCGGTCTCGGCATGAAAAAGATGAACGCGGTCCGGCCTTGGCTTGAGCCGGATGGTGTCGCCGGGCTTGAAGTCATGCCGCTCGCGAAACAGCGCCACCAGTTTGCTTTCGCCGGCGCGCAGGAAAACCATGGTTTCCGAGCCTGTCGGCTCGACCACCGAAATCTGCGCGGGAAACCCGTCGGAGGCCAGTTCGAGATGCTCGGGCCGGATGCCGAACATTACCGGCTGGCCGTCGGAGACGGCATGTCTGCCGGCGACGGGCAAGGTGACGCCTTCGAGCGAAACCGCAGGCTTGTCGCCGCCTGCCACCGTACCGTTCAATATGTTCATCGAAGGCGAGCCAATGAAACCCGCGACGAAGAGATTGGTCGGCCGGTCGAACAGTTCGAGCGGCGCCCCCACCTGTTCGACGCGCCCGTCCTGCATGACGACGATCTTGTCGGCCATCGTCATCGCCTCGACCTGGTCGTGAGTGACGTAGACGGTGGTGGTTTTCAGGCGCTGGTGCAGTTCCTTGATCTCGGTGCGCATCTGGACGCGCAATTTGGCGTCGAGGTTGGACAGCGGCTCGTCGAACAGGAACACTTGCGGGTCGCGAACGATGGCGCGGCCCATGGCGACACGCTGCCGCTGCCCGCCCGACAATTGCCGGGGGTAGCGCTGCAGATAGGGCTTCAGGCCGAGAATATCAGCGGCCTTGCCGACGCGTTCCTCGATTTCCCTGGGATCGGTGCGCCTGAGCTTCAGCGCGAAGGCCATGTTCTGCGCCACCGTCTTGTGCGGATAGAGCGCATAATTCTGGAACACCATGGCGATGTCGCGTTCGGCGGGCGCCAGGTTGTTGACGACCTTGTCGCCGATCGCCACCTGCCCGCCGGTGACGCTTTCCAGCCCGGCAATCATGCGCAGCAACGTCGACTTGCCGCAGCCGGACGGCCCCACCAGCACGACGAACTCGCCATCGGCGATGTCGATCGAGACGCCATGAATGACTTCCACGGCTTCGAACGCCTTGCGGACGTCACGAATGGTCACCTTCGCCATCATTCCTCCCATGCGGCCGGGCGACCGGCCGTGCGAAACGATTAGCCGACCGATTGGCGAGTGTCCACCGCGCTAACAATCGATTGAAAATTCCCGGCGACTTGATCCATACTGCTTTGGCTTGGACTGGTGTTGTTTCCCGGAAGAGGAAGCATGCAGCGCGGCGGGTTTGGGAAGGAGCCTGCCGAGAGATCGTTGCACAGCGCGACCGGAAGCCACCTGCCGAAGAGTTCCAGCAGAGCGCTGGGCCGATTACTTCAGGGAGGAACTGACTATGCGAAAAGAGGTCTACGACCGGCTGATGCAGTTGCAATCCAGCCGTCGAAACGTTTTGAAAGGTGCTGCGGCGGTGGGCGCGCTTGCCGTCGGATCGTCCGGTTTCATGGGTGTGCTTACCCGGCCGGCCAGCGCGCAGGACGATCTGCGCGCGCAGATCCTGCAAATCCCCGGCGTCGGCAAGGGCCAGCCGACCGACGCCGACTTCCAGAAAGTCGGCGAACTCTGCCTCGGCGCCACCAAGGCCAACGTCAAGGAAGGCGAGTTCGCCGGCGTCGAACTGACCTTCATGGGTCTCAACAACCAGAACCTGCACAACGTGCTGTTCCGCGGCTTCCTAAAGCCGTGGGAGGCCTACACCGGCGCCAAGATCAACTGGATCGACCTGGCACAGGCCGACTACAACGCTCGCCTGCAACAGTCTATCGCCACCAGCACCGTCGACTTCGACATCCTGCAGATGGGCGCGCCCTTCGAGGGCGATGTCTGCGGCAAGGGCCTGACCTCCGAGATGCCTGACTGGGTCAAGACGCAGATCGACATGCAGGACGTCGTCAGCTATCTGCAGCCGCCGGTCGGCACCTGGGACGGCAAGCAGTACCGCATCACCGTCGACGGCGACGCCCACAACTTCAACTACCGCACCGACGTGTTCTCGGATGCGGCACTTGCCGAGGCGTGGAAAGCCGATACCGGTGACAAGGCCGGCCTCGCCGAATGGGGCGTGCCGAAGACCTGGCAGCAGGTGCAGGCTACGACGAAGTTTCTCAAGGGCAAGCAGGTAGGCGGCCAGGACGTCTATGGCTATCTCGACGCGCCGAAGGCCTGGGGCGGTTTCGGCTTCTATTTCCTCGGCAGCCGCGCTTCCGCTTACGCCAAGCATCCCGACGACAAGGCCTGGCTGTTCGATCCCGACACGATGAAGCCACGCATCAACAACCCGGCTTGGGTGCGGGCGATCCAGGACGTCATCGACGCACTGCCCTCGGAGCCGCCGGACCAGATCAACGCCGATCCCAACCAGACGGCGTTCCAGCAATTCCTTGCCGGCACCGGCTCGATGGTGGTGTGGTGGGGTGACGTCGGCTCCAACGTCAAGACCAACGATAGCTCGGTGGTCGGCGACATCACCGGCTTCTCGATCCTGCCGGGCTCGGACGACGTCTACAACTCCAAGACCGGCCAGTGGGACAAGCTGGCCAGCGGCCCGAACTATGCGCCGAACTGTGCCTATATCGGCTGGGGCATCTATGTGATGGCGCGTGTCGACAGCGACGAAAAGAAGAAGAAAGCGGCGTGGTCGGCGGCGGCACATCTGGGCGGCAAGGACCTGTCGCTCTGGTGCGCGGCCTATCCCTCCGGCTTCCAGCCCTACCGCAACAGCCATTTCAACATTCCGGAATGGGTAGCGGCGGGATATGACGAGGCCTTCATCTCGTCCTATCTCAAGTCGGAAGCAGACAGCTACAACCATCCGAACGCGGCGATCGAACCCCGCATCCCCGGCATCTTCCAGTATTATTCGGTCGCGGAAGACGAACTGGCGAAAACCTTCGCCGGCCAAGGAACCGCGCAGGAGGGCGCCGACCGCATCGCGGCGGCCTGGGAGAAGATCACCGACCAGATCGGCCGTGAAAACCAGATCAAGCTCTACAAGGCTTCACTGGGCATGTGACGTTGCAACACGAGGCTGGCGGCGGACAAGGGCCGCCAGCCTTTCGTTTCGCATATCTGTGCGAACCAAGGCCATCGGTGACGATGCAAGAACACAATGATCCGGAGCGTGCATGGCACTTGAGGTCGTGACGGACGACATACCGGCGGCGCGGCGCAATGCCGGCAGGCTGATCATCGGGCTCGGTTCGCTGCTGCTGGTGGCGGCGTTCGCCATGCAGATTCTTTACAAGTCCGGCGCCACCCCGCTCGGCTATGACACGTGGCGCGTGGTACTTTATGCCTATGTGGTTTGGGGTGCAGCGCTCGGCGTCGGCCAGGTGCTGACGCGCGGCGAAGCCGGATGGCGGGCGCTGTTCATCCTGCCGGCGGTGCTGTTCACCGTGGCGATGGTGATCTTCCCGACACTGTTCGGCTTCTACATCGCCATGACGGACTGGAACCTGTCGAGCTTTTCCGGCCGCAAGTTCAACGGCCTCGACAACTTCTGGCAGATGCTGGCCGACCCGTACTACCGCAACGCGCTCGTCAACATGATCTTCTACGTGCTGGCGGTGCTGGTCGAATATGTCGTCGCCTTCGGCCTTGCGATGCTGCTCAACGCGCAGATTCGGGCGCGAAAATTCTTCCGCGTTGTCTTCCTGCTGCCGCTGATGCTGTCACCCGTCGCGGTTTCCTGGATGATCGGCAAATCGCTGATGGAATACCGGTTCGGCCCGGCCGCAAAACTGGCGCGCTGGCTTGGCTGGGATACGCCGGCCTTCTTTGCCACCCCTGAGATCGCCCGCCTCAGCATCATGTTCCTCGACGCCTGGACGTTCATCCCCTTCATGATGATCATGCTGCTCGCCGGACTGCAGGCGCTGCCGAAGGATGTGATGGAGGCCGCCCATGTCGATGGCGCAACGCCGTGGCAGGCTTTCTGGGGCGTCACCTTCCCGCTGATGCTGCCGGTGTCGATCACCGCAGTGATCCTGCGCATCATCTTCAAGCTGAAACTCGCCGACATCGTCATCAACGTCACTTCGGGCGGACCCGGAGGCGCTACCGACACGGTCACCAGCTTCATTTTCCGGGAATACCGCGACCGCTCCAATGTCGGCTACGGCACCATGCTGGCGATGATCTACCTCATCCTGATCATCGTCTTCATCACCCTGCTCCTGAAATTCGTCAGCCGATGGACCCGCGATGTCAACTGAAGTGATTTCCAGCGGCATGATCGGCGAGAGCGCGGTTACGCCCAGCATGAAAGCGCGTTTCCTCGGCAGCCGCGCGCTGATCTACGGCGCGTTGCTGTTGTGGGCGTTCATCTGCCTGTTCCCGCTCTACTGGACGGTGACCACCTCCTTCAAGCAGGCGGTGAACGTAACCCAGGGCCACCTCATTCCCTGGGTCGATTTCCAGCCCGACTGGAAGGGCTGGCGGTCGCTCGGGCTGTCGCCGGACACGATCGGCACGACCTCGACGGTGCGCGACGAATTCGTCAAGCGCTTCACCAACAGCGTCATCACCAGTGTCTGCGCCTCGCTGCTCGCCATCGTCATCGGCAGCCTAGCCGCCTATGGGCTGACGCGTTTCAAGTACCGCTTCGCCTGGATGCGCAACGACGACATCTCGTTCTTCTTCCTGTCGCAGCTGATCCTGCCGCCCGTCGTCCTCGCGCTGCCCTTCCTCGTCCTCTACAAGGAACTCAATCTCCTGGATTCACGCATCGGCCTCATCCTGCTCTACGCACTGATGGTGCTGCCCATCGTCATCTGGATCATGCGCGACCAGTTCAAGTCGATCCCGATCGAACTGGAGGAAGCTGCCCTCGTCGACGGCCTTTCGGTCTGGGGGGCATTCTTTCAAATCGTGCTTCCCATTGCGCTGCCCGGCATGGTGGCCGCCTTCGTGCTGTCGCTGGTGCTGTGCTGGAACGAATATTTCTTCGCGGCACTTTTGACCAGCACGGACGCCAAGACCCTGCCTGTAATGGTGGCCAGCCAGACCGGATCGCAAGGCATCAACTGGTGGTCGATGGCGGCGCTCTCGACCGCGGCGATCGCGCCGCTGGTCATCATCGGCGTCGTGCTCGAACGCTACATCATCCAGGGCATGACCGCGGGCGCGGTGAAATAGTCCGGGTTTGGCCGATGTCTCGCGCCCTACCCCTTAAGCAGCGTGCGCATGCGGGCCAGGACAAGATCGCGGCCTTTCCGGCCAAGCTCGACGGACGCATCCTTGGCGCTCGCCGTGTACCAGCTCTTGTTGTCGGAAAACCTGTCGGTGTCCACCGCTTCAGGACACAGCGCCATCATAAGCGACGTCTCGCCGATGCCGGCATGGTCGAAGGGATATTGCGCGACGATAGCCGCATCCATGAGCGGATGGATCTTGATCCAGTTGAAGGGATCGCTGCCGGTCGCATGCTGGGCGTAGTAATCCGCCATCTCGTTGTTGCCCCACCAGCCCTCGCCCCGCTGCTTTTCCAGGAACCGGAAGATCGCCTGCCGCCCGGCAAACTTGAAGGCGAGGTCGGTCGGCATGCCAGCGACAAAATTCTCCGTCTGGTGATGAATGAACCCATGGATGTTGCGCAAGCCGACCCGCAACAGCCCGAGAAACAATTCCTCGGCGAAGGGCGCAAGCTTTCCCGCGTCGGCGTGGACCGAGCCGTTGCGCTCCGGCGGCTCGACCGCATAGCTCGCTGCGCCATAATAGAAGGGCGGCAGGACGACCATCTGCATCTCCTGCTCGAGCAGGTCCACGAGCTTGATGACCGCGATGGTGTCCATGCCGAACGCCATGTGCTCGCCATGGTATTCGAGCACGCCGAGCGGCAGAATGACCGGCCAGTTTTCGTCGATCGCCCGGCGCAGTTGATAAGGCAACATGAGTTCGTAACGCATCGTGTGTATGCCGCCCTTTATCGCCCCGCACTGGGGAAAAATCGTTCGGCGAAGCTAACAACGCGCCTGTCCGCTGTCCAATGCCCAAGCGGGCTTTTGGCGGCATGGCGTTGTGCTGTCGGTGCGGAGAGACTGGAAGGAACTGATCGATGAAGACGAAACACTGGCAACGCGATGGAAATGCCCGGCTGGCGTTCACCGAACTCGGCTTCGGTTCAGCGCCGCTCGGAAATCTCTACCGCGCGATTTCGGATGACGATGCCGACGCCGTTCTCGCAGAATCGTGGCGTTCCGGCTGCCGCTATTTCGACAGCGCGCCGCTCTACGGCCTCGGGCTATCCGAAACACGTCTCAACCGGTTTCTGCGCGGCAAACCACGCGACGAGTACCTGCTCTCCACCAAGGTCGGGCGCATCCTCGAAGTATGCGCCCCTGAAGAGCGCACCGGCATCGGCAAGTTCTTCGACACGCCAACCCGGCGCGAGCGCTACGACTACAGCTACGACGGTGTCATGCGCTCCTTCGAAGCCTCGCTGGAGCGGTTGGGTGTCGACCGCATCGACATTCTCTATGTGCACGATCTCGACCTTTTCACGCATGGATCGCAGGCAGCGCTCGACCCGAAGCGCGAAGAGTTCATGCGTTCCGGCTACAACGCGCTCGTCTCGCTGCGTGACCAGAAGGTGATCAGCGCGTTCGGCGGCGGCCTTAACGAATCCGAAGCCAGCCAATGGCTGGCGGAGCGCGGCGATTTCGATCTTTTCCTGCTGGCCGGGCGCTACACGCTCCTGGAGCAGGCGGCGCTCGAAACCTTCCTGCCGCTCTGCCAGCAACGCGGTATCGGCATCGTGCTCGGCGGCCCCTACAATTCGGGAATCCTGGCGGCAGGGCCGAAAGCCGGCGCCTTTTTCAACTATTCGGCAGCGCCGCAAGCCGTCATCGAGCGAGTGGCGCGCATCGAGGCGGTGTGCCAGCGGCACGGCGTCAGGCTGATCGAGGCGGCGCTGAAATTTCCGCTGATGCATCCCTGCGTCGTGTCGGTCATTCCGGGAGGACAATCGGCAGCCGAAGTGCGCAGCAACCGGTCGATCCTCGACGCCGAAATTCCCACGGCACTTTGGACCGATCTGAAGGCCGAGGGCCTGATGCGGCGCGATGCGCCGACCGTGGCCGGAAAGGCATCCGCATGACAACCCGCATCGACGCACACCAGCATTTCTGGAATCCGGCCCGTGGCGACTATGACTGGATGCCAAGGGACAATGCCGTGCTGAACCGCGTCTATCTGCCGGAGGATCTGGCGCCGCGCCTTGCCGAGGCGGGTATTGCCAAAACCGTGCTGGTACAAGCCGCCGCCAGCGTCGAAGAAACCGAATACATGCTCGGCATTGCGGACACGACCGACACGGTCGCCGCGGTAGTCGGCTGGATCGACTTCGAGGACCGCAGCCATCTCAGGCATCTGGAACGCCTGCGCGACCATCCAAAATTCGTCGGCGTGCGGCCGATGATCCAGGACATCCCCGATGTCGACTGGATGCTGCGCGACGATGTGCAATGGGCCTATGCGGCGCTCGTCGATCTCGACCTGACCTTCGACGCGCTCGGCTTTTCCCGCCACCTCGGCAATTTCCTGACACTGCTGAAGCGCTACCCGAAGCTGCGGGTGGTGGTCGATCATTGCATGAAGCCACAGGTCAGGGATCACGGCACGGCGCGCGAGGAGCTTGCGTTCTGGGCGAACGGCATGGCGCGGATTGCCCGCGAGACCGGAGCATACTGCAAACTTTCGGGCCTGGTTACCGAAGCAAACGACGGCTGGAGCGTCGAAGACCTCCGCCCCTATGCGGCGCGTCTGCTGGCAAGCTTCGGACCGGACCGGATGATGTGGGCATCGGACTGGCCGGTCTGCCTGCTCAGCGCCAGCTATGCCGACTGGCGCCAGGCAGCGGAAGCGCTCACCGGAGGCTTGAGCGAGGCCGACCGCGCTGAGATTTTCGGCGGCGCCGCGGCGCGGTTTTACGGGATTGCGGACTGATCCGGCTCGACGGGAGGAGACTGCTTCAGAATTCGCCCTGCCGGGTCAGATGGCGTGGTTTTCGAGAACCGGAGTGGAGCGGACATTCAAGTCCGTGAGCACCCAGCACAGAAAACCTCGTCAGATGGCCGGCAGGGCAGAATTATCAAGCAGTCTGCTACATCACCGCGCCGAGCTGCCACGGCACATATTCGTTGTCGCCAAGGCCGAGCGCCTCGCTCTTGCTCTTTTCGCCCGAAGCGACCGCGACGATGCGCTCGACGATCTGCCGGCCCTTCTCCTCGATCGAGATGCCGTCGTCGATGATGTCGCCGCAGTTGAGGTCCATGTCCTCTTCCAGTTGGCGGTACATCGCCGAATTGGTGGCGAGCTTGATGGTCGGCGCCGGCTTGGAGCCGAAGGCCGAGCCTCGACCGGTGGTGAAGACGATGATCTGGGAACCCGACGCGATCTGGCCGGTGGCCGAGACAGGGTCGTAGCCCGGCGAATCCATGAACACGAAGCCGGGCTTCTTCACCCGCTCGGCGTAAAGCAGCACGTCGGAGAGCGCCAGGGTACCGCCCTTGGCGGCAGCACCCAGCGATTTTTCGAGGATCGTCGTCAGCCCGCCCGCCTTGTTTCCAGGCGACGGGTTGTTGTCCATCGAGCCGCCATTCATCGCCGTGTAGTTTTCCCACCAGCGGATGCGTTCGATCAGTCTGTCGCCGACCTCCCGCGATGCCGCGCGGCGCACCAGCAATTGCTCGGCGCCGTAGATTTCCGGCGTTTCGGACAAAAGCGCGGTGCCGCCGTGGCGCACCAGCATGTCCGTAGCGGCGCCAAGCGCCGGGTTGGCCGTCACCCCGGAAAAGCCGTCCGAGCCGCCGCATTGCAGCCCAATCACCAGTTCGCTGACCGGGATCGGCTCGCGCCTGACCGCGTTGACGGAAGGCAGCAGCGCCTTGATGGCGGCGATGCCGGCCTCGATGGTTTTGCGGGTGCCGCCGGTCTCCTGAATGGTCAGGCCGTGGAAGCGCTCCTCGCCCTTCGAACCGAACATCGAGCGCATGCGGCCGATCTGCATGACCTCGCAGCCTAGTCCGATGAAGATGGCGGCGCCGACATTGGGATGGGTGGCGTGGCCCCAGAGCACACGCTGCAGCGTGTCGTAGCCCTCGCCGGAAGCAGCCATGCCGCAGCCGGTGCCGTGGGCGAGCGCTATGACGCCGTCGATGTTTGGATAATCGTCGAGCGCGCCGGTGCGGTTGAAGTGGTCGGCGATGTGGCGAACCACGGTGGCCGAGCAGTTCACCGTGGCGCACAGCGCGATGTAGTTGCGGGTGGCGGCGCCGCCGTCGGTGCGGCGGTAGCCCTGGAAGGTCAGCCGCTCGCCTTCGGGAACATAGTCGACCGGCCGGTAGTCCTCGCCGACATGGTAGCTCTGGTCATGCGCGCCCATGAGGCAGTTGTGGGTGTGGATGTGTTCGCCGGCGGCGACGGCGCGGCTGGCATAACCGATGATCTGCCCGAACTTGATGACGGGCTGGCCTTCCGCAATGTCCGCCGTCGCGATCTTGTGGCCGGACGGCACCAGCCGCTCCAGGGCGACACCAACGCCGGCAGGACGCTCGCCGGCGCCGAATGCCTTGGTTAGCACGACGACATTGTCCCTGGCGTGCAGGCGGATCACACCGCTCAAATCCACTGTGCTCGACATGCAAGACCTCCGGAAGCTCCTCCGCTCCTGATCTGAACGCTATTTATCAGCGAAGCAAGCATTTACTACTGCACGCCGCCGGAATCCGCACGTCGATCGCAGCCAATCCGGAATTCAGTCGCAGGCGGACAGAAATTTGTTGCCGAACAGGCGCGGCCGGCAGTTCTGCTGCTTCATGCGAGGCACCTTCTGCCGCTGCGGCTGCACCAGCGGACGATCCTGCTCACGGAATTGCTGTTGCTGGCGCTGGAAATCGCGCATGCCCTGAACACGGTCGATCGACTGCAGCGTGCCGGGCTGGCCGTTGAGAATGACGCGGTTGCGCTCCGCCCGGGTCAGCGGATCGGTGGAATAGGTCTGCGCCGACGCCGACGGCGCCGCCACGATCAGCATGGTCGCCGCCACGAATATCGCCTCGATCGTTCTGACCGGCCGCTGCATCGGCTTTTCCTATGGTGGGGCCAAAAGCCCCTTCCCGCAATGTAGTGCAGACTGGCTGGACTTTCCACCGCGTCGCGCCGCCGACGGCTAAAGCGCTGCACACTTTTGCGCGATAAGCTCTATCCGTTCACCACCGCATGGATGTTGCCATCGGGATCCTTGAACCATGCCGCCTTGATGGCGCCGGTCACATGCACGTCGCCTTCCATCGTCGTGCCGGGAAAATCGTAGCGTTCGAAGGCAACGCCGTTCGCCTTCAAATCCCTGACGACCCCGGCAATGCCGTCGCCGACCACCCAAGTGGCGGCGGTGGCCTTGTTGGTGCCGGCATGCTGCGATTCATAGATGAAAAGCGTCGACCGGCCGGTGGCGTAGGTGATGACGCCGGGCTCTTCGCCATCGAGCGACTGCAGGCCGAGCTTGCCCTCGTAGAACATCCTTGCCTTTTTGAGGTCGCTGACGGCTATCGTGGCGACGGCGTCGTTGTTTCGAAGCATGGCGTTCTTCCTCTTCATCCTTCGAGCGGATCAGCGACCTTGCGCCGCTCCGCCGCAACATGAATCCATTGTGCCGGCCTGCCGCGCCGACGCTTTCCTCTCGTACTTGTCGTGGTGTTTCACCCAGTCGGTGAGATCGCCGTTCGGCCCGGTCTCGTCGCGGCCCTTCGGCGTCAGATCGAGATAATTGTAAGCGCCGATCAGCAGTTCATCGCCACGGCCGAACGACGAGAACACATGGAAGATATCGCCGGTTTCGTCCTTGTAGAAAGTGCTGACGCCGGGCAACTCGGAGCTGGAATTCTCGATCAGGCGGTAATTGTAATAGACCTCGCCCCGCGCCAGTTCTTCCGGCCGGAAGGAGACGTGGAAGTCGAAATTGAAGTCGCTGTCGAAGGACGATACCCAGTTGAAGCGCCAATCCATGCGGCGCTTGTAGGCTTCGATCTTGTCCACGGGCGCGCGCGAGATGGCGACGAACGACACGTCGCGATGCTCGAAGTGCTGGCGGGCGGCATCGACGTGGTCGGCCTGGAAGGAACAGCCGACGCAGCCCTCCTGCCAGTCGGGGCCGAACATGAAATGCTGCACGATCAGCTGGCCGCGCCCCTCGAACAGGTCGGCCAGCGTTTTCTCGCCGTCGAGGCTGTTGAAGACATACGCCTTTTCGACCTTCACCCAGGGCAACGCGCGGCGCTCAGCGCTCAACTCGTCGCGAAAGCGGGTCAGCTCCTTTTCACGCACGAGGTGCGCCTTCTGCGCGGCGACCCATTCATCACGGCTTACGACGTTCGCGTGTGTCATTCCTGCCTCCTGTTGGTTCGGATTTGCGGTTGCGTGTGTCAATCGTCCCAAATCACGACCGGCCGCACCTCGACGGCGCCGAGGCGCACCAGCGGTATCTTCGACGCGACGCCGATGGCGTCTTCCTTGTCGCTGGCTTCGATCATGATGAAGCCCAGCAGCTGTTCCTTGGTTTCGGCGAAGGGTCCGTCCAGGATGTCGACCTGCTCGTCCCGCACCCGGACGGTCGTGGCGTTGCGAACCGATTGCAGCGCTTCGGCGACGATGAGGTGACCGCTCTTTTCGAGCTCCTTGTCGTAGCCCATCGAGTCCTCGTCGAGACGCTTCATCTCGGCCTTGGACATCGCTTCGAGCTTCCGCTCTTCCCCGTAGACAAGGCACAAATATTTCATCGTTTTCTCCAAGGCCGGGTCGCGCGCCGGGTTCAACCAAGGACGTCCGAGAACCGCCGAATCCGACAGCCCCACCAATTTTTTCCGATTTTTTTGTGAGCTCGCCCGACGCGGGTGTCGCGTCATGCGGCAAAACAAATAGTTAGCGAGTTACCGGTTCTGAAAGAACCGGTACCGCTCTAAGCGGCCGAGGCCTTGCCTTGTTTCGGCAATTCCTCGATCTGCATCTTGATGTGGTCGGCCTCTGCCGCGGTGTTGGCGAGCGCCAGCGCCCTGTCGAATGCTTCGCGGGCGTCGTCTACCCGGCCAAGCTGCTTCAGCAGCGCACCCTTGACGCCATAAAAATGAAAATAGGTGGTGAGCTGTTCGCCGAGCGGCTCGATCATCGCCAGCGCGGCATCGGGGCCATGAAGCTTCGCCACCGCGACGGCCCGGTTGAGCGAGACCACCGGCGACGGCTGCAGCCCTTGGAGGACGGCGTAGAGCTGGTCGATTTCGGCCCAATCGGTATCCTCGGCCCGCTCGGCGTCGGCATGCACGGCGGCGATCGCCGCCTGCACCTGGTAGGGACCGGGCTGGCGGGCGGCCAGCGCCTTCTTCACCAGTTCGATCCCCTCGGCGATCATGTCCTTGTTCCAGAGGCTGCGATCCTGGTCCTGCAGCAGCACGATGGCATTGTTGGCATCGAGCCGGGCCGGCGTGCGCGCATGCTGCAGCAGAACCAGCGCGGTCAATCCCATGATTTCTTGCTCGGCAGGGAAAAGCGCCAAAAGCAGGCGCGCCAGGCGGATAGCTTCCTCGCACAAGGGCACCCGAACGTGCACGGTGCCGCCGCTCGCCGAATAACCTTCGTTGAACAGCAGGTAGATCATGGCGGCGACGGTGGCGAGGCGCTGGCTGCGCTCCCTAGCGTCCGGCGCCTCGTAGGGAACGTTGGCCTCGGCGATACGCTTCTTTGCCCTGGTTATGCGTTGCTCCATAGCCGTTTCGGTGATCAGGAAGGCGCGAGCGATCTCCTTCACCGAAAGTCCCGAGACAATCCGCAGCGCCAGCGCGATCTGCTGGTTGGCCGGCAGTTCGGGATGGCAGCAGATGAACAGCAGCCGGAGCACGTCGTCGCGATATTGCGCGCTGTCCATGCCCTCGGCGATCGCCGTCTCGGCATCTTCGAGGTCGGAAATCAGATCATCGGAGGGCAGCGCCTGCTGCTTGCTGCGGCGGCGGGCGTCGTCCAATGCGGCGTTGCGCCCGACGAAAATCAGCCAGGCGGCGGGGTCACGCGGCAGACCCTTTTCCGGCCAGTTCTTCAGGGCGCGCAGGCAGGCTTCCTGGAAGGCCTCTTCGGCGGTATCGAGATTGCGGAAATAGCGCAGCAGCGCGCCCACAGCCTGCGGACGGGCGGCGGTCAGCGCGGCGTCGATCCACGTCGCGTCCTTCATGTCAGTGCGGCGTTGGGTCTGAACATCATCAACGGCCGGATCTCGTAGGTGCCCGTACCGTGCGTTGCGGCCTTGGCGAGTTCGTTCGCCACGCCGACCGCCTCTTCCTGGCTCTCACAGTCGATGACATAAAAGCCGAGAAGCTGCTCCTTGGTTTCGGCGAACGGTCCGTCGAGGACCAGCGTCTGCGGCCCCTTGCGCAATGTGGAGGCAGTGTTGGTTGGCATCAGCCGCGCGACCGGACCGAGCTTGCCGCGCTTGGCGAGCTTTTCCTGGACGGCCAAAAGCCGGCCCATCAACGCGCCGTCTTCTTCGGCGCTCATTGCGGTGGTCACCGCCTCGGAATCGTAACAGAGGATCGCGTAGAGCATCGGATTTTTCTCTATTCCTTACCATCCAGCTTCGAAGCGGCGGGAGTATGCCCACGAGCACGGCCAACCACAAGCTCCCGTCTTGCTGCGTGATTTCGCCTGTTTTCGATACTTTAGCGGACCAGAGCCTGTTCCATTCCGATTGAATCCGAATGTGGCTCTATATCTTTGTTGGAGCATGATCTTTTCCGAAAAACCTGCTTCCACTTTTCGGGATCATGCTCTGGATCCGCACCTATGCGAGCGGTGGTTCGGCCTACTCACCGCCTGCCGCCTGCCTTGCCCCCTGCACCAGCGAAGCGTGCGGACGGCAGGAACTGCGCACCATGAGGCGCCCCTGCAGCACGAGGCGCCGCGGCCCGCCCTCGCTGCCGCCGGCCAGCCGGTCGAGCATCAACTGGGCTGCCTGCTCGCCGATGGCGCGCACCGGCTGCGCGACCGTGGTCAGTTGCGGCCGAAACACGTCCGCCCATGGAAAATCGTCGAAACACGCTACCGAAATATCCTCCGGGCAGGAGAGCCCGATGTCGCGGATCGCCTTCATGACACCGATGACCATCAGGTTGTTGGCGGAGAAGATCGCCGTCGGCCGTTCCGACAGCGTCAGGAGCTGCATCGCAGCCTTGTACGCTTCGGCTTCGCGGAAATTGCCGAACCTGACCAACTGGTTCTCGAAGGCGATGCCGGCGGCTTCCAGCGCGCCGCGATAACCGGCCAGCCGGTCGCGGCCGGTCGACGTGTCGAGCGGGCCTGAAATGTAGCCGACGCGCCGGTGCCCGAGATGCAGCAGGTAGGTTGTGGCGTCGAACACCGCACGCTGGTTGTCGAGGGTCACCGCGTCAGTCTCGACACCGTCGCAGGCGCGGTCGATCAAAACGACCGGGACGTTTGTGCCCTGCAGAATGCGCTCCAGATTGGCGTCGTCGCCGGCGGGCGCGATGATCAGGCCATCCACCATGCGGTCGAGCAGCAACTGGACCTGTTCGTCCTGTGTCTCGATGTTCTCGTCATTGCAGCACAGCATGACCGCATAGCCGGCGCGATGCAGGACTTCCTGGATCACCGCAACGACATCGGTGAAGAATGGATTGGTGATGTCGGCAACCGTCAGCCCGATGGTGCGTGTCTTGCCGAGCTTCAGGCTGCGGGCGATGGCGTTGCGCTTGTAGCCGATCTCCTTGATCGCGGCCTCGATCCTGGCTGTCAGCGCCGGGCTGACGGGCGCGGTGCCATTGACCACCGCCGAAACAGTCGCCACCGACACGCGCGCCGCCGCGGCCACGTGAAGCATCGTCGGGGCTGTCGATCTGCGCGCCCGCTTACGCTGGTTTTTGGTCATCCGTCAGACGCCGGTTGGACATGCAGCGACAATCGCGTACTTTTGCGCCCCGCACAACGGCTCGGGAAACAGCCGCTTAAGAGACGTCTGGCTTAGCGGCTGCGATCTCCACCAGGAAGAACGACGCTGCCGTGTCGGCGCGCAGCCGGATTTCAGCCGGGTCTTTCAAAATGGCTGTATCCAGCGGGCCAAGCTCCTCGGTCAGGCCATTGGCGGAGAGGCTCGCCGAGCCGCGATGGCAGAACAGGATCACGGTATCCGCGTTGGAGCCAATGTCAGCCTCGACGGCGACTTCTAGCCGCCGTACCGTATGCGCATGGCTTGTCCGCCGTGTCATGACGTTGAGGTCGGTCACTGCTGCGCCAAGCAAGACGGAATCGGTCTTCTCGTCGGCCGGAAAGGCGAAAGGCGCGGTGTCGCCGCCGATCGTGACCGCCGGACGGCCGGCGATCTCCAGCCGCAATCCCTCGCCTTCGAGGATGCTCAGCGTGCGGTCGACGCCGGCAAACAGCGAAAACGGCCCGTCGCCGTCCACCCGCGCCATCGAGATGCGCCAGTCGAAATCGTCGAGGCCCGCGCCTTCGGGCGATACCGCGATTTCGGTGGTCTCGCCGCCGCCGTTCTTCCACGGCATGCGGCGGTAGGTCTGGCGGCGCAGGATGCGCATCGCGCATCAGCCCAGGATGCCGGGCAGGTTGAGCCCGTGTTTCTCGCGCGCAGTCGACGGCGATGTCGTAGCCGGCGTCGGCGTGGCGCATGACGCCGGTCGCCGGGTCGTTCCACAGCACGCGCTCGAGCCGGCTGCGCCGCCTCCGGCGTGCCGTCGGCGACGATCACCATGCCGGCATGCTGCGAGAAGCCCATGCCGACGCCGCCGCCATGATGCAGCGACACCCAGGTCGCGCCCGAGGCGGTGTTGAGCAGCGCGTTGAGCAGCGGCCAGTCGGAGACGGCGTCCGAGCCGTCCTTCATCGCTTCGGTCTCGCGGTTGGGCGAGGCGACCGAGCCCGAATCGAGATGGTCGCGGCCGATGACGACCGGCGCCTTCAGTTCGCCCCTGGCCACCATCTCGTTGAAGGCGAGGCCGAGGCGGTGGCGGTCGCCGAGGCCGACCCAGCAGATGCGCGCCGGCAGGCCCTGGAAGTGGATGCGCTCGCGCGCCATGTCGAGCCAGTTGTGCAGGTGCGTGTTGCCGGGCATCAGTTCCTTCACCTTGGCGTCGGTCTTGTAGATGTCCTCCGGATCGCCCGACAGCGCCGCCCAGCGGAACGGGCCGATGCCGCGGCAGAACAGCGGGCGGATATAGGCCGGCACGAAGCCGGGGAAATCGAAGGCGTTCTCGACGCCCTCTTCCTGCGCCATCTGGCGGATGTTGTTGCCGTAGTCGACGGTCGGCACGCCCGGCTTGTGGAAGTCGAGCATGGCCTCGCACATGCATCGCCATCGAGGCGCGCGCGGCCTTCTCGACCGCCTTCGGGTCGCGCTCGCGCTTTTCGCTCCCATTCGGCGAGCGTCCAGCCCTTGCGGCAGATAGCCGTTGACCGGATCGTGCGCCGAGGTCTGGTCGGTGACGCAGTCGGGCCGGACGCCGCGCCGCACCAGTTCCGGGAAGATGTCGGCGGCATTGCCGAGCAGGCCGACCGAGATCGCCTTCTTGTCCTGGCCGGCCTTGTCGATGATCGCCAGCGCCTCGTCGAGGTCCTTGGCCTGCACGTCGACATAGCCGGTCTGCAGCCGCATCTCGATGCGGCTCGGCCTGGCATTCGACCGCGAGGCAGGAGGCGCCGGCCATGGTCGCGGCCAGCGGCTGCGCGCCGCCCATGCCGCCGAGGCCGGCGGTCAGGATCCAGCGGCCGGAGAGGTCGCCGCCATAGTGCTGGCGGCCGATCTCGACGAAGGTCTCGTAGGTGCCCTGCACGATGCCCTGCGATGCCGATGTAGATCCAGGAGCCGGCCGTCATCTGGCCGTACATCATCAGGCCCTTCCGATCGAGCTCGTTGAAATGGTCCCAGTTCGCCCAGTGCGGCACGAGGTTGGAGTTGGCGATCAGCACGCGCGGCGCGTCGGCATGGGTGCGGAAGACGCCGACCGGCTTGCCCGACTGCACCAGCAGCGTCTCGTCGTCCTCGAGCGTGCTGCAGCGCGGCGACGATGCGGTCGAAGCTCTCCCAGTCGCGCGCGGCGCGGCCGATGCCGCCATAGACGACGAGTTCGCCCGGCTTCTCGGCGACCTTCGGGTCGAGATTGTTCATCAGCATGCGCAGCGGCGCTTCGGTCAGCCAGCTCTTGGCCGATGAGCTCGGTGCCGGTGGCGGCGCGGATGACGCGGGCATTGTCGATGCGGGTGTGGTGTGGTCATGAATGCCTCCGGCGTCGTCGGTGCTGTCATGCCGGCGCGCCCAGCGCGATTGCGGTTTCGAGAATTTCGGTCAGCGTGCGCGCGCATCGGCGCGGCGATAGTCGGGGTCGTAGGCGACAGGCCAGTTCTCCGGCGTCGCCTGTGCCGTCCGGCTCGCGCATGTAGCCGCGGCAGGCCAGCTCCATCTGGAGCGCATGGACGCCGTTGGCCGGGTCGCCGTAGTGGCGGGTGATCCAGCCGCCCTTGAAGCGGCCGTTGACGACCCAGGTCTGGCCGCTCTCGGCCATGATCTGCCGGCGACCTGCGCCTGCAAGCGCCGGATCGGCGCTCTTGCCGTCATTGGTGCCGAGGTTGAACACCGGCAGCGTCGCCGTCGAACAGGCGCGGCACGACCGAGCGGATCGAATGGCAGTCGTAGAGCACGACGTTGCGGATGCAGCGTCGCGCAGCCGCGCGATCTCGGTCTGCCAGCGCGGCGTGATAGGGCTCGAAATAGGCCTCGCGCCGCCGGTCGATCTCCGCCGGCTCCGGCTCCTCGCCATCGCGGTAGAGCGGCTCGCCGTCGAAAGTCTCGGTCGGGCAGAGCGCCGGTGGTCGCCTGGCCGGGATAGAGCGAGGCGCCGGACGGGTCGCGGTTGACGTCGATGACGGTGCGCGAGATCGCCGTGCGGACGACGGTCGCGCCGAGACCGGCGGCGAAGTCGTAGAGCTTGTCGATCCACCAGTCGCAGTCGCGCTGGCCGAGCCAGCGCGACACGAGCCGCGGCTCGAATGTCGGCGAGATCGGTGCCGGTGTGCGGCAGGCTCGACGAGCAGCGGCGCAGTCGCCGCGGGTGACAGTGAGCCAGGACGGCGTGCTCATGCCGCGTCCCCCGAAATCGCCGGCAGCGCGATCGCGCCCGCCGCAGCGATCGACCGCGCCGCTGCGCACCAGCGCGATGGCCTTCTCCATGTCGGGATGGAAATGGCGGTCGTCGTCGAGATGCGGCACCTCGGCGCGCACCAGCGCGCGCACGCGCTTCCAGCGGCGCGCTCGACGTCAGCGGCGCATGGAAATCGCAGCCCTGCGCGGCGGCCAGCAGTTCGATGCCGATGACGGCGGTGGCGTTCTCGACCATGGCCGAGCAGCCGGCGCGCGCCATGCGCCGCCATCGAGACATGGTCCTCCTGGTTGGCCGAGGTCGGGATCGAATCGACGCTGGCCGGATAGGCCGCTGCTTGTTCTCCGAGACGAGCGCCGCCGCCGTCACCTGCGGGATCATGAAGCCGGAATTCAGCCCGGGCTTCGGCGTCAGGAAGGCCGGCATGCCGGACAGCGCCGGATCGACCAGCATGGCGATGCGCCGCTCGGCGAGCGAGCCGATCTCGCAGACGGCCAGCGCGATCATGTCGGCGGCGAACGCCACCGGCTCGGCGTGGAAATTGCCGCCGGACAGCGCCGTGTCGTCCTCGGCGAAGATCAGCGGATTGTCGGAGACGCCGTTCGCCTCGGTCTCCAGCGTGTCGGCCGCCTGGCGCAGCACGTCGAGCGCCGCGCCCATCACCTGCGGCTGGCAGCGCAGGCAGTACGGGTCCTGCACGCGCTCGTCGCCGACGCAGGTGCGAGGCGCGGATGGCGCTGCCGGCCATCAGGTCGCGCAGCGCGTCGGCCGTCTCGATCTGGCCGCGATGCCTGCGCAGCGCATGGATGCGCGGATCGAACGGCGCGTCCGAGCCCGCGCCGCGTCGGTCGACAGCGCGCCGGTGACCAGCGCCGAGCTGGAACAGCACTTCGGCCTCGAACAGCGCGGCCAGCGCGTAGGCGGTCGAGAACTGCGTGCCGTTGAGCAGCGCCAGCCCTTCCTTGGCGCCGAGCGTCACCGGCTCCAGCCCGTGCGACACGAACGCGACCTCGGCCGGGAAGCGGCCGTGCGGCGTGAAGCATTCGCCGACGCCGATCATCGCCGCCGTCATGTGCGCCAGCGGCGCGAGGTCGCCGGAGGCGCCGACCGAACCCTGCGCCGGGCACGACCGGGATGACGTCGCTGGCGAGCATCGCCTCCAGCAGCTCGAGCGTCTCCGGCCGCACGCCGGACGCGCCCTGCGCCAGGCTGGCGAGCTTCAGCGCCATCATCAGCCGCGCGACCGCGACCGGCATCGGCTCGCCGACGCCGGCGGCATGCGACAGCACGATGTTGCGCTGCAGGGTTTCGAGATCGGCGGCGTCGATGCGCACGCTGGCCAGCTTGCCGAAGCCGGTGTTGATGCCGTAGACCGGCTCGCCCTTGGCGACGATGCGCGCGACCGCCTGCGGCGCTGCGCCTCGACGCGCGGCTTGCAGGCCGGGTCGAGCGTCGGCACCGCGCCGCGATAGATGGCGCGCCAGTCGGCCAGCGTGGCGCTGCCGGGCTTCAGGACGAGCTCGGTCATCGTCCCCTCCAGACGCGCCGATGCAGCGGGTTGAAGCCCATGCGGTAGACGAGCTCGGCCGGGCGCTCGATGTCCCAGATGGCGAGGTCGGCCCATTTGCCGGCCTCCAGCGTGCCGGTTTCGCCGAGCAGGCCGAGCGCGCGCGCCGCCTCGCGCGTCACGCCGGCGAGGCATTCGTCGACCGTCATGCCGAACAGGGTCGCCGCCATGTTCATGGTCAGCAGCAGCGAGGTCAGCGGCGAGGTGCCGGGATTGCAGTCGGTGGCGACCGCCATCGGCACGCCGTGCTGGCGGAACAGCGTCGACCGGCGGCTTCTTGGTCTCGCGGATGAAGTAGAAGGCGCCGGGCAGGATCACCGCGACCGTGCCGGCCCTGGCCATCGCCGCGGCGCCCGCCTCGTCGGTGTATTCGAGATGATCGGCCGACAGCGCGCCGAAGCTCGCGGCAAGCGCGGCGCCGTGCAGGTTGGAGAGCTGGTCGGCATGCAGCTTGACCGGCAGGCCGAGCGCCTTCGCGGCCTCGAAGACGCGGGCGATCTGCTCGGGCGAGAAGGCGATGCCCTCGCAGAAGCCGTCGACGGCGTCGGCCAGGCCCTGCCGCGGCGATCGCCGGCAGCATCTCGTCCGACGACCTTGGCGATGTAGGCGTCCTTGTCGCCCTTGGCTTCCGGCGGCAGCGCATGCGCGCCGAGGAAGGTCGTGCGCACCGTGACCGGCCGCTCCTCGCCGAGCCGGCGCGCGGCGCGCAGCGACTTCGCCTCGTTCTCGAGGTCGAGCCCGTAGCCGGACTTGATCTCGACCGTGGTGACGCCTTCGGCGATCAGCGCGTCGAGGCGCGGCAGCGACTGCGCGACCAGTTCGTCCTCGCTCGCCGCGCGCAGCGCCTTCACCGACGAGACGATGCCGCCGCCGGCCCGCGCCACCTCCTCGTAGGTCGCGCCGGCCAGCCGCATCTCGAACTCGTTGGCGCGGTTGCCGGCATGGACGAGATGGGTGTGGCAGTCGATCAGGCCGGGCGTGATCCAGCGGCCTTCGCAGTCGATGATGTTCGGCGCCGGATGTCAAAGCGGCCGGCAAGTTCGGCCTCCGGGCCGGCATAGACGATCCGCCCGCCGCGCGCGGCAACGGCGCCGTTCTCGACGACGCCGAGCCCGGGCAGCTTTCGGCAAGCGTCGCCAGCCGCGCGTTGCGCCAGATCGCGCGTCCGGACCCTGCATGGCTTCTCCCTGCGGCCATAATCTTTCCGTTCCAATCGATGCATTATGTATATACATATTGCGAGATTGCAAGCGGATTGCAAGTCGATATGCATGTCGGCGATCATCGCGAGTGACTGTCGAGCGAATGCCATTCGATCGGAGTGCGACATGACCGCGATCTTCGCGCGAACAGGCACTGCTTCCCGACGGCTGGGCGTCGACAACGTCCGCATCTCGCATCGACGGCGGCCGCATCGCCTCGCGTCGAGCCGGACGCCAGCCGCCGCAGCCCGGCGACGAGCGCCACGCGATCCTCCTGCCCGGCATGCCCAACCTGCACAGCCACGCCTTCCAGCGCGGCATGGCGGGGCTGGCCGAGACGCGCGGGCCGTCGGCCGACAGTTTCTGGCCTGGCGCGAGGTGATGTACCGCTTCGCGCTGGCGATGACGCCGGACCAGGTCGAGGCGGTCGCCGCGCAGCTCTATGTCGAGATGCTGGAGGCCGGCTTCTCCCGCGTCGGCGAGTTCCACTATCTGCACCACGACCGCGACGGCAAGCCCTATGCCGACATCGCCGAGATGGCCGAGCGGATCGCCGCGGCCGCGGCCGAGACCGGCATCGGGCTGACGCTGCTGCCGGTCTTCTACGCGCATTCCGAGCTTCGGCGGCGCCGCGCCCAACGACGGCCAGCGCCGCTTCATCAACGATCTCGACGGCTTCGCCCGTCTGCTCGAAGGCTGCCGCGCGGCGGCATCGCGGGTCGACGGCGCGGTGGTCGGCGTCGCGCCGCACAGCCTGCGCGCGGTGACGCCGGACGAACTGGCCGCGGTGGCGGCGCTGGCGCGGTGACGGCGCCGATCCACATCCATGTCGCCGAGCAGATCAAGGAGGTCGAGGACTGCCTCGCCTGGTCGGGCGCGCGGCCGGTCGAATGGCTGCTCGCCAATGCCGAGGTCGACCGGCCGCTGGTGCCTGATCCACGCCACCCACATGACCGAAGCCGAGACGCGGCGCATGGCGGCAAGCGGCGCCGTCGCCGGGCTCTGCCCGATCACCGAGGCCAATCTCGGCGACGGCACCTTTCCGGCGCCGCCGTCTTCGTCGAGCATGGCGGCCGCTTCGGCATCGGCTCGGATTCCAACGTGCTGATCGGCGTGCGCCGACGAACTGCGCCAGCTCGAATATTCGCAGCGCCTCGCCCACCGCGCCCGCAACGTGCTTGCAGCGCCGGGCGGCTCGACCGGCGCGCTCTGTTCGACGCAGCGCTTGCCGGCGGCAGCGCAGGCGCTCGGCGCCGGCACATCGCGGACTTGCAGCTGGCGCTCCGGCCGATTTCGTCTCGCTCGACGCCGACCATCCGTCGCTTGCCGGCAAATCCGGCGACGCCATCCTCGACGCCTGGATCTTCGCCAACGGCGCCGGCGTCGACTGCGTCTGGGTGCGCGGCCGAAAGCTGGTCGAAGGCGGCCGTCACCGTCAAGCGCGACGCCATCGCCGCGAAATTCCGCAAGACAATGCTGGAACTTCTGACGGCATAGGCTAAACCATCGACCGACGCTCGCCGGGTCTGGAAGATCGCGATGACCGACACGGCTGCTGCGGCAGGAAGGAACGGCTGGCGAACCCGTTCGCTCTACCAGCGCATCCTCACCGACATCCGCGACCGCATCCTGTCCGGCGAATGGCCGCCCGGCTACCGCATCCCGTTCGAGCACGAGCTGACCGCCGAGTACGGCTGCTCGCGCATGACGGTGAACAAGGCGCTGTCGCAGCTGGCGCAAGGCCGGGCTGATCGAGCGGCGGCGGCGCTCGGCAGCTTTGTACGCCAGCCGCAGCTCGCAGTCGGCGATTCTCGAGATCCACGACATCAAGGCCGAGGTCGAGGCGCTCGGCCTGCCCTACCGCTACGAGCTGTGCCGTGCGGAACCGGCGCAAGGCGACGCATGCCGACCTGCATCCGCCTGGACGTGCTGCCGGCGGCAGTCCTGTTCTGGAACTTGTCGTGCCGGCATTTCGCCGGCAGAACCGGCTGTTTTGCATCGAGGACCGGCTGATCAGCCTCGCCGCGGTGCCGGAAGCGGCGGACGAAAGTTTTACCGAGATCGCGCCCGGCCCGTGGCTGCTCGACCGCGTGCCGTGGAGCGCGGCCGAGACACACGATCCGCGCGACCGGAGCCGATGCCGACACCGCCGCCGCACTGGGCATCGCGCCGGGCACAGCCTGCCTGGTGGTCGAGCGCCGCACCTGGAGCGCCGACCAGCCGGTCACCCATGTGCGGCTGACCTATGCCGGCGACAGCCATGCGCTGGTGGCGCGCTTTACGCCGCCACAGGGGTAGCGCTCTTCTCCCCGTTCACGGGGAGAAGATGCCGGCAGAGCAATCAGATCGCCGCGGTGATGATGATCTCGACCTTGTATTCCGGCGTCGCCAGCTTCGCCTCGCCGGTGGCGCGGGCCGGTGCGTTCGGGCCGTCGACCCACTTGTCCCAGACCGAATTCATCTCGGCGAAATCGGCCATGTCGGCCAGCCAGATGATCGCCTGCAGGATCTTCGACTTGTCGGAGCCGGCTTGCTTCAGCAGGCGGTCGATCGTCGCCAGGATATCGCTGGTCTGCTCGGCGACGCTCTTGCCGGGAGTTCCGACCTGGCCGGCGAGATAGACGGTGTTGCCGTGGATGACGGCCTGGCTCATGCGGGGGCCGGCTTCGATGCGACGGATGCTCATGGGAATTTCCTTCTGCTGCTTGGGTTTTTCGGGCCGCGCCTGCGCTCAGTTGCGGAAACGATCCGGCGACAGCGCCGGAACCAATGCCTCAAGATCGCCGGGCAGGCTCGCGCGCCTTATCAACTGTCCGGCAAGATGTGACAAGGCCGGCGCGGTCTGGATTCCGTAACCACCCTGCCCCGCCAGCCAGAAAAAATTCGCCGCCGTGGCGATCGAAACCGGCCACCGGTGTGCGATCGGGCGCGAAGGTGCGCAGGCCGGCCCAGCTGCGTTCGACCCGGGTCACCGGCACGTCGACCGCCTGTTCGAACCGGTAGAGCCCCTCGGCCAGCACCATGTCGTCGACATAGGCGTCATGCGGTTCGACCAGGATTTCCTCGGCCGGCGAAACAAGAGAGCTTTCCGGCTTCCGGCTTGAAATACCAGCCTTCCGCGGCGTCGGCGACCAGTGGCCAGCCGGCAATGTCCTGCCCTTCGGGCGCTGGTATCACGGCCATGGAGCGCCGCATCGGCGTCATCCCGAGCGTTGCCACGCCGCCCCGCTCCGCCACTTTATCGGCCCAGGCGCCGGCGGCGTTGACGAGGATTCTTGCCGTGATGCGAACCGCCGGCGTCACGATCCGCCAGTGGCCGCCCTCATACGCTGCGCGCAGCAACGGCGCGCCGGTGAGCAGGCCGGCGCCGGCGGCGCGCGCCTTGCGCAGCCAGCCCTCGTGAAGCGCCGCCACGTTGATATCCCTGGCGTCTTCCTCATAGGCGGCAGCCGCGATCGTTTCCCGGCGCAGCACCGGCACTTTCGCCACCGCCGCGCCGGCGTCGATTTCGCACAAGCCGTCGGCCGAAGTTATCAACTCCCGGTGTTTGTCCACGCCATCCGCGCCGGCGACATAAAGCAGGCCGCGCTGCGTGAGCAGCGGCTGCGGAAACAGCGCCCTGTCGGCGCCTTCGAACAAAGGCGCGCTGGCGTTGCTCAGCGCGCGGATCGTGGCGTTGCCGTAGTTGCGGATGAAGATCGCCGCCGAGCGGCCGGTCGAATGATAGCCCGCGCAGTCCTCCTGCTCGGCCAGCACGACCTTGAAATCGCCGGCAAGCTCCGCGGCGACGCCAGCGCCTGCAATGCCGGCTCCGATGATTGCGATGTCGGTGTCGATGGTGCGCATGTCAAAGCCGCTTCCAGGGAATGCTTCCCCCTTAGAGGGGTGTCGAGATTCAGGTCAGGCCGAGCCGAAAGTGGTGGATTTCGAGAACCGGAGCGCAGCGTACATTTGGGTACGCAAGCACCAGAAGCGCAGAAAGCCGCCATTTGCAGGCCGGCATCACCTGAATCTCACCACTCCTAGCGGCTCCGTCGCACTTTCCCATTGGTCCAGAGCGCCGGAAGCTTTCCGTCAGAACCGTTGACAAATTCAGGTCTTGTTGGCCGCCGTCATCCTGCGGACGCCAGCCTGGCGTTTCGCCGCATCGCCTGCGGCGGCTGGCCGAAGGCGCGCAAGAACGCCCGCCGCATCCGCTCTCGGTCGGCAAATCCGGTCTCGTTGGCGACGACATCGATCGGGTGCCGCCCCTGTTCCATCATCAGCCGGGCCGCCTCGACACGTAGGTTCTCGACGGCCTTGGCCGGCGACTGGCCGGTCTCGGCGCGAAAGGCGCGGCTGAACTGCCGGGGGCTGAGATGCGCAGCCTCGGCCAACTGCTCGACGGAGAGCGGGGTGTGGAGATTTTGCTTGGCGTAATCGAGGGCGCTCTGGATGCGATCCGACTTGGGGTCGAGTTCGAGCAAGGCTGAAAACTGCGACTGCCCTCCGGCGCGCCGGTGGTAGACCACCATCTTCTTCGCCACGAGACGCGCTATGTCCGCGCCCAGATCCTTTTCCACCATGCCCAGCGCCAGATCGATGCCGGCCGTCATGCCGGCCGATGTCCACACCGTTCCGTCGATGATGAAAATGCGATCGTCCTCCACCTTCACCGCCGGAAACCGTTTCTGAAGCTCGCGCGCATAAGCCCAATGGGTCGTTGCCCGGCGGCCGTCGAGAAGACCGGCTTCGGCCAGCGCGAACGCCCCGGTGCAGATCGCGGCGACCCGCCGCGCCTCCCCGAACTTCTGTCGCAGGAAAGCAGCGAGAGCCGGCGTGGCCGGCATGGGACCGACGGCTCCGCCAACCAGGATCGTGTCGTAATGACCGTCGTTGAAGGGTTCGGTCTCGATGCTCATCCCCAACGAACTGTTCACCGGCCCACCCGTCTCGGACAGCATGTGGACGTCATAGAATTTCTCGCCAGCGGTCAGGTTGGCGAACTCGAAAGCCGAGATCGCGGCGAAACCCATCACCTGGAAATCGGGAGCGGCAAGATAGCCGAGACGATGCATGGTCACCTCCTGTGATGTCCTAAAAGGTGGTATATACGACATTTAAGTCACAGACCAGCGGATGTACAACTTCTTTCGAAACCGGCGAAGGGCCGGCAGGCAAAAAAGGAGATACACCCCATGACACTTTCTTCCCGCAGCGGAACCGTGCTCATCACCGGCGCTTCTTCAGGTATTGGTGCGATCTATGCCGACCGGCTCGCCCGGCGCGGCCATGATCTCATTCTGGTCGCCCGCAACGGCGACCGGCTGCGTGCGTTGGCGAAGCGCATCACCGATGACACCGGACGGTCGGTTCAGACAATCGCTGCCGACCTGACGAATGCCGCGGATCTCGCCGGCATCGAAAAGGTGCTGCGCACCGACGCATCCATCGTCATGCTGGTCAACAACGCCGGGGTCGGCGCGACCGCGCCTCTGCTTCAGTCGGACATCGGCAAGATGGCCGACATGATCACGCTGAACGTCAGCGTCTTGACCCGGCTGACCTACGCAGCCGTGCCGGGTTTCGTGGCGCGCGGAGAAGGCACGATCGTCAACATCGCCTCGATCGTCGCCATCGCCCCCGAACGGCTGAACGGGGTCTATGGCGGCAGCAAGGCCTTCGTGCTCGCGTTCAGCCAGTCGCTCCGGCACGAGCTTGCCGACAAGGGCATCCGTGTGCAGGCCGTAATGCCTGGCGCGACGGCGACCGAATTCTGGGAGATCGCCGGGAATCCGGTCGAGAACCTGCCGCAGGCGATCGTGATGTCGGCGGACGACATGGTCGACGCCGCTTTGGCCGGGCTCGACCAGGGCGAATTCGTCACCATCCCGGCGCTGCCCGACATTGCCGACTGGAACGCTTTCGAGGCCGCCCGTCAGAAGCTGATACCGAACCTGTCGCACGCCGCGCCGGCGGCCCGATACGGATTTGGCCGCGAAAAGGCCGCCTGAACACCCGCGCGGCGCTCATGCCGCGCTTCAACGCAAACAACACAACCCTTGGAGAATTTCCATGAAACCGCTTCAAATCTTCGCCGCCGCCAGCCTTGCGCTCTTTGCAGCCTATCCGGCAAACGCCGGCGGGCTTGAACCTATCCACGCTCGGAGCATCGTGCTCAACGGCATATCCGGAGCCGCCTATTACACCGTCGAGGAAAACCGCTTCAATGTCGTCAGCACGTTCGCCCATCAAGGCAGCGACGCCGCCCCCATCCGGATTCAAGCCCTGCTTGCCTCGGGTGAGTGCGTATCGTTTTCCACGCCCGGCGCGGTGAACACGGCAGCCGATTCTGTCGAGGTCTGCCGCCAAGGCGAGGAGGTTTTCTTCCAGAAAGATCGGAATTTGAATTAAGCCTGCCCGCCGGCGCTGCGGACTCTCGCAGTCCGCGGCGCCAGACAGTTTTCACTCCGCGGCAGGCCGTTCGCGGCTATCCCGCCGCTTCTGCCAGCTACGCGCAGTTGGCGCAGTCGCCGCGAATCTCGATCGTCGTCTTGGCGGCGCGAAATCCGCTCTTCCCGGCCCAGTTCTTCAGGCGCTCTTCGACGATCTCATCGGAAAACTCCGAAACCTGGCCGCATTTCTCGCAGATCGCGAAGGCGGTCAGCCCATGAGCGTGGTCATGGTCGTGGGCGCAGGCGACGAAGGCGTTGAGGCTTTCCAGCCGGTGCACGAGGCCGCGCTCCAGCAGCTTTTCGAGCGCCCGGTAGACTTGCAGCGGCGCGCGGAACCCCTCGCCGCGCAACTGGTCGAGGATCGTATAGGCGCTGAGCGGGCCGCTCGCGCGCGACAGCGTGTTCAACACCAGCGTCTGGTTCTTGGTCAGGTCAACGGCGCTCAATCGCTCAACTCCAGGGGCTTGACCGCATCGGCTCGATCCCATGCTTAGCGTCATCACCCTTGTTAACACAATAACATAACGTTTTCGATTGACATATGTAATAACGTTACATATCCATTTCCACCCGGGCGCAGCGCCCAAAATTTCCGGACAGCCGCATGACAGAAGCCAGCCTGACCTTTCGCGACCTGACGCTGGGCTATTTCAGCCATCCCGCCGTGCATCATCTTAACGGCAGCGTCGCGCGCGGCTCGCTGACCGCGATCGTCGGCCCCAACGGTTCCGGCAAGTCGACGCTGATGAAGGGCATCGTCGGCGTCCTGGAACCGATGTCCGGCGAAGTCCTGCACAATGACGGCGCCCGCGTCGCCTACCTGCCGCAGCAATCGGAGATCGACCGCTCCTTCCCCGCCCGCGTCGTCGACCTGGTCTCGCTCGGCCTGTGGCCGAAGCGCGGCCTGCTCGGCCGCTTCACCGCCGAGGACAGGGCCAGCGTGAGCAAAGCGCTGATGGCTGTCGGCATGGAAGGGTTCGAGGGCCGGCCGATAGATACGCTGTCCGGCGGCCAGTTGCAGCGGGCGCTGTTTGCCCGGGTGCTGGTGCAGGACGCCGACCTGATCCTGCTCGACGAGCCCTTCAACGCGGTCGACGCCAAAACCGTTGGCGACCTCATCGCGCTCATCAAGCGCTGGCATGGCGAGAGCCGCACCGTGATGGTGGTCGTGCACGATCTTGACCTGGTGCGCACGCATTTTCCCGAAACGCTGCTCCTGGCGCGCCAGCCCGTCGCCTGGGGCGAGACCAGGGAAGCCCTGCGGCCGGAAAATCTCTTGAAGGCCCGCCGTTTCAACGAAGCCTGGAGCGACGATGCGCCGTGGTGCGAGGCGCCGGAGACGCCTCACGCTCACCCACACCGCCATGACGGCCGCGATCACCACGATCATGACCACCCCGACACATCATCACCATGACGGGCCTGCCGAGCATCTCCACGCCGGCAGCGGCAAGGCTTGATCATGTATGATTTCCTGATTGCCCCGTTTGCCGATTTCGCCTTCATGCGCAGCGCCCTTTATGGCTCGCTGGCGCTGGCGCTGAGCTCGTGCCCGGTCGGTGTGTTCCTGATGCTGCGCCGCATGAGCCTGACCGGCGACGCCATGGCGCACGCCATCCTGCCGGGCGCCGCCACCGGCTTCCTACTGTTCGGCCTGCAGATCGTGCCGATGACCATCGGCGGCCTCATTGCCGGCGTCGTCGTGGCGCTCGGCGCGGGCGCCGTCTCCCGCTTCACGATCCAGAAGGAGGACGCCTCGATGGCGGCGTTCTACCTGATCTCGCTGGCGCTCGGTGTCCTGATGGTGTCGATGCGCGGCTCCAGCGTCGACCTGATGCATGTTTTGTTCGGCACCGTGCTCGCCCTCAATAACGACGCCCTGGCGCTGATCGGCGTGATAACGGCCATCACGCTCCTGACGCTGGCCATTTTCTGGCGCGCGCTGGTGGCTGAATGCCTCGATCCCTTGTTCCTGAGGTCGGTCAGCCGCTTCGGCACGCCGGTGCATTTCATCTTCCTGGCGCTCGTGGTGCTCAACCTCGTCGGCGGCTTCCAGGCGCTCGGCACCCTGCTTTCGGTCGGGCTGATGATGCTGCCGGCGGCGGCCGCCCGCTTCTGGACGGTTCGGCTCGAGCCGATGATCGCGCTGGCCATCCTTGTTGGCGGCGTCTCATGTGTCGCCGGCCTGCTCGTCTCCTACCATTTCTCGCTGCCGTCCGGCCCTGCGATCATTCTCTCGGCTGGCGTCATCTACCTCGCCTCGATCGTCGCGGGCACGCGCGGCATCCTGAATTCCCGCGTCCGCCACCACCGGCACCGCACTGCCTGATTTTTCCAGCCAGGAGATTTTTTCCATGCGCAAGACACTCCGGACCATGATGCTGTTCGGCGCGGCAACGCTTCTATCCGCGCTCGCTCTTCCGGCTGCGGCGGCCGAGCTGAAAGTCGTCGCCAGCTTCTCCATCATCGGCGACTTCGCAAAAAATGTCGGCGGCGATCGCATCGAGCTCACCACGCTGGTCGGCCCCGATGGCGACGCGCATGTCTATGAGCCGAAACCCACCGACGCGGTCGCCATGGCCGGCGCTGATGTCGTGCTGGTCAACGGCCTGCAATTTGAAGGTTTCCTACAGCGCCTTGTCGAAGCCAGCGCCACCAAGGCCGCGATCGTCGAGCTGACCAAAGGGGTCGAGACCATAAAGATGGCGGAAGGCGAGCACCATGACGGTGAAGAGCCGGCTTCGGTCGAAGACCACCATAACCATGGCGACATCGACCCGCACGCGTTCCAGTCGGTGCCCAATGCCGAGATCTATGTGAGGAACGTCGCCGATGCCTTCTGCGCCGCCGACGCAAGCGGCTGCCAGACCTACCAGGCCAACGCCACGGCCTACACCGCTAGGCTCAAGGCGCTCGATGGCGAGGTGAAGGCCTCGATTGCGTCGATCCCCGCCGACAAGCGCACGATTATCACCTCGCACGATGCTTTCGGCTATTTCGCCCACAAGTACGGCGTCACCTTCCTGGCGCCCGAAGGCATTTCCACGGAAGCCGAAGCCTCGGCCGCCGACGTGGCCGCGCTGATCAGGCAGGTTCGGGATGACAAGGCGTCGGCGATTTTCCTCGAAAACATCACCAATCCGCGCCTGATCGAACAGATCGCAACCGAGACCAACCTCAAGGTGGGCGGCGTGCTGTTCTCGGACGCCCTGTCCTCCGAAGGCAAGGCTGCCACCTACATCGACATGATGCGCAGCAACGTCGCTACGATCCGCGGCGCCATCCTCGGCAGCTGAACGGCCTTTCCATGAAGGGCGGAGCCGGACTCCGCCTTTTCTTTAGCCACTCAATGTTACGTCATAACATAACTAACGGAGAGAGAAGATGCACGATTTCCGCAAGACACTGTCGGCGCTCACCATCATCATGGCATGCGCAGCCGTGCCATCATTAGCCGACGAAAAGTCGACATGGCGGCTGTTTGTGTCGGATCACGGCGCGCCTGTCGTCAACGTCCTCGACGCGACCGGCGAAAGGATCGGCACGTTTAGCATGAAAAGCCCCGCCAGCCTCTATGCCAGCGAAAGCGGCCGCACCGTCTTTGCCGTCCAGCGCGACGGCAATCTCGTCTCGGCCGTCGCCACCGGCATCTCCGTCGACGACCATGGCGACCACGGCGACATCGAGATCGAGGAGCCGCAACGGCTGGACGCCGATATCGCCGGCAGGAAGCCGGTGCATTTCGTCGACCATCACGGTGACATCGCATTGTTCTTCGACGATGAAGGCGTGGCGCGCATCGTGTCGGAAAAGGCAGTGCTCGACGGCCTGCCGGATGTCCGCGAGGTCAGGACCGCCGGTCCACACCATGGCGTCGCCATCGCCTTTGGCGAGCATATGCTGGTGACCGAACCGCATCCGGAAAAGCCCTCTGATGAACTGCCGGTCGGCATTCGCGTGCTGGACCGCTCCGGCGCCCGCGTCGGCGATCTGCATGAATGCCCGGACCTTCATGGGGAAGCCACTTCCGGCGGTCTCACCGCGATAGCCTGCGCCAGGGGGCTGCTGGTGGCGAGATCCGGCAAGGACAGCCCGCAGATCGACTTCCTCGCCTACCCCGACAACCTGCCCGAAGGCAAATCGACGACGCTGGCCGGCGGCCGTGGCCTGCAATATTTCCTTGGCAACTACGGGCCGAGCGCCGTCGTGCTCATCGATCCGGAAGCGGAAGACGCCTTTCGCCTGATCGAACTGCCGGCACGCCGCGTGCATTTCGCCGTCGACCCTGTGCGGCCGAAATTCGCCTACGTCTTCACCGAGGACGGCAGGCTGCACCAGATCGACGTGCTGTCCGGTTCCATCACCAGGTCGCTCTCCCTCACGGAGCCTTACAGCATGGACGGCCACTGGAGCGATCCGCGGCCGCGCATCGCGATTGCCGGAGACAACATCCTGGTCACCGATCCGCTGAAAAGTATGATCCGCGTGGTCGAGGCGGCGAGCTTTGCCAAGACCAGGGATATTCCGCTCGACGGCAAGCCGTTCAACATCGTCGCCGTGGGGGGTTCCGGCGAAACACATTGAGACGACAAATCGGCACCAAGCAGATGCATCGAAGGCGTGGCCTGCGCACTGTCTGCCGGCCCGCCCGGGGACAATCGCGGCACGAAAGCCAACACCTCCAATTGACACGCCCGTTATTTCCAACATACTCAGTAGTATGTTTTCGGGAGGAGGTTCGGCGTGGCGTTCCTGCGCGTGAACGGTGTTGTCCTGCATCACGAATTCCGCGGCGCCGCCGGCAAGCCCGTGCTGGTGTTTGCCAATTCGCTCGGTACCGATTTCCGGATCTGGCACGACGTCGCGGCGCGGCTTGACGGACGCTACCGCGTGCTTGTCTACGACAAGCGCGGCCATGGCCTCTCCGAGGCGACGCCGGCGCCTTACGCGATGTCCGATCATGTCAAGGATCTTGCCGCGCTGCTCGACCACCACCGCATCGAAAAAGCGGCGGTTGTCGGCCTTTCCGTCGGCGGGCTCATCGCGCAGGGACTGGCGGCGCTTCGCCCCGATCTCGTTGCCGCCATGGTGCTCTGCGACACCGCGCACAAGATCGGCACGGAGGAATCCTGGAACACGCGTATCGACACGGTAATCGAAAAGGGCATTGCTTCGATTGCCGATGGCATCATGAAGCTGTGGTTCACGCCGGCATACCGGTCGCCCGACAACGCGGATTTCGTCGGCTATCTCGCAATGCTCACTCGATGCCCCGTCGAGGGCTATGTCGGCACCTGTGCTGCAATTCGCGACGCCGACCTCACCGAATCCACCCGCGTATTGAAAATCCCGGTGCTATGCCTGGTTGGCGACCAGGACGGCTCGACCCCTCCCGACCTGGTCCGCTCGACGGCGGAGTTGATCCACGGCTGCGAATTCCGCATTGTCGCGGGCGCCGGCCATATACCTTGCGTCGAGCAGCCCGAAGCCGTCGCCAGCCTGATCGACACGTTCCTGCGGGGCGCTGGATACGCTAAATCAAGCCAGTCAGCGCAATTCGTCTGAAGGAGTTTCCATGAGCCAATCCGTTGCAGTTTCCCGTGACGGCGCCGTCGCCATCATCACCATCGACAACCCGCCGGTGAACGCGCTCTCCTTCCATGTGCGCGAGCCGCTGATGAAGGCGTTCGAGACCCTGCGCGACGATGCCTCGGTGGAGGCTATCGTGCTGGCTTGTGCCGGCCGCACCTTCGTGGCCGGCGCCGATATCACCGAGTTCGGCAAGCCGATGCAGCGGCCCGACCTGCGCGACCTGATCGCGACCCTGGAAAAGATCGAAAAGCCAACGGTCGCCGCGATCCATGGCACCGCACTTGGCGGCGGCCTCGAACTGGCGCTCGGCTGCCATTTCCGCATCGCCGACAGGGCGGCGAAACTCGGCCTGCCCGAGGTCAAGCTCGGCCTGTTGCCCGGAGCCGGCGGCACCGTCCGCCTGCCCTACCTGATCGGCCCGCAGAAGGCGCTGAAGATCATCGTTTCCGGCATCCCGATCGGTGCTGCGGAAGCGTTGGAGGGCGGGCTTGTCGATGCTATCGCTGAGAACGATGTGGTCGCCTCCGCTGTTGAATTCGCCCGCGCGAGGGCCGCGGAGGGCGCCAAATTCACCGCCGTGCGCGACCGCCGCGAACAAATCGCACAGGCAGACCTCGAGGCCTTCGACAGGCAGGCCGCCGAACTCGCAAAGAAGGCGCGCGGTCTCGAGGCGCCGGTCGCCTGCGCCCAATCGGTGCGCAACGCCATCACTTTGCCGTTCGACGAGGCGCTCGCCAGCGAGCGCGACTTCTTCGTCAAGCTCATCTCAGGCGACCAGTCGCGGGCGCAGCGCCACCTGTTCTTCGCCGAGCGCGAAGCAGCCAAGATCGCGGGCGTCGGCAAGGACATCGCGGCGCGTGAACTGCGCCGCGCCGGCGTCATCGGCGCCGGCACCATGGGCGGCGGCATCGCCATGTCCTTCGCCAATGGCGGCATTCCTGTCACGCTTCTGGAAATGAACCGCGAAGCGCTCGACCGCGGGCTCGCCACCATCGAGAAGAACTACGCCATCTCCGTCTCGCGCGGTTCCATGACCGAGGAGGCGAAGGCCAAGCGCATGGCGCTGTTTTCCGTCACCACCGACTATGCCGACCTTGCCGATTGCGACATCGTCGTGGAGGCGGTCTTCGAGGACATGTCCGTCAAGCAGGACGTCTTCGGCAAGCTCGACGCTACAGCTAAACCGGGCGCCATCCTTGCCTCCAACACCTCTTACCTCGACGTCGACCAGATCGCAGCCTTCACCAATCGCCCGCAGGATGTCGTCGGCACGCATTTCTTCTCGCCCGCCAATGTGATGAAGCTTTTGGAGATCGTGCGTGGCAAGAAAACAGCGCCCGACGTGCTCGCCACGCTGCTTGGCCTCGCCAAGAAGATCGGCAAGGTGCCGGTTGTCGTCGGCGTCTGCCCCGGCTTCGTCGGCAACCGCATGCTTGGCGCGCGCTCCGACGAGACGGAAAACCTGTTGCTCGAAGGCGCCACGCCGAACCAGGTCGACAAGGCATTCACCGATTTCGGATGGCCGATGGGGCCGTTCCAGATGTACGACCTGGCCGGCCTCGACATCGGCTGGCGCAACCGCAAGGCGACAGGCAAGACGGCCGTCATTTCCGACCCGCTGTGCGAACAGGGCCGTTTCGGCCAGAAGACCGGCAAGGGGTTCTATCTCTACGAAAACGGCTCGCGCACGCCGACGCCCGACCCGGAGGTCGAAAGACTGATCGCCGACAAGGCGCGCGAACGCGGCATCGAGCGGCGCGACATTTCGGCAGAAGAAATCACCCAACGCACGCTCTATCCCATGATCAACGAGGGCGCGAAAATCCTCGAGGAAGGCATCGCGGCGCGCGCCTCCGACATCGATATCGTCTGGACCAACGGCTACGGCTTCCCGATCGGCAAGGGCGGGCCGATGTTTTTCGCCGAGCTCGAAGGCATCAAGAAGATCGTCGAGCGGCTGGAATACTGGCACGGCCGCACCGGCAAGGACGCATTCAAGCCGTCGGCCCTTTTGAAGAAACTCGCCGCGTCCGGCGGTTCCTTCTCGGAAAAGACCGCCCAGGCCGCCTGACAAAACCAAGGGGAGACAACAATGGTCGATGCCGTCATCGTATCCACAGCCCGCACGCCGATCGGTAAGGCCTACCGCGGCGCCCTCAACGACACCACCGGCGCGACGCTCGGCGCGCACGCCATTCGCGCCGCCCTCGAGCGCGCGGGGATTGACGGCGCGGAAGTCGAAGACGTGATCATGGGCTGCGCCATGCAGGAGGGCACCACCGGCCTCAATGTGGCGCGCCGCGCCCTGCTTGCCGCCGGCCTGCCCGTCACCACGGCCGGCACGACAATCGACCGCCAGTGCTCGTCGGGCCTGCAGTCGATGGCGGTTCTGGCCAACGCCATCCGCAACGACGGCGTTCCCGTCGGCATCGCGGGAGGGCTGGAATCCATCAGCCTGGTGCAGAACGACCACCGCAACCTGTTCCGCATGAAGGACGACCTCCTGATGCAGATCAAGCCAGACGTCTACATGCCGATGATCGATACGGCCGAAGTGGTCGCCAAGCGCTACAACATTGCGCGCGAGCGCCAGGACGAATATGCGCTGGAGAGCCAGCGCCGGGTTGCCGCCGCACGCGAGGCCGGCCGCTTCGCCGCCGAGATCGTGCCGTTCAGGACCAGCATGGCCGTGGTCGACAAGGAGACCAAGCAAGTCAGCCACCAGCCGGTGGAACTGGAGCACGATGAGGGCCCTCGCGCCGACACCACGCTCGGCGGCCTTGCCGGGCTGAAGCCGGTGCGCGGCGAAGGTTTCACGATCACCGCCGGCAACGCCAGCCAGCTTTCCGACGGCGCCTGCGCCTCGGTAATGATGAGCGACGCGGAAGCCTCGCGCCGCGGCCTGACGCCGCTTGGCGTTTTCCGCGGCTTCGCCGTCGCCGGCTGCGAGCCCGACGAGATGGGCATCGGCCCGGTCTTCGCGGTGCCGCGCCTGCTCGAACGCCATGGCCTTACGGTCGACGACATCGGCCTTTGGGAACTCAACGAGGCTTTTGCCGTTCAGGTGATCTATTGCCGGGACCGGCTTGGCATCGACCCGGCGAAACTCAATGTCGACGGCGGCGCCATCGCCGTCGGACACCCCTACGGCATGAGCGGCGCGCGCCTTGCCGGACACGCGCTGATCGAAGGCAAAAGACGCGGCGTCAGATATGCCGTCGTCACCATGTGTGTCGGCGGCGGCATGGGGGCGGCGGGATTGATTGAGATCAACTGAGATTGGCTGTCTTCTGCCCGTTTACGGGAAGAAGATGCCGGCAGCACGATGAGGGCGGTACGAACCTTCGCCAACTGAAGCATCGCCACTGATCCGTCACTTCGTGACACCTTCTCCCCGTGAACGGGGAGAAGGAAAAGGAGACACCAATGGACCTTCGTTTCACGCCCGAGGAAACCGCCTTCCGCGAGGAGGTGCGCGCTTTTTTCCGCGATCACCTGCCCGCAGACACGCGGCGCAAGCTGGTCGACGGCGACCACATGGACCGCGACGACCTCGTGCAGTGGACGCGCACGCTCAATGACAAGGGCTGGGCGGTGGCCCACTGGCCGAAGGAATATGGCGGCACCGGGTGGGACCCGATGCGTCAGTACATCTTGCTGGAAGAGTTGCAGAAATTCCCGGCGCCGCAGCCATTGCCGTTCGGCGTCAACATGGTCGGTCCAGTCATCTACACCTTCGGCAGCGAAGCGCAGAAGAAGCACTATCTGCCGCGCATCGCCAATCTCGACGACTGGTGGTGCCAGGGTTTCTCCGAGCCTGGCGCTGGCTCCGACCTTGCCTCGCTGAAAACCCGCGCCATCCGCGACGGCGACCACTACGTCGTCAACGGCCAGAAGACGTGGACGACGCTCGCCCAATATGCCGACTGGATTTTCTGTCTCGTCCGCACCGATCCGAAAGCCAAGAAGCAGGAAGGCATCTCGTTCCTTCTGATCGACATGAAGACGCCCGGCATCGAGGTTCGCCCCATCGTCACCATGGATGGCGGCCGCGAGATCAATGAAGTGTTCCTGACTGACGTGAAGGTGCCGGTCGAAAACCTGGTTGGCGAGGAGAACAAGGGCTGGGACTACGCCAAATTCCTGCTCGGCAACGAGCGCGTCAACATCGCGCGCGTCGGTATGTCGAAGCAGCGCATCGCGCGCATCCGAGAACTCGCGGCAAAAGAGCTTTCCGGCGGACGGCCGCTGCTTGACGATTCGCGTTTCCGTGAAAAGCTCGCTTCGGTGGAGATCGACCTGAAAGCGCTGGAACTGACCCAGCTTCGCGTCGTTGCCGCCGACGCCAGGCGCGGCAACACCGGTAAGCCCGATCCCGCCTCATCCTACCTCAAGATCAAGGGATCGGAGATCCAGCAGGCGACCACGCATCTCTTGATGGAGGTGATGGGCCCGCACGCAATGCCCTACCAGGGCGAGCCCGAAGAAGGCTCCAACGAGCCGCCGATCGAGCCGGCCTATGCCGGCTCCGCCGCGCCCACTTATTTCAACTTCCGCAAGGTGTCGATCTACGGCGGGTCGAACGAAATCCAGAAGAACATCATCGCCAAGGCGGTGCTGGGGCTGTGAATGCTCCCTTATCCCCGCCTGCGTGGAGAAGGACCCTCTTCCCGTCCTTACGGGGAGAGGAGAGCAGGCAGGCGAGGGGCGGCGTGATTTTCGAAGTGCGAGGAGCGTAAATGGACTTTGACCTTTCCGAAGAACAGTCAATCCTGAAGGATGCTGTCGAGCGCCTGCTCGCCGACAGATACGGCTTCGAGGAGCGCAAACGGCATATGGCTTCGCCGGAGGGTTGGAGCGCCGATATGTGGGACCGTTATGCCGAAATGGGCCTGATGGCGCTGCCGTTTGCCGAGGACGACGGCGGCATCGGCGGCGGCCCGGTCGAAACGATGATCGTCATGGAAGCGCTGGGCAAGGCGCTGGCGCTTGAGCCCTATTTCGCCACGGTGGTACTCGGCGGCGGCTTTCTTCGCCTCGGCGGCGGCGCCGAACAGAAGGCCGAGTTGATCCCGCAGGTTGCCGACGGTTCGCTGAAACTCGCCTTCGCGCAGGTGGAACGCAACTCCCGCTACGATCTCCATCACGTCGAGACGACCGCCAGGAAGGACGGCGGCGACTACCTCATCACCGGCGCCAAAAGCGTGGTGTTGCATGGCGACAGCGCCGGCAAGATTTTCGTCACGGCGCGCACCGCCGGCGGCACGCGCGACGAAAGCGGCATCGGCGTCTTCCTTGTCGAGGCCAACGCGCCAGGCGTCAGCCGGCGCGGATATGTCATGCAGGATGGCCAGCGCGCCGCCGAGATTTCGTTCGACAATGTCCGGGTACCGGCAGGCGCTGCATTCGGCGACCCGGCAAACGGCTTGCCGCTGGTGCGCCGTGTCGTCGACCAGGCGATCGCCGCATTGTCGGCCGAAGCGGTGGGCGTCATGTCGGCAATGCATGGGCTGACGCTCGACTATCTGAAAGTGCGAAAGCAGTTCGGCGTGCCGATCGGCGCCTTCCAGGTGCTGCAGCACAAGGCGGTCGACATGTATGTCGCGCTGGAGCAGGCCCGTTCGATCACGCTCTACGCCACCATGATGGCCGACAGCGACGAAGACACCGAGCGGGCTCGGGCCGTGCATGCGGCCAAGACGGAGATCGGGCGCGGAGGCCGGCTGGTCGGCGAAAACGCCATCCAGCTGCATGGCGGGGTGGGCATGACCACGGAATATGCTGTCGGCCACTATTTCAAGCGCATGACGATGATCGACCTGACCTTTGGCGATCATGATTTCCACCTCCGCGCACTGGCTGACGCCGGCGGGCTGATGGCGGTGTAGCGAACACCCTTCTCCCCTTGTGGGAGAAGGCCGGTTCCCCCATTTGTCAGCATCTGTCAGCAGTCTTTCATTGGGTTCCTCGCCCCTGCGAAGCGGGGGAGAGGTGGTTTGCGCAGCAAACCGGAGAGAGGGAATTTCAAACCAAGGCAGCGCATCTCCCGCGAACGAATGAACCCCTTCCCCTTTGCCATGGTGGCCGGCGGGATTATCATGCCCCATATGATCAGGGACGTTCCCAACCGGAGCACACCATGACGCATCCCATCCCCTTCACGCCCGATCTTTCGGTCAAGCCGGAGGTCACAGGCTTCTTCGACACGCAGACCAACACGATCTCCTATGTCGTCAAGGATCCGCTTTCCGACGCCTGCGCGGTGATCAATTCGGTCATGGATATCGACTATGCCGCCGGCCGCATCACGCATGATGGTGCGGACAAGATCATCGCTCATATCCGCGAACATGGCCTCGAACTCGAATGGATCATCGAGACTCATGTCCATGCCGATCATCTGTCTGCCGCGCCCTTCATCCAGGAACAGCTCGGCGGCAAGCTCGGCATTGGCGAAAACATCACCATCGTGCAGGACACTTTCGGGAAAATCTTCAACGAGGGCACCGAGTTCCAACGCGACGGCTCGCAATTCGACCGGCTGTTCGGCGACGGCGATTTCTACCAGATCGGCTTCATGACCGCGCATGTCATGCACACGCCCGGCCATACCCCCGCCTGCATGACGCATGTGATCGGCGACGCCGCCTTCATCGGCGATACGCTGTTCATGCCGGATGGCGGGTCGGCGCGCGCCGATTTCCCCGGCGGCGATGCACGCGCACTGCTTCCGCTCGATCCAGCGGGTGCTGTCGCTTCCGGCCGACACGCAGGCTGTTCATTTGCCATGACTACGGGCCGAATGGCCGCGACATCAAATGGGAAACCACCGTCGCCGACGAGCGCGCCCACAACATCCATGTGAAAGACGGCGCCACCGAAGACGAGTTCGTCGCCATGCGCGAGGCGCGCGACAAGACGCTCGCCATGCCACGCCTCATCATTCCTTCGTTGCAGTGCAATATGCGCGCTGGGCAGTTGCCGCCGAAGGACGAGGATGGCAAGACGTTCCTCAAGGTGCCGGTCAACACGCTCTGATCGGCACGCCCCCGACAAAAGGAAGACAGGATGGAATTCCGCCAGATCGACAAGGACTACGCCGTTTCGAGACAGATCACCGTCGACCAGGTGGCCGAGATCAAGGCCGCCGGCTTCAGAAGCGTCATATGCAACAGGCCGGACGGCGAGGATCCGGGCCAGCCGACGGTCGCCGAGATCAAGGCGGCGGTAGAGGCCGCCGGCATGAAGTTCCGCCATGTCCCGGTCAACAGCGGCCAGCCGATCACCCCGGCCGACGCCGAGCGCATGCACCAGGCGCTGAGCGATGTCGAAGGACCGGTCTTTGCCTATTGCCGCTCCGGAACCCGCTCGGCCAACATCTACGGCCCGGCGAAGGCTCTCGACTAACAACCGGTTCAGTAGAGCCAGCGCAGCAGCGCCAGGGAGATCGACGGAAACGCCACCAGCAGGATGGTGCGCAGCACATCCGAATAGATGAACGGCATGACGCCCCGGAAGAGCTGGAGCGTCGGCACGTCGCGCGCCATAGACTGGATGATGAAGAGGTTCATCCCGACTGGCGGCGAGATCATGCCCACCTCCGCGGACACCAGCACGAGAATGCCGAACCACAGCCCGGTTTCTTCCGGCGTCAAACCGAAGTCCAGGCTCAGAACGATCGGGAAGAAAATCGGGATCGTAAGCAGGATCATGGACAGCGAGTCCATCGGACCGCCGAGGATGAAATAGAGCACCAGCATGAGGCCAATGATCAGCCAGGGGCTGAGGCCGAATTGCACGACCCAGGCCGCCGTCTCCTGCGGCAGCTGGGTCAGCGCCAGAAAGGTGTTGTAGGCGCCGGCGCCAAGCAGGATGAAGAAGAGCGTAGCCGACAGAGTTGCGGTCTGGAACACGGCCCGCATCAACTGATCGCGCGTCAGTCCGCCCTTGAGCAGGGCGATAAGGAACGTACCGAACGCACCGATCGCGGCCGCCTCGGTCGGCGTGAAGACGCCGCCGTAGATGCCGCCCAGCACCAGCACGAAGATCAGCAGAACGTCCCAGATGTACAGCAGGTCCTTGAGCCGCGCGGCGTAAGGGACACGCTCGCGCAGCCCAGCCTCGTCCGGGTTGAACCAGACATAGACGCGGATCGCGATCATGTAGCCGAGTGCGGCGAGAAACCCGGGTACGAAGGCGCAGATGAACAGCTTGGCGATGTTCTGCTCGGTGAGGGTCGCGTAGACGACAAGCACCAGCGAGGGAGGGATAAGGATGCCGAGCGTGCCGCCGGCGGCAAGTGTTCCGGTCGCCAGCGCACCTGAATAGCCGTTGCGGCGCAGTTCCGGGAGCGCCACCTGCCCCATCGTCGCGGCAGTCGCCATGGACGAGCCGCTGATTGACGCAAAGCCGGCGCAGGCGCCGATAGCCGCCATCGCCAACCCACCGCGGCGATGCCCGAGCCAGTTCTGCGCGTTTCGGAACAAGGATTGGGAGATGCCGCCCATGGCCGAGAACTGGCCCATCAGCAGGAACAACGGCACCACCGACAGTGTGTAGTCGGAGAAGGTCGAATAGGTGACCTGCTTCATCTGGTTGAGGAACGGCCAGGGCGTGCCGATCACCAACCACGACCCGACCCAGCCGCAAAGCAACATCGCCAGCCCGATCGGGACGCGGACGAACACCAGCCCAAGCAGAGCGCCGAAGGAGAGGAGACCGATGAGGATGTTGCTCACCACTCGAAGCCCTGGTGCTCGGGGAGAATGTCGCGGCCGATGACGACCGACTTGATCGCCATGCCGGACGTGAAGAGCGCCGTCAGCACTGCGATCCAGGCCGGCAGGACGCATATGCCATAGAGCACCCAAACTGGCATCTGCACGGATGAAGGTCGTCTCGTGGTTGCCGAACTTGTCGAAGGCGCCGAGCGTGAGCCGCCAGGCGATCAGCGCCAGCGCGAACGCCATCAGGATTTCGGCCAGCGCGTCGATCAAGCGAACCAGGCGCGGTCCCATCGCCTTGGTCAAGACGTCGATGATGGCGTGGCCGCGCTTCAACTGGCAGTAGGGAAGGAAGCAGAACACGGCAAAGCCCGTCAATGCTTCGACGAGCTCGAAGTCGCCCGGGATCGGCCCCAACCCGGCCCACACAAAAGCACGGCCGGCGACGCTGACCACTGTCAGAGTGATAATCACCCCAAGCACGATCCCGCCGATGATGGCAAGCGTTTGCGCCAGCCGTTCGACGAACTGCGGCAGGTTCATACCCTCCTCCCCGATGAGACGAATCGCACAACTCCAGGCAATCGGTTGCAGCGAGGCACCGCAATCGCATGTGCCGGGAGCGGAAAAGCCCGCTCCCGGCACATGTTGGCGAGCTTGAAGCTCACTTCGCGGTATATTTGTCGATCAGCGCGCGCGCTTCGTCGAGCAATGCCTGCCCATCGACGCCCTTACCTTTCATGTCGGTGACCCAATTATCGATCACTGGCTGCGCGGCGGCCTTCCACGGTTCGACATCGGTTGCACTCAACTCGATGATATTGTTGCCGGCATCGACTGCAACCTTGCGGCCCGCCGCATCAGTGCCGGCCTGCGTCTTGCCGAACAGAGCCGAGACATCCGCGCCTGAATTGTCGTCGATCACCTTCTTCAGGTCATCCGGCAATGCATCGTAGCGCGCCTTGTTCATGGCAAGCACGAAAGTCGTCGTGTAAAAGGCGTGGTCGCCGCCGAATTCAGTGTGGTTGTTGACCAGTTCGGCAACTTTCAGCGCCGTGGTGACTTCCCAGGGAATGACAGCGCCGTCGATTACCCCCTTGGACAGGTTCTCGGTGATCGCCGGCACCGGCATGCCGACAGGCGTCGCACCAAGCTGGCCGAGCAGCGCGTTGACGATGCGGGTTGGCGCGCGCAGCTTCTTGCCCTTCATGTCGTCGAGCTTGGCGATCGGCTCGCGCGAATGAATGACGCCGGGACCGTGCACCCAGGCAGCGATGATGTGCACGTCCTTGAACTCGGTGTCCTTCATCTTGGAATTGAAAATGTCCCAATAGGCACGCGAGGTGGCCTCCGCGTTCGTCATCATGAACGGCAGTTCGAAGACTTCCGTGGAAGGGAAGCGGCCGGGCGTAGAGCCCGGCAGGGTCCAGACGATGTCGACCGTGCCATCTATCGCCTGGTCCATCAATTCCGGCGGCTTGCCGCCAAGCTGCATGGCCGGATAGCGCTCGATCTTGATGCGACCGCCGGAATCCTTCTCAACCTTGTCGGCCCAGGGATCGAGCACGAATTTCGGTACATTGGCTTGCGCCGGCAGGAACTGGTGCAACCTCAGCGTCACTTCCTGCGCAAAGGTCATGCCGGCGCCGGCCATCAACCCGACCGCCGTCAAAGCGCCGGCAAGCGCCAGCGATTTCATCGAGAAACGCTTCATGAATTTCCTCCCGTTCTTCTGCCTCGACCGATGCCCGACCCCCATCGAACACGGCCTGCAATTGGCGCATAATGTCAGCAGCTTATGCAACTATAAATCCCCCACCTCGCATCATTTGTGGCGCTCAATCACAATGGCAGCGAACCCGTCTCCTTCAGCGTTTCCAGCACGATCGCGGTTTTCACGTGCTGCACCGATTCATGTGGCAGGAGAACACCGTTGACGAATTCGGACAGCGATTTGAGGTCCGGCGTGACGACTTTCAAAATGTAGTCCATCTCGCCGGTCAGGGCATGCGCCTCCTGCACCTCGGGGAGCCGCGACAACAGATCGGCGAAACGCCGCGCATTGTCGCGGTTGTGGGTGGCAAGCGTCACCGAGATGACGTTGACCAGCGAAAAGCCTAGCCGGTCTCGATCGAGCACGGCACGGTAGCCGCGTATGAAACCCTCTTCCTCCAGCCGCTGGCGACGGCGCGAGCATTGTGACGGCGATAGGTTCACCCGGTCCGAAAGATCGTTGTTGGTCAACCGCCCGTCGTTCTGCAAAAGCGCCATTATCTTGCGATCGAACTGATCAACTTGCGCGTTAGTCATGCATTTCTCCGAAATTGCGCACGATACATGCACTTATTGAGCATTGCGGGCTTCGCATTGCAAGCACATTGCATGCCGGCAGGCGTATGATCCGAGGCACGGTAAAGATTTCAGGAGAATGCTATGGGACCCTTCCCGCACGATGCTGCCGCCGGCAACGGTGAGCGAGGCCAACCCGGCAGGCACCGACGGGTTCGAGTTCGTGGAATTCGCTCATTCGGAGCCGGAGAAACTCGCCGAACTGTTCACCCGCATGGGTTACCAGGCAGTCGCAAAGCACCGGACCAAGGCAATCACGGTCTGGCGGCAGGGCGACATCAACTATGTCGTCAACGCCGAACCCGGCTCGCATGCCATGCGCTTTGTAGAAGAGCACGGCCCATGCGCCGCCTCGATGGCGTGGCGGGTGGTCGACGCCAAACACGCATTCGACCATGCTGTTTTGAAGGGGGCGACGCCCTATGAAGGAAACGACAAGGCCCTCGACGTGCCGGCGATCGTCGGCATTGGCGGTTCGCTGCTCTATTTCGTCGAGACCTATGGCAAAAAGGGTTCGGCCTACGACGCAGAGTTCGACTGGATCGGGGAGCCCGACCCGAAGCCCGCGGGCGTCGGGTTCTATTATCTCGATCATCTGACCCACAACGTCTATCGCGGCAACATGGACAAATGGTGGGCGTTCTACCGCGACCTGTTCGGCTTCAAGCAGATCCACTATTTCGACATCGACGGTCGCATCACTGGGCTGGTCAGCCGCGCCATCACCTCGCCCTGCGGCAAGATCCGCATCCCGCTGAACGAATCCAAGGACGAAACCAGCCAGATCGTCGAATACCTGAAGAAGTACAAGGGTGAAGGCATCCAGCACATCGCGGTCGGCACCGACGGCATCTACGATGCCACCGACAAGCTTGCCGCCAACGGGCTGAAATTCATGCCGGGGCCACCGCATACCTACTACGAGAAGAGCCACGCCCGCGTGAACGGCCATGACGAGCCGGTTAAGCGCATGAAGCAGCATGGCATCCTGATCGATGGCGAAGGTGTGGTCGATGGCGGCATGACCAAGATCCTGTTGCAGATTTTCTCCAAGACGGTAATCGGGCCGATCTTTTTCGAGTTCATCCAGCGCAAGGGCGACGAAGGTTTCGGCGAAGGCAATTTCCGCGCGCTGTTCGAATCCATTGAAGAAGACCAAATCCGCCGCGGTGTGCTGAAGGTCGAGGCGGCGGAGTAGGAAGCGGCGAAAATGCGCCTGCCTACCTCTTCGCCACCGCCAACGCCTGCCTGAGCGTCTTCAGGTCGCCGACAAGGTTGGCGAGGATCAGAACGAGGCGCGCGTTGAGGCGCGCGCTTTCCCCAGGTGTCAGCCCGTCATGTGCTTCCATAAGGGCGGCATAAAAATCGTCGCCATGCGCGCCGAAACGATCGCATCCGATGTCGTCGGCCATCAGCGCCTCCCGGTTGCGCGCTCGAATGCTGCGGCGATCCTATGCCCCTCCGCCGATGCGAAACGCGCGGCCACGTGCTGATCGGGGCGGATCAGATAGATCATACCTTCGCCGTACCGGTCCGCAACAATTCCATCGCAATCGATGAGCGTGGCTGCACCATTGACCCTGCGCGAAAGATCGCGGGTCACAAACAGCTTTGCAAAGGCATCTGGAACGGCGTCGGGCAGGTCGGCCTCGACCGCCATGACGGTGAAACCGGCGCCGACATGATTGAGAAGCCAGCCGGTCTCACCGTTCTGCACCGGCGCGTCGACCATCGCAGAACCGACCGCCAGCCCTTGTTTCCCGCTCGCTCGCGTCTGCAGCGAAAACCCCGCCAGCGAGCAAGGCCGCGACAGCCGCCCGGAGTTGACCAGCTTGCGGGCAAAATCCTGCCCGCCCGCAAGCTCCAGCACGCTATCGCGAAAGATCTTCTCCATTTCAGTCTTTGGCGTCATGAAGGCGGTGGCACGGGAGGAATGGCGGATGTTCTCGTCGGCGCCGAAAATACGCTCCTCGTCATAGCTGGCAATCAGGCTTTCCGGCGCCTCGCCCTTGACCACCATGGCCAGCTTCCAGATCAGGTTGTCGACGTCCTGGATGCCGCCATTGCCGCCGCGTGCGCCGAATGGCGAGACGATATGGGCGCTGTCACCGGCAAAGATCACGCGGTCGTGCACAAACCTTTGCAGCCGGCGGCACTGGAAGGTGTAGACCGAAACCCAGTCGAGCGTGAAATCGCGGTGGCCGATGACCCTTTCGATGCGTGGAATGACGTTTTCAGGTTTTTTCTCCTCGTCCGGATCGGCATCCCAGCCAAGCTGCAGGTCGATGCGGTAGATGTTGTCCGGCTGCTTGTGCAGCAGCGCCGACTGGCCGGCGTGGAATGGCGGCTCGAACCAGAACCAGCGCTCCGACGGGAAATCCGCCTGCATCTCGACATCGGCGATCAGGAAGCGTTCCTCGAATACCCTGCCCTCGAAGTCGAGCCCGAGCATGCCGCGAACGGACGAGCGCGCGCCGTCACAGGCAACCAGCCAGTCCGCTTCGATCGCATAGTCGCCATCCGGCGTCTCGACGCTTGCACGTACGCCGTAGCCAAGCTGCTCAACCGCGGTGACGCGGTTCTTCCAGCGCAGGTCGATGAGATCGGGAAAGTCGCGGGCACGTTCCACCAGATACTGCTCGACGTAATATTGCTGCAGGTTGATGAAGGCCGGCATCTTATGGCCGGGCTCCGGCTGCAGGTCGAAATTCCAGACCTCGCGGTCGCGATGAAAAAGCCGGCCGACCTTCCAGGTGACGCCCTTCTCGACCATGCGGTCGCCGATGCCGAGGCGATCCATGATTTCCAGCGTCCGCTTCGACCAGCAGATGGCGCGGCTGCCCAACGAGACGACATTGTTGTCGTCGAGCACTACACATTTTACGCCGCGAAGCGCGCAGTCGATCGCGGCAGCAAGCCCGACCGGACCGGCGCCGACGACGACAACGGGGTGACGCTCTCGCTCCGCACCGCGCAGTTCCTGCGGCGTTGCATAAGCAAACGGTTTGCAGTCGTAACGCGGCATCAGGAACTCCCGCCCAGGCCGAGCCTTTTCACCTCCGCACCCCTGAGCTTGAGATCATAATCGAGAAAGAACTCGTCCAGTTGCGGCGGCTTGACCGAAGTTCCCGACAGCATCGCATGCACCTGGCCACGATGGTGGATCTGGTGGATGAACAGATGCGCCAGGAGATCGCCGATGCGCTCCGGTATCATGCCGTCTTCGCGGCGGTCGGTGACGACGCTACGTTCGAGCGCCGCCGCAGTCAGGCCATCGCAAAAGCCGACGAGGCGGCGATCGAAATCGGCTTGCGCCTCGGCCAGCAATGCAGGGTCATCGAACGGAACGAAATCGTCGTGGGCGCTGGCGCCGAGGCCGCTCTCTTCCACGAAGCCCAGATAAAGATGGTCGACCGCAAGGATGTGATTGAGCGTTTCCTTGATCGACGGAAAGAAGCTGGTGCGCGTCGCCTCGAACTCGCCCGGCTTCAAAGCCAGCACGGCTCGATAGATGCGGTCGTTCGACCAGAGACTGTTCTGCGCCATGCGGCGATTGTGGGTGAGAAGATCCATCCTCCCTCCTCCCGTAATGTTAGCCCTGCAGCGCATCCCACATCTGACGGTCGCGTTCCGCCGTCCAGATACGTGGCGTATCGATGCCCAGCGACTCGTCGTAGGCCCGCGCCACATTGAACGGCAGGCAGTGTTCATAGATGGCGTAGCTGGAAAACTTCGGATCGCAGGCGGCCCGGCAGGCGTCCCAGGCTTCTTTCAGCGAGCCGCCGGCATGCGCGACCCGAGCCACCGGCCGGTAGGTCGAGCAGACGAAGTCGGCAGTATTGTCCAGCGCTTCGTTGACCAGCTTTTCGCCAACCAGCGCGTCGCCGCGGCCGGGCGCGATCGCCGCAAGGTCGAAGTAACGGATAGCCTCAAGCGTGGCCGGCCAGTCAGTGAAATGACCGTCGCCGCAATAGCAGGCCGAATGGTATTCGACGATATCGCCGGTGAACATGACATTCTCGTCGGGCACATGCGCGACGATGTCGCCCGCCGTATGGGCGCGGCCGAGGAACATCAGGTCGACGCGGCGCTTGCCCAGATAGAGTGTCAGCCGGTCGTTGAAGGTGAGCGTCGGCCAGGTCAATCCGGGGATCGACTCGTGGCCCTGGAACAGTCGGGGAAAACGGCCGAATTCCGAATCCAAGTCCTCCTGCCCGCGCTCGGCCACCATCGAACGCGCCTTCTCAGACATCACGATTTCGGAGGCGCCGTAGGCCGATGCCCCGAGTACCCGCACAGCATGGTAGTGCGAAAGCACGACATATTTGATCGGCTTGTCGGTGACAGTGCGGATCTTCTCGATGACCCTGCCGGCAAGCCGCGGCGTCGCCTGTGCATCGACGATCATCACGCTATCGTCGCCGATGATGACCCCGGTGTTGGGGTCACCTTCGGCGGTGAAAGCCCACAGGTCGCGTCCGACCTCGGTGAAGGAAATCTTCTTTTCCGTGAGGTCGCCCTGCGAGGCGAAGGCCTTGGCCATCGGTTGTCCTATTTGTTTTTTTCGACGGTCTGTTCGATGGCGCCGAAGATCGAATGACCGGCCTTGTCCTTCATTTCGATGCGGACGGTATCGCCGAAGCGCATGAACGGCGTCTTCGGCGAGCCCTGCTCGATGGTTTCGATAGTGCGCAGTTCGGCGATGCAGGAGTAGCCGGAACCGCCGGCGGGGACCGGCTTGCCCGGCCCGCCGTCGAGCTTGTTGGACACCGTGCCCGAACCGATGATGGCGCCGGCGCAAAGCGGGCGTGTCCTGGCGGCATGGGCAATCAGCGCCGGGAAATCGAAGGTCATGTCGATGCCGGCATTGGCGCGGCCGAACGGCTGCCCGTTGAGATCGACGCAGAGCGGCAGATGCAGCTTGCCGCCGTCCCAGGCCTCGCCCAATTCGTCGGGCGTGACCGCGACCGGTGAAAAGGCCGACGACGGCTTCGACTGGAAGAACCCGAAACCCTTGGCGAGTTCGGCGGCGGTCAGCCCGCGCAGCGTTACGTCGTTGACCAGCATGACGAGGCGGATCGCGGCGCGCGCCTCGTCGCTTGTAGCGCCAGCAGGCACATCGCCGGTGACCACGGCCACTTCGCCTTCCATGTCGATGCCCCAGGCCTCGTCAGCCATCACGATCGGATCGCGCGGCCCGAGGAACGAATCGGAGCCGCCCTGATACATCAGCGGGTCGGTCCAGAAACTTTCCGGCATCTCGGCGCCGCGCGCCTTGCGCACCAGTTCGACATGGTTGACGTAGGCAGAGCCGTCCGCCCATTGATATGCGCGTGGCAGCGGCGAATGCGCGTCATGCTCATGGAAACGCGCCGAAGGCACCGATCCATGCTCCAGGCTTTCGGCCAGGGCGGCGAGGTGCGATGAAATGCGCTGCCAGTCGTCAAGCGCCGCCTGCAAGGTCGGCACCAGGAAGGATGCGTCGGCGTAGCGCGTCAAGTCGCGCGAGACGACAACCAGTTTTCCGTCGCGCGTTCCGTTCTTCAGCGTTGCAAGTTTCATGCACCCTCCGTCATGCTTCCACGAACACCTGGAAGCCGCCATAGATCAAGCGTTTCATGTAAGCCGGCATCTTGTCCATGCTCGGCCTTCATGCGCTCGATCCTCCATCACCTTCTTTATCACCTCGTCACGGTGTTCACGCGACGCGTAGGTAACGTAGGAGAAGACGACCGTCTCATTGTCTTCCCTTTTCACCGCCAGCGGGAACGACGTGACCTCGCCATCCGGCACATCGTCGGCGGCGGCCTCCACATAGGACAACGCGCCGTGTTCCATCCAGACGGTCCTGCCAAGTTCGGCGTTCTTCCTGTATTCTTCCCATTCCCCCTTCGGCACGGGCAGAACGAAGCCATCAACATAAGTCATGGTTTTTCTCCTTGTGTGGTCACAACGACCTAAGGACGAACCGCGAGCGATGGTTCCGACAACCGGCCGGAAGATTCGGTGCTAACTCCAATCGCCTTCGACGGTGCCGTTGAAACGCTTCTTCAGGTCCTTCCAGCAATCGATGTAGTCGTGCTGCAGAGTCGCGAGTTCCGCCCCATAGCGGGTCAGCATCTGCGGGAAGCGGGTCTCGAACATGAAGGCCATGGTGTTGTCGAGCTTCACCGGCTTCAGATCGGCCTTCGAGGCCTTTTCGAAACCCGGCGCGTCCGGTCCATGCGCCAGCATCATGTTGTGCAGGCTGATGCCACCGGGAACGAAACCCTTCTTCCTTGGCGTCGTACTGGCCGTGGATCAGACCCATGAACTCGCTCATGATGTTGCGGTGATACCAAGGCGGCCGGAAGGTGTTTTCCGCCACCAGCCAGCGCGGCGGGAAGATGACGAAATCGACGTTGGCTGTGCCTTCCTCGCCACTCGGCGCGGTCAGCACGGTGAAGATCGACGGATCGGGATGGTCGAACAGGATCGCACCGACGGGCGAAAACGTCGCCAGATCATATTTGTAGGGCGCGTAGTTGCCGTGCCACGCAACAACGTCGAGAGGCGAATGGCCAAGTTCGGTGACATGGAACTGGCCGCACCATTTGACGATCAGCCGGCACGGCGTCTCCTTCTCCTCGAACCATGCGACAGGCGTCTTGAAGTCGCGCGGATTGGCAAGGCAGTTCGCGCCGATCGGTCCGCGGTCGGGCATGGTGAACTTGGCGCCGTAATTCTCGCAGACGTAGCCCCGCGCCGTCTCGTCGATCAGTTCGACCTTGAACACCAGGCCGCGCGGCAGCACGCGATTTCACCGGGCGCGAGTTCGATCACGCCCATCTCGGTGACGAAATGCAGCCGCCCGACCTGCGGTACGATCAGCAGCTCGCCATCCGCGTTGAAGAAATGGTCGTCGATCATCGAGCGGTTTGCGACATAGACATGGGCCGCCATGCCGCTCTGTCCCAGCGCATCGCCCGCCGTGGTGATTGTGCGCATGCCGGCGATGAAGTCGGTCGGCTCCGTCGGCATCGGCACCGGGTTCCAGCGATATTGCCCGAGCGCCAGTTCGTGATCGCGAATGTTGGGCGCAGTTTTCCACTGCGGATAGCTTGCCGGCTTGAAACGGCCGGTGTGCTTGACGCTCGGGCGGATACGGTAAAGCCAGGAACGCTCGTTGGTGCCGCGCGGCGCTGTGAAGGGTGAGCCGGAAAGTTGCTCGGCGTAGAGACCGTAGGCCGGGCGCTGCGGCGAATTGCGGCCCTGAGGCAGCGAACCCGGAAGGGTTTCCGTCTCGAAGTCGTTGCCGAAGCCCGGCATGTACTGGAAGGTCATGGCTTGCTCCTCCCGATTGACGCAAATTCGTTTCATCTGTAACCATTGAAAATGTAACTATCAACAGGGTCGTCTGCGCTGTTCGGCCGCAAACCTGCGAAGGCAGGTCATGGACATCGAAATCCTCGAACTCGAGATGTTCCTGCCTTACCGGCTCAACCGGCTGGCCGACGCCGTCAGCCGGGAATTCTCGAAAATCTACCGCGACCGCTACGGTTTGACACGCCCGCAATGGCGCACGCTGGCCGGGCTCGGCCAGCATGGCACCATGACGGCGACAGCCATCGGCGAACAATCCGCCATGCACAAGACCAAGGTTTCGCGGGCGGTCGCCGAGCTCGAAAGGCGCAAATGGCTGGTCGCGCGCGACAGACCCGGCCGACCGCCGGGTTGAAAACCTGACGCTGACCAAGAGGGAAAGGCGGTCTATCGGGAGATGGTGCCGTTGGCGAAGGCTTACGAAGCAGCCCTGCTCGGCCGAATGTCAACGCGGGAACGCAACGATGTCGCCGGCGGTATCCGGGCCATTGAAGCAGCACTGCTCAAATAGGACCAACCGCCCTCAATCCACAGGCCGTGGATATTGAACCCGCGGTGGGATCCAGTGATGGATCAAGGCAAGTGCGACCAGGCTGACGCTGCCAATCAGCACCACCACGAAAAGCGTTGCCCCCTGAAACGGCGACGCTGTCGCCACCAGCGGCAATGCTCCCGCGGGTGGATGCGTCACGCGCAGCATCAGCATCAGCGCGATCGCGATGCCGACCGCTATTGCGGCAGCCCACCATGCTCCGGGAAAGGCGAGCGCGGCGGCAACGCCGACGATCGCCGCTATGAGATAACCGGCAAAGATGTTCATCGGCTGGGCAAGCGGACTGGCTGGCTGGCCAAAGAGAAGAACGGCCGTCGCACCGAGCGGCGCGATCAGCAGCGGCAACCCTGTCAGCGACGACAGCCCGCCGACCAGCGACATGCCGAGAATGGCGCCCGAGCCCGATTTCACATGCGACAGGAATTGCCCCCTCGGTTCGTGTCTGGCTGTCAGGGAGCGGATATGGCGGCGCATCGGCAGGTCCGGGTCAGGAAGCCCGCCTCGATAGCAAACGCTGCCAACCGACTGCAACGATCAAAATTCGAATTTTCGGGACCGAAAGGGAAAAATCGTGATGCCAGGGCGATGGCCGCAGCAAGCTGGTGGCAACGCTGGACAACGAGCTGGCCAAGGCGTCCATCGCGGAAAATCTCGACCGTCATTCCGATCTGGCCTGACCCTCACCAGTCCATCACCACCTTGCCGGAATTGCCGCTGCGCATCGCCTCGAAGCCTGCGATGTAGTCGTCGATGCCGATGCGGTGCGTGATCAGCCCGGACACGTCGAGCGGCCCCTGCACCAGCGCGATCATCTTGTACCAGGTCTCGAACATCTCGCGGCCGTAGATGCCCTTGAGATGCAGCATCTTGAAGATGACCTTGTTCCAGTCGATCTCGAAGCCGGTCGGCGCGATGCCGAGAATGGCGATCTTGCCGCCATTGTTCATCGTGTCGATCATGTCGCGGAAGGCGGGCGCCGCGCCCGACATTTCGAGGCCGACGTCGAAACCTTCGGTCATGCCGATCGTCGCGCATCACGTCGCTCAGCTTCTCCTTCGAGGCATCGACGACATGCTGGACACCGAGCTTGCTGCGCCAGCGCCAGGCGGACCGGATTGATGTCGGTGATGACGACCTTGCGGGCGCCGACGCACTGCGCCACCAGCGCGCCCATGATGCCGATCGGTCCGGCGCCGGTGACCAGCACGTCCTCGCCGACAAGATCGAAGGACAGCGCCGTGTGCACGGCGTTGCCGAGCGGATCGAAGATCGCCGCGATCTCGTCCGGCACGTCGTCGGGGATCGGCACGACATTGTGCTGCGGGATTGCCAGATATTCGCCGAACGCGCCCGGCCGGTTGACGCCGACGCCCAGCGTGTTGCGGCAGAGATGACCACTGCCCGCGCGGCAGTTGCGGCAATGGCCGCAGACGATGTGGCCTTCGCCGGAGACGCGCTGGCCGATCTTGTATTCGGTCACCGCCGAGCCGAAATCGGCGACCGTGCCGACGAATTCATGGCCGGTGACCATCGGCACCGGCACGGTCTTCTGCGCCCACTCGTCCCAGTTGTAGATGTGCACGTCGGTGCCGCAGATCGCGGTCTTCTTGACCTTGATCAGCACATCGTTGGGGCCGATCTCGGGCACCGGCACCTCTTCCATCCAGATGCCCGGCTCGGCCTTGGCCTTCACCAGCGCACGCATCATGTTCGACATGTTTTCGTTCCTAACCAATCACGCCAAGTTCGCGCCCGACCTCGCCGAACGCATCGCACTGCGCGGTCGATATCTTCCGTCGAATGGGCCGCCGACATCTGCGTGCGGATCCGCGCCTGTCCCTTCGGCACGACCGGGAACGAGAAGCCGATCACGTAGATGCCGCGCTCCAGCATCCTTGCCGCCATCTCCTGCGCCAGCGCGGCGTCGCCGAGCATGACCGGGATGATCGGATGGTCGGCGCCGGCAAGCGTGAAGCCGAGCTTCGTCATCTGATCGCGAAAGCGTTCGGCGTTGGCATAGAGCCGCTCGCGCAAGGCGTCGCCCTTCTCGATCAGGTCGAAGACCTTGAGCGAGGCGCCGGCAATGGCCGGCATCAGCGTGTTGGAGAACAGATAGGGCCGCGAGCGCTGGCGCAGCCAGTCGACCACTGTCGCGCTTGCCGGACGTGTAGCCGCCGGATGCGCCGCCGAGCGCCTTGCCGAGCGTGCCGGTGATGATGTCCACCCGGCCCTCGACGCCGCAATGTTCGGGCGAGCCGCGGCCATTCTTGCCGACGAAGCCGACTGCGTGGCTGTCATCGACCATGACCATCGCGCCGTATTTATCGGCGAGATCGCAGACGCCCTGGAGATTGGCGATGATGCCGTCCATGGAAAACACGCCGTCGGTGGCGATCAGCTTGAAACGGCTGCCTTGCGCCTTCTTCAGCTCTTCCTCGAGCGCCACCATGTCGTTGTTGGCATAGCGGAAGCGCTTGGCCTTTGAGAGCCGTACCCCGTCGATGATCGAGGCATGGTTGAGCGCGTCGGAAATGATCGCATCCTCTTCGCCGAGCAGCGTCTCGAACAGTCCGCCATTGGCATCGAAGCAGGAGCCGTAGAGGATCGTGTCCTCCATACCGAGGAAGTTCGATATCGTCGCCTCGAGCTGCTTGTGCTCTTCCTGGGTGCCGCAGATGAAGCGCACCGAGGCCATGCCGTAGCCGTAGCGGTCGAGGGCGTCCTTGGCGGCGTCGCGCAACTCTTCGTTGTCGGCAAGGCCGAGATAGTTGTTGGCGCAGAAATTCAGCACCTTCTCGCCGCTTGCCACTTCGATCCGGCTCGACTGGGTCGAGGTGATCACGCGCTCGGACTTGTAAAGGCCCGCGGATTTCAGCCCTTCAAGCTCGGCTGCGATGTGGGACAAAAAATTTCCGCTCATTCAGCACCTGTTCCTGGGCAATTGCCCCTCGTACCGCCCCGCTGCAGCGGAGACCTATCACAAATACGACTTGGCGACTCGCCGCTTCCCTGGCGTCGCGCGCGGGCGCACGAGGCTAGAGTGGATCGGCTTTGTCAACAGCCTTCGCCAAGGAAACCCATGTCAGCCGCGACCATATCGAGCATTCGTATCTACAGGCAATGGCAACCATTTCGCGACGGCACCTACCGCTGCTCCGGGGGGCGCAGCGCCGAAGGATTCGATTCCTCGATCGTCGAGATTACCTCGCGCGATGGCTTGCGCGGCTATGGGGAGATGGCGCCGCTCGGCAGCTTCTACGACCCGGCCTTCGCCGCAGGCGCGCGGGCGGCGATGCGAGAACTGATGCCGCACTTGCTGGGAGCCGATGCAGCCGGCATCGAGGCGCTGAACCGCCGCATGGATTTATTGCTGAACGGCCACCCTTACGCGAAGGCGGCGATCGACATGGCGCTCTGGGACCTTTGTGGCAAGCACTGCGGCTTGTCGCTGGCGACGATGAGCGGCGGCGCGGAAGGCGCCACGCTGGCACTCTACCGGTCGATTGCCCAACAGGCGCCCGACGCGATGGCGGCGCGCGCGCAGAAATACATCGCCGAAGGCTATCGCCGTCTGCAGGTGAAGGTCGGGCTCGACGTCAATGACGATATCGCACGGCTTCAGGCGGTGCGTGCTGCCGTTCCAGCCGACACGGTGCTGTTTTGCGATGCCAATGCGAGTTGGGGCACAGCTGATACGCGGCGCTTCCTGATGGCGACGCGCGACCTCGACTATACGCTGGAACAGCCCTGCGCGAGTTACGATGAGAACCTGGCGATCCGCCACGCCTGCGACCGGCCGCTGGTGCTGGACGAAACCATCGACAGCGTCGACGTCTTGTTGCGCGCCATTGCCGACGGGCTGGTCGACGGCATCACCATCAAGCTCGCCCGCGTCGGTGGACTGACTAAGGCCAAGCTGGTGCGCGACATCGCAATCGCCCGCAATCTCAAGGTGACGATCGAAGACACCGGTGGCGCCGAGATCGATACGGCAGCCTATTGCGGTCTCATGCTTTCGACGCCGGAGACCCTTCGCCAGCATACCGTCGACTTTCACAACTGGGTGACGGTTTCGAACGCGAAGGCCGACTTCCGCATCGCGGACGGCGCAATGGTCATTCCGGTTGGCCCCGGGCTTGGCATCGAGGTCGACGCGAACACACTTGGCGAGCCGGTTTTCGCCTGCCAACTCTGATCCTGCGAAAACCCGCCTCGACGCATTGCCGAGACGGGAACGCCATTGCCGGCTCAGAAAAACGCTTGCAGTCCGGTCTGGGCGCGGCCGAGGATCAAGGCATGCACGTCGTGCGCACCTTCATAGGTGTTGACCGTCTCCAGATTCTGCGCATGGCGCATCACGTGGTAGCCGATCTGGATACCGTTGCCGCCATGCATGTCGCGGGCCTGGCGGGCGATGTCGAGCGCCTTGCCGCAATTGTTGCGCTTGACGATCGAAATCATCTCCGGCGCCATCTTGCCCTCGTCCATCAGACGTCCAACCCGCAGTGAGCCCTGCAGCCCGAGCGCGATGTCGGTCTGCATGTCGGCAAGCTTCTTCTGGTAGAGTTGCATGCCAGCCAGCGGCTTGCCGAACTGCTTTCGGTCAAGCCCGTACTGGCGGGCGCGGAACCAGCAATCCTCGGCAGCGCCCAACGCGCCCCACGAAATGCCATAGCGCGCGCGGTTGAGGCACCCGAACGGGCCTTTGAGGCCGGAGACGTTGGGCAACAGCGCATCCTCGCCCACCTCGACGCCTTCCATGACGATCTCGCCGGTGATTGAAGCGCGCAGCGAGAGCTTGCCGCCGATCTTCGGCGCCGAAAGGCCCTTCATGCCCTTTTCCAGGACGAAGCCGCGGATCTGGTTGTCGTGTGCGGCCGACTTGGCCCACACCACGAAAACGTCGGCGATAGGCGCGTTGGAAATCCACATCTTCGAACCCGAGATGCGATAGCCGTTGGCGGTCTTTTCCGCCCGCGTCTTCATGCCGCCCGGATCGGAGCCGGCGTCCGGCTCGGTCAAGCCAAAGCAGCCAATCCATTCCCCGGAAGCGAGCCTGGGCAAAAACTTCTTGCGCTGGCTTTCGTCGCCATAGGCATGGATCGGATACATGACCAGCGATGACTGCACGCTCATCATCGAGCGATAGCCGGAATCAACCCGCTCCACTTCCCGAGCGACCAGCCCGTATGTGACATAGTTGGCGCCGATGCCGCCATATTCCTCAGGAATAGTGACGCCGAGCAGACCCGCCGCGCCCATTTCGCGGAAAATCGCCGGATCGGTCTTTTCGTCGAGATAGGCCTCCTCGATGCGCGGCGCCAGCTTGTCGGCGGCAAACGCGGCTGCGCCGTCGCGAACCATCCGCTCGTCTTCGGTCAGCTGGTCTTCAAGCAGGAACGGGTCGGCCCAGACAAAGCTGCCGCCTGCCGGTTTGGATACGTTCATGGTTCCTCCGAAAATGGGTGATTTCACCCATCCTAGACCGCTTCGGCACTTTTCGCTAACAAGTAATATCGCAGAGTTCATGCGCAAATTCGATCAACTTGAAGGCAGGCTAACCGATGCGCCGCAGCTATGTGCCAACGATTGGGGAACTTGAGGCCTTTCGCGCCTGCGCGAGCCTCGGCACGACAATTCGTGCGGCCGATCAGCTCGGCTTGACACAGAGCTCGGTCAGCCGCTCGATCGGCCAACTCGAAGATCGGCTTGGCGTGGCGCTATTCCACCGCGTTCGGCAGCGGCTTGTGCTTTCGGATGCGGGACGGCGCTTCGCCCGCGACGCCGAGGCGGTCCTCGACAGCCTGCATGAGGCAGCGGTTCGCACCATGGCGTTCGGCGGCCAGTCCGATGTGCTCAGCATCGCCGTGCTACCTACGCTGGCAGACCGCTGGCTGATCCCGCGACTTGCCAGCTTCCACGCGGCCCATCCTCATGTCGCCATCGACCTTGCGGTACGGCTGGGGACAGTCGACCTTGAGACGGAAGCCTTCGACGCCGCTATCCAGCGTGGCCCGGCGGAGCAGAGACAGCCGGGAATTGTTCGCCTGTTCGACGAGGAGCTTGTCGTCGTTGCCTCCCCCGCCCTGCTCGGCGGCCGCGCAACTCTCGACGATGCCGAGCTTGCCGCGCTGCCGCTGCTGCAGCAGTCGACCCGGCCAACGCTTTGGCTGCAATGGTTCCAGGCCGCGGGTATCGACCCGCGCACCACTTTGCGCGGCCATCGCTTCGAGCAGTTCTCGATGGTCGTCGAAGCGGCAATCGCCGGCCTTGGCGTCGCGCTGGTGCCGGAGGTGCTGGCCGAGCGCGAGCTCGCCGCTGGCAAACTGGTGATGGCTTCGCCCAACCGCATCGCCGGCGAAGTACCCTATCGGCTCGCCTTTCGACCCGGCAGCGAGGACCGGCCTGGCCTGCGCGAATTCGTCCGCTGGCTGACAGCCGAAGCCTCGGCCCAACCGCTCAGATCTTGGGACCGAACCGGATGAGGCGCCGGGTAGCCGAGGCGCAGGCACCGGAAAAGCTGGCTTCCGGTCTTGCTTGAGGAAAGACCAAAAGCCGGCTTTTCCGGAAAGGCGATGCTAACCATTCGACCAAGTTCAGGGATCAACGAGACACCAAAAACGAAACCTTTCCAGCCTGTTAACGTCTGCCGGTCAAGCTCGCCACCAACAACAAGAAACTGAATACGCAAGGGCTTCGGGGCGATGTCGCAGCAAACGGTACCGACCGGGTCGGGCAGGCTCATCCTGCTGTTCAAGGGAGCCTATTGGGTCGCTCTTTCGATCATCGCCGCGATGGCGCTGGCTTCCTATGTGCTTCTCCAACAGATGATGGCCGCGCAGCAGCGCGACGAAGCGCTGCTTGCGCTTGCCAACGCTCAGAGAGCGCTCTCGCAACGCGTCGTCTTTCTTGTCGCTGTCACTGACAAGGCGCCATTTGTCGAAAAACCGGGGTTGATTTCAGAACTCAGCGACGCAACCGCCGAGTTCGAGGCAAACTACGACCTCTTGCTGGAGCGAATGGCGGCCGACACGTCTTCGCGCGAAGAGAATGACGATCCGGCGCTTGAAACCGTTCTATTTTCGAAGCCGTTCCATCTCGACTACTTCTCCACCAGTCTCGCCGCCAATGGCTGGCGCTTCGTTGCGGCCGTCCGCTCCGAGCAGGGCATCGGCAACAACACCGTTACCGGCTACCTAGCGAGCAGAGACAAAGCCCGGCTCGATACGACGGTCGCCAAGGCGACGCTAGCCGGCTACACGGTGCTGGCCGACCGCATCCGGTCAACGTCGGATGCGCGACTGAAGAACATGCTCAGCACCCACCGCATGCTGTTTTTTTCCACTCTCGCCGTCATCGTTCTCGTCGCGGTGTTCATTTTCCGGCCGATGTCCAACGTCATCATGCGGCGCACGCATGAGCTCGTCGACGCCCGCAACTCGATGGCCTTCATCGCCGTTCACGATGGGCTGACCGGACTGCACAACCGTACTTTCCTCACCGATCATTTCGACACACTGATCAAGGGCGCGCATCGCCGGCGTGAGCGGCTTGCCGTGGTGCAGCTCGATCTCGACCGCTTCAAGCAGATCAACGACACGCTGGGCCATGCCGCCGGCGACTATGTGCTGGTGATGACGGCGCAACGCATGCGAGAATCCTGTCGCGCCTCCGACCTCTGCGTTCGCCTCGGCGGCGACGAGTTCGTGATGATCCTCAATGGCGCCGGAACCAGCGAGGATATTCACGGGCTGGCCAAACGCATCCTCGATCGCATCAACGAGCCGATCAGCTTCCAGGGCGCCACGGTGCACCCTGGCGCCAGCGCTGGCATCGCAGTTTATCCCGTCGACGCCGACAATGCAGCCGATCTCCTGGTGCATGCCGATCTGGCGCTCTATTCGGCGAAGAAACTCGGCGGCGGCAACTTTTCGTTCTTTTCCGACGAATTGCGGCAGGAACTCGAACACCGCAAGCAGTTGGAGCGCGATCTCAAGATCGCCATCGCAGAAGAAACCTTCAGCGTCTATTTCCAGCCGCAGGTATCGCTGGCAAACGGCGCAATCACGGGTGTCGAGGCACTGGTCCGCTGGAAACACCCGGAGCGCGGCATGATCTCGCCCGGCGAATTCATTCCGGTCGCCGAAAAATCCGGCCTGATGGCAGAGATCGGGCGCATCATTGCGCGCAAGGCAGTGCACGAGGCGGCCGCCTGGTATAATGCCGACATCCAGTTCGGCCGCCTTGCGATCAATGTTTCCGGTTCGGAGCTGCGCGAGCACGACTTCGACAGCTTCCTCTTCAGGACACTGGAAGAAGCCGGGCTGCCGCCGCAAAAACTGTCACTGGAAATTGTCGAGTCCGTCATTCTCGACGACGAGAAGACGGGCATCGCGGCGAAGCTGCGCCAGATCCGTGCAGCCGGCGTGCATCTGGAACTCGACGATTTCGGCACCGGCTACGCCTCGCTCAGCCACGTCAATCCAAACGAGATCGACCGCCTGAAGATTGACCGCCGCTTCGTGCAGAATATCAACTCCAACGGCGACAACACAAAGATCGTCCGCGCCATCACCGAACTGGCGCGCGGCCTCGGCATCTCGATCATTGCGGAAGGAGCCGAAACGGAAGCCGAACTGAACTCGCTGATGTCGATCGGCTGTGACCAGGTTCAGGGTTATTCGATCGCATTTCCAATGCCCGACGACCAGGCGCGCGCATGGCTTGCCGCCCGCAACCCGAAACGCGCCAAGCTGAAGGTCCTGCAAGGAAACCTGGCCTGACCCGAGCCTCCTGCTCAGGAGTCCTGGAGCCGGCATTGGCGCTGTTGTTCGGCTTGCGCGTTGCGTCACCAGCCTCTGCTCCACAGCGCAGACGGCGGACAGGCTTGAGGCCCGGCGGCAGCATGCTACTGTCCTGGAAACGGAGAAGCATGATGTTGACACCGCAATCTGGTTTTTTTGCGCTTGGCGTATCTGTTCTGCTCTCGTCTTGGCCGGGCATGGCCGCCGAAAAGAAGATCGATTTCACCGTCGACGGGCAGAAAGTCATCGGCACGCTTTCTTTGCCCGATGGCGTGGCCACGCCATCGGCGGTGCTTCTGCTCCACGGTTTCACAGGCAGCCGCGACGAACTGGAAATCCCTGCCGTGAAGGAAGGCATTTTCGAACGCGCTTCCCGCATGTGGGCTGACAAAGGCATAGCAAGCCTGCGCATCGATTTTCGCGGCAATGGTGAAAGCGAAGGCAGCTTCGAGGACATGACGCTCGACGCGCAGGTGAAAGACGCGCTGGCCGCCCTCGACTATCTGGCGGCTAGCGGCGAAGTCGACAAGGATCGCCTTGCCCTGGTCGGCTGGAGCATGGGCGGCGCCGTCGGCTCAGCAGTCGCCGGCCGCACCCCGCACAAACTCACGTCGGTGTCATTGTGGGCTCCCGGCACCAACATGGCCAGTGCAATCACCTTTGTCCTGGGGCCGGATACGGTAAAGCAGGGCCTCGCCAGCGACGACAAGCCGGTGACTGCTAAACTGCCCTGGGGTGCGGAAATCTCCTTGAAACGCGGCTTTTTCGAAAGCATGTATGCGATCGATCCGGTCGCCGAGATAACCCATTACAAGGGGCCGCTGCTGGTCGCGGTCGGCACCAAGGACGATGTGGTTTTCCCACAGCCCGCCTCAGGCCAGGTTCTGCTGGACTATCACGACGGCCCCGAGGAACTATGGGTCCAGCCGATGGATCACGTCTTCAACGCGTTCCAGGGCACCGAAACGGTAGACGCGCTGATCGGCAAGACCGGAGATTTCATCGCCGCCGGTCTGAAGTAACCTGCAGCGTGTCGCGCCGAATGGGATTCGGCGGCCGCGTTGTAGCTTGTTGTTTGTGCATGTCGTTTCTCCCGAAACCGAGGACACTTTCGGGCGACTTGCATTAGATCCGAATCGCGAAGCGGACGCCATCGTAGATCGCTGCGTGGATGTTGCGCGAGGCGACCGCATCGCCGATGCGCAGCAGCACAAAGCCCGCTTCCGGCCTCGTTTGCGGAAAGATGTCGCCGCCGTTGACCAGTCTGCCATAGTCGACGGCCCCGCCGTTCTTCGACAGAGGTTTCAGCGCCAGATAGATATCTTCGAGTGGCAGCGTGCCATGTTCGACCACCACCTGATCGACCCGCCGCTCGTCGCGCCAGCCATCGGCGAAGTCGGAGGAAAGCGTCGCCACAAGCTGGTTTCCCTCGCGGCGAACCGCGCTGAGCCGGGTGTTGATGGTGATCCTCACACCCTTCTCATGGAAGGCCCGCATATAGGGAACGTGGTTCATGCCGCCCATTTCGGGCGCGAAGAAACGCTCCGGTGAAACCAATTCCAGCCTGGCGCCGCTGTTGGCGACCAGCTCGGCCGCCGTCATGCCGGGGTGGCCGCCATTGTCGTCGTAAATGCAGCACATTTTCCGCCGGTTTCACCGCGCCAGCCACGATATCCCAGCTGGAGGTAACAAGATCATCTCCAGCTTCCAGGGGCGGGTTCTGCGGCACACCGCCTGTCGCCACAACCACGACATCGGGGGAATGCGCCAGGACATCGTCCGGCTCCGCCCATGTATCGTAGCGTATGGTGACGCCGAGCCGCTGCAATTCGGCAAGCCGCCAGTCGACGATGCCGATAAGCTCCTTGCGGCGCTGGTTCTGCGCGGCAAGACGGATTTGGCCGCCGGCCTGTCCCGACGCTTCCAGCACCGTCACCTTATGCCCGCGCTCGGCAGCGACACGCGCCGCCTCAAGCCCGGCGGCTCCGGCGCCGACCACCACGACTTTCTTCCCCTCACCTTCGGCCTTGCCAACGATGTGCGGAATGGTCGCCTCTCGCCCGGTCGCGGCATTGTGGATGCAGAGCGCCTCGCCGCCTTCATAGATGCGGTCCAGGCAATAGGTGGCGCCGACGCAGGGCCGGATCTCGTGCTCGCGGCCTTCCATGACTTTTCGCACGATGTGCGGGTCGGCCAGATGCGCGCGGGTCATGCCGACCATGTCGAGCTTGCCCGTCGCAATGGCGTGGCGCGCCGTGGCGACGTCCGAAATCCGCGCCGCATGGAACACCGGGAACTTCGTCGCTGCCCTCACCTCGCCGGCGAAGTCGAGATGCGGCGAGGAACGCATGCCGGTGATGGGAATAACCTTGGTCAGCGCCGCGTCGGTCTCTATCGAACCGCGGATGATATTCAGGAAATCGAATTTTCCCGACGCCGCCAGCCGTCTCGCGATCTCGACGCCTTCGTCCTTCGACAGGCCCGCCGCAAAGTCCTCGTCGGCGACCATGCGGATGCCGACGATGAATTCGGCGCCGACAGCCGCACGCACCGCATCGATAACGCGCCAGGTAAAACGCAGCCGGTTGTCGAGCGAGCCGCCATAATCGTCAGTGCGCCGGTTGGTCGCCGGCGACCAGAACCCGTCCATCAGGTGGCCATAGGCTTCGAACTCGATGCCATCGAGCCCTGCCGCCTGCATGCGCTGCGCAGCACTTGCGTAGTCGGCGACGATACGCTCGATGTCCCAATCCTCCGCCTCCTTCGGGAAGGAACGGTGGGCTGGCTCGCGCACCGGCGAGGCGGACAGCACCGGCAGCCAGTCTGCCTTGTTCCAGCCGGTGCGGCGGCCGAGATGGGTGAGCTGGATCATCACCTTGCAGTCGTGTTCATGGCATGCCTCGGTGAGTTCCCTCATCCACGGCACGATTTCGTCACGGTAGGCCTGCAGGTTGCCGAAAGCGGCCGGGCTGTCGCGTGCGACGATCGCAGAGCCGGCGGTCATGGTCAGCGCCATGCCGCCCTTTGCCTTCTCTGCGTGGTAGAGCCGGTAGCGCTCCTTCGGCAAGCCATCGTCGGAATAGGCCGGCTCATGGCTGGTCGACATGACGCGGTTTTTCAGCCGCAGATGTTTGAGCTGGTAGGGTTGAAGGATCGGATCGTTGCTTTGCATGGTCTTTATTGTCATGCCCAAAGAGGATTAGAAGCTCCGGCAAAGGAGCAACCTATGACCACTACCGGAAATCTCACCCAACTGGGCGCGAGGGCCGAAACGCCGGCCTCGCCCGAACTTGCCATTCTCGAGACCGTGCCGTTTGCGCGCACCGACGGCCCGCCGGCCATCGTGCGCTTCACCTGCCCGGAATTCACCTCGCTTTGCCCGGTCACCGGGCAGCCGGACTTCGCGCATATTGTCATCGACTATGCGCCCGACGAGCTGTTGGTGGAATCGAAGTCGCTGAAACTCTTCATGACATCGTTCCGCAATCACGGGGCGTTTCACGAGGACTGCACGGTCGCCATCGGCCGGCGCATCGTCGAGGCGACGAAGCCCCTGTGGCTGCGCATCGCCGGCTATTGGTATCCGCGCGGCGGCATTCCGATCGATGTCTTCTGGCAGACCGGAACACCGCCCGAGGGCGCCTGGCTGCCGGAAACCGGCGTCGCGCCCTATCGCGGGCGCGGCTGAGGGCGATTTCGACGGCGCGGCTTCCACCGCCTACTCGCAATTGAACTGGCTCAAGGCCCAGTCCTTTGACATGGAAACGATGTCGGCAACCTTCCAGGCGCCGTCTACCCTCTTCAGCTTCCATTCGAGCCGGGACACCTCGCCGTCCGCCTTGAAAGCAGCCACCACCTTCGCCAGATCGCCTTCTATCGATTCCGAGAGCTTCAGCGTCACTGCGATCTGGTAGGGGTCTTCATCGGCGTCGTCGAAGGCAAGGGCGGGGTCGAGGCAGCCATCCTCGCCGCCCTTCTTGATCGCGTCGTTAAGGTCAAGGATCCTGCGTGCGGGATCGACAAAGCGGTTGCGCGCCGAAGCTTCCAGTTCAAGGCCGGGATGGTCATAGAAAGGCTGAACGGCATCGATCGCCTCGCCGGCCTGCGCAATGGAGGCCATCGTCGCCACCAGGAAAAGCGGAACAAAGGCAGCGTGGCCGGTCATGACGCCATCCGGAATCTGAGTGGACAAAATCAATACCACGCATCTTCCATGGACGTCTTGCGGCGCGCCATGAAATCCTGCAGCGCCTCGTCGATGCCTTCGTCGAGCGGCGGCGGCTGGTATTCGGCGAGCGCCTTCTTCCAGCGGCGGTTGGCGCGCGTGGCGGCGTCTTCCGATCCGGCCGCCTCCCATTTCTCGAACGGCTCGTTGTCGGCAATCTCCGAGTCCCAGAAGGCCGTCTCGTAGTTCGCCATCGTGTGCGCGCAGCCGAAGAAATGGCTGCCGGGACCGACCTCCCTGAAGGCGTCGAGCGCCAGCTGGTTGTCGTCGATCTTCACGCCGTCGAGATAGGTGTGCAGCGCGCCGCAGAAATCGGCGTCCATGACGAATTTCTCGTAGGACATCGACAGCAGTCCGTCGAGGAAGCCCGCCGAATGCAGGATGAAGTTGGCGCCGCAATGCACGGCCGCCAGCATCGACATCGTGCCTTCGTTCATCGCATGCGCGTCCGGCAGCTTCGACGTGGTGAAGTTGCCGGAGCAGCGCAGCGGCAGATTGAGCCGCCGCGCAAGCTGGCCGATCACCATCGAGCCGATCGCCGGCTCCGGCGTGCCGAAGGTCGGCGAGCCCGAGCGCAGCGACATCGACGACAGGAAGTTGCCGAAGATCACCGGCGCGCCGGGCCGTTCCAGCTGGGTCAGCGCGCAGCCGGCCATGGTCTCGGCTAGCGACTGGGCGATCGCACCGGCATTGGTCACCGGCCCCATGGCGCCGCCGAGGATGAACGGCACGATCACGGCCGCCTGGTTGGCGCGGGCGTAGGCGCGCAGCGCCGTCGTCATGGTGGCGTCCCAGACCAGCGGCGAGTTGACGTTGACGTTGCCGAGGATGACGCAGTTCCCGTCGACGAACTTCTCGCCGAAGACGATGCGCGCCATGTCGATGGAATCCTCGGCGCGGCTTTCCGCCGTCACCGAGCCCATGAAGCCGCGGTCGGAATATTTGATGTGGCTGTAGACCATGTCGAGATGGCGCTTGTTGACCGGCACGTCGACCGGCTCGCAGATGGTGCCGCCGGAATGGTGCAGCCAGGGCGAGGACTGCGCGAGCTTCACGAAATTGCGGAAGTCCTCGATGGTGCCGTAGCGGCGGCCCTTGTCGATATCCATGACGAAGGGCGAGCCATAGGCCGGGGAGAAGACGACGCTCTTGCCGCCGATCTCGACCGAATTGGCGGGATTGCGCGCATGCTGGGTGAACGCAGCCGGCGCGGTCTTCAGGATCTCGCGCAGCATGCCCGGCTCGAACTTGACCAGCGCGCCCTCGACCTTGGCCCCTGCCCGCTTCCAGTGGTCGCAGCGCTGCCGGATCGTCGCGGAATTCGATGCCGATCTCGGCGAGGATGCGGTCGGCCGTCTCTTCGATCCTGACGAGATTGTCTTCCGAAAGGATGTCGTAGGTCGGGATGTTGCGCACGATGTAGGGCCGGCCCAGGCCTTCCGAGCCATGCGAGCGCATTTCGCGCCGCGCCACGCGACCACCGCGCTCGCGGCGTCTGGCCGGATCGGTCGGCGATTTCGGCTGTGGCTGCGGTCCATTGGCGGCTCCCGCGGTGCACAACCATGAAACTACCGTCTGCCACCGGTGCTGTGACGCTGGAAAATCCTGATGGCTTGCATAAGCTTGGTTTATGCAAAGCCTACGCCATCTGCTGCCGTCCGCCGGCAGCCTGATCGTCTTCGAGGCGGCTGGGCGGCTGTCGAGCTTCACCGCCGCCGGCCGCGAGCTCGGCATGACCCAGGCTGCGGTCTCCTACGCCGTCCGCGGGCTGGAGGAACAGCTCGGCGTCAAGCTGTTCCAGCGCCGCCATCGCCAGGTACGGCTGACCGAGGCCGGCGGCCGCTTCTTCGCCGACGTCACGCTCGGCCTGTCGCACATCCGCAAGTCGGCCGAGGAACTGCGCGCGCTCGCCGGCGGCATGCATGTGACGCTGTCGGCCTCGACCGCCTTTGCCTCGTTCTGGATGATGCCGCGACTGCAGAAGTTCCGCGACGACCTGCCCGGCATCGATCTGCGCATCCAGACCGCCGACCGCGACCTCGACCTGATCGCCGAAGGCATTCCGCTCGGCATCCGCGGCGGCTCGGCGCCGAGGACTGGCCGGACTACGAACTGCTGCCGATCGCCGACGGAGGAAATCTACGCGGTGGCAGGCCCGGCCTATGTCGCCCGCTCCGGCGTACCGGCAACGCCCGGCCGAGATGGCCTCACACCGACTGATCCATCTCGAGGAGCCATTCCGGCCGGCGGCGACCTGGAACGAATGGTTCCAGCTCGGCCGGCGTCAATGGGGCCGTCGCCAATCGCGGCCTGCTGATCAACGATTATGTCCTGGTCATCCAGGCGGTGATGGAGGGCCAGGGCATTGCGCTCGGCTGGCGGCACTTGACCGACCGGCTGATCGCCAGCGGGCTGTTGGTGCGGCGTGACCGACCATGCCATGACGACCGGCAAGGGCTTCCACGTCGCCTGGCCGAAGAACCGGCCGTTGTCGGAAAGTGCCGAAAAAGTGCGCGACTGGCTGGCCGCGCAGGCGTGATGTCCTTTCGCGCCCACGACGAATCCGGATAAGATGACGAATGCCCATCCGCCAGCTTTCCGAAACCATGGTCAACCAGATCGCCGCCGGCGAGGTGATCGAGCGGCCGGCGAGCGTCGTCAAGGAACTGGTTGAGAACGCGCTCGACGCGGGCGCAAGCCGCATCGAGGTGGTGACCTCCGGCGGCGGGCTGGCGCTGATCCGCGTCAGCGACGACGGCGCCGGCATTCCGGTCGGCGAACTCGAACTGGCGATCGCCAGGCATTGCACCTCGAAACTTTCGGACGACATTCATGACATCCGCTCGCTAGGTTTTCGCGGCGAAGCGCTGCCGTCGATCGGCTCGGTTTCGCGGTTGACGGTGCGTTCGCGCCCCGCATCGGCCGACAGCGGTGCAGAAATCCGCGTCGAAGGCGGCAGGTTGACGCCGGTCAGGCCCGCGGGCGCGAACCGCGGCACGCTGGTCGAAGTGCGCGACCTGTTCTTCGCCACGCCGGCGCGGCTGAAATTCATGAAGGGCGAGCGCGCCGAAGCGACCGCCACGGCCGATGTCGTCAAACGCATTGCCATCGCCTTCCCCGCGGTTCGCTTCACGCTGTCGGGCACGGATCGTTCGACGCTAGACCTGCCGGCTGTCGGCAACACCGCCGACGCCCGGCTCGAACGCATCGCTCAGGTGATGGGCAAGGACTTCCCGGAAAACGCCATCGGCATCGATGCGACGCGGGAGGGTGTTCATCTCGGCGGCTACGTCTCGGTGCCTTCCTTCACCCGCGCTAACGCTCTTCAGCAATATGCCTATGTCAACGGCCGGCCGGTGCGCGACAAGCTGATCGCCAGCGCCATCCGCGGCGCCTTCGCCGACGTTCTGCCGCGTGACCGCCACGCGGTGACGGCGCTGTTCCTGACGCTCGACCCCGGGCATGTCGACGTCAATGTCCATCCGGCCAAGGCCGACGTGCGTTTCCGCGATCCCGGGCTGGTGCGCGGGCTGATTGTCGGCGCCATCCGGCAGGCGCTGGCGGAGGCCGGCATCCGCCCGGCGACGACCGGGGCCGCAGCAATGATGGGCGCTTTCCGGCCGGGACCGACCAGCTATGGACATGCCGGGCCGGCCAACGGGCACCGCTCCTTCCATGCCGGGTTCCGCGCTTCCGCTCCGGCCGGGGCTTACGACTTCACCGGGTCGCCCAGCCGGCCGCTGCACGGTTTCAGCGAAGGCGGGCAGGCAAGCTTCGATGCCGGCCCGCTGGCCAGTGCCGACAGCCGCGCTGGAAACGTCGGGGTAGCGCCGGAACTGCTGACCGCGCAACTGGGTGCAGCGCGGGCGCAGGTGCACGAAAATTACATCGTCGCTCAGACGGCCGATTCACTGATCATCGTCGACCAGCATGCGGCACACGAGCGCCTGGTCTACGAAGCGCTGAAGACGGCGCTGCATTCACGGTCGGTGCCGGCGCAGATGTTGCTTATTCCCGAAATCGTCGACCTGCCGGAAGAGGACGCCGAGCGCGTCGCCTCGCATGCCGAAACACTGCGCCGCTTCGGCCTGTCGGTGGAGCGCTTCGGACCGGGCGCCATCGCTGTGCGCGAGACGCCCGCGATGCTCGGCGAGACCAACGCGGCCCAACTCATCCGCGACCTCGCCGACGAGATCGCCGACACCGATACGGCCGAGACGCTCAAGGAACGCCTCGACGCCATTGCCGCAACCATGGCCTGCCACGGCTCGGTGCGCTCCGGACGGCAGTTGCGGGCGGAAGAAATGAACGCCCTGCTGCGCCAGATGGAAGCGACACCCGGCTCCGGGACCTGCAACCACGGACGGCCCACCTATATCGAACTGAAACTCGCCGATATCGAACGGCTGTTCGGACGACGCTGAGCGCGGAGCCTGTTTGCGACGCTTGACCTCGTCGTCATTTTATGGCCGAAGAAATCCGTTGAAAGGCTCATATGATGAACCGCTTTGAGGGTCCCGGCGCCAGGGAAGCCCGCATCCGCTATCTCGACGGGGATTTCCAGGTCACCAGCCCTGGCGCCTTCGTGCGCTGCGCTGTCACCGGCGAAGCGATCCCGCTCGACGAGCTGAAATACTGGAGCGTGGCGCGGCAGGAACCGTACATCAACGCAACCGTCTCGCTGCAGCGCGAACTGGACGTCAATCCGGAACTGCGCAAGCGGCGCTGAAGCTTTTCCGGTTCGGTTGCGCCGAACCATCTCCCTTGTTTCAACGATCTGTCGGAAAAGCGGTCCCGCCTGCAGGGGTCACGTTCCATTGCGAAGCTTACGCTCGCGCCAGTTTTTCAGCGTCTCTTCAATCAACCGTTCGGGAACACTGTCGGGCTCGAACTTGGTGTCGATCTGCAGCACATGCGCCTGTTCCAGCAGCGCCTGCGCTGCAGCCGAGCCATGACGCAACCGGGCAGCGTCCTTCGCGGTGGTAACGATCTCCAGTCCGTCCGAGCGGGCAGCAGCCGCAAGGTCGATCAGTTCGTCGTCCAAATAAAAATGATGGTCACCGAAGGAGCGCGTCAGCGCCACGGTGCCGCCGGCCTCAGTGACGGTGGCGTAAAATTTATCGGGATTGCCAATGCCGGCAAACGCAAGCAGTCGCTTTCCGGCGATCGCGCCCGGGTCGCGCGGCCTCGCCACCGCTTCGAAAATCGGCTTGCCGGCACGCGCGGCACGGCGGATCACATGATCGGCGGCGCTGCCCTCGCCCATCTTCAGCACCGCGTCGGCCAGCCGCAGTTGATCGAGCAGCGGCGCCCGCATCGGCCCGCCAGGGATGATATGGCCATTGCCGAGACCGCGCCGCGCATCGATCACAAGCAGGGCAAAGTCGATGTGGATACGCGCGCTTTGGAAGCCGTCATCCATGATCAGGAAATCACAGCCGCTTCCAATCAGCAGATGCGCCCCATGAGCGCGGTTCGGCGTCACCGCCACCGGCGCGTGTTCGGCAAGCAGCAGAGGCTCGTCGCCGACATGCCTGGCGCTGTCATGATGCACATCGACCAGATGCGGCTCGGAAAAGCTGCCGCCATGGCCGCGCGACAGAAACCCTGGATTGCGACCGAGCCGCGTTGCGGTCGCAGCAAGCGCAATCGCCACTGGCGTCTTGCCTGCACCGCCGACGGTCAGATTGCCGACACAGAGCACTGGACAATCGATCTTTTCGCGTTTTGCCGCATTCATGCGGCGGCGCGCCACGGCGCCGTAGATCGCCGATAGCGGGTAGAGCGCATAAGCGCGCCAGTCCGGCCTTTCCCACCAGAACGGAGGCGCTTCGCTCGCCATTCCTAGGGGTGGCCCCCGTTGCCTTCCTTGAGCCGCGATTTCACGATCAGCGGATGGATGTAAGGCTCCAGCGCCTTCAGGGTGGCTGCGAGCGCGCCCCGCATGTCGTCGACAGTCGCCGCGCCCGCCGCGATCATGTCTTCGCGAGCCTGCTCGTTCTTGAGCAAGAAGTTCACCGCACCGGCGAGCATGTCGCGGTCACGCACAAGCTTGGCGCCGCCGCCGTCGATCAGCCGTTGATAGGTGTCGCGAAAATTCTGCACGTTGCGGCCGGCCAGCACCGCGGTGTCGAGCATCGCCGGCTCAAGCGGATTCTGGCCGCCTTCGGAAGTCAGCGAACGGCCGACAAAGGCAATCTCGGTCAGCCGCAGGTAAAGCCCCATCTCGCCAATCGTATCGCCGAGCAGAATGTCGGTGTCAGGGCTGATCGGCTCGTCGAGGCTGCGGCGTGCTACCTTCAGCCCTGCCGCCGCGAATTCCGCCACCAGCGCCTCGGCCCGGTTCGGATGCCGCGGCACGATTATTGTCAGCAGATCCTTGTGGCGCGGGCGCAGCATCTGGTGCACTTCCGCGGCAACTGCCTCTTCGCCGTCATGCGTAGATACGGCAGCCCAGGTTTGCCGGGAGCCGATCTGATACTTCAGGTCGGCAAGCGACCTCTCGTCGGCGGGCGGCGGATCGGTGTCGACCTTGAGATTGCCGGACACGGTGACGGGCCGGGCGCCGAGTGCGCGAAACCGCTCTCCGTCGACCTCGGATTGCGCCACCACATGCGCTAGGTTCTCGAACAGCGCCTCGGCGAGGAAGGCGCGTTTCTGCCATGAAGCGAACGAGCGGTCGGACAGCCGGCCATTGACCAGAACCTGCGGGACCCGGCGGGCGCCGAGTTCCAGGATCGTCATTGGCCAGATCTCGGATTCGGCGATGATCGCCAGGTCCGGCTCCCAATGATCGAGGAAGCGGCTGACAGCAGGCTTCAGATCGAGCGGCACATATTGGTGGATGATGCGCTCGCCGAGCCGCTCGTCGACGACCCGCGCCGAGGTCACCGTACCTGTCGTCAGCACGACATTGATACCGAAGCCGAGGATGCGTTCGATAAGCGGAATGACAGCAATCGTCTCGCCGACGCTTGCAGCATGGACCCAGACCAAGCGGCCCGCCCGGTCGTGGCCGGCTTGCGATACCGTAGCGTTCACGCCTGCGGCTGCGTTCTTCCTTGCCCTGATTGGCGCGCCAGCCGACATAGCCGCCGACCAGCGGATAGGCCGCGGCCCCCGCGAAGCGGTAGACCGAAAGCATGGCGCGCGCCCAACGCTCGCTCATCAGGCGCGATCCACCAGACGATACGCGCTTTTCGGTAGCGGCGTTGAGGGAGGCGGTCACCTCCTGGCGTTTGCGTTCCATTTCGGCGTCATCCGCATCGGACCGCACGTAGATGGGATCGCCGATGACGACCGTGCCGCGCCCGAAAGGCAGATTGATGGTCGTTTTGTCCCAACTCCTCTCCAGCACCTTGCGGCGGCTGGTGGCGACCGCGAAGGCGACGATCGGGCGGCCGGAGAGCTTCGCCAACGTCACGATGCCCAATCCCGCCTGGCGCGGCGTGCCCTGTGGAATGTCCGCGATCATGGCGACGTTGCGGCCTGCAGCGAGCACCCTCTTGAGGGCGATCAGCGCGCGGGCGCCGCCCTTCTCGGAATGATTTGAGTTGTCGCGGCCGCCTGAGCCGCGCACCGCCTCGAGGCCAATTTTTTCGAGCACCAGCGCATTGATTTCGGCATCGGCGCTGCGCGACACCATGACGGCGAGCCGCGAGCGCCGGACTAGTAGAGGTGGGGGTAAGCAGATGCTGTCCGTGCCAGAGCGCGATGATGCCCGGCGTCATTTCCTTGAACGCCTTTTCCAGGCTCGAAGAACCTTCGACGAACGGGTTGGTCAGCCTGATCAGGCGCAACACCGAAGCGAGAACGCTGGCCAACGCATTCTTCACGAGACGCGACTGCGCCAGTGGCCTGCGGACCGACTTCCAGAAGGCCTTCATCGCACGGGGGCGGCGTGGCTCTGCAGCGGCTCCCACCGCCTGCGTTGCAGTTTTTTCGTCCATCACGTCAGTTCTGACCGGCCATCTTGTTTTCCGGTTCGAGCAGCCGGTGCAGGTGAACGATGAAGTAGCGCATATGCGCATTGTCCACCGTTGCCTGCGCCTTGGCCTTCCACGCGAATTCGGCGGACTTGTAGTCGGGAAAGATTCCGACAATGTCGAGTCCGTCGAGATCGCGGAACTCGGTGCCGCCAAGCTTGGTCAGTTCGCCGCCGAAAACCAGATGCAAAAGCTGCTTTTTACCGTCTGCACCGGTCATGTCCGTTCAAATCCCAAATCACGAAGATGCGTGCTGCTTAGATCAAAAAGCCGCAGTTTGAAACCCTTTCGAGCTTCTATCCGTGCTCAAACGCCGCGATCACGGCCGTCATTGCTCGAAGCAAAGCGCCACTGCCCGCCGCCAGCGCGCCGTGACGCGGGTTTGGGCCGGCATAGTGCAGGCCTTTCGCCGCGCAGTCCAGCAGCCGCCCGCCGGCCTCCCGCAGGATCAGGTCGGCCGCGGCCAGATCCCAGTCATGTGCGTTGCGGCTTGACGAAGGTTGCGTCGAGTTCGCCTTCGGCCACCATGGCGATCCGATAGGCGAGCGAGGGAATGTAGGGAACGCGCTGGTAAACCGGCTGCGCAGGTTTGCGGGCGTAGCATCGATCAGGGGCTTGGGGCCGGCGACGCAAACCGTCTCGCCGGGCGGCGTTCACCTGCAGGCCGCCACCGTTCTTGAACGCGCCGCTTCCAGCGCTGCGCCCAGAATGATCTCGCTCTTCGCCGGGCAGTCGAGCACGCCGGCCAGGGGATACGCCATTTTCGACCACGGCGATGCAGACGCACCAGGTCCTGCGCCCGTCGAGGAAGGCGCGCGTGCCGTCGATCGGATCGACGACGAAGGTGCGCCGGGAAGCCAGCCGCGCCGGCGCTGTCGGCGGTTTCCTCCGACAGCCAGCCATAGTCAGGACGCGCCGCGAGCAGGGTCTCGCGCAGATAGCGTGTCGACGGCGTAGTCGGCCTCGCTGACCGGCGACGGCCACCCTTCATCCAGACTTCCGGGCTTGGCCTTGAAGAAGCCGCAGCGCGATCCGGCCGGCCTCCTCGGCAGCATCGCGGATCAGCTGCGAGGTCGATCGCCGCCTGCGATGACTGGAGCACCTCAACTGCCGGCAAGCGTCATGCCCTTCGATCAGAAGCGTCGGCGCGGCAGTGCCGAAATTGCGGTCGAGGTCGTTGGCCGGCATCGATGTTCAGGAACATGTCCTTGAGATTCGACGCAATCGTCACCTCGGAGACCGGATAGGCGAGCTCGCCGTTCTCGATCCAGAAGCCGGACGCGCCGCGGCTGTATTCGCCGGTCACCATGTTGACGCCCTGGCCGAACACCTCGGTCACGTAGAAGCCGGTCTTCACGCGCCGATCAGCTCTTCCGGGCGCTGTGTCGCCGGGCTCGATCGCGAGATTGGTCGATGACGGCGACACCGACGTGCCGCACGCGCACGCCGCGGCCATTGGTCTCCAGGCCGAGTTCGCGCGCCGCCGAGGTCGACAGGAACCAGTGCTGCAGCACGCCGTCCTCGACCATGTCGAGCGGCTCGCCCTCGACGCCTTCGCCGTCGAACGGCCGCGACGACTGGGCCGCGCACGCGCAGCGGATCGTCGGTGACGGTGATGCCCGCGCGAGGCCACCTGCTTGCCCATCATGTCGCGCAGGAAACTGGTCTTGCGCGCGACCGAGGCGCCGTTGATCGCGCCGGCCAGATGGCCGGCAATGCCGCGCGCCACGCGCGGATCGAAGACCACGGTCGACCGGTCCTGTCTTGCGCCTTGCGGGCATTGAGGCGCGGACCGCGCGCTCGCCGGCCTTGCGGCCGATTGTCTTCGGGCGCGTCGAGATCGGCGAAATGCAGGCGCGAGGAAAAATCGTAGTCGCGCTCCATCGCCGGTGCCCTCGCCGGCGATGACGCTCGCCGAGCGCGAGAAGCGCGAGCCGACATACTGGCCGAGAAAGCCGTGCGAGGTCGCGAGCACCAGCCCGCCGAGCCCGGCGCTGGCGCCGCTGCCGCCGGAATTGGTGACGCCCTGCGACGCGCAAGCGCCGCCTCTTCGGCCGCAAGCGCGTCCTCCTTCAGCTGTTCGGCCGAAACGTCGGTCGCGTCGAACAGGTCGAGATCGCGGACTGTCTTCGCCAGCCGCGACGGATCGGCGAGGCCCTGGATAGGGATCTTCCGGCGAGACGCGGGCCATCGCGACGGCGCGCTCGGCGAGCTCGGCAGGATCGAAGAGGCGGTCGCCGAGACGCTGGCGACCCGCTTGCCGACGAAGACGCGCAGCGAAATGTCGTCGCTTTCGGACGCTTCGGTGCCTTCGACCTTGCCGAGCCGCACCGACACGCTGCTCGAGCGGCCGCGCACCGCCACCGCGTCGGCGGCGTCGGCGCCGGCCTTCTTCGCGGCCTCGACGAGGGCGGCGACGCGGTCGACAAGCTTGGAGGCATCGACGCTGTTCGGTCATGTCAGTCGTTCCTGGCCGTGCGACATTGCGGCCGCGCTTTGCGAACGCATCGCTTCGGCACCATCTATTGTTCCGGCCATGCTTGTGCAATGGGTGCGGCATCACGGCAAATTGCAGCGCAGATGCCGGCACGCGGCGCAATTTCGAGGGAAGATTGTCATGGCAGTCGACGGCACCGGCATCTATTCCGAAATGCTGCTGCTGCTCGGCGGCGCCGTGGTCTCGGCGCCGCTGTTCAAGCGCATCGGCCTCGGCACCATTCTCGGCTATCTCGCCGCCGGCATCGCCATCGGCCCGGCGGCGCGGCTGATCACCGACGGCGAGGAAATCCTGCACGTCGCCGAGCTCGGCATCGTCTTCCTGCTGTTCATCATCGGCCTCGAGCTGAAGCCGTCGCGGCTTTGGAGCCATGCGGCGCGAGATCTTCGGGCTCGGCCTCGCGCAGGTGGTGGTCACCGGCAGCGGTGCTTGCCGTGCTGGCCATCTCGCTGGCTGGACTGGCATGGCCTGCCGCGATCGATCATCGGCTTCGGCCTGGCGCTGTCGTCGACGGCCTTCGCCATGCAGATCCTCGAACAGGAAGGCACGACCAACACGCAGCTACGGCCAGACGGCCTTCTCGATCCTGCTGTTCCAGGATCTCGCGATCGTGCCGCTGCTGGCGCTGATCCCGCTGCTGCGCTCCAGGTCGGCGGAGGCGCCGCAGCCCGGCGTTGCCAGCAGTTCGTGCATCGCGGTCGGCGGCGATCGCCGCGCTTGCTGATCGCCGGCCGCTATCTGCTCAACCCGCTGTTCCGCATCATCGCCAACACCGGCGCCAAGGAGGCGATGATCGCCGCGGCGCTGCTCGTCGTGCTCGGATCGGCGACGCTGATGCAGCTCGCCGGCCTGTCGATGGCGATGGGCGCGTTCGTCGCCGGCGTGATGCTCGCCGAATCCTCCTACCGGCACGAGCTCGAAGCCGATATCGAGCCGTTCCGCGGCATCCTGCTCGGCCTGTTCTTCATGGCCGTCGGCCTGTCGCTCGACCTCGACGTCGTCATCGAGAACTGGACGACGATCCTGATCGCCGTGCCGATCCTGATGGCTGGTCAAGGCGGTCGCCATCTACGCGGTCTGCCGGCTGTTCGGCTGCACGCCACGACAACGCCGTGCGCATCGCGCTTGCTGCTGCCGCAGGGCGGCGAGTTCGCCTTCGTGCTGTTTTCGGCCGCGGCCTCCGCGGCGATCTTCCCGCTCGAGACCGCGTCGATCGCTGATTGCCATCGTGACGCTGTCGATGGCGCTGACGCCGCTCTTCGTGCCCGCGTCGCCGGCTCTTCCTCGACGCCGGATCGACCGGAAGCAGCTGGAGGAGGATTTCGACGGCGCCGGCGCCGACGTGCTGATGATCGGCTTCTCGCGCTTCGGCCAGATCGCCGCGCAGATGCTGCTCACCGGCGGCTCCAGCGTCACCATCATCGATCATTCGGCCGAGCGCGTGCGCAGCGCCGGCAAATTCGGTTTCCGCATCTATTTCGGCGACGGCACCCGCAAGGACGTGCTGGAGGCGTCCGGCATCCGCCGCGCCAAGGTCGTCGCCGTCTGCACCAACAAGCGCGCGATCACCGACCAGATCGTCGACCTGATCCAGAGCGAATTCCCCGATGCCAAGCTCTATGTGCGCTCCTACGACCGCACCCACACGCTGGAGCTGCGGGCCAGGGGCGTCGACTACGAGCTGCGCGAAACCTTCGAATCCGGCCTGCTGTTCGGCCAGAAGACGCTGGAAGCGCTCGGCATGGACGAGGACACGGCCGGCGAATCCTCGAGGACGTGCGCCGCCGCGACGAGGAACGGCTGGCGCTGCAGGCTGTCGAAGGCATTCAGGCCGGCCGCGACCGCTGGCACACCAAGCCGGTCACGCCCGAACCGCTCATCAAGCCGACCCGCGAAGCCAAGCGGCTTGACAAGGAAGCCCATGGACGACAAAGCCCCTGAAACGGTCGATACTTGAACTCAACCCTCAGCAGGAATAGCCGCATGACTCCGTTCCATCTCGCCTTCCCGGTCCGCGATCTCGACGAGACGCGCCGCTTCTATCCGGACGTGCTTGGCTGCGCGATCGGCCGCTCGTCCGACACCTGGGTCGATTTCGACCTGTTCGGCCACCAGATGTCGGCGCATCTGCGGCCGCAGGCCACCGCGGCGGCACGCGACGGACAGGTCGATGGCGTTGCGGTGCCGATCCCGCATTTCGGCGTCGTGCTTCTGATGGACCAATGGCGCGAAGCTGGCCGAACGGCTCGAAGCCAACACCGCCACCGACTGGCTCGAAAGGCCGATGATCCGCTTCAAGGGCGAGCCTGGCGAGCAGGCCACGCTGTTCATCCGCGACCCTTCCGGCAACGCGCTGGAATTCAAGGGCTTTCGCTCGCTGGAACAGGTCTTTGCGCACTAGCGTTCGACTGGCCGCCGATCGGTATAGTGATCCCGGCCTGCCCTCTAGATTGGGCGTGGTGCGGGCTGCCGCCCGTTTCTGGCAAGCCGGGAGTGACGATGGACAGCAAGCCGCAGCGCGCGCCAAACCGTTCGTCACCGGCTCGACGATGCGTCATGTCATCGTCATGACCGCGACGGGTTCGATCGGACTGGTCGCCGTGTTCATCGTCGATGCGCTCAACCTCTTCTACATCTCGCTGCTCGGCGTCCAGGAGCTTGCCGCAGCGGTCGGCTTTGCCGCGACGCTGCTGTTCTTCACCATTTCGGTGGCGATCGGCTTTACCATCGCCTGCTCCGCGCTCGTCGTCGCGCTGCCTCGGCCGCGGCAACCGCGACGAAGCAGCACGCATGGCCGGCGCTTCGATGGTGTTCATGGGCGTTGACCACAGCCGCCATGACGCTCGCTACATGGCCGTTCCTGCGCGAGCTTGCGGCGCTGCTCGGCGCGCAAGGCGAGACCCTCGACCTGACAACCCGCTTCCTGCAGATCGTGCTGCCGTCGACGCCGCTGGTCGCGCTCGGCATGTGCACGACCGGCATATTGCGCGGCGTCGGCGATGCGCGGCGGGCAATGTATGTGACGCTCGGCGGCGGCAGTCGCCGCAGCGATCCTCGACCCGATCCTCATCTTCGGCCTCGATCTCGGCATCGACGGCGCGGCGATCTCGACCGTGCTGTCGCGCGTGCGTGCTGCTCGGCCATCGGCATCCACGGCGCGCATGTCGTGCACCACCTGATCGCACTGCCGGATTGGGAGCGGCTGGTCGCCGCCTGCGCGGCCGTTCTTCGCGATCGGCGTTCCCGCCGTGCTGACCCAGATCGCCACGCCGGTCGGCAACGCCTATCGTCACCGCCGCAGATCGCGCCGCTTCGGCGACGACGCGGTCGCCGGCTGGGCGATCATCGGCCGCATCGTACCTGTCGCCTTCGGCGTCATTTTCGCGCTTTCCGGCGCGGTCGGGCCGATCTCGGCCAGAATTTCGGCGCCCGCAGCTACGACCGCCTGATGTCGACCATGCGCGACAGCCTGACTTTTCACCATCGTCTATGTGCTGGTGGTATGGGCGCTGCTGGCGCTGTTTGCCGGACCCGATCGCCTCGCTGTTCGGCGCCAACGGGGCTAGCGCACGACCTGATCGTGTTCTTCTGCATGTTCGCCGCCGGCAGCTTCCTGTTCAACGGCGCCATCTTCGTGTCGAGCGCGGCCTTCAACAATCTCGGCTTCCCGACCTATTCGACCGTCTTCAACTGGGGCCGCTCGACGCTTGGCGTCATCCCGTTCGTCTGGGCGGGCGCGCATTATTACGGCGCCGACGGCGTCATCGCCGGCCGGGGACTCGGCGCGGTGGTCTTCGGCATCGTCTCGATGATCGTCTGCTTCCGCACGGTGATCGCACGCATTGGCAAGCAGCCGCCGCCGGAAGATGCCGCTCCCGTCGCCGCCGCCGGCGGCCAACTCGCCGTTCTCGACGGGCAAGGCGTCGACGCTGCAATAGCCCTTGTCGTCAGCCGGGCTTGCCGCTGCGCCTGTGCCGGCGTTTCGACGGCAGCGCTCGACGCACGCTTCAGCTCGTCCTTGATCGACGCCGTCTCGGCCAGCACCGCATCGATCTTCAGGAAGTCGAGCGCGCGGAAACCGCGACACCGGCGGGCGCAGGAACACTGTCGGGCCGCTTGCTGCTTCAGCTTCATGGCGATGATCGACTGCATCATCAGTTGGCTGGCGCCGAACATCAGTTCGATGGAATTCGGCCGCCGTCTTGCGCGCTGCTTCGGACAGGCGCTCCGACCACGTCGATGGCGATGACGATGTCGGCGTCGTCGCTCGATCAGGTCGAACGGCACCGGATTGTAGATGCCGCCGTCGATCAGACAGCCTGCCGTCGCGACGCACCGGCCGGAACACGGCGGGGATCGCCGCCGACGCCGCAAGCGCGGAATGGAGATCGCCCTTGTCGAAGACTGCCAGCCCGTGCCCGAAGAAATCGGTCGCCGTCACCTTCAGCGGAATCTCCAGTTCGGCGAAGTGGTCTGGGATGGCGTCCGGCAGGAACGCTTTCAGGATGCGCTCGATGTTGAACTGGCGAGACGCGCAAGCCGCCTGTCCACCATCTCGCCCAGGCTGCCCGGACGGGCGCGCCACATGCGGGCTGGCAACCTCAGCGCGGCGGCCAAGGATCGAGCGCGCATAGTCGTGGATTTCCGCTGCCGCGTCATGCCGGCGGCCATGCCGGCGCCCATGATCGCGCCGATCGACGAGCCGGCGATCGCGATCGGCCGGATGCCCAGTTCGTCGAGCGCCTCGATGACATGGATATGCGCCAGGCCGCGCGCGCCGCCGCCGCCGAACGCGATCGCAAAGCTCGGCTCGCCGCTGCCAAGTTTCACAGCCGCGCGGGGACGCGTGTGGCTCACCCCTTGTTCCCCTCGTTTTTTCCGCCTCGGCCTTGGCCGGTCCGACGATCAGGATCGCCGGCTGCGCTGAAAGAAGCCGCTTGCGCGGCTGCCTGCACCTCTTCCAGGGTGACTGCCTCGATCAGGTCGACGCGGCGCTCGATATAGTCGATGCCGAGATCGTCGATCTGCAGTTCAACCAGCGTTACTGGCGATGCTACGAGGATGTGTCGAGATTGTTGATGGCATAGGCGCCGATCATGTACTTCTTGGCCGCCTCCAGCTCTTCGTCGGTGACACCGCTCATCGGCCATGCGCTTCACCTCGTCGCGAATGACCTCCAGCGTTTCGGCGGCGCGGTCGGAGCGCGTTGCGGTGGAAATGACCAGCGCCGATGAATACTCATTGTTCACGATCGACGAGTCGATGCCGTAGGCCAGACCGCGCTTCTCGCGCACCTCGTCGAACAGCCGCGACGTGAAGGTGCCGCCGCCCAGGATGTGGTTCATCAGGTAGGCGGCGAAGAACTGCGGATCGTTGCGCTCGATGCCGGGATAGGCAAGTTGCAGGGATGTCTGCGGCAGATCGTAGGGGATCCGGATCTCCTGATCGAGCTTCGGCTGGATGCTGTCGACCGGTTTCCAGCGAGGGCTTCGGCCGGCAGGTCGCCGAATAGCTTGTCGAGCTCGCTCTTGAGCGTTTCCGCATCGATCGCGCCGACGACGCCGATGGTCAGGTTGCCTCGCGAGAACAGCCGCTTGTGGAAGCGCGTGGAGATCGTCGGCTGTGATGCGTGGCCAGCGTCTGTTGGGTGCCTTCGTCACGGCGGGAATAGGGATGCTCGCCATAGAGCGCCTTGGCCCAGGCAAGCTGTGCCGTCGTCTGCGGATCCTTGGCGTTGGCGGTGATGCCGGCCACGATCTGCGCGCGGATGCGGTCGATGGGCGCTTGGTCGAAGCGCGGTTTCTCGATCGCCAGCCGCAGCAGTTCCAGGGCCTCGTCCTTCTGGTCGGCCAGCATGCGCATCGAACCGTAGAGCGAATCGCGGCCGGCGTTGAAACGCATCTCCGCGCCGGCATCGTCGAGCCGCTCCTGAAAGGCATCGCTGTCGAGATCGTCGGCTCCCTCGTCGAACAGTCCGGTCATCAGGTTGGCAAGGCCTTCCTTGCCCGCCGGGTCCTGCGTGCTGCCGCCGCCAAAGGCAAAGCGAACCGAGATGATCGGAACGGAGTAGTCCTCGACCAGCCAGGCCTTGATTCCGCTTTTCAGAGACGACTTCCTGGATGGTGACTGCGGCGCGCGCCGCCACGATCGCTGGCAAGGTCAGGAAGACCAGTGCCAGGAACAGCGTAGCGGTGGCGGTGAGAAGCTGCGAGCGGCTCGGCATGATCATGGCCCTGTCTCTCACTTCTTGGCTTCGGCAGCCGGCAGCAGATAGCCTGCGACCGAGTGGTCCGGGTTGAGATATTTGGCGGCCACGTCCTGCACCTGTTCGGCGGTGACTGCCCTTATCCGGTCCGGCCATTTCTGGATATCTTCAACGGTGCCGCCGGTGGCAAGCGTCGAGCCATAGATGTTGGCCATGCCTGACTGGCTGTCGCGCGCAAAAATCATCGAACGGACGAAACGGTTCTTGGCTTTCTCCAGCTCCGTCTCGGTGACGCCATCCTTGATGAGACTGCGGATTTCCGTGTCGATGGCTTCTTCGACCGACGCAAGTCCGGCCTCGCCGCGCGGTGCGCCATAGATCGTGAAGCTCGACGGATCGAACGATGTGCCCTGGTAGGAGGCCCCGGCCGTCGATGCGATACCCTTCTTGACGACCAGTTGCTGGTAGATGCGGCTGCGGGTGCCGCCGCCGAGGATTTCCGACAAAAGGTCGAGCGCTTCCGCCTCGCCAGGCTCCGAATGATTGTAGGACGGCACCACCCAGGATTTCTGGAAGCTCGGCACGCTGACGCGCGCGTCGGTCAGGGTCACCGTGCGCTTGGTGTTCTGTTCCGGCTCCTGCGGGCGCGCCCGCGGCGGCAGGTCGGGTCCGCGCGGCACCTTGCCATACGTCTTTTCGGCCAGCTTCCGCACGGTTTCGGCGTCGGTATCGCCAGCGACCACGAGCACCGCATTATTGGGCGCATAATAGCGGTCGTAGAAGGCCACTGCGTCGGTGCGGTTCAATTGCTCCATCTCGTGCATCCAGCCAATAACCGGCACGCGGTAGGGATGGTTCTGGTAAAGTGTCGCATCGACCTCTTCCGACAGAAGCGCGTCAGGGCTGTTTTCGATACGCGAGCGCCGCTCTTCAAGGATAACGTCGCGCTCGGGGCCGATCACGTCGTCGGTCAGGATGAGGTCGCGCATCCGGTCGGCCTCGAACGCCATCATGGTTTCCAGCGCGTCAGGCGTCACGGTCTGGAAATAGGCGGTGTAGTCATAAGACGTAAAGGCATTTTCGCTGCCGCCGATTTCGGCGATCTTGGCGCCGAACTCGCCTACCTTATGCGCCTTGGTGCCCTTGAACATAAGGTGCTCGAAGAAATGCGCTATGCCGGATTTGCCGGGTGGTTCGTCGGCGCTGCCAATCTTGTACCATACCATATGGGTGACGATCGGCGCCCGATGATCCGGGATGACGACGACTTCCATGCCGTTGTCGAGAAGGAAATTCTCTACCTCTGCGGAATCGCGCGGCGCTTCGGCCGCAGCCGGCGCTATCAGCACAAGGACGATGGCCAGCGCAGAACCTATCCGCGCAAACCGCGCCGAGTGAAACCAAGATATCATGGGTCGCCTTTCGAAACTTGCAGCAGGTGGTTGCAGGCTCCACCCCGTCAAGCAAGTGAATTGTTCGTAATGCGGCTGTCACTTCGCCCGCCAAACAAGGCCGGATTCAGGCGCTTTCGATGAAACGGATAACGGTGTCGCCATAGCTGCGCTCGTCGGCGACCGCAAAACCCAGACCAATATTGAAGCTTGCCGACGCAGCTTCCTCGACCACACAGAGCGCTCCGGCGGCCAGCCAGCCACCTGCCCTGGCGCTGCTGCAGCGCCAGTTCCCCGAGGCCCCTGCCGTATGGCGGGTCGGCGAAAACCAGATCGAAGGCCTGCATTGTGCCGGCCTCGCCGAGGTTGGTTGCGTCACGCCGAAAGATCTTGGTGCGGCCAGTCAGGCCGAACGCTTCGACATTGCCGCGGATAAGGCCGCGTCCCTCCGCCGATTCTTCGATGAAGACGCCATAGGAAGCGCCACGCGACAACGCTTCGAGGCCGAGCGCTCCGGTACCCGCAAAAAGATCGAGCACCCGGCCGCCGGCGAGCTTTCCGGCATAACGGTGCGCCAGCACATTGAACAGCGCCTCGCGGGTGCGATCGGTGGTCGGGCGGATAGCATTCGGAACGCGGCGCGGCCAGCGGCCGGCCGCGAAACTCACCGCCGACGATCCGCATTTCTTCCGCCCCCGCGCGGTCCTTTGGGTCCGTCGCCACGCGGGCGGTCGCCGGGCTTGCCGCCGCGCGATTTATCGAAGCCCGGCTTTCCGCCCGGCTTATCGAACTTCGGCTTGCGGTCCTTCCTGGCTTCGGCATCGTGCTTTTCAGCTTCGGCCCTGCCCTTGCCGATCGGCCGCGCGCCCGGCGCCATCCAGACGTTTGCCTTGCGCTGGCCGGGCGGCTCTATCGGCCGCTGTTCGCGTTCGCTCTTGCCGCCTCTTGGTTTCCTTTCACCAAAAGATGGCCTCTCGCTGCGTTCGCCAAAGGATCCGCGCTCCGGCTTTGGGCCACGTTCGCCAAAACCGCCCTTCTCCGGCCGCGTCGAGAGCTTGCCCAGAGCTTCGTCACGAGTGTTTTCACGGCGCTTTCGGTTCTTGATCAGGCCGCCCTCGCCGATCCTTCCGCGTTCACCGTCGCGCACGATTCTCGGACGTTCCGGCTGTTCTTCGCGCTCGAATTCGCGCCGGGTCGGCTTGTTGGAGAATGGCTTAACGATGTCGGCGTCGAAATTCGCGCCGGACTCCTCAATCAGCCGCTCGCCAAGCTGGTCGCGCAGCGTCTTGCCCTTCATTTCCCAGATATGGCCTTCCGGCAGTTCAGCGAGCTGGAACGGCCCGTAGGAAATGCGTATCAGCCGCGTCACGTCGAGGCCGAGCGCGCCGAGGATGTTCTTCACCTCCCGGTTCTTGCCTTCACGCAATCCGATCGTCAGCCAGGCATTGGTGCCCTGAGCGCGATCGAGCGTCGCTTCGATTGCGCCATAGAACACGCCGTCGACCGCAATGCCGTTCTTCAGCTCCGCCAGCGCCTTCTCGTCCGGCTTGCCGTGCACCCGCACCCGGTAGCGCCGCAACCAGCCTGTTGTCGGAAGTTCCAGCATCCGTGCCAGCCCGCCATCGTTGGTGAGAAGCAGCAAGCCTTCAGTGTTGATGTCGAGGCGCCCGATCGTCATCAGGCGCGGCAGGTCCTTCGGCAGTACGTCAAAAACCGTCTTGCGGCCTTCGGGATCGCGGTTGGTGGTGACGACACCGGCGGGCTTGTGAAACAGGAACAGCCGGGTGCGCTCGATCGGCGGAATGGTGGTGCCATCCAGCTCGATCGTATCGTTGGCGGTGACGTTGACGGCTGGCGACGACAGCACCTTGCCGTTGACCCGGACGCGGCCAGCCGCGATCAGTTCCTCGGCGTCGCGGCGCGAGGCGATGCCGGCGCGCGCCAGGCGCTTGGCGATGCGCTCGCCTTCGCTGGAGCCCGGAATTTCGGCCTTGCGCACGAACGGCTTGCGCTCACCACCAAAACTGGCGGGCTTGGCGCGACGCTCCGGCCGGTCGCTCACCGGGCGTTCGCTGCGTTCGAAGCGGCGTTCGCCGGCCTCGCGCGGCGGACGTTTCTCAAATGGCTTGCGCTCTGGTCGCGTGCCGGCGCGCAACGGCCGGTCGGCGCGCTCCGCGCGGACGCCCTCGCCAGCCGGACGGTCGTCGCGCTTGAAATTCGGACGCGGACGTTCACCCCTTGCCTGGTCACGTTTGACAAATGGCTCGCGATCGCCATTCGCGCGCGGCTTTCCCGCGAATCCGGGCTTTCCCGAACGCGGGCGTTCACCATCGGTCCTCGGGCGGTCGTCGCGCCTGAAATTGGATTTGGGCCGCTCGCTGCGCGCTTCGCCAGTGCTTTCGGCGGGGCGTTTCCGAAACGGCTTGCTGGCTTCCTCGGCACGCGGCTTTCCCGTGAATCCGGGCTTGCCGGAACGCGCAGGGCGTTCGCCGCCGCGTGCTCCACCCGAGGATTTCGGACCGCCCTTGCGGGGTCCCTTCTTTCGTTCGTCGTCCATATGTGGCCTTTGCCCTTCAGCGCGGGTAGATAACAGGAACACCATCAAGGTGCGAGGGAAATGTCTGGGATGACGCACGCGTGAAACGCCCGGACTTTATGTCGATGGCGCTGGCGGAAGCCGAGGCCGCCGCGCAGCGCGGCGAAGTACCCATTGGAGCCGTGCTGGTTGGCGGCGACAGGGTGCTGGCGCGTGCTGGCAATCGAACCCGCGAGCTCAACGATCCGACCGCTCATGCCGAGATGCTGGTGATCCGCGAGGCCGCTTCACTCCTGTCGGCAGAGCGGCTGAACGAGGCCGACCTCTACGTCACACTGGAGCCTTGCACCATGTGTGCCGCCGCAATCGCCTTCGCGCGGTTGCGGCGCCTCTATTTCGGCGCCACCGACGAGAAGGGCGGTGCGGTCGTCAGCGGCGTGCGGTTCTTCGCGTCGCCCACCTGCCACCATGTGCCGGAAGTCTATGCCGGGATCGGCGAAAGCAGCGCTGCCGCACTGCTGAAGGATTTTTTTAAGGTCAGGCGCGACACCTGACCCTTCTCATATCACGTGCCGGGAATGAGCTGGCGCCACGACCAGCTGCCCTTGCGGGCAGCCGCCTTGGCGCGGCGTTCCTTCTTGTACTCGTCCTCGCCGATATCGCCCGACGGCGCCGTTGCCGCGGGAGCGCGGTAAACCAGCGGCGGTTCGCTCAGATATTTCCGGCTGGTCTCGCTGCCCTGCTTCGTTTCGGCCAGGCGCGCTTTGTAGGCCTCACGCGTGTTGGTGAACTCCGGCCGGCGAATGGATTGGTTGGAGCCTGAATCGTTGCCCTTTTCTGGCATGCCAGCGCCGGGCGTGCTGTTTGAGGACGCGACTGCGACATCCTGGATGATCGGCGGCTCGTAATTGGGATTGTTCTGATTGGCTGTCGCTTCGGCGCGGATGCGGGCACGGCGCGCCTCGGGGGATTCCGGCCATGCGGGGTTGGACGCGGCGGCGACACTTTCCTGTGGCGCCGGCAGAGCCGCATTCGCAGCGGCGCCGGGGGCGGGTTTGACCAGTTCGGGGCGTGGCTTGTAGTCGATCGGATCGCGAGGCTTCGGGGCAATGGACAGGATTCCGGTGAGATCCGAAGCAAGCTGCGCGGTCGACGTCTTGTCGGTCCCGTAGGTCGGAGACCCCATGCAGCCGCCCAGCATCAGGCTCGATGCGACCAGGGGCGCGCCAAGCCACAGCCGTGCGCGATACTTGTCTGCCATGCCCAAATTTCTCACCACCAAGAGCCTCTCAACCAACCCGGCGCGTGCCGGATCCCCGTCCGAAAACCGGTTTTCACTGAAAATCCGGCGACAACAAGGCGTTCGGACCCGGCTGCGCTTTTACCTCAAGCCGGCGGCAAGGGCAACGACCGCCGAATCGTCGTCCCCAGCTGAGCTCTGTCGACGCGCTAGCAGGATCAAAGCCTGCCGAGTGCACGCAGTTCGCGCAGCGCCTCTGCATCCCGCGCAGAGACATCCGGGAACTCCGGATCGGAGCCCACATCGTCGGTGTAGCGCCAGGAACGCGCGCACTTGGTGCCGGACGCAGGCGCGAAGACCACGCCGACGCCCTTCACATCCTCGATGGTGAAAGCCCTGGAAGGCGCTGGTTTATCGGAGATCGAGATGCCGCTGGTGATGGAGATTTCGGCGAGATCCACGCCGTCAAGCGCGGCACGCAGCTCCACATCGGCGATATGAACCGCCGGCGCCGCCTCCAGCGAAGAGCCAATGGTCTTTCTGGCGCGTTCGATTTCCAGCGCGCCGGTGACGACGCGCCGAACCTGCTTGATGCTGCGCCACTTCTCGGCCAGCGCCTCGTTCTTCCAGCCATCTGGCGTTTCGTGGAACTGTTCGAGATGCACCAATTCGGACTGGGGATATCGGTCCAGCCAGGCTTCTTCCATTGTGAACGGCAGCATCGGCGCCAGCCAGGTCACCAACCGGTCGAACAAATGGCGCACCACCTGCACGGCCGCCTTGCGCCTTATGCTCGAAGGCGCGTCGCAATAGAGAGCGTCCTTGCGGATGTCGAAATAGAAGGCCGACAGCTCGACCACCATGAAGTCGAGCAACGCGCGGGTGACACGCTTGAACTCGAAGGCGTCGTAACCGGTCCGGACCACCTCATCCAGCTCGGCCAGCCGGTGCAGCATCAGCTGCTCCAGTTCCGGCATTTCCTTTACCGGCACCACATCCCCTTCGTCGTGAGCGAGCGTGCCCAGCATCCAGCGGATGGTGTTGCGAAGCTTGCGGTAGGCGTCGATGTTGGTCTGCAGCACATTCTTGCCGAGCCGCTGGTCCTCCCAGTAGTCGGTCGTCACCACCCATAGGCGCAGGATGTCTGCGCCGGACTGCTTGATGACGTCCTGCGGCACCACGGTGTTGCCGAGCGACTTCGACATCTTGCGGCCTTCCTCGTCCATGGTGAAACCATGGGTGACGACCGTGTCATAGGGGGCGCGGCCGCGGGTGCCGCAGCTTTCCAGCAGCGAGGAATGGAACCAGCCGCGATGTTGGTCGGAGCCTTCGAGATAGACGTCCGCCGGCCATTTGAGGTCGGGCCGGTCTTCCAGTGTGAAGGTGTGGGTAGAGCCCGAATCGAACCAGACGTCGAGGATGTCCATCACCTGCGTCCACGGCTCGTTGGCACGACTGCCGAGGAAACGCTCGCGTGCACCTTCGGCGAACCAGACATCGGCGCCCTCCTTCTCGAAGGCGTCGAGGATGCGTTGGTTGACGGCCTCGTCAACCAGGACAGTGCCGTCGGCGTCGGCGAAAACGGCAATCGGCACGCCCCAGGCGCGCTGGCGCGACAGCACCCAATCTGGTCGCTCCTCGATCATCGAGCGCAGCCGGGTCTGCCCGGCGGCCGGCACAAAGCGGGTGTCGTCGATCGCCTTCAGCGCCCGGCTGCGCAAGGTGGTGCCGTCACCCAGCGCCTTATCCATGTAGACGAACCATTGCGGCGTATTGCGGAAGATGATCGGCTTCTTCGACCGCCACGAATGCGGATAGGAATGTTTCAGCCGGCCGCGCGCGAACAGCGCGTTACGTTTGATCAACTCGTCGATGACGGCCTTGTTGGCATCACCCTTCTTGCCATTATCGTCGATGACGCGCGCAGGCCCGCCCTCGCGATCCGGTCCGAAGCCCGGCGCATCCTTGGTGTAGTATCCGGCATCGTCGACCGGGAAGGGCAACCGCGTATCGATGCCGCGCTTTTCAAGTTCGGCTATCGCGTCCATCCAGGCATCGAAGTCTTCACGGCCATGGCTTGGCGAGGTGTGGACAAAGCCTGTGCCGGCGTCGTCGGTGACATGGTCGCCGGCGAGCATGGGAACCGGGAATTCGTAGCCGCCGCCGAGTCCTTCGAAGGGATGGGCGAGCGTAAGGCTTCCAAGTTCTTCCGCCGAAACACCGCGGAGCTTATTCAACTTGACCTTTGCCTTCACTTCAGACTCTTCGGCCAGTGCATCGGCAAAGATCAATTTCTCGCCCGGCTGAGGACCGAAATCGTTTTCCGCCGCCGCGACCTCGTAAAGGCCGTAGCTGACACGTGGTGAGAAATTGACGGCGCGATTGCCGGGGATGGTCCAGGGCGTGGTTGTCCAGATGACAACATGAGCGTCAAGCACGTCGCCATGAGCAACATCCTGATCCCCGGCAGATTGGACCGGAAATTTCACCCAGATCGTGTCTGACTCGTAGTCCTGGTATTCGACCTCGGCCTCGGCCAGCGCCGTGCGCTCGACCACGCTCCACATCACCGGCTTGGAGCCGCGATAGAGCTGACCGCTGGTCGCGAATTTCAGCAACTCGCCGGCGATGCGTGACTCAGCATGGTAGCTCATCGTCAGATAGGGATTCTTGAAGTCGCCGACGACGCCGAGCCGCTGGAACTCCTCGCCCTGAACCTTGATCCACTTTTCCGCATAGGCGCGGCATTCCTGGCGGAACGCCACCATCGCCGCCGGTTCCTTGAGATCCGGCTTGGCCTTGCCCTTGGCGCGGTAGTTCTCCTCCTCGATCTTCCATTCGATCGGCAAGCCGTGGCAATCCCAGCCCGGCACGTAATTCGAGTCGTAGCCGCGCATCTGGAATGAGCGGGTGATGACGTCCTTCAGCACCTTGTTCAGGGCATGGCCGATATGGATGTTGCCGTTGGCGTAGGGCGGGCCGTCATGCAGCACGAACTTCTCGCGCCCGGCCGAAGTTTCGCGCAGGCGCCTGTAAAGATCCATCTTCTGCCACCGCGCGACCGCCAGCGGCTCCTTTTCGGGCAGGCCAGCGCGCATCGGAAACTCCGTCTGCGGCAGATAGAGCGTCTTGGAATAATCGAGTTTTTCTGACGTATCGGTCATTGTCTTGCCATATCAACAGCCCGTGGGCGGGGCGCCCGGGCGTTCAACTATCATGAATTGGAAAAAGCGCGAGGTGTTGGCGCGCAAAATGTCCCGGATCTTCAGGCAGCCTCAGGCCGCCGGGAAGACCGGGCTGGTAATTCGAATGGCTATCGCCAATTTGTGCGAAAAGATCGTCATGGCCGGGCCTTTTAGCCGAGGCGGCGCGGGGAATAAAGAAGATAATGCGCCAGTCTAAAGCTGGAAATCGAAACGATAGGTCGCCGACACGCCGAACAGCCACCAGTTCTTCGAGCCGCGCTCCTTCACCAAGCTGGAATCTGCCGCCGATTGCGTCAACGGTGGACCTGATATTGCATGTGCGGGGAAATGGACGCGTTTGTGCTTACGCGCTATCCTGCCGGCAGGCTCGTGATCGGGTGAATGGCGAGCCCAACGGAGGCCACCATGACTGACATACCGCACTCACCGAAAAGCCTTGGCGGATCTATCGCCGAGGTGCGCACCAAATGGGGCTGGTTCGTCGCACTCGGCATCGCATTTCTGGTGCTTGGCGTGATCGCCTTCTACAACGTGGTCATCGCTACCGTCGCTTCAGTCTTTTTCGTCGGCTGGCTGATGCTGATCGGCGCCGTCGCGGAGATTATCCATGCGTTCGGCGTCAAGACGTGGGGAAGCTTCTTCTGGTGGCTGCTCAGCGGCATCGTCTACGCCGTCGCCGGTATCGTTACCCTGATGAACCCGCTGCTGGCCTCGAAAGTTTTGACCTTCATCCTGGCGATCTCGCTTATTGCCGGCGGCGTGTTGCGCATATGGGTCGGTATCAAGGCCCGTCCCGACGCCAACTGGGGATGGGTCGTCGCCGGCGGCGTCTTGACGTTGCTTCTCGGCGCAATCATCGCCATCGGATGGCCGGTCAACAGCCTGTGGATCCTTGGCATGTTCCTGGCGATAGACCTGATCTTCCAGGGCTGGTCGTACATCGCATTCGGGCTGGCGCTGAAACGCTAGGCGTCAGTCAGCCGCCATCGAAGGCAACCTGCCGGTCGAGATCGGACAGCGGTCGCGCGCCTGAAAGCAGCGCGCGCGCTTCTGTTTCGTCGCGTTTCATCTGTACAACAAGCGCATCCAGCCCGTCGAATTTCACTTCGCCGCGCAGGAAGCCGAAGAAAGAAACCGCGCAGCGCTCACCGTAGAGATCGTCGGAAAAGTCGAAGACGAAAGTCTCGAGCAGCGGCGCGCCGTCTTCGTCGACGGTCGGGCGGCGGCCGAAGCTGGCGACGCCGTCGTGTAGCGAACCGTCGGCGCGCCGCAACCGCACGGCGTAGATTCCATACTTCAATCCGGTCGTGGCAGGCAAAGCCATGTTGGCGGTGGGGAAGCCCAGTTCGCGGCCGAGTTGTTTTCCCCGCACCACTTCGGCCTCGACCGTATAGCGGTAACCGAGCAGGCCTGCCGCCTGGACGACGTCGCCGTGTTCGAGAAGAGTGCGAATGCGGCTCGATGAAACCACCTCGCCCGCCTCATCGCGAAATGCATCGACAAGCGTAACGCCAAAGCCGTGCTTCTCGCCCGAGGCCATCAGGAACGCCGGGCCACCCTGGCGATTCCTGCCAAAATGGAAATCGAAGCCGGTGACGGCGTGGCCGATGCCCAACCCCTGGTCCAGGATACGGGTGACGAATTCTTCCGCCGACTGGCCCGCAAACTCCCGCGTGAACGGCTGCTGCACGAGGCCATCGAAACCGAGTTCGGCCAGCAGCCGCGCCTTCATCGGCGGCGGCGTGATGACATAAAGCGGGACATCTGGCTGGAACAGAGTGCGCGGATGTGGCTCGAAGCTCAACGCCAGCGCCGGCGCCTCCCTGCGGCGGGCCTCGGCCAGCGCACGCTCCACCACTGCCTGATGACCGCGATGCACGCCGTCGAAATTGCCGATCGCCACCACCCCCCCGCGCAGCTCTTCGGGCAGCTCGGCAATGTCGGTGATATGGCGGAACGGCCGGTCCATGCGGAATGCCTAGCGAAGCCGCGGAATGACGGCGACCGGGTGATGGCCGCGGGTGCCGAGGAAGGCCGCCAGCTTTTCCGAGTCCGGGTCCTGCGGGTCGCCATACTCGCCGGCGTGGATGCCGCCGGAAACATAGAGCACGTCGACGCCGTTCAATTCCGCACCCTTGACGTCGGTCAGTACGCCGTCGCCGATCGCCAGTGTATCGTCCGCCGTGACGGGGCGTCCAAGCACGTCGGCCGCTTCCTTCAGCGCCGCCTCGTAAATTGGCCGGTGCGGCTTGCCGGCGATCTCGGTGCGGCCGCCAAGCTGGGCGTAGTCGCGCGCCAGCGCGCCGGCGCAGAAGATCAGCCGGTCACCCTTCTCCACCACGATGTCGGGATTGGCGCAGATGAAAGGCAGGTTGCGGGCCCGCAGCCGCTTCAGCATTTCGGCATAATCATCAGGCGTCTCGGTGTCGTCGTCAAAGAGACCGGTGCAGACAACCGCCTGCGCCTCGAACTCCTCGACAAGCTCGACGTCGATGCCGTCGTATATCGACGTGTCGCGCTCCGGACCGAGATGGAAGACGCGCCGTGGACCGGAGCGGATAAGGTCGCGCGTGACATCGCCAGAGGTGACAATGCGATCCCAGCAATCGCGTGGCACGCCAAGTGCTGCAAGCTGCTCCTCGACCGGACCGAACGGACGCGGCGCATTGGTGATGAGAACGACGGCAACGCCGTTCTGCCTTGCGCGCTTCAAAGCAGCGGTGGCATCGGGGAAGCTTTCCAAGCCATTGTGGATGACGCCCCACACGTCGCAAAATATCGCTGCGTATTGGCCGGCCAGCGCATCAAGCGAGCCGATCATCTTCGGCGAACCCGTCATCATGTCTCCTCAAATCTCATCCGGCCCGGCGGTTCGCCAAAAACCGCCCCGGAATTAACCGAACCTGCCTTCCCTGTCACCTCTCTCATTTCGGTTGGTTGCGGCGCAAACGTCGCAAGACAACTCCCCGATTTACGGCTGGGCATGGCGTCGATGGCCTGCCCTCAGCTGGTATCGGGCTCCTGATGGTTAATTCCCGATAAAATCCCGCCTCGTATTTCGAGGAAATTCGAGAACCGGGAATTTAACGATTGTCTGCCACACTGCGCCATTCACATGGGTCTGGCAGGGGTGCTGAGGCAGATGATCCGCAGGTTTCTTGGGGATAGACGCGGAAATTTCGCGATGCTGACGGCGATCGCGATGGTTCCCATCATGGGAGCGCTGACGTTGGCGATCGATTACGGTGAAATGTCGCGCCAGCGCCAGCTGATGCTCAATTCGCTCGATGCCGCCGGCATTGCGACGGCGCGGGAACTTTTGAGCGGCACGAGTGAAGCGGACACGAAGAAGTATGCCGAGGATTTCTTCCAGGCAAATCTCTCGGAGGCTATCAAGGCGGCCGACACAACCCTCACTGTTGAGCTGCCAACGGGCGTCAGTGGCGGCGGCACCGTGGAGTTGTGCTCCAGGCTCGTTTATCATCCTTATTTCGTACCTGTATTCTACATGCTTCTGAGAAAGGCGGAGGAGGAAATCGCCTTTACTGCATGCACTGAGGTGCAGCTTCAGAACACGGTCGAAGTCGCCTTGGTGCTCGATAATTCCGGCTCGATGGACTATCTCGGCTCTGGTTCGGGTGAGAAGCGCATCGACCTGTTGAAGAAGGCGGCCAAGCAGCTCGTCGACACGATCGGCGAACGCGGCGCAGCAATGAAACAGGTTCCGAGGGCCGTGCAGTTTGCTCTGGTGCCATTTGCCGCTTCGGTGAATGTCGGAACAGACAAGGAGAACGCGACTTGGATGGACACGACCGGAATGTCACCGGTTCATCATGAAAATTTTACCTATACAAACTGGGCAGCCAACAAGAAAATCGAACTCTTAGCGGGTGTTTACAAGAAGACCGGTGACGGATGGCCAAGCGCTGAACGGAATCAGACCGTTACGCGTTTCTCGCTGTTCAAGGAATTGAAGTATTACACCAATCAAAGCCAGACGCAGACCGCGTCTTTTGCACAGTGGGGCGGATGCGTCGAGGCGCGACCGGACCCTTACAACGTCACCGATACTATTCCGACAACCGGAACCCCCGCGACCCTTTTCGTGCCGATGTTCGCACCCGACGAGACCGACAGACTGGCGACTTCTTACAACCCGGACAGACCAGCTTACAACAGTTGGTTCAAAGACACGTCTGGTGTCACCGCGGACCCCGCCCGACAAAAGGATATGCGAAAGTATTTCGTGACGAGGGACTACAAGGACGGCCAAACCGCAATGAAGACGGGGGAAGGCCCCAACCTGAGTTGTTCCACCAAACCGATCACCCCGCTGACCGACATCACAGTTGATGCGGGTGTAACCGCCATCAAGGGCGCGATCGACGCCATGGTCGCAAACGGCGCCACCAATGTGCCGGAGGGAATGGCGTGGGGCTGGAGGACGGTTTCGAGCGGAGAGCCCTTTACGGAAGGCCGTCCGGACACCAACCGAGGCAACGACAAGGTCATCGTCGTGCTTACCGATGGCGCCAACACCTACTACACGCCGGATTCCTTGGGGCCCATGCATTACTCCAAGCCAAATAGCGATTACAATAGTTATGCCGTCGATCTGGCGGGCAACAAATCGATCTACTCGGCGTATGGCTTCGCCTATAATGGCTTATCCTCGCGTATATTCATGGGCACTTCGAGCGCGGTCGATAAAACCGACTTCTCCAACTCGAACTATACCAAGGCGATGAATGAGCATTTCGCAAAACTTTGCGATAATGCGAAATGGAAGGACACCGCCAAGACCCAGCCCAACATTATCGTCATGACCGTCGCGCTCGATCTGGATTCCAAAAAAACTGAGGATGCCAAGCAAATCACTTCACTGAAGACATGCGCCTCCGAATCCCGCTTTACGAAGGATCCAAATGACAGCTCGAAAATGAAGAAGCTGTTCTGGAATACGACAGGCGAGGATTTGGAGAAGACCTTCAAGGAAATCGCGGACGAACTCTCCAACCTGCGCATCGTCAGCTGATCGGGCGCCCTACCGTAAATTTCTCCACACCCCGCCACCTGGCGGGGTGTTTCGTTTCGGTGCGGCGCATCATGTTTGGTTACGCTATCGTCAACGCGTGGCCGATAAATCGACGGATTTTCCAAACCGGACGTTCAAGGCTTTGTGAAAGGGTAAGAGGTCAACAGCTTCGCGGCGGGGGCCGCTTCCATGATCGGCACGTTTCTCCGGGACCAGCGCGGCAATTTCGCGATGATGTTTGCGATCGGCATGGCGCCTTTGCTGGGTTGCCTGGCGCTCGCCATCGACTACACCGAGATGACACGCCAGAAGCAGGCAACGCTCAACGCGCTCGACGCGGCTGGCATCGCAACAGCCCGCTACATGGTCTCAGGCGCCTCGGATGCCGAGGTCATTGCCTATGCGAAGGACTTTTTCGAGGCCAATCTCGGCGCGATTGACGCGGCCGACACCCAACTCGACGTCAGGTTGCCGAACAACACCGCCGGCGGCGGTACCCTGAAACTTTCAGCGAAACTGACGTACCGGCCGTATTTCCTGCCGCCGTTCAAGAGCCTTATGGGGGACACGAGCCCATCCGAGCTCAGCTTTAACGCGAATTCGGAGATACGCTTGAAGAACACGCTCGAAGTGGCGCTCGTACTCGATAATTCCGGCTCGATGAGCCAAAACGGCGCAGGTTCGGGCGAAAAACGCATCGACTTGCTCAAGACCGCGGCCAAGCAACTGGTCGACACGCTGGCCCTGCAGGCAAACCTCATCAAGCAGGTGGAAAAGCCCGTCCAGTTCGCGCTGGTGCCGTTCGCGGCGTCAGTCAATGTCGGTCCGGAGAATGCCGGGGCTGCCTGGATGGACGTCAATGGCGTATCGCCGGTCCACCACGAGAATTTTGACTGGACGACGCTGGATGCGCCGAACAAGTACGCCGAACAGATCGGCGGCATCTGGTACAAGAGGGGCAGTGGCTGGAGCGTCGATGAAGGCCAAGTTCTTAGCCGATTTTCGCTTTACCGCGACATGAAAGTGGTCACCAGCCACGAGCGGGTCGAAGGCAGCAGACACTATGTCTGCACCGAATATCGCAGCAACGGCACCTGCAAGGACGGCTATTACGCTTACGACTATATCGACACCTATGGTCCATTCGCCTCCTGGCAGGGCTGCGTGGAAGTGCGTCCGTCACCCTACAATGTAAACGACGCCGCCGCGGACCAAGCCGACAAGATGTTCGTTCCGATGTTCGCCCCGGACGAACCGGGCAATCACTGGAAAACCACGCAGGATCCGGACGAACCCGACCCCAAAACCTACGACGCGGCCAACAGCTGGTGGAACGACGACCCGTCCAGCACCACAGGCAAGACGCGGCAGCGCAATATGGCCAAGTACTTCATGCCGCGTGCCGACAGTGCTCCGGTCCTCACCAAGGGGCGCGGTCCCAACTACAGTTGCACGACCAAGGCGATCACTCCGCTGACCGACGTCAGCACCGCAGAAGGTCTCACCGCCATCAAAGCGGCCATCGACGACATGGTAGCGAACGGCAACACCAATGTTCCGGAGGGCACGGCCTGGGGTTGGCGCACCGTTTCGCATGGCGCGCCCTTCATCCAGGGACGGCCGGATGTGGAAAAAGGCAACGACAAGGTGGTCATCGTATTGACCGACGGCGCAAACACCTATGGCGATCTTGGCAATAGCGATCCTGCCGCAAACAGATCCACTTACGCCGCCTACGGCTACACCGGCCAAGCCTACAACAACACCTCGGAGACCCGTCTTTTCATGGGCACGAGCTCGGCGATCGGCCGCGCCAACTACGAGAGCGGCAACTACACCAACGCGCTCAACGAGCAGATGGCGATGCTGTGCAACAATGCCAAGGCCGGCAAGGTGCTGTTGATGACCGTCTCGCTTGATCTCAACACGCGCAACTACGAAGAGAACAAGGCAATCGAGGCGCTGAAGACCTGCGCGTCGGAGTCGCGCTTCCGCAAGGATCCGGCCGATCCCTCCAAGCCGGCCAAATTGTTCTGGAACGCCACAGGCAGCGACCTTGCCGAAAAATTCAAGGAAATCGCCGACGAACTGTCGAACCTGCGCATCGTGAGCTGATCACTCCGTTCTGGCGCAACGCTTTGCACCGTCAGCGCCTTGAAGTCCGGAAAATTCGCCGCAAGAGTGCCGCCGTTCGCGTGACTGGCGAGGCGGGCGGAGCTGAAGCCGCCCCAAGATGGAAATCCATCGGGAAGCGCGAACGCTTTTCGATCGCCGCGCGCCTGGGCACCTCTCTTTCGATGCTGGAGAATGCCCATGCCCGAGTTCGGAAATTTCCTCGCCTTTGCGCTCGTCGCGCTCGGCATGGTGCTGACGCCCGGCCCCAACATGATCTATCTGGTTTCGCGCTCGATCTGCCAGGGCCGCTTGGCCGGCCTCATTTCGCTGGCCGGCATCGCGCTCGGCTTTCTTTTCTATGTCTTCTCCGCCGCCTTCGGCATCACGGCGCTTCTGATCGCCGTTCCCTACGCCTACGATGCCTTGCGGCTTGCCGGCGCGCTCTACCTGCTCTGGCTGGCCTGGCAGACGATCCGGCCAGACGGACGCTCGCCGTTCCAGGTTCGCGACCTGCCCGAGGACAGCGCGCGCAAACTGTTCACCATGGGTTTCGTAACGGCCCTGCTCAACCCGAAGATCGCCGTTCTCTATCTTTCGCTCTTGCCGCAATTCATCGACCCGCAGCAGGGCAGCGTGCTGATGCAATTGCTCCTGCTCGGCGCCACGCAGATCGTCATCAGCGTTACCTTCAACGCGCTCTTTATCGTCATGGCCGGTTCGATCGCCGCATTCCTCGCCGGTCGGCCGTTTTGGGCTGTCGTTCAGCGCTGGCTGATGGCGACGGTGCTGACCGGCCTCGCCTTCCGCATGGCGACAGAAGCGCAACGCTAGAGCATTTTGCAGCCAGGTGGAATCATTTGGCGTCGCACAAATGCGGCTAAAGCAACCAGATAGAGCGGAATGCCCGGTTCAACCTGAATGCATTCCGCTCTTGCGAAAAGCCGGCCCGGCGAGCCGGCCGGCTTTTTCCTGTTTAAGCCCGATCAAGCCACGACCCAGCATTTGGTCAGTGCGTGGCCGCCCATCAGCTCGCTGTTCGGATTGTCGACCCAGCCACCCACCTTGTCGTTGGTGGCGTCGATATAGTCGTTGAACATCGGCACGATCACACCGCCCTCGTCGCGCAGCATGACGCCTGCCGCGCGATAGAGCTCCCTGCGCTTTGCCTGGTCGAGTTCCTTGCGCGCATCGAGGATCAGCTTGTCGAAATCCGGGCGCTGGAAGCGGGTATCGTTCCATTCGGCCTTTGACAAATAGGCGATCGAGTAGACCTGGTCCTGCGTCGGCCGGCCTGTCCAGTAGGACATCGAAAAAGGCTGCTTGTTCCAGACCTCCGACCAGTAGCCGTCGCCGGGCTCGCGCTTGACCTCAAGCGTGATGCCGGCCTTGGCCGCGCTCTGCTGGTAGAGCTGGGCGGCATCGAGCGCACCAGGGAAAGCAACGTCGGAGGTGCGCAGCACGACCGGTCCGCTGTGGCCGGATTTCTTGTAGTGGAAGGCTGCCTTGTCCGGGTCGAACGCGCGCTGCTCTATATCCTCGGCGAAAAACGGATAGGCCTTGGTTACCGGCATGTCGTTGCCGATCGAGCCATAACCGCGCAGGATCTTGTCGACCATGTCCTGGCGGTCGACGGCATATTTCAACGCGAGCCTCAGATCGTTGTTGTCGAACGGCGCGGTGTTGCAGTGGGCAATGAACACATAATGCCCCTTGCCAGCGACATTGCGAATGGTGACGCCCGGCACATTCTTGATCAGGTCGACGATCTTCGGCTCGACACGGTTGATCATGCTGACCTGGCCGCTCTGCAGCGCGCCCGTACGGGCGGTGGCGTCGTTGATGACGATGATCTCGATCTGGTCGGCATGGCCGCGCAGGTCCGAGCCCCAATAACCCTTCTGCAGCTCGCCGGCATGGCGCACCCCTGGTTCATTGATCACCATCTTGTAGGGGCCGGTGCCGATGCCGGCGGTCGGATCGTCCTTGCCGCCGTTCGGCTGGATCATCAAATGGTAATCTGCCACCACGTAAGGCAGATCTGCGTTGGATTCCTTGAGCGTGATGACGACATTGCCGCCGTCCACCTTGATGCTGTCGAATTCCTGCAGGAATGGCAGCGCAGCCGACTTGGAATTGGCGTCGGCATGGCGTTCCAGTGTCGCCACGATATCCTGCGGCGTCAGTTCCTTGCCGTTGTGGAAAGTCACGCCCTTGCGGATCTTGAAGGTCCATGTCTTGGCATCATCAGAAGCGGCATATTCCTCGGCGAGGCGCAGCTCGATGTCGCCGGTCGGCGAGATTTCCAGCATCTGCTCGCCCCAGCAGCGGCCGAACGTATAGGGCACCTGGCTTGCCCAGGTCGCGGGGTCGAGGCTGTCTGTGGCCGCACCGCCAACCATCCCGGCCTTCAGCAGTCCGCCTTTTACAGGGCCTTGCGCCCGGGCTGCACCAGAGATCAGCGTGTTCGCGAGCGCTGCGCTGACGCCAAGTGCCGCAGCGCGGCCGAGGAAGTCGCGGCGCGACAGGCGTCCGCTGGCGACATGATGGCTGAGATAGTCGAGTTCGTTGGACATGCTTTCTCCCATTGTTACCGGCAAAGGTCTCCTCGGTGAAAATTCTGCACCAAATTTCACGGCTTGGCCAGCAACCCAGCGCTGGTGCAATGAATAAAGACAGCTGCCTCAGTCGCGCAAAAGCGCACCGCTGGCACAACCGGTAGTTTCTGAAAGTATGGTTTGGGCTGTTTCATCAACGGCATTTTTTTCCTAAACAAGCTGCCGGGCGGCCGGTCGAATCGGAAATGCGGGAACAGTTCATGTTCGGCAATATCCGCGGCAAAGTGAAAACCTGGCTGACAGCCGGCGCCGGAACGATCGCCGCTGTCCTCATCGCCGGACTGCTCGGCGCATTTGGCGCCTTGCCTGAGCCTCCTGTGCAGGAATTCCCCAAGGGAATAGCAATCGACGCCGGACAATGGGAAATCATGCCGGTACGCGCCTATGTCGGCCATGAGCGCGTCTACGACTTGCCTTTGAAAGAAGGTATGAAGGCCGTCTTGCTGGAGGTCGACATGACCAATCGTACTGCCGAATCCACAAGAGATTACTTCAAGGTCTTCGAAATCAGCGGCTCTCTGAAGGGCCAGGTCGAAAATCCATTATCTGCGCGGCAATGACTTGATGGCTCGCGACGTGCCCGCGGGAATGGAGGTGCCGTTTGGTGGCAGTATGTGGCGCCTGACCGGCATTCCCGTCGTCCGTGGCGTCGATCCGGCCCGCCTGCCGGCGAATTCGATAGCCGTGCTCGTCGATCTTGCTGTGACTGTCGGCGATGCCGACCTTCAGAACCGGTGGCTCGGCTGCAAGATCATGCTGTCGGATCCGGCAGGCCGGTCCTGGGCGCCGACCGCAACATTCTTCATGAGGGCGTCAGACGACGTAATGTCCTGCAATTCTGCAAATTTTTCAGGCGCGAAGTCCGGCGAAGCGCTGAAAATCCGCCGAGTTGTGCGAACGCGACCAACGTCAGCAGGGCCAGACCCGCCATGTGGTTGGCGAGACCGACCTTGGCGGCAAGCAACATCAGCAAATCGTTGGCGAGTATTCCGACCAGAACAAGTGCGACGAGCTGCGGCCAGAACCGTCGCAGCAGCTGGAACGTCAGAACCACGGGTGCGGTGATGTCGGCAAACATGCGAATGCCCACGGCGCCCCCCGGGCGCTGTTTTCAGACCATGTTCGGCATGGAATGAACCCCGCCCGCCAATTCGCATACAGGGTAAACGGGAAATGCCCGGGCGGCGAAGCCGCCTTCAGTCCATGTGCGCTGCAGGTGCGCCGGCCATGGCCATCATCTTCGGCTTGCGCAGCAGCAGCGCCAGCGGGATGGCGCACAGCGTGATGATCATCATCAGCTTGAAATCGTTGACGTAGGAGATCATCAGCGACTGCTGGTTGACCAGGTTATCGATCTGCGACAGCGCGGTGGGGTCGCCGCCTGCCGCAGCGGGCGACGCAGCCCAAAGGTTCGGGTTAAACGGCGTCATGCCCGCCGACAGTTCGGCATGATTGATCTGGGTGTTGCGGGTCAAAAGCACCGTCACGATCGAAATGCCTATCGAGGAGCCGAGGTTGCGGACCAGGCTGAACAGGCTCGCCGCGTCGGTGCGGAAGTGCGGCGCGCAGCGTTGCGAAGGCAACAGTCGACAGTGGCACGAACACCAGCCCAAGGCCCAGGCCCTGAACGATGCCGCTCTCGATGATGAGGTAGCTGTCCATCTGCGGCGTGAAGCCGGTCATTACAAAGAGCGAATAGGCGGTGAGCATGAGCCCCAGCACCACCAGATAGCGCGCATCGACCTTCTGGATGATGCGGCCGACGAGGATCATCGAGACCATGGTGCCGACGCCGCGCGGCGCCATGATTAGGCCCGTGGTGATGGTCGGGTAGTTGAAGATGCGCGACAGCATCGGCGGCAGCAGCGCCAGGCTGGCGAGCAAAATGATGCCGACGACGAAAATGAACACCAGGCCAGTGACGAAATTCCGGTCGGCGAAGATTTTCGGATCGATGAAGGGATTTTTCGCAGTCATCGTGTGCACGACGAAAACCCAGAAACCGGTGAGCGCGAGACCGAGCTCGATCCAGATTTCGGCGGCCGAGAACCAGTCGACCTCAGCCCCGCGGTCGAGCATCAATTGCAGCGCCCCGACGCCGAGCGAAAGCATGGCGAAGCCGAAGAAATCAAAACCGCGCAGACGGGTTGCAATGCTCGGCAGGTAGGCGGCGCAGCCCAGAAACGCGACGATGCCGACCGGCAGGTTGATGAAAAATACCCACCGCCAGTTGAAGCTCTCGGTCAGCCAGCCGCCCAGCGTCGGCCCGATTATCGGACCGACCATGATGCCGGCGCCCCACAGCGCCATTGCGGAACCGTGGCGCTCCTTGGGATTGATGTCGAGCAGGAATGTCTGCGACAGCGGCACGATGGCCGCGCCGAACAGGCCCTGCAGCACCCGGAAGAGGACCATGCTCTCCAGGCTCCACGACACGCCGCACAGCATCGACATGACGGTAAAGCCGACGACCGTGGTCAGGAACAGTTCCTTTCGGCCGAAGCGGTCTGCGAGCCAGCCAGTCACCGGCGTCATGATCGCCGCAGCGACGATATAGGAAGTCAGCACCCAGTTTATGCTGTCTGGTGACGCGCCGAGATCGCCTGTCATCGTGGGCAGCGCGACGTTGGCAATCGTGGTGTCGAGCACCTGCATGACGGTCGCCAGCATGATCGAAATGGTGATCAGGCCGCGATGCGCGACTTTGTTCGGGTCGACCCCGGCTGGCTGTGCCATGGCTTCGGCTTCTCAGGATGGTGTTACTCGGCGGCGTTGGCCGCTCCGAATATCTTCGGCCAGCCGCGGCTGACGCCGGTATCGACGGTGACCGATGCGCTCATCCCGGTGCGCAGGGCGACGTTCGCATCCGGATCGTCGACCTTCAGCCGCACGGGAATGCGCTGTGTCACCTTCACCCAGTTGCCGGTGGCGTTCTGCGCCGGCAGCAGCGAAAATTCCGCCCCGGTGCCTGCGCCTATGCTTTGCACGGTCGCGTGGAAAGGACGGCCGGGATAGGTGTCGAGCGTGATGTCGGCGCTCTGGCCAGGCTTCATGTTGGTGAGCTGGGTTTCCTTGAAATTCGCCTCGACCCAGGTGTCGCCGGTCTCGACCAACGAGAACACAGGCGTGCCGGCTGCAACAAACTGGCCGACCTTAACCGAAGAAGCCTGTGCGACCATGCCGCTGGCGGGCGCGCGGACAGTCGTCTGCGCGAGGTCGTAGGCGGCCTTGTCGCGGGCGGCCAGCGCCTGCAGAACGGCGGGGTGCTTGTCGGTTTCAATATCGGGATCGCCGCCAAGTGCCGCGCGTGCGCTGGCGATGCCCTGGCGGGCCGCCGTCTGCTCCTCGCGCGCCTTGTCGAGATCGCGCCGCGCCTCGTCGAGCGCCGACTGCGTGTTGATGCCCTTGCCGGCAAGGTCGGTGGCGCGATCGAACTGCGCCTTGGCATAGTCGACCTCGCCATTGGCAATGCTTTCCTGCGCAATTGCCTGGCTGTAGGCGGCGCGCAGCTGCTCGACGCTGAGGCGCGCGGCCGCAAGCGACGCATCGGCCTGGGACAAAGCGATGCGGTAAGGCTCGGCATCGACCATGAACAGCACGTCGCCGGCCTTCACGATCGCATTGTCCGCCACCGAAACATCGGTGATGCGGCCGGCGGCTTCCGAGGTAATCGTCACCCTGGCCTGGCGCAGATTGGCGTTTTCGGTTTCCTGATAGCGCCCACCGGTCACCCAGACATAAGCGCCGCCGGCGATCAGCGCGAGCGGCAGTGCCGCCATCACCAGGAAACGGCCGCCGCGCCGCTTCTTCTTCAGCGCGGGCAGGATTTCCGGCGCCTGCACCGGCGTCATCGCCAGCGGCGGCGCTTCATTCAGAACCTTCACATCCGGCGCGTTCTTGTCCATTTTCGACACGGCATTCATGCTGCGGAACCCTTCAATGCACTCAATTCAGTCTCAGCAGCTGCTTCGGCGACCGAGAGATTTTCTACGATCGTGGCAAGGCCATGGATCGTTATCAGGCGTTCTTCCGGCGAGAGTCCCGCCATCGCCTGCTCGAACACTTCGCCGGCGACGCCTTTCACCGCCTGGAATGTCTTGCGGCTCTTCTCGGTCGGAAAAATCATCCTGACCCGGCGATCGCCAGCGTCCTGGCGCCGCTCGACCCAGCCGCTTTCTTCCATGCGGTCGAGCAGCCGCGACACGCTGATCGGCTCGATTTCGAGCAGTTCCGCGAGCCTTGCCTGCGTCTGTCCTTCTTCCTTCACCAAGCGGACCATGAGCCGCCATTGCGCCGCCGAAAGGCCATGTGCGGCTCCGAGTGTTTCGAAGCGCTTGCGCATAAGCCTTGCCGCGTCGTGGATGAGAAAGCCCAGTCGTTCGGTGCCGTCCAATTTCATGAGCGGCATATATTATAAGCGTGCTTATCATTCAAGGGTTCGACGGTCGATCACGCCCTCGTGATCGCTTTTCTGTCGCAGCCTTCGGTGGTCGAGCCCAGCTTCCGCGGCCTGGAATAACAGCCGCCCTGCCCCGTTCTTCCGGCAGTCCCGCCATGGAGAACCCTGATGTTTCACTTCCGGAAAAGCCTTTTGTCGATCCGTTTTCTCTGCCGCCCCGAAGACCGCGACGTGATCGCGCCACCGGTGCCTGCTAAGACAATCCTGCCGGACTGGTTCCGGAAATTGCCCGCGGTGGACCAAAGAGCGCTTTCTGCCACCAACAATGGCCTCACCGTCAAACGTTGCATGCCTTTCCTTGATGCAATGACTGCGGGATGGATCCTGCCGCTTGCCGCGACGGTGCGTCTCGACATCAAGGACGGCGGCAGCATCGTCGATGCCGGATGGGAGTTCGATCGGGTGATGGTGAGCAACCACGGCCCGCACCAGGTGGCCGGCAATCCCAAAGAACCCAGCCCGCCCTGCAAATTCCACAATCACTGGACGATCACGCACACCACCGGGCTGGAGCTGCCTGTTCGTGCCGCCGCTAAACCGGCCGGCCCAGCCATTCGAATGCATCGCCGGAGTTGTCGATACCGACACCTATGCCGCGCACATCCACTTTCCCTTCTTCGCCACGGCGCCGGACGGCCTCCATGTCATCGAAAAGGGAACGCCGCTGGTGCAGGTCATTCCGTTTCGCCGCGACAGCCTGTCGATGAAAGCCGAGATCCGCGCCGAGGAAGCCAGCGAAGCGATGGATCGCGAAACCATGCACCGCAACACGATCGCCGGCGAAGGCTGGTACCGGAAATGGGCGCGCGCCGCGCGCTAGAGCATTTTGCAGCCAAATGGAATCATTTGGTCCCGCATGAATGCGGCAAACAACGGTAGAGCGAGTTGCCGGTTCTGAAAGAACCGCAACCGCTCTAGATCACCCGGTTGCCGGACATGAAACGGGGGCCAGATGGCCCCCGTTCTTTGTTGCTCGCCGAAAGTTAGCGTTTGTAGCGCCAGCCGCGCGCGCGGTCCGAGCTGTTCGAATTGGAATTGGACGAACTGTTCGACGACGAGTTCGAACTTGAGTTGCTGGACGAGTTCGAGCTGGAGTTGGACGAGCTGTTCGATGACGAATTCGAGCTCGAATTGCTCGAAGAGTTCGAACTGGAATTGCTCGACGAATTCGACGAACTGTTACCGGCAACGATGATCGCACCGTCGCTGTGGCTGGTCACCATGTTGGCTGGACGCTCGGCATCGATCGATGGCGCGGCATACGGTTTTGCTTGCGCGGCAGTGCCGGCGACAGCCGCGATTCCCGCCACGAGAGCAGACGCAAACATTCTGGAATTGATCATGGGATTTACTCCTTTGCATCGGACCGGGGGTGGCCCGGCGGAGTAACGGGCGGGGTCCGACCTTATTCCATGCCAAAAAAGCGAGAACCCAGCGGCGGCTATTTCGCGGCGATGGCGCGCAGCAGCGTAGCCTCCTCGGCGGCCTCCATAGGCGCCTTGGCATCGATGGCAGTCAGATAGGCGTCGAGCGCTTCGGTCGATGAGGCCGGCGCATAGCCCGCATCGGTGCCCGGCGCGACAACGGCAAAACTGAAGCGCCATGTTTCGGCCTGGCGGCACGCGACGGAAATCACCGTCGAACGGTCTGGAGAATCGACTTCGAACTCACGGCATACAACTCCGGCGCTGTCGCGGAACGTAGCAATCGCCCGGAAACGCTGGCTGGGGGCAAGCTGCTTCTCCTGGCCGGATGCCACCGTCGCCAACGCCTGGGAAAGCGCCGTGCTGTCGATCCCGGCGACCTGCAGGCCGCTTTGTTCGCCGACAGGAGAGAGCGCCAGCCAATATCCGTAGAGGCCGCCGATCAAGGCGGCGATCGAGGCGGCGATCGGCAACATCCATTGACGCGTGGAGACGTTCCTGGGCACTGCGGGGCGCAGCGGGATGATTTTCACGGATGGTGGAACCGCGGCCTCACGCGTCTGTTTTTCCCGGACCATGCGTTCGACGGCCGTGACAAGCTTCTCCGGCACAGGTTCGTCGAGCAGCGGCTTCAGCGCGTTCTTGGCCTCAGCCCGCGTTTCGATGAAGAGACCGACCCGAGCGACCAGATCATCGTCGGTCTCCATAGCCGCTTCGATAGCGGCGGAAGCCTGCGGGTCGAGTTCTCCGTCGGCGAAGCGCATCAGCATTTCGTCTGGAAAATCCGGCTTTGTCATTATGCGTTACCTTTCATGACGCCAGAACGTGCGGGCGCCGCCGATATTCCGGCCGCCGATGCCAAATTCTGCCGGGCTCGCGCCAGCCGGCTCATCACCGTACCGATGGGAATGTCGAGCACTTCGGCCGTCTGGCGATAGGAAAAGTCCTCGACGCAGACCAGGAGCAGCACTTCACGCTGTTCGTCTGGCAGATCGCCGATGGCGTCGGCGACACTTCTCAGTGTCATCCTCGCTTCGACCTCGCGCTCGCCGGAGACGGCGCCTGCAATATCCTGGCGCACGGAAATATCCTCCTCGACGCCGGCGGTCTTGCGCTTGCGCACCATGTCGATCCAGAGATTGCGCAGTATCCGGAACATCCATGCGTCGAAGCGTGTGCCTGGCTCGAATCGGTCGGCGCTGGCCAGCGCCCGCTCGCAGGCGGTCTGCACGAGATCGTCGGCGACATCGCGCGACCTGCAAAGCGAGATCGCGAACCCGCGCAGGTTGGGCAAAAAGGCGACCAACAGGTCCTCGACGCGGTCCTTCCTATCGGTCATGCTGTTGTCCGGTTTCGATGACGGGAATAAAACCCCGCCAGGCCCGTTTCGCAAACGCAATCTCTGTTGTCGCGTCGCACCGGATACCGGCTCGGCAGATGGAAAGTCGTTGTGGGAAGGTCCAAAAATGCAGACATGGCTTTCAACCGGCGGAGCGAAGGTGCTGTGGCGGCTGCTTCTCGCCATAGCGCTGGTCAGCGGCGTTTCCGCCGGTGATGGGTTCATATCCGAACTGGCCGGCAGCAAAGCCGCCTTCGCCGACGACGACGATGATGATGATGACGCCGGCTCATCGGCAGGAAGCGGCTCGCGTGGCGGCGACCGCTTGGCCGGGCCAAGGCGGGCCTTGGGTGGGAATTTCCTGCGCGGTCTGCAGAAGCGCCTCGCCCCGCGTCAGCAAAGGCGTGCCACCGTTCGCCGGCCCTCCCCACCGCCGGCATTGTCGACGCGCGCGACCGACGAAATCGTTGCCGTTGGCCTCACCGTTGACGAGGCAGACGCTCTGCCGGCTGCCGGCTTCATCGTGATCGAGCGCGCCAGCCTGCAATTTGCCAATTCCGAGATCGTCAAGCTTCGAACCCCGCCGGCTACAACGATCGATGCCACCCGTGACCGGTTACGTGCTGTCGCGCCAGGCGCCGACGTGGACTTCAACCATTATTTCCGGCCTGGCCAGGACAGTGTCGATTGCGACGCCAACCATTGCGTCGCGCCAAATCTTGTTGGATGGCCGCTCGTTGGCGCCATGCCGCCCTCATGCGGTGGCGCGATGGAGATCGGCCTGATCGACACAGCTATCAATCCCGATCACGCCGCCCTTGCCGGGGACAGGATCGAGGTCATCAGGCTAAGCGGCGGCGACCTGCCCGAATCCGGCCGCCAGCATGGCACCGCCGTCGCGGCGCTGCTTGTTGGAAGCGCAGGCAGCGCAGCACCCGGGCTCCTGCCGGCGGCGAAGCTGGTAGCCGTCGACGCATTCCATCGCGGCGCCCGCCAGGATGACCGCTCGGAGGCCTATGATCTCGTCCGCGCCATCGACCTGCTCGCCGGGCGCAAGGTCGATGTCATCAATATGAGCCTGTCGGGACCGGCCAACACGGTGCTGGAGCGGCTGGTGCGTAAGGCCGGCTCCGAGGTCGTACTGGTCGCTGCCGCCGGAAACCAGGGACCCAAGGCGGAGCCGGTCTACCCTGCTGCCTATGCCGAAGTCTTCGCCGTAACCGCGGTCGACCGGCGCAAGCAGGCCTACCGCCGCGCCGGCCGCGGCGAACATATCGACCTCGCCGCGCCGGGCGTCGAGGTGTGGACCGCGGCCTCCATCAGCGGCGGCAGGCCGAAGACCGGCACATCCTTTGCCGCGCCGTTCGTTACCGCCGCAGCCGCACTGGCGAAATCCTCCGGCATGAACGCGGTCAGCGATATCCACGAGGCGCTCACAAGTGCGGCGGAAGATCTTGGAGACCCCGGCAAAGATCCGGTATTCGGCTGGGGATTGCTCAACGCACGCGCATTGTGCGAGACACCGGCTCCACGACCCTAGCACGCCTGATGACGAAATCTTCGCGCCAGCGCGAGGCTTGTTCTTGACTCTGCAAACCCCACAGCCTATCTCACCGCCACGATTAGCACTCCTCTTAGGTGAGTGCTAATCGTTGTCCGGTCTGCCGGACGGAGGAACCTTCTCAACACGTCCCAATCGAGGATAGCAAAAATGGCAAAGTCGAAGTTCCGCCCGCTTCATGACCGCGTGGTCGTTCGCCGGGTCGAATCCGAAGAGAAGACCAAAGGCGGGATCATCATCCCCGATACCGCGAAGGAAAAGCCGCAGGAAGGCGAGATCATCGCCGTCGGTTCCGGCGCCCGCGATGAAGCCGGCAAGCTCGTTCCGCTCGACGTCAAGGCAGGCGATCGCGTCCTGTTCGGCAAGTGGTCCGGCACCGAGGTGAAGCTCAATGGCGAAGACCTTCTGATCATGAAGGAATCCGACATCATGGGCATCATCGGCTGATTTCCATTCACCCCGCACCATCAATCTGAATTTCGGGCTCAACGCCCAGGAGCACAAAAATGGCTGCTAAAGACGTAAAATTCTCCCGTGATGCCCGCGAGCGCATGCTGCGCGGCGTCAACATCCTTGCCGATGCCGTGAAGGTCACGCTCGGCCCCAAGGGCCGCAACGTCGTCATCGACAAGTCGTTCGGCGCGCCCCGCATCACCAAGGACGGCGTCACCGTCGCCAAGGAAATCGAACTTGAAGACAAGTTCGAGAACATGGGCGCCCAGATGGTCCGCGAAGTCGCTTCGAAGACCAACGACATCGCCGGCGACGGCACCACGACCGCGACCGTTCTCGCCCAGTCGATCGTCCAGGAAGGCCACAAGGCCGTTGCCGCCGGCATGAACCCGATGGACCTGAAGCGCGGCATCGATCTCGCCGTGACCGAAGTCGTCGCCCACCTCGGCAAGGCCGCCAAGAAGATCAAGACCTCGGAAGAAGTCGCCCAGGTCGGCACCATTTCCGCCAACGGCGACGAGTCGGTCGGCAAGATGATCGCCGAAGCGATGCAGAAGGTCGGCAACGAGGGTGTCATCACCGTCGAGGAAGCCAAGACCGCCGAGACCGAACTCGAAGTCGTCGAAGGCATGCAGTTCGACCGCGGCTACCTCAGCCCGTACTTCGTCACCAACCCGGACAAGATGGTTGCTGACCTCGAGGACGCCTACATCCTGCTCCACGAGAAGAAGCTCTCCAACCTGCAGGCGATGCTGCCGGTCCTCGAGGCTGTCGTTCAGTCGTCGAAGCCGCTGCTCATCATCTCGGAAGACGTCGAAGGCGAGGCTCTGGCCACGCTCGTCGTCAACAAGCTGCGCGGCGGCCTGAAGATCGCCGCCGTCAAGGCTCCGGGCTTCGGCGATCGCCGCAAGGCCATGCTGGAAGACATCGCCATCCTCACCGGTGGCCAGGTCATCTCGGAAGACCTCGGCATCAAGCTCGAGAACGTCGGCCTCAACATGCTCGGCCGCGCCAAGAAGGTGTCGATCTCCAAGGAGAACACCACCATCGTCGACGGCGCCGGCAAGAAGGCCGAGATCCAGGGCCGCGTCGCCCAGATCAAGCAGCAGATCGAGGAGACCACCTCGGACTACGACAAGGAGAAGCTGCAGGAGCGTCTGGCCAAGCTGGCCGGCGGCGTTGCCGTCATCCGCGTTGGCGGTGCGACCGAAGTCGAGGTCAAGGAAAAGAAGGACCGCGTCGATGACGCGCTGAACGCGACCCGCGCTGCCGTCGAAGAAGGCATCGTGGCTGGCGGCGGCGTCGCCCTGCTGCGCGCTTCGTCCAACATCAAGGCCACCGGCGCCAATGCCGACCAGACCGCGGGCATCGCCATCGTGCGCCGCGCCCTGCAGGCTCCGGCTCGCCAGATCGCTGCCAACGCCGGTGCGGAAGCATCGATCGTTGCCGGCAAGATCCTGGAAAACAAGGGCGCGACCTACGGCTACAACGCCCAGACCGGTGAATATGGCGACATGATCACGATGGGCATCGTCGACCCGGTCAAGGTCGTTCGCACCGCCCTGCAGGACGCTGCCTCGGTCGCTGGCCTGTTGGTCACCACCGAAGCCATGATCGCCGAGGCTCCGAAGAAGGAGTCGGCTGGCGGCATGCCGGGCGGTATGCCTGGCGGCGGCATGGGCGGCATGGGCGGCATGGATTTCTAATCCAGCCACGCCAGTTTCTCATGCAAGCATACGGAAAGGGCGCTGAAAGGCGCCCTTTTTGTTTGAACTGAATGCGGCCAGCCGCGCACTCTGCGATCCCCGCCAACTCCGGGAAATCGCGGACCGAGGCGTCCAACTGGCTAAGCGCCCCGCATCTCCGTGACCACCGCCGACGGCACCGCCCTTGCGGCGTTCTGCGTCAAGAATGACACCAGCAGCAAGCCAACGCCGATCAGCGCCGGCGGATAGCCGCCGTCGCCCGCATTGATGTGTGCGGACGCGGCCAGAAGCAGGTGGAAGAACATGCCGGCGTAGGCGAGTTCGGCCAGCCACACTGGCCTGCGCACAAGAATCGCCAGCACGCCGAGCGGCTTGACCACGATCAGCACCCAGATGATGTAGGCGGGAAACCCGAACCCGACGATCGCGGCCTCGGCGCCCGCGATGTCAGAAAGATAGAAGGTGACGCTGGTGAGATAAAGCAGCGAAACCAGCACTGTGCTGGCCCAGTACGCAATCGTCGTGATGTTCATCTGCTCTCCGTCCGCGTGAAGAATCCTGCCCCACGCGCACGAAGCTAGCGCCGGAGGCACACCGCGGCAATTGTCTTGCCTTCGTTGTCCCCTCAAGCCACCATGTCCGGCATCGGCCCGACATAACGCGATTGCGGCCGGATCAAGCGGCCCGTCGCCTGCTGCTCGCGGGCGTGCGCGATCCAGCCCGCCATGCGCCCGGCGGCGAATACGCAACTGAACGCCTCCTCGGGGAAACCGGCTGCCTCCAGCAAAAGCGCGGTATAGAATTCGACATTGGTCTGGATCGACCGCGAGGGCTTGGCGAGCCGCAAAACGTCGAGGGCGACCTTCTCGGTCCTTTCTGCAAATGCCAGCCGCGTGCCCTCGTCCGCGCCGCCAAGCCGACCGACCACGGCCTTCAAAACGTCTGCCCGCGGGTCGCGCACGCGGTAGATGCGGTGCCCGAATCCCATGATGCGCTCGCCGCGGGCGACATGGTCGCGCAACCATGTCGCGGCATCCCCATGCGCCTCGATCGCGTCCAGCATCTCGATGACCGGGCCCGGCGCGCCGCCATGCAACGGTCCCTTCAGCGCGCCGAGACCCGCGAGAACCGCCGAGGTCAGCCCCGCCTGCGTCGACGCTACCACCCGGGTTGCGAACGTCGAGGCATTGAGGCCATGGTCGCAAACGGCGACGAGATAGGTGGCGAGCGCCTCCGCAAGTACTGGGGATGCTGGTGCTTCCGTCATCATGCGCAGCATGTCGGCGGTATGGCCGGCATCGGCGTCAGGTGCGACCGGGCTCTCGCCGCGACGCAACCGCAACAGCGCCGGCGTCAACACCGCCGGCGTCGCGATGAGCCGCAGCGCATCTTCCAGTTCGTCGCCGTCCGGCATCAGCGCGACACCGGCGCGCATAGCGCTATAGACGTCGCGGGTCGCCAGGGCCGGCAACAGCGGCAAGACGCGCTCGAAAACTTCAACGCGCGCCTGCCCGATGCTGGCGGCCAGTTTCTTCTCGCCCGGCAATGGGTCGAAGAACCCATCGAAAAGCAACCGCACGACCGCCGGAAATGTCCAGCGCCCTGCGAGTGCGGGCAGCGCATGGCCGCGGATGGTCAGATTGCCGCCAAGTCCATCGACGTCGGAAAGAACCGTTTCCGCAGCCACCACATCATCAAGCCCGTTTGCCACGTCTTTTCTCCCTGATCGGTACGGGAAGGGGAAATAATGGTGGTTGAGAAAGCCATCAATCTTGATCAATATAATCAATATGTCAGCATGGATCAGCCGCGACGAAGCCCTGGCAAGGCTCGGCGTGCGGCCACAGACGCTTTATGCCTATGTCAGCCGTGGCCGCATCGGCATGCGGCCCGACCCAACCGATCCTAGGCGCAGCCTGTACCGGGCCGACGATATCGATCAGCTGATAACGCGAAGGGGGCGTTCACGCCGAGCCTCGGCAGTAGCCGAAAGCGCGATGACCTGGGGCGAGCCGGCGATCGCCACCGCCATTTCGACAGTCGTGCACGGCAGGCTCGTCTATCGGGGCAAGGACGCCTGCTCCTTGTCCGGTCACCTGACTTTGGAGGAGACCGCCCGCTTGCTGTGGGAGGATTCCGAACCGGTGGTTTTCGTGCCGCAGCCGGACAGCACGGTTTCCAACAGCGGCAGCGCGCAGGCGTTCTCGGCTCTTGCCTTGCTTGTTGCTGGCGGCCGGCCATCCCTGGGGCGCAGTGCTGCGCGGTTGCGCGCCGATGCAGCGGCGGCGATTGGAGGCCTCGCCGCAGGTCTTGGCGCATTGCCCGGTCCCGGCCCAGTGCATATGCGCCTGGCCAAGGCCTGGTCGGCGCACGATCCAGGCGCGGATGCGATCCGCCGCGCGCTTGTGTTGCTCGCCGACCATGAACTCAACGCTTCGACCTTTTCCGCGCGGGTCGCGGCCTCGACCGGCGCGCCGCTGGCCGCCTGCCTGCTTGCAGGGCTTTCGACACTGACCGGCCCGCGCCACGGCGGCGCGGCGGAGGCTGTGGGCTTGTTCCTTGATGACGCTCAGCGCCTGGGCGACGACGACGCGGTGGCGCGCTGGCTTTCCCACGACCGGCCGTTGCCGGGCTTTGGCCACCCGCTCTATCCCGACGGCGATGCGCGCGCCAGGACGCTGCTCGCGGCAATTGATCCCGACCCTGCCCTGGCGCGCCTGCTCGGTGCGGTGGCCGCGGCCACCGGCAAGCAGCCGGATATCGACTTCGCGCTGGTGTCGCTTGCTCGCGCTTTCCACCTGCCACCCGACGCGCCATTCCGGCTCTTTGCGCTCGGCCGAAGCGTCGGCTGGGCCGCGCATGCGATGGAGCAGGCGCTGACGGGAGGTCTCATCCGTCCGCGCGCACGTTACGAAGGTCCGCCACCGGTCGTCGAGGATACCTGACGCCGCCCTTGCACCACCTGCTCATAACCTCAGGCAGCGGCTGAATTTTGCCGGCGATAAAAAACGCAACCCCGGCGGAACCTTTTCGCAGCCCCGGCATTGTTGTGGTGTTGAAAGCACTTCACACGGAGCAATCTGAAGAAGTGCATTCGACAAAAGGCGTCTCCCGCACTCCATAAAGGTGCGAGAGGCGCTTTTTTGTTTCCGCATGGCGCCGGCCAAACGTCACGCGCCATGCAAACTGGCGCCTACGGCGCGGGCCAACGAACCCATCAAACACCGTTTCCCGGAACATCCCGCGTAGTGACGAGTTTAGAAATAGGACAGCAGAGGAGAAAGTCATGAAAATCCGTTTTTCGGCCGCTTCGGCCGGACTTGTCTTGCTTGCGGGTATGGGCGCCGCCGCGGCCCAGGAAGTCTTGATCGTTCCCGAACAGGAAACTGTCATCCGTGAGTATGTGGTCAAACATCCGGTCGATCCGGTTGAACTGCCGCCGGGGGTCGAAATCACCGTCGGCACGCCGCTGCCGGATGTGGTCGAACTCTATCCCATTGACGAGCCCGACATGCAGTACCGTTATGTCATCGTTGATGGCCGCACCGTTCTGGTCGAGCCGGAAACGCGCAAGATCGTCCGCGTTCTAGAATAGCCGAACCGTGTCGCGGCGGGAGGTGCCGGCGTCAGCCTGTATTCCCGCCGTCAGCCTGTCTGTTACGATGAGCTCACTCACTTGTGCCGCGAAGGATCGCAGGCAGGTTCACCACGTCGGCGATCTGGATCATCCCTCCAAAAATCTCTTAGCACACAGCCGCAACACGCTTGCATCCTGAGCAGTCTTTGCCATCGACATGGCGCCGGAATAGATAGCAACCGTGAGCGCCGCAAAGCCATCCGGGTCGGTTGCTGCTTCATCCCGATCGCTGCGGGCCTTGTCGGCGATGATGTCGCGCCATCGCGCGAAAATCCGCTCCAGCGCGGCCCGGAAATCCGGATCGGCCAGCGCGAGTTCATGCGCGAGATTGTTGAGAGGGCAGCCGCGTACGAAACCCTGCGCGTCGAGTTCATCAGCAATCATCGTGAACACGGTGCGAACCCCGTCACGGGCCGAGGTTGCCGCCGAGACCGGGCGGATCCAGGTTTCTTCCACCGCCGCCGCCACTCGCTCTGAAATCACCGCCAGCCCGATCGCCTTCTTGGTGGGGAAATGGTGATGCAGCGCCCCGCCGGTGACACCTGCCGCCGTCATCAGATCGCCAAGGCTGGTGGCGTGATACCCTTTTTCCTGAAACGCCGCCTCGGCGACATCGAGTATCTTTTGACGAAGCCCCTCGGGATCATTGGTGCGCTTCCTTCGGCGTGCTTCCTCCGTCATCGATAGCTCCTTTTTCGGCAGAACGGCGAAGTTCCCAGCTTCCAAAATACCAGATTGACAAAACCGGGCAACCGGTCTGTTATAAGACAGGGTAACCGGTTTGTTTTGAGGAGCGACGCATGGATCAACATCAGAGGTCACCCAGAACCACGCCAAACAGGTTCTCGCCTGTGGTGGAACTGCGCCAATACACGCTCCATCCTGGAAAGCGTGACGTGCTGATCGACGTTTTCGAACGTCACCTCGTGGAGAGTCAGGAAGAAACCGGCATGAACATCATCGGCCAATTCCGGGATCTCGACCGGCCCGATCATTTCGTCTGGTTGCGCGGTTTCGACGACATGGAGGCGCGCCGGCAAGCGCTTGAAACCTTCTACAACGGTCCGGTCTGGCGCGCGCACCGCGACGCGGCCAATGCAACGATGATCGATTCCGACGATGTGCTGATGCTGCGCCCCGCCCGGCCGGATGCTGCCTTCGATCTGGCCGGTTCATCACGCGCTCCACAGGATGCCTCGTCCGAAACGCCTTCGCCGGACCGTTCGGTGCTGCTCGCCAGCATTTATCACGTCAAGCCTGATGACGAGGATATATTCGGTGCACGTTTTGAAAGCCAAGCCGCACCCTTGCTTGCCCTTCTCGGCGCGCAGCCGATTGCGTCATATGTCACCGAGCATGCGGAAAACACGTTCGCGCGGCTGCCAGTGCGGGCGAACGAAAATGTCTTTGTCGTATTCTCGCGGTTTGCCGACCGTACCGCACTTGCCAACCATCGGGCGGCTCTCGCGGCGTCACGGGAATGGGGAGCGATTTCGGACCAGCTTGGCAGACATCTTTCAAAACCAGTGGAAGGCCACCCCCTGGTGCCCACCGCCCGCTCGCTGCTTGCGTGAGTTCGGTTTTTGAAGTCCCACATTTTGGATTTCCTTTGAACCGATTTGCATCCGCCCTCCCTGCAATCTCCGCTTGAAGCCCATTGTGCAACGCGATACGCCGTTGCCTGCATTGAACCGGAGAAGACCTCGTGAGCGCGCAAAAGACCAGAACCGAGACCGATACGTTTGGCCCGATCGAGGTTGCGGCCGACCGTTACTGGGGTGCACAGGCACAGCGTTCGCTGGGCAACTTCAAGATAGGCTGGGAAAAGCAGCCGCTTTCCGTCGTCCGGGCATTGGGCATCGTCAAGCGCGCCGCCGCCGAGGCAAACATGGATCTCGGCCGCCTCGACCCCGCGCTCGGCAAGGCGATTGTCGCTGCCGCACAGGAAGTCATCGACGGCAAATTGAACGACCACTTTCCCCTGGTTGTCTGGCAGACCGGTTCGGGCACGCAGTCGAACATGAACGCCAACGAGGTGATCTCCAACCGCGCCATCGAGATGCTGGGCGGCGAGATGGGTTCGAAAAAGCCCGTGCACCCCAACGATCATGTCAATATGAGCCAGTCGTCGAACGACACCTATCCGACGGCCATGCATATCGCCTGCGCCGAACGCGTCGTTGACGACCTTCTGCCGGCGCTGAGGCACCTGCATGCCGCGCTCGACGCGAAGGCAAAGGCGTTCGACCACATCATCAAGATTGGCCGCACCCACACACAGGACGCTACCCCGCTGACGCTCGGACAGGAGTTTTCGGGTTATGCCGCGCAGGTCGCCTCGTCGATCAAGCGGATCGAACTGACGCTGCCCGGCCTGATGGAATTGGCGCAGGGCGGCACCGCGGTCGGCACCGGCCTCAACGCGCCGGTCGGTTTCGCCGAAAGGGTGGCCGGGCGCATCGCGGAGATAACCGGCCTCGCTTTCATTTCCGCACCGAACAAATTCGAAGCGCTCGCAGCCCACGATTCCATGGTGTTTTCGCACGGCGCCATCAATTCGGCGGCAGCCGCATTGTTCAAGATCGCCAACGACATCCGCTTGCTTGGCTCCGGCCCCCGTTCGGGCCTCGGCGAGTTGGCGCTGCCTGAAAACGAACCGGGCTCATCGATCATGCCTGGCAAGGTCAACCCGACCCAGTGCGAGGCGCTCACGCAAGTCTGTGTGCAGGTGTTCGGCAACCAGACCTCGATCACCGTGGCCGGCAGCCAGGGCCATTTCGAGCTCAACGTCTACAACCCCCTGATGGCCTACAATTTCCTGCAGTCGGTGCAGTTGATCGCCGAGGCGGCCATTTCCTTCACCGACAACTGCGTCGTCGGCATCGAGGCGCGCGAGGACAACATCAAGGCTGCACTCGAGCGTTCGCTGATGTTGGTGACCGCGCTGGCGCCCACCATCGGTTACGACAATGCCGCCAAAATAGCCAAGACAGCGCACAAGAACGGCACCACCCTGAAGGAAGAAGCGCTGAAGACAGGGCTCGTCACAGAAGCCGACTACGAACGCCTCGTTCGCCCGGAGGATATGACGCATCCAGGTTGATCCGGGGAAATTGTTTCCATTTGTGAACGAACTGTCGAAAAGAACGCGACTTTTGTAAGCGGCCGATATTTTCTATTTCACGATCACGCAAACCTTTCACCCGTTCCCAGGAGAGCATCAATGTCGATCAATTCCACAACCGCCAGCGCAAACACCGCCTCGGGCGGCGCCGTTCTTATACTTCTCGGCCGCATTCTCTTGTCCATCATGTTCATCCTCGCCGGCTTCGGCAAGCTGACAGCGATCGGCGCCACCGCCGGCTGGTTCGGCAGCATCGGCCTTCCCGCACCGACGATCGTTGCTGTGGTGGTCGGCCTCGTCGAACTGCTCGGCGGCATCGCCATCCTGATCGGCTTCCAGACGCGTCTGGCTGCGATCGTTCTTGCTGTCTTCACGCTCGCGGCAACCGCGATTGCACACCTCGATTTCGCCGACCAGATACAACTCCTCATGTTGCAGAAGAACCTCGGCGTCGCCGGCGGCTTCCTGATCCTCGCGGCGGTCGGCGCTGGAGCGCTGTCGGTCGACGCTAAGCGCGGCTGAGTAAAGGCATCTTTTTAAGAACGGCGCGGAGCGATCCGGGCCGTTTTTCTTTGGTCAACAATGCCGGACGGTGACAAGCCACGACTATGGGCGCATCCTGCCGCATCGACGGAACGGGAGGGACAAATGCCCCACGCGCTCATCCTTGTTGTCGGCCGCATCCTGCTGTCAGTCATCTTCATCCTTGGCGGATTCCACCAACTGACGGACATCAGTGGCACAGCGGCCTATTTCGAAACCTACAACCTGCCTGCCCCCACAGTTCTGCCCGTGCTGACCGGCATCCTCGAACTGTTCGGCGGCCTTGCAGTGCTGATCGGCTTCCAGACCCGCATCGCGGCTTGCGCCCTTGCGCTCTACTGCATCGCCACGGCACTGGTCGCCCATATGGGCTGGGACGACGTGAACCAATTGATCCACTTCCAGAAGAACCTTGCCATGGCTGGCGGTTTCCTGGTGCTGGCGGTCTTCGGCCCTGGAGCCTATTCGCTCGAACTCACGCAGCGACCGGGGGTAGCCCAGGGGGCGACTCGCCCGGCCAAGGATTGACCGGCAGTCGAATTTTGAGGGTCTGGTTGAGCCGGTCGTGACGGTCTATCCCAAAAAACCCGCTCCGCTTGCCCCGTTGCAGAGACCCTACAATCTCCAATCATAATCATATTGGCGGATGCCTCATCTGGAGCTTCAACTTTGGGCGGTAGGCGCTTATCGAACGTGTTTCTTTGCGCGCAAGGAGGAAATTGCCAGAATTCTCCCGACTGGAAGTACGGCCGGCGGAATTGCCGTGCGCTCGCAAGGGGGCCAAAAAAATGCTCGGGCTTTTCCCGACCAACAGCTACAACAACTCGAACTACTACGTCGACGTCGCCTTCAAACCGCAGTTCGCGGCGTAGGGACAGGAGATGGGGGGAAACATTTCCAGTGAGGATCGCCGCCTGCCGGTGACTGTGCTTGCCGGCTTCCTCGGGGCCGGCAAGACGACAATTCTCAACCATGTCCTCAGAAACCGTGAATCGCGTCGCGTCGCCGTCATCGTCAACGACATGAGCGAGATCAACATCGACGCGGAACTCATTCGTGACGGCGGTGCCAATCTCTCGCGCACCGACGAAACGCTCGTCGAGCTCACCAATGGCTGCATCTGCTGCACGCTGCGGGAAGACCTTCTGGGCGAAGTCCGCCGCCTGGCCGCCGAAGGACGTTTCGACTACCTCCTGATCGAGGGCACCGGTATCGCCGAGCCGCTTCCGGTGGCCGCGACCTTTTCCTTCCGGGACGAGACCGGCGCGGCGCTCTGCGACGTGGCCAGGCTCGACACCATGGTGACCGTGGTCGACGCCATCAATCTGCTCGGCGACTATTCGAGCCGCGATTTCCTGACCGATCGTGGCGAAACGCGGGACAGTGACGACAAGCGCACGCTAGTCGACCTTCTGGTCGAGCAGATCGAGTTTGCGGATGTCGTGGTGGTCAACAAGATCTCCGAGGTGCCGTCCGCGCAACGCGCTGCCGTGCGCCGTGTCATCGCCGCGCTTAATCCCGACGCGCGGGTCGTGCATGCCGACTTCGGACGCCTGCCACTTGGCGAGATCCTCGACACGGGCCTCTTCGACGAAGCGAAGGCGGCGACCCATCCGCTCTGGCACAAGGAGCTTTTCGGGGCCGGCAATCATGTTCCCGAAACCGAAGAATACGGAATTTCCAGTTTCGTCTACCGCGCGCGTCGCCCTTTCGATCCTGCGGCCTTTCACGAGTTCCTTGATCGCGATTGGAATGGGCTGATCCGCGCCAAGGGCCATTTCTGGCTCGCCACGCGTCCGGACTGGATCGGACTGCTGTCGATCGCCGGCGTGCAGCGTCGGGCAGATGCAAAAGGTCTTTGGTGGGCCGCGGTGCCGCGCAATCACTGGCCCCGCTTTCCGCAGTTCCGCAACTTCATCGGCCAGCACTGGGATGCAGCCTGGGGCGATCGCCGGCAGGAGCTTGTTTTCATAGGGTCGGATCTCCCGGAAGCGGAAATACGCTCCGCCCTCGACGCATGCCTTATCGGCGAGGAGACCGGCTTCGACCCCCAGCTTGGCAACAACCTCTACGACCCCTTCCCGACCTGGCAATTAAGCCATGTCGCCTGACCGAAAACGCAGCAGGAGACAATCATGAGCAACGAAATCTATGCCGACGGAATTGGCGAAATCACAGTTACCGGTTCGATCGTCAGGGTCGACCTGATGAGCCTGTCGGCGACCGAACGCGACGAGAAGAACAATCCAAAGGCGGTTTTCCGCCAGAGGATCATCATGCCCGTCGATGCCTTCGCCAACGCGGTCGACCTGATGCAGAAGGCGCTTGGCGGCCTTGTCGAGGCCGGCGCGGTACGGCGCATTTCGGACGTGCAGAAACTGCCGGCAACCGAAGGAGGCACAGCGCGAACCGAGGCGAAACAGGGCTCCGGGCAACCGGTGAACGCATCTCCGAACTTCAACTGACCGGCGAAAATCCCACACAGAGCGCTTCCTGAACGCAACCATGAACACCGACCCGCACACCAGTCTCCAATGCCTGGCCTTCATCGCCAGGCATCACGGCATCGACCTTGCACCCGAACGGCTCATGCATGACTACGCCGTTACGGACAAACCGGTCACCAACCGGCAACTGCTGCGGATGGCAAAGGATGCGGGGCTGCGTGCCCGCCAGGCCACGCTTTCATGGACGTCGTTGGTGCAGATGGGCGAGGCGTATCCGGTGCTCGCCCAGCTCGACAACGGCAACTGGGTGATAATCGCCAGCGCGACGGCCGGCGGCATCGGCGCCCAGCAGATGATCCGGGTTCTCGATCCGCTGGCGCATCGCCCCGAAGAGCTGCTCCTGACGGAAGAGCAATTCGCCAAATGCTGGCACGGCACCGTCATCCTGGCGAAGCGCAACTTCCGTCTCTCCGACGCCGATCAGCCCTTCGGTTTTCGCTGGTTCGTGCCCGAGCTGGTGCGCCAGCGCAGCCTCTTCGTGGATGTCGCGATGGCAGCGTTCGTGCTTTACGCGCTTGGCCTGGCGATGCCGATCTTCTTCCAGCTCGTCATCGACAAGGTACTGGTCCACGAGACCTACGCGACCTTGACGGTGCTCACGATCGGCATCGGCGTCGCACTGATCTTCGATGCGGTGTTCGGCTTCCTGCGACGCTATCTGCTGCTCTATGCCACCAACAAGATCGACATCGGGTGGCGACACGGACGTTCGGCCACCTTCTCAACCTGCCGATCGACGCTGTTCGAGCACGCATCCGCCGGCGTGCTGGTCAAGCACATGCAGCAGACCGAGGCGCATTCGCGAGTTCCTGACCGGGCGCCTGTTCCTGACTCTTGCTCGATGGCTTGTCGCTGCTGGTCGTTCCTGCCGGTGCTGCTGCTCTACAGCGTCAAGCTCACCGCTTGTGGTGCTCGGCTTCGCAGCTCTCGTCGGCCTGGTTGTGATGGCGCTGGTCGGCCCGTTCCAGCGACGGCTGCAGGCTCTCTACCAGGCCGAAGGCGAGCGGCAGGCGCTGCTCGTCGAAACCGTTCACGGCATGCGACACGGTCAAATCGCTGGCGCTTGAACCGCGCCAGCGCCGCGTCTGGGACGACCGCTCCGCCGAGTCGATCTCCGTCGCGTTTCCAGGTCGAGAAGATCTCCGCCGTCGCGCAGTCGCTGACCGGACTGCTCGAAAAGCTGATGAGCGTCGCGATCATCGGACTTGGTGCGCTGGACGTGTTTTCGACGGCACGCTCACCATCGGCGCGCTGATCGCCTTCAACATGCTGGCCGGCCGGGTTCCGGGCCCGCTGGTGCAGATCGTCACGCATGGTCCACGAATACCAGGAAGTCGGCGCTCTCGGTGCCGCATGCTGGGCGAAGATCATGAACCGCGGCCGGAGACGACATGGTCGCGCGGCGTGGCCTGCGGCCGGCCCTGCAAGGGCCGCATCGAGTTCGACAATGTCTCCTTCCGCTACAGCGCAGAACGGCGCGCCGGCGCTCGACGACGTGTCGTTCGCCATCGCCGCCGGGTCGGTCTTCGGCATCGTCGGCCGCAGCGGCTCCGGCAAGACGACGGTCACCCGGCTTATCCAGGGGCTGTACCCGATCCAGCAGGGCTCGTGCGCATCGACGGCTACGACTGCCGCGAGATCGACCTCGTGCCATCTGCGCAAGCAGCATCGGCGTGGTGTTGCAGGAGAATTTCCTGTTCCGCGGCACGTGCGCGAGAACCTTTCCGCGGCCAAGCCGGATGCGACGATGGAGGAGATCGCAGCCGTCGCCCGCCTGGCCGGCGCCGAGGAGTTCATCGAACGGCTGCCGCATGGCTTCGACACGCTGACTCGAAGAGAAGGGCGCCAACCTGTCCGGCGGCCAGACGCAGCGCCTGGCGATCGCGCGCGCTCTGCTGCGCGAATCCGCGCTGCTCATCCTCGATGAGGCGACCAGCGCGCTCGATCCGGACAGCGAGGCGATCATCCGCAGAACCTTGCGCGCGATCGCCGAGGGCCGCACCGTCATCATCGTCTCGCATCGGCTTTCCACGCTGGTCGACGCCGACGCGATCCTGGTGCTCGAGCGCGGCAAGATCGCCGATCTCGGCACGGCATCGACCAGCTCGCTGTCGCGCTGCATGACCTACCGGCATCTCTGGAACCAGCAGATGAGGCAGGTCGCATGAGCGCGCTCCCCAAACGAAAAGACGAGACCCCGGAACTTCCGGCCCGCCGCGAGGAACGCAGTGTCGTCCCCGTGCGGCAGCTTCCGGTCATCATCTCGGAATTCCAGCCGGACGCGGTGGAACTCGAGGAACGCGTTCCGCCCAGGATCGCGCGACTGACGCTCTATGGCATCACCCTGATGATCGCCGCAGCGGTCGCATGGGCATCACTGGCCTCGATCGATGAAATCGTCGTCGCTCCCGGTCGGCTGATCACCAAACAGCCGACCATCATCGTCCAGCCGCTGGAAACCTCGATCATCCGCTCCATCGACGTCGCGGCCGGCGATGTCGTCCACGCCGGACAGACGCTCGCAACGCTCGATCCGACCTTTAGCCAATCCGATGTCGACCAGCAGCGGGCCAAGTACGCCGCGCTGGACGCGCAGGTGAAACGCATCGATGCCGAGCTTGCCGGCGCCGACTATTCGAAACTGGCCGGCAATAGCGCCGACGAGCAGTTGCAGGTCGCCTTGTTCGGACAGCGGCGCGCCTTCTTCATGGCCCAGCTCCAAAACCTCGACCAGCAGATCGCCGGACAGGAATCGTCGATCACCACGGCGGCAGGCCAGGAAGTTATCCTGAAGGAGCGGCTCGCAAATCTGGGCGAGATCGAAGCCGCACGCGAGAAACTCTACAAGCAGGAATTCGGCTCGCGCCTCAATCTGCTCAGTTCGCGCGACGCACGACTCGATGTCGACGCTAACCTCGCGCAACTGCAAGGCAACGCAGTGGCGGCGGAGCATACGCTCGCCAAGCTCAAGGCGGACCGGCAGGCCTTCATTGAAGATTTTCGCCGCACCTCGATGGAACGCCTCGTCGAATTGCGCAGCCAGCTCAACACCGCTGCCGAAGAGCTGAAGAAGATGGAGTTGCGCCGCAACATGGTGTCGCTGACCGCGCCCGCCGACGCCGTGGTGCTGGACCTCGCTCCACGCTCGATCGGGTCCGTCGTCCGCGAAGCGGAACGCATCGTCACGCTGGTTCCCCTCAACGTGCCCTTGGAGGCGGAGGTTTCGGTCAACGCGCGCGATATCGGCAGGGTCAAGGCCGACGATGCGGTGCGCGTCAAGTTCGATGCCTATCCGTTCCAGAAGTTCGGCACCGCCACGGGCGCCATCCGCATGATCAGCCGCGACGCGTTCACGCCCGAGCCACAGCCCGGCGCCACCCAAACCGCCTCGCTTCCCTTCTTCAAGGCTCTCATTCCCCTTGCCGACATGCGCTTGAACCAATCGCTGGAACTGGTGCGGCTGCTACCGGGCATGACGGTGACCGCGGAAATAAAGGTCGGACGCAGAACGGTGATCTCCTATTTCCTCTACCCGCTGATCCGCGGGTTGGACGAGAGCATCCGCGAGCCGTAAGTCCGGCGCGCAGTTGTTTCGCATGCGGCGGCGTCGCTCGACTGAAAAGCGCCCGCCGACTACGCGGTTTTGGCGATAACCAGCCCGAGTTCGTCGACCATCTGGTCGCGCATAATGAATTTCTGCGGCTTGCCGGTCACCGTCATCGGCAATTCATTGCGAAAGCGCACATAACGCGGGATCTTGTAGTGGGCGATCTGGCCCTGGCAGAACGCCTTGATCTCGTCCTCGGTAACCTGTTCGCCGGGCAACGCGACGATCCACGCACACAGTTCCTCGCCATATCTTGGGTCCGGAACGCCGAAAACCTGCACCTCCTTGACCTTGGGGTGGCGGTATAGGAACTCCTCGACCTCGCGCGGATAGACGTTCTCGCCGCCGCGGATCACCATGTCCTTGACCCGTCCGACAATGTTGCAATAGCCCTCGGCGTCGATCGTGGCGAGATCGCCGGTATGCATCCAGCCTTCGGGGTCGATTGCCTCGGCGGTCTTTTCGTCGTCCTCCCAGTAGCCCTTCATCACCGAATAGCCGCGCGTGCAGAGTTCGCCGCGCTCTCCGACCGGCACCGTCGCGCCGTCGGCGTCGACCACCTTCACCTCGACATGTGGATGGATGCGGCCAACCGTCGAGACGCGTTTTTCAAGGGGATCGCCGACATCGCTCTGGAAGGAGACCGGGCTCGTCTCGGTCATGCCATAGGCGATCGTCACCTCTTCCATATGCATCAGCAAGACGACCTTCTTCATCACCTCGATCGGGCAAGGCGAACCGGCCATGATGCCGGTGCGCAGGCTGGAAAGGTCGAACGACTTGAAGTCGGGATGGTCGAGCAGGGCGACAAACATCGTCGGCACGCCGTAAAGCCCGGTGCAGCGCTCGGCCTGCACGGCGCGCAGCGTCGCGCCGGGATCGAACCCTTCGCCGGGAAATACCATGACCGCGCCCTTCGACACGCAACCCATCGTACCCATCGACATGCCGAAGCAGTGGTAGAGCGGCACCGGGATGCACAGCCGGTCCTGCGCAGTAAACCTGATCGCTGATGTGACAAGATTGGCGTTGTTGACGATGTTGGAATGCGTCAGCGTCGCACCCTTCGGCGCTCCGGTCGTGCCTGATGTGAACTGGATGTTGACGGCATCGTTAGGGCGCAGGCCGGCGGTGATGGCGTCGAGTTGTCGCCTTTCCCCTTCTCCACCCATCGCCAGCACATCGCCGAAATTGAACATTCCCGGCGTCTTTTCCTCGCCCATGCGGATGACCGTGCTCAGATGCGGTAGCCCGGCGGCGGACAGTTTGCCCGGCTCCGCGCTCGCCAACTCCGGCGCCAGCGTGTTCAGCATGCCGAGATAGTCGGATGTCTTGAATTTCACGGCGGTGACCAGCCCCTTGCAGCCGACCTTGTTCAGCGCATAGTCGAGCTCCGAAAGCCGGTAAGCCGGATTGATGTTGACCAGAACGACGCCTATGCGGGCCGTGCCGAACTGGGTGACCAGCCATTCCCACCGGTTTGGCGACCAGATGCCGATGCGATCGCCTTTTTCGAAGCCGAGCCTCAGCAGGCCTGCGGCCAGCGCGTCGACGGCCTCGCCGAGTTCGCTCCACGAAAACCGCTTGCCCTGTTCGACGAACACCGCCGCGTCCCGCTCGGGGTGTTTCGACGCCGTCTCGGCAAACAGTTCCGGAATGGTCTTGCGCAGTAGCGGAACGGACCGGTCGCCGGAAACATGCGACAGCCCGTCGCGGGGCGCGATGAAGGTTCCGGCGCCGACGTTTCTGCTGGATTGATGACTGGTCGCCACGGCGCTCTCCTCCCATTTCCGCTCGCGGCAGGCGACTTGTGACGCACCTTGCCGCAACCGAAGAAACTATCAGTGACGCCTGGAGGCGAAAATTCCTCCAAAGTACAGGTCAGCCTGCGGAAACCGCCGCATTCACCAGCGCCGCGATCTCCTGCAGCAACGCCTCGTCAGCCGCATCGCGCTGGCGCAGGGAGGCGGCCAGGCAAGCCTGAGACTTAAGGATCACGCCGTCGGCGAGCACCTTAAGGTGATTGGCGCGCAGCGTGGAACCTGTGGTGGTGATGTCGACGATGACATCGGCAGATCCCGCCGCAGGCGCGCCCTCGGTAGCGCCCAGGCTTTCGACGATGCGGTAGACCTGGATGCCGTGCTTCTGCGAGAAGAACTGCTGGGTGAGCCGCCAGTACTTGGTTGCGATGCGCAGCCGGCGGCCATGCCGCTGGCGGAAATCGGAAGCGACATCGTCGAGGTCGGCCATCGTGTCGACATCGAGCCAGACGTCAGGCACCGCCACCACCACATCGGCGCGCCCGAAACCGAGCCGCGCCGCGATTTTCGCACGGGCTTCCCACTCCGCCAGGTTTTCACGCAGAAGGTCCTCGCCGGTGACGCCGAGGTCGACATTGCCCTGCCCGATCTGGTTGGCGATCTCGGACGCCGACAGGAACGACACCTCGATGCCGGCGCGCCCTTCGATGTGAGCGCGGTATTTGCGGTCGTCGCCGGGAAGGCTGACCGGCAGCCCGGCGCGGCCGAAAATCTCAAGCGCCTGTTCCTTCAGCCGGCCTTTCGAGGGCAGCGCGAGGGTGATGCTCATCGTGCGCCCTCGCGCAATTCGCCGATGCGGTCGAGCCAGACGGAGAAGCCTACGCCGGGGATCGGTTTTTTCGCGCCGAGCAGGGTCAGCAGGCGGTCATAACGGCCGCCACCGACCAGCACGCGCTCATTGCCAGCGGCGGTGATTTCAAAGACCAGGCCAGTGTAATAGTCGAGCGGGCGGCCGAATGCCGCGTCGTAGTGGATCGTGTCCATGGCGATGCCGTTGGCGGCAATCTTTTCAGCCCGCGCGGCAAAACGCGACAGGGCTGCCGACAGCGAAAGCCCGGCATCCCGGGCAAAGCTTTCCAGCGCTTCATGGGCGGCATCGAGCGGCACGCGGATGGCGAGAAAGCGCTTCAACGCCTCGAGCGCGGTGTCGGCGAGCCGCACGCTGCGCAGTTCGGTCTTCTGCAGTAGCCTCCGCGCGATTTCTTCGGGCGTGCGGCCGGCGGTCGGCGACAGTCCGGCAGCTTCCATCTGCTCGGCAATGTGTGCGGCAAGCGGCGTTTCTTCACCTGCCATCACGAGCCCGGCCGCGCTGTCTTCAAGCGCGGCAAAGCTGGCGGGAGTGGCAAGGTCGGCAAGGGCTGCGGTCAGCGCCGCGGGCGAGCCGAAGGCGCGGGCGAGCCGCTTCTGCCAACCGCGCGGCAGGCCGAGTGCCGCCAGCACCGCCTCGAAGATCGACTGGTCGCCGAGCGTGACCGAGAGCGAAAGACCGGGCAGGGTTTTTTGCAGAAGCGCATGCGCATCGGCGATCGAGCGGGCGTCGGCTGCCGCCGTGTCGGTGTCGCCGAGATCCTCGATGCCGGCCTGGAAGAATTCATTGCCGCCCTCGCGGCGCTGGCGGAACACCTCGCCGAGATAGGAATAGCGGCGCGGCGTGCCCGATTGCGACTGGATATGGTCGAGACAGACGGGGATGGTGAATTCTGGCCGCAGGCAGAGCGAGGCCCCTGTTTCGCTCTCGGTAAGAAAAATGCGGCGGCGCAGGTCTTCGCCCGCCATGTCGAGGAACGGGTCGGCCGGCTGGATCACCGGCACGTCGACCGCATCGGCGCGGCGTTCGGCAAACAGCGCGAGGATGTCCGGCGCGAAGGTGGGGTAGCGCGGCGTCATGGGCGGGCGCCCAGCACGTTGATCGCAAACGTCTGCGCTCGACGTCGCCCGCCTCTGTCATGCCGGACATCTCCCCCACAAGGGGGGATATTGGCAGCGTTGATGATGATGCCTCTTCTTCGAGCTTGGAGGTTGGTGCGAGAGCAAGCGGCCGACTGACCTCCCCCCTTGTGGGGGAGATGTCCGGCAGGACAGAGGCGGGCGCGCAAGGAATGCTACCGAACACGCTCGCGGTCCGCCTTTTGTGCCTCCAGAATCTTCTTCACCTCGGCAACCAGATCGGCCTGCGGCACCGTAATCTGGCCCGGCCGGCTTTCGCGATATTCGTCGTGGCCGGAAATCGCCTGAGCAAGCCGCGCGCCTTCGATCAAATCCTTGATCTGCACTTCGCCCTTGGCCCGCTCGTCGCCGCCCTGGATGATGGCGATGGGGCTGCCGCGCCGGTCGGCATACTTCATCTGCGCCTTCATGCCGGAGCCGCCGAGATACATTTCCGCACGGATTTTTTCGGCGCGCAGTTCGGCGACCATTTTCTGGTAACGGCCAAGGCTTTCCGTGTCCTTGTCCATGACCAGTACGACCACCGGTGCGATGACGTCGGACGTATCGAGTTTTCCCAAATTCTTGAGCGCTGTCATCAGGCGCGAGACGCCGATGGAAAAGCCGGTCGCCGGCACCGGCTCACCGCGGAAGCGCGAGACCAGGCCGTCATAACGTCCACCGCCACCGACGGAGCCGAAACGCACAACTTTTCCCTCGTCATTGGGGATTTCGGCCAGAAGCTCGGCTTCGTAAACGGGGCCGGTGTAATATTCGAGGCCGCGGACGACAGACGCATCGACCATCACGCGGTCAACATCATAACCTGCTGCCTGGCACAGAGCCGACAGTTCCTCAAGCTCAGCGACGCCTTGCTCTCCAACCGCTGAACCTGCAACCACTTCCCTCCAATACCCAAATGACATTGATCCTGACCGGAATGTTTGCTCGCCAGGAAAATGAAAAATCGGGGAGTTCGTTCTGCTTTCTCGAAAAGCAGTCGACAAATAGCGAAGCACCCTACTCGACTGCTCCTCAGCCAGCCCCGCGCCCTTGGTAAAATCGCCCTCGCCTTCCCGGCCGCCGTCCCAGCGGCCGGCGCCGAGCAGCAGGCGCACGCCTTCGGGGCCGAACTTGTCGAGCTTGTCGATGGCGCGCAGAACCGTCAGCCGGCGGCCGGCATTCTCCTCGCCGCCCAGTCCGATCGCTTCCAGAACGCCGTCCAACACCTTGCGGTTGTTGACGCGGATCACATAGTCGCCGCGCGAAATGCCCAGCGCCTCCATCACATCGGCCATCATCATCGCCATCTCGGCGTCGGCAGCCACGCCCGGCGTGCCGACGGTGTCAGCGTCGAACTGCATGAACTGGCGGAAGCGGCCCGGACCGGGTTTTTCGTTACGGAACACCCAGCCGGAGTGGTAGATGCGGTAGGGCTTGGGCAGGCGCTCGAAGTTCTCGGCAACGTAACGCGCCATCGGCGCGGTGAGGTCGTAGCGCAGCGAGAGCCACTGCTCGTCATCGTCGCGGAAGGAGAAGACGCCCTCATTGGGACGATCTTGGTCGGGCAGGAATTTGCCCAGCGCGTCGGTGTATTCGATCAGCGGCTGGTCGCCCGGCTCGAACCCATAAAGCTCGTAGACCTCGCGGATTTTCGCCATCATCTTTTCCACGGCGCGGATGTCCTCGGCCGAGCGATCGACAAAGCCGCGCGGCAGCCGCGCTTTCATTTTTTCCGTCTTTTCGGCCATGTCGTGTCTGTCGTTTCTTGGTTGGATGTCCGCCATCGTCGGCCACCGAAACCGACAGGCGGGTCTCTAAACGATGGCGCCCGGAGCGGCAAGGGTTGTGGCGCGTGCTGCGTCGCAGGTCAGGCTGCATTTCCCGGCACAAGCGAAAGCCCGGCTTCCCGACTCCAACCTGCGAAAAGATTCTATTAACCTTATGAATATTAACGAAATTTCTTGCTTTCGCCGCAAAGCAGCCGGAAATCGGTCGACAAGCGATGTTTTTTGAGCGGCGCTGAAACACACGTTTCGCCGAGCGACATCGACTGGGGATCGGACCAGCCGAGAGGCCCGCCACCCTTTCGGAAAGTCTGCATCATGCGCCCGCAGGTCCGTGCCACCAACACCAGCCACACAGATGCCACCGCCCTGCGCTCCACAGTCACGCATGGTCCCGGCAACCGCAACCTGCCGGCGCCCGGCCCGTTCAGCGCCAATGCAGCCGGCGCCCGCGACGGTGCGCTCGGCGGCGCGCTGATGACCGGCCTGCTCGTCATGTATCCGGTGGCGGCGATCGTCGTGCTGGTCAGCCTTGCCTTGCCAGCCATTGCGGGCTGAGCCAAATCGTTAAACTGGTCGCTTGAATCGCGCCCGATCGGCCTCGACCTCGGCGCGGCAGAAGCAGCCTTCGAAATGGTCGTTGACCATGCCCATCGCCTGCATGAAGGCGTAGACGGTGGTCGGGCCGACAAAGCTCCATCCGCGCTTCTTCAGTTCCTTTGAAATCAGCGTCGACGTGGGCGTTGTCGGATTTGCGGCCACCACGGCGCGATCGACCCTCGCCGGACGGTCCTCCGGCTTCGGCTCGAACTTCCAGAACCATGCAGCCAGCGACCCGGCCTCCTTGACCAGATCCTCGCGCGGGCCGCGTTGTTGATGGTGGAGACGATCTTGCCGCGATGGCGGATGATGCCGGCATCGGCAAGCAGCCGCTCGACATCGCTTTCGGTGTACTTCGCCACTTTGTGGAAATCGAAGCCATCAAAGGCGGCGCGGAAATTCTCGCGCTTTTTCAGGATGGTGAACCAGGACAGGCCGGACTGGAAACCTTCAAGGCAGATCTTTTCGAACAGGCGGCGGTCGTCGGCGACGGGTCGACCCCATTCCTTGTCGTGATAGCGCCGGTAAAGCGCGTCGCTGCCATGCCATGAGCAGCGGAGCTTTCCGTCTTCGCCTGCGATCAGGCCGGCGTTTTCGTCGTTCATGTCTTGGTATTTTCGATCATTAACGGTTGCGCCACCCGATTTACGAGGCCTTTACCAGTTTCCTGAACCGGGCGGTAACCACACCGAAAGGTTTACCGGAAAGCCGGCATTTTAAGCACCACGATTCACTTTTCAGTTGCCACGCGCGGGCAACCATTCCGCGAGAATCCGGGTGACGATAAAGCAGAGAGTGCGTTCATGAAAGCCAAGATTTTTGTTCTGGGTGCGGCGGCCATACTGGTGCTTGCGGCGGCCCCCGCTGGCGCCCAGGATCGCTATGGCCAGAGGCCGCCGGTCATGGTCAGCCCCGATCTTTCGGCCCCCTGGGTGATGCAACTCGGCGGCAACAAAGCGCTGCGCCAGCGTCAGCCTCAGGTGCAGCATCGTCAGCCACAGCCGCAAGTGCGCCATCATCGGCGGCAGGTGCCGTACGGCAGCCCGGCCAGGTGAGGGTCACGGCGCAGCCGACGCTCAACCAGGTGCGGCGCACCTACCAGCGACCGCCCTCGCCCTTCCAGACCGCCGGCGTCCCGGCGCCTGCAAAGCGCGAGGTGCAACCGCAGATCGACCCGATGTACCTGCCGCAGGACGTCGCGTACGACGGCAAGGAGAAAGCCGGCACCATCATCATCGATACAACGCAGAACTTCCTCTATCTGGTGAAAGCCGACGGCACAGGCGCGTCGCTATGGCGTCGGCACCGGCAAGCCGGGCTTCGAATGGGCCGGCACCCACAAGATCACCCAGAAGCGGGAATGGCCGGACTGGCGGCCGCCGGCCGAGATGATCGCGCGCGAGCGCGCCAAGGGCCGCGTCTTGCCTGTACACATGGAAGGTGGCCCGGCCAATCCGCTCGGCGCCCGCGCCCTCTATCTCGGCTCGACGCTTTACCGCATCCACGGCACCAACCAGCCATGGACGATCGGTGGCGCGGTGTCGTCGGGCTGCATCCGCATGCGCAACGAGGATGTCGTCGACCTCTACGAACAGGTCGGCATCGGCACAAAGGTCGTGGTGATGTGATTTTCTTCGCGCGACCCCTTCCCCGGGGAGCGCGCAACAGTTCGGGGGACGGGCCTGAACGGAGGGAAAGTTCAGGCAAGGCGGCACAACAAAAGCAGATACCGCTTCAACGTCGCGGCAGGGGCAGCACGGTTCGCAAACGTGCTGCCCTTGTTCGTTTGCGTCTGTTATGCAAGATAGAGCCATTTCTTGTTGTGAAACATTGTTTCCGAAGAGGAATATGCCTATGCCTGCGCTGGCAGACACCCGTTATCTCAAGGGCGGCCCGGTCGCCGCCCGCATCATCGCCGAAGTGCGTACCGCTGCCGAGGAAGCAGCGGCGGACGGTTTCACGCCGCGGCTGGTGTCGATTACCGTCGGCGATGTCGATGCGGTCGACGTCTACGTGCGCAACCAGCGCGCCAAGGCGCAACAGGCGGCTATCGATTTCGACGAACGCCGTTTTCCGGCCGATGTCACGGCGGGCGAACTGGAGGCGGCGATCGCACGGCATGAACGCCGACCCGCGCGTCACCGGCATCATCATCCAGCGGCCGGTGCCGGCGCACATCCCGATCAAGGCGTTGCAGAGCGCCATCCATCCGCTGAAGGATGTCGAGGGCATGCACCCGGCCTCGATCGGCAACATCGTCTACAACCAGCTCGACCTGGCGCCCTGCACGGCCGCGGCCTCGGTTGAACTGCTGAAGGAAACCGGGCTCGACCTGAAGGGCCTGGAGGTGGTCGTCGTCGGCCATTCCGAAATCGTCGGCAAGCCGATCGCCTTTCTTCTGATGAGCGAGGGCGCCACGGTGACCGTCTGCCATCATATGACACGCTCTGTCGCGGCTCACGCCAGGCGGGCCGACGCGCTGTTCGTCGCGGTGGGCAAACCAAGGCTGATCAAGGCCGACATGGTAAAGCCCGGAGCGGCGGTAATCGACATCGGCATCAACGCGCGAGACCGCGCCGGACGGCTCGACCCGCATCGTCGGCGACGTCGATACCGACAGCGTCAAGGACGTGGCTTCGTGGATCACGCCAGTGCCGGGCGGCGTCGGACCGGTGACGGTGGCGATCCTGCTGCGCAACACGATGGTCGCGCTGAACAGGCAACGCGAACTCTACCGACGGACATATGGCGCGACGGACGCCGGCGGAAGGCTGGCGGCTGAGTAGCTACTCCGCCGCCACAACCAACCTGCCTTGCGCAATGCCCTTCGGCTTCGGGCCGCCATAGGCCCAGTCGAGCAGTTCGACCGTGTGCACGATCGGCATGCCTGCGCGATCGGCGATCTGGGTGATGCAGCCGATATTGCCGGTGGCGACGACATCGGCGCCGGTGGCCTCGATGTTCTTCACCTTGCGGTCGCGCAGCTTCGCCGAAATCTCCGGCTGCATGATGTTGTAGGTGCCGGCCGAACCGCAGCACAGATGCCCTTCGCGCGGCTCACGCACGGTGAAGCCTGCTTTCGCCAGCAACTCCTTCGGCAGGCGTCCTGATCTTCTGGCCGTGCTGCATGGAGCAGGCCGAGTGATAGGCGACCGTCAGGCCGGGTTTTTCGGACGGTTCGGGCAGGTCGAGCGATCGCCAGGATATTCGGTGACGTCCTTGCCAGCGCCGACGACCTGCGCGGCCTTTTCGGCATAGGCCGGATCAAGGCGCAGCATGAAGCCGTAATCCTTGATCGTGGTGCCGCAGCCGGAGGCGGTGATGACTATGGCGTCGAGGCCGCCATTCTTCGATCTCACGCATCCACGCATCGACATTGCGGCGGGCAGCTTCGAGCGCTGCCTCCTCGCGGCCCATGTGATGCACCAGCGCGCCGCAGCAAACCTCGCCTCGCGGCACGACCACCTCGACGCCGAGCCGTGTCAGCAGCCGGATCGTCGCCTCGTTGATGCCGGGCTCCAGCACCGGCTGCGCGCAGCCGGTGAGGATGGCGATGCGTTTTTCGCGCCGAGCTCCCGCCGCCGGATGAACCGCCGGCAATGCCATCGGCGATGGCGGCAGCACCGAGGCCGGCGCCAGTGCGAGCATCGCCGCCATGCGGCTGCAGCGGCTGGACCGCGTCGAACAGCCCGGCGAACGGGCGGCCAAGCCTCGCCAGTTTCAGCGCCGTCCGGAAGCGTTTGGGATAAGGCAGCACGAAGGCAAGCAGTGCGCGGATGAGCGCGATTGGGCAGCGGCCGCCTGTAGGTCTTTTCGATATGGGCGCGGGCATGGTCGACCAGGTGCATGTAGTTGACGCCGGAAGGGCACGTGGTCATGCAGGCGAGGCAGGACAGGCAGCGATCGATATGGGTGACGATCTGCTCGTCGGCCGCCCGGCCGTTCTCAAGCATGTCCTTGATCAGGTAGATGCGCCCGCGCGGCGAATCCAGCTCGTTGCCGAGCGTCACATAGGTCGGGCAGGTCGCGGTGCAGAAGCCGCAATGCACGCAGTTGCGCAGGATCTTTTCCGATTCCGCGACATGCGGGTCGAGCAAGCTGGGCGGGGGTGAAGTTGGTTTGCATAATTTGTGCCCCTACGCCGAAATGCCCATCGCAGCGACCGGCCCGGCGGTCATTCGCCCGGGATTTAAAATACCGTTCGGATCGAACTCGCTTTTCAGCCGTTGCGAAAGTGCGGCAAGTGCCGGTGGCTGCGGCTCGAACACCGGCGTGGAGGCCCGCCACTGCAAGCCGGCGCGAACCAGCGTCGCATGGCCGCCACCAAACTTCCTGACCAGGCCCGCGCACCGCATCAGTCTCCGGATCGCTCTCCATGCGCAGCCAGATCAGGCCGCCCTGCCAGTCGTAGAAGGCGTCGGCGCCGGCTTCCATGCGCAGCGCCGCAACCATCCTGTGCCCGTCCGAAGGCGCCATCGAGACGCGCCAAACCGGCCGCTCGCTGCCGTCGGCGAAAGGCACGCAGTCACGTATCTCACGCCAGAGCCTGCGCGACTGGCCGGTCTCCAACTGGTCGAGGGAGGGCGCCGCCTTGAGCAGGTCTTCCAGTTTCGCCAACCGGTAAGCGACCGAAGGCCCGAACCCTTCGAGACGCAGCAAGGTCGCCGGGCTGCCAGCCAGCGCGCCATCCAGAACCCGGCCGACAACGTGTTCCGGCAGGTGTGCCGCACTTGCCACCTCGGCGGTGGAGCCAAGCGCCAGCGCCATGGCGGAGATCGCCTCGTCTTCCATCAAGCCGCGGATGGCGAGGGTGATTTCGGTTTCGGCCGCGGGCAGCACCTTGAAGGTGACCGTGGTGAGCGCCGCCAGCGTCCCCCAGGAACCGGCCATCGCCTTGGAGAGGTCGTAGCCGGTGACATTCTTCACCACGCGACCGCCGGATTTGAACGCCTCGCCGCGCCCGGACACCGCCTCGATACCCAGTATGTGGTCGCGAGCCGCCCCCGCCTTCAGCCGGCGCGGACCGGAAAGGTTGGCCGCCAGCACGCCGCCAATGGTGCCACGTCCGGCGGAGCCACCCATCAGCGGACCATAGTCCATCGGTTCGAAGGCGAGCTGTTGCCTGTTTTCGTCAAGCAGCTTCTCGATGCCGGCCAGCGGCGTGCCGGCCTTCGCCGACAGCACAAGCTCCTCCGGCTCGTAGAGCGTGACGCCGGAGAGGCTAGAGAGGTCGAGCGTGTGCGCCGCCTGCCCCGGCTGGCCAATGCCGCGCTTGGAGCCATGACCAAGAATTTCCAGCGGCTCCTCCTCGGCCAGCGCCCACTGTACTGCGGCCAGCACTTCGTCGGCGGAGGTGGGGGTGAGGGTGGTCATGGACGGAACGGTATCGCGGGGAAGCCACGCTCTACGTTGCCCTCTCTCACCCTCCTCAACACCACCTCGCCCCTCGGTGACAGCCGGTACCCTACCTCCAGACTTTCGGTCAGGCCGAGCTCCTTCAGCTTGCGGACATCCTGCTTGAACCTGAGCTTCTCGACGCCCAGTGAGGCAGCGAGCTTCGCCGCCAGGACCGCGGGCCGCTCCTCAATCGCCTTCAGTATGGCCGGAAAATAGCCCGGCGCGGATTTCTCCCAGCGCGCGAAGCGCGCCTGGATATCGCTCCATTCAGCCTCCGAGAGTTCCACCATCTCACGTTTAGTGACGCGCTCGTCGGCTTCGATGCCGTCAAGGCCGATGCGGTAGACCGGATCGCCATTTTCCGGCCCCAGCATCTTTTGCAAGGCGGCAAGGGTTGCGAAGCCGGAAGCCCGCGCATGCTTTTCCGTCAGCGCTGCGGCGTCTGCCGTCTCGATGGCGCCGATGCGAACGACGCCTGCAGCGGTGCGGAGACGACCGCCGGGCTTCACCGTCGGCCGTTTCCAGCGCCGGAAGGCAAGAGTGATGTCGCCGCGCAAAATGCCGTCGAGTGTGGCCTGTTTGAAGAGCATTCCTCTCAAAACCTCGGAATGTCGGGAAACGGCATTTTGCCGTTGTGAATGTGCATGCGGCCGAGTTCCGCGCAGCGCCGAAGCTGTGGAAACACCTTTCCAGGGTTGAGCAGATGGTTCGGATCGAATGCGCACTTCACCCGCATCTGCTGGTCGAGATCGATCTCGTTGAACATTTCGGGCATCAGGTCGCGCTTCTCGACGCCGACGCCATGTTCGCCGGTCAGCACGCCGCCAACCTTGACGCAGAGCCGCAGGATGTCGGAGCCGAATTCCTCGGCCTTTTCCAGTTCACCCGGCACATTTGCATCGTACAGGATCAGCGGATGCAGATTGCCGTCGCCGGCGTGGAAGACGTTGGCGACACGCAATCCGTATTTTTCCGAGAGCTCGCGCATGCCGGCGAGCACTTTCGGCAATTGCTGGCGCGGAATGGTGCCGTCCATGCAGTAGTAGTCAGGCGAAATGCGGCCGACAGCCGGAAATGCCGCCTTGCGGCCCGCCCAGAAAACCAGCCGTTCCTGCTCGGACTGCGATACGCGGCAGACAGTCGATCCGTTCTTCAGCGCGATCGCCTCGACGGCGCCGATCAGGTGGTCGACCTCGTCGCCGCAACCGTCCAGTTCGACGATAAGCAGCGCCTCGCAATCCAGGGGATAACCGGCATGGACAAAATCCTCCGCCGCATGGATTGCCGGCCTGTCCATCATCTCCATGCCGCCCGGAATGATGCCGGCGCCAATGATGTCGGCGACACACTGGCCAGCCTCCTCGCTCGACGGGAAGCCGATCAGCAGCGCACGCGCCGTCTCCGGCTTCTGCAAAATGCGTACCGTCACCTCGGTGACGACGCCGAGCAGGCCTTCCGAGCCGGTCATGACGCCAAGCAGGTCGTAGCCTTCGCTGTCCAGATGCTTGCCACCGAGGCGCACCACCTCACCGTCCATCAGCACCATCTCGATGCCAAGCACATTGTTGGCGGTGAGCCCGTACTTCAGGCAGTGCACGCCACCGGAATTTTCCGCGACGTTGCCGCCGATCGAACAGGCGATCTGCGAGGATGGATCCGGGGCATAGTAGAAGCCTTCCTGCTCGACAGCTGTGGTGATGCCGAGATTGGTCACGCCCGGCTGCACGACCGCGGCGCGGTTGGCGAAATCAATGTCGAGGATACGGTTGAAACGGCTCATCACCAGAAGAACCGCGTCCTCCAGCGGCAGCGCGCCACCGGAGAGCGACGTGCCGGAGCCACGCGGCACAACCTTGATGTTGCGCTCATTGCAATATTTCAGGATGCGCGAAACCTGCTGCACGGTTTCCGGCAGCACCACGACCAGCGGCAGCTGACGGTAAGCGGTGAGGCCGTCGCTTTCGAAAGCGCGCATCGAATTGACCGCATCGACGACGCCCTCGGCCGGCACGATGATGCGCATGTCGGCAACGATCTCGGCGCGGCGCGCCAGCGTCGCCGCATCGGCTTTCGGCATCGTTAGTCCCGACATCGCGCCTATCTCCGCGCCTGGTAAAATTCATTTACCAGTTGGGTAATTTGGCGCAAGCGAAACCTTAGGACAAGCCTCTATTTGCCGGCTTCGTCGCGATGCGAACGGCGGATGCGACGGACAAGCCACCAGACCGCCAGCACCGCAAAGGGCACGGAAATGGCGGTGACGATCTCCGGTTTGACCGGCTCGCCGAACATCGCCGAGCCCTTGGCGAGGTAACCGATCAGCCCCACCACGTAATAGGATACGGCGGCGACCGACAGGCCTTCCACCGTCTGCTGCAGGCGCAGCTGCAGGCGGGCTCGGTTGTTCATGGAGGCCAGCACGTCGCGGTTCTGCCGCTCCACATCGACATCCACCCAGGTGCGCAGCAAGGTGGCGGCGCGGGCCAGCTTTTCCGACAGGCTGTCCTGCCGCGCCTCGATCGAACGGCAGGTGCGCATCGCCGGCGCGACGCGGCGCTGCAGGAACGCGCTCCAGGTGTCGTAGCCAGGAACCGCGATCTCGCCCAGCGCCTCCAGCCGCTCCTCGACAATGCCGTGATAGGCGCGGCTGGCGCCAAACCGGTAAAGGCTGGCCGCCGCATCCGCCTCGAGTTCGGCGGCCAGGTCAGTGAGTTCGGCCAGAAGCTCCTGGCTGTCGCGATGGTCGCTGGCGCGCATTTCGCCGGTGAGTGCAGCCAGCCTGTCTTCGATGCGGCGCATGCGCGGCGAAAGCGACTGCGCCAGCGGCAAGCCCAGCATGGCCAGCGTGCGATAGGTCTCGATCTCGATCAGCCGCTGCGACAGCGCACCGGTCCGGGCCGGCGACAAGCCGCCGTCGAGGATCAGAATGCGGGTCAGGCCGTCGCCGTCCTGGCGGAAATCAGTCACTGCGGCGGCCTTGCCGTTCTCCACCAGCGAATAGCAGAGGCTGGCCGCATCGAACCCGGCAATCAGCCGCTCGTTCTGGGGCGTCCATTTGCGGATATCCAGCTTGACGCCAGATATCACCTTGCCGGGCGGGCTGAAGCCATTGCCGAACGGCGAGTCGTCAAGCGGCCGGCCGGTGCGCGCGTCGGCCGGGCAATCCCAGAGATAGGTCGAGAATTCCGTGTGGCGTTCCCACGACAGCGAACCCTTGCCCCACTTCATCGCGTGGTGGCGGGCGTGGCGGTCGGGCGCCGCGATGCCCAGCCGCCGCGACAGGTCGGCGAGCACTGCCTGATCAAGCGTCGAACCGCTTTCGGTCATGAAGGAGAGTTGCAGCAACAGCCGCGGCGCTTCGATCAGCGGCGACGGCCGTGCATGAACCTCGCCGATCGCCGCCGGCAATGCCTCGTGCGACGGGCATGCCGAGCACCGTGCCGGCAAGCCACTGGCCTGGCTCTGGCTTCACCGCCTCGTCGTTCATCGCATCGCGCTCCGCGCTGTCTTCGGAAATCAATATGCCATTCGAATTGCCGGCGCATCGGGCATCTTTGTCGCAGCGCAGCATGATTATTTTTGCATTGCACCATCGCCGGGACAAACTCCCAACCCAGAATTGGATAAATAATTTGACCAGTTGCCCGACTTGCTCCTAAGCTGAAACAATTCAGTCACCGCCGGAGACCGCATTGGGCGAGATCTTCTCCCGGATAGAACATTCGCGCACCGCCGACGAAGTGGTGCAGCAGATCGAGAGCCTCATTCTGGAAGGCGTGCTGCGTGTTGGCGACCGGCTGCCGGGCGAGCGCGAACTGGCGCCGCAGCTTGAAGTGTCGCGGCCGATCCTGCGCGACGCCCTCAAGGTCTCTGGAAGCACGCGGCTTGTTGGTCTCACGGCATGGGGGCGGCACCTTCGTCGCCGATGTGATCGGCCAGGTTTTCTCGAAGCCTGTGATGGACCTGATCGCCACCCACAAGAAAGCGGCTGCCGACTACATGGAATATCGGCGCGAGATCGAGGGTATCGCTGCCGACTACGCGGCGCGGCGGGCAACCGCCGACGACCGCGCCATGTTGGATGAGATCATGCAGCGCATGGAAACGGCGCACCAGGGCGGTAACTTCGCGGACGAAGCGGCCATCGACGTCGAATTCCACAGCGCCGTCGGCGAATGTGCTCACAACATCATCCTTTTGCACACGCTGCGCTCCTGTTACCGGTTGCTGTCGGATGGGGTCTTCCACAACCGGCTGCTGGTCTACAATCTGCCGGGGGCGCGCGAGCGGTTGCTCGAGCAGCACCGGGCGATCCACAAGGCGGTGACGGACGGCGATTCCAGGGGCGCCCGCGAGGCGGCGATGGCTCATATCGACTTCGTCGCCCAGGCAATGACCGATGCCGAGCGCACCGGAGACTGGCAACGTGTTTCGCGGCTGAGGCTGCGGCAGCGGCTGGATGCCGCCGGTGGAAAAGCGCCGGACAGCGGAAATGACGAACCAGCAAGATAACAGCGTGACCAAGCCAATGAGCGACAAACCGAAGGTCGGCCTCTTCGTAACCTGCCTGGTCGATCTGTTCCGACCCTCCGTCGGCTTTGCCGCATTCAAGCTTTTGGAACAGGCGGGCTGCGCCGTGCATGTGCCGATAACGCAGACCTGCTGTGGCCAGCTGGCCTACAATTCCGGCGACCGCGCCGACACCCGCGCGATTGCCGAAAGCACCATCCAGGCCTTCGAGGAATTCGACTATGTGGTGGCGCCGTCCGGCTCCTGTGCCGGCATGTTGAAGAAACACTACCCCGGCCTGTTCAGAGGCGATGCGGCCTGGGAAGCGCGTGCCAAGGCATTCTCAGCAAAGGTATATGAATTAACGCGCTTCCTGGTCGATGTGCGTGGCATCAGCGCCGTCACCGCGAAAACCGAGGCCACCGCCACATATCACAGCTGCCGGCCAGATACCCCCGGCATCGACGGATCGCCGCGCACGCTGCTGGCCTCGGTCGAGGGACTGACGCTGATCGACATTGGCAGTCCTGACGCCTGCTGCGGCCTGGGTGGCGGTTTTCCGATGAAATACCGGGCGCTCGCCGACGCGGCCGGCGAGCGTCAGGCAGCTGACATCGAGGCTTTCGGGGCAGAACTCCTGCTCTCCTCGGATGTCAGCTGCATGATGGGCATCGCCGGCAAGCTAAAACGGCAGGGCTCCACGATCGCCGTGCGGCAGGTGGCCGAAGTGCTCGCGGGCATGGCGGATTTGCCACCCATTGGCGTCCGCGCAGGCTCGCGGAACGCCGCTCCCGCCGGGGGCCATTGAACAAAGAGCTTTTAGGGAAAACGATGGGCGCGATACTGGAAATCAACGACCTGAAGAAGCTGGCTGAGCGGCGCGTGCCGAAGATGTTCTTCGACTATGCCAATTCGGGCGCCTGGACGGAGAGCACCTACCGGGCGAACGAGGAGGATTTCGCCAAGATCAAACTGCGGCAGCGCGTATTGGTCGACATGACGGACCGTTCGCTGGCTTCGACGATGATCGGCGAGGAGGTGACAATGCCGGTGGCGCTGGCGCCGACAGGCCTCACCGGCATGCAGCACGCCGACGGCGAGATGCTGGCGGCCAGGGCCGCGGAAGAGTTCGGCGTGCCGTTCACACTGTCGACGATGAGCATCTGCTCGATCGAGGACATCGCTTCGGTGACGAAAAAGCCGTTCTGGTTCCAGCTCTACGTGATGCGCGACCGCGATTTCGTGTTGAACCTGATCGATCGGGCCAAGGCCGCCGGCTGCTCGGCGCTGGTGCTGACGCTCGACCTGCAGATCCTCGGCCAACGCCACAAGGATTTGCGCAACGGCCTGTCGGCGCCGCCCAAGTTCACGCCGAAGCACATCTACCAGATGGCGACACGGCCACGCTGGTGTCTCGGCATGCTGGGCACCAGGCGGCGGACATTCCGCAACATCGTCGGCCACGCCAAGGGGGTCGGCGACCTGTCGTCGCTTTCGGCGTGGACGAATGAACAGTTCGACCCGCGGCTGTCGTGGGACGACGTAGCGTGGATCAAGGAACGCTGGGGCGGCAAGCTGATCCTGAAGGGCATCCTCGACAAGGAGGACGCGCTGATGGCGCAGAAGACCGGCGCCGACGCCATTATCGTCTCAAATCATGGCGGCCGCCAGCTCGACGGCGCGCCTTCGTCCATCTCGGTTCTGCCGGAAATCGTCGAGGCGGTCGGCGACAGGCTGGAAGTGCATCTGGACGGCGGCATCCGCTCCGGCCAGGATGTGCTGAAAGCGCTTTGCCTGGGCGCCAGAGGCACCTATATCGGGCGGCCGTTCCTCTACGGGCTCGGCGCGCTGGGCAAGGAGGGCGTCACGCTGGCCCTGGAAATCATCCGAAAGGAACTCGACATCACCCTGGCGCTGTGCGGAAAGCGCAACATTCAGGATGTCGGGCCTGATCTATTGTACAGAACCGTTGCAAGAGAAGCCGTGGCATAGAGATTGATCGATCAAGGCATCCATTTCCTCGACGCAAGGGGGCCGGAAGGCATCCGCATCTACGCGATCGGCGACGTGCATGGCCGGCTCGACCTCTTGCGCAAAATGCATGAGGCAATCGCCGAGGACCTTTCGCATCATCCGCACCGCGACTGGCGCGTCATCCATCTCGGCGACTATGTCGACCGCGGGCCGGACTCGAAAGGCGTTGCCGATTTCCTGATCGCCGCGCGCAAGGCCGACAGCCGCATGCAGGCCATTGCCGGCAATCACGACATCGGTTTTCTCGAATTCCTGGCGCGGCCGAGCGCAGAGGGCTTGTTCGCCCATAATGGCGGCGGCGAAACAGCGCGTTCCTACGGCGTCGCCATCGATTTCTGGACACCTGGCGGCTTGCGCGAAGGTCATGCGGCCTTGCTTGATGCGGTGCCGGACAGCCATTTCGCCTTCTATCGCAGCCTCGGCCGCCATCTGTCCTTCGGGGATTTCTTCTTCTGCCATGCTGGTATCAAGCCCGGCATCGCACTCGGCGACCAGGACCCGGACGACCTGATCTGGATCCGCTGGGATTTTCTCAACTATTCCGGCTTGCACCCGAAGGTGATCGTGCATGGCCATACGCCTGAGGCCGATGTCGAGGTGATGGCCAACAGGGTGAATGTCGACACCGGCGCGTGGAAATCCGGGCGCCTGTCGGCGCTCGTCATCGATGGCCCCGAAAAGCAGATTCTGGCAGTGGCGGGCGATGCCTAATGCATGGCGCCCGAAAGTGTCCTCGGTTTCGGCAGAAGCGACACACACAGACAAGAAGCTGCAGCGCCGCCGCCCAATCCCATTCGGCGCGACACGCTGTAAGCATTTTGCAGTCAGGTGGATTCACCTGGCGTTGCTTAAATGCAAGAAAATTTTCTAACGCGTCAGCGCCGTTACGCCGTAGCCATCGACGACGGCATGCCCGGTGGCAGCATCGGCGGTGTAGATCGCGACGCCCCAGGCCGTGATGGCGAAGAGCATGAAGAAGGACAGGAGCGTGGCTCGCAAGGGGGTCATCTCGGTTTCGGCTTCCTGAACTTCTTACACGAACACGGTTACGAATCGGTTTCGCTTTGCAACAACCAACGAGATAGGGAGGGAATTGGTTGCATGCGGACGAGCGGCGCCCTTCTATGCGCCGGCACGGCGGAAAGCCAGCCTCGAATAGGCAGTGTTCCACATCAAATCGTAGACGTGATTATTATGCCACGCTGCTGCATCCCCGAGGGCTGCGGACGCCTCGGAGAACGCACCGCATTTGCAACCCACAGCGCGGCACTCGGCCCTACAAACCAGTCGAAACGACCAGCTTCGAAACCGGCGGGGCATTTGCCCCGGCCGGGTGGATCGTTGCCACCCAGGCCCTGGCGAGCGCCAGGCCAATGGCGTCGGCGACGGGCCCGTGTCGGGCTGCCTCATCCACGAACGCTGCAATCCATTCGGGATGGCGGTTGGCGATCATCTGCGCGAATGTCTCGTTCCAGTGACGCACCAGGGTGCGGTCGGCCTCGAAATGGAACTGGATGCCATAGCCGGCGCGGCCGACGCGAAAGGCCTGGTTGTTCGCGACCGCGCTGCCGGCGAGCCGCACCGCTCCATCGGGCAGGCTGAACGTATCGTCGTGCCACTGGAAGATCGGAAACTCCTCGGGCACACCGCCAAGCACCGGGTCGCTGGCGGCCTCGGGCGCCAGCGCAACGCGACACCAGCCGAATTCTTCTGCGCCGCCGATCTGGTTTTTCCCGCCGTAGGCACGGGCCAGCAATTGGCTGCCGAGGCAAATGCCAAGCACGGACTTTTCGGCTTCGACATAGCTGCGCATCAATTCGAGCAGCGCTGGAATGTAAGGATAATTCGCGTCGTCGAGCGCGTTTTGGCCACCGCCCAGCACAACAAGCGCGTCGTGCTCTTCAGCGGTTTGCGGCAACAGGCCGCCGCGGTGCGCGGTGCGAACGTCTATCTCTGCGCCTGCCTCTTCGAGCGCGACGCCAACCTGACCGAGCAAGGTATCGTCGAAATTCTGGACAACAAGAACCCGCATCACACTCCTGACATGAAAAGAGGCGTGCGAGCAGTATCATGAAGGCCGTTTTCCAGCCAAGAAAGAAGCTCTATGCCACTTCAGAACCGTGTCGACCCCTTCGGCCAGATCCATGCGGTGCCGGAACGCGGCATGTTCCTGGGCAATCGCGGCATCATCCACGACCCGGAGACGAAAACGCTGCTGAAAAAGCGCTGGGCCTTGCCGGCCTGGATCATCTGCGTCTGCGAATTCAGGGGCCGCAGACGCGAGCCGATGGGCCGCAACCGGCCGGGCGGCAAGCCGGGTTGGACCGAGCTGTTTTTCATGGACGAGGTGACCGCGCTATCGGCCGGCCACCGGCCCTGCTTTTACTGCCAACGCGACAGGGCGAGGGATTTCGCCGCGCGGTTCGGGCATGCGTACGGTATCGCCGAACCGCGGGCGCCGCAGATCGACAGGCGGTTGCACAAGGAGCGGTGGGCGTCGGGCGGCGCCGGCAAGGCGCTGGAACCCGGCCAACTTGCAGGCCTCTCGGACGGGATAATGGTGGCCGCTGGAAACCATACCTACGCGTTAAAAGATGGCACGGCGTTGCGCTGGAGTTTTGCAGGCTATGGTGTGCCCGTCGCCATCGAGTCCCTGCCGGCTGACCGGCTTTTACTGATCACGCCTCCCACGACCGTCGCCGTACTCGCAGCCGGCTACCCGCCGGTATGGCATCCGACCGCGACGCAATGAGGTTGCTTACGCACGGCCGAACCGAAAGAAGGTATTGACCGGAGGCAACGCCTAAAGCATGTCTCCAGCCCATGCGCGCAAACTACAGGATGCAGCGGCTTTTCGTGCCGCACGACCTCGCCCAGGGCCTCGAAATCGAGGCCGATGCCGCAGCAGAGCCACTATCTCGCCAATGTGCTGAGGCTCGGCGAGGGCGCGCAACTGCTTCTCTTCAACGGCCGCGACGGCGAATGGCTGGCGCAGGTCGCAGCCGATTGCGAAGAAGCGCGTGACGCTCGCCGCCGGTGACGCAGACACGCATCGCAGCCCGCGCATCCCGATCTCGTCTATTGTTTCGCGCCGCTGAAACAGGGCCGGCTCGACTATCTCGTGCAGAAGGCGGTGGAGATGGGCGCCGGCCTGCTGCAGCCGGTGATCACGCAGCACACGCAGATGTCGACGGTCGGCATCGACCGGCTGCGGGCAAATGTCATCGAGGCGGCCGAGCAATGCGGCATTCTGGCCATCCCGCGAGTTGCGCGAGGCGGTCAAGCTCGACCGCGTGCTGTGGGAGTGGGAACCCGGGCGGCGGCTGATCTTCTGCGACGAAAGATGCTGAAACCAACAATCCCGCTGCCGATCCTGAAAACAATCGCCGAGCCGCAAGCTCGGCCTGCTGATCGGCCCGGAAGGCGGCTTTTCGGAAGACGAACGACGACAGCTGCGCGCGCTGCCCTTCGTGACGCCGATTCCGCTCGGCCCGCGCATCCTGCGCGCCGACACCGCGGCCGTTGCGGCTCTTGCCGTCATCCAGGCGACGATCGGGGATTGGTGATTTGCAGAACGTCGGGCAAGCCCGGCAGCCCAACTCTACGGCGCGTCAAGGCAGATCAATCCTTGTTGAAGCCTCGATCAGGATTTTTCGCTTGATTGGCTACTGACATTTCGTCCATCTCACGCCACCATTCTGGCGGCCGGAGGACTTTCATGGCGCGTGACACGACCGATTTCCGGCCCATCGAGAGCATCGACGAGCTCGTCGCGCTATCTGGCCGAAGGCAACAAGCCCAAGGACAAGTGGCGGATCGGCACCGAGCACGAGAAATTTCCCTTCTACGTCGACGGCAACGCGCCCGTGCCCTATGGCGGCGACGCGCGGCATCCGCGCACTGCTGGAAGGCATGCAACGCACGCTCGGCTGGGATCCGATCGTCGACGACGGCCGCATCATCGGGCTGGTCGAGCCGACCGGCCAGGGCGCGATCTCGCTGGAGCCCGGCGGCCAGTTCGAGCTTTCCGGCGCGCCGCTGGAGACGATCCACCAGACCTGCCGCGAGGGCAATGCGCATCTGGCCCAGTTGCGCGAGATCGCCGAACCGCTCGGCATCCGCTTCCTCGGTCTCGGCGGCAGCCCGAAATGGACGCTCGCCGAAACGCCGAAAATGCCGAAATCGCGCTACGAGATCATGACGCGCTACATGCCGAAGGTCGGCACGCAAGGGCCTCGACATGATGTACCGCACCTGCACGATCCAGGTGAATCTCGACTTCGAGTGCGAAGCCGACATGCGCCGCAAGATGCAGGTGTCGCTGAAGCTGCAGCCGCTGTCGACGGCGCTGTTCGCCAATTCGCCGTTCACCGAGGGCCGCCCGAACGGCCTGCAGAGCTGGCGCGGCGACATCTGGCGCGACACCGACAACCAGCGCTCCGGCCTGCTCGAATTCTGCTTCTCGCCGGAATTCGGCTTCGCCGACTATGTCGAATGGGCGCTCGACGTGCCGATGTATTTCGTCATCCGCGACGGCCACTATCACGACGTGACGCACGTCACCTTCCGCCAGTTCATGGGTGGGGCGCTGCGCAATTCGGTGCCGCAGGGCGTGCCGACGATAGGCGACTGGGCAAACCATCTGTCGACGCTGTTCCCCGATGTGCGGCTGAAGCGCTTCCTCGAAATGCGCGGCGCCGATGGCGGGCCGTGGCGGCGCATCTGCGCGCTGCCCGCCTTCTGGGTCGGGCTGCTCTATGATGAGGAGGCGCTCGACGCCGCCGAGACGCTGACCGCCGACTGGAGCTACGACGAGGTGCTGGCGATGCGCGATGCGGTGCCCGAAGCCGGCATCGGCGCGGAATTCCGCAATGGCAATCTGCGCGATGTCGCGCGCGAGGTGCTGGCCATCTCGCGCATCGGCCTCAAGAACCGCGCGCGCAACAACCGCGACGGCTACGACGAGACCAGTTTCCTGGCGCCGCTCGACGAGGTGGTGGCGCGCGGCACCACCAGCGCCGAGGAAATGCTGCAACGCCTTCCACACGCGCTGGGGCGGTTCGATCGAGCCGGTGTTCCTGGAATATGCGTATTAACGGGCGAAACTGGCGGCCTCGCGCAATTGGCAGGGGTTGCCGTCAGGGTCGGTAAAGTCTGCGATCGTTCCCCATTCGAAGCGGGAAGCGTGGACATTCAGGCCCTTTGAGCGCAGCTGCGCAACAGCTTCGTCGATGTCGACCACGTTAAATCTGATCGTCACCGGATTCTGTGTCGCCGTCTTGGGGGCGGCCGATGCAAGTCCACCACGTTCTATCATCAGATAAGCGCCACCGAAATCGAGGATGCTCAGCGTTTGCGCCGGCTCGTTCTTCTCGAATTCGAGGCGAAGACCAACAATGTCGCGATAGAAACGGACGCAGTCCTCGTATCGCTCAGTGTGCAGGATGCAACCGTTTCTTTCGATCGCAATCATGATGCCTCCGACTAGCCGAGTTCGCCATAAACTTGCATAGTGGCTCCCCAACGAAGTTTCGGATAGCGTGTTGGAATAAAACGTTGCAGGAGGATCCGATGCTCAATCTGTTCGACATGCTGGCCAGTGCCCAGAACGGACAGGGCATCGAGATGCTGGCCAGGCAGTTCAATCTCTCGCAGCAGCAGGCGCAACTTGCGGTCGAGGCGCTGCTGCCTGCCTTCAGCCAGGGGCTGAAGCGCAACACCGCCGATCCCTACGGGCTCGGCTCGTTCATGACGGCGATGGCGAGCGGCCAGCACGCCAAGTATTTCGAGGACGCGTCGAAGGCCTTCGCGCCGCAGGGCGTCGACGAGGGCAACGGCATTCTCGGCCACCTGTTCGGTTCAAAAGAGCTTTCGCGCGCCGTCGCCAGCCAGGCCGCGCAGGCCACCGGCATCGGCACAGCAGGTGCTGCAGCAGATGCTGCCGGTCATCGCGTCGATGGTGATGGGCGGCCTGTTCAAGCAGTCGACCGGTCAGATGCAGGCCGCAGGCGGCTTCGGCGGCGGCAGCAATCCGCTCGGCGAGATCATCGAGCAGATGATGCGGCAAGGCGGATGGCCGGTGGCCAGCCGCAGCCGCGGCAGGCGCCGCAACAGCCGGCGAACCCGTTCGACAATCCGTTCGGCAAGGTGCTGCAGGACATGTTCGGCGGCGGTGCGCCCAGCAGCAGCAGCCACAATCGCGCCAGCAGGCGCCCAAAATCCCTATGGCGACAATCCGCTCGGCAAGATTTTCGAAGAGATGCTCGGCGGCGGGCCAGGCCGCGCCCAGCCGGAGCCCGAGCCGGCGCCGCAGCCGCGCGCCAATCCGTCCGGCCGCCCGCGGCAATCCCTATGACGATCTGTTCGGCAAGATGTTCGAGACCGGCCGCCAAGCAGCGCGACGAATACCAGAAGGGCGTGGAATCGATCTTCGACCAGTTCACCAAGGGCATGGACCGGTATCGGTAGAGCATGTGCAGCCAAATGGAATCATTTGGCGTTCGCACAAATGCGGCAAACAAGTAGTCAGAGAGCAGCGGGGGCAGGCAGGCCGGCGCGGCCTGATGTATCACGCCCGAAAGTATCCCCTGTTTCGGGACAAACGACGTGCGCAAACAAGCTGCGGCGTGGCCGCCGAATGCCATTCGGTGCGACGCGCGGTAGCGCCAAAAGGAGAAAGCGCCGGGATTTCTCCCAGCGCCTCCCTGTCAATTCAAGTCCACCGAAATGGCCCTGATGTTGACGGCCCGATCGGTTCGTTTCCTTTTGAGATACGTCCGTTTCAGACCGCGCCCGCGCAACCGGTGAAGGCTTCGCTCAGCGCACCATCGAAAGCATTGTCCGGCTTTCATGGCAGCATCGGTCCATCGATCACGTTTGCAACCGTCTTCGATGGCTCCCCGTGGGTCTCCGACCATGCTTGCCTGCGACCGAAGCCGCCTGCTCGCCTGTCCGGCGCGGGCCTCAAGCTACCCCACGATTTCGATCCGTCGACCAGTCCGGGTCAATCAGTGGGACTTAAGTTGACCCGACGTTATGACAGGCTTTGCGTGACGCCAAGCCCGACGCCCCTGTGGAAAACGGGATTAACGGGCATAACCGTCGTTTAACCGGCGAAGCAGCCGACAGCGCCCAGGAATCCGGCTCGCCTGCCCGGAACAAAAGAAAAAGCCCGGCCTCATGAGGCCGGGCAGGAGTGCAGGCAACCGGCGGTGACCGGTGGGGAGTGTGGGGGGACGCCTGCAGTATTCAGCAGACCCGGCGAGCAGCGTCTTCGCTGGCTTCGGCTCGCGCCTGCGCCAATGCGTTGAGTTGCGCCGGTCGGATCGAAATCGAAGGGCGACCTGACCGCGACGTGGAGGTCTGCGCGGGTCAGGCCGATATCGGCGAGTTCGGCATCCGACATATTGCCGAGGTGATAGAACTCGCGTCGATTTTTCCAGCGAACGGTAAAAGGTCGATACGGCATTCTTCGCACGCGTCACGAGAGCCGGGCGCGTCGCGGAATGGATCGCCGTGGTGCTGTGGTCGAGCGTGGTCATGGCCGTTCTCCTTTTCATCAGGCCGGACGCAGGCAAACCAACTGGATGCGGCGCCCGGGAGGATGCAGCCGTTCCAGCTCGATTTCACACGCGTCTTGTGGACGGTCGAAGAATGCCTACAGCGCTATTGATTAATCCAACGAATGTTTTTAATCTTTAGCATCAACAATGATGATGGATTGCAATCGATGGCACGCGCCGCTCGATCTCGACCAGTTGCAGACCTTCATCACCATCGCCGATACCGGCAGCTTCACGCGGGCCGCCGACGAGGTGCATCGCACGCAGTCGGCCGTGTCGATGCAGATGCGCCGGCTCGAGGAGCGCATCGGCAAGCCGCTGTTCGAGAAGGACGGCCGCACCAACAAGCTGACCGAGGAAGGCGAAAAGCTGCTCTCCTATGCGCGCCGGATGATCCGGCTCAACCGCGAGACGCTGGCCGCCTTCGACGACGCCAGCCTGGAAGGCCATATCCGCATCGGCACGCCGGACGACTATGCCGACCGCTTCCTGCCCGAGATCATGGCGCGGTTTTCGCGCTCCAATCCGCGCGTCGAGCTGTCGGTCATCTGCGAGCCGACGCCCAGCCTGCGTCGAGCACATCAAGCGCGGCAATCTCGACATCGCGCTGGTGACCCACAATGACGAGCAGGCGCCAGTCGGAAGTGGTGCGCCGCGAGCCGCTGCTGTGGGTCACCTCGGCCAACCATGCCGTGCACGAGCAGGACGCCGCTGCCGCTGGCCTTCGGCCGGCCGACCTGCATCTGGCGGCGCGCCGGCCTGCGATGTGCTCGACGCGATGAACCGCGAATACCGCGTGCTGTTCACCAGTTGGTCGGCGACCGTCATCACCGCCGCCGTGCTGTCGGGACTGGCGGTCTCGGTGCTGCCGGAATGCGCACTGCGGCCCGGCATGCGCGTGCTGGGCGAAGCCGACGGTTTCGGCGCCCTGCCGGACATGCAAGATCGGCATCATGCGCGGCCATTCGACCAGCCCGAGATTGTCGAGGCGCTGGCCCGGCATATCACCGAAAGCCTGGACAACATCTCGGTGCCGCTGGCGGAAGACACCGGCAGCTATCGACTTCGCCGCCTTGATGCGGCTGCGCGTGCCGGCGGCTGAAGGCGAGCCAGGTCATGCCGGGCTGGTAGGCATCGAGGGCGGCACTTCGGCGTCACGCCAGAAGCGCAATCCGACATGCATGAATCCGCCAATCCCTGATTGAGCGAATTTTCACTGCCGATTCGAAAACCAACGCCACCGAGTACACCGTCTCGCGAGATTTCCGGCGCGCTGAAGCGCACGGTCGAGGACGCAGTTCGGCAATGTGCGGGTGCGCGGCGAAATCTCCGGCTATCGCGGACCGCACTCTTCGGGCCACGCCTATTTCGCGCTGAAGGACGACCGCGCCAAGCTCGACGCGGTGGTGTGGAAGACCACGATGGCGCGGCTGAAGTTCCGTCCCGAAGAGGGCATGGAGGTCATCGCCACCGGCAGGCTGACCACCTATCCCGGCAAGTCGAACTACCAGATCGTCATCGACAATCTGGAGCCGGCCGGCGCCGGCGCGCTGATGGCGCTGCTGGAGGAGCGCAAGCGGCGGCTGCGGCCGAAGGCCTGTTCGAGCCGAGGCGCAAGCGGCCGCCTGCCCTTCATGCCCAGCGTGATCGGCGTCATCACCTCGCCCACCGGCGCGGTCATCCGCGACATCCTGCATCGCATCACGCGACCGCTTTCCGCTGCATGTCATCGTCTGGCCGGTACGCGTGCAGGGCGAGACGGCCGGCGCCGAGGTCACGGCCGCCGTGCAACGGCTTCAACGCGCTTAGCCGCGGCGACGCGATCCCGCGTCCCGACCTTCTGATCGTCGCGCGCGGCGGCGGCAGCCTCGAGGATCTTTGGGGCTTCAACGACGAGACGCTGGCGCGCGCCGTCGCGGCCTCCGACATTCCGGTGATCTCGGCGGTCGGCCACGAGACCGACTGGACGCTGATCGACCTTGTCGCCGATGTCCGCGCGCCGACGCCGACCGGCGCCGCCGAAATCGCGGTGCCGGTGAAGGCCGAACTCGAAGCGACGCTGGCCAGCCTGCCGCGCGGCTCAGGGCCTGTCTGACTCGCGCGCGTTCGACCGCAGAGCGCACGGCGTTGCGGGCTGCGGCGCGCGTGCTGCCGTCCGCCCGACCAGCTTCTGGCCCTGCCCCGTCGGCATTTCGACGAGGCGACGAGCCGGCTCGGCCGCGGGTTAACCGTCAGCACCGAGCGCAAGCGGGCGCGCCTTGGCGGCATCAAGCTGTCGCCGGCGACCTTGTCGCGCCGCATCGACGAATGGCGAAAATTGACGGACCGCGATGTGCTGAGGGCGCAGGCCGCATTGCGCGCCATCGTGCGCGAGCGCCGCGCCAAATTCCTGCGCGCCTCCGAGCAACTGCCGAAATGCGCCAGCGCATCGCTGGAACACAAGAAACGCCGCTTCGCGAATGCCCAGGCGCGCATCAGCATCCAGCCGCTTTTGCGGACGACGCAGTCGGCACGTAACCGTCTGGTGCTTGCCGCGCGCCGCATGGACCGGACAATTTCGGTTCGTCTCGAACGGCTGCGCGCGCGCCTCACCCAAGCAGACCGGCTGCTTTCGACGCTAAAACTTTCCGAACAGGCAATTCTGGAACGCGGCTACGCGCTGGTGCTCGATTCTTCGGGGGCGCTGATCAAACGCGCCGCCGAGATGAAGCCCGGCGAAGCGCTCAGCCTGCGATTCGCCGACGGCACGGCGGGCGCGATCGCCACCGGGGGCGACGGGCGCACGAAACCAGCGCAGAAAACCCAGGCAAAATCCAGGGAAACCGGCAGCCAGGGCGATTTGTTCTGAGATCGAAGCTGTATGGGAAGAAATGGTACGGTTGGCTGGGATCGAACCAGCGGCCTCCGGATCCACAATCCGATTTTGTTCGTTGAATTGGTTGTCTTTTTGGACGCCATGTCGCGCCCATGTCGCATCAGGAGAGGAGTGCTCGCTCTGCCAAGGCCAGTTCTTCGGCGTCGTCACCGCGTGGAAAGAGGTGTCCATGGACTCATCATGATGGAGCTATGCCCGAGCCGCTCCTGTACCACCTTGGGCGGGAGGCCGAGGCCGCCGTCCTGAGGACGGTTGATGCAAAAGGCCCAGGAGAGAACAGCCTGGGTGGTCGACTATGCCGACGCCAAGGGCGTGCGACGGCTAAACACGTTCAAGCTGAAGAAGGAAGCCGATAACTTTGCGACGACAACTCATGTAGAGGTAAGGGAAGGTACACACGTTGCAGACAGCGCCTGCGCCACGGTGAAGCAGGCTGGAGCGTTCTGGATTGCCAGCGCAGAGGCAGCACGGCTCGAGCGAACCACGATCGACAGTTATCGCTCGCACGTCGACCTTCACATCGTACCGTTCATCGGCGGTCTGAAACTATCCGCCCTCAACATTTCGGCCGTCCGCGCATTTGAGGATCAGTTTGCGGAGTGGCGGCCGCTCGCCTGCGATGGTTCGGAAAGTTATGGTGAGCCTGGGCTCCTTGCTCGCAGACGCGCAGGAGAGGGGGCTGACAGGCCGCAATGTGGTGCGCGATATTCGCGGCCGACGAAAGGGGGGCGAGCGTAGGCAGGAGAAGCGTCAGAAGGGCCGTCTGAAGGTCGGCGTGGACATTCCCCGACCCGCGATGAGGTGAAGCCATTGTAGGTGCACTGGCGGGGCGCTGGAGGCCTTTGCTGTTGACGTCGATATTCACCGGGCTCCGCGCGTCAGAACTTCGCGGCTTACGTTGGACCGATGTTAACCTCGAGCGGCGAGAGATCCACGTCCATCAGCGCGCCGACAGGTTCAATGCGATCGGCAAGCCCAAATCGATCTCAGGGGAACGGATGCGCCACTTCTATGCATCCTGGTTGCAGTGGCCCAAATGCGTTTGCGGATGCTCATTTGATATCCGCGAAAGGATCGTCGCGTTTTGTCGGGTTATCATGAGCATCTCGATCTTCCTCATGGGGCATGAAGTTCTGCTCGTCGACACCGGGCCTCAACGCCCTCGTGGACATCGTGGTTGCGCCACCTGCGGCCATTCGCGGTCTGACGCGCAAATGTCTGACAGCGGCCCCGTTACGGACGTCTTCCCGAAGCAAGTCCATAAGCAAGTTTTGTACCCACAGCGGACAACAGATTGACGTCGAGAATGATAGGACCTGCCTGTGGCCGATCCTTGACGTGGTGCTGTCGCGCTGGTCGACCGACTATTTTACGAGTTCGACCTCGCTCGGCCGCCACGTCTTGGCGAAGAACGGCTCGAGCGGGCTGTAGAGTCGCAGGCACGGGATGAAACCTTTACCGGGCATGGTCTGAATCCAGTTGCCTCGCCGACGCCCTCGGGCTGCTCGGGCGCGAACCAGACCGTCGTCGTGCCGTCGGCGTCCGCTTCGGCGGCGGGCGACGGATAGCTCTGGCTGCCCGCGCGCGGGTAGCGCTGCGGTGTGTCGAGCATCGAGCGCGTCATGTTGTCGTAGAGCGTGAACGACCAGAAGTTCGCCTGTGGAATGTCCTTCGGCAGCGTCACCTTGTAGGTCTTGGCGCCATCGAAGGGCTCCTTGTTCGCATCGACCATCGTCCACAGGTAGGTCGAGCCGATGCCGGGCAGACGCATGGCCATCGCGGGCGTGATCCCGGTGACGCCGTAGAAGAAGTCCGTCCGCGCGTCGAGCGTGCGATAGCCGGTGGGCGGGAACGGCTTGACGCCTTCGGGGGTAATCAGCGGGATCGGCGTCTCGAACTCGTAGCCGACTTCGAACAGCATGTTCTGCCAACCCGAGCCGGGGTAGTAGTATAAAGCCGGATCGCGAGGAGCCATAAACAGGGTGCGCGAGGTGGCATTGGCGAGCGCAAGCGCTTCGGTGAGAATCTTCTTCATCCGCTCATCCGGCGCGAAGGGTTTGCCCTTGATGATGCCGATGGCGGCGATCGGGCCCATCAACTCGGGATCGAGCGACCCCGCAGGCTCCTGCTGCACGACCTCGTTGAGCATTTCGTAATAGCTGAAGTCGTTCGGCGGGATGGTGTTCATCACCTTGCCGGTACCTTCGTGGAACACGGTCGGCGGCGGTGGCGTGACTTTTCCAAGTTTAGCCTTGCCGCTCAGAAAGTCGGCGATGGGGGTGCCGACGCCGCCAACCTCGTATGGATAGACCTTGGTGAACTTCCTGATCGATTCGGCCACGGGCTTCGGATCGTTGTTCTCCAGGAACGAGCGAGCGAACCATATGACGAGGCTGGTCCGGGCGCGGGCGATATTGAATCCACCAGGCAGCGGACCATCGTAGCCGGGCGGCAGGATGAGGTATTTCCCGCCCTCGCCGCGATCAGGCCCAGGCAGCCCGATGTCGATGACCCAGCGGAACCAGTAGTCATCGATGGCGCCAAGCGCCTTGGGTGGCACCTCGAGCACCATGGGACCCTTGGTCAGGTCGAGCATGCCCATGTAATAGACGGTGTCCGCATTGGCCGTCAGGAACAGCGACTTGGCATCCATCAGTTCGGAGAAGACCAGGACTTCGTTATCCTTGACCCCGATGCTCAGAAAGGCCCTTGTGGAGGGCGCGTATGCTGACCCCTTGCAGGGTGTTCACGAACGCCTCGAAGGCGTGCGTGAAGTCCAGATTGTCATAGACCTTGTCGATGGTCTCCTTGCTCGGCATGCCGTCCTTGAAGTCGAGCGTGCCGATGCGCGTTTCGACCTTGTCCGGCGTAGAGATTTCCGGTGGTATCGTCGCTTGGGCGATGGCTTCAACGTTTCCCGCGAGGAAAGTCGATGCCGCAAGCAGCATCATCAGTCCAGGGAGCCCGGTAGCGATCTGTTTCATCGGTTGTCCTCCTTTTGGCTGACGACAGGGCATTGCCTGACGGCGTGGAAGGTAACTAACCGTATCCTACTCCAAGAATTGGGGACGTCATACGACGAGAAGATGACACTCTAATCTTCCCCGGACGGGTGGCCAGTTGCGCAAACTGTAAGGCCGGGAGCAGAGTGTCCACAAAGATGCTGGTGACGACATGCAGGTCGGCTACTCCCAAGGGCCGGATTGGGTCAGGTCACGACAAAAGGCATGCGAACCTGGATGTCCGATCTTGAAGGGTTCACCGCCAGTAGCTGCCTGTCCGCTTCCGTGAAGAGTTTCGGGCGCCGGCAGGCGTCGTCTAATCGCACCCAACAATGCAGGCTCTTTTTTCAGCCCGTTTTGCCGCACGAAGTGTCGTATGCCGGGAGCACGGTCGTCTTCGCAGTCGATATGATGTCGCTGCATGATGGTTTCCACGGAACGGCCCTTCCACTGTAGGAAGCGCACGCGCCAAGATAGCTTGACGGTGCAACGCCTGTTCTCGGAATGGGCCAGCTTACGTCCCGGCAAGGACGTCTCGGCGCAATCGAACGGTAAAAAACAGCAGCTGGTCGATCCGGATATCGGTGCCGTCTTCCAGAAGGTGGGTGGCGAAGCTGTGACGCAGCGTGTGCGGACCGACCCGCTTGGCGGTGTCGGCGGCCTGCGCCGCCTCGACGACGATGCGATGGAGCTGCCGTGTGCTGATCATCGCGTGCTGCCCGGGGAACAACCAGCCGTCTCGGTGCATCACGCCCTGCTGCCGTCCGACCTTCCACCACTGGCGCAGAAGGGTGAGCAAGTCCTCCGACAGAATTGCGTTGCGATACCGCCCGCCCTTGCCGCGCTCGACACGCAGGAGCATGCGCTCGCTGTCGATATCGGCGACCTTCAGCGTCGACTTCTCGGCGACGCGCAAGCCGCCCGCCCACGGCACGGTTCGTAGTGTTTGGTGGGGTCGATTTGCTTGCGAAAGAGGTCTCATGGAGAAGATCCCATCGGCATGACGCGCCGGCAAGTATCTAACGCGGCTCGTGACGGCTGTTCCGAGCAGCAGTGCGTTGCGCAGCAGCGATATCCAGTTGCTAACCACGAGGATCGTCATGAGCACGCGGGCTTCTTTTGTGATGCCCGCAGGACCACGGGCAGTTTGCGCGGATGCGCCAGCCGGACGAGCTTGCGCGCCAGGTCCAGGCGATCGACCGTATGCGTGAAGAAGAAGCGCAGCGCCGACACGATGCTGTTCATGGTCGGCACCGGAACGCCGTCATCCTGCTGCCCGACCTGGAACCGTCGCAGGTCGTCTGCCGTCGCCGTATCCGGCGGTCGGCCAAGGAAGCTTGCGAACCGTCCGACGTCGCGGATGTAGTTGCGCTGCGTCTCCTGGCCGAACCGGCGCATGGTCATATCGTCGATCAGCCGCTGGCGCAGCTGACTGATCGGTGCATCGAGAACGCAATGGGGCATGGTCAGGCTCCTTGTTGAAGAAGCCTGTGATGCTCTGCCCCGCCCTAAACACTAACCACGCTCAATGCGGGCGCGGCAACCGGTTCGTGCCCTCTACCTCACCGCAGGCGCCCTCCCGCGCAGCGGGTTTGTTCCTCGGCCAAAAGCGCTTCTTGCACCATTCGTTCTTCTTCGGGCCAATGGTGGCCAGAAGAAGAAAGATGCCATGGGATCTTCACAGTCTGATCAGCAGTGCAGGAAAGACGGGGCATGGAATTCTAGCACAAATTCATGGATCCGGATTCCACAAAAAGGAACTGACCCTTTGTGGCTGCCGCAATGCCACTACGGAGGATTTCGAGCGCGCTGAAGCGCTGTCCGACGAATGCGCTCACCACGGTCAAGATATTCGCTGGCGGAGCCTGAGGGCCCCGTACACCAGTCAGTTGCCGTCAAATAGCGCCGGGTATTCCCTGGCGAAGTCTTCCAGTTCCCCAATCACCGAATCGAGATGGGCCGACATTGCGTTTCGGGCAGCAAGGGCATCGCCGGCGGCGATCGCCGCGACGATTGCGGCATGCTCCCTGAAGGTCAGGGCATTCCGCCTCGGCGTGATCAGCAGCCGGCGGGCGCGGTCGAGCGACAATCGCGCGCCCTCCGCCATGGCCCGCACGCGCGGATAGCCGATCACCGAGACGAACATGTCGTGCAATTCCAGATCGAGCCGGTGGAAGCGGGCGCGATCGTCCGCAGCGATCGCCGCTTTCTGCTGGCGCATGTTGAGCCGCAATGCTGAAAGCAGCTCTTTCGAGCGGTGTTGCGCGTGGTGCGCAACGGCTTCCCCTTCCAGGGCGCGGCGGAGGAACATATTCTCGCGCGCATCGGCAAGGCGTATGCGCGAAACGATGGATCCGCTTTGCGGGCGGATGTCGACCAGGCCCTCCTCCTTGAGGCGGTTCAACGCCTCGGCGACGGGGAAACGCGACACGCCGAACCGCCGCGTCAGCTCCGCCTTGTCCAGTTTGGCCCCGGGTTCAAATTCCAGGTTGACGATGGCACGGCGCAGCCCTTCGACGACCCGAGCTGTAGCCCCGGAGGGCCGCGTCATGCGCACTACAGGGGAGCCCACCGTCAGATCCGTTTCTTCAGTTGCGCCCATACTGACATGTTAGTAGGTTGATTGCCGCGTGCCAATGGCGGCCTTGGCCCGGGCCGAAGTGGAGGGGTTCGGGCAATTTACACAATCCGCAATTAGGCCGCAAACCGGCAGTCGATCACGCCAACAGCGACGACGACGCCAAAGGGAGGAAGTAATGAACAAAGCTTGTGCATCGGGCAATTCTGGCCACGGGGTTCATCCTCGCGGCAACCGCATCCCAAGCCGATACCTCGGACAAGCGGATCGCGCTTTCCAACAACTATGCCGGCAATTCGTGGCGCCAGGCCATGCTGAAGAGCTGGGACAAGGTCACCAAGCAGGCAGTCGCCGACAAGGTCGTCGCTGCGGCCGACCCCTTCACCACGGCCGAGAACCAGGTGACCGAGCAGGCGGCGCAGATCCAGAACATGATCCTCCAGGGTTATGATGCGATCGTCATCAACGCGGCCTCGCCGGACGCGCTCAACGGCGCCGTGAAGGAGGCATGCGACGCCGGCATAACGGTCGTGTCCTTCGATGGCATCGTCACCGAGCCCTGCGCATGGCGCATTGCCGTCGACTTCAAGCAGATGGGCAAGGACGAGGTCCTCTACCTTAAGGAGAAGATGCCAGAAGGCGGCAATTTGCTGGAGATCCGCGGCCTCGCCGGCGTCTTCGTCGACGACGAGATTTCGAAGGGTATCCACGAGGGCGTGGCGGAGAACCCGCAGTTCAAGATCGTCGGCTCGGTGCATGGCGACTGGGCGCAGGATGTCGCGCAGAAGGCCGTTGCCGGCATCCTGCCTTCGCTGCCCGAGATCAAGGCGGTCGTGACGCAGGGCGGCGACGGCTACGGTGCGGCACAGGCCTTCAAGGCCGCCAACCGGCCGACACCGCTCATCATCATGGGCAACCGCCAGGATGAACTCGCCTGGTGGAAGGAACAGAAGGACGCCAACGGCTACGAGACTATGTCGGTGTCGATCGCTCCCGGCGTCTCGACGCTGGCGTTCTGGGTTGCCCAGCAGATCCTGGACGGCAAGGACGTACCCAAGGACCTGACCGTGCCATTCCTGCGCATCGACCAGGCAAATCTCGAGGAGAACCTCGCCAATACGGAAGCGGGCGGCGTGGCCAACACCGAATATTCGCTCGAGGACGCGCAGAAGGTCATCGGCGGCATGTAATGTTGACCGGGCGGGCGGCCTCGACAGGCGGCCCGCCTGGCCGATGCAGATGCAGAACGAGCAGAACGTCCTCATTCATCTGGACGGCGTCGAAAAGAGTTTCGGCGCCGTTCGCGCGCTTGCGCGGGTCAGCCTCGAGGTGCCGGCCGGCGCGTGCCTCGGCCTGGTCGGGCACAACGGCGCCGGCAAGTCGACGCTGATGAACATCCTCGCCGGCACGCTCTCGGCGTCGGCCGGCCGCATCGTCGTTGCGGGCGACGATGTTTCCGAGCGCTATGGAGTCACCGCGGCGAACCGCTTGGGCATACGCTGCGTCTTCCAGGAGCTGTCGCTCTGCCCGAACCTGTCGGTCGCCGAGAACGCTCGCATCATGCATCCGTCGCTGCAGGGGCATCGGCTGGCGCCGCCGTGCCGCGGCGCTGATCGGCGGCATGCTCGACGCGATCTTTCCCGGCCATGACATCGACCCGTCGCAGCTCGTCGGCGACCTGTCCATCGCGCGGCGGCAGATGGTCGAGATCGCCCGCGCCTTCTCGGCCACCGACACGCCGGTCCGGCTGGTCATCCTTGACGAGCCGACCTCGTCGCTGGACGGCGTGCTGGCCGGCCAGTTGCTCGCCTTTGTGCGAAACTTCGTCGCCGGCGGCGGCGCGGTGATCCTCATCTCGCACCTTCTCAACGAAATCCTGACGACCGCCGACCGCATCGTGGTCATGCGCGACGGCGGCGTTGTCGCAGACCGTGCGGCGCGCGACTTCACACGGGTCACGCTCGTCGAGAGCATGGGCAGCGTGGCGCAGGAACAGGCCCCGCGCGAGCAGCGCTCGGCAACCGCCGCCGTCGAACTCAAGGTCTCGGCGGCACCCGCGGCGCAGGGCGACGCGACCACGCTGGTGGCCAATCGCGGCGAGGTGATCGGTCTCGCCGGTCTCGGCGGCCATGGCCAGACCGAGATGCTGGTCCGCATCTTCCAGGGGCAGCGCAAGGCGCAGGCCGGCGTCACGGTGTCCGGCAGCACGGCAATGGTTGCCGGCGACCGGCAGACCGACGGCTTGTTTCCGCTCTGGTCGATTTGCGGCAACGCCACGATCAGTTCTCTGACGCGGCTGACCAAAGGGTGGCTGATCGATCCGCGCGCGGAAGCGCGCATGGGCGAGGAGTGGAAGCAGAAGATCGGCATCCGTACGCCGGACATGGCCAATCCGATCCTCTCCCTGTCCGGCGGCAATCAGCAGAAGGTGCTGTTCGCCCGCGCCCTCGGTTCTGACGCCGACATCATCCTCATGGACGATCCGATGCGCGGTGTCGACATCGGCACGAAGCAGGAAGTTTACGGCATGCTGAGGCAGGAAGCGGCGGCGGGGCGCACGTTCCTCTGGTACACGACCGAGATGGACGAGTTGAAGCATTGCGACCGGGTTTATGTGTTCCGCAACGGGCGCATCGTCGACGAGCTTTCGGGCGACTCCATCACCGAGGAACGGGTGCTGCATTCCTCTTTCGAGGCTGCCGCCTGATGCCAGTCTCATTCCTGGCCCGCAACGCCCGCATCCTGCTGCCAATGCTGTCCTTCGTCGCCATCCTGCTGGCGGTATTCTGGCTGCAGCCGCGCGCCATGAGCTATGTCGGCCTTAACCTGCTGCTCAATCTCGCGCTGCCGATCGCCTTTGCGACCATCGCCCAGATGTTCGTCATCACCGTAAACGATCTCGACCTGTCGCTCGGCGCCTATGTCGGGTTCGTCGCCTGCGTCGCCGCCACCTGGCTCACCGAACAGCCGCTGCTCGGGGTGGCGGCGCTGGCAGGCGGCATTCTGGTCTATGCCGCGGTCGGCGCGCTGATCCATCTCAGGAACCTGCCATCCATCGTCGTGACGCTTGGCATGTCCTTCGTCTGGCTCGGCCTGGCGATCCTCGTGCTGCCGACGCCCGGCGGCAAGGCGCCGGACTGGCTGCGCGCGCTGATGACCTGGAAGACGCCGCTGGTGCCGTTCACGATCTACGCCCTGCTCGCTCTCGCGGTGGTCGTGCATTTCGGGCTGATGCGCTCCGCCCATGGGCGCGGTGCTGCGCGGCGTGGGCGGCAATCCGCGCTCGGTCGAGCGCGCCGGCTGGTCGCTGCTGAAGGCCAAGGTGATCATGTTTGCGCTTGCCGGGCTGTTCGGCATGTTCGTCGGGCCTGTCGCTGGTCGGCCTCACCACTTCCGGCGACGCCAACATCGCCTTGCGCTACACGCTGCTCTCGATCGCCGGCGTTATCCTCGGCGGCGGCGAGTTCACGGGCGGCCGCATCTCGCCGGTCGGCGCGGTCATCGGCGCCATGACGCTGACGCTTGCCGGCTCCTTCCTGTCCTTCCTGCGGCTCAATCCCGACTGGCAGATCGGCGCGCAGGGCGCCATCCTCATCCTGGTGCTGGCGCTGCGCGTGCTCATCAACCGCGCGGAGGCGCGTGGCACATGACGGCGCTGCGCCAGATCCTCGGGAAACCGTGGCTCGGCGCCTATGCCGGGGCGCTGGCGATCTGGCTCGCCACCATCGCCTTCACCGAGGGGCTGGGCGGCGGCGGCGTGCTGACCGCTGCGCTGTCCTTCGCCACCTTCTCGGTGCTGGTAGCCATCGGACAGATGTATGTCATCACGCTCGGTCCGGGCAACGTCGACCTCTCCATTCCCGCCACCATGACGCTCGCCGGAGCGGTCTCCATGAAGATCATGGACGGCAGCAACGCGATGATCGTGCCGGGGCTGGCGATCGCGCTCGGCTGCGGCGCCGGCGTCGGCGTCTTCAACTACGGGCTGATCCGGCTGCTTCGCATCCCGCCGATCATCGCCACGCTGTCGTCCAGCTTCCTGTTTCTGTCCGCCGCCATCTCATACAGCCGGGGCCTGCGCATCAAGCCGCCGCCACTGCTCGCCGACTTCACCACGTGGATCCTGTGGGGCGTCCCGGTCCTTGCCGTCGCGGGCATGGTCATCACGTTCGTGATGAGCGTGATCCTGCACCGTACGGTGTTCGGGCGGACCGTAACGGCGATCGGCCAGAACGCGCGCGCCGCGCGGCTTGCGGGCCTGCCGGTCGACCGCGTGCGCTTCGCCACCTATGTCATGTGCGGCATGTTCGCCGGCCTGACGGGCTATCTGGTCTCCGGCTTCTCCGGCGGCGCCGCGCTCAACATGGGCGCGGAGTACCTGCTCGCCTCGATCGCCGTCGTGGTGATCGGCGGCACCTCGGTGGCGGGCGGCTTCGCCAATCTGCCGGGCCTGTGGGGCGCGGCGATGCTGCTGTTCCTGCTCGTCACCATGCTCAACACCTACGGCTTCGGCGCCGGCATCCGCCTGGTGCTCACTGGTGTCATCATCATTGCGGTTATCACTATCGCCAGCGGCCGCAAACCGTTGAACTGAGGTCGCGGACACGTTTGCGGTCCGAATCCGTGACCGGTCGCAAGGTCGGCTTTGGGGTCAAATCGCAACCTCGGTCTCAGTATGTTGAGCGTCTGCAATCTTCGTTGCGGAGCCAGAAGCTGCCGGCCATGCCTACCAACTCCCTCATTGTCGTCAACACTATCGCCAGTTGCCTGTCCGTGTCGCGCGGATTCGCCGAGTGTCGCAGGAACCCCTTGGAAATCAACGGGAGCAGCTCGCAACATGACGCAACATGAAAGCCGGGCTTCGCGGCAACCCGATACCGTCAAGACACTGATTTCATCGAAAGAAAAATGGTACGGTTGGCTGGGATCGAACCAGCGACCTCCGGATCCACAATCCGGCGCTCTAACCAGCTGAGCTACAACCGCACGTGCCAGCGTCTGACGAAGCGTCCTTTACGGAGAAACGATGCGCTTTTCAAGACCGATGGCAGGCAGGCGCGACAATCTGTTCGCCTGCTGCATAATTCCTTTGATCGGAATCGATCCTAAGGGCAAAATTATGCAGCCATTTCTGCAGCCACCTTTTACGCGTCTGAAAAGACGCGCGGCGCTGGAGGCCGCAAAGCCGGGCCAATGCCGTTTCTGCGGGAAAGAAAAAGGCCGGGGGAGGATCCGGCCTTTTTCCGTGTCCGGCCAGCGGGAGGAGGTGCTGGCCTGTCCGTCAGGCGAAGGGAGGAGGATTTCGCCTTCCGGGCATTCTGTTCGAATCAGGCGACTTTCAGGTCCTTGAAGGCCTTTTCGAAAGCGTCCTTGACCGGCTTCGTGACGTCGGTCGCCGCCTTGGTGGTCAGGCTCTGCAGTTCCTTGGTCTGCTCGACTGTCATTTCGACGCGCTTGCGCAGGAACGCGGTCTGCAGTTCGACGAGTTCCGACAGCGACTTGACGCCGACGAGGGCTTCCAGATGCGAGAAATTGGCCTCGGCATTGGCGCGAAGAGCCGCGATGGTCTTCAGCGACAGTTCGCTGCCCACCGACTTGGCGGTCTCGAAGGTCGATTCGATGGCTTTCTGGGCTTCTTCGGCGCCGGTCTTCAGCTTGTCGTAGGCTTCCTTGGACTGCTCGACGCCCTTTTCGGCGAAAGAGCGGAGCTGATCGGTGGCCTTGCTGGGGTCAAATGCGGGGAATTCGATGGCTTCTGCGGTTTCGGAGGTCTTGGTGGCGGTCTTGGACATATTTCCTATCCTTCCGTTTGGCGATGGTTTCTTTCCCATGCCCCTGTATTTTCTGGCCCCGACCATAAACCACTGCTTTGTGCACTGCAACAATTTTGCTGCTACGCACCAAAAAATTGTCACCGCGGTTAACCATTAGCCGAATTTCCATCGGGCACACGTGCTGCTTTCTGGACCTTCCGGCTGGCAGCTTTTATTAACGAAGCGTTAAAACATGCGCATCAGACGCGGCGCAGGAGCAGGTCCGGTCAGCTATATGCCGTCAGCGACATATTCCTTCATCGACATCGCCGTCCTCGACGACGTGCGACAGCGCTTCGCAGCCGGCGATGCGCTGGCCATCCTGTCGACCGATCTGGAGGATGTGATCTGGGCCAACGGGCCGGGCGCCGCGGTTTTCGGCTATCCCGACATCGAGGCGATCATCGGCGCATCGACACGGCTGGGACTGGTGGCGCGCCGCCAGATCATGGCGACGGCGGGCTATCCGGATATCGGCCGCGACAAGGGCCTGATGGTGCGCCTGGCGACCGGAATGACCAGCCAGGCGGTGTCGTTTCTGGCCAGTGCGATCACCCTGCCGGATGGCGAACGGGCGATCCTGCTTGCGGCGCCGGCGGGCAAGGCTGCCTCGTTCAGCGAACAGGAACGCGCCGAGCGGACAATCGGCGGCCTCAACGAGCCCGGACATTTCGCGGCGCTGGTGGGCGGCGACGGCACGGTGATTGCCTCTCCCGACGGGTTCGGCCAGCTCGGCATTGCCACCGATACCCTTGCCGGCCTCGTCGCCGAAGTGAAGGGCGAGGCCGACCGGCTGGTGAAGCGGCTTATCCCGGCGGCACGCGGACGCCTTCCCGCTGGTTTCGCGCGGCTGACCGACGACCCTGCCTTGCATCTGCTTGTCGTCGTCGACGAGGTGCAGGACGAGACCGAGCCGCGCGGCATTGCCATCGAGGCAAGGACCGAAGAACGCGAACTGCAAGTTCCATCGTCTCCGGCTGAAACCGTTCGGCCGACGCCGGGAAACGGCAAGCCGGACGAGCGCTGGTATTTCAACACCGACAGGACGCCGGCCAGCGATTCCGCCCCGCATGCGATCGCGCAGGACAACGGCTCCAGCGCGACGGTTGCTCCGCCGGCTACTGTCTTCCAGCGCGAGACCGGCCCGGTCCGCTTCGTCTGGCGCACCGACGCCAACGGCAACTTCAGCGCCATCTCGCCCGAATTCGCGCGGGCGGTTGGCGAACCGGCAGCAGATATTGTCGGTCGCAAGTTCGGCGACGTCGCCATGATCTTCGGCTTCGACCCAGGCGGCGAGATAGGTGGCCTGCTCGAACGCCGCGACACCTGGTCAGGCCGCTCTGTGTTGTGGCCGGTTTCGGGAACCGATCTGCGCATTCCCGTCGACCTCGCAGCGCTGCCGGTCTATGGGCGTGACCGCAATTTCGAAGGTTTTCGCGGGTTCGGCGTAGCTCGCGGCGGCGACGCGGTCGCCGACCCGGAAAAGCTCGGCCTCGCGCTAGTGCGCGGACCGGTGGCGATTGCTCCGACGTCCCGGAGCGCCGAGCCGGGCGGCATGGGCGGATCGGAAACCCTGCAGCAGCCCTTCGAAGACGGCAAAACCGACCCGTTCAAGGGTGAGGTTCCGGCGCTGACCATCGCACCGAAACAGGAACGCCGCTTCAGCGACAAGGTCATCCGGCTTGCCGAACACCGCACCCCGGCCAACGACAAGGGACTGACGCCGGTCGAACGCAACGCATTCCGCGAAATCGGCGACCGGCTGAAGAAGGACAGCTCCACCGGCGCGGAGAAAGCACCGGCTGCGAACGCCACCGAAACCACGTCGATCGTCGCAGCGACGAGCGAGACCGGGAAGACGCCGGACATTGCCGCTGAAACCCGGACGCCCGAAGCACCGGCTGCTGTCGCTGGAGAAACGCCGGCGCCAGTCATTGCCAAAGCGGTGCCGCCACAGCCGGCTTCCGAACGCTCCCTGGAAACCGCAGTTGCCGACCGCACCGAAACATTCGGATATGAAGCACCTGGCGAGCGGGAACTCGCACGCGATGTCGCGCAGGCGGAGCCGGCGCCTGAAACACCTGCATCCACGGTCCAGCCCGCAACGCAAGCTGCCGTAGAGGAACCGGAAATCATCGTTGCCCAAGCGGACGACGGTGCACCTGCCAAGCGCATTGCCCCCGAGTTGCGCACCACCGGCTTCCTGCCATCCGCTTTTTCGACCGGCGAAGCCGGCGATCGGGCGCCGACCGACGTTTCGATCCTGTCCAAACTGCCGGTGCCGGTGCTGATCCATTCCGGCGACGAGCTGCATTACGCAAACGATGAGTTCTTTGCCCTCACCGGCTACGAAACGATCGAACAGCTCGCCGACCGTGGCGGCCTCGATACGCTGTTCGGCGAACCCTATGCGGAAGATGCCGACGCGTCGGGCGACCACAAGATGCGGCTTCTGACCCGCGACGGCACGGAATTCCCTGTCGAGGCGCGCCTGCAATCGGTGCCGTGGGGCGGTGGCAAGGCGCTGCTTCTGGCGTTCAGCCGCGCCCGCGTCGCGCCGCCTGCGGAAGCCGTCGCGGAGCAACCCGACAACAATCAGGCAATCGAACTGGAAAACCGCATCGCCGAGATGCGGGCAATTGTTGACACTGCCACCGACGGCGTCGTGCTGATCGCGCCGGATGGCTCGATCCGCTCGATCAGCCGCGCGGCGGAGGCGCTGTTCGGCTTCGACAACAACGACGTCACCGGCAAGCCCTTCGCCTCGCTCTTCGCCATCGAGAGCCAGCGCGCAGCCCAGGACTATCTTGCCGGCCTTTCCGAACATGGCGTCGCCAGCGTGCTCAACGACGGGCGCGAGGTCATCGGGCGCGAGGCGCAAGGCCGTTTCATCCCGCTGTTCATGACAATCGGCAAGCTGCCGGCCGGCAGTGGCTATTGCGCCGTGGTGCGCGACGTCACGCAGTGGAAGCGCGCCGAGGAAGAACTGACCCAGGCACGCGCCCAGGCCGAACGCGCCTCCTCGCAGAAGACCGACTTCCTGGCCCGCGTCAGCCACGAGATCCGCACGCCGCTCAACGCCATCATCGGCTTTTCCGAACTGATGATCGACGAAAAGTTCGGACCTGTTGGCAACGACCGCTACCGCGATTATCTCCGCGACATCAACCGCTCCGGCAATCATGTGCTCGACCTGGTCAACGACCTGCTCGACATCTCCAAGATCGAAGCGGGCGAGCAGGAGATGGCTTATGAGGCCGTGTCGCTGAACGAGACATTGTCGGAAACGGTGGCGATGATGCAGCCGCAGGCCAACCGCGAGCGCGTCATCATCCGATCCAGCTTCGCATCGCGCCTGCCGGAAGTGGTGGCCGACCTGCGCAGCGTCCGCCAGATCGCTCTCAACCTTCTGTCCAACGCCGTGCGCTACACGCAGGCCGGCGGCCAGGTGATCGTTTCGACCGCTTACGAACCCTCCGGCGACATCGTCATGCGGGTGCGTGACACCGGCATAGGCATGAGCCCGGCCGAGATCGAGCAGGCGCTGAAACCCTTTAAACAGATCAACGCGCTGAAGCGCGGGCGCAATGACGGCACCGGCCTCGGTTTGCCGCTGACCAAGGCGATGGTGGAAGCCAACCGGGCGAAATTTTCGATCGTCTCGACACCGGGCGAAGGCACGCTGGTCGAGATCACTTTTCCGTCGACGCGCGTTCTGGCCGATTGAGCGAATTTTTGACCCCTCACGGCGGGCGTCTGGGGACAATCGAGCCCGTCATCAAAACCTCTGCTGTTGGGCGAAAGCCCGGTATTTGTGGAATCTCCTGAAAATCGCATTTTTCTCGCGAAGTTCCGGCCATTCGCACCAAATCCCGCTCCTCGGAGCCAGGTACATCGGCGCGCCACGCGTTTAGTACCCGTGTCTATCGTAACTGCGTCCAAATCCACCCATTTGGCCTCCACTTTTAGAACTATTCTAAACTATTGAAATTGTTTCATTTAAAACTTGACCGCGATAGTCCAATTGCCGATAGGAAACGAGTTCCTACACGGAACCGACATTGTATGAGAAGCCTTCAGACCCCTCGAGGAGAGACCGATGAAGATTGGAAACGCCTTATCGGCCGGCGCCGGCTTTGCCCTCGCCGCGCTTTTCGCAACCTCGGCGCTCGCCGACGGCACCGTCAACATCTACACCTATCGCCAGCCTGAGCTTATCCAGCCGGTGCTGGACGCCTTCACCGCCGAGACCGGCATCAAGACCGAGGTGCTGTTCCTCGACAAGGGCCTCGAAGAGCGTGTCGCCGCCGAAGGCGCGAACTCGCCGGCCGACGTGATCATGACCGTCGACATTGCCCGCCTCACCGCGGCGAAGGAAAAGGGCATCACGCAGCCGCTGGTCGACGAAACCGTCAACAAGCTCTTGCCGGCTGAATACCGCGATCCGGAAGGCAACTGGTTCGGTCTGACCAAGCGCGCTCGCGTCGTCTATGCCTCGAAGGACCGCGTCAAGGACACGGCGATCGCCTATGCCGACCTCGCCGACCCCAAGTGGAGGGGCAAGATCTGCATCCGTTCGGGCCATCACGACTACAATCTTGCGCTGTTCTCGGCCGCAATCGATCACTGGGGCGCCGAAAAGACCGAAGAGTGGATGAAGGGCCTGAAGGCCAACCTCGCCAAGAAGCCAGACGGTGGCGACCGCCCGCAGGCAGGCGCCATAGCGGCTGGCGAGTGCGACATCGCGCTCGGCAACACCTATTACGTCGGGCTAATGCGCACCAACGAGAAGGACCCGAAGGAAAAGGAATGGGGCAACGCGATCAACGTTATCTTCCCGACCTTCGAGAACGGGCTGACCCACGTCAACATTTCCGGCATCGCGCTGGCCAAGCACGCGCCGAACCGCGACAATGCCGTAAAGCTCATCCAGTTCCTCGCAAGCCATGAGGCGCAGCAGGTCTACGCCGAGAAGAACTTCGAATATCCGGTCGAGCCGGGCCTGGAGCCATCCGAAGTGGTCAAGGCCTTTGGCGAGCTGAAGGCCGACACGTTGCCGCTCGCCGACATCGCCAAGAACCGCAAGGCCGCTTCCGAGATGGTCGACCGCGTTGGCCTTGACGACGGCCCGTCGAGCTGAGATTGAACGGTTAGATCACGCAAGAGGCCGGGCCGAACCACGCCCGGCCTCTTCCATATCGATGGACGATCGATGGCCGGTATCCAGCATGTCGAGGCAGGAACGCGACTGTTGCGGTTGAAGCGCAACCGCCATCCCTGGCTGCACCTGGTTGCCATCGCGCTCTCCGCTCTGGTGGCGCTGCCGATCCTGTCGCTTGCCTTCGTGGCGCTCAGCGGAGGCGGCGAGGACTGGCCACACCTCGTGGCGAACGTGCTGCCCGGCGCCAGCCGGACCACGCTTCTGCTTTTGGCGCTGGTGGCTGCCGCGACTTCCGTCATCGGCGTTCTTGGCGCATGGCTGGTGGTGGCTTTCGACTTCCCTCTCCGGCGCGCCTTTTCCTGGGCGCTGGTTTTGCCGATGGCGGTGCCTCCCTATCTCGCGGCCTACGCGTTCGGCGAGTTCTTTCATTATTCCGGACCGGTACAAAGCCTGATCCGCACGATGTTTGGCTTTGCCACCATCCACGACTACTGGTTCCCTGACATCCGTTCGACGCCGGGCGCGGCCTTCGTGCTGTCGGCCGTGCTTTATCCCTACGTCTACCTCACCACCCGCATCGTCTTCCTGATGCAGGGCCGCAACATCGCCGATGCCGCCCGCACGCTTGGCGCCAGGCCGGCGAAAGTTTTCTGGAAGGTGCTTTTGCCGGTGGCCCGTCCAGCAATCGTTGCCGGTGTGGCGCTGGTGCTGATGGAAACGATCAACGACATCGGCGCCTCCGAATATCTCGGTGTACGCACGCTTACCTTCTCGGTCTACACCACGTGGCTCGCCCGCGGCAGCCTGGAGGGCGGCGCACAGATCGCACTGCTGATGCTGGTTCTGGTGTTCCTGCTGCTTGGGGCCGAACACTGGGCGCGGCGCAAGCAGCGCTTCAACACCGGCCGCGCCACCCATATGCGGGCTTATCCGCCGCGTATAAGGCTTACAGGTCTCGCCGGCCTCGGCGCCGTAATTGCCGTCGCGCTGCCGGTGCTGATTGGCTTCGGCATCCCGCTCCTGGTGTTCGGCCAATATGCGTCACGCCGGCTTGATCAATTCCTCTCCCCCGCACTTGCCGACGCCTTCCTAAACAGCCTCGTCACGGCGACCGCAACGGCAACGATCACCATCCTGCTCGCGCTGTTCCTCATCAACGCGGTCAGGCTGTCGCGGTCGCGGACGACCACCGTTGCAGTCCGATTCGCGGCGATCGGCTACGCGTTGCCGGGCGGTGTGCTGGGCCTCGGGCTGCTTTTCGTGCTCGCCCACTTCGACAATGCGCTCGACGCCTTCATGCGCTCGCATTTCGGCCTGTCGACGGGTCTGCTTCTCACCGGCTCCGCTGGCGCGGTCGTCCTGGCGTGCACGATCCGCTTCCTGGCGCTGGCGGAAGGCGCCATCCACTCGGGCATGGAAAAATTGCCGCGGCATCTCGACGAAGCGGCGCGCAGCCTCGGCCAGACGCCGTCCAGAAGTGCTGCACGCGTATTGCTGCCGCTTTTGAAACCGGCGATCTTCACTGCGGCTGTGCTGGTCTTCGTCGACACGATCAAGGAACTCTCGGCGACGATCCTGCTGCGCCCCTTCGGCTTCAACACGCTGGCGACCTATGTCTACGAAAACGCCTCGCGCGGCGTACCCGAGGAAGGCGCCGTCGCTGCGATCGTCATCATCCTCACTGCGCTGGTGCCCGTGGTGCTGTTGTCGGGCGCGCTGATACGCGACCGCGAAGCGGTGCTCTGAAGCGATAAAAAAAGGCGCCCTGGAGGGGCGCCTGGAGATCTACGCTGTTAAGACGGGGACTTGAGCTAGCTCATCGAAGAGGGCTTCGAAGAACGGGATTTCTCCCTCAAGTTACGCACGACTATCGGCACCAACCCTTAACAAAACCTTACCAGACCGCGGAGAGATTTACCGAAGTGTATCATCCGTGAATTCGCGGTAAATTTTGCGGTCATCTCTCGTTAACCACGCCATTGCATCGGGAGATCAGGCGATGCGCCTTCTGGGCCGTCGCTCCTGTCATGACCGTCACTGCAAATCATCAACGCTTGCGATTGGCGGCAACACTCCTCCCCTCGTCATCCTCGGGCGGAGCAGGCCGGAGCTCTGTCGCTGAAACTGCCAATCTCCCCACCTGTGCGGGGTGAGGAGTGGTTGCCAAAGGCAACGAAAAGCCAACGATTTTGCTTCTCGAACGACGAACGCCCGAAGCCATAGCGAAGGGCCGGAGCCGGCAGGCCAGAGGGGGCGCGAAGGAACACAAACTTTCCGGATATCGGCTTCTCCCTCGCGCATCCTCGGTCACATTTGTCAGCATCTGTCAGCAGTCGTTCCCTTTGTTTTGTCCACACCCCTTCTGGCCTCTCGGATAATACAGCCATCGCCCTCACGGGAACCTGGTGCGCACCGGGTATCAGGGCGGGCGACGGGTGCCGGATCGGCAGCGCTGACGGTGGCGTTGCTGGGGAAGGTCCGGGCCCTGACCGAGGCTTTGTCGCGGGGCTGAAAATCCGCGCTCCCGCGGTCGGGCAAGAACACCGGCGGCGCCTGGGGGAGCGGGCCTCGTATAAATTTGAAACGGCTTTGGTCCCAGGCGCCGCTTCCCACTTACCCACGACGCCTCGACTGGCGAAGCCAGGTCGAGAAAGCGGGTCGTGGGCGACAGGAAAGCCTCAATGGCCAGACGGATTTTTCCGGGCGTGGCGACGGAGACGCTTGCGATGATGAAAGCTGCTGGTGCCGTTCGCGGCAGGCGTCGCGATCAAGCCGATGGCGCCGGCCTAGCTCTGCAGCGCTTCAAGGTCCCGGAACAACTCCAGCGCTTCGGGATTGGCCAGGGCTTCCCTGTTCTTCACCGGCCGCCCATGCACCATATCGCGTACTGCGAGTTCGGTGATCTTCCCGGACTTGGTGCGCGGAATGTCGGCCACAGCGACAATCCTGGCGGGCACATGGCGCGGGCTGGCGCCGCTGCGTATCTTTGCCTTGATCGTCCTGTCCAGGCTTTCGTCGAGGATGATGCCGGCGGCCAGCCGGACAAACAGCACCACCCGCACATCGCCATCCCAGTCCTGGCCGATGCAGATCGCCTCTAGCACTTCCGGCAATTGCTCGACCTGGTTGTAGATTTCAGCGGTGCCGATCCTGACCCCGCCTGGGTTGAGCGTGGCATCCGAGCGGCCGTGGATGACAATGCCGCCATGCGCGGTCCATTCGGCGAAATCGCCATGGCACCAGACATTGTCGAAGCGGTCGAAATAGGCTGCGTGATATTTCTTGCCGTCCGGATCGTTCCAGAACATCACCGGCATCGACGGGAAGGCCTTCGTGCAGACGAGTTCGCCCTTCTCGCCACGCACCGGCTTACCGTCATCATCCCACACGTCGACAGCCATGCCGAGGCCAGGACCCTGGATCTCGCCCACCCATACCGGCTCGATCGGCACGCCAAGAACGAAGCAGGAGACGATGTCTGTGCCGCCGGAGATCGAAGCAAGGTGCACGTCCTTCTTGATCGCCTCATAGACATAGGCAAAACCTTCCGGCGACAGCGGCGAGCCGGTCGACGAGACGGTACGGACAGCCGACAGATCGTGCGTCTTGATCGGCTTGAGGCCGGCCTTGCGCGCCGAATCGATAAACTTCGCCGATGTGCCGAAGTAGGTCATCTTCTCGGCCTGGGCGAAATCGAACAGCACGTTACCGTCGGGATAGAAGGGCGAGCCATCGTAGAGCAGCAGCGTCGCGCCCGAAGCGAGGCCCGAGACCAGCCAGTTCCACATCATCCAGCCGCATGTGGTGAAGTAGAAGAAGCGGTCGCCGTCGAGGATGCCGGCATGCAGCCGCTGTTCCTTCAAATGCTGCAGCAGCGTGCCGCCGGCCGAATGCACGATGCATTTCGGAATGCCGGTCGTGCCCGACGAAAACAGGATGTAGAGCGGATGCGCGAAGGGCAGCCGCTCATAGGTCACCGGTTTTGCCAAAAACGGCTCGATCGCCGCTTCCAGCGAAACGGCGCCGTCCACCGTGGCCGCGACGTCTCCGGACGTGCCGAGATAATCGACGATCAGCGTCTTCTTCAGGGTGGGCAGCTTGCCGACCACGGCAGCGATCTTTCCCGCCACCTCGATCGCCTTGCCGTTGTACCAATAGCCGTCGGGCGCGATGAAGACGACAGGCTCGATCTGGCCGAAGCGGTCGAGCACGCCCTGCTCTCCGAAATCGGGAGAACAGGACGACCAAATGGCGCCCAGCGACGTGGCTGCGAGCATCGCCGCCACCGTTTCCGGCATGTTGGGCATCATCGCGGCGATGCGATCACCGGATTTGACGCCAAGCGACCGGAAAAGCTGCTGCAATCGCGACACCAGCGCATGCAGTTCGTTCCAGGACATGCGGCGCTCGACCTTGTCCTCGCCGCGAAACACCAGCGCATTGCCGCCGCCGGACTTTTTCAGCAGGTTCTCCGCGAAGTTGATTCGGGCGTCGGGAAAGAAAGAGGCGCCGGGCATCTTGTCGCCGTCAGCCAGGATGCGGTCGCCACGCTCGCCGACGACATCGCAGAAATCCCAGATTAGTTCCCAGAAGGCTTCGCGCGCGCTAACCGACCAGTTGTGCAGATCGTCATAGGAGGAAAATTCCAGGCCGGCCTTTTTCGACGCGGCAACCATGAACGCCGTCATTGGCGCGGCTGCAACCGCCTCGGCGGTGGGTGTCCAAAGGGCGGTGGCTTCACTCATTTGCTGTCCTCCATCCGGGAAAATTGCTTATGCATGTTGCATTGCGGCCAAACAAGCTATTGTCCAAATACGTCGAGAGCTTGCGCGCAAATGCGACGGCGGGCGGGTTATGGGTTGAAAAGCGGTGGATGTCGGTTAAACCCGGCGGCCGGAAACTGAACGGATCGCGAGCGGAGCGCGAAATCCCTCTGGGGCAACGAGGAAACATGCCATCACCGATGGTCAAGAAAGGCATATGGGCCTTGGGCGCGGCTGTCATAGCCCTGGTCCTTGCCATCGCGCTTTTCCCGCTGGTCGCCTCCACGCAGATCGTGCGCGACCAAATCGCGCTGGAGATGAGCGCCTGGAGCGGCTACCGCGTTTCGCTGGGCGCGGCGCCGGTGATCGACGTTTTTCCGACCTTCAAGGCAACCCTCAGCAATGTAACCCTGTCGGACTGGCTCGACTACAACCGGCGCCCGGTGGTCGAGGCCGAGCGTGTCGAGATCGAGCTTTCCGCGCTGGCCGCTCTGGTGGGAAATGTCGTGTTCTCCGACGTCAAGCTAGTGCGGCCGACCTTGCGCGTGGTGCCGAACGGTCCGTTCTACCTGCCCACGGCGCCCGGCGGCGGGCGCATCGCCAGCTCGGTCGATGCCGCGCGTACAGTAGTCGCAGCCAACCCGGCAAACCCGGATCTCGGCAACCTGCCTTCGGAACCGTTCGGCAAGATCGAGTTCAGCGACGGCCGCATCGTGGTTGCGCAGGGAGACAAGGACCGCGAAGTCGTCACCAGCCTTTCCGGCAACATCGACTGGAGTTCGGTCAACCGTGCGGGCAAGCTGACGACGACGGGGATCTGGCGTGGCGAAAGCGTCAACATCAACCTGTCGTCGCCGAACCCGCTGGTGCTTTTTGCCGGGGGTGCTGCGCCCGTCTCCTTCGCGCTCAAATCGAACCCGACGTCGACGACGTTCGAGGGCACCGTCAACACCGCGGCGGACTCCTATCTCGACGGTCAGATCACCTTCAACGCACCGTCGCTGCGCCGCCTGCTTGAGTGGTCGCAGAGCGAGATCGCGCCAAAGGCAGCGATCGGCTCGATCGCGGTTTCGGGTCATCTGACCGGCAACGCCCAGCGTGCGAAATTCGAGGACACCGAACTGACGCTCGACGGTAATCCCGGCATGGGCGTTCTCGACGTGTCGCTGGCCGGAAAGGTACCGAGCATCGCAGGCACGCTGGCATTCGAAACGCTCGATCTCAAGTCGTTCGTCTCGGCCTTCACGCCGCTGACCTCCGGCGAGGGCGGGATGCCGGGCGCCATCGACACCAAGTTTGCCAACCAGATGGAACTCGACTTGCGCCTGTCGGCGGCGCGGGCCACCGCCGGCTCGATAGGCATGACGGAAGTCGCCGCCACCGCGCAGGTGAAGAATGGCCTGGCCGTTCTGGATATTTCGGACGCCACCGCCTTTGGAGGCACAGTGCAGGCCGGCATTCGCCTCGATCACAACGGCGATGTCGACCTGGCCGAATTGCGCATGCTGGCGACCGACATCGACGGCGCGATCCTTGGCGCTGCGACCGGCATGACTGAACTGACGCCGACAGGCCGCGGCACGATTTCGATCATCCTCAAAGGCCCGGCACGGTCGTGGAATTCCCTGCTCGAAAATGCCGATGGGTCGCTTTCGGCCAATTTTGGCGCGGGCGAATTGAAGGGGGTAGACCTTCCGGCGTTCCTCAAGCGGGCGGCGCAAGGCGGCTTCTTCGCGCTGAACGAGGTTGCCAAGGGCTCTTTGCCCATCACCTCAGCCGAGCTAAAGGCCGGCATCGCCAACGGCGTCGTCCGCATCGAGAAAGCAGAAGCCAAGGCGGACGGCAGGGATATCTGGCTCTCCGGGCTGGTGCCTTATGTTGGTGGTGGACTGGCCCTGTCCGGCAAGATATTTCCTTCCGGCGCTGACCGGGCAACCGTCGCGCCGGAAGCTGCCTTCTTCGTCGGGGGCTCGTGGAGCATCCCGTTCATTTCACCGATCCTGCAGGCCCCGCCACCGCCGGGATAGGTTGCGCGGCTTTGCGTCCGATCAGCCGCGTTGGGCGGCCTGCTCGTCGCGCCGGCGCTGCACCTCACGCCGTTTGTTGACCACCGAGGCGGCTATGACGCCGACCGCGACCACGGCGATCATCAGGCTGCAGGCGGCGTTGATCTCAGGCGTTACGCCCAGCCTCACCTGGCTGTAGATCTTCATCGGCAAGGTGGTGGCGCCGGGGCCGGAGGTGAAGCTCGATATCACGAGGTCGTCGATCGACAGCGTGAAGGCCAGCATCCAGCCAGACACGATCGCCGGCATGATCACCGGTAAGGTGATCTGGAAGAAGGTTTTCACCGGCGGTGCGCCGAGATCCATGGCGGCTTCCTCCAGCGACCGGTCGAAGGTCATCAGGCGTGATTGCACGACGACCGCCACGAAGCACATGGAAAAGGTAATGTGGGCCAGAACGACGGTAACAAAGCCGCGGTCGAGGCCGATGGCAACGAACAACAGCAGCAATGACAGGCCAGTGATCACTTCCGGCATCACCAGCGGTGCAAACACCATGCCGGAAAACAGCACCCTGCCGCGGAAGCGCGTATAGCGGGTCAGCGTCAGCGCCGCCAGCGTACCGAGGACAGTGGCGATCGTTGCCGAAATCAGGCCGACCCGGATGGTCACCCAGGCCGCGTCCATCAGACCACGGTTGTTGAACAACGAACCATACCATTTGGTCGAGAAGCCGCCCCACACGGTGACAAGCTTGAATTCGTTGAAGGAGAAGATGATCAGCAGCACGATCGGCAGGTAGAGGAAGGCAAAGCCCAGCACGATCGAGGTGATGTTGAAGCGGCTCCAGCTGGCGTTCAACGTCCCTGCTCCTGGGCGCGGGCCTGGGCGCTCTGAAAGATCATGATCGGCACCACCAGAAGCAGCAGCAGGATGACAGCCACGGCCGATGCGACAGGCCAGTCGCGATTGGCGAAGAACTCATTCCACAACGTCTTGCCGATCATCAGCGTCTGCGAGCCGCCGAGCAGATCAGGAATAACGAACTCGCCGACCGCCGGGATGAACACCAGCATGCAGCCGGCGACGACGCCCGGCAGGGCGAGCGGAAAGGTGATCTTCCAGAACGCGCCGATCGGCGTGCAGCCGAGGTCCTGAGCCGCCTCGATCAGCGAAAAGTCCATTTTTTCCAGCGTCGAGTAGAGTGGCAGGATCATGAACGGCAGATAGGAATAAACGATGCCGATGAAGATCGCCGCGTGAGTGTTCAGGATGACCAGCGGCTCATCGATGACGCCGGTCGCCAGTAGGAACTGGTTGAGCAGTCCCTCCGGCTTCAGGATACCGATCCAGGCGTAGACGCGGATCAGGAACGAGGTCCAGAACGGCAGGATGACCAGCATCAATAGCGTCGGGCGGATAGTGGCAGGCGCGCGCGCCATGCCGTAAGCGATGGGGAAGCCAACGAGCAACGCCAGGAACGTTGATATCCCTGCGATAACGACGCTCGACACATAGGCGTTGAAGTAGAGCGGGTCCTCGGTGAGCCAGACGTAGTTGTCGATGCCGAGTTCCCTGATCTGATTGAAGAGGCCCGAGATCCCGTCTCCCAAACTCAGCACCGGCGTATAGGGCGGCATCGCGATCGCCGTCTGCGACAGCGAGATCTTGAACACGATGATGAACGGGATAAGGAAGAAGACCAGCAGCCAGAGATAGGGAACGATGATGACCAGCCGGCTGGTCACGGCCGCGACGGCGCGCCCCAGCGCCGAGCGGTTCGCCTCCGATCCGACATCCAGGGCGCCGGCTTGCACGGCGACGTTTGTCATCATCGCCTCCTAGCGCGTCAGCACGACGCCGGCATCCGGCCGGAACGATATCCAGGCGCGGTCATTCCAGGTCAGCGGGTCATCGGTCTGGCGGGCGCTGTTCAGAGCGCTCGCCTTCACCACCCGCCCATCACCAAGCTTCACATGATAGACCGTCATGTCGCCGAGATAGGCGAGATCGTAGACCTCGCCCTCCATGGCATTGGCAGCGCCTTCGGGACGCCGCGACGAGACCTTGATCTTTTCGGGCCGGATGGCGAAGGCGACCGAGTTGCCGGCCGCCGCATCGCCGGCATTTTCGACGACGATCTCGGCGCCGCTGGCGCCGGTAATCCTGGCGGTGTTGGCCTCGCGCGCCGCCACCGTGCCCTCGAACATGTTCACATTGCCGACAAAACCGGCGACGAAACGCGATGCAGGCGCTTCGTAGATTTCAGCCGGGGTCGCCACCTGCATCACTTCGCCCTTGTCGAGAATGGCGATGCGGTCGGCCATGGTCATCGCCTCCTCCTGGTCGTGGGTGACGACAACGAAGGTGAGGCCAAGCTCCTGCTGCAGGTCCATCAGTTCGAACTGGGTTTCTTCGCGCAGCTTCTTGTCGAGCGCGCCCAACGGCTCGTCCAGCAACAGCACCTTGGGCCGTTTGGCGACGGAACGGGCGAGCGCCACCCGCTGGCGCTGACCACCGGAGAGTTGGTGCGGCTTGCGCTTTGAGAATTGTGTGAGCTTCACCAGGTCGAGCATTTCCTTGACACGTTGCTCTATGGCAGGCTTTGCCATGCCGTCCTGCTTGAGGCCAAAGGCAATGTTCTGCTCGACCGTCATATGCGGGAACAGTGCGTAGGACTGGAACATCATGTTGACCGGCCGCCGGTAGGGCGGAATGCCTCGCAGATCCTGGCCGTCGAGCAGGATACGGCCGGCAGTCGGTTCCTCGAAACCGGCCAGCATGCGCAGCAGCGTGGACTTGCCGCAACCGGAAGCGCCGAGCAGTGCGAAGAATTCGCGCTCGTAGACCGACAGCGACAAATTGTTGACGGCAGTGAAATCGCCGAAGCGTTTAGTGACGTTCTCGAAGGCGATATAGGGCTTGGCGTTGGGATCGTTCCAGGGGGCGAATTCCCTACGGATGCTGCCAAGCGATTTCATGTTCCGTCTCCGTGCTAGCCCTTTGACCTACCCCAGCGTCGAAAAATCGAAACCCCGAATGAAGCCATCCGGGGTTTCGATACACGTTTACTGTCCGGTGACGATCTTGGTCCAGATGCGCGTCACCTTCCGTTGGGTCTTCGGATCGTAGGGCGCGACAGTGAACAGTTTCTGCAGGGTGGCGTCATCGGGATAGATGGCCGGATTTTCCATGATTTCCTTTTCGATGAACTGCTGCGAAGCCTTGTTGCCGTTGGCGAAGTAGACATAGTTGGTCGCCTTCGCGGCGACTTCCGGCTTCATGATGTAGTTCAGGAATTCATGCGCTTCAGCGACATGCTGGGCATCGGCGGGAATAGCCATCTGGTCGAACCACATTTCGGCGCCTTCCTTCGGCACAACATAGTCGACGACGACGCCCTGGTTTGCCTCGGCGGCGCGGTCTCGCGCCTGGAACACGTCGCCCGACCAGCCGACGGCCAGGCAGATGTCGCCATTGGCCAGCGCGTTGATGTATTCTGACGAGTGGAATTTGCGGATCGAAGGCCTGATCGCCAGAAGGGTCTCCTCGACCTTGGCGAAATCCTCAGCCGAAGTGCTCTCCGGATCGAGGCCGAGATATTTGAGCGTGGTCGGGATGATGTCGGTCGGCGAATCCAGCACGTAGACGCCGCAACCGGCGAGCTTGGCGAGGTTTTCGGGCTTGAAAAACACGTCCCAGCTATCGATCTTGTCGACGCCGAGCGCTTCCTTGACCTTATTCTGGTTGTAGCCGAGGCCGACCGTGCCCCACATGTAGTTGATTGAATACTCGTTGCCGGGGTCGTATTTCGCCACCCGCCCTGAAACCGCATCCCACATGTTGGCGATGTTCGGCAGCTTCGACTTGTCGAGCTTCTGGTACACGCCGGCTTGAATCTGGCGCGCCATGAACGGGCTCGCGGTCGGCACCACGACATCGTAGCCGCTGCCGCCTGCAAGCAGTTTCGTCTCCAGGATTTCGTTGGAATCATAGACGTCGTAGACGACCTTTATGCCGGTTTCCTTGGTGAAATCGGCGATGATCGAATTGTCGATATAGTCCGACCAGTTGTAGACGTTGACGACACGCTCCTGCGCGCCGGCACTGATCGACAACGACAGAAAAACCACCGGCGCGGCTGCTAACCGGAGCATGGTGCGGATCATGATGTACTCCTCTTTTTAACCCCTGGTCTGGCCTGTTCCCCATCATGTCCGGCCAGTTCTGCATCGAGCCTATTGGCGTTTTTGCGGTGCGACAAGCGCCAAATTGGCGTGCGCCGAAAGGCCCCCGATCTTCGTCATGTCATGATTTTCTGCGATGTCGCCGGCTGGCGCCTGCCAGTTCGAAATGATTGACGCAATCACGGCCGAAGCCGGAGAAATGGCTGGCAAGACACGCCTGTCGCGTTGTTGCAGATTGCACAGCCTGCCCGCGCCTGCATGACCTTGTCAATGGGGCGACGGCATTCCGGTTACGCCTGGTCTCGCCGGCCGCGATTGGCGCCTGAGTTCGAGACCTATATGGACAAGCAACGCCAGAAAAACGACGCTGCCGCCCAAGACCGTGCGCCCCGACGGCACCTCCGAATGGATCAACCAAACCCAGACCGGACCGAGAACGGTTTCCAGCGTGCCCAGAAGTGCCGCGAACGCCGCCGGGATCACCCGAGCGCCGGAAGCGAAACAAGCAAGCCCGAGCCCGAGGTTAAGGGCGCCGAAGGCGAACAGGAAACCCATGTCGCTCGACGAAGTGGCGAAAGTTACGGTCTGCGTTGCAGCGAAAAGTGCGGCAAAGATGGTCCCCAGGCAGGTCGCCGGCGTCATGCGCACATGCGCAAAACGCCGGGTGATGACGGTGGCGATGGAGAACACCACGGCAATCAGCAGAGCAAGCCCGTCGCCAACCGGCGAGACATCGCCGGTGAAGGATTCCGAGACCATGATGGCGACGCCGGCGATCACCGCGGCGATAGCCAGCCAGGTCGGCAAGGCCACCGTTTCGCGAAACAGAAGCCAGGAGATGAGCGCGGCGATCAGGGGAACGCCGGCCTGCATGAGAAGGATGTTGGCCACGGTCGTATAGGCGAGCGCCACAACAAAGGAGGTCGAGGCGGTGGCAAAGCACAGCGCCACAGCAAGGCCGGGAAACCCCATGCCGCGGAAAAGCGCCAATGTGCCGCGAGGGCCATCGCGCCACAGCATGAAGGCAAAAAGGAAGGCGGCGGCCCAGGCGGAGCGCCAGAACACCACCGTCCAGCTGTCGCCCGTGTCGATGAAACGCGCGATGGCGCCGCCGAAACTCCAGAACAACGCCGACAGGAAGACCAGCAGAAAGCCGACGCGCTCCTCGCTCGTCGATACGGTAGCACCGGCATTAATGGCCGCGGTTGCGGTGGTGGGTTTGCCCATGGCGAAGGCCGCTGGTCAGGAGAAGCGCCCAGAGGCGCGATGTCTCCGCCTATCCAACTCCATGCGGGCTGGCGTGGTCCACCACCTTTTTCCCGTTGTGTCACCGCAATCCGGCATTCCTGCCAACGCGGCCTTGCCTGCATCACGCGAGGTTGCCTGCCGGTTCGATTTGCGAGACGATCCGCCCTGACAGGCCATCCCTGCAAAAATCACCACCGGAGAGCCCAATGAACGCTGCCTGGTACGAAAAGAACGGACCCGCGCGCGAGGTGCTGATGGTCGGCGAATTGCCGACGCCGCAGCCCGGCCCCGGCGACGTGCTGGTGCGTGTGCATGTCTCCGGCGTCAATCCTTCCGACGTAAAGAGCCGAAAGGGACGGCCGCTGCCTGGTCCGAAGGTGGTGCCCCATAGCGATGGCGCCGGCATCGTCGAAGCGGTCGGCGAAAACGTGCCGCAAAGCCGCATCGGCGAAAGAGTCTGGCTGTGGAACGGCCAGTGGAAGCGCACCTTTGGCACCGCCGCCGAATATATCGCACTGCCGTCCCGGCAGGCGGTCAAATTGCCGGATACCGTCGATTTCGCTACCGCCGCTTGCCTCGGCATTCCGGGACTGACGGCCATGCATGCGGTGAATCTGCTCGCCCCGATCGAAGGCAAGACAGTCCTGGTGACGGGTGCGGCCTCGGCAGTCGGCAACGCGGTCACGCAAATCGCCAACGCGCGCGGCGCGAAGGTGATCGGCACGGCCTCCGGCGACAAGATCGCCCATGCAAAAGCAGCCGGCGCCAGCGCTATCATCGACTACAAAAGCGAAGATGTGGCTGCCCGGGTGCTCGAACTCACCGGTGGGAAAGGCGCCGACGCCATCGTCGACATGGATTTTTCGACCACTGTGCGCCTGCTGCCGGGCGGCGTGCTGGCCGCGCACGGAAAATATGTCGGCTACGGCTCCAACATCCCCGGCGACAACAGCGTTCCCTTCGGCGATCTCCTGTTTCGCAGTCTCACGCTGCAGTTTTTTCTCGTCTACGAACTGCAGGCTGAGGAACGTGCCAGAGCGATCGCCGACCTTCATGGCATGCTCGAGCAAGGCAAGCTCGTTCACACGATCGGCGCCCGCTTTTCCCTCGTGGAAACCGCCGCCGCGCATGAAACGGTCGAAGCCGGCCGCGTCATCGGCAACGTCGTCATCGACCTGGCCGGTTAAACTGCTCCGGCTCGCGTGGTGGACGACGCTCCAGTCCCGCCCACATGGTTCTGAGGACGCCCCACTCGCGTCCCCAGAACGGTTGATCGAACGAAGACGCCTGGCGCCTTTGTCCGTTCTTGCGCGCCAGTTCGTCGTGCAGCAAAGCCCATAGCAGCATCTGATCCATAGTCGCTTCTCCATCCAGCATTTCGATGTTGAAAAGGTAAGCGACTGCGCGGCTTGAATCTGCCGCCGAGATTGCGTTATCTTTTTCAATTATGAAAAACGTGAATTGGGACGATCTCAGGATTTTCGTGCGGGTGGCGCGCGGCGGCGGCTTGTCTGCGGCCGCTGGGGAGCTCGGCTCCAGCCCGGCCACCATCGGGCGGCGCATGCTGGCGCTGGAGCAGGCGCTGGGGCGCTCCCTCTTCGTGCGCCGGCAGACCGGCTACGAACTCACCGGCGACGGGCGCACGCTGCTTGGCAAGGCGCTGGCAATGGAAGCCGGTGTGCGGCCCATCGAGGACTGGTTGTCGGCCAGCGGCAATCGCCCCGTGGTGCGCATTTCTGCAGGCACCTGGATCGCCAATTTCCTGTCGGAAAATTTCAGCCGCATCTGGAGCCCGCAAGATCCGTTCCGTGTAGCCTTCAAGACCGCCGAGGCCAGGCTCGACATCGCCCACCGCGAAATCGAAATCGGTGTCCGCAACCAGCGGCCGGAGGGCGCGAACCTTGCCGCCCGGCCGCTTCCTGACGCCGCTTACGCGCCGTTCCGCGCCCGCAACCACGCACCGCAATCGGACGAAAACTGGGTGGCGATCGCACCAGAGGATGCCTCGACGGCGTCGACGCGATGGGCGAGCGCCCAGGACGGCCTTGTCGTTGCGGCCTGGGCGAACACGCCGCGAACGCTCTACGATCTTATCCGCTCGGGCGCCGGCAAGGGCGTCGTGCCGTGCTTTGCCGGCGACCGCGACCCGCTGCTCGAGCGCGCCGGCGACGAGATCGCGGAGCTCAGGCACCGCCAATGGATCGTCATGCACAATGACGATCGCCACCGTCCCGAGGTGCGCGCCATAATCGAGCGCATGGCAGCACTGATCAACGCCCACGCACCGCTGTTTTCAGGCGAACGGCCGATGGGCAATGGATGAGCCGTGAAGCACGCGCATCCCTCCCGGCAGCAGCAATCACTGAAAATCGAAGGCGCTGAGTCCCGTCGCCATCTCGTCCAGCCCGAGCGGCCGGGTGACCGGAGGTTCGGCGCGGGCAAGACAACCGGCCCGCTCGCAAAGCCGGCAGGCCGGACCGACTGGCGTCGCAGCAACCGGTCTAGGCTTGCCACCGGCGCCTGCCGTCACGCCCGGCAGTGCCGCGCCATACACGATCTCGTCCCGGAACCCGATATCGCAGCCGATCAGCAGTGCGGTGCGGCGCGGCCGCTCGTTGAAAGCGCCTTGCGGACCTTCCAGCGTGCGGGCAATCGTCAGGAACTCGGCGCCGTCCGGCATCTCGACTGCCTCGACGAATATCTGACCGGGCTGCGCAAAGGCGGCATGCACCGGCAGTTTCGGGCAGCCGCCACCGAAACGGCTTTGCGGAAACCCTTGCGCGCCTGCCTTGCGGAAACGGTTGCCCGCATTGTCGACCTCCAGCATGAAAAACGGAATGCCAGAGGCGCCGTTGCGATTGAGCATGGTCAGCCGGTTGGCCGCCTGTTCGAACGAAACCCCGAAACGCGAACGCAATACATCAATGTCGCATCGCGATCGCTGCGCCGCGCTGTGGAAAGCCTGGTAGGGCATCATCAGCGTATGCGCGGCATAGCGCGCCAGTTCGAAACGGCCGAGACGCCGCGCCTCGTCCGAGGACAGCTTTAGCGACTGAAGTTCTGCGGGGATGGCGACGCGCATCCTGACCAGGCAGGCCTCCATGGCGATTTCGCGCAACTGGTCGAATGGCGACAGACGTTCCGAGATGAACAGCCGCTGTGAATGACGGTCGTAGCGCCGTCGCCAGTTGGGCATTGTGGCGACCGGCAGCACCCGCACCACGATGCCAAGCTCACGCTTCAGCCATACCTTCAGTGCGCCCATCAGATCGTCGCCCGGATCGAGCAGCGTGGTGAAGGCTTCGGCTTCTTCCTCGATGCTGGCGAAGTAGTTGGGGCGTCGCTCGAACGTTTCACGCACTTCGTCAATCGGCAGGCGCGCCCCGGAAAGCGTGGTGGCGCGGCCATCACGCGCCAGCATTTCCGAGAGATCGGAGAGGCGCTCCGCCTGTTCGCGATAGGCGCGGAACAATTTGATCACCGCCGCCGACGCGTTGGGGGCAGCTTCGGCCATCTCTATCAGTTCCTGGTCGCCCGGCAGTTCGCCGGCAAGCAGCGGATCGGCAAAGACCTCACGCAGCGCGGCGACCGAACCACCCGCCTCGCCCTGCAACTCCTCCGGTTCGACTTTGTAGATCGAAGCCAGCTTGAGAATGAGTTGCACGGTCAGAGGCCGCTGGTTGCGTTCGATCAGGTTGAGGTAGGATGGCGAAATGCCAAGCCCTTCGGCCATTGCCGTCTGGGTCAGGCCCTTTGCGTTGCGGACCCGGCGGATGCGCGGCCCGGCGAAGATTTTTTGCTCAGCCATGGCTGGCGTCCCCAACACAGGACATCCAATATCCCTACTTTACTACCTTTTACAAACGGGAGCCCCTATGCGGGGGGCGCTAGATATTTACAATCATGACAATTTTACAACCAACCCCTGTCAATCACAATACAGATTTTCCCTTATAATTCGCTCGAAACGGTGATTTCTCTCGCCTCTCCCGCAACGCAATGTAAATGATGTCACAGGATCTGGCCGGATAACTGCTTAAAATCCAGCCACCCTTTACGACACTTGCGATGGATTGGAGCCTGTCAATGACCGATTTTTACAACCTTGTCCCCTCGGCACCAGAAGGCCGCTTCGACGGCATCGAGCGTCCGTATTCGCCGGAGGATGTGAAACGGCTGCGTGGCTCGGTGCAAATCAAGCACAGCCTCGCCGAAATGGGCGCCAACCGGCTGTGGAAGCTCATCCACGAAGAAGATTTCGTCAATGCGCTTGGCGCCATGACCGGCAATCAGGCGATGCAGCAGGTGCGCGCCGGGCTCAAGGCGATCTACCTCTCCGGCTGGCAGGTGGCCGCCGACGCCAATACGGCCGGCGCCATGTATCCAGACCAGTCGTTGTACCCGGCCAACGCGGCTCCCGAACTCGTCAAGCGCATTAACAGGACCCTGCAGCGCGCCGACCAGATCGAAACGTCCGAAGGCAAAGGCCTGTCGGTCGATACCTGGTTCGCACCGATCGTTGCCGACGCGGAGGCCGGCTTCGGTGGACCGCTCAACGCATTCGAGATCATGAAGGCCTTCATCGAGGCAGGCGCGGCCGGCGTCCACTTCGAAGATCAGCTGGCTTCCGAAAAGAAGTGCGGCCATCTCGGCGGCAAGGTGCTGATCCCGACTGCCGCACACATCCGCAACCTGAACGCCGCGCGGCTTGCCGCCGACGTGATGGGCACCCCTACGCTGATCGTCGCGCGCACTGACGCCGAGGCCGCCAAACTGCTGACCTCCGACATCGACGAGCGCGACCAGCCATTCGTCGACAAGGACGCAGGCCGCACCGTCGAAGGCTTCTACCAGGTGAAGAATGGCATCGAGCCTTGCATCGCCCGCGCCATTGCATATGCGCCGAACTGCGACCTGATCTGGATGGAGACCGGCAAGCCCGATCTCGCGCAGGCGAAAAAGTTCGCCGAGGCAGTGCAGAAGGCGCATCCGGGGAAAATGCTCGCCTACAACTGCTCGCCGTCGTTCAACTGGAAGAAAAACCTCGACGACGCGACGATCGCCAAGTTCCAGCGTGAACTGGGCGCGATGGGCTACAAGTTCCAGTTCATCACGCTGGCCGGCTTCCATCAGCTCAACTTCGGCATGTTCGAGCTGGCGCGCGGCTATAAGGACCGTCAGATGGCAGCCTATTCGGAGCTGCAGGAGGCCGAATTCGCGGCCGAGGTCAACGGCTACACCGCTACCAAGCACCAGCGCGAAGTCGGCACCGGCTATTTCGACGCCGTGTCGCTGGCGATCAGCGGCGGCAAGTCCTCGACGACCGCCATGCATGAATCGACCGAGCACGAGCAGTTCCGGCCGGCGGCCGAGTAATATCTTGCGAAACGGCTTCCGGGGGCGTTAAGTCCCCGGAAGGGCTTCTGAAATAGCGCCAGGGAGAATTCGAGAATGGCACCGAGGACACGCGTCAAGGAACGGGCGGAGGAGCAGGCTTCGGCAATGAACACCGACCAGCAGGCGGCCATCCGCATCGTCGCCAATGATCTGCATCGCTTGAACCAATCGGTGATGAAGGCCGTCGAGGCGGGAGTGTCGGTCGAACTGGTGCGCTCCGCGCGCCACCATGGCGGCAATGGCAACTGGGGGGACCTCTTGATTCCGGTGATAGTCACCCAGGGCGGCTGATTTGGCCAATCATCTGAAATGAGATTGCGAATGCGCGCGCCTTGCGCGCGTTCTGCTTTGTTACTTTTAATCGGTGCGTTTTATCAACCGCGTCCGCTGCATTGGCTAAAGTTCGGCAAGATCGCCGAAAGTTATCTTGTATTTGGCGTGCGAAGCTTGACATCGTTGCCAATCGCAACATTATCCCGGCATGGTCCACAACCAGACATTGAAAACTCAGGCAATCGGTTGTTGCTGCCATCGAGCCTCTGGGCCGATGCGCACCCGGTCGGGATTTAGAACACGCGATGCACGCTTCACATGAACTGCAAGCAAACCTCTCTCAAGTCCTCGTCGTCGGAAAATCCCCAGTCAACCGTGTCGTCATAGCCAGGATCGTTGAACGGTCCGGCCTCAAGCCGGTGTCAGAGACGCCCGAAGAAGCGATCAAGTCGCTGGCCCTGCTGCGGCCGGGCCTGGTCATCGTGGATGGCGGGGCAGGCAACAACGACTGCGAGGAAATTCTTGCTACGTTGCGGGATCGCCGCCGCATCTCGTCCAAAAACCTGCCGATCATCATTCTCCTGTCGACGGCAGCGGCGGATGCCTCCGGGCTGGTGATCGATCAAACCATCGATGCGGTGGTCGCCAAGCCGATCACAACGGAATTGCTGCAACCGGTGATCGACCGGCTGGTGTCGCGCGCCCGCGCATAGAGCGCGGCGCGTCCTTTTCGACGCGCAAAACACGCCCTACTGCGTCGAAAATCGTTTCGGTTGCGCGCCCCTTCCCTTCCTTCAAGCGGCATGGCTATACTTGGCGATCCGCAATAAATCCTGGTGAATGATGCCTGCCGGAAAAAAAGAAGTCCGACCCGCGAGCCTTGGGCGCGCGCGTCTACCCGCCTTCGTGAAAAATCTCCGCGGTGTCAAAAATTGGAAAGAGGTCAGCGCCTGGCTGGAATGGCGCGGCATCGAGGACATCGAATGCATCACGCCGGACCAGGCTGGCGTTGCCCGCGGCAAGATGATGCCGTCGAAAAAGTTCACCTCGAACACGTCGCTGGCGCTGCCGTCCGCGCCTTTCATGATGACGATTTCGGGCGACTACCCGGAAGACGGCAACGGCTTTTCCTATCCCGAGGATGACGGTGACCTGAAGCTGGTGCCGGATCTTTCGACGCTTTCGGTGGTGCCGTGGGAGGAGGATCCGACCGCGCAGGTCATTTGCGACCTCGTCCATCAGGACGGCCGCCATGTCGAGTTCACGCCACGCAACGTTTTGCGGCGTGTCGTGGCTGCCTATGAGAAGCGCGGCCTGCGGCCGGTCGTGGCGCCCGAGATCGAATTCTACCTGGTGCGCAAGAACCCGGACCCGGATTATCCGCTGGTGCCGCCTGTCGGACGCTCCGGCAGGCCAATCGGCGGTGGCGCCGGATATTCCATCGCCGGCGTCAACGAATTCGATGAGTTGATCGATGACATCTACCATTTCTCCGAGGCGCAAGGCCTGGAGATTGACACGCTGATCCATGAAGAAGGCGCCGGCCAGCTGGAGATCAACCTTCGCCACGGCAACCCGGTGGAACTAGCCGACCAGGTGTTCCTGTTCAAGCGCACCATCCGTGAAGCGGCGCTGAAACACGAGACCTACGCGACCTTCATGGCCAAGCCCATCCAGGGCCAGCCGGGTTCGGCCATGCACATCCACCAGTCGGTGATCGACCGCAAGACGGGCCGCAATGTCTTTTCCAATGAAGACGGCAGCGAGACCGAAGCGTTCTTCAACTTCATCGGCGGCATGCAGAAGCATGTGCCCAACGCGCTGGTGATGTTCGCGCCCTATGTGAATTCCTATCGCCGGCTTACCCAGGCGGCGTCGGCCCCGGTCAACACCAAATGGGGCTACGACAATCGCACCACGGCATTCCGTGTGCCACGCTCCGATCCAAGCGGCCGCCGCGTCGAGAACCGCATCCCGTCTTCCGACGCCAATCCCTATCTGGCGCTTGCGGCTTCGCTCGGCTGCGGGCTGGCCGGCATGATCCACAAGGCAAAGCCCGACGCACCGGTCGGCACCACGGTCAACGAGGATGAGATCGACCTACCGCGCGGCCTGCTCGAGGCCGTCGACCTGTTCGAGGGCGACGAGGTTCTGAAGGAAATGCTCGGCGCTTCCTTCGTCTCCACCTACGCGGCGATCAAGCGCGCCGAGTTCGAGACCTTCATGGAGGTCATCAGCCCTTGGGAGCGGGAATATCTGCTGCTGAATGTCTGATCGAAGCGACCAGGAAATAGCGAGTAGCGAGTAGTGCTCGCATCGTCCAATCCACCGGTAGTCATTCCCTATTCTCTACTCCCTATTTGCTACTCGCTTGGTGAGCCATGCCCTACCAATCCCCTATCTCCCCCGGCTATTCCTGGTATGAGGCGACCGTGGGCGAACGGCCGGAATATGCGGCACTCGATGGCGATGTCAGCGCCGATGTCGCCATCATCGGCGGCGGCTTCACCGGTCTGTCTGCGGCGGCTCATCTGGCCAAGGCCGGCACCAATGTCGCGCTCATCGAGGCGCACCGCTTCGGCGATGGGGCTTCGGGGCGCAATGGCGGCCAGCTCGGCACCGGGCAGCGCGCCTGGGCGGAAGAGCTCGAAACCGAGCTCGGCTTGTCCCGCGCCAGGGCGCTGTTCGATGTCGCCGAAGAGGCCAAGCATCACCTGCTCGAATTCGCCGAGGTCAACCGCATCGACATCGACTTCATGCCCGGCCAGATGTCGGTGGCGCACAAGAAGCGCTACCTCGATGACTACAGGGCGCATGCCGAAATCATGGCCACCCGTTTCGGGTATCCGCACGTCACTTACATGGACGCCGCCGAGACGGCCGAGCGCCTCGGTTCGACGCATTACTACGGCGGCACCCGCGACACCGGCACCGGCCATATCCACCCGCTGAAGCTGGTGGTCGGCACGGCGCGGGTCGCGGCGGCCGCCGGCGCGAAACTCTTCGAGCGCACGCAATCCACAGGCATTTCATCAGAGGGCGGCAAGGTGCGCATCACCACGCCGACGGGCGTCATCACCGCGCAGAAATGCCTGATCGCCGTCAATGCCTATGGCGGCAATCTCGAACCGGTGAGTGCGGCGCATGTGATGCCGATCGGCTCGTTCATCGGCGCCACAGTGCCGCTGGGCGCCGACTCCAAGGTGATCCCCGGCGGCGAGTCTGTCGACAATTCACGCTTCGTGGTGCGCTATTTCCGCAAGTCGAAGGACGGGCGTCTGCTGTTCGGCGGCCGCGAGATCTATGGGGTCAACGATCCCAAGGACATCCACATCCATATCCGCAGGCAGATCGCCGAGCTTTATCCCGCGCTCAGGGATGTCGAAATCACACACGGTTGGGGCGGCTATGTCGGCATCACCATGCCGCGCAAGCCGTTCGTGCGCGAAGTGATGCCTAATGTCATTTCAGCCGGTGGTTATTCCGGCCATGGCGTGATGCTCTCCAATTATGTCGGCAAGCTCTACGCGGAGACGGTGGCCGGCAACCGCGACCGCCTGAAGCTCTTCGAAGACCTGAAGATACCGCCATTCCCAGGCGGCCGCCGTTTCCGCACGCCGCTCCTGTTCGTGGCGCTCAACTGGTACGCGCTGCGCGACCGGATTTAATACGTCGTCCTGCGCTCTTCGCTTGGCGGCCGCCCGAACTGCAGCCTGTAGCTCTGCGCGAAATAGGAATGCGACGTGAAGCCGGTGGCGATCGCTACGTCGAGGATCGGCATGTTGGTCTGGCGCAGCAATTCGCGGGCGCGTTCGAGCCTCAAGCGCATGTAGTAGCGGCCGGGCGTGACGTTGAGATGGCGCAGGAACAGGCGCTCGACCTGGCGTACCGAAAGCCCGGCCGATTTCGCCAGTTGCACCGCCGAAAACGGCTCGTCGAGATTGTCGGCCATCAGCTCGACGATCTTGCGCAGCTTTTCCGACTTGCCGGTGAGGTCGCGCTCGGGGCCGACGCGCTGGCGGTCGCCGGCGGAGCGGATACGCTCATGCTGGAACTGGTTGGCTACGGCGTTGGCAAGGTTGGAGCCGAAATCGGTGCGCACGATTTCCAGCATCAGATCGATCGATGTGGTGCCTCCCGCGCAGGTGTAGCGCTTGCGGTCGATCTCGAAGACGTTGCCGGTGCATTCGATGTCGGGAAATTTTTCCATGAAGCCGGCACGGTTTTCCCAGTGGATCGTGCAGCGGTGGCCCTCAAGCTGGCCGGCTTCGGCCAGCAGGTGAGAACCAACGGACAGTGCGCCGAGCGTGCCGCCGCGTCTGCCCCAGCTGCGCAATGCACCGAGCACCTTGCTCTTGCCGGGAAATTCGGTGGTCAGGCCGACGCAGACGAACAGGATGTCGACCGGCGGCACGTCGGCGACGCTGTAGTCGATCTTCAGCGGCAGACCGTTCGAGGCCATCACCGCCTCGCCATCGGCCGACACGGTGGTCCAGCCATAGAAGTCGCGGCCAAGCAGCCGGTTGGCCGATCGAACCGTGTCGATCGCGGCGGCAAGGGAAAACATGGAGAACTTGTCGACCAGCAGGAATGCGAACTGCCGGTTGCCTTGCATCGGGATCGGACATCGACGGTTCTTCTACAGGAAGGGAAAGTGGCCGCAAAGCCGTGCGGTGGCTGGTCAAACGCTTGGCTGCATCAGAATTCCGGCCGCTGACCGACCCGCGGCTAGATAGGCGGAAACCAGCGTGTTGGCCATCAGCATGGCGATCGTCATCGGCCCGACGCCGCCCGGCACCGGCGTGATGGCGCCGGCCATCTTTTCCGCCGCCGTCGAAGGCGACGTCGCCGACCAGCCGCGACTTGCCCTCGCCCTTTTCCGGCGCCGGCGATGCGGTTGATGCCGACATCGATGACGGTGGCGCCGGGCTTCACCCAGTCGCCCTTGACCATCTCCGGCCGGCCGACGGCGGCGACCAGAATGTCGGCGGTGCGGCACAAGCGCCGGCAGGTCGCTGCGTGCGGCTGTGGGCGATGGTCACCGTGCAGTTGGCGGCAAGCAGCAGATTGGCCATCGGCTTGCCGACGATGTTGGAGCGGCCGACGACGACGGCGTTGAGGCCGGAAAGATCCTTGCCGCGCACGCGCTCGATCAGCAGCATCGAGCCGGCCGGCGTGCACGGCACGAAGGCGGTGTCCAGTTCGCCGGTGCCGAGCTTGCCGACATTGATGAAATGAAAGCCGTCGACATCCTTTTCCGGCGCGATGGTCTGGATGATCGCGGCCGGAATCGATGTGCGCCGGCAGCGGCAGCTGCACGAGGATGCCGTTGATCGCGGGATCGGCGTTCAGCGTCGCCGATGAGTGCGAGCAGTTCGCTCTCGCTGGTTTCGGCCGGCAGCGTGTGCTGCACCGAATGGAAGCCGCATTCCTTGGCCTTCTTCGATCTTGGACGCGACGTAGACCTGGCTTGCCGGATCCTCGCCGACGATGACCACCGCAAGGCCGGGCTGCGGTGCCGCCCGAAGCGACGAGTTCGGCCGTCAGCGTCTTGACCTTGGCGACGACGTCTTCGCCAACCGCTTTTCCATCGATGATTTCAGCCATGATTCCTCCCGCGAGCTGCTCGTTTCGGCGCGCATTGTCACCAAAAATCAACACGCGCAATCCCGTCAATGCGCCGTCCGGTGCCGTAAACTCGAAAGCGCAGGTGTATTTCGCCGTCAGGAATGACGCCGGCGCGCCCGGCTTCTCGGCGAGGTCGCGCACCGCCTCGCGGAATTCGCGCAGGCTTTCGCGGATTTCCTCGATCGGCGCCCTGGTCTCGGTCGCTGGCTTCCTTGATGTGAATCGGCGAGCCGGAGCCGCGTGCTGCGGCTGTGCGAACGGCATCGGCTGGAGCATGCCGGCGGGATACGGGTGCGGCGAAGCATAGGCGGCGTATGGCGCCGGCTGCGGATCAGACATAGGGGCGGGCTGGGGCATCGCCGGCGCATATCCATACGGAGATTGTACCGGCAACCACGGCTGGGGCATGCGGATGCTGAGCTTGCGGGGTACACTGGCTGCGGCACGTAAACGCTGCTGAGTTGGAAGCTGCTAGGGATGGTGCTGTGGGTAGACGGACGCCATGCGGCTGCGACTGGTAAACGCGGCAGCATTCATGGTTGGCGTGGGCGAGCATCGGCGGCCTGCAATCGGGCATCGCGCCGGCCGCGTCTCTGCCTCGGACTGAGCCATCCATCCGTCACGTCGCGTGCCGGGAACTTCTCTCGGGATGGCTTCGCGACGGGTCGGAAGCGCCGCGCGATGGACCGCCGCGGCGGCTGCCGCCCGGGCCGTCCGAACCGCCAGCGGGAGGCCGCCGGCGCGGGCCGGAAGCGATTGGCATCATCGCGCAGGCTCTCGAGCGCGCCGCGCGCCGCGCCGATGCCGATGCCCGCCAGGAAGCCGAGCATCATGCCGGCGAGCGAGATCATCGACGCGCGACGGCCCGATCGGCTCGAGCGGCGGATAGGCCTGCGAGATCACGCTCATATTGGCGGTGTTGATGTCGCGCTGCTCGCCGGTCTCGCGCGCCGCAGCAGGAAGGCCTCATAGACCGCGCGCTTGGCGGCAGCCTCGCGCTCCAGTTCGCGCAGCGTCGACCAGGTCGTCACTGACGCCGCCCTGGCGCACCTTGAGCTGCGCCAGCCGCGCGGCAAGCTCCTGCTCGAGCTGCACGGCGCGCTTCAGTTCGATCTGGTTCGCCGAGACGATGCGGCGCAGCTCGGCCGCGATCTGCTCGCGCGCGCCGGCGAGCTGCGCCTCGACGGCAAGCCGCTGCGGATGCCGCGGGCCGAGCCGGACGGCCAGCCGGTCGCCTCCTGCTTCAGCGCTGGCATATTGCGAGCGCAATTCGGTCACCACGTTGGAAGTTATCTCTTCGGGCAATGTTCCGCCGAGCACCGCGTTGACGTCGACGCCCGCGTGTCGAGGCCGCTTTCGCATTGAGCTCGAGCGTGCGGGCACGCGCGATGGATAGCTGCTCGTTGAGCTTGACCATCTCGTCGTCGCTGATCAATCGGCCCTGCGCGTCGACGAGGTCGTTCTCGGCCTTGTAGGTCTCGACCTTGCGCTCGGCCGCTTCGACGTCGGCGCGAAGCTCGTCGAGGCGCGAAGTCAGCTCGTCTGCTGCGCGGCCAGCGGTGTCGGACTGGATTTCGCCGTAGGTTTGCAGAAACACGTCGGTCAGCGTGTTGGCGATCAGCGCCGACTTCTCCGGGTTGCGCGACCTGGCGGCGATCGACGACCACGAAGGTCTTGCCGCCGCGCTCGACGGTCAGGCTTTCGGCAAGATTGCTGACGGCCAGCGCGCGCCGGTTGTCGCCCGCGCCACTGTCGCGGGAAAGCAGCGAGCGCAGAATGGCGATCGAGGCTGCCAATGCCGCCGCACGCCTCGCCGTTGAATTCCGGGTCGGCCGTCAGGTTGAGCTTGTCGACGACCTTGTTCAGAACGGTGCCCGAGGTCAGCACGCGCACCTGGTTCTCGACGATCGCCAGCGTCGCGTCGGATGGCAGGCCGGACTGGGTGAGGTCGCGGTCGACGATCTTCAGGTCGCGCGGGTCGATCAGAAGTTCGGCGACGCTTTCGTATTTCTTCGGCGTCGAAAGCGCGATCGCCGACGCCCATCAGCGCGCCTATGACCGTGGTGGCAAGGATGATCATCTTGGAATTGACGATGCCGCATCACCACCCGCATCGGGTCGATCAGCGGCCGCCAGTAGAGGTCAGGATCGTCCGCCGTGCGGGGTTCGCTCATATCCAGGCGAAGGTTGCGGCGCTTCCGGCTCAGGCAGCACTGCTGCAGGAGGCGACACGCCGCGTTCTTCGCTGCGGCGCATGCTTCTGGTTGCCTCGACGGTCGCGCGATCGAAGCCCGACCATCGGCTGCGTGCGCCTTCCAGTTCAGGTGCCGCGGAACCCCGCGAAAGACGACCGGGGATCAGATCGGAAATGCTCCATCGCACCTTGGCTGCCGGGTCGCCGGCATGCCGGCCCCTGTCTGCAGCCGGCCGGCTTTCCGGCAGGGCTGGGTTGCGCGACCAGGCGGAAAGCAGCGGGCTCGGTGTCGCCTCGCGCCGCGACCGCGCCAGACGATGGCGCGTCGCCGGGTCGAGGTCGTCGTCGCGGCTTGCCCGCAGAAGATGTTCCGCACATCGGGATCGGCAGCTTCTTCCTGCCGCGTACGACCGAGCGAGAGCAGGGAACGCTCTCGCCTTTTCCGGCCGTTGTCTTCTGCGTCAAACATGATCTGTGGTTGCCCGGGCCCACCGGATTTCGCAAGCTTCAATCGTTAAGCCACGCTAAACAGCCATGGAAAACAAAACGTTAATTTCGCTTGGCTTGCAGAACGCCGAAGACCGCCGGGCCGGAACGGCGCGTTAAGCATTACCCGCGTTAGGTTCGCGCGCAGAGCAATGACCGAGACCGGCGACACCACGCAAAGCCCGAAAATGGGCAGGATTCGGAGACTTCCTGGCCAGCCGGCGTAGCGTGCTTCGCGATTACTTCACCGCGATCAGCGGCTCGGCCGGACGGCTGGTGTTTTCGCTCGTCTATTTCATCGCGCTGGCCAACACGCTTTCGATCGCCGATTTCGGTCTGTTCGCGACCGCTTCGGCCGCCGGCGTCATGCTGTCGCGCATCCTCGCCTTCGGCTTCATCTCGGCGCTCTACCGCATCGCCACCGTCCGGCCCGATCTGATCGGCGTCTTCACCGGCGGGCTTCCTGCTGCTTGGCGCTGCTGTCGCTGCCCGTGCTGGCGCTGGCCGGCATGGCTTGTCTTCGCGCTGTTCTTTGCCGGCGACCATGCCGGTATCTGCGATCTTTGCCGCCGTGATCGTCGCCGAGGCGCTGCTGTGGCGGCCGGTCGAGGTCGTCATCATCGTCAACAACGGCATGGGCAGGTTCGGCCGCGCCGCGATCGCTGGTGATCATCGGCACCGCTGATGCGGGCTGCCGCAGCGTTGGCGTTCACGCTCTGGCCGACGCACGATCTCGCCGCCTGGTCGAGCTTCTACCTCGCCGCCAACGCGCCTGTCGCTCGCCATCGCCGTCGGCTGTTTTCTATCCGCGCCAGCGGCTGCGCTTGCAGGCCGGAAGCTCTACTTGGCGGCGGCTGGCCGATTCGCTCTACGTCGCCGGCGCCGAAGTGCTGTTCTACCTGCAGATGGAGTTCGACAAGCTGCTGGTGCTGTCGATCGGCGGCGCCCAGCTGGCCGGCATCTACGCCATCATCATGCGGCTGGTCGACCTGACCGCGATCCCGATCCGCACCTTCACGATGATGCTGGTGCAGAAGATGATGCGGGCGCCGGAAATGCTGGCGCGGCTTGGCGATTCGCGCCGGCATCGAGAGGCGGCATCTTTGCCGTCTCGACGCTGGCGCTGCGGAGCTCTGGCGGTCCTGCTGCACTTCTTCCCGCGGCGCGCTCGGCCGCAACGTCGCGGAGGCCGCGCCGCTGGTCGGCCTGGCGCTGCTGCGTGCCGGGCTTGCGCAATCTCGTCGAGTACCAGGCCGAGCTGCTGTTCGCGCGCGGCCAGACGCTGATCCGCGCCGTTCAACCTGGCGCTGCTCGCCGGCGTCAAGGCGGTGCTGCTGGTCTGGGTGCTGACGCGGCGTGACCGACACGGCCGACCTGGTGCTGGTCGCTGAACGCGGTCTTCGCGGCGCTCTATCTCGCCTCGGCGCTGCTGACCTACAGCGGCGCTGCGGCTGCCGGCGAAGCCGGTCTGAGCGCTGCCTCAGGCCGCGCCGATCAGGCGGCGGATGCGGTCGAGATCGGTGCCGATGAAGGACTGCATGCCGATCGCCACCTGTTCCGGCGACATGCCGGCGACGAAGTCGCGGAACTCGTCGTCGCGACACGGCTGTGCCGATCCAGTGGACGCGGCAGAATTCCTCGGTCGCCATGGAAATGCCCGGCGCCGCCGAGCACCTCGTCGACATAGCGGCCGTAGATCATGCATTCGGAGAATTTGCGCGACCGAGCCGACGACCTCGACCCAGTGGCGGCCGTGCACGTCCTCGATGCGCCGGCACATCGCCTGACAGCGTGTCGCGCCGCCAGGCGATCAGCGTGGCGATGTAGTCATGCGGCGAGACCGTCAGGCTCGTCGATGCCAAGCGCCGCGCCGGCATTTCGCGACCAGATGCTGCTGATCGCCCTCGACCGGCTCGGCAGCGCATCGTCGCGGCGGAACAGCCGCGCCTGCGCCGTCGCGCCAGAAGACGCCGCAATCGAACGGCTTCAGGAAGGCCACGTCGGAATCGCAGTAGACCAGCACGTCCTCGCCGACATGCGCGGCGATGGCGATGCGGCGCAGCTGCTGCACGTGCCAGCCGCGCAGCGGCTGCGTCCTCAGGCTCAGCCAGATGCGGCGCCGGAACAGGCTGAGCGGATCGTCGACCAGGCCTGCAGCCAGGACGGCAGCAGGTCGCGCTCGTCGACGACCGTGCGGGACTTGCGTTTCCAGCTGGCGGAACAGCGCAACATCGCGGCGCTCGACCAGGATGTAGTGATGCGACGATGCCGGTGACGAATGCGGTCGATGGTTTCGCAAAGCAGCCGGCAGCGCTCGAAGTCCGGCGCATAGCTGGCGGTCACCATCGCTGCGGATCGGGCGGCGGCAGTTCGCACCGACCGGCGTCGCCGGTTCGCCTGCCGGGAACGAACCGGCTGTTCATCCGGCCGTCCGCGCCGGCGAAGCTTCTGGCGCAGGACGCGCGCCAGGAAAAGCGGATTGCCGACGATATAGCGGCGCCACAGCCGGCCGGGCTCGACGATCAGCCGGAACAGCCATTCGAGGCGCAGGCGGCGCAGCCACGCCGGCGCGCGCGGCACCGCGCCGCTCAGGAAATCGAGCAGCGCGCCGACCGCGATCGGCAGCGTGCAATGCTCGCGCGTCGAGATTGCGCGCGATCCAGAATTCCTGGCGCGGCACGCCCATGGCGACCAGCAGGATATCCGGCCGCAGCGCCTCGATGCGATCGAGGATCTCCGGCTCCTCGCTCTGCGGTGAAGATAGCCGTCATGGATGACCACGAACCTGTGCTGCGGCGCCAGCTCGCAGAAGCTTGGCGGCCGCCTGCTCGGCATTTGCGCGGGTTGCGCCGAGCAGGCCGACCGTCAGCGGGCTCGCAGCCGCACTGCAGAAAGGCCGGGATGAAATCGGTGCCGTTGAGATTGGCCGGGAAACGGCTCGCCGTAGAGGATCTTCGCGGCGATATCGACGCCGACGCCGTCCGGCAGGATCAGGAAATCGGCAAGCGCCGCGGCGAACGCGGATCGTCGCAGGCGACGTTGGCATTGTGCGCGTTGAGGAAGCTCGACCTTGGTGAAGCGCCTCTCGGCGATCAGGCGCAGCAACAGCCGCGATCGCCTGTTCCGCAGTCGACGCTGGCGACCGAGATGCCGAGGATGTCCTTCCAGCGCGGGCAGGCCGAGGCGTGGCGCGCGACGAGTGCATGTTCATGCCGCGCCTCTTGCCGCCGGCAGACCGAGCGCGACCAGGCCGAGCCTGAACCTGCGCGTCGAGTGCGGCGCGCTGGCGGCGATAGAAGCGCGCGCCGTCGACATCGCTGGCTGCGCCATGCGGCGCAGCTCGAAGCGCGCGCGGCGAACTCGCTCGGGTCGTCGGCGACGACGCAGTTTGCCGGCACGCGGCCGATGCCGCGCAGCGAGCGCGAGGTCGCGACCGCCGGCAGGCCGAGTTCGAACGTCTCGATGGTCTTCAGCTGCACGCCGGTGCCGGCGCGGCTGATCAGCGGAACGACGCGGCCGCTGCGCACGAACTCCGTGCGCGTCCGGAACGCGGCCGACGAAGCTGACGCCGGGATGCGCGACGCAAGGCCGGCGGGCACGCTGCCGGCGATCGGATGCGGAAATCGCGCGGCAGATGCGGCACGACCGCTTCCAGGAACCAGTCGAGGCCGATGCGGTTCGGCTGCCAGGTCCAGGTGCCGATCAGCGCCGCATCGCAGTCGATCTGTCGCCGCGCTGGCGGCGGCGGCGGCGCCGAGCCGGGTGACCAGCGGCAGCGCGGCCGACTTGCCGCGGAGCGCCGACGCCGAGCGCGGCGCGGTCTTCGTCGGCCAGCGTGAAGACGAAGCTGCGCCTTGCCGCAGAGCCGCGCCTCGATGCCCTTCAGCAGCCGCGCCTCGCGCCGGAAGAGGAATTTCTGCAGCAGGCCGTGGCGGCCTCGGCGTTTTCCTCGGCCGAGCGGAACTCGACATTGTGCGCGACGAAGATCGACGGCTTGTCGTCGAACAAGCCCTTCGAAGGCGCCGGCGAACTGCACCGCGTTGAGCACGTAGCCGTCGAACGGCCCGATGCGCGTCGAAGGGCGGCGCGCACGTCATCCGGCGTGACGGCGCGCAGCTTGACCGACGAGAAGGTGAGGCCGGCAGCCACCGCCTTGCCCAGCCATTCGAGCTTCTGCGAGAACGAAGCATTCTCGGTGCGCACGTCGACGGAGCCGAGCACGACCGTGTTTTCCGGATCGGAAGGCTGCTTGCCCGGCCAGGTGAAGCCCAGCACCGTGACGCGCACGCCGGCGCGGCGCAGCGCGTCGATGATCGCCGCGTTGGCGATCTCGTAGCCGGTCGCCGGCGCCGCTGCGGCACGATCGAAGTGGCGAACACCAGATGCATTCACCTGTCCTGTGCCGCTCCGATAGCAAAGGGCGGTGAAGTGTTGATTAAGCGCGATCTAAATAACGCAACCGAAAGTGGCGCCGCGCCGATCTCCGCCGCCGATCTCGGAAAGTGCTTAGTGGAATGTTATCGCCAATGGGAGGATTTTCTTGAACATGTCTCAGTTGAAATCAGTTCGATTGTGACGCGTCGGATGATTTCGACGCGTCGGATGTTGCCGAGGCAGGCTTCGGAGCTTGTTGACTACCCAAAATATAGCCTGCAATCCCGCTTATGGTAGCGATTGCGGCATCGGCAGAGACTTTATCAATTATTCTAAGCCCGAAAATTGCGATGACTATAACGACTGCCGTGGTCATGCGAATGACAAGGCCGGACTGAACAGCCGACTGCACCAACTTGATTGTAGACTCCGGAACCATTTTATTGAGAAGCATTTCCCGGGTAAAGCGCCCTGCGCGTCCCCGCGAAGCACCCCGGCGATCGGATTTGCTGCCGGCACGAAGCGCCCGCAAACACAATTTTTAACGAGACATTAAACGAAACAGGAGTTCATCTGGAGTTGACCACCCAGATCTCGGCCGGGGCATGAACTCAAACCCATCAAGCGGTTCGATATCGATCCTCGCCCGCTCGCCCGGTCTCGAGCCGGAGACTATTCGCGGCGTCGTGACCGTGCCGACCTTCCGCCGGCCGGAGCAACTGCTGGAAACGCTGGCCTCGCTGCAGGCGCAGCGGACCGGGCGGCGCTTCGCGGTGATCGTCATGGAGAACGAGGCGGAAGCCCGCGAAGGTGCCGCCGCCGCGCAGCCGCTTTTCGAGAGCGGCGCGATCGGCGGCATGGTGATCGTCGCGCATGAGCGCGGCAATTGCAGCGCCTACAATGCCGGCTGGCAGACGGCGCTGCTGAATTTCCCGAGTTTCGAGCATCTGCTCGTCATCGACGACGACGAGATCGCCGATCCGCGACTGGCTGGAGCGCATGTGCGCGCCAGCCGAGACGCTGCGGCGCCGATATCGTCGGCGGGCCGCAGGTGCCGGTCTTTCGCGCAAGCCGCGCATCAGCAAATGGGCGACCCATCCGGTCTTCGCACCGCCCTACACGCAGAGCGGGCCGGTCGACGCGCTCTATTCGTCGGGCAATCTGCTGATCGGCCGCCACGTGCTGGCCGCGATGGGACCGCCCTTCCTCGACCTGCAGATTCAACTTCATGGGCGGCGGCGATTCCGATTTCCTCAGCCGCGCGGCGCAGCGCGGGCTTCCGGCTCGCCTGGTGCGCCGAGGCGCCTGGTGCGCGAAACCGTGCCGGCGCGCCGCGTCGAAGCCGACTGGATCCGCGCGCGCAGCCTGCGCAACGGCGTCATCTCGACCCTGGTCGAGAAGAAGAAGCGCGCCGGCACAGCCGCTCGGCGGACTGCAAGGTCTTGCAAAGAGCCTGGCGCTGCTCGCCGCTTCGCCGTTTCGCGGCGCGCTGGCAAGCTGGCGCAGACCGGCTCGCTTTCGATCGGCCATCTACCCGGTCTATGTCGCGCTCGGCCGCGTGCTGGCGGAATTCGGATACGCCAATGAGCAATACCGGCAGCCTGAGAAGAACTGAGCCGCGGCCGACTCGCCGCGGCGTTCTCACGCGAGCGCGTCGCCACGGCCATCGCGACGCGATCCTGCTGACCGTCGTCATGGTCTCGTTCCGGCCGTTCCAGCCGGACGGCGCGCGAGCCGTCGCCGGAACGGCGGCGACATCGTCAACCAGCTCGGCTTCGGCTCGCTCGGCGCCCTCTGCGCTGTTCTCGCTGCTGTCCTTCGCCGACCGCGCGTGGTCTAGCGGCGTTCTTCAGCCCGTGGTGGCTGCTGCTGCTGGGCTTCCTCGTGCTTTCGGTGTTCAACGCCACCGACCCGTCGGCGGCGATGCGCGCCGCCTTCTTCACGGTGATCGGCATTCTGACGATGACGACCGTGCTCGCCCTGCCGCGCGACGCCGACGCGTTTTCGACAGTGCTCGCCGTCGCCGGGCTTTGCGGTCGTCGTCGCTCAGCTATGTCGGCCTGGTGATTTTTCCCGACGTCGCCATCCACACAGCGGATTCAATCGAGCCGGAACATGCCGGGCTCTGGCGCGGCGTCTTCCCGCACAAGAACATCGCCGGCCCGGTGATGGCTTGCTTCAGCTTCGGCGGGCTCTATCTCTGGCGCCGCGGCTGGAAACGCGCCGGGCGCGCTGCTGTTTGTCGCGGCCTTGGTTTTCATGGCCAACACCGGCTCCAAGACCACCGCCGGGCTGGTGCCGCTGGCGATCGGGCTGGTCGTGCTTGCCCGGCCTGATCGGCATGCGGCTGCTCACCCCGATCCTGTTTCGCGCTTGCCATGTCGTTGCAACGGCGCTTGCGACGCTCGGCATCGTCTTCATCGAGCCGCTCAAGCGATCTCGCCAACCGGCTTGCGCCGGACCTCACCTATACCGGCCGGACCGACGCTATGGGAGTTCATCGGCGAGATGATCGCGCAAGCAGCCATGGACCGGCTACGGCTATGACAGCTTCTGGGGAACGCCGATGCTGTCACCAGCACCGACCAGCCGTTCGACCGAGCTGGGACATCCGCGGCATCGTGCACGGCCATGAACGGCTATCTCGACATCGCCATCGTCATGGGCACTGCCGGCGCTCTGCGTGGCCGATCGTCGCCTTCCTGATCGCGCCGCTGCGCGACTACATGCGCATCCCGCTGCTCAAGGAAAACATCTTCTCGGCGACTTCTTCATGATGATGCTGCTGTTCACCGCGCTCAACGCGTTCCTGGAAAGCTTCTTCTTCCGCCGCGCCGATCCGGTCTGGCTGTTCTTCGTCTTCGGCGGCATTCGGCCTGAGACTGGTCGCGCGGTTCCCGGTGCGGGCCGCACCGGTGCGTCATCGGCCGGCAGCGTCTTCCTAGCGGCAGCCCGACAGTCTATGTCGAGCCGTCGGGAGATTTTCGGACATGACATCGACAGTCGATCTTCGCCGGTTGCGGCAATATGGGATACGCCATGCTTTCGGGCTGGCTGAAATCGGGACAGGCTCGCCGCCGGCGGAGGCCTTCGTGGTCGAACCCAACGAGGCGCTGCGCGAGCGCGCCGCCAAGCTCGGCGCCATGCAGTGGCGGACAGTGCCGCCGAACTGCCCGCCGGCCTGTCGCCGACGCTGGTGGTCTTTGCGGTGAAGCCGCAGGTGATGCGCGAGGTGGTGGCCGGCTACAAGGCGCTTCGCCGACGGCAAGCACGACCTTCCTCAGCATCGCCGCCGGCACGCCGATCGCCGATTTTCGAGGAGATCCTCGGCGCGCGCGCCGATCGTCCGCTGCATGCCCAACACGCCGGCCGCGATCGGCAAGGGCATGATGGTGATCGTGTCGCGAACGCGCGTTGGTGACGGAGGCGGCGCGCGACTTCGTCGCCGACCTGCTGTCGGCCAGCGGCGAGGTCGCGACGATCGACGACGAAGGCCTGATGGATGCGGTCACCGCGGTCTCCGGTTCCGGGCCGGCCTATGTCTTCCATTTCATCGAGGCGCTGACGGCGGCCGGCGAAAAGGCCGGCCTGCCCGCGGACACGGCGAGGCTGCTTGCCATGCAGACCGTCTACGGCGCGGCGTGCGCTCGCCGCCGAAAGCCGGCGAGGAGCCCGGCATGCTGCGCCAGCAGGTGACCAGCCCGAACGGCACCACGGCCGCAGCACTCGCGCGTGCTGATGGGCGACGACCGGCTCACGAAGCTGGTCGTCGAAGCGGTCGAAGCCGCAAGGCTGCGATCGATCGAACTCGGAAAATAGGACCCGGCGAAGGCTTACGCATGTCGCGCAAAAGTGTGCAGCGGTTTGCGATAACGACATGCGTAAAAAGACTTAAGGCGAAGCGCCGAACCGGAAAGACCGCGGCGCGCTGTAGATCAGCCGCGGTGAAGCATCTCGTCCTGCAGCTTGCGCAGCGCGAAACAGCTTGGTGTCGGGTCGGGCGCGGCGTTGCCGGTGGTCAGCAGTTCGCCCTTCTTCACCGGTTTCAGCACCTTGCCGCCTTCGAGCAGGCCGACCGGCACGGCATTGCTGGCCGCGCGCCTCGGCGACCGTCATGGTCCAGGAGCGGTAGCAGGTCTCGCCGATCGCATCGAAGGTCTCGCCGGCCGCGAGGTCGCGCTTGGCGACGGCGCAGACTTCGGCGACCGGGATCGGCAGCGGCACCATGTCGGGCCTGCCGTAGAGCATGATGCGGGCGGCGGTCAGCGGCACTTCGAGCGAGGTCAGGTGGTAGGGGCGGAAGAAGCTGTAATACGGTCCCTTGCCGATATGCAGGTCGTCCATGCGCTCGATGATGCGCGGATGCGTCGGCCTCGACGATGACGAAGACGCCGGGCGCCACGCCCTTGCCGATGGTGTAGTCGACGACGCCCTTCTTGTGCAGGATGCCGCCGTCCTCGCGCGGGATCAGCACCTTCACCATCTCGTCGCGGTCGGCCTTCGGGCCGTGCATGCCCGGCACGTCGGGCACCAGGCCGGTGGCGTTGGCGATGGCGCACATCTCGACCATGGTCTTGGAGCCGTCGACGAACTCGACCAGCATGCGCGGGTTCATGTTCCGGCGCGTCGCTTCCTCGCGATAGTCGTCGGGCACGGCGTCGTGGTTGAGCGGGTTGTTCTTGCCCTTGCCGGCCGAGACGATGGTGTAGCCGAGCGCGGAGGCGAACTCGATCAGCTCCATGCAGCTCGACGGCTCGTCGCCGGCGCCGACCGAATAGATGACGCCGAGCCGGTCGGCCTCCTGCTTCAGGTAAGGCGCCGATGGTGACGTCGGCCTCGACATTCATCATCACGAGGTGCTTGCCGTGCTCCATCGCCATCAGGTCGAAATCGGCGGCGACGCCGGGCTTGCCGGTGGCGTCGATGACGACGTCGATCAGCGGGTTGGTGACCAGCAGTTCGTTCGAGGTGATGGCGATCTTTCCAGCCTCGATGGCGGCGGTGACCTTGCGAGGCGGTATCGGCCTCGCGCGCCATGGCCTCGTCGCCATAGGCGATCGCTGATCGCCTCGCGCGCGGTGTGCGGGCGGCGGGTCGAGATCGCGCAGACCTCGATGCCGCGCATCAGCATGCCCTGGGTGACGAGGTCGGTGCCCATCTCGCCCGAGCCGATGACGCCGATGCGCACCGGGCGGCCTTCGTCGGCGCGCCTGGCGAGATCGCGGGCAAGCCCGGTCAGGGCGACATTGGTCATGTGACAATCCGATGCTGGCAATTCGGCGCCGGAATAACAGAAAACCGCAGCGGTTTGTCAAATCAAACGGCGTAGGCTTCCCGCCATTGTCGATTCTAACGCATTTCCGCCAGCCCTGCTTGCACTCTTCAGCCGGCTTCCGGAAAAGACCTTCCGCCCTTCCAGTCCCCGAGACAATGTGGGAATATGCTCGGCGACGTTCAAAATGGAACGATCGGGTTAATCCGATTTTCAACCCGATCGACGTACGGTCCCGCGCCAAAGGGCCGGAACACGGCCGTCGATGGTGACAGGGACGGCAATGATCATGGACGAAAAAAAGCGCGGAAATTCCGGTGAAAATACCGTTCCAGAAGAGGCTCTCACGGGAAGCGTCAGAGACTATCGGCTGCCAGTCGGCACCGATCTGCTTGGCCGTGTCGACGGCTTCTACCACTGGCAGGATCTGCGCCGCCAGCACGGCCTGTGGCCCTACGCAAAATCGACGGAGACCGCGCCCAAAACCCATTGCGCCGCCAAAACAGACAGCGGCGAAGAGATTTCGGGCGTCAACTTCGCATCGCAGGATTATCTCAGCCTGTCCTCGCACCCCGCGATAAAGCAGGCGGCCATCGACGCGATCGGCGAATACGGCGTCCACAGCGCAGGCTCCGGCGCGCTGCTCGGCAACACGCGGCTTTCGCTGCAACTCGAAAAAACCATCTCCGACTTCATGGGCGGTCCCGAGATCGTACTTTATCCGACGGGCTGGTCGGCGGGTTTCGCGGCGGTGCAAGGCCTGGTGCGGCCGCACGATCATGTCGTTCTCGACGTGCTTGCCCATTCCTGCCTGCAGGAAGGCGCTCGCGCCGCCACCCAGAACATCCATTTCCATGGGCACCTGAACCTCGAAGGGTTGACGCGCCGGCTGCAACGCATCCGCTCGGCTGACACCGTGAACGCCATCCTGGTGTGCACCGAGAGCCTTTTCTCGATGCATTCGGACACGCCAGACATCGCCGCCATGCGGGCAATCTGCGACGAATACGACGCCAGGCTGCTTGTCGATTGCGCCCATGATTTCGGCTGCATCGGCGAGGACGGGCTCGGCCACATCGGCCTGCAAAAGATGATCGACAAAGTCGACGTGATCATCGGCAGCTTTTCCAAAACCTTCGCTTCGAACGGCGGCTTCATCGCCGTGAAGACGCGGGCGGTGGCGGAATACATGAAATATTTCAGCGCTACGCAGACCTTTTCCAATGCCCTGTCGCCGGCCCAGGCGGCAACGGTGCTGGCTGCCTTCGAGATCGTCGCGTCGGACGAAGGCAAGCGGCGGCGGCTGAGCCTGATGGACAACATCCTTTATATGCGCAGCGAAATGGCCAAGGTGGACCTGGAAGCACTCGGCCACCCGTCGGCCATCGTGCCGGTTCGTGTCGGCGCCGAAGGGCTAGCGCGTATTGCGGCACGAGAACTCGCCTCGCTCGGCGCCATCGCGAACCTGGTGGAATATCCGGCGGTGCCGCAGGGCGGCGCGCGGTTCCGCGTCCAGGTCATGGCCGATCATACGCGCGGCGACGTCGACACCCTTGTCCGGCTGATGCGACAAGCCATGCAGTCGGCGGATCTGGAATTCCGCTCCTATCGCGAGGCCGAGGGCTCCTCGCTCAAGCGGGGCGCGGTTCGCTGGGATGCGGCGTCGAACGCCGCCTGAACTTCACCGGCCGAAACTCAAAAAAGCCGTCGTCCCAACCGGGGCGGCGGCTTTTTGGGACAGGCGCCGCGCCGGTCGAACCGGGCGGCGCGGTTCACATCTCAAGGCTTCTCTCGATTTTTCCCAACAGTCTCGGCAGATCGACCGGCTTGGTGTCGAAATCGCAGCACCCCGCGGCGAAACTCTTTTCCCGATCCGATTCGAAAGCACTGGCGGTCAGCGCGATGATAGGGATGTTACCGGTTTGCGGATCGGCTTTGATGCGGCGTGTCGCCTCCCAGCCATCCATTTCGCCAAGCCCGATGTCCATCAGAATGACATCCGGCATAAGGGTTTTGGCCGTCGATATCCCGGAGGGTCCATCTTCGGCGAAACGAATGCTGTAGCCGCGTCGCTCAAGCCGGCGCCCCAGCACATCCCGGTTGATCGGATTGTCTTCGACGATCAATACCATCGTCATGCTTCACCTCCTGCGGCGTTGTGCGAATTGCTCATGATTTAACCTGTGACCGTGGTCAAGCGGCCATTGCCCTCGGGGCCCAAGGGGCTGCGCCGCGCCAATTGCAATGCCTGCTTCAACTTGCGTGTATCAAGCGGCTTGGTGAGCAAAAGTTCCGCTCCCTGGGCGCGGGCCTTGTGCTGATCGTCGAGAATACTGAGCATGATGACGGGAACGCTCGCGGTTACAGGATCGGACTTCAGCGTGGCAAGCACATCCCAGCCGTCGAGGCCAGGCATCAAAATATCGAGGAAAACCACCGCCGGACGTGCCGTTCGCACGATCTGCAGCACTGATTCGGGCGCATCAGTGATAATCGGGCTGTAGCCTTCCTTGAGCAACAGGCGCTCGGCCAGTTCGAGGAAGGCGCGGTCGTCGTCGACAAGCAGAATCGTCTGCGGCTTGCCGGGTGCGTGCCGACCGGTCGACAGGCTGGCGTGGCGTTCGCGACTGCCTTTCTTCGGCACCTGCAACTCCCCGTCGTCGTCCTCAGGTGCGCCGCCATCGGAACCGAGCGGCAGGTGGATTGTAAAGCAGGAGCCCCGTCCGAGTTCGCTTTCGACCGTGATGACGCCGCCCATCAGGCGGCAGAGATTCTGGCTGAGCGACAGGCCGAGGCCGGTGCCGCCATATTTCGCGGCGATCGAAGGGTTGGCCTGCGAGAAGTTGGAGAACAGGCTCTCCTGCTGTTCCTTGCTGATGCCCATGCCGGTATCGGCCACTGCGATCACCAGCCATTCGCCGCTTTCCCGCATTTCGCGCCGCACCGAAAGCTTCACCTGTCCGTTGTGAGTGAACTTGGCGGCGTTGCTCAACAGATTGTAGACCGCCTGCCTGAGCTTGGTGGCGTCGACACGAACGGTCCCAAGATTTTCAGCTCGCTCGACAATGAAGGCATTGGTGTTTTTCGCTGCCAGAGGGCGGCTGGTCGCCTCGACTTCGCGGATCAACCCATCGAGATCGACACTCTCGATATTGAGTTCCATCTTGCCGGCTTCGATCTTCGAAATATCGAGGATATCGTTGACCATGGCGAGCAGGTGCTTTCCGGCGCCGCTGATTTTCTGGAGATCGGCGATCTGCTCGCCCCTGCCTTCCAGTTCGGCATCCTCGAGCAGGATTTCGCTATAGCCGAGCACGGCGTTCAGCGGTGTGCGCAGTTCATGACTCATCTTGGCAAGGAAGTCGGACTTGGCGCCGTTCGCCCGCACCGCCTCATCCTTGGCGAGCGTCAGCATCTTCATCGTCTCCTGATGCCGATCGATTTCCCGCAGCAGTTCCGACTGCGAGTCCACAACGCTCGAATAATAACTTGCCATCAGGAAAACGTAGGTCGCGGCGCAGAAGGCGGAAATGATGCCGACCTCGACCATGTCGTCGAGCGGAATGCGGGAAGGAAAGCTGTTTTCAAGCCGGAACGCCGCATAGAACGCCATCAACCCGACCGCGATCTGGGCGAAGATGATGAGGCGGATGCGAGGGCCCGAACCAAGGTAGAAGAAGGCCAGCAGCGGCATCACCAGGAACCACACCAGGAAAGGTGAACTCGCGCCGCCGTAATTGTAGGAGCCCCAAAGGATCGCCGAACTCAGATTGAAAACCGAGATGACCGCGAGCGCGGTGTAGTGGCTCGGGAAAAGCTTCAGAGCCAGCGGAAACAGCCAGAATGCGGCGATCTGGGCAGCCAGGATCGGCACCTGCGGCAGCGGGTTGGGATCGTTCACCCACAGAAACAGCCAGATGGGCGCGCCGAGAAACGGGCCGCAGAGGTGACTGATCAGGAACATGCGCACGCGCTTTCTTGCGTGCGCATCTTGGTTGATGGCGGGCGGCACGAACCAATCGATAAATGCCTCGAGCCTCTGCAGGAAATGCACCGCGATGCCCCCAGGGTTGCGTGTTCCTAACCAATGTCGGTCGCATCTTGACAACTGGTAAACGCGCAACGAATGCGGCGTTTGTCCATAGCCAAGAGGCGGCTCGCGCATCGGCCGACTTATTCTATCGCCGAATTTGTCCGCGTGAACTGCGGAAATTAGTCTACAGGCAAGAATTGCGCGATGAAATCCGGCCCGCCGCAATCTCCGAAACTCTTTGGGGTCGCGGTTTCTTAAGCAGTTGGCAATTGTAATGTCTTACGAATCATAATGTTTATAGCTTGCTTGACGCCAATTTCTCACCAGGAGCATCGCGGATGCGTATCGCTGTCGCAGGCCTGATTTCAATTCTCGTCACCTGCGGGGCGGCATCGGCCGCCGATCCCGCTGTCGACATCGCTCCAGACATCAACCCGGAGCGATTCGGCTGGACAGGCTTTTACGTCGGCGCTTCCGCCGGCTATGCCTGGCTGAAAGACGTCGACAACCAGTTCCCGGTGCCCCTGCACGACGAGGGCGACGACTGGGTGTTCGGCGCGCATGCCGGCTATCTGCACGGCTTCGGCAACTTCGTCGTCGGCGCGGAAGTGGAGGCGATGCGGCTCGACATCAACTACGAACTGCTCGATTTCATCAAGGTCAACAACAGCGTGGCGCTGAAGGCGCGCGCCGGCTACGCGATCGACCGCTTCCTGATCACCGGCCATGCCGGCGGCGTCTACGCGACCACCAATGTCGACCTGAAGGACTGGGGCTGGGTTGCCGGCGCGGGCGTCGACTATGCGCTGACCAACAACATAACCGTCGGCGGCCAGTATTCGCATTTCGGTTTCGATGATTTCGACGGCACCCAGATCGACGCCAAGGTCGACGTTCTGACAGCCCGCGTCGGTGTCAAGTTCTGAGGTTTCAAGCGACCTGACGAAGCGAAATCAGGGCTATGCCCCGCTGACGAGATGGAAACAAGCCTTCGTCTGTGGCGGCTGTCGGCCTTCAGGTCGTTGAAGTTTTCGACCGCTTCATGATCCCGGGATCATTAACGGGGCCGACGTAGCTCGCTTCTTGCCGCCTTCATAGCCGGGAGATCGAAGCACCAGTGCCTGGGCGCGGAAGCAATCGTCGCGTCGCTCCGACCAAACAAATGGACGGAGCGTAAACTTCTCGGACGCAGCGCTAACGACAGAACCCTCGCCTGTCTACTATAGAAACGTGAAGCCGAAGGATGGGCGAATGCAACAACATCGTCGTCCCTTCGTTTCAAATGCCTACTAAGCGGGGGCTCAGGGGTGGCCGCTTAGTAGGCAGCCGTTTCGCCGCAATGGCCGATGCGCGGACTGTGCGCGAGAGGTCAAGTTTCCCCTCTGTGGGAAAGATCACATTCTTCCTCGGCCAGAAATGAGAAATTTCGCTCGCGATGGAGGCGCGCGAAATGAACCATTTCGAGAGAATTCCCGGCGACGAGACAATAGCCCGGCAGGCGTTTGTCGCGCTGCTTGTTGCAGCAGGTCTTTTCACAGCCGTTCTCTGGCTGACCGCCTGACAAAAGAAACCACCAGCTCCAAACAAACGCCCGCCGCGGCGAGCTTTGATAGTCTTTGGATTCGGCACAGAGCAGGCCGTAATCATGGACACCAAGATACCCTCAATCCGTTCAGCATCGCCCAAAGCAGAGTTGAACCTTTCCACATGGCGCCGTTCAACGCAGGACGTCCTCCCCAGGCGTTAGAGACCCTATACCATCGGGTAAGCAAACCAGCCGCCAGAAACAATCGACCCACGCGCTTCCAGGAAATAGCGTTCGCGAAGCCAAGCGCGTCGGAGACCTGTTGTGCGCCTTTTGAAAGTATTGGTGCGTGTTGGACTGGCAGGGCTGGTTGCTATTCTCGCCTGGATTTCGGCTTGGCAGTGGCTGGTTGTCGGGCGCCTGGAAGTCGCGGCGGACGATGTGTGGATCGTCGCGAATTTCAAGGACAGGCCCCATAACGCCGGGGAAGCAGACCAGGCTTCGATTGCTGGCTATGGCGAGATCCGGATCTATCGCGACGCTCGGCTCGCATGAAGCCCCGAAGATGTTCGCGACTGGGCGCCGGCGACCGAGGCCGAATGGCCTCGATTTCCTGATGATCTCCGGCGGCGGTTCGGGGGGCGCCTTCAGCGTCGGCGTGCTTTCGGCGTGGAGCGCAGCCAAGACCCGTCCGTCATTCGACGTCGTCACCGGCGTCAGCACGGGCGCCTTGATCGCACCATTCGCATTCCTCGGATCGGCCTATGACGACACGCTGGTGCATCTCTTTACGAGCGGCATTGCGGAAGATCTTGTCGCAAGCAAAGGTCCCGTGGGATTGTTTGGATCGAGCTTGCTGAGATCCGCGCCAATGAGGCGGATGGTCGAGCGCTTCATCACGCCGGCGGTCCTGCAGCAGGTTGCAGCCGAACATCGCAAAGGCCGTCGCCTTCTTGTCCTCACGACCAACCTCGACACCCAACGTGCCGTCGTGTGGAACATGGGCGCCATCGCCAACAGCGGTCGAGCCGGACGCGCTGAAGCTGTTCCAGGACGTCCTGATCGCATCGGCGAGCATCCCGGGCGTTTATCCGGCGGTCATGATCGAGGCCGAGTCGGGAGGGCGCCACTTCGAGGAAATGCATTCCGATGGAGGCTCCTCGTCGCAAGTCCTGATGCTTCCGCACGCTATTCTGACAAGCGCAAACCGTCTCGTGCCGAACGAACGGCAGAGCGTCAATTTCTACGTGATCGTCAACAACGCGCTGATGCCGGAATTTGCCACGACACGGAATAAAACGCTGTCTGTGATCGCAAGGGCATACCTGATCCTCCTCAAGTCGCAGACACAGAGCGAGCTGACGACCCTCTATAACTACGCCAGACTGACCGGGGCACGCTTTCATCTGGCGACAATTGACGCTCAAGTCCCCTATTCGATGCTCGATCCTTTCAACGCCAACTACATGCGGGCCGTCTATGACCTCGGATACGCCGAAGTCATTGCTGGAAATGCGTGGAAGGAACATCCTGTCTTTCGCTAGCGGCCGGTTCCGCGCGCTTCTCCAAAATCTTGCGGCGGTTCGCTGGAGACGGCGTATTGAAAGCGGCATACCGCTCCAAGTGGAAGTCGCGCTTACCTATGTCGAAGCACGCTGTGATCCGAGCGCTTCGATGCCTTGCCTCCGACATCGTGGCCAACAGGCCTAGACCTTTGCATCGCCTGACAGATTCCTGCGTAGAATAGGCCAGTGGCTCGGCCACCTCCATTCTCCTCGCACCTCCTCGCACCAGCCGCTCTGGTCTGATGGAGGGGTGGAACGGCACGTGTTGCCGGACTCAAAAGGAGAGAAGATGACAAATGAAGTAGCTAGCAAGGGGTTGGAGTGGACCAACCTCATTCTGGGAGCGGGCTTGGCCTGCGCTGCATTCACGTTCGGTGAACTACCCGCCGCGGCTTGGAATGCGGGGATCGTGGGCGTGCTGATTGTGTGTTGTTCTATCGTGGCGCTCTATCGCTACGCGGCTTGGGCCGAATGGTCCAACGTTATCCTAGGATCCTGGGCGCTCGTCGCACCGTTCCTGCTCGGCTTCGGATCTGCGTCGACGCCGATGTGGACACACGTCTTGGTTGGGCTTTGTGTTGCGACGTTTGCCATCATGCAGCTTCTTCTGTCCACTCGTAACGCAGCGGCATCTTCGAGCACCAAATGAGCCAGGCATGGGAGGGGCGGATCCGCGAACCTTTTCGGTGACCGCCCCTCTGCTGCTTTGGCGGCTACGCTATAAGCCGCCGTGGAACTTCAGCCGCACCGCCGGCCGGCCGCTGAGCAACGGACTTTCTACTTGTCCTGGCCAGGTCGAACGCCGTTGAGAAAAACTCCCACGGCAGAGCCGACCGCCTCCCGTGCTTCTTCCTCTGACGGCGGCGAGCGCAACCCGAGAACGACCTGCAGATGAAGGTTGCCCCGGATCATGCCTACAAAGTGATCCGCTACCTGCAGGCAATCATCCGCCCGGATTTCTCCTCGTTGCCTGGCGCCTTCAAGAACCTCGGCCAACCGGGATGTGGCACGGCTCGGCCCTTGTTCATAGAACGACTTCACGAGATCGGGAAAGCGGTTGGCTTCGGTGACGGCTATTCGGTAGATGCCGATCAACGCGGGAGACATATAAACCGCCATGAGATGTTGACCAAAAACCGTCAGCGTCTGCCGCAGGTCGTGCTCCTCGATGTCGTCGATGACCAAGGTCGACAGCACTTTGTCTGCGCTTTCCGTGACGATGGCCGAGAACAGGCCCTCCTTGTTCCCGAACTCATTGTAGATGTTTCTTTTCGATCCACCGGCGCGTTCGATGATCGCGTCGATGCTTGTCGCCGCGTAGCCCTGTTCGAAAAAGACCTTGGCAGCCGCTTCAAGAAGTGTTTGTCGGCGACTTTTCGACCGCGCTGACTTTGCTGCGACCATAGTTCCTTAGCCTCTTGTCATGATAAGCCACCACGACCGGTAACGCTCGTTACCGGAGGTGTCAATGGTCGGCACTGGGCGGTCGCAACTGCGGATCGTAGGCAAGACGCCAGAACCACGACCTGCGGCACACAATAACCGCCTGCCGCAGCCTTTCACTCAGAATTATAGACCAAGGTATCGAACGCCCGCGCCCTCGGCACGATGGCCCGCAACTTGGAGAGATTGCATGGTTGGTCGTTCGCAATCCAGCAAAGGAAATCGGAGATGACGCTACGTTTGGCCCTTTCGAAGTTGCTGCCGATTGTCTTGAGGCTCTGCGGCCTCGACCCTGCGATGACAAGACACGACGGCATCGCTGACGAGTTTTTTAGCCCGGCGACCCGCCGAGCCTACATAACGCGGCCGCGCCGAAGGTCCCACATTTCCCAGCAATCTCACGGCTCGCAGGCAAACCCGTGGCGCCTTCGCTGAAGGGCAGTTGGGCAAGCAAGCTTGCACGGAAGCCGGTGCTGAAATCTGCAGGCAGGGAGAGCGTTGTCATGAGCGGTGGACATTCAACCTATATTCCCAAGACCGCGGATCGGACGCTGGTTCGACGCCCGCCTGCCGCTGCCGCGGATGGTGCATGATCAGTTCATCGTCTATCCGGTCCCGCGCAACCTGAACTACGCCTATTCGTTCGGCGGCATCCTCTCGATGATGCTGGCGGCGCAGATCGTGACCGGCGTCGTGCTGGCCATGCACTATGCGGCCGACACGACGCTCGCCTTCAATTCGGTCGACAAGATCATGCGCGACGTGAATTCCGGCTGGCTGTTGCGCTACCTGCATTCCAACGGCGCGTCGTTCTTCTTCATCGCCGTCTACATCCACATGTCTCCGCGGCCTCTATTACGGTTCCTACAAGGCGCCGCGCGAGCTGCTGTGGGTTCTCGGCTGCACCAACCTTCTGTTGATGATGGCGACGGCGTTCATGGGCTACGTGCTGCCCTGGGGGCAGATGTCGTTCTGGGGCGCGACCGTCATCACCGGCTTCTTCACCGCCATCCCGCTGGTCGGCGACTGGGTGCAGCAGTTGCTGCTCGGCGGCTTCGCGGTCGACAATCCGACCCTCAACCGCTTCTTTGCGCTGCATTATTTGCTGCCGTTCATGCTGGCGGGCGTCGTTATCCTGCATATCTGGGCGCTTCACCTCGTCGGCCAGAACAATCCGGCGGGCATCGACGTGAAGTCGGAAGCCGACGTCGTGGACTTCACGCCCCATGCCACCATGAAGGACGCTGCTGGGGGCCGTGGTCTTCCTGCTCGTCTTTGCGTATTTCGTTTTCTACTATGCCGAACTATCTCGGCCATCCGGACAACTACACCGCCGCCGACCCGCTGAAGACGCCGGCCCACATCGTGCCGGAATGGTATTTCCTGCCGTTCTACGCGATCCTGCGCGCCGTCACCTTCAACATCGGGCCGATCGATTCCAAGCTCGGCGGCGTGCTCGCCATGTTCGGCGCCATCGCCGTGCTGTTCTTCGTGCCTTGGCTCGACACGTCGAAGGTGCGCTCGGCCGTCTACCGGCCTCTGGTACAGGCGGTTCTTCTGGCTGTTTGTCGCCAACGCCGTCTTCCTTGGCTGGCTGGGATCGCAAGCCGGCGGAAGGCTGGTACATCTCCGCCATGTCAGGTGTCGACCCTCTACTATTTCGCGTTCTTTCTCGTCGTCATGCCGCTGCTTGGACTGATCGAGACGCCGCGTCAGCTGCCGAACTCGATCACCGAGGCCGTTCTTCAAAAGAGCAAGCCAAGGTAGCAGTCCCCACGGAAAACCTGGATGGCCCGGGATCAGGGGCGGCATCGAGGCTGGCAGCGTTCAATGCCATCGGGATGATCTTTCGCGTCGCCAAATTGAACCCCGGTCCGGTTGTAGAAAGTCTTTCGCCCCCAGTGAGAATGACGGGACTACAAGGACACGGACCGACTATCGGCCGGCGACGATTGCCGATCCCGGCCTCTGCCAGGAAACAACAGTGCTACGGTCCTTCCGAGAAGCGCCTGAACGCGACGCGGTTCTACACACGCATACTTTTCCAGTTGATAGCGGGGGTTCTTGTTGATGAAGTCGGCGGCCTTCACTTGCCCCGTCATGAGGCACTCCATGAACTGCATCTGCTCTCCAATCATCGGTTGGCAATGCTCCCCCGACGAGAGACAAACCCACAACACGAGAATGCTGGTCATCCAACTCTCCTCTTTGCTGGCAGATATTCCTGCCGATCTTGCATCGCGGGCAATTGCAGGATCACCGTTGTGCCCGACCCGAGGGTGCTCTCGATATCGACGCTTCCGCCATGCTGTTCGGCCAGGTGTTTCACCGTCGCCAAGCCGACACCGCCAAGGCCCTTGTCCGTCGTGGTGAAAAAGGGCTCGAAGGCGCGAAGCACGGTTTCCTGCGTCATTCCAATACCGATTCTTGAGCGAAGCTCGACAAGGACGTTAGCGCCCTGGACGACGGTCGCGCCTTCAATCGAAATCAGACCGCCATCCGGCATTGCGTCGCGCGCGTTGAAAACGAGATTCAAAAGCGCGTCTTGCAAACCCAGGCGATCGCATTGCACAGCAGGCAGGTCGGCTCCGACGCGGATCTCGAGATGGATTTTCGGCTCCCATACGCACCGGATGAGAGTCGCGACTTCGGCCAGACAGGTACTTGCGCTCGCCTGTTCGCGGAGATGCTCACCGACCGGCTCCGGTTGTGTTTCAGGGTTTTCGGCTTCCATCTCTCCGGCCGATTTTTGGCGGCCTTTGTCCTGAAGACGCTATGTCGACTGGCTTCTGCGTTCGATTGGATCAAGGGAGAGGGCCATGCAAACCGCGGAATACGTCCTGCCAAAGCCCGGGGAATGAAATCCGATGCGGCCGATGTGGATAGACGCCTTCCCGACTTGCAGCGCAAGCAGGGTCGGTCGCTTTCCCTCATCGTCAGATCGACCAATGCCTGAGACCACCCCTCGGCATCCGGCTGACTAGGATTCCCAGCCTCTGGACGCATCAATCCTAGACCTTCGCATCGCATGACAGATGCTTCCGTTGGATAGTCTGACCAGCGTCTCCGTCGCATTGTCCGTGGTACGGACGACAGACGATATCGCGGCCACATCCGCGACCGCATAGCGACTTAACCAGACAACCCAATCCTGAAACGCGAACGAGGCTGACATGAAAATCGTGGTTATTGGCGGCACCGGGCTCATTGGATCGAAGACGGTGGAGAGGCTGCGCAAACGGGGCCACGAGGTGCTCGCGGCGTCACCGAACAGCGGCGTAAACACAATCACGGGCGAAGGATTGGCCGACGCTCTGTCTGGAGCACAGGTCGTTATCGACCTGGCGAATTCGCCCTCGTTCGAGGACAAGGCGGTTCTGGAGTTCTTCGAGACCTCCGGTCGAAATCTGCTCTCTGCGGAAGCGGTGGCCGGCGTGAAGCATCATATCGCGCTGTCAGTCGTGGGAACCGAACGCCTGCCGCGCAGTGGATATCTGCGCGCCAAGATGGCGCAGGAGAATTTGATCAGGAGTTCCGGGATACCGTTCACGATTGTCCAATCGACCCAGTTCTTCGAGTTCCTGGGCGGGATTGCCCAATCCTCGATGGTTGGAGACTCCATCCACCTGCCACCGGTCTCTTTCCAACCCATCGCGTCGGATGATGTCGCCGACGTCATGGCCGAAATGGCACTTGCCCAACCGCTCAACGGCACGGTCGAGATCGCCGGCCCGGAGCGGGGGCGCTTCAACGAAGTTGTCGCGCGTTTCCTGAAAGCGGCCAACGATCCACGCAAGGTGATTGCGGATCCGCGCGCGCTCTATTTCGGCACCGAACTGGAAGACCTTTCGCTCGTGCCCGGCGACAATCCGCGCATCGGCGCGATGCGCTTCGAGGATTGGTTCAGTCAAGCCGCAGCCCAGCGGCACTGATCGTCATCGCTGCCTCACGCGTCCTGCAGGCCCCGCATGGGCAAACCATCGCCGCGGCGCCTGGACGAACAGCGAAGCACCCTTCGTAACATCCAACATTTCAACCCCTAGATCATGGAGCATGACATGACCAAGCGTCTGAACTGGTTGACCCGAAAGAATGGCGGCATCGAGGGCCTCATCGCCGTCGAAAACTGGATCGCCAGCAACTTCGATCTGAAGCTGCTCGAACTCGTCAAAGTGCGGGTTTCGCAGATGAACGGCTGCGCGCACTGCCTGCACATGCACCGGCAAGACGCCATCAGACTGGGCGAGACCGAGGACCGGCTGTTGCTTCTCGACGCCTGGCGCGAATCCGGCCTCTACACGGAACGCGAAAGGGCAGCTCTCGCCTGGGCCGAAGCACTGACCCGGATCGCCGAGACCCATGCGCCTGACGCGGTCTACGACGAAGCCCGGAACGCTTTCTCGGAAGATGAACTCCTCGCACTGTCGATCGGCGTTTCCGCCATCAACGCCTGGAACAGACTGGCGATCGGCTTTCGCCTGCAGCACCCGGCGGACCGCATGCGCGCCGCCGCCTGAAGCAAAGATGAATTCTCGGTCAACTTCGGCGTCCCGGATCGGCCCGACATAAATGTGGCCGACCCGGCAGCCGGGAAAATGCCGTTGGCGACGGAAATGGAGTGCGCGCCTGGCGGGAGCAGCTCTCCAACTGCGTCACCGGCGCCGGCTATCGCTGAATCAGATCCCGTTCAGAAGATCCGATCAAAGAACGTTCCTCGTTGGAAGGATACCAACATTAAACTCTACTACAGCCCCCTCGCCTGCAGCCTGGCCGATCATATCGCTTTGCTCGAAGCCGGAGCGCCGTTCGAAGGCGAGCGCGTCGACGCCAGGACGAAGCAAACGGCTTCGGGCGGCGTTTTCAACAAGGTAACCCGCAAGGGCTACGTTCCGGCACTGGTTCTGGACCGGAGAAATCCTTACCGAAAACATCGTTCTCGACTGGCTCGCGTCGCAATATCCGACGCTCGGCGTTCCCGGAAAACTTGGCCGCACGCGCCTTCTGGAAGCGCTGGCTTTCATCTCGACCGAAATACACCGCAGCTTCAAGCCGATGTGGCACGCCGGCAACGAAGATCAAAGGAGCAGGCGAGAGCAACCATTTCCACGCTACTGGACGACCTGACCAACGGCCTTGAGGGCGACTACCTTTTGGCGCGGAGCCCACGGTCGCCGATTTCTATCTGTTCGTGATGCTGTTGTGGGCAGCGCGTTTCGACATCTCCTTTCCCACATGATTCGTTGACCTGCGCCGCCGCATGTCGGGCCGTGCGGCCGTAAAGGCTGCGATGGAACAAGAAGGGCTTCTCGAGGCAAGGAACGGATGCGCCACATTCGCGAGGACGCGGAGCTCAATTGACCACTTAGAGCGGTTCCGCTTTCAGAACCGGTAACTCTCTAACTATTTGTTTTGCAGCATTAATGCGGACGCCAAATGAATCCATTTGGCTGCAAAATGCTCTCGAAGCCTGTGCAGTCCGATCGCTGTGTTCTTCCCAGAGCGTTCAGGAAATCCCGATCACCGATCCGATTGAGCATAGCTCCCGGCGGGTGCGTAGAGTTCGGCCAGCTCGGCAAATCCTCGCAGCTCAAAGCGGCCAATCGCAACTGCCGCTTCGGAATTGAGGAGCCTCGCAAATCGCTCGGACATCAGGAGCGGACGGCTGGTCGCGCTGCATACGGCCTGAATCCGGCTCACCAGATTGACGTCAGGCCCTATCACCGTGAAGTCGAGCCGCTGACCCGAGCCGATATTGCCATAAGAGACCTCTCCATAGTGTAGCGCGATGCCGGCATGGAGTTCAGCATCGGGCGCGGTAAATCGGCCGAGGCCTTCCACGGCACTCATCGCGCCCTGCAACGCGGCAGAGCAGGACGCAGCCGGAGTGTCGCGATGGAAAAAGGCGAGTGCTGCATCGCCCATGAACTTGATCACCTCACCGCCTGCGAAGGTGATTGCCGGCACGACGAGATCGAAGTAGGCGTTGAGCAGCTCGAGCACGCGCTCCCCTGGCAACCGGTTGGACAGCTCCGTGAATCCGCGCAGATCGCAGAGCATCAATCCGGCCTCGAGTGTTTCGACTTCGCCGCGGCGAACGCGGCCCGCCATGACGCGCCGCGCCGTTGTCGCGCCTACATAGGTATCGAGCAGCGTCGATTCTACTCTCCTCAGAGTAAGCAACTCGCAGGCATTGCGCAGAGCTGGAACGATCCGGCCCAACGCCGCCCGCTCGGAAGCGACAAAGCCGCTTGAGCGGGTGGTCGAGAAGGATGCAGCGCTGATCAGGCCATCGGCATTACACAGCGGTACGATGACGAATTCGACGAGATCGCGTCCGTGGAAAAGGTCCGTGTTGAACCAGGCTGGATCGTCCGCGCCGTTTAGGCGCACGACCAGCGGCTCACGCGTCTCCATGACGCGCCGAAGCGGGCTGCCGGCATAGCCCGGCGAAACTTCGATGCCATGTTCCCTGTCCCGGACCTCCACGGTTTCGCCGGGCGCCCATGCCACGCTGCGGCCGAAAATCTCCGGATGAAGCGTTCTCAAATGGAGCGTCAGCCGGTCGATGGGCAAGCCGGCCGCACACAGGCGCCCTCCAAATTCCGCTGCGAGACCGGCGTCGTCGAGCGCGTGGCATTCATCCCCCGCGAGCCATTCGATCAGTGCAACCATGGCTGCCGAACTGGCACAGCCGCCGCTCGCCGGCGGCGAAGCGGATTTGCCAGATTCTCCAACCATTGTTCCGTGTTCCTTCGCCTCGGACATTGCGCCGTCACAAGGCAGCCGGCATATGCGACCCCGAGATCGTTCCAGCCGGCATCATCTCAATTTGGTCGATCAGTTTTTCCCACCACTCACCGTCGACACCGGCTGTATCAACTGGTGCAATCCAGGAGCCATGTCGGGCGTCGAGGCCTGCAGCATTGGGGTCGCGGTCAACGTCAGCGACAAGCGCTCCGTGCGCATTTTCGCGTAGCGGGCAAGGCCAATCTTGATCGCGACCAGTATCGGTGCGGCGACAACAAACAACAGGGCGACTGCATTGAATGCCGTGTCGAAGGCGATCACGCTCGACTGACCGATGACGACCTTACCCAGCAGACTCGTGGCTGCCCGGCTGGCCGCCACGGCGTCCATTCCTCTCGCCGCGAGCATGGCCGTCATCATCGTCAGACGTTCGCCGACCGCTGGAACGCCTGCGGTGATGTTGGCGCCGAGCACGGCGACATTGGCGGCGACGTTGTTGTCGATCAGGGTCTGGAGCCCGGCGACCCCGATCAGACCGCCAAGCTGGCGACCCGTGTTGAAGAGACCGATGCCGGACGCGAGGTTGTGGTTGCTGAGATTGCCGAAGGCGATGAGGGTGATCGACAGGAACAGGAAGCCGAGGCCGAGGCCGCGCAACAGGATAGCGGCCATCATGTCGGCCGCGCCGCTCTCGCTGGTCGAGCCGGACAGCATCCACATCGCAACCATGATCATCAGGATCCCAAAGGGTACGGTGGCGAACGGAGGAACGTTGCAGGTCTGTACAAGGAAGGCGGCAATGAGCAGCGCGCCGATGAAAAGCGCGCCACTTGGCAACAGGAGTAGCCCGGCGCCAGTAGGGGTGAAAGCGAGGACGGAGACGGCAAACGACGGGATCAGGAACGCGCTCCCGAACAACGCGGCGCCAGCCACAAAACTGACGATAAAGGCGAAGCAAAAATCGTCTGACCGAAACAAGGTGAAATCGAGGAGGCCTTGACCTTTGGCCAACACTTGTTGGCCGAGAAATGCCAGCATCGCGGCCGCGCCGATCGATGTCAGCCACATTATGCGCGGTTCCTCGAACCAGTCCCATCTGCTGCCCTGGCTAAGCACGTAAGTGAAGCAGAAGAGCGACACAGAAACGAGTGAGAGTCCGAGCCAGTCGAATGGACGGCGCGCAACCTTGACCGGCGTCGGACAGTCCGCAAGCAGCAAGAGTTCCAGCCGCCGCCAACGCCACCGGAACGATACTGAAGAATATCCACGTCCACGACTGGCTGTCGAGCAACCACCCCTGAAGCGCCGGGGCAATCGTTGCGGGGGCAACGACCGCTCCCATTGCGAACAAGGCTTGAAGGAAGGGTTGTTGGTGTCGCGGATAGACAAGAAAGATGATCGCCTGCCCTCCGACGAGCAGGGTGCCTCCCGAAAAGCCTTGTATGATGCGGAGCACGACCAACACATCCAAGCGAGCCGTGATGGCGGCGACGGCGCAGGCCATGCCCATGACCAGGGTTGCGCCGACGATCAGACTGCGCGGATTGATACGGCTCAGCAGCCACGGAGCGGTCATGAATCCGATCAGCTTCAGGGCGGTGTATCCGACATCCAGCCAGGCGAACTCATCTGGAGTTGCATATGTGTCGCCGATGATATCGCCGCGCCCGAGCGACAGGACCGTGCTGGCGATCGCCTCCGTCAGACTGGCGGCAACTATGCCCGCGACGAGAAGCGTTCCTATTGCAGGTCGGCTGCGACTCGGGATGGCGATGACGGCTGCCGTCATGAACCGATCCCTGGATCGACCTCGACACGTGCCGACAAGCCGGGCACGAGGCGGCCGGACAATGGATTGCCGACAAACCGGATTTTTACCGGAACGCGCTGAACGACGCGAACGAAGTTTCCTGTCGCATTGTCTGCCGGGAGCAAGCTGAAGGCAGACCCGCTGCCGGGCGCAAAACTGTCCACCACGCCTTCAATCGTATCGCTGGGGTAACCGTCGATGATGATCCGGACGCGCTGACCGGGCTGGATATGTTCGATCTGGGTTTCCTTGAAGTTGGCCACGACCCACAGATCGTTGACCGGAACGAGATCGAGTAGAGCCGCGCCCGGCGCGACGAGCCGGCCGATGCGGACCTGGCGGTTGCCGATAACACCGCTGACTGGCGCACGTACCACCGTGCTGTCGAGATCTATTTGTGCGAGATCCCGTGCGGCCTTTGCCTGCGCGACCGCGGCAATGGCAGCCTCGCGCTGAGTTGCAAGAACAGCGACGCGTTGCTGTTGTGCGTCGACTGCTGCGGATGCCGCTGACACGCCCGCCTCTGCTGTCGACCGCGCGGCGTCGCTTTCATCGACCTGGGCCTGGCTCACAGCGCTTGTGCGAATAAGTTCGCGGCGGCGGTCAGACGCTCGTGCCGCGAGGTTCAATTCAGCCAGGGTCGACAGTTTCTGGGCTTCAGCTTGGCGAATTAGGGCATGCTGAAGCTGGGTTTCGGCATCGACATTGGTGAGACGGGCCTGGGCGGCTTCGACATTGGCCACAGCCTGCGCAAGCCGTGCGCGATAGTCCCGATCGTCGATGCGGAACAGGACGTCACCGGCTCGGACGGTTTGGTTGTCCCTGACCTCTACAGCGGTGACATAGCCGGCGACCTTCGGGGCAAGCGCGGTCACGTCTCCTCGGACATAGGCGTTGTCAGTCGAGGTCTCGCCGTTCGAACGAGCCCAGGCCCAACCTGCAGCCAGAACGACCGTGGCCGAGAGGCACAGCAGCAAGCCGATCATTTTCTTCTTGCTATGTTGCGGCACGACGGCCTCCGGTAATTGTCATTACCATTGTCGCATACGGTAACGTTTGTTACCAGTCAAGAGGGTGCTCAGTACTTCTGCCTATGCCGCTGCCTAGCGAAGCTGTCCACCGGTCGCCAGAGAGCATCGGTGACACGCCACCGGAGGGCGAGTGAAAATTCATTGCCTTAGATCATGCGCGTCCACGCAAGGTCGGGCCATCATGCGAGAAGGCCAAGTTCTTCCGCCGAGCGTCTAGGCAGCATCATGCCGGAGGTTAGGGCGAGTGCTCCGGCCGGCCATATCTCATGGATTTCCATAAGGTGCGGCCGAGGCATCCGGGGAATAGGATGGGACCATGAGTTCGCCGACCCAGATATTCAGGAGAAGTGCTACACCAGGTGCTGACAATCCCCAGCCTTTCTTTGACCAGCAGGAGAAGCCGATGATGTCAGTCTGGTCGCACCGCCCCCAAATTGTTCACATGGCGCTTTTTTTCGCGGCCTATGTCTTGGGCTGCGGGTTCGCGCAGGCGCTCGCAATCGTCCCTGGAATAACCGTTTCCATTTGGCCTCCGGCCGGGGTTTTCATCGCGACGCTTATCCTCACCTCTCCCTATAGTTGGCCGTGGTGGGTGCTGGCGGGCTGCCTGGCGGAAATGTTCGCCCAGTTCGTGTGGTTTCACAGTCCAGCTGCCTGCGGGCTTTCTGATCTATGTCGGCAACGCCCTTTGCGCCGTTGTCGGCGCAACTCTCGTGAACCGGGCATGTGGTCGCCCGGTTCGGCTGGAAAACTTGCGGGAAGTCCTCGCCTTCGTCGTCCTGGGCGCCGGCGTTGCGCCACTCGTAAGCGCGACGGTGGGAAGCGCCACGCTTGCGTGGTTTGGCGTGGAATCGCAGAGCTTCACGGCGGTATGGCCGCTGTTTTGGATTGGAGACGCCACCGGAATCTTGCTCGTAGCGCCACTGACACTGGTCGCGATCCAGGACTGGCGCAGCAAGGCCCAACTTTCAGCCGCGCAGTGGCTGGAAGCCGGCGTCCTGGGTCTGATCTTTCTGGGTGTCGCCGCGCTTTCCTTGAGCGACGACTATCTGCCCTCCGCCTACATCGTCATGCCGCCCCTTCTTTGGGCCGCGGTGCGCTTCGAGTTCAAAGGCGTCGCCGTCGCCTTGACCCTCCTCGCGCTGATCACGATGGCATTCACGATATCCGGCGACAGCCAGTTTGTCGGCGATCCCGAGACCCAGAGGCAGAAAGCAGGTCATGCTGCAGCTTGTTTCTGGCCATCTCGGCATTTTCGGCGCTCATCGTGGCGGCCATATCGCGGCAGCACCAGCAGGCGGTGCTCACATTGCGCCAAGGGGGCATTGCGTGACCGGGAGCGGGAGCTCTCGCAGCTCGTGGACATGGTTCCGAGCCACGTTTGGCGTCTGACACCCGACGGCGAGCCGATTTTCTTCAACAAGCGCATGGTCGATTTCCTCGGCCTGGACGTAGCGGATACGGACAAGCCGGGCATGACCCGACTGGCGGCGATGATAGAAGCCTGCGTCCATCCGGACGATGCAGCAGGGTTCGGGGACACACTCCGTCGGTGCCTCGCCACCGGCGAGGCTTTCGCGATGCGCTATCGCCTGCGCCGCGCCGATGGCGCTATCACTGGATGTCGAGCCGCGCGGAGCCGTTGCGGGATCAGGACGGGCGCATCGTCCAGTGGTACGGCCTCTGTCACGACATCGACGATCAGGTGCAGGCCGAAGAGGCGCTGCGGCGCAGCGAGCGGCAACTTCAGGAGATGATCGACGCCGTGCCGGTCCGCATCTGGAGTGCAACGCCTACGGGCGGGCCGTGTCTACTTCAACAAGCGATACCAGGACCATTTCCGCTCCGTCATCGCGAATTTCGAAGCTCTCGAGGAGCCGCGCATCGAGAACGTTGCTGCAGGAGCTGGTTCATCCCGAAGATGCCCCCGAAGTGCAGCGCACGCTGCGGAATTGCTTCGAAACCGGCGACGGCTCGGCGATGCGATTTCGTTGGCGCGAAAAGGATGGCGCCTATCGCTGGGCGGAGTGCAGGGTGGAGCCGCGGCGTGATGAAAACGGCACGGTTGTGCAATGGTACGGCGTTTCTCTCGACATCGACGATGAGGTGCGCGCGCAGGAGGCGCTGCGCGACCGGGAGCGCGAGCTCTCGCAGCTCGTGAACATGGTCCCGGTCCACATCAGGCGTCTGACGCCCGAGGGCGAGCCGATCTTCTTCAACAAGCGCCTGCTTGATTTCTTCGGCCTGCCGGACTTGCGCAATTGGACAAGCCGGGCATGAGCCGGCTGGCGGCAGCCATAAAGACCCTCGTCCATCCCGACGATGCAACCCGCCTGCTAGAGACGGTCCGCCACTCCCTCGCCACCGGCGAGCCCTACGCCATGAAGTATCGCATGCGTCGTGCGGACGGCGCCTATCGATGGGTCGACGGCCGCGGGGAGCCGCTGCGAGATCAGAGCGGAGCGATTGTGCAATGGTACGCAATTTCCATCGACATCGACGATCAGATGCGCCTTTACCGCGACATCGAAGAACGGGAAGCGAAGATCCGGCGCCTCGTCGATTCCGACATTATCGGGATCGTTATCTGGGACATGGACGGACGGCTTATCGAGGCAAACGACGCATTTCTTCGCATTGTCCAGTACGACCGCGAAGATTTGCAGGCCGGGCTTCGCTGGTTGGATATGACACCTCCGGAATGGCAAGAAGTGCATGCCCGCGAAGAAGCTGAAGAGCTCAGGGCGACGGGCAAGATGCAAACCCGCGAGAAGGAGTATTTCAGGAAGGATGGCAGCCGGGTGCCCGTGCTGATCGGGGCTGCCTGCTTCGAGGGACAGTCCAGGCAAGGGGTCGCCTACATTCTCGATTTGACCGAAAGCAAGCGTGCAGAAGAGGCACAGATGCGCGCCGAAGAGGCGCTTCGAGAAGCGTCCGGCGAGCTCGCCAAGGCGACACAGGCCGCTAGCCTGGCGGAGCTCTCGGCTTCGATCGCCCACGAGGTGAACCAGCCGCTGGCCGCGATCGTCGCCAACTCCCACGCCTGCCAGCGTTGGCTGTCCGCCGAACCGCCGAACGTCGACCGCGCGCAAGATCACGGCCGAGCGCATCACCCGTGACGCAAACTCCGCCGCCGATGTCGTGAGCCGCATCCGCGCCTTGTTCAAACAATCCACCGAGGCAAGGAAGTTCTACGGCGCTCGGCGGCGTCGTCGCCGAAGCGCGCGATCTCATGGCCGAGGAGGCGGCGCGGCGGCGTGTGCGCATGGATACGGACATCGAAGGCGACCTTCCGCTCGTCGCGCTCGATCGCGTCCAGATCCAGCAGGTTCTGGTCAACCTGATGCGCAACGGCATGGAGGCGATGGACTCCATCTGCGGACGACCAGAGTCCTTGGCGTGACGCGTGCGCCGAATGGGCGATGTCGTCCAAACCGAGATCAGCGATCGCGGCCCGGGCGTCGAGTTTCCCGGACAAGATGTTCGAGCCGTTCTTCACGACGAAGGAGCACGGGATGGGCATGGGGCTCGCGATCTGCCGTTCGATCGTCGAATCGCACGGCGGACGATTGTGGGCGGAGAAGAACGAACCGCATGGCGCGACGTTCATCTTCACGCTTGCCGGTTGAAGTGAAGGCGGCGGCATGACGACGGACGACCATATCGTCTTCATCGTGGACGACGATGAACGCATCCGGGAGGCGCTCAGCGAACTGCTGGCCTCGCATGGCATGCGCGCGGTGGCCTTCGGATCGGCCGGCGAATATGTCAGCGCGGACAAGCCGGACGTGCCCGGCCTGCCTCATCCTCGACGTCGAATTGCCGGACATCAACGGCCTCGATCTGCAGAGGCAGATCGCGCAGGGCGATCATCCGCCGATCGTTTTCATCACGGGGCATGGCGACATCCCGTCCTCGGTGCGGGCGATCAAGCACGGCGCCGTGGACTTCCTGACCAAGCCCTTCAGCGATGCCGACCTGATGGCCGCGATCCAGGCGGCGATCGCCCAGGACCGGGAAAGGAGATCGGAGCGCGCCGAACCGTAGCGTGCTGAGGCAACGCTATCTCGAGCTGACGCCGCGCGAACGCGAGGTGCTGCCGCTGGTGGTGAGCGGCCTGCTCAACAAGCAGGCCGCCGCCGAGCTGGGGATCAGCGAAGTCACGCTGGAAATTCATCGAAGGAACGTGATGCAGAAAATGGCAGCGGCGTCGCTCGCCGATCTCGTGCGGATCGCGGAGCGATTGGAAATACCGATCACCCACTCGCGCCGAGCGGGAGGGAACCGAGCATGACCAAGCGAAGACCTGTTGTCGCGGTTGTCGACGACGATCCAAGGCTGCTTGAGTCGCTGGAGGATCTTCTGGAGTCGGCGGGCTATGTGGCCCGCAGCTTCTCGTCGGCCGCGATCGTTGCTCGTCAACGGTCTGTCTGGCGTCGACGTGCTCATCACCGACATCGGCATGCCTGGCATGGACGGCTTTGAACTTCGTGACCTGGTGAAGAAGGCGCATCCAGATCTGCCGATGTTCCTGATCACCGGCCGCCACGAGATGGCCGATCGACACCGAGCCCAGGGCATCAGTGGGTTCTTCCGCAAGCCCTTCGACGCGCAAAGCCTTGCTTGCGGCCGTCGGAGACGCCTTACGCAACAGAGAAATGGAGGGTAATCATGACACTTGACCAGCCGCTCCTGCAGAGATGCGTTATCACCACAGCGCAGGAATGAAGCGGAGCAGCCGCTCGTCATCATTGTCGATGACGACGCGGCTGTTCGCGAGGGGTTGTCCGAATTGATCCTGTCGGCCGGGTTTCCAGCCGGTCTGCTTTGCCTCGACCCGCGAATTGCTTGACGCCGGCGATGTCCTGGAAAGCCCCGGCTGCCTGATCCTGGATGTGCGAATGCCCGGCGCAAGCGGTCTCGACATGCAGCGTCATCTGGCTCAAAACGGCAACCTGAAGCCGATCATCTTCCTGACCGGTCATGGCGACATTCCGATGACCGTGCAGGCGATGAAGGCCGGCGCCGTGGACTTTCTCACCAAGCCGGTGCGGGATCAGACGCTGCTCGATGCGGTGATCGCGGGCATTGCGATGGACGCGGCGCGGCGCGAGGAAGCCCGGATCGTCAAGCGGAATGTCGACCGCCTCGAGACGCTGACGCCCCGCGAGCGCGAGGTTCTGCATGAAGTGGCGCACGGACGCCTCAACAAGCAGATCGCCTTCGACCTCGCCATCAGCGAAGTGACGGTCAAGCTGCATCGCGGCAACGTCATGCGCAAGATGGAGGCCGCCTCCATCGGCGAGTTGATCCGGGCATGGGAAACACTGCCCGAGCCGATGCGCGAGGCCGGCGCGGCGAAGGCTTCGGCTTGAACCATCCTCGTAGCCGTCTACAGCGCGTCGCGCCGTCGACGGTGGATCCATGTGCCTCGCGAAACTGAGAACCAGCGAGTGCTGTGCGGTTGATGCAGCGACCCTGCGGTCTCGCTCCGATCCCCGGATGAAATTGATCACGGGATAGGATCATGGAGTTTCCGCGACCGGCACCCGTCCAGGAAAAGACGCGCACAGTACTGCGCCCGCGCGGCGATCTCGGACCGGTCCGGCGGCGTGCGCAGGCCGAGCATGATGGCGCGCTGCGGTTCCATGATCATCATGCCTCGAAGCATGCCAACGGCAATCGTCGGATCGTCGACCTCGATTTCGCCGCGATCGCGTTGCCGCCTCAGCCAGGTCTCCATGGTTTGGGTGGTGCGGCGAAGAGCCAGTTCTGAGAAGGCGGCGGCGATCTCGGGAAAGCGATCACATTCCGCGAAGACGAGGCGAAGGTTCGAAACTGTGTCCGCGTCGAGGCTCAGAGTTTCCGTAGGTGATGAGTATGTGCTCGAGCGCCTGCTCGATCGGCAGCGCGTCGAGATGCTCCTCGTCCATCTCCAGAACGAAACGCGAAATCCGGTCGGAGATGACGCTTCGGAACAAGCTCGGCCTTGGTCGGGATCAGGCGGTACATGGTCTTCGTCGACACGCCGGCGCGCTCGGCCACGCGAACCATGCTGGCACCCGCATAGCCATCTGGCATGAAACTCCTCGCGCGCCGCCGCCAGGATCAGTTGCCGCGTCTCTTCATCCGGCCGGACCTGCGGTCGTCCTCGGGGGCGTTTTGCGACTTTGGTATTATGGACCATGTTCGTTTTCCAAATTCTATTGACAATCCGTTTACGTACGCGATTATTTAGGAAACTATCAGTTTTCCTAAATAGAGCAAGCCGGATTTTCGGCTCTCGCGACGACCGGAAAAGGAACAGGCCATGAGCCAGCATCAGACAGTCTTCACAATGGAAAAGGCACTTCCGACCGCCGAGGCCGCACCCGGCATAGAGATGCCGCAAGACCTCGCCCACAGCTCCTCAGGTGCCGGCGGTGGTTGCCGATGCACCAAAGCCGGTTCGCAAGCGGTGGCTGCGTCCCGCTGCTTTTCGCCGGCGTGGCGGTGGCTGCCCTGGCGGGCGCGGCCGATTTCGGCTGGCATTACTGGACGGTCGGTCGCTTCGAGGTGTCGACGGACGACGCCTATGTGAAGGCCGACAGCACCACGATCGCTCCGAAGGTCTCCGGCTATATCGCCACTGTGCTCGTCGGCGACAACGAGACCGTGAAGGCCGGGCAGATCCTGGCCCGCATCGACGACCGCGACTTCAAGGTCAGCCTCGAGCAGGCCAAGGCCGAGGTCGAGGCGGCCGAGGCCAATATCGCCAACAAGCAGGCGGCGCTCGCCGCCCAGCAGTCCGCGATCGACGCGGCCAAGGCGACTGTCGAAGCCGACAAGGCCGACGAGACCTTCGCCGAGCAGGACGACCAGCGCTATGCCGAGCTGGCGAAGAAGCGGGTACGGCACCGTTCAGAACGCACAGCAGGCCGCCTCGCGCATCGCCGCCGCCCGTGCCGCGGTTACGCGCGACACCGCGGCGCTCGCCAATGCGACCAGGCAGCTCGACGTGATCAAGGCCGAGCTCGCCCAGGCACAGGCGGCGCTCGACAGCGCCAAGGCGGTACAGGATCAGGCCGAGCTGAACCTCTCCTACACCGACCCTCGTCGCGCCCATCGACGGCGTGATCGGCAACCGCACATTGCGGGTCGGCCAATACGTCCAGGCGGGCACGCAGCTGATGGCCGTGGTGCCTACCGACGCCGCCTACATCGTCGCCAACTACAAGGAGACCCAGCTCACCGACGTGCGCGCCGGACAGAAGGTGGAGATCGAGGTCGACACCTTCCCCGGCCAGGTCTTCCAGGGGCACGTCGACAGCATCTCGCCCGCGAGCGGCCAGGAGTTCGCGCTGCTGCCGCCGGACAATGCCACCGGCAACTTCACCAAGGTGGTGCAGCGCATCCCGGTGAAGATCGTGCTCGACGACGGCAGCCCGCTTTCGGTCGTGCTGCGGCCGGGCATGTCGGTCTACCCGACCATCGACACCAAGCCCGCGGCAACGCGAAGTCGCCTCGGCATCGGGACGCATCAACTGAGGCCGATCAGCGCCTACCTCACCAGCCAAGGCATGGCAGGAGAGTGCGATGTCCACCACGACGCAAACAGTTTCGCCTGGCTCTCCCGCCGCCCCGGCAGCGGCCGCGACCTCGTCCGAGAGGGCGAGCGCCACCGCCTGGATCGCGGTGCTCGCCGGCATGATCGGCGCGTTCATGGCGATCCTCAACATCCAGATCACCAACGCCTCGCTGCTCGACATCGAGGGCGGCATCGGCACCGGCGTCGACAACGGCGCCTGGATCTCGACCTCCTATCTCATCGGCGAGATCGTGGTGATCCCGCTCACCGACTATCTGAGCCGCGTCTTCTCGTTCCGGCGCTACATGCTGGCGAACGCCATCCTGTTCCCGCTCTTCTCGGCCGCCTGCGCCTTCGCCCATGACCTCGGCTCGATGATCGTGCTGCGCGGCCTGCAGGGCTTCGCCGGCGGCGTGCTGATCCCGATGGCCTTCACCATGGTGCTGACCAAGCTGCCCAAGGCGCAGCAGCCGTTCGGCCTCGCGCTCTTTGCGCTGTCGGTCACCTTCGCACCGGCGATCGGCCCGACCATCGGCGGCTACCTGACCGAGAATTACGGCTGGCAGACCATCTTCTTCGTCAACACGCCGCCCAGCATCGTGATGGTCATCGCGCTCTACTTCACGCTCGAGAAGACGCCGATGCAGCTGTCGCTGCTCAGGCAAGGCGACTGGGCCGGCATCGTCACCATGGCGATCGGGCTTTCGGCGCTGCAGACCGTGCTCGAGGAGGGCAACAAGGACGACTGGTTCCAGTCGCCGTTCATCGTCAAGCTCGCCCTGACGGCCGCCGTGTTCCTGACCGCCTTTGTCATCATCGAGCTGACCGTCGAGAAGCCGCTCGTCCAGCTGCGCCTCCTGAAGCGGCGCAACTTCGGCATCGGCGTCCTGGTCAACGTGCTGGTCGGCGTCGCGCTGTTCGGCACGGTCTACATCCTGCCGCAGTATCTCGGCCAGGTGCAGCGCTACAATGCCGAGCAGATCGGGCTCGTGCTTGCCTGGACCGGCTTGCCGCAGTTGCTCATCATTCCGCTCGTTCCGCTGCTGATGAAGCGGTTTGACGCGCGCTACATCGGCTTCGTCGGCATCAGCATCTTCGCCGCGAGCTGCTTCATGAACATCACCCTGTCGCTCGACAGCGCCGGCGACCAGTTCTTCGTGCCCAACATCGTGCGCGCCATCGGCCAGGCGCTGGTGCTGACGCCGATCACCGTGATCACGACAGCCGGCATTGCGCCGAGCGAGGCGGGCTGCCGCATCGGGCTGTACGAACATGCTGCGCAATCTCGGCGGTGCGGTCGGCACGGCCACGCTCGCGACGGTGCTGACCAAGCGCGAGCAGTTCCATTCGAACATCATCGGCCAGTCGGTCACGGTCTACCGCGATGAGGTGCGCGACAGGATCGACCGATCTGACGCAGTATTTCATGGCGCATGGCGTGACCGATCTCGCCGTCGCGCAGCACAAGGCGATTGCCGCGATCGGCGCGACCGTCCGCCGCCAGGCGCTCATCCTGGGCTTCAGCGACACGTTCGCCGTGATCGGCGTGGTGCTTGCGCTCGCTGCAGTCGCGCTGCTCTTTACCCGAAAGATCCAGGTCGGCGGCGGGGATGCGGGCGCCCACTGAACAGTCGACCCCTCGAAACCGGACCAAGCCAAGGAGGACAAGCCATGAGCAATTCCACGTCCCGATCGTCTCTATCTGGACGAACTCCATGTCGGACAGCGCTTCACAAGCGCGACCCATACGATTGACGAAACGCAGATCAAGGCGTTCGCGGCTGCAATTCGACCCGCAGCCGTTTCATACCGACGAAGAGACGGCCAGGGACACGTTCTTCAAGGGCCTGGCGGCAAGCGGATGGCACACCGCCGCCGATTACAATGCGTCTCAACGTCGAGACCGGCTTGCCCTTGGCTGGTGGAATCATCGGGGCGGGAGGCGAGATCAACTGGCCGGCTCCAACGCGCCCTGGCGATACCCTGCACGTGGAAAGCGAGGTGATCGAGATCACGCCTTCGCGCTCGAAGCCCGATCGGGGCATCGCAGTCTATTGTGAGCAGCACGATCAATCAGCGTGGCGAGGTTGTCCAGATTCTCAAGGCCAAGCTGGTCGTTTTGCGCAAAGCTGTGAACTGAGTGGTCAAGCGGACGGGACAGGTCGATCCGATCGGTTGCTCGCTACGTTGCTCGACAGGTCGGGCGATCGTCTCCGTCGCTCAGGTCTCCAATCTGACTTCAGTCGTTACCCTCGCCACGGCTTCGAGTGTTCGATGAACCGGGCATTTGTCGGCAATTTCGGCAATCTTGCCGCGAAGCTCCTCGGAGACTTCACCGTCGACGGAAATGACACGCTCGAAATGGTCGATCCTGGCGCCACGCTCGTTCCGATTGGCTGCACTCCTCGCAGTCCTTGGCATGAATTTTGGCATGCGAGACGTCGACGCCGATGCGCCCGAGCGCCAGGTTCTTGTGTTCGGCATAGAGGCGTAGCGTCATCGAGGTGCAGGCGCCAAGCGCGATCGACAGGAAATCGTAAGGTGACGGTCCCGAATCGAGCCCGCCCACGCTTTCCGGTTCATCGGCGAAAAGCCGGTGCTTGCCCGCCTGGGCCGCATTCTGAAACTTGCCTTCGCCCGTCTCGGTGACGCGGACATGCTCAATCGCTGCCATGCCCTGTGACATGTCGACGGCGAGATAGCGCGTCAGCCATCCCGAAATGACCCGCGCCGCGAAGGCGGCATCCTCGGGGTCCGTGAGCAGATGGTCGGCCTTGTCCAGCGAAACGAAGCTTTTCGGATGCCTGGCCGCGAGGAAGATTTCGGTGGCGTTCTCGATCCCCACAGTCTGGTCCAGCGGTGCATGTAGGATGAGGAGCGGCTTCTTCAGGGCTGCGACGGCATCCTTGATACGTTGAGCACGCGCGTCCTCGACAAATTGCTTTCTGACAAGGAACCTGCGACCAGCAAGATCGACTTCAGCCTCGCCGTTCTGCTCGATCTCCTCGAGGCTTGTTCCGAAGTTCTTCAAGCACATGACCGACATCGGCCGGCGCGCCGATTGTGGCGACTGCGCGTACTTCGGGAATATCCTTGGCCACAGCCAGCACCGCCGCGCCGCCAAGTGAATGGCCGATCAGCAGTGAGGGTGCCTCATAATGATCGCGCAGATAGTCGGCCGCCGATATCAGGTCGGCGAGATTCGAGGAGAAGTTGGTCGAGGCGAATTCGCCTTCGCTCGATCCCAAGCCCGTGAAATCGAAGCGCAGGACGGCAATGCCTTCGCGCGCAAGCTCCGCCGCGATGCGACGCAGCTGCGGCAAGATCCTTGGAGCAGGTGAAGCAATGGGCCAGCAGCGCGTAGGCGCGCAACGGTCCGTTGGGCAGATCGAGGCGAGCGGCCAAGGTCGCGCCGGAATGGCCGGCAAATTGAAGCCGTTGGGTGTTGAAAGCCATGGATTGACGCTCCTACGCTGTACCGCGGGAAAGGAGCATTCTACACCAGCAATGAGGACGATCGACTATACAGATAGCCGTTCCAGGCTGAACTTCCCTGGGCCGAGCCACTATCACTCTTGGTCTTAGGTTGTGTCGCCCGCAGGAGGTTGTCGCGCAGCCTTGCCACGGTCTGCTGCACCACCGGGAAGTCGTCTCCAAGCCCAGTCGCATCAAACAGCGCCGCGCCAGGATTTATTTCAACCAGCTTGCGACCGGCGGGCGTGAGGCTCAGCCTCACCTGCCGTTCGTCGGCGGGATCGCGCTGGCGTCGGACGTAGCCCATGGACTCCAGCTTCTTGAGGATGGGCGTCAGCGTGTTGGACTCCAGGAAGAGCTTTTCGCCAAGCGCGCCGACGGTCTGGTCGTCCGCGTCTGAAAGCGCCACCATGGCGATGTATTGGGTGTAGGTCAGGCCGAGCTTGTCCAGGATCGGCTTGTAAGCCCGACCGAAGGCCAGATTCGCCGAATAGACCGCAAAGCACAGAAAGTTCGAAAGCTTGCCGCCGCTGCTGTCGGCCTGCGGAGAAAGTCCGGGAGCATCGGGATATTTCGTTGTCTGGGATTGGTCATAGGCACACGTCCTATAGGGTTTGCGGTTCGTTCCTATATAAATCGCATGCGATTTAATCGCAAGGGTATTGACATCGATTGGAAGAGGTTTATATAGATCGCATCCGATTAAAGCGGATACGATAGAAATCAAACAGAAAGGATTTCGCTATGACTGAGAAGGTTGTTTTTACCGGCAAGACTCACAACACTGGTGGCCGCAACGGCGGCACACGCAGCGGCGATGGCCAACTGGACCTGCGACTGTCGCAGCCGCACCCGGCCGCCGAAAACCTCTTCGGCGCTGCCTGGTCGGCCTGCTACATCGGCGCGATCGAGCTCGCCGCCGCCCAAAGAAAGATCAAGCTCCCGGCGGGTCCCGCTGTCGACGCCGAGATCGATCTGAACGTCAACGATGGCTCCTATTTTCTGCGGGCGCGCCTCAACGTCAGCCTGCCGGGCATCGACCGCGACGTTGCACACGAACTGATCCATGCGGCCCACGAGATATGCCCCTATTCCAAGGCGACGCGCGGCAACATCGACGTTGCGACCAACCTGATCTGAACGCACGAAGGTCGTTATTCGCGGGCGGCGCCAGGTCGGCGCCGCCCGGATCCGTGCATGCAATCTGCCCGATGAGGTTGCGGCCCAGGCTTCGCGACATCGCAGAGAAAGCTCTCATTGGCATCAGCTTAGCAGCCTCTCTCGATACTCTAAGTTTGCGAAAGCAAATGGCCGGTGGCAGCTCGGCTCAAGTGCCGGGAGGCCCTGGCGGCAGGCCAGCCTTTTTGAGATCGGCGACCTCTGCGTCCAACATCTTGGGGTCGCTGTAAAAATACGAGCTAGCCCAGGTGGCGCAGGTGAAGTCCGGACGCATCTCCAGCGCTGCTTTGACTTGTGCCCGGGCCTCGTCAACCTTGTCAAGCCGCACCAGGTTGATGGCTCTGAGAAGCGGCACATCGACCCAGGCTGCTGCCTCCTTGAGACTGGCCAGCGCCTTCTCCTCCTCGCCGAGTACCGTGTAAGTCCAGCCATGCCTTTAGTTGTAGACTGCCTCCTGGCCAGGCTCCCGCTTCGCGGCGTCCTCGATCCATTCGAGACCTTTTTGCGGCTGTCCATTTTCAACGAATGTCGCGGCAACATTACCGAGCATGAAGGCGTCGTATGGAGCAAGCTGACGGGCCGTCTGCGCCTCCCGAAGGGCAGCTTCCTTGTGTCCTTGCGCAGAAAGTGCACGTGCCAGAAGGAAGTGCCCCAGCCGGCGGACATGGGGCGAGACGGAATCGCCTTCCAATCCTTCCCGCGCCAGTTCAACGGCGCGGTCGACGTCGTGCTTCACATCGTTGCTCCAGAAATTGAAGACGTTTTGGAAGTGATACCAACCAAGCTTGATTTTCAGCAGGCCCGAGCCCGGGAACTTCGCCAACCCCTGCCGCCAGATCGCCTCCGCCTTGTCGTTGTCGGCTTTCGACGGTGCATTCATGAAGACGTCGTGGCCGCGCAGGTAATAGTCGTACTCTCCGAGCTTGGTCACGTCCTTGCCACAGGCATCGCGATACTGCGCCTGCTTGATCTGCCCTATCTCGCCTGTCAAAGAGCTGATGATCTTGCCGGTGACCTCGTCCTGCAGCGCCCACGGGTCGGCCCCGGCCTCGTCGAAGCGCTCCGCCCACACATGCTCGCCCGATTTGCTGTCGATCAACTGGGCGACGATGCGCACCATGTCGGCATCCTTGCGGACGCTGCCTTCAAGCACGTAGTCGACGTTGAGATCTTTGCCGATCTGGCGGATGTCGGTGGCCTTGCCCTTGTGGGCGAAGGACGAGTTGCGAGCGACCACCGAGAGATCGGGGGAGCGTGCAAGCATGGAAATGATGTCTTCGCTCACCCCGTCACTGAAATAGCCGAAGCCGGGATCGCCGCTCATATTGTCGAAGGCGAGCACGGCTATCTTGGGTACTCCGGTCTCCGCACCGGCAGGTCGCGCTCCTGCCGGCCGAGATAGAGCCAGCCCGCGGCAAGAACGATGGCGGCAAGCGCAGCCGCCGTGATCCAGCGCAACGAACCCCAGTGACGCCGAAGCAGCAACCTTTTGGCCGTTGGCGGATCAGCCAACCTGATGCGGAACACCGGCACAGGCTCGGCAATATTCTTGACCCGCTGCTCGCCCATCAATTCGAAGCAACGCGAGCTTCTTCTCCACTTCCTTGGCGACCTTGCCTGACACATAGATGCCGCCGGGTTCTGCGATCTGCTCCAGCCGGGTGGCGATGTTGACGCGCTCGCCATAGCGGTCGTCGCCCTCAACGATCACTTCGCCGAGATTTATGCCGATGCGAACCTCGATACTCTCAGTTTCCGGAACGGCGGCATTGCGCTCGGCGAGGCCTCGCTGCAGCGCAACCGTGCATTCGACCGCATCCACCACGCTGGAGAATTCGGCGAGCAGGCCGTTTCCCATCAGCTTGAAGATGCGCCATGATGACGGGCGATTTCCGGTTCGAAAAGCTCTTTGCGGCCCCTTTTCAGGCGCACGAAAGTGCCTTGCTCATCCCGCTCCATATGGGCGGAAGCCGACGACATCTGCTGCGAGAATGGCTGCAAGCTTACGATCCATGGTCTCCCCCATGCGGATCGCTTTGTCTGAATACATCAGCACGTTGCTAATAAGCAGTCATCCCGGCCCAGGGGACGCCTGTGAAGGATTGCCTACGGTTGTTAGTTTTAGAACCGCACCACCAGTCCGAGAATCGGGCCTTGTTCTACAACATCGAAGACAAATCCATCGTTGCTGTAGTCGACGCCCAAGGCCCGGTACCCTGCCACCGCCGAAACTTTGTCGTTGAATCGGTAGCCGATTGCTCCGGCGACGTCCCAGTCGAGGTCGGCTTCGCCGCCACCAACGAGGCCCCATCCGGTCAAATAGACCTTTGGCGTGATCGAATAATTTCCACGAAGTCCCGCCATGGCATCGACCCAGGTCGCGCCATCGCTTACCGAGACGCCATCCAGAATACCGCCGCTGAATGAGATGTCGTTGTCGACCGACCACACCCTGGCGCCACCGACGACTTCAAGACGCGCGGCTTCGGTATCAATCAACGCGTAGCCTGCGCCGATCAAACCCGCAAATGTCTCCGACGACACGGTTGCGCTGGACGCGAGAATGCCTCGGGGGGTGCCGGCGGAGCCCGATATCTTTGAGTACATGATGTCGCCGAAGATGCTGTAGCGGTCGTAGCGCGCTTCGGCGATCGCCATCGCGGCGAAGTCCAGGTGGTCGAAGATGTCGCTAAAGCTCGCGTCGACATCGACCGGCGGCAGTCCGAACTGCCCGACTTCCCCAGATAGTCCCGCTGCCCAGAAATAAGGGGCGACCGAAAAGGTCCAGCCGGCTTCGGTAACGATTTGCTGGGGCTCCGGAGTTACCGGCGTATAGACGTCTGCGGCTGTCGCGCCGTCGGCAAGCATGAGAATTGCGGCACATGTCGCCGAGCATACCAAACCGAGTTTCATCGCATTCCCCTCCAGCAGCTAAAGTTGTGTCTGGTTTTCCCTCGCCGTGCTCTAAACTTTTGCCGTGGTACGGCACATCGATTCCTCAAGCTTACTTCTTCGGCATCCGCGTGGACAGCCTTTTGCTTTGTCAGGCAGGTCTGCAGTCTATCGGTTGCATACGCTCCCCGCCATTGGCCTTATTGGCATTCCAATCGTTGCTGACTGTATTTTCATTTGTCCGACGGGCACAGTCATACCAGCGTTCCGACCTGGTTGGCAAAAAGCTATCTGGCTGTCGGCAAGAGAAAGATGCGCGAACCAGAGTTGACGATCCCAGCCTAGTCTACAAAATTCGCCTTGGTGGAGTTTGTCTCGGGCTCGACCTGGTCAGGTCGATGACCGTTGGGGTGTCGCCGGGTTGACGGTGCGGTGGCACCCGTCTTGAAGATTGTCCTCCGCCGAAGAGGACTGCTCATCCCGCTCTTTTTGAGACCGGCTTCGTCAAGCGTCGCCCTCTTCCACCTGCAAAACTAACCGTTTTTGCAAAATGGGTGAGGAGGTAGTTTGCAAGGTCAAGCTCGCTCAGCGGCTTCGCAAAGTAGTAGCCCTGAAGCTGGGTGCACGCGATCTTGCGCAGGAACTCGGCCTGTGTCTGGGTTTCCACCCCCTCGGCTGTGATATGCATGCGCAGGGTTTTCCCGAGAGACGCAATCGAGCGGAGGATATCTCGTGCCACCGCATCCTCCGTCAAAGCCGCGACGAAGGATTTGTCGATCTTGATCTTGTCGAACGGAAATTTGAGCAAGTACGACAAACTCGAGTAACCGGTGCCAAAATCGTCCATGGCAACAGTGACACCCAGCGTTTTGAGATCGGTCAGCTTGGCAAGCACCTCGTCCGGACATTCGATAAGGAGACTTTCTGTGATCTCCAGTTCCAGACGGCTCGGGGAAAGGCCGGACTGCGCCAGCGCATCGCGGACGACCGCGGCGATATCGGACGCCTCAAAATGCTTAGCCGAGAGATTGACCGCCACGAGAAGTTCATTGGGCCAACGACTTGCCGCCATGCAGGCCTCGCGGATGGTCCAATCGCCGATCTCGCGAATGACACCAATCTGTTCGGCGATCGTAATAAATTCCGCCGGCTGCACCATGCCGCGGATAGGGTGGTTCCAACGGATCAACGCCTCGAAGCCGCTCGGCTTGTTATCGTCGGCGGAGACCAGCGGCTGGTAGTGGAGCACAAATTCGCCGGCTTTCAGCGCTTCCCGCAACTCGACTTCGAGCATCCGGCGCTCCCGCGCCTCCGCGTCCATCTGAATTTCGAAGAACCGATAAACGCCACGACCATCGGCCTTGGCCCGGTAAAGGGCGAGATCTGCATTGCGCAGGATCTGATCCGGCCGAGTGCCATTCTTAGGCGCCATCGCGATGCCGACCGAAACTCCAATCGAAACTGTCTCTCCGTCGACGTCGTAGGGTTCGCTTACAGCAGCAATAAGCCGAAGAGCCAACGCCGCTGCGTCCTGCGCCCCGCAGTGGCTTGTGACAATGATGGCAAACTCGTCACCGCCCAAGCGCGCGGCAAAATCCGTCTCTCGCAACTGAGCGTGGATGCGCTGGCCCACCTGAATGAGCAGCTTGTCGCCGGCCATGTGACCGCGGCTGTCATTGACGGACTTGAATTGATCCAGGTCGAGATAGAAGACCGAAAACGGGCAGCCATAGCGTTCCAGGCGCGCCACGCAGTGCTTCAGATGCTCGGTGAATTTCGCGCGGTTTGAAAGCCCGGTCAGAGCGTCGTGGTGTGCGAGAAAATTGATGCGCCGCTCGGCGTTCTTTTCCGCCGTGATGTCGGAGGCTGTCCCGATGTAGCCTACATAGTGGTCCGCCTCGTCGAAGGCCGGCTTGCCTGTCAGCCGCCACCACCGCTGCTCTCCGGCGTGCTTGATGGTCGCCTCGATCCCCTGAAAAGTCATTCGCCTGGCGATGTGCCGCTCGAGTTCGGCGGCCAAAAGTTCACCGTCGTTGCACTTTCTGCGGAAGAAATCGCAGAAGCCCTCTCCTGAAAGCTCCTCCGCCTGACAGCCGGCGGCCGCGGCAAAGCGCTGGGAAGGCCGCACAATGCGCCCATCGCAATCCAGTTCCCACAGCCAGTCACCGGAATTTTCTTCGAATTCCTTCAAGAGCAGACTGATGATGTTGCCCTGCTCCCTGACCCGCAACTCGGCGAAGAGGTGTCGGACGACTTTCCTGACGAGACCCGTGCTCATCATTGCGGCTATGGATGAGCAAGTCAGGAGGAGCACGACAAGGACATTGGCTTCGGCAGCGTTGTCCAACATCGAAGCCGCCCACAGCGCCCCGCCCAGCACCGGTAGCCCCAGAGCGAGCGCAGCCTGCGGAAAAATGGCAAGGGCGAAACACGACGCAGCAAGAACACCGACGACTGTTATCTCCACAGTCAGCTTCAGAGCGGCTTCCGCTCCAGGCAACAGAAGGATCGGCAGAATTCCCCAAAACAGGCCCTGGACAAGCGCGGCCAAGGCCACAACACGAGCGGAATCCGCCAAGGCGGCCCACGCGGCGGCATCCTTGCGCGACCCCAACCACACCGCCATGCAGAAAAACTGCACCGCGTGCAGCCCCCCGGCCCAAACTATCACGAGATGGAAAACCTGCGTCCCTGCCGTGAGTACCAGAAGCAGAAACGAGGTAACTACCGCTCCCGCAGCCAGAATCGGCATCGTTTGCACAAGCGAGTGAATTTGCTCTTTTTTGAACTGCGCCCTGAGGACCGGGCCCAGATGATGCGCGCCGACCAGCTTATCTATAGGCGCGCTCAATGACCAGAAGAAGTGACTTATACGCACGCTCACCCCCGCCTTAACCCCAAAGCGAAAATAGGCGCAACTGCTTAACGTTCCGTGATTTGCGTGCAGTACTTTCAGAAAATACTTGAACGGGTCAAATAAGTCATAAACCTATCTATTCCGCTTTAACTAAACCGGTGGTTGTATCTTTACGCCCGCTCTTCATTGGATTTGGCGCGGGGCGCTAGTTATACGCCGTAACTTCATTGTAATACTCCGATTGTGTCGTCGCTTAAGAAGTCTTCCCGCAGTATCCGTTACCTAAAATAAACCAAGGGGCTTAAAGGGATGTTCAAGCCTTTTCGCCATGTTTTTGAGAGCGCGACATGACCGCGCTGGGTTTCGGGGGAAACAATGAACAACACGAATAGCAAGATATCGCCGGAAAGCGAGCGGATGCCCCAGGCAGCCCTCGTTGGAAGTGTGAGAGACTTCCGCGCGCCGGCGGGAACAGACCTGCTCGGCCGTGTCGCGGGTTTCTTCGACTGGCAGGAAGTTCGTCGCCGGCACAATCTGTGGCCCTACGCGAAATCGACGGCTACGGCCCCAAAGACCCGTTGCCTGGCACGAACCGATTCCGGCCTGGAGATTTCCGGCGTCAATTTCGCCTCGCAGGACTATCTTAGCCTTTCGTCCCATCCTGCAGTCAAGCAGGCGGCCATCGACGCGATTTCGGAATACGGCGTCCATAGCGCTGGATCGGCGGCGCTGCTCGGCAACACGCGGCACTCGCTGAAACTGGAAGAGGCCATCTCGGATTTCGTCGGGGGGCGCGAAGTGGTGCTCTATCCCACCGGATGGTCAGCGGGGTTTGCTTCAGTCCAGGGCCTGGTCAGGCCGACCGATCACGTTGTGCTGGATGTCCTGGCGCATTCCTGTCTACAGGAAGGCGCGCGGGCAGCCACGCAAAACATCCATTTTCATGGTCATCTCAACGTCGAGAGCCTTGCACGTCGGCTCGAACGGATTCGTGCAAACGACGCGGCAAGTGGTATCCTTGTCGTGACGGAAAGCCTGTTCTCCATGCATTCCGACACGCCGGACATCGGCGCCATGAAAGCTGTTTGCGATCTCTACGATGCGAAGCTTCTGGTCGATTGCGCCCATGATTTCGGATGCATCGGAGAAGACGGCCTCGGTCACCTCGGCCTGCAAGACATGCTGGACAGGGTCGATATCGTTGTGGGGAGTTTCTCCAAGACCTTCGCGTCGAATGGCGGCTTCATCGCCGTGAAGACCCGAGCCGTTGCGGAATACCTCAAATATTTCAGCGCGACCCAGACCTTCTCGAACGCGTTGTCTCCGGTCCAGGCGGCGTCCGTCCTGACGGCCCTGGAGATCGTCCGTTCCGAAGAAGGAAAACAGCGTCGGCGCGCCCTCATGGACAACATCCTTTATGCGCGCGCCGAGATGTCGAAGGCCGGACTGGAGACGCTTGGAGACCCTTCGGCAATCGTTCCCGTCCGGGTGGGCGCGGAGGGGCTTGCCCGCATCGCGTCGCGCGAACTCGCCTCGCTCGGGGCGATCGCCAACCTTGTCGAATATCCGGCTGTCCCGCAGGGCGGCGCACGTTTTCGTGTGCAGGTCATGGCCGACCACAAGCGCGATGACATCGATTTGCTGGTGCGCGCCATGCAAACGGCGATGCGCAATGCGGATCTCGAGTTCCGCTCCTATCGCGAAACCGGATCGGAGGCTACGCAGACCGCGCCGCAAAGGCTGGAAATGGCATCGGACGCGGCCTAGGGAAAATTGCAATGGAAAGGATAGCAATCCCGCCCAGGCTCCTTGCGGTTGACGATGACCCGTCCTCCGCCGAACTCGTTGTGCGCGTGGCTGAACGCTGCGGATATGAAGCTTTCGCCACTTCCGACTCGCGGGGCGTCGTTAACCTGGTCGACGCGCTGAAGCCCGATCTTCTGGCCGTCGACATCTGCATGCCAAACATCGACGCGGCAAAGTTGTTCGAGCTCCTTGCCGCGTCAGGTTACGACGGACGCATCCTCATCGTCAGTGGACAAGATCATGCCGTCCTGACTGAAACCCGTGCAAAGGCCGAGGCGCTTGGACTGTCAGTACCCTATGTGCAGCAGAAACCTCTGGATTTTCACAAACTGAGGGCAATGCTTGCAGCGCAAGGCGTCCGGCCGGAAGCATAACGACTATCGGCTGTCCCCTTCCTCTTCCGCATCGCCGACGACCGGCGGCACAGCGGACTTGTCCGGGCTTGCTGTTGGTTCGACCCGGTCGCGAATGACCCTGCGGACATCCAGACAATCATTGTGTATCCGGTCGCTCTCGTAGTACGTAGGAGAGCATACGAAGCCGTGATGCCGCCCAAAAAGTGAGAGCGTCGATGATAAAGATCGCTCTGATGGTTTGTGCCGCCCTCATGCTGTTGGCATCGAGTGCGACCGCGCAAGAGACGACGCCAGTAGGACCTTGCACAGCTGACGAGATGAGGTTGTGCGCCGGGATTCAGCCGGGCCGAGATAATCTCCGCGCCTGTTTTCGAGAGCACATGCACGAACTTTCAGATGCTTGCCTCTTGGCGCTTGCTAGGCTCAGTGCGGTTGACAAGACATGCAGGGAGCGGCTCAACCGAGAGTGTGCGAGCGTCGAACCCGGACAAGGCCGCCTGAGTTGCTGAGGTCTGCTGCCGCCAAACTTGACGATTATTGCAAAGGTGCTCTTAGTCGCGCGATCTCCGGCGAGCCGTAGCCGCGGCATTCCAGGCGAAGGCCAAGAACGCCGCAGCTGACCGCATTGTCCCTGCGACAAGCATCAAAATCTTGAGCCGCGACCCATTGTTGCCCTTTCACACTGCCTGAGGCAGGCGGGAAACGTCTTTGCTGGTTTGCTGTTGTCTGTGCAACTTGGCGCTGGCCAGAACCCCGGTGAGCTTGCGGCCGTCAAGTGGCTTGGCCACGAAACCGTCTGCGCCGTTGTCGATCGCCGCCTTCCTGTCCTCAAGCACGCTGGTGACAACGATTGGAATGGCGGCTGTGGCGGGATCGCCACGCAGGCTGCGAAGCACCTGCCAGCCGTCGATTCCGGGCATGAGGATGTCCAGCAATATCGCCGACGGGCGGACAGTTCGCGCAAGCTGCAGCGCTGCTTCCGGCGCATCCGTAGCGATCGGGCTGTAGCCTTCTTTCACCAGCAGGCGTTCAGCCAGTTGGAGGAATTCGCGGTCGTCGTCAACAATCAGCACCTTGCCCTGCACGCCGTGCTGTGTGGAGGCGCCAGACAATCCGGCAAAGCCGTTTTTGCGCTCCTTGGCTTCGGCGTTGGCGGCAATCATGGACTGTCGGTCTTCGTTATTTGGCAAAGCGGCAGTGGTGACCGGCACATGGACAATGAAGCGGGAACCACGCCCCAGTTCGCTGTCCACCGTGATCAGGCCGCCCATCAGCCGGCAGAGGTTCTGGCTCAGCGACAGGCCAAGTCCCGTCCCGCCAAACTTTGCCGCGATCGCCGGGCTCGCCTGCGAGAAGTTTGTGAACAAATTGGCCTGCTGCTCCTGGCTGATTCCGAGGCCAGAATCCTCCACGGCGATCCTCAACCACGGTTTTCCGTCCACATCCACCAGATCGACCGAAAGCGTGATATGGCCGTTGTTCGTGAACTTGGCGGCGTTACTCAGCAGATTGAGCACGGCCTGGCGAAGCTTTGTCGCATCAACGTGAACTGCGCCCAGACTTTCGCCACGGTGGACGGAGAAGATATTGGTGTTCTTGGCGGCGAGCGGCCGGCCTGTGAATTCCACTTCGTCAATAAACTTGTCGAGATCAACCACCTCCTGGTGGAGGTCCATTCTTCCTGCTTCGATTTTTGAAATGTCCAGTATGTCGTTGACCATGGCGAGCAGATGCTTTCCAGCCGCGCTGATCTTTTGCAGGTCGGCGATCTGTTCCCCGCGACCGTCGAGCTCGGCATCCTCCAGCATTATCTCACTGTAACCAAGGACAGCATTGAGCGGTGTTCTGAGCTCATGGCTCATCTTGGCCAGGAAATCCGATTTCGCGCCGTTGGCGCGCTCCGCTTCATCCTTGGCTTCGGTCAGCATCAGCATCGTCTCCCGATGCCGGTCGATTTCCCTCAGCAGTTCCGATTGCGAATCGACGACGCGCGTGTAGTAGCTCGCCATGAAAAACACATAGGTGGTCGCGCAGAAGGCAGAGATTATCCCCACGCCGACCATCTCATGAATCGGGATATGCGAGGGGAAGCTGTTTTCCTGAAGAAACGCCAGATAGAACGCACCCAGCCCGACCGCGGTCTGCGTAAAGATCACGGCGCGCGTCAGCAGGCTCGAGCCCAGATAGAAAAAAGCCAGCAGCGGAACGACCAGAAGCCACATCAGGAATGGCGAGCTTGCACCGCCGTAGTGATACGACCCCCAGAGGATCGCAAAGCTCAGGTTGAGCACGGAGGTTATAGCCAGCCACGTATAGTGGCGGGCAAGTGGCCGGACAGCGAACGGAAATACCCAGAAAGCGAAAATCGACAACGCCAGGATATGGACATGCGGCCACGGATTCTGGTCATTCAGAAAAAGAAAAAGTGGGATCGGAAAGCCAAGAAACGGTCCGAAGAGATGGCTGATAAGGAACATCCGCACGCGCTTCTTGACATGCGGATCCACCTTCAACACGTCGGGCGTGAACCAGTCCAAAGCTGCTTCAAGTCGCCTTAGCAGTCCCATTGCCCCGTCCCCCGACAGCTTGCTCCGATCTTGTCTGATAGTATTTTAGAACTCGTTAAGACCTGTTCGCCGTGAAGGCCCGCGCCAGATACGCCTTCGATAGGCCCGTGCGCACGCAGGGCCTACGCGACGACTATGCGCTCACTGAAAATTTTGTCGCGGCGGCCCAGTATAGCCACCGTTCCTTCATGTCGTTTGACGACACGCTCATCGACACAAAGCTTGATATTTTGACCGCGCGTTTCAGCATCAAATTGTAGAGCGGTTCCGGTTCATTCAGAACCGGTAACTCGCCCAAAGCAGCGAGACCCCAGCCATGTTTGACGCATCGCGGACAGGCCTTGCTTCCGCTCGCGCATGCGAAAACACAACTTCCGAGAAAAGCTGATGCATTTAATCAAGAAACGTAGTAGCCGTCGCTGATTGCATGCAGCGACAACAATCAGCCCTCTTCAGACTGGCGGAGGTCAGTTGATGGGATTAACCCGACACTTGGAAGAGCACGGCGATCGTCCTGCGCTGATCTTTCCCGGGCGCACGCCGATCAGCTACCGCGATCTCGCACGCCGCGTCGCTGCGTTGGCAACCGAATTCGGACCCGAGAAAAAGCTGATCGCGGTAACAACCGAGCCGACGGAGCACGCGGTCATCTCTTACCTTGCTGCCATGCATGGCAAGCACGCGGTCGCGCTCATCCCGCCCTGCAACGCGACGGCCCTGGAAGACTTCGTGGCCGACTATTCGCCCGAAATAATCTGTAGACGCGTGGATGCCCGCTGGCGCTGCCACACGGAAGCAGGAAAGTCCCACGGCGCATTGCATCCCGATCTGGCCGTGCTGCTCGGCACCTCGGGCAGTACAGGCAAGAGCCAGTATGTTCGTCTGTCAGCCGCCGCCGTCCACGCCAATGCAACTTCCATAGCCAGTTACATGGAACTCGACCATCGGGATCGGGCTGCGCTTATCCTGCCATTCCACTACTCCTACGGTGTCTCGGTGCTGAACTCTCATCTCGAGGTCGGCGCCAGCATCTATTTCCCGCGA
>CAVSAU010000008.1:0-110832 GCA_963726065.1 uncultured Alphaproteobacteria bacterium
CGGCGGATCATTGCGGCGGTCGAGGCCAGCAAGGCGGGAGACGGAGTCCAGGTTCAGTCGGATCTTGTCGATCGCGGTCACCGCGACCATCGACTGGCCGCGTGACCTGGCATCGGTGACGATCTCGGTCAGCTCGTCGCGCAGACTGCCGTAGAGATCGCCCATCTCGTCGGCCTTGGGCAGCTTGGCCTTGATGCCCGCGAGCTGCGATGGCGCGCTGACAGCGGTGTCCGCCTTGGACAGGCCGAGGCACTGCGTCCGGTGCCGGTGCAGGCTGGTCAGCGGGACGCCGTAGTGGGTGGCCGTTGGCTGTAGCTTCGCTCCGCCAAGCAGCTCGCGGTTAATCCGGTGAATGGCGGCGTGGGTGCAGACCTGGCAGTGACGGCCCATCGAGATTTAACTGGTTTCAAGTTAATTTCCGCAAATATCGCCTATTTCCGGAAACTTGAAAAGTCCTCACAAAAAAGCGGCCTCCAGCAAATTGCCGCGGCAAATTGAGCAGTCCGCCAGGTGCTTCAAGTCAAACGGACACGCGCTATACGAACGTGATCGAAACAAGTTCGGTGTAGACAGAAGGTGAGCAACAAGCAGCATCGAGGTCAAGTAGAACCCTTGCTTCTCTATCGGCCATTGAGTGAGGAGAGTATGGTTGGCATTGGATGTTGCCAGCCGATGAACGGCGAGTGAAATAGCTGAGAATGCGATGGCTGAGCCTCACGAAAATGGACCATCGTCCCCTGCATCTCCAGTTGACGATGTTTGAGTCCGAGGGCACAAGTACTTCTCGACGTTTGATTGACTGGTATTTGGCCTTCTCGGCTGCAGTTGTTGCAGCCCGCGGACCGGTGTTCGCCGCGGTTCTCTTCGGGGTGACTATCGCGTTGCCGGACCAGACCGTCGAGGCCGTCCGGATAGTGCTGGCGGTGGCCTGGTACGGTGCGCTCACTGCAATGATCGTCTGGGGTACCCTTTGTCTCTACCTCAGTGGAGTTCTCATAGTCTTCGCTCGGCCCGCGCTTGATAAGGCCAGCGGCGGCAAGCTACGAGCGCCCCACAGGGCCTTATTAATCTTATTGTTTGTCTTACCACCCGCAGCAGCATTACAAGCACTCGAACCCGTCAATTCGCTTTACAGTATATTTTGGAATGATACTGCAATTTTTTACGAAAACCATATGATACGATCGATATCAATATATTTACTTGTTATTTGGATTTCTGTAGCATTTGCTAGATTTAAATTCATGCCGGCAGGTGAAGAGTGGCTCATCTATCAAATGTCGAGAACTATGGATAGGAAATCCCAAAAAGTATTTATATATGCGAGCTTATTGTTTGTTTTGTGGTTTTGTATAGTCGGATTAATCCAATCGGCCATTGGCGTCCCACTCGAAATCCCGGCAGTTCTCTTTGTGACGTTTTGGGCCACGGTCCTGTTTTCGTACTTTCCTTGGTTGCGCAGTTTGCCGAGCGGACGGAGACTTCCAATCTTCACCACAGTGGTGTTGTGGGTTGGCTTGTTGTCGTACTGCGACGTGAACGACAACCACGAAATCCGCTATGTTGGGTCCGAACCGAGTAACCGGACTGTAGCTAAGTCGGTTGATGAGGCATTTCGCACCTGGCTCGACGCACGAAAGAAGGGCCCAGACGTACAGCGTCCCTACCCGGTCTTCATCGTCGCTGCCGAGGGTGGCGGGGCGCGTGCCGCTTATTTCGCTGCATTAGTGCTTGAAGAACTTCGCGCACGCAGCCCGCGTTTCCTCAGCCACACCTTCCTTATTACCGGGGTGTCCGGTGGTAGCCTAGGCGCGGCCCTGGTCGCGGCATCGGCGAAGCGCTCGACCCCATCGGATAATCCTACAATTGGTCCTCGGCCTCCCCTTGCTTGCGGCAACGGGCGCCGCAAACACGCCGGTCTGGATTCAAAGGTTGTCCGCGCACTGAGTACGGATTTCCTTTCGCCGCTCATACGCGGGGCAATGATCTCTGACCTGCTTGCACAGCTGGTTCCCACCGACTTTCTTGAGCCAGACACGATTCGACGGGGCTTCATATATGCAACGGATCGAGCCCGCTATCTCGAACGCGCGCTGGAGCGAGCATGGCAGGCGGAGACTGGACGTGAACTAGGTACATTCCAGAGCGTATGGCCTGGGCCTAAAGGAGAAGCGCCTGCCCTCATGTTCCTGACTACGAACGTGGAAACCGGACAACGCATGGCGGTGAGCCATCTCACAATGCCAAGGAGCCCGGAGACGCAGATTTCGTGTTCGAAGGGTAAGCCATCAACGACGACAGCGTCGGACGAGGACTTGCGCTCGAGACTTTGTCGGAAATTACTTGCGGGCTCGACCTGCCGCTTGCCACGGCTGCGATCCTAAGCGCTCGCTTTCCGCTCGTCACTCCAGCGGGCACGTTACCGGGCGTGGCCCAGAGGCGCCGGTATGTTGATGGCGGCTATTTCGAGAATTCTGGCCTGACGACCGTCCTGGAAGTGGTCGACATTCTCCGGCAAATTGTTCGCGACCAGGAGGTCAGGTTTGTCATTTTGCGGATTGAGAACAGCGGGGCCACGACCAATGTAAGGACGGCTGTTGGCTCTCCGACGCGGGAGCCGGCCCACAATTTCGCGGAGCTAGTATCCCCGGTTAGGGCGCTGCTGGCCACGAGGGAGGCAAGAGGCGCACAGGCGCGGGCGACAGTAGCGCGCGTTATCCGGGAGGCCGACGCGGGATGCGCTTCGCGGAGACCAGGGTCAGCGACGGGCTGCACGCGGATAGAAGAGGTCGTCTTCGCGTTGGAGCGGTCCTGCGTGCCAATTCCACTTGGATGGTCGCTGACACAAAGCGCGCGACAAGAGATGCAGCGGCAGCTACTCGGCGGCGAGCCCTGCAACCCATGCCCCGGCGAAGGTCCTGTGGGCATCACTAGGAATGCCCAGTCGCTGCAACGCGTTCTTCAGCTTGTGGGTGCGCACCAAGAGTAAAGGCCCGGCGACTAGCCCATACTGAAATTCATGATCAGAAACCTTGCGACGAATTGAGCAGCCTGCCGGACATGATGACCAAAGGCCGGTCGATTAACTTGTCCACGCATCAAAGCAACCGTCGAGGGGCGACACGGCATTGGCAATCAAAATGCGCCAGTCCAGTCTAAAAAGTCTGTGCTTTGCGCGCGCGCAAGTCGTTGATGATAACTTCTAAGGACTGCCTAGAGTCTTGGCTGTGTGGAAACGTGCCGCCGGGCGAAAAGGCTCGGAAGACTTTCGGGACCCGAAGAGTTATCACAGACGATCTCTTGGTCCAACATGTGGGTTCGCGGCCCAGTCAGGTGCGCGGAAGGCACATGGCACTGCGAATTTCCAGAAAACTGCGAAACCGGAAGGACGGCGAGGACGTTCTAGAAAGAGCGGCGCCTGGGGGTGGGTGATGGCCATGTGTACGGGTACGCTGGGAACCTGGCTACCGCCGCGCGTTGTTCTGCTAAGGAGAGCATCCGCATAGCGACAACAATCGATCGCAGGCGGGTGCAGCGCGCGACGATACGATCGCTACAAAGGCAGAGGTCAGCGTGCAGCGCATCCCGCCTATGAACAATTCACCGCCAATCAAGTCCCGCTGTTCGTGCCCATGGTACGGAAATGCGAGCCGTAAAGGACCTGCTAAGGACCTGGTCGGCAAGATAACTCGCTCATTGCGGCGGCAATTAAGGCACTAAACTGTTGATATTGTGGTGGTGCCGCTTGCGTGACTCGAACACGCGACCCCATCATTACGAATGATGTGGTCCATTGCAAAGCGCGATCAACTGCGCTCCCCAGCACTCGCTGGCGTTTATTCGTGGCATATTCTCCAAATCGGATGCGCTGACCAGGCTCTGGAACGTGTGCGATCGAACACACAAGGTGCAAGCAAAGGTACAAGCAAGTTCACAAATTCAAATTTTTTAGTATTAAAAATAAGAGATTAGCTGTTAAATCTGGCGGAGAGAGCGGGATTCGAACCCGCGTTACGGTCTCCCGTAAACACACTTTCCAGGCGTGCGCCTTCAACCACTCGGCCACCTCTCCGTGGGCGCAGCATCATCGCTGACGGTGCGCCGGGGCTCATCTAGTCGATAGTTCGCCAAATGCCAAGCCGTGGCGTGCGTATCTTTTGCCAGCAAACGCGTCCGCGCCTCGCAAAGGCGGAGATGCCTGCCGCTTGACATAGGTTCTACCGGGCGGTTGCCTCGCGGGAATTGGGAGCCGCACATGACCACCACACAACCGCCGATCGGCGGCAGCCACGAACCGGGCGGCAAAGATCCCTGGCTGATGTACCTGCCCGCCGCGTGGACGGCGATCGCCATGGCGCTCTCTGCCTATGGTCTCCTGTCGTCTTGGCCGCTGTTTTTCGGCGACGAACTGCCTGAAAGCATCGCCTATTTCATTTATGCAAACGCCGCGGCTTCGGTGGTCGTCATCCTATGCGGGCTCTATGTGCTGGCGCTTGCGCTTGGTCGTTCACCGCGCTTTCCCCGGGTTTTCATTTTCTGGCAGATCGTCGGCATCGCCTGGATACTTCTCTCTCAAGCCTATGTGCTGATCGTGCCGGACTTCGGCTTCAGCCTGGAGGTTCTCGCGCGGGTCGGCGTCGAGATCGCTATCGGTCTCTTCTGCATCCAGCTGGCTCGCAACGCCGCCAGGGATACTGTCTCAGCGACATCCAGCGCGACGACTGATGCCGCAGCGACCCGGAATAGGCCATCTCTCGTGGTTCGCACCCTTGTCACCATGTTTGGCGTAGTGGTTGGCGGGACGCTCGGCCTGGGCGCCGGCTTGCTGGCGGGCCTCGGTATCGTCGAATTCACCGATATGAGCTGTTTCGAAGGCGCATGCGGCTACTTCGCCGTGTTCTTCGCGTTCGCCGCGATGCTCGTGGGAGCCATCGCCGGCGGCATCTTCGCCTTTTGGCGCGCCGGTCGCCAGCGCTCGCAGCCGACTTGAAGCCGGTCACCAAGCGGTCAAATTCGCGTGTGACGATTGCGCGAATGGCTCGGCGGTCCTATGTCTTGAGCCGAAAAACCGGGCGAATCCGGAAACTTAGGTGCTGGCATGATGCGTTTCATGTTCCGTCTTCTGGCAATGGTGGCGCTGTCGGTAGCGACCATAATGGCGGTGGTCGACGCGACGCGCAGCATTGCGGCGTCCGCGCTGGTCGTCACCCCGCTCGGTGAAAGCTGGGCGGAAACCTGGCCGGATATGCTCACCCTCGCAGAACAAACCGTGCGTCACTATATTCATGCCCTGGCCTGGGATCCGGTTGCGCTTTTCATCCTCGGCCTGCCGGGCTTTGTCGTCTTCGGTTTCTTGGCGCTGGTTTTCTATGCGATCGGGCACAAGTCCCGGCGCCGCCAAGGACGTTTCGCGATCGAAGCCTGAATTAGCGGAAAAATTGCCGGAAATTGGCGGATTTTGATCCGCTCCCGAATCTCGAAAAATCGAAGGGAGAATTGCATGTTTTTCCTGAGCGACATGCTGAACAAGAAGCTCCATCTGCCGAAGCGCGAAGAGGCGCTGCCCGGCCGCGACCAGCCCGATCCCGACCGCGCAAAGCATCATGTTTCCAAGCGTCCGCTGAAGGGTCCCTATCCCGGAGGGCATGGAGATGGCGATGTTCGGCCTCGGCTGCTTCTGGGGCGCCGAGCGCCTGTTCTGGCAGACCGATGGCGTATGGGTCACGGCGGTCGGCTATGCCGGCGGCATGACGCCCAACCCGACCTATCAGGAGACCTGCACCGGCCTGACCGGCCACGCCGAGGTGGTGCTGGTGGTCTTCGATCCGAAGATCGTCTCCTATCGCCGACCTCCTGAAGATTTTCTGGGAGACGCATGACCCGACGCAAGGCATGCGCCAGGGCAACGATGTCGGCACCACCTACCGCTCGGCGATCTACACCTATGGCGACGCGCAGCATCAGACGCGCGATTGCCTCGCGCGACGCCTACGAGGCTGAACTGAGGAAGGCCGGCCGCGGCAAGATCACCACCGAGATCGCGCCGGCGCCCGAATTCTACTTCGCCGAGGAGGATCACCAGCAATATCTGGCCAAGAACCCCTACGGCTATTGCGGTCTCAAGGGCACCGGCGTCGCCTGCGCCATTCCGGCGGCGGCGTCGCGCCTGAGAGAACGCCGTTAACCGCGCCGTATGCGAACAGCGGCGCTGTTTTCCAAAAGGTCAAAATTCCTCGTGAATTTTGCTTTGTCGCCGTGCCAAGAGTGGTCCAATGAGCGGGAGGGAGCCACTCCCGCCATGTGCCGCGCGAGCGGCCGGGGAACGTGGCTGCGGCGCGGCATCCAACTGGAAAAACAACCGACAGGGTGTGGATCACATGAAGCGTATTGTTCTCGGCCTTCTGGCCGCAACAGCGATGTCCGTCCCGGCCTTCGCCGCGGACATCAAGCCGGCGATCATCTACGATCTCGGCGGCAAGTTCGACAAATCCTTCAACGAAGCGGCCTTCAACGGCGCCGAGAAGTTCAAGACCGAAACCGGCATCGAGTATCGCGATTTCGAGATCCAGAACGACGCCCAGCGCGAGCAGGCGCTGCGCAAATTCGCCGAGGACGGCAACAATCCGATCGTCATGGCCGGCTTCTCCTGGGCGGCGGCGCTCGAAAAGGTCTCGGCCGACTTCCCGGACACCAAGTTCGCCATCATCGACATGGTCGTCGACAAGCCGAACGTCCGCTCGGTCGTCTACAAGGAACAGGAAGGCTCCTACCTCGTCGGCGTGCTCGCCGCGATGGCCTCGCAAGTCCAAGAAGGTCGGCTTCGTCGGCGGCATGGACATCCCGCTGATCCGCAAGTTCGGCTGCGGCTATGTCGGCGGCGCCAAGGCGGCCGGCGCGACCGACGTCATCCAGAACATGACCGGCGACACGCCGGCCGCCTGGAACGACCCGACCAAGGGCGGCGAGATCGCCAAGTCGCAGATCGACCAGGGCGCCGACGTCGTCTACGCGGCGGCCGGCGGCACCGGCGTCGGCGTGCTGCAGGCGGCGGCCGATGCCGGCAAGCTCGGCATCGGCGTCGATTCCAACCAGAACGGCCTGCAGCCGGGCAAGGTCCTGACCTCGATGGTGAAGCGCGTCGACGTTGCCGTCTACAACGCCTTCACGGACGCCAAGAACGGCAAGTTCACGCCCGGCATCAACAATCTCGGCCTCAAGGAAGACGGCGTCGACTACGCCATGGACGACAACAACAAGGCCCTGGTGACGCGCCGAAATGAAGGCGGCCGCCGAAAAGGCCAAGGCCGACATCATCGCCGGCACCATCAAGGTCCACGACTACATGTCGGACAACGCCTGCCCGTATTGATCGGCTCCGCGCCGGCAAGGCCGATTAGACGAAAGGCCGCCAGGTGAAAGCCCGGCGGTCTTTTTATTGATGCCGTGGGGCCGCGCTTTCCGCCTCAGGCGTCAACCCTTCGGCTTGCGGCCCTTGGACGACAATGTCGCGCGACAGCCCGACAAATTCGATTGCCATCTTGTGCAGACCCGTTTCGGGGAAACGTTCCGCCACCCGCTGCAGCAATTTCGCGGCCGTGCCAGGATCAGGGCTGGGTCGAACGCCCGGTAGTGCGCCATCCGCTCTTCGTTGGCGGCGCCGTCAGCGGCTCAATCTCGCGCATTCGCCGGCGCATTGGTCCTGGCGCCGTAGGGGTTGGGACCAGGGTCGCCACGGAAGATGCATAAAAAGAGGAATGCCACGATCGAGACGACCGGAATGAACAGCAAGACCACCAGGATCCCAGGCTTGCCGACGTCATGCACACGCTTGATGCTGGTTGCGATGTGGGCCCACAAGAACGCCAGCATCGTCACCAGGAACACTGTCGACCACATCTGCGCGGCGCCGCTGAGCGGCGCTTCGGCCATCTCCGCCATCTCGGTCATGTCCAGCGGCATCACCCGCATATACTGGTAGAGCGGAAACGAAACCACCACCACCATGAACATGAACGAAAGAAGGTAGGCCGCCCGGCTGAGCCGTCCGGAGGTTTTGAAGAAAAGCCAGAGATAGTCCGGTCTGTTAGGCAAAGTGGGGTCCAGTCGTTGATGGTCAGCCGGGGCAATTCGGGCCGAGGTCAGCCATCGGATAAATGTCTGTTGCGCGGGCGAATATCAATCGCGCAGGAGTTCATTGATCGAAGTCTTGGAACGGGTCTTTTCATCGACGCGCTTCACGATGACAGCGCAGTAGAGGCTAGGTCCCGCTTCGCCGTTGGGCAGCGGCTTGCCGGGCATTGAGCCAGCCACGACAACGGAACGCGGCGGCACCTCGCCGTAAAACACCTCGCCGGTCGCGCGGTCGACGATCTTGGTCGACTGGCCGATGAAGACGCCCATGCCCAGCACCGAGCCCTCGCGCACGATGCACCCTTCGACGACTTCCGATCGCGCGCCGATGAAACAGTTATCTTCGATGATGGTCGGGCCGGCCTGCATCGGCTCCAGTACGCCACCGATGCCGACGCCGCCGGACAGATGCACGTTCTTGCCGATCTGCGCGCAGGAGCCGACGGAAGCCCATGTGTCGACCATGGTGCCCGAATCGACATAGGCGCCGACATTGACGAAGGACGGCATCAGCACCGCGCCCGGCGCGATGAAGGCGGAACGACGCACCACCGACGACGGCACGGCGCGAAAACCTGCCTTTTCGAATTCGTTGGCGCTCCAGCCATCGAACTTCGACGCTACCTTGTCCCACCAGACAGCGTCGCCTGGGCCGCCCTTGATGATCTCCATCTGGTTGAGACGGAAGGAGAGCAGCACGGCCTTCTTCAGCCACTGGTTCACATGCCACCTGCCGTCGGCCTGGCGTTCGGCGACGCGCGCCTGGCCGCGGTCGAGCAGGTGGAGCGCTGTCTCGATCGCCTCGCGAACCTCGCCGCGCGTGGCGGGAGAAATGCCCTCGCGTTCCTCGAATGCCTTGTCTACCGTCTTTTCAAGGCTGGCCAGATCGGTCTTGGGCATGGCAAAGGCTCCGTTACACGTGCTGTTAAGGCGCGAGGCCTTAGGCTCCTGGAAAATCGCGCGGACCCTATGTCAAGGCTTGGTAGGGGTCAATCGCGCCATGCGTCGCGGGACGGCGCATGAGAGCAAGGATCGGACGGGACTGCAGATGAATCCCATGGAGAAGGCGGGGTGGTCCCCGCTGCCACATTCGGACGAGGATCTGGAACGGGCAAGGAAGGCTCCGGACACGCCGCAGACGCGCGCGCCGACCTACCGGCTGGCCTGGACCGACGAAGAGTTCATGACCCGGCGTGAATTGCGCGCCGTGCGGCTGCAGCTCGAACTCCTGAAGCCCGAGATGATCCTTGCCGAACGCGGCATCCGCTCGACGGTGGTTATGTTCGGCGGCGCCCGCATCCCGGAACCCGGCGGCGAAGCCTGGGCGGCGAAGGACGAGCGGCAGAAGAAGAACCTCGAGCAAAACAGCAAATATTACGAGGAGGCGCGGCAGTTTGCCCGGCTCTGCTCGCAGCAGTCGGCGGCGTCCTTTTACCGCGAATATGTGGTTGTGACCGGCGGCGGGCCAGGCGTAATGGAGGCAGGTAACCGGGGTGCGAGCGATGTCGGCGCGCCATCGATCGGCCTCAACATCGTCCTGCCGCACGAACAGGCGCCGAACGCCTACGTAACGCCGGACCTGTGCTTCAACTTCCACTATTTCGCCATCCGCAAGATGCATTTCGTCATGCGCGCCAAGGCGGTGGCTGTATTCCCCGGCGGCTTCGGCACCATGGACGAGTTCTTCGAGACGCTGACGCTGATCCAGACCGGCCGCATGGAGCGGGTGCCGATCATCCTGTTCGGCAAGACGTTCTGGGAGCGTGCAATCGACCTCGATTTCCTTGCCGAACAGGGCACCATATCGCCAGGCGACCAGGACATTATTGAATATGCCGAGACGGCGGACGAGGCCTGGGGCATCATCAGCCGCTTCTACGAGCTCTGAGCCGGCGTCGATGCGGGCGCGGATGCCGCACCTGTGCGCGCTGGAAATGCCTGGCCGTTTGGGCTAACGCTCGCGCATGGGAAATCGGCAAATAGCATGGGGATGGTTTGCGACGCTGCGCCGCGACCGCGTGCTGTTTGCAATCGCCGGCACGCTGGTGCTGCTAACCCATGTTTTCCAGCCATGGGCCGAGGCACGCGCGGCAAACACCGCCAACGCCTGGGTGATCTGCACCACTTTTGGCATGCAGATGGGCACGCCGGACGGCAAGAAACTGCCCCCGGCCGGCGCCGCCGACGATTGCCCGCAATGCATCGGCGCCTGCGGCGGCATGGCATCCAAGCAAAGGCTGCCGAAGGTGGCCGACATGGCGTTTGCGGCGCCCGTGGCCTTCCGTCATGCCGTCGTTTCCGCTTTTCATGAAGATATCCCCTCCGGCCGGCTGAACGAGCCGCCGCCCGCCATTCGCGCCCCGCCATCCACCGCTGCCTGAACCGAACCGGCTTGCGCCATTGCGCGGAGCCAGAATTCTGTTTCGGACGCGGAGAGAAAAATGCGCCGACTTGAACTCCAGTTTGCCGCGGCATTGCTGCTGACGGCTGTTTCCATCGCTACCGCCCACGCCCACGCTTCCCTCGAAAAGGACGAAGCGGCGGCAGGCTCCTACAAGGCCGTGTTGAAGGTCCCGCACGGCTGCGATGGCAAGGCCACCAACCTTGTGCGTATCGATATTCCAGAAGGCTATATCGGCGTGAAGCCGATGCCGAAGGCCGGCTGGACGCTGGAAACAAAAAAGGGCGACTACGCCAAGAAATACGACCTGCACGGCAAGCAAGTGACTTCGGGCGTCACCTCCGTCACCTGGAGCGGTGGCTTCCTGCCGGACGAATTCTATGACGAATTCGTGCTTTCGGGCACGCTGGCCGGTGTCGAGGCGGGCCAGACCCTTTATTTCAAGGCGCTGCAGCAATGCGAAGGCGCCGAGGTGGCCTGGAACGAGGAACCGGCGGAAGGGCAGAACGCGCATTCGCTCGAACATCCGTCGCCGTCGCTGACTATCGTTGCGGCCGGCGGCGGCGATGAGCACGCCGGTCATAACATGACGATGTCGGCGCCGGCCGACGCCGTGACGGCGGGCGACCTCACCATCGCTGGTGGTTGGGCGCGCGCCATGCTTCCTGGCCAGCCGGCCGGTGGCGGCTACCTGACCGTCACCAACAAGGGCAAGGCAGCCGACAAGCTCGTCGCGGTGTCGTCGCCAAGTGCCGGCAAGGTCGAAGTCCACACGATGGAAGTCGTCAACGACGTGATGGTGATGCGGCCGGTCGAGGGCGGCGTGGAGATTCCGGCAGGCGCCACCGTGGAGCTGAAACCCGGCGGCCTGCATGTGATGTTCATGCAGGTCAAGGAGCCTTTCAAGGAAGGCGGTACGGTTCCGGTCACGCTCGAATTCGAGAAGGCCGGCAAGGTCGACGTAGCATTGCCGGTACAGGCCAAGGCGGGCGCGGACGAGCATTCGCAGCATTAAGCAATGCGGGCAGGCGGCGGCGTTCGCCGCCGCCTGCCTGCGCGGCGCTTTCAGGCGGTCTGGCTTTGCCGGATGGCGGTCAGGAACGAAGCGAGGTCGTCGGTGACGAAATCGACATCGTCGTCGAATTTCGGGTCGCGTTCCCAGATTTCCGAGAAGGTCGGCTCGAAATTGCGTGGCACGATGAGCACGGTCGTCATGCCAAGCGCTTTCGGTACGCTGAGGTTGCGCGCCAGGTCCTCGAACATCACGGTGTTCGGCCCGGTGATGGCGTGCAGTGCGGCGAATTTCTCGTAGGTCTGGCGTGCCGGTTTCGGCGTAAGGCCAGCCGCCACGATGTCGAAAATGTCGTCGAAATGGTCGAGGATGCCAAGCTGCCGGGCGGTGCGCTCGGCGTGTCCCCGGTCGCCATTGGTGAAGATGAATTTGCGGCCGGGCAGCTGGCGGATCGCCACCCCGAGGACCGGATCGGGCACCAGCCACGAATAGTCGATGTCGTGGACCTTCTCGAGAAAATCGTCGGGGTCGATATTGTGGCGCTCCATCAGCCCGTTCAGCGTCGTGCCATATTCGAGATAGAGTTCCTTCTGCAGCTTGCGCGCCTCCTCGCGCGGCAGCTGCAGCAACTCCGAAACATAGGCCGTCATCTTCACGTCGATCTGCGAGAACAGGTTCGAATGGTGCGGATAGAGCGTGTTGTCGAGATCGAACACCCAGTCGGTGACGTGGGAGAAGCGGGCGGGATCAACGTTCGTGGTCATGCGCCCTTATCGCATGGAATGATGGCATGTGAACCATAGGATGCCGTCTCGCGCTGATAAAATTCGCGGGAAGTTCAAATTTTAGCGGACGCGGAAAGAAGACGTTCAGTGCTCTCCACCATGTTCCGCACGGGGCATGGGAGCAGCATAATGATTCGCATAATTCTGAAATCCGCTTTCGTCGCCCTGATTTCCATCATAGCCTACCTGACGATTGCCGCGACCGTCGTGCCGGCGTTCGGCGGCGCGCTCGACGGCAACGCCTGGCTGATCCTCGCCGTGTCCTTGCCATGCAGCGCCTATACGTTCTGGCAGAAGGAAAAACTCGCCAAGGCGCTGGTCGAACTGAAGGCCACCCACGCCGAGCTTGCCGTCACGCACCGCCGGCTGGCGGAAAAGGCCCGCCGTGACGACATGACAGGCATGCTGAACCGCGAAAACTTTTTTGCCGTACTGGAAAGCACGCGCCCGCAGGAAAAGCGCGGCGCCCTTCTGATCATCGATGCCGATCATTTCAAGATGATCAACGACAGTCATGGCCACCTGACCGGCGACAGCGCGCTGCTGGAGATCTCGGCCGCGATCCGTCGTGGCGTGCGCGCCGGCGATACGCTCGGACGCATCGGTGGCGAGGAATTCGCAGCGCTCCTGCCCGGTGCAACTGACGAGGAGGCGCTGCGGGTCGCCGAGCGCATCCGCCGGGAGGTGGAACAGATCCGTTTCCGGCCGGACGAGCGCACCGTGCCGCTGACCGTCAGCATCGGCGGGATCGACTGCACGCCCGGTGCGAGCGTTTCGGAGCTGATGCGGGTGGCGGACCGACGCCTCTACGAAGCCAAGCGGCGTGGCCGCAACCGCGCGGTGCTCGAGGCGTTCCAGGTAGCAGCCTGACAGGCAGGCGTCGCACTGGTCGCCGGCAACGACATGAACCGTCGCGCGCCGGCTTGATCGGCTCGCTCGGCGAGGTCATCCACCAGCTCGGCCCGGACGATTGCCTTTCCCCGTCGGGTCGGCTTAAAGGCGAACCGGCGCCTTCGTTGCTCGCGGCGCTTCAGCTGGACATCGACATCATCATGGAACTCTGGATCCCGATCACCATCGCCGCTGCGTTTTTGCAGAATGTGCGGTCGGCGATGCAGAAACATCTGAAGGGAGTGATGGGCACGACGGGCGCCACCTTCGTGCGTTTCGGTTTCGGCTTTCCCTTCGCGCTGGTTTTCGTCTGGATACTCAACCGGGGGGCGGGCTTCGGCATGCCGTCGTTCAATGCCGGATTCCTCGTTTGGGCGGTTATCGGCGGAGTCGGCCAGATCGCGGCGACCTTCCTCCTGGTGCATCTCTTTTCGTTCCGCAACTTCGCGGTCGGCACCGCCTATTCGCGCACCGAGCCGGCCCAGGCTGCCCTCTTCGGCCTGATGTTCCTTGGCGAGACGGTAACGTTCGACGTCATTGCGGCGATCGCCGTCTCGATGTTCGGCGTCATGTTGATCTCGGTTGCCCGCACCGAGTTCAGCTGGCGCGCGCTGGTCACCTCGGTCGGCACCCGCACCGCTCTGATCGGGCTTTTTTCAGGCACATTGTTCGGCGTTTCGGCCGTCGCCTACCGGGCCGCGTCGCTGGCGCTGGGAGGGCCGAACTTCATGATGCAGGCCGCCGTCACCCTGGCCTTCGTCATCGTGTTCCAGACCGTTTTGATGGGCGCCTGGATGCTGTGGAAGGACCGCGCCGAGTTCGGCCGCATCGCTAGGGCATGGAAACCGTCGCTGCTGGTTGGCTTCGCCGGCGCTTGCGCTTCCTTTGGCTGGTTCATGGCGATGACCCTGCAGCAAGCGGCGATCGTCAAGTCGCTGGCGCAGATCGAGATGATCTTCACCTTCGCCTCGTCGGTGTTTTTCTTCCGCGAACGCATCAACTGGCTGGAAACCATCGGCTGCATTCTGATCGTCGGGGGCATCCTGATCCTGCTGATCGTCAACTGAGGCGATAGGAATCCTCGCCTGACGGCCCGGAGGCCCTCAACCGAGATTTCAGGGCAAGTTATGGCACGATCAGCGTGCCAGCACCGTGTTCGGTGAACAGCTCCAGCAACACGGCGTGCGGCGTCTTGCCGTTGAGGATGACGACGCCTTCGACGCCCCGCTCGATCGCCTCGATGCAGGTCTCGACCTTGGGGATCATGCCGCCCGAAACCGTACCGTCGGCGATCAGCGCCCTGGCTTCGGCGACCGTCAGCTCGTCGATCAGCTTCTTGTTCCTGTCGAGCACGCCGGGTACGTCGGTCAGGAAAAGCAGGCGCGTGGCCTGCACCGCGCCGGCGATGGCGCCGGCAAAAGTGTCGGCGTTGATGTTGTAGGTGTGGCCATCGCGGCCAGGCGCCACCGGCGCCAGCACCGGGATCATCTCCGAGCGCGCCAGCAGGTCGAGCAGGGTCCGGTCGACCTCCACCGGCTCGCCGACGAAACCCAGATCGAGCACCCGCTCGATGTTGGAATCCGGGTCCTTGATGGTCTTGTGCGCCTTTTCGGCAAAAACCATGTTGCCGTCCTTGCCGCACAGGCCGATCGCCCATTCGCCCTCGGCGTTGATCAGCGCGACGATCTCCTTGTTGATGGAGCCGGCGAGCACCATCTCGACGATCTCGACGGTCTTCTCGTCGGTGACCCTGAGGCCTCCCTCGAAGCGCGATTCGATGCCCATCTTCGCGAGCATCGCGCCGATCTGCGGGCCGCCGCCATGCACGACGATCGGGTTGACGCCGGATTGTTTGAGCAGCGCGATGTCGCGCGCGAAGGCCTGTGCCAAGGGCGGCGTCGCCCATGGCATGGCCGCCATATTTCACGACGACGGTCTTGTTCTCGTAGCGCTGCATGTAGGGCAGCGCCCTGGAGAGCAGGGCGGCCTGCATTTCGGCGGTGGCGGCAATGTCCGTCGTCATCGAAGACCTCTTTTGGGCAAGAATCGGCGGTTACTTAGCGGCAAAGAGTGTGACGGGCAAATGATATGCGCTGTCAGGCCGGCACCTGCAGCGGCGCTCTCCGCTCGCGCCATCCCGACAGCTTTTCCATCTGCGCGGCGAAGCGAGAGCAGCGTCTCCTCGTCGCCAGGGCGACCGGCCGCCTGGATGCCGAGCGGCAGGCCGTCGGCGGTGACGTGGACCGGCAGCGCGATGGAGGGTTGGCCGATAACATTCTGGATCGCCGGCCAGTGCGTGAACCACAGGCTCTTGTCCATCAGCTGGCCAAGCATCGCCTTTACCTTGAGCAGCGGCGTCAGGTGAAGCTTGTCCAGCATGTTCTCGACGAAATCGTCGGCGCCGGTCGGGTCCATGGCGCCGCATTTCAGCGGCGGGTGCGCAAGGATAGGCATCAGCACCGCGTCGTAGGCGGCCGTATCGGCCATGAGCTGGCGCGATGCGGCGGCGAGCCGCTCCAGCGCGGCGTAGACGTCGCCGGCCGATACCAATTCGCCGAAGCGGCCGACGACGCGGGTGGTGCGCTCGACCTCGCCGCCGACCGGATGCGGCCGACGCGCTCGGCCTCGTAGCGCAGCGCGCCGGCGACCGCCGAGGCCACACAGGTCAGCGAAATCGATCATGAAGCCGCGGCCGATGAACGGCAGGTCGATCTCCTCGACCGAATGGCCGCCTTCGCGCGCCAGGGCGACTGCGACGTCGAGCGCCTTCAGCGTTTCGGCGCGAGATGTCGAGGCCAAGCGGCGACTTGCGGTAGACCGCGAGCCTGAGCTTGCCGGGGTCGCGCGCTGCGGCGACAGCGAAGCTGCCATGCGGCGGACGAGCAGCGTAAGGCGCCAGGCTGTCCGGCCCGTGGGTAAGGTCGAGCAGCAGGGCCGAATCGCGCACCGAACGTGTCACCGCATGGTCGACGACGAAGCCGTACCAGCCTTCCGAGGCGAGCGGCGACATTGGAATGCGGCCGCGCGAGGTTTTAAGCCCGACGAGCCCGCTGCAGGCAGCCGGCACCCGGATCGAGCCGCCACCGTCGGAGGCATGCGCCACTGGCACCACACCTGCCGCCACCAGCGCCGCGGCCCCGCCGGATGAACCGCCGGTGACATGCCCGGTGTTCCATGGGTTGCGGGTGATGCCAAAGGCGGCGGATTCGGTAACCAGACGCAGTCCGTGTTCTGGCGTGGTGCTGGTGGCAATCGGAATCAGGCCGGCGGAGAGGTAGCGTTCCGTCAGCACGGAATCGAAATCGGCAACCGAAACCGGCGCCTTGCTGCCGGAATGGATCGGCACGCCCTTCATGGCGATGCCGAGGTCTTTGATTGCAAAGGGCACGCCGGCCAGCGGCAGTCTGTGGTCGACTGTGGCGGCGCGACCGCGCGCCTGGTCGAAGAGCTTTTCGGCGATGGCGTTGATGTCGGGCTGTGTCTTGGCCGCGCGCGCGATGGCGGCGTCGACGAGTTCGACAGGCGAGATGTCGCCCTTGTTCACCAGAGTGGCGAGACCGGTGGCATCCTCCCGCCAGAGAATCTCTTCGACCGACATGCGTTTCCCTTCCGCCTGATGGGCTGGCAGGCTAACCGGCTCAGCGTCGACGTGCAACGCAGGCAGGCAACGCCGACCATTGCTATTCTCGAGTTGCAAATTGGCGGCGAAGCGCCCTAGTCTGACTGTAATGACGCCGCAGGACATCACCAAGCTGATCGTACGGATCTCGATGAAGGATCGGGCGCGCGTTCGACCTGCTTTACCGGCAGACCAGCGCGAAACTCTTCGGCGTCTGCCTTCGTGTCTTGAACGACCGGGCGGAAGCTGAGGAAGCGCTGCAGGAGGTCTTCGTCAAGATTTGGACGAAGGCCGACCGGTTTGCTGTTTCCGATCTCAGTCCGATCTCGTGGCTGGTGGCGATCGCACGCAATCACGCGATCGATCGTATCCGGGCACGCCGGCAGCCGTCGACGGAAATCGACGCGGCGCTGGACGTCGCCGACCCGGCGCCCGGCCCGGAAGCGATGGCGGTGGCGGGCGGCGAGAACGAACGAATATACCACTGCCTTGACGAACTGGAGCAGGACCGCGCGGCGGCGGTCCGCGGCGCCTATCTCAAAGGCGAGAGCTATGCCGAACTGGCGGAGCGCCACAGCGTGCCGCTGAACACGATGCGTACCTGGCTGCGACGCAGCCTGATGAAGCTGAAGGAATGCCTGGAGCGATGACGCCTGGCGGAAGACAACGGACCGGAGCGTGGAGGCGACGAGATTCTCGCCGCCGAATACGTTGTCGGCGTGTCTGCCGCGGACGAGCGACAGGCCGCGGAACCGCAGCGCATCGAGCACGAGGCGGCGTTCGCGCGCCTGGTCGACAGTGGGAGGTTTATTTGGCGCCGCTGGCGGCCGCCTATCAGCCGTCGAGCCGCCGGAAACGCTGAAGCCGGCGATCGACAGGCGGCTGTTCTCGAGGCCCGGCTCGGCGCCGGTTCGGCGGCGGCGGCAGGCGGCTTGTGGTCGAGCCTCGCCTTCTGGCGCGGCCTTGCGGCGGCGGCGATCGCCGCGCTTGCGCGTCTACGCGGCCGATCCCGTTCATCAACCCGCCCGCCCAGCCGCCGCGAGATGCGCTCTGATCGCCTCGCTCGCCGCCGACGGCAGCGACGTGCAGCTATCTCGCCATCTACGACGCGGCCGACAGGCGAGTGTCGCTGTCGCATGTCTCCGGCGAACGCGCGACCGACCGCGACTTCGAACTGTGGATGATCGAAGGCCAGAATCGCGCCGGTTTCGATGGGCGTCATTCCTGCCGGCGCAACCGCGCATATCGTCGATCACGCCCGAGATCCGGGAGAAGCTGGCTTCCGGCGCCGTGCTGGCGATCAGCCTCGAGCCGTTGGCGGCTCACCGACGGACAACCCACCGGGCCAGTGGTCGCTGCCGGTGACCTGAAGAATATCTGATAAAAGAGAAATATTACTGAAATATCAATTCTGTAGATAAAGATTATGTCCAGTATAATTTGCGAACGAAGCATACGGCTTGCGAAATTCGATAGTAAATCAACGAAATTGATAACGTTTCCGTGAGATAAGAAACTCAAGTCAGCTCCTCTCGTATTTCTGAGTGTCCCGCAAAGGGGAAACAAAAGGGAGTTTGATACATGCGTAAATTCACTTCTTCCATTCTTGCCGGCGCACTCGCGCTTTCCGCGTTCGCCACGGTTGCCTACGCTGCGAACCCGATGGTTGGCGGTGCGCCAATGCCGGCCGACAAGAACATCGTCGAGAATGCGGTGAACTCCAAGGACCACACCACGCTGGTCGCCGCAGTCAAGGCCGCCGGCCTGGTCGAGACGCTGCAGGGCGCCGGTCCGTTCACGGTTTTCGCGCCGACCAATGAGGCTTTCGCCGCGCTTCCGGCCGGCACGCGTCGAGACCCTGCTGAAGCCTGAGAACAAGGACAAGCTGACCAAGATCCTCACCTGCCATGTGGTCGGCGCCGAAGCCTTCTCGAAGGACATCATGAAGATGGTCGACGACGACAAGGGCGCGCATCCGGTGAAGACTGTCGGCGGCTGCACCTGGACCGCCAAGTATGAGGGCGACAAGGTCACCGTCGACCGACGAGAACGGCAACGTAGCCAACGTTACCATCGCCGACGTCGACCAGTCGAACGGCGTCATCCACGTCATCGACAAGGTGCTTCTGCCCAAGATGTGAGCCGTCTCAGGCTGAAAGTTGAGCGGGCGACTTGCGTCAGTAGAGCCCGAGCAACGACAAACGTTCCGTGCCCGCCAGGCTTCGAGCCGTGGCATGGTGCGGGGCGTTTGCGATGAAGCTCCTCAATCGGAGTTGATTTCGCCGTGAGCCGCCGCCCCGCTAGGATATGGCAAAAGGGAGAAACGAATGAAGCGCCGCCAGTTTTTGTTTGCCAGTGGAGCCGCCGTGGCCGCGCTTGCCGCTGCCTCGGCATTTCGCCAGCCGGGCGCTGCGCAGGCCGAGACATTCGAAGTGACGAAGACGGACGCTGAATGGCGTGCCATTCTTTCGGACGCGCAATTCGCCGTGTTGCGCGAGGAAAACACCGAGCGTCCCGGCACCAGCCCGCTGCTGGAGGAAAAACGCAAGGGCGTCTTTCACTGCGCCGGTTGCGATCTTGCGGTCTACTCGTCGGAAACCAAATACGAATCCGGCACCGGCTGGCCGAGTTTCTGGGATTCGCTGCCCAATGCCATTAGCATCAAGGAAGACAACTCCTTGTTCATGACGCGCATCGAATGCCATTGCCGCCGCTGCGGCGGTCATTTCGGGCATATCTTCGATGATGGCCCGCAGCCGACCGGCAAGCGCCATTGTCTGAACGGCGTAGCCCTGACCTTCAAGCCTGCGACCGCGTAAGGCGCGCCGATGTTGCAATGATGCCGGCATCGCCGGTTTTTACGCCGACGCTGACTAGTGACCTCCGCCTCCACCTGCCGCCGCGGGGGCTTGCGCATCATGATCGCAAAGATGGCGAGTGAAGCAAACAGCACCGTCAGCAGATAGAACACGTCCATGAAGGACATCAGCGCCGCCTGCTGATGAACCATCCCCGTCAGCTTGGCTAGTGCAACCTTCGCACCGTCCATGCCGTGCGAGTTGAAATTGCGGGTCATGTCCGCAAGCCGTTTTTCCAACTCCGCATCGCCCCAGCGCACATGTTCGGCCAGCCGCGCGAAGTGGAAACTGTTGCGCTCGGTAAGAACGGGCTTCGATGCGGCCTCGATGAACGATATCACTCGCGAAGCAGGCGTTTCGAAAGGCACGATCTACGTCTATTTCGCCAACAAGGTGGAACTCTTTGAGGCGCTTGTGGACGAAGAGCGCTGCGGCATGTTCAACAACATGTACGACGTGCCAAACCAGGGCGGCAACCTTCGCGAGACCCTGATCCGCTTCGGTGTCGCGCTGGTGAGCAAGGTCACGTCCAAGAAGGCGATCATGGCGCAGCGCGTCGTCATCGGCGCGAGCGAGCGCATCCCGAAACTGGGGGCCCGCTTCTACGAACAGGGCCCGCTGCACGGCCATGCGAAGCTGCAGGCTTTTCTAAGACTGAGCGGTGAAGCAGGGATTGCTCGACATCGCCGACACTGGTCTGGCGGCCTACCAGCTCTCGGAGCTTTTCGTCGGGCCTGATGCGCCAGCATCTGTTCGGCTACCGCACCGAGCAGCCCGCGCCGGAGGAGGTGCAAAGGACGGTGACGGCGGCTGTCGACCTCTTCCTCAAGGCTTATGCGGCCGCGAAATAGGGCCGGTGGTTCCGTCATACCTGGATTTTAACCGCCGCGCGCGGCCAGCGCGATGGCGTCGCGCAGTTCGTCCATGCCCTCGCCGGTCTCCGACGAGGTGGCAAGCACGAACGGGAACGCCGCCGGCCGCTTCCTGATCTTGGCCAATGTCTCCTCGATCAGCCGCGGCACGCCGGCAGCCTTGATCTTGTCGGTCTTGGTCAGCACCAGCTGGTAGGACACCGCGGCCTTGTCGAGCAGCGACAGCACCTCCTCATCGTTTTTCTTGACGCCGTGGCGGGCGTCGATCAGCACGTAGACGCGCTTCAGCGTCACGCGGCCTTTGAGGTAGTCGAAGACCAGTTTCGTCCACTGGTCGACCTGTTCCTTTGGCGCCTGCGCGTAGCCGTAGCCCGGCATATCAACCAGCGCCATCGGCGGCAGGTCGCCGGCTTCGCCGGAATAGCCGTCGGGAACGAAATAGTTGAGCTCCTGGGTGCGGCCCGGCGTGTTGGAGGTGCGGGCAAGCCCGTTCTGGCCGACCAGCCCGTTGATCAGTGACGACTTGCCGACATTGGAGCGGCCGGCGAAGGCGATTTCCGGCGGGCCTTCCGGCGGCAGGAATTTCATCGCCGGCACGCCGCGGATGAAGACCCACGCCCGGGTGAACAGCGCCGCGTCCAGCTGGTCGGGCCTTGCCGTCTTTTTGTCGATGTCGCTCACGCTGCCTGCCTTAGAGCCCAATCCATTCCGATTAAATCGGAATGGGGACACTATCTCTTTGTTGGAGCATGATCTTTTCCAAAAACCGGTTCCCACTTTTTGGGATCATGCTCTAATCGCCAGTATTCTCTTTGCCGATGGCATCGGCATTCCCGGCCACCTTGTCAACCGATGAGTATTTTCAGACCGCAATCGCATGGCGGGCGCCATTACGCGGCCGCCTCCAGCCGCACGATATCGGCGCCGCGGATGGCGTCGAGATTGCGGGTGATCTTGTCGACCGGCCAGTTCCACCAGGCGATGTCGAGCAGGCGCTTGATGGTGAGGCGGTCGAAGCGCAGCTTCACCGTCTTGCCGGGGTTTCCGGCAAAGATCGCATAGGGCGGGACGTCGTGGCTGACCACGCATTTGGCGGCGATCACGGCGCCGTGGCCGATGGTCACGCCGGGCAGGACCACCGCCTCCATGCCGATCCACACATCGTTGCCGACGACGGTGTCGCCGCGGTTCTCCGCCTCCCACGTCTTGACGTCGAAGCCCGTTTCCCAGCCGTGGCCGAAAATGTTGAACGGGTATGTCGAAAAGCCCGACATCGCATGGTTGGCGCCGTTCATGATGAAGCGCGCGCCCTCGGCGATGGCGCAGAATTTGCCGATGATCAGCCGGTCGCCGATGAAAGGATAATGATGCAGCACGCATTTTTCGGCGAAACGGTCCGGCCCATCGGGATCGTCGTAATAGGTGAACTCGCCGATCTCGATGTTGGGCGCGGTCACCAGCGACTTCAGGAAGCCGACGCGCGAATGCATGGGTATGGGGTGCTTGAGGTCCGGATTGGGGCCAGTCATGGGATATCCGCTTGAATGAATGCTCCAGGTTTGCCTTCCATCCTGCCTCTTTTGGAACGTTTGCAAAGACCCCCTCTCCGGTTTGCTGCGCAAACCACCTCCCCCATCGCGGGGGAGGGGCGGCGGCGTTGCGCCCGTCTCCCCTTCGGGGCATTTTTTTCCATCATGGCAAGTTCGAATTTCCGTCAACACAAGCTTCTCCGTCGCCACGCCCGCTTTCGCGACTGGCCATTGGGGCTTTCCTGTCGCCCACGACCCGCTTCTCGACCTGGCTTCGCCAGTCGAGGCGTCGTGGGTAAGTCGGGAAGCAGGGGGCGCTGGTTCAGCACCTCGTAAGTAATCTATATGGCGCCTTCCCAGCGCCCCGCCGGTGTTCTGCCCTCCCGCGGGGAGCGCGGATTTTCAGCCCCGCGACAAAGCCTCGGTCAAGGCCCCGGACCTACGGGTTCATTCCCCCAGCAACGCCACCGTCAGCGCTGCCGATCCGGCACCGTCGCCCTCCCTGACACCCGGTGCGCAACAGGTTCCCGTGAGGGCGATGGCTGCATTATGCCGGAGGGACAAAGGGGTGTGGACAAAACTATCTTGGCGATTTCAGGTAAGGCCTTCAAATCGCTTGGAAGAATTTTTGGCGGGAGACAAAACAGGCGGGAAACGGGGGATTTTGTCCACCCCAACGCTTCGTCAGCCCCGGGCCTGCGCGACGGCCTTCGGCCTGCTCCGCCCAAGGGATGACGAGGGAGGAGTGCGCCGCTACTCACCGGCGTCGGTGAATTTGCTCCGAACCCAACTATCGACGAACGCCCCGAGCAGCGCTAGCGGGAGCGACATCCCGTCACCAGCGGGTCTTTTCGCCCGGAGCCGCCGGTTCGATCGCCAGGGCGTGCAGGCCGGCTTTCATTTCGCCCGCCAGAACGTCGTTCACGGCGCGGTGGCGTTCGATGCGGCTCTTGCCGGTGAAAGCCGGCGACACGATGCGGACGCGGAAATGTGTTTCGCCGGTGCCGTCATAGACGACCTGATGCCCGGATTCCTCGTGGTGATGCCCGGCATGCAGGTGGCTCTCGTTGATGACGACCAGCCGCTCCGGCGAAAAGGCGGCCGTAAGCTTCTTTTCCATCGTTTCCTGTATGGACATCGCTGCTTCCCTTCACCACATGTGGTCAACCCGCCACAAAAAACACCAATCGGACAGGACGGATCGCAAATCAGCGGTTAGGTCCATCATCCGTCAAATGTCAATTCTTGTTTCGCGCGGTGAACACCCCATAATCGGAACGAATGAAACCGTATTCGAAATACTTCGAGAAAATCCGCGTGCGGCCGGACAAGGATGCCGAGCTGAAGTCGCACGCCCCGCGCTGCCAGTGGGACGGCTGCAGCCAGGCCGGCACGCATCGCGCGCCGGTGGGCCGCATGCGCGAGGGCGAGTATTTCAAATTCTGCTTCAACCATGTGCGCGAGTACAACAAGGGCTTCAATTATTTCTCGGGCGTTCCGGATTCCGAAATCGCCCGCTTCCAGAAGGAGGCGTTGACCGGCCATCGCCCGACCTGGACGATCGGCGCCAACGGCGGCGCCCGCTCCTCGCCGGACATCGCCCAGCAGCGTTCCGGCCGCGCCGGCTACTACAATCGCATGCGAGACCCGTTCAACCTGTTCAACGGTCCGAAGGAGCCACGCGAACGCAAGGCCAAGCCGCTTGAGGCCAAGGCTCTGGAAACGCTTGGTCTTGACGCAAAGGCGACTGGCGCGGACATCAAGGCGCGCTATAAGGAACTGGTGAAGCGTCACCATCCGGATGCGAATGGCGGCGACAGAGGTTCGGAAGACAGGTTTCGCGATGTGCTGCAGGCCTATCGCGTGCTCAAGCAGGCAGGTTTGTGCTGAGCGAACTTTGAAGTCCGGGCTTTTTTCCAACTTTCATCCGGTTGGAAAAGGCTCTAAGACCGCCCCCGAACAAAATCGATTGCCGGCGAAGCTCGATGTTCGCCTGTGGAGACGTGGACATTATGAACAAGGTCGATCGCGACATCGCCAACCTCCCCGATACGACGGTCTCGGTGAAGGAGAAGTTCGGCTTCGAATCCAGGATGGTCGTGCCGGCCTATTCGGTTGCCACCGAGCATGTGCCGGATGTCGACCCGGACTATCTGTTCGATCGAGCAGACCACGCTGGCGATCCTTTCCGGCTTCGCCTTCAACCGCCGCGTCATGGTGTCGGGCTACCACGGCACCGGCAAGTCGACCCATATCGAGCAGGTCGCCGCCCGCCTCAACTGGCCTTGCGTGCGCGTCAACCTCGACAGCCATGTCAGCCGTATCGACCTCGTCGGCAAGGACGCCATCGTCGTCAAGGAAGGCATGCAGGTCACCGAATTCCGCGACGGCATCCTGCCCTGGGCCTACCAGCACAATGTCGCGCTGTGCTTCGACGAATACGATGCCGGCCGTCCGGACGTGATGTTCGTCATCCAGCGCGTGCTGGAATCGTCGGGCCGCCTGACACTGCTCGACCAGAGCCGCGTCATCCGCCCGCACCCGGCCTTCCGCCTGTTCGCGACCGCCAACACGGTCGGCCTTGGCGACACGACCGGCCTCTATCACGGCACCCAGCAGATCAACCAGGCGCAGATGGACCGCTGGTCGATCGTGACCACGCTGAACTATCTGCCGCACGACAACGAGGTGGCGATCGTCCTGGCCAAGGCCAAGCACTACAAGAACGACAAGGGCAAGGACATCGTCAACAAGATGGTGCGCGTCGCCGACATGACCCGCTCGGCCTTCATGAACGGCGACCTGTCGACCGTGATGAGCCCGCGTACGGTCATCACCTGGGCCGAGAACGCCGAAATCTTCGGCAATGTCGGCATGGCGTTCCGGCTGACCTTCCTCAACAAGTGCGACGAGCTGGAGCGGTCCGTGGTGGCCGAGTTCTATCAGCGCGCCTTCGGCGACGAATTGCCGGAATCGGCTGCCAACGTCGTGCTGGGATAGAACAAGGCTCACATGGCGGGTCCGGGCGACAACTCAACGCGCAGCAAGCCGAAGGCCAACGGCGAGGGCGAAGCCTTCAAGCGTGCGGTCTCCGTCTGCATGCGCGCGATCGCCGGCGATCACGACCTCGAGGTCGGCTTCGCCAAGGACCGGCCGGCGCTTGCCGGCAACCGCGCGCGGCTGCCGGAACTGCCGAAGAAGCCGACGCGCAGCGACATCGCGGTGACCCGCGGCCTCGGCGATTCCATGGCGCTGAAGCGCGCCTGCCACGACAACCGCATCCACACCAAGCTGGCGCCGGAGGGCAAGCAGGCCCGCGCGATCTACGACGCGGTCGAGCAGGCGCGTGTCGAGGCGATCGGCTCGCGCGCCATGCTCGGCGTCGCCGACAACATCGGCTCGATGCTCGAGGACAAATACGCCAAGGCCAATCTCGCCGACGTGAAGGACCAGGCCGATGCGCCGATCGAGGAAGCGATCGCGCTGATGGTGCGCGAGAAGCTGACCGGTCGCCCGGCGCCGAAGAGCGGCGAGCGCATGGTCAACCTCTGGCGCAAGTGGGTCGAGGAAAAGGCCAGCGCCGACCTCGACGGGCTGGCCGCCAAGCTCGACGACCAGAAGGCCTTTGCCCGCGTCGTGCGCGACATGCTGGCCTCCATGGAAATGGCCGAGGAACTCGGCGACGACCAGGAGAGCGAAGACACCGAGGACAGCGACGACGACCAGCCGCAGGGCGAGGAGAAGAGCGAGGAAGGCGGCGAGGACGATTCCGGTTCCGACGATTCGCAATCCGAGGACGCCGAGCCTTCCGCCGAGGACCAGGAGGCCGGCGAGACGGACGCCGCCGACGCCACCGCCGATGAGATGACGGACGAGGACGATCCCGACGCCGAAACGCCGGGCGAGGCGAAGCGTCCCGACAACCCGTTCACCAACCTGCCGAAGGAGATCGACTACAAGGTCTTCTCCACCGCCTTCGACGAGACGGTGGGTGCCGAGGAACTGTGCGACGAGGAGGAGCTCGATCGTCTGCGCGCCTTCCTCGACAAGCAGCTTTCCAACCTGCAGGGCGTGGTCGGGCGGCTTGCCAACCGGTTGCAGCGCCGCCTGATGGCGCAGCAGAACCGCTCGTGGGACTTCGACCTCGAGGAGGGCTATCTCGACCCGGCCCGTCTGGTGCGCGTGGTCATCGACCCGATGCAGCCGCTTTCCTTCAAGCAGGAGCGCGACACCAAGTTCCGCGACACGGTGGTGACGCTGGTGCTCGACAATTCCGGCTCGATGCGCGGCCGGCCGATCACGGTGGCCGCCACCTGCGCCGACATCCTGGCGCGCACGCTGGAGCGCTGCGGCGTCTCGGTCGAGATCCTCGGCTTCACCACGCGTGCGTGGAAGGGCGGGCAGGCGCGCGAGAAGTGGCTGAAGGACGGCAAGCCGCCGAACCCGGGCCGCCTCAACGACCTGCGCCACATCATCTACAAATCGGCCGACATGCCGTGGCGTCGCGCCCGGCGCAATCTCGGCCTGATGATGCGCGAAGGCCTGCTCAAGGAAAACATCGACGGCGAGGCGCTGATTGTGGGCGCACAACCGCCTGCATCGCGCGGCCCGAGCAGCGCAAGATCCTGATGATGATCTCGGACGGCGCGCCGGTCGATGATTCGACGCTGTCGGTCAATCCGGGCAATTATCTCGAACGGCATCTGCGCGCCGTCATCGAACTGATCGAGAAGCCGTTCGCCGGTCGAGCTGCTGGCCATCGGCATCGGCCATGACGTGACCCGCTACTACCGCCGTGCCGTCACCATCGTCGATGCGGAAGAGCTGGCCGGCGCGATGACCGAGCAACTGGCTTCGCTGTTCGGCGAGGAGAGCGTACGCGACACCCGCCGCGGCGGCCTGCGGCGCGCCGGATGACGCCACCCTCGCTCCGGCTGCGCAACTGGCTGGGAGGCTTCGCCGCCCTCGCGCTGATTTCCGTGCTGGGGCTTGCCAATTCGCGGCGATGCCGGCTCCGCGCCGCTCGACCGGATCACTGTCAACACACGGCCGATCACCCAGTTCCGCATTGGCCGCGACGAAAGGCAGTTCGGCCCGCTGGAATTTGTCGGCGGTCTCGAAATGACCGCGAACTCGCGCCATTTCGGCGCCATCTCGGCATTCCGCTTCACCAGTCCCGGCAGCAATTTCGTCGGTGTCGCCGACACCGGCTTCTGGTTCTTCGGCAAGCTCGAGCACGACGCCGCGCAGAAGCCGGCGGGGATAGCCGATTTCAGCATGGATCAGATGGTCGACGCATCTGGCCAGACCTTTGCTCGCAAGTGGGAGGTCGACGCCGAGGGCCTGGCCGTCAAGGACGGCATCGCCACCGTCGGCTTCGAGCGCAACCATCGCATCGCACAGTTCAGGATCGAACCCGGCAAGATGGGCCCGGCGATCCGTATCCTCGATTTCCTCGTGCCGGTGGCTGAGCTTCGCCAGAATCGCGGCTTCGAAACCGTCGCCTATGCCGCCCCGCACGGCCAGCATGCCGGTGGCCTCGTCGTCGTCTCCGAAAAGAGCCTGGACAAGCAGGGCAATATTTTTGCCGCCATCATCGAAGGTCCCGGCAAGGGCGTCTTCACGGTCAAGCGCAACGGCAGTTTCGACATCACCGATGGCGCCTTCCTGCCGGATGGCGACCTGCTCCTGCTGGAGCGCAGCTTCAACATGGCGGAAGGCGTCAAGATGCGGCTGCGCCGCGTCGAAGCCGAAGGCATCGTCGAGGGCGCGGTCGTCGACGGCCCGGTGCTGATGGACGCCGACATGGGCTATCAGATCGACAACATGGAAGCCATGGACGTCTGGCAGCGTGCAGACGGTGCGGTGATGGTGTCGCTGATGTCCGACGACAACCACTCCATCCTGCAGCGCAATCTCTACCTGGAGTTCATCCTGCACGAGGATTGAAAAGCCCATTCGCAAAACTCTGCTGCAGCGGCCAACGATTTCGCGCTGGTGGTTTTGACGGTATCGTCGCCCATTCCGCATGGAGGCGCATCATGTCGCTGGACGTCACTCAACTGATCGATCGCTATTGCGCCGTGTGGAACGAGGCCGATCCGGCCCGGCGCAAGGCGCTTCTGCGGGAAGTGTGGGCGGACGGCGCCACCTACACCGATCCGCGCGCCGACACGGCAGGCGCCGACGAACTGCTGACGCATATCGCCAGGGTCAGGCAGGGCCGCCCCGGCGCGCGCATCCTGCGCACCAGCACGGTCGACGTCCATCACGATGTCGCCCGTTTCGGCTGGCGCGTCGTCGAAGCCGACGGCACAGAACTGCCCGAGGGGCTCGACATCGCCCTGCTCAGCCCGGACGGCCGGCGCATCGAACGCATCATCGGCTTCTTCGGACCGCTGCAGGCGGGTGAGACGGGCTGATATCGATCCGCCCGCTTGGCGGCGAGGTCAGCCGAATACCTGTGACCGGGAGCGGCGGCAGAGATCAGGTCCGGGTCGCGAGCCAAATGACGTGGCGGGCGCCGCGCTTGTTGTGGGCGCGCACTTTCGCTTCCTCAACGGCAAATCCCGCCCGTTGCAGCCGGCGGGTGAAGCCGGCGTCCGGCGCCGAAGACCAGACCGCCAACACGCCGCCCGGCCGCAACGCTGCGCGCGCTTGGCTCAAACCGGCCATGTCGTAGAGGCCGTCATTGGCCTTGCGGGTCAGCCCTTCCGGGCCGTTGTCGACGTCGAGCAGGATGGCGTCGTAATCCGCCCTGGCGGATTTGATGAGGAGGCCAACATCGGTCTCGGCGATGGCGACGCGCGGATCGTCGAGGCAATCGCCGAACACTTCGGCCATCGGCCCGCGCGCCCACGCAACGACCGCCGGCACCAGTTCGGCGACGGTGACCTTCGCGTCATCGCCAAGCTCTGCGAGGGCCGCGCGCAGTGTGAAACCCATACCCAGCCCGCCGATGAGGATTTTCGGCGAGGGCATGCCCTCGATCTTGCGGCAGGATAGTTTTGCAAGGGCTTCTTCGGAGCCGCTGAGGCGGCTGTTCATCAGCTCGTTGGCGCCGAGCATGATGGAGAATTCGCTGCCGCGCCGCTTGAGGCGCAGCTCCTGCTCGCCATCGGGCGTTTTCGCGGCGTCGAGCTGGACCCAGGGAATCACGGCTCAGGCCGCGACCGCAGGCTGGCTCCAGCGGGCGGCGATCAGGCGGTAGGGGATCAGCGCGAAGACGGCGATCGAAAGTTTCACGGCGAGGTCGCCGATTGCCCAGGATATCCAGCGCGGCGCCGTCTCGGCCATGAAGCCAAGCAACGGGGCCTGCTCTAGCGCGAAGCCGTCATCGGGGCCGACGAAAGCGAAGGCAGCGGCGAAAGCGATGCTGAAGAACATCGCCGTGTCGATCACCGAGCCGGCCAGCGAGCCGAAAACCGGCGCTCGCCACCAGTCCTGCCGGCGCAGCCAGTTGAACACGGTAACGTCGAGAAGCTGGCCGATGAGGAAGGCGCTGCCCGAGGCAATGGCGATGCGGACCAGACGGCCGGCGGCCGTTTCGTAAGGGATATAGCCGTACTGGAAAAGCAGCGGCGGAACGGCGATCGAGCAGGCGACGGCCACCGCAAAGCCTGTCATCACGATGCGTCGCGCCACAACCGGCCCGTAGCGGCGGTTGGCAAGATCGGTGACCAAAAAGGCCGCAGGGTAGGTGAAGGCGCCCCAGGTCAGGATATCGGCGAGGGCGAGCTGTCCGATCTGCCCCTGAACCGGGAACTGCACGGCAATATTCGACGCCACGACGACAAGCGCCATGGCGACGACAAACGGAATGTAAGCGGAAGGGCGTATCATTTTTTTATCCTGGGTAATGGAACCAGTCGGGCGCAACGGTGATGGTTCACGCTTTAGAGCGCCGCGCGTCCATTTGGACGCGCAAAGGACGCTCTAAGAACTTCAAATCCTTGCATCGTGCTTTCCGAAAATCGATTCCGATTTTCGGGCCGATGCGGCTGGCGGGCAGGGCGCCCGCCGGATCGGGAAAATCAGGCGGCCGGCTGTTCGGCGTTCTTCTTGGCGATCTGCTTCTTCAGGAGGCGGGCGCGCTGCGACAATTCGGCAACGTCGGCCTTGGCCAGGAAGGCGTCGAGCCCGCCGCGATGCTCGACCGAACGCAGGGCGTTGGCCGAAATGCGCAGCTTCACATTCTGGTTCAGCGCTTCCGAGATCAGCGTCACATTGACGAGGTTCGGCAGAAAGCGGCGCTTCGTCTTGTTGTTGGCGTGGCTCACATTGTTGCCGGTCATAACGGCCTTGCCGGTCAGTTCACATGCGCGGGACATTTTACTACCTTCAGTTCGGTTCGGTGCCGGGCCAAAAGACGATGTCGCACCAAAAAGGCAGGCGCGGGCTCAGTCAGACGGCCACGTAGGAAAAGTTGGCGTTCCCTTAGTGGGATTTGGCACAGGCGTCAAGCGCAAGCTGCCCAGGCGTCGTTCCGACCAGGCGCGTGCCGGCAAAACCGGTGGCCGCCACCGCGCTGCAAAGGTCGAACCATTCGCAGCCGGCGCAGGCGGCCCGGGTCCTGTCTTGGGTAAAATCGCGGCGCATGCGTGCAACGGTCGCGGCGTCGAGCATCAGGCGCTCTCCAGGGCGTATCGGCCGGCCAAGCAATGCCGCGATCGCGGATGCGGCCAGTTCATCGCGTTGCATTACGCTTTGACAATGACAATGCGCTTCGGCGTCACCTTCCAGCGGCTGGCAGATGTCGTCCGGGCCTGCGACGAGCAAGAGGTCTTCGCCGGCGTTCAGCCGCCGCACGACATCGTCGTAGTTGTCGACAAACGCTGCGCTGTAGCCCTTGCCGACATAGCTTTGCATGCAAAGCAGGTGATGGGCGCGCAGGCGCAGCGTCATGTCAGAGGCCGGCGTGGATGCGCCGCGTCGCCTCGACGCTGACGGTTGCCAGCACCGCCTTGAGGATGCCGCCGACGATGAAGGGTTCCACGCCATGGGTCCAGGCGCCCGCCGCTCCGATCATGACGGCGAGCCAGGCGCCGCCGAAGGCGAGAATAAACGCCCCGCCGATCAGCATGGCAGCTACGTTGCGCAGCAGATTGCCCTTGGAAGTCCAGCCGCGTTCGGCAAGCCAGCCGACCATCGCCGCCGCGAGCGGGAAAGCGACCAGATATCCGCCGGTCGGTCCGGCAAAATGCGCAAGTCCGCCGGCTCCGCCAGCCAGGACCGGGAAGCCAAGTGCTGCCTCGCCCAGCCAGGCAAGCACGGTTATCGTACCGAGCCGCCAGCCGTAGAGCGCGCCGATCAGCGTCACCGCGAAAGTCTGCATCGTCATCGGCACCGGATACATCGGCACCTCAATCCACGATGAAGCAGCCAGAAAGAGCGAGCCAAGCGCCACCGCAACAGCTTTCACCAGGGTTGACTGGCCGTTGAGGCGGAGCGGCACGAAACTCTTGGAACCGGCAGCTGCCGAAAATGCGTTGCTCATGAATTTCTCCGTGAAGGCCGCTGCCGGCCGTTGACGTTTTCGCGCGCGCAACGGGGCAATGCCGCATCGCACAAAAAGCGGTATTCCACGAAACCATCGTTCGATACAATCGGAAATTGACGGTCAGCAGACGTGGCCATATCCACATAAACGCCTGATTCGTGCGACGATCTGGCGCTATGTCGATCAAGAGCTCCACCTTCCGTTGCAGGGCAGCCATAAAGCCGGCCTCGGCGGCGCTTGCGATCGTGGCTGCCGTGGCGTTCGCCGCCAACGCCGCGGCTGCCGAGAAAGCCCAGTCCTTCCACGCCGACTACTACGTCTCCTATCTCGGCCTGACAATCGCCAAGTCTAGCTTCAAAAGCACCATCAGCGACCATTCGTTCAGTCTCGGCGGTTCGCTATCAAGCGCCGGCCTCGCCGAATTGTTCGACGACACCAAGGGTACGACATCGGCATCCGGCAGCTTTTCGCGGGGCATAGCACGCCCGGATGTGTTTGCCGCCGATTACACGACCGGAAGGAAGGCGAAAAAGATCGCCATAAGCTTCGCCGACGGCACGGTCATCAAGACCGTCAATGTCCCGCCGCCGAAACCGCGCGGCGACGACTGGATCGCGGTCGGCGAAAACCAATTGCGCGATGTCGCCGATCCCCTGTCGGCCACTTTGGTGCGCGCCGACAGTCTGGACAAGGTCTGCGGCCGCACCCTGAAGGTCTTCGACGGCGAGCTCAGGGCCGACCTGGCGCTCGCCCTTGCCGAAAGAGGGCCGGTTTCGATCGGCGGCTACGAGGGCGATGCAGTCGTCTGCGAAGGCAGGTTCATGCCCGTCGCCGGCTACCGCAAGGGACACAAGTCGATTGAATATCTGAAAAACCGCAGCAAGATCCGCATCACATTTGCACCGCTGGGCACGACTGGGGTATATGCGCCGATCCGCGCAACGGTCGGCACAAGGATCGGCACGATCACGATCAGCGCGCGCGGGATGAAACAGATCGACTAACGCTTTGCGCGTCGGTTTCGGGGGAAGAGGATGGCGCGCGCGACACTGATCGGGTTTTCGGCGGTCGCCATGTGGGCGCTGCTGGCGCTGCTGACCGACGCGTCGGGCGCGGTGCCGCCGTTCCTGCTGTCGGCGATCACCTTTGCCATCGGCACCTGCGTCGGCCTGGCGGCGCGGCTGTTCTCGCCGGCCCGGCCGAACGCGGTGAAAATCCCGCCGCAGGTCTGGCTGATCGGCATCGCCGGCCTGTTCGGCTACCACTTCTTCTACTTCACCGCGCTGCGCAACGCGCCGGCGGTCGAGGCCAGCCTGATCGCCTATCTGTGGCCGCTGTTCATCGTGCTCGGCTCGGCGCTGATGCCGGGCGAGAGACTGCGCTGGCATCATATCGCCGGCGCCGCTGCTCGGGCTTGCCGGAACGTTCCTGATCGTCACCAAGGGCGGCGGGCGTTTCGTTCGACAGCCGCTATGTCTTCGGCTATGCGATGGCCGCGTCTGCGCCTTCGTGTGGTCGGCCTATTCGCTGCTGTCGCGGCGCTTTCCCGCGGTGCCGACCAGCATCGTCACCTGGTTCTGCGCGGCGACGTCGGTGCTTTCGCTCGTCTGCCATCTCGCGCTGGAGGAGACCGTGCTGCCGCAGAACGCCGGCCAATGGCTGGCCGTGCTCGGCCTCGGGCTGATGCCGGTCGGCGCTGCCTTCTACGCCTGGGACCATCGGCGTCAAGCGCGGCAACATCCAGGTGCTGGGCGCGGCGAGCTACGCCGCGCCGCTGCTGTCGACGCTGGTGCTGATCGCCACCGGCTTCGCCGAGCCGAGCCTGCGCATCCTCGCCGCCTGCCTGCTGATCACGGCGGGCGCCGTGCTGGCCGCCAAGTCGCTGCTGTTCGGCCGCGCCGTCCGCGGCAGCGCGAGGCGAGCGCCTGATGCTGTTTCCCGGCGGCATCGAAGACACCTCCAACGCCACGCTGATCCTCTCGGTCGCCGCGGCGGTGATCTACGGCATCATCGTCGACACGCGGCCGACGCTGGCGCGGACGGTGGTGAAGACGCTGGCCGTCGCGCTGCTTGCCGTGCTCGCCTTCGTGCGAGAGCGGCCCGTTGCTGCTGTTCGCCGCGCTGGCGCTGAGCGCCGTCGGCGACGCCTTTCTGTCGCGCGACGGCGACACGCGCCTTCCTGGCGGGCCTCGGCCAGCTTCCTCGCCGCGCATCTCGTCTACATCGCCCTGTTCTGGCTCGCCGGCGGCGGCGCCGGCATCGTGCTCGCCGAGACCGTGGCGCGCCGTCGTCGCGGTCGCCATGGCGGCGTTTCGCGCTGTTCATGCTGTCGCTGCTGTTGCGGCGCGTGAAGCCGGCGATGCGGCTGCCGATCGTGGTCTATGTCGCGGCGATCGTCGCCATGGGCATTGCCGCGCTGACGCATCGGCAATCTCTTCATCATCGCCGGCGCGCTGCTGTTCATGGCGTCGGACAGCCTGCTTGCCGCGGAAAAGTTCCTGGTGTCGGCCATCTCGCCCGCCGCAGCCGCGATGCGCCGTGTCGCGTCTGGGTGCTCTATTACGCCGCGCAGCTGCTGATCACGCTGGGCTTCCTGCTCTGGCGTAGCCGGCGCTTCCGGCTCCCAGCCCGGCTGCGGCCAGCTCGAACGACGGCGAAGTCGAAGCCCGGCGCCACGGTGCAGCCGACCAGCGTCCAGTCGCCGAGGCTCCGCGCCGTCTGCCACCAGTTCGCCGGCACGACCTGCTGCGGGCGCTCGCCCACGGCGAGGTCGGGGCCGAGCGTCGGCTGACGACCGGCTCCGCCTTCCTCGATACAGCGTCAGCGACAGCGGCGCGCCGGCATAGATAGTGCCAGACCTCGGCGGCGTCCTTGACCCGGTGCCAGGCCGAAACGTCGCCGGCCTCGAGCAGGAAGTAGATCGCGGTGGAATGGCCGCGCCCGCCGTCCGGATTGTCGCGGAACGTCTCGGCATACCAGCCGCCCTCCGGATGCCGTTGCATGCCGAGCGTCGCGATGATCGCGGCGGCGTCGAGCATCAGTCAGAACACGTCCTTGCGCTTGCGGATCTCGGCGAACACTCGCTTCGTCGGAGGCGTTTTCCATGCCGAGGTTCTTGCGGATCACCGGGTCGTGCCAGCGCAGGAACGGGTTGGTCGCCAGCTCCAGCCCGATCGTGGTCGGCAGCGTCGGCTTGCCGTCGGCGCGCAGCTTGTCGATCTCGGCCGCGCGCTCCTTCAGCGCCGAATTGGTCGGATCGACGGTCAGCGCGAAGCGGGCATTGGACTGCGTGTATTCATGGCCGCAATAGACCCTGGTTTCGAGCGGCAAGCGCCGCCAGCTTCTTCAGCGACTCGAACATCACCGGCGGCTTGCATTCGAACAGCCGGCCGCAGCCCAGCGCGAACAGCGTGTCGGCGGTGAACAGCGATTTCCGCTCCGGGAAAATGATAGGAGACATGGCCGGCGGTGTGGCCCGGCGTCTCGATGACCGAGATCGTCTCGTGCGCCGAACGGGATCGTATCGCCTTCGCCGACCGTCTCGTCGATGCCGGGGATTTTCGCCGCTTCCGCCTTCGGGCCGATGATCGTCAGGCCGAATCTCTGCTTCAGCGCGAGGTTGGCCTCGACATGGTCGCCATGGTGATGGGTGATCAGCAGCAGCGTCGGGCTGCCAGCCGGTGCGCTCGATCGCCGCCAGGATCGGCGCTTCCTCCGGCGCGTCGATGAGCACGGTTCGGCCGCTTTCCGTCGTCGTGCACCAGCACGCCGAAATTGTCGCTGCGGCACATGAATTGCTCGATCTCGGATCGCCATCGGCGTGTCTCCTTTTTGCAGCGGGACGATAGATAGGGCTGCCGCAGCCGGCTGTCACCCCGCTTTCTTGAAAGCGCTGACGCTTCGCCGCTACCGTCGCGCGCGATGAACTCCGACATCGTCGATCTGCGCTCCTTCTACGCCATCGCTGCTCGGCCGGCTCGCCGAACGGTCGATCGCCATGGCGCTGTCGGCGGTCTGGGCCAACCTGCCCAACGAACGGCTGGTCGGGCTCGGCTATGCGCTGCCCTGGCTCGATCGCTTCGGCAGCGACGCCGAGCGCGTGTTCGCCTTCATGCCGGCGACGCAGGGCGCGGTGAACTGGCCGCCGCGGCGGCCCCTCGGCGACGGCGCTGGTGTTCGACGAGGAACTGCCGCTGGTCGATTCGTCGATCGACCGCATGCTGCTCGTCCATTCGCTGGAGCATGCCGAAAACCCGCGCGAGACGCTGAAGGAGATCTGGCGCGTGCTGGCGCCGGGCGGCCGGCTGGTCATCGTGGTGCCCAACCGGCGCGGCGTCTGGGCGCGCTTCGAGCACACGCCGTTCGGCACCGGCCGGCCGTTCTCGCGCGGCCAGCTGACCGAATTGCTGCGCGAGACCAACTTCACGCCGGGCGCCTGGACCGACGGCGCTGTTCTTCCCGCCGTCGCAGCGCCGCTGGGTGCTGCGCTTCCACCAGCTGCTGGAACGCAGCGGCCGCCGCTTCTGGCCGATGTTTTCCGGCGTCATCGTCGTCGAGGCGCAGAAGCGGCTCTACCAGGGCCTGCCGGTCACCCAGCGCGCCTCGCGCCGCGTCTTCGTGCCGGTGCTGACGCCGCAAGGGGCGACGCGGGCCGCGCGGATCGTGCCGCGCCCCTGACGCGGCGGTCCGGCGACCGCTTGGCAACCGCCGGGTGTCGCCTTACCTGCAATGAAACAGTCGGTTGCGAACGAAGGACCCCACGAGATGGCGGATCAGACCAACGGCAGGACCGAGCTCAAGACAGCCCCTGTCGCTGCCGAAGACATCGGCTTTCGCGACCAGCTGGCCATGATGCTGCGCGCCTTCATGGCGTCGCCGCTGCGCAACACCATACTGTGGATGGCGGCTGGCGCGCTGGCGGTGATCGTGGCGACCTCGCTCGGCCAGATCATTCTCAACCGCTGGAACCGTCCCTTCTACGACGCCATCGAGCGCCGCGATATCGATGCCTTCGTCCACCAGCTGCATGCTGTTCGTGGCGATCGCCGGCGGCCTTCTGACGCTCGGGGTCATGCAGACCTGGCTCAACCAGATGATGAAGCTCAAGCTGCGCGAAGGCCTGACACGCGACCTCATCAACGAATGGATGCGGCCGCGCCGCGCCTTCCGCCTCGCCAATGCCGGCGCCATCGGCGTCAATCCCGACCAGCGCATGCAGGAGGATGCCGGGCATCTCACCGACCTGACCACCGGCCTCGGCTTCGGCCTCGTGCAGTCGACCATCCTGCTCATTTCCTTCGTCGGCGTGCTGTGGTCGCTGTCGTCGGGCTTCGTCTTCCACGTCAGCGGCTATTCCTTCGCCATTCCCGGCTACATGGTGTGGGCTGCGATCATCTACACCGGCTCGGCCTCGATGATTGAGCTGGCTGGTCGGGCGGCCGCTGATCGCGCTCAACAGCGATCGCTATTCGCGCGAGGCGGACCTGCGCTTCTCGATGATGCGGGTGAACGAGCATGTCGACGCCATCTCGCTCGCCGGCGGCGAAGGCGACGAGAAACGCCGGCTGGAGATCGACCTCGCATCGGTGCTCGGCGGCCGTGCGGCGCATCTTCAACGTGCAGATACGGCTCGAATGGGTGACCGACGGTTATGGCTGGGTCACGGTGGTGGCGCCGATCCTGGTTGCTTCGCCCGTCTATTTCGCCGGCGACATCAGCTTCGGCGGCCTGATGATGGCGGTCGGCGCGTTCAACCAGGTGCATTCGTCGCTGCGCTGGTTCATCAACAATATCGGCGCCATCGCCGACTGGCGCGCGACCTTGCTGCGCGTTGCCGCTTTCCGCCGGGCGCTGGTCGAGGCGGATGTGCTCCATGATACCGAAAGGCGGATCGAGTTCTTCGAAAATGCAGATGACAGCCTGACCTTCGACGGCCTCGAAGTCGTCTCCACGGCCGGCTGCACCATGCTCGCCGAGCCGCGGGTCGAGATCGAGGCCGGCGAGCACGTGCTGATCACCGGCGATCCGGGGGCCGGAAAGACGCTGCTCTTCCGGGCGCTTGGCCGGCCTCTGGCCGTGGGGCGGCGGCCGGATCGGCCTGCCTGCCGGCGAAACGATCACCTTCGTGCCGAGAACGCCGTACTTCCCTCCAGGCACGCTGCGCGCCGTGCTTTCCTATCCGCAAGGCGACGCTGGTTTCGCCGACGCCGATCTCAAGAGTGCGCTCGCCAAGGTCGGTCTTGAGCGGCTGGCGGGATCGCTCGACCGCGACGCTCGCTGGGAGCGCGAGTTGAGCGAGGAAGAGCAGCGCCTGCTCGCCTTCGGGCGGCTGAGCCTGCACAAGCCGCGCTGGGTCGTCATCGACGAGGCGCTCGACACTCTGGACCGCTCGGCGCTCAAAAAGGTTTTGTCGATTTTCGAAGACGATCTTCCCGACTGCCACCGTCGTCAACATCGGCCGCGCCCAGCGCAACGGGGATTTCTTCTCGCGGGAGCTGCATCTTGTGAAGGACAAGGACGGCCGCTGCCTGAAACGCGTCGACTTCACCGCGCATGGCACCGAAACGCCGCGCGCCGCGCAACGGTGTGCGCCGGATACTCGCACGGCGAACCAGGTCATGATCTCCGCGCGGGCCGTCTTGGCCTGCCTGGTCTTCGCGGCAGCGGAGGCCCGCGCCGAACCAGTCGACGTGGAACTCGTCCTGGCGGTCGACGTCTCCGAATCGATGGACCGCGAGGAATTCGCCATCCAGCGCGCCGGCTATGTCGCGGCGCTGCGCGCCCCCGATTTCATCGCGGCGGCGCGCTCCGGTCCGAACGGCCGCGTCGCGGTCACCTATTTCGAATGGGCGGGCACGGTGCGCACGGCGTCCCTGGTGCCGTGGCAGGTCATAGGCGACCGGGACAGCGCCTACGATTTCGCGGCCAAGCTGGAGGCGCGACCCTTCGCCACGTTCCGCGGCACCTCGATCTCCGGCGCGCTGGCGTTCGGCGTCTCGGCGCTGCAGGCAAACGGGTTCGAAGGCGGCCGCCTCGTCATCGACGTCTCCGGCGACGGCCCCAACAATTTCGGCCCGCCCGTCACTGCCGCCCGCGATGCGGCGGTTGCCCGCGGCATCACGGTGAACGGGCTGCCCATCCTGGTCAGGCCGTCGTCGATCTTTCCGGACATGGATCGCTACTACAGCGAGTGCGTGATCGGCGGTCCCGGCGCCTTTGCCCTGCCGATACGGGCGGTCTCGGAATTCAGCACCGCCATACGCCGCAAACTCATTCTCGAGGTCAGCGGCAACCCGCACGGCGTCGCCATCGTTCCGGCTGCCGCAGAGTCGCCGGTCGATTGCATGGTTGGCGAGAAGGCGCGGCGTTCGCTGTCCGACCGGTTTTATCCCCAGCTTGATCGCTGAGCGTTGCCGTCGTCTGGGTGCGCCGTATCTGTCCGCTCGGCGCGCCGTGCAACGACCCAGCCGATGATTGCCGCACCAAGCAGGACTAGCGCAGCCAGCAGGAACGCGGCGCCCGGATAGGGCAGCTTCGAACCTTCGCTGACGGAAAAGGAATAGACGGCGCCGAAGAACAGCGGCGAGGCGACGCCGGCGATGCTGGCGACGCTCATGTTGGCGCCCTGCAGCTGGCCCTGCTCGGATTCCGACACGCGCTGCGTCATCAGCGACTGCAGCGTCGGCATGGCCAGGCCCCACAGCGCGTTGGGCAGCATGGCGAGCGTGAACAGCAGGCCGGTCGGCGCCAGCCCCATGCAGGCGATGCCGACCGCGCCGCCGAACAGGCCGAAGATCATGGTGGCGCGGTCGCCGAAGCGCTTGACCACCGGGCCGACCAGCGACGCCCTGCACGATCATGTCGAGCACGCCGACCAGCGCCAGCAGCACGCCGACCTGCCACGGCGCCCCAGCCGTAGCGGTAGCCGGCGTAGAGCACGAAGACCGCCGAGAAGACGTGGTGGGCGAAGTAGAGCAGGAAGTTGACCGACGGCGAGGCCGGACAGCTCGGGGTGCGAGCGCAGCAGCATCAGCGCGCCGAACGGATTGGCGCGCCCCCAGGAGAAGGCCATGCGTTTTTCCGGCGCCAGCGATTCCGGCAGGACGAACAGGCCGTAGAGGAAGGCGACGCCGCTCATCGCGGCCGCGACCCAGAACGGCGCGCGCGGCGAAATCTCGCCGAGCACGCCGCCGAGCAACGGGCCGGCGACGAAGCCGGCGCTGAAGGCCGCGCCGATCAGGCCATAGGCGCGGGCGCGGCCCTCCGGCGGCGTGATGTCGGCCATGTAGGCGAAGACGGTGGTGAAGCTCGACGAGGTGATGCCGGCGATGATGCGGCCGAGCGCCAGCCACCAGAGGTTGGGCGCCAGCGCCATCAGCACGTAGTCGGCGGCCAGCCCGGCGGCGGAGAGCAGGATCACCGGCCGGCGGCCGTACTGGTCGGACAGCGAGCCGATGATCGGCGAGGCGACGAACTGCATCGCCGGCCCACAGCGCGACGAACACGCCGTTGATCCAGCCGGCCTCGGCGTTCGAGCCGGCGAACTCCTCGATCAGCGCCGGCAGCACGGGGATGATGATGCCCATCGCCACGATGTCGAGCACCGCGGTGACGAGGATGAAGGCGAGCGCGGCCTGACGCCGGGAACCTGATAGCGCGAACATGATCGGCTCCGTCCGGGAGCGGCGCTTATACGGGTAGCCGACGCCGGTTACCACCCTTGCGGGCGGCCTGGCCCAACATTTGCTGACATCGCGTGACACGACAACCGCAAGAGCGCGGTTCAGTCTGCGGTCCTGCGACGAGCGGCTCCGGTGACAAACCGCCGGCTACGCTGTTGCGCTGCGGATCAGGACGGCAATCTGGTACGCCTCAGGCTGGGTGGCTGGATGCCGTGATCGTCGAAGAGGGCGATGCGTTCCAGCCGGGCCTTGGCGCGTATGGCTGGCGGCGTACGCCCGAGTTGTTGGCGATTGCCCCGACCGGCATCTGCGCCGCCGCAAGGGATTTGAGTTCCTTGATCTCGGTAGGACTCCAGGGGGAGTAATGACTGATCAGGATTTGGTTCATTGCTGCCTCCGCTGCGGACAAGAACCGATTGCGGCGTGACAGGATTGTGATTGCGGGTTCCGCTAATATACACGGCTGTGGAAGGAACGCCGGCGGTGGATGATACGGCGTTCTTTCGGCCGCCTGTTACCGGGGCGCACGAGAGGCGCGACGGTCGCTCCCGGCCGGGATGCAGCTTACGACATTGCTGGTTGCCGGGCTTTGCCGATCTCCGTCAGCTCGTAGGGCGTGGTCTGATAGACCTGGTTGATCCAGTTGCCGAAGAGCAGATGGGCGTGCGAGCGCCAGCGGTTGAGCGGCGGGCGGGTCGGATCGTCATCGGGGTAGTATTCGTGCGGCACGTCGATCGACACGCCGGCGGCTATGTCGCGGTCATATTCCTCCTTGAGCGAGGTGGAGTCGTATTCGATGTGGTTGAACATATAGAGCCGGTTGCCGGTCGTTTCGGCGAGCAGACAGGGTCCGGTTTCGTCCGATTCCATCAGCATTTCGAGGCCTGAGCCGGCGGGAATGTCGGCGGCGCGCACCTCCGTCCAGCGCGAGACGGGAATGGCGAAGTCGTCCGAGAAGCCGGCAAGATAGGGCGAGGCGGGAGCGTTGTTGCGGTGACGGAAGACGCCGAAGGCCTTTTTTCCGAGCGTGTGTTTCGGAACGCGGTGGAAATGCCGCGCAGCGGCCATCGCGCCCCAGCAGATGAAGAAGGAGGAATGGACATGGGAGGTCGTCCAGTCGAAGATGCGCGTCAGCTCGTCCCAATAGGTGACCTCCTCGAAGGGCAGTAGCTCGATCGGCGCGCCGGTGACGATGAAGCCGTCGAACTTGCGCGCCGCCACCTCTTCCCAGGTCTGGTAGAAGGCGATGAGATGGTCCTCGGACGTGTTCTTGGCCTTGTGGTTGCCGATGCGCACCAGCGTCAGTTCCACCTGCAGGGGCGAGGCGCCGATCAGCCGCGCGAATTGTGTCTCCGTGCGGATCTTGTTGGGCATGAGGTTCAGAGAGCCCGATCTGCAGCGGGCGGATGTCCTGACGCAGCGCCGTCCGCTCGTCCATGACGGATACGCCCTCGCGCACGAGAACTTCGCGGGCGGGAAGCTGATCGGGAATCTTGATCGGCATGGCACAAGCTCCAAAACAAAAAACCGGCTGCGAAATCGCGGCCGGTCCGAACGGACTTGTTTCGCGGCCCTTTAGCGATTTCTTTAACGTGGCTGCAAGCCGACCGGCCAAATCACCACGACGTGCGGCAGCTTTACGGCCGCGCGGCCCTTTGCGTCAACGGGAAAGCTTTGCTAGAGGCAGCGCGGCCCCATTCGACGGAACCATCCGATGAACCGACCCGCAGCGACCGCAGCCCAAGCCAGGCGTCATGGACATCGCCGCCTATGTGCCGGGCAAGAGCGCTGCGCCGGCGGGCGTCGCAAGGCTGCACAAGCTGTCGTCGAACGAGAATCCGCTCGGCGCTTCGCCGGCGGCGATCGAGGCGGTGCGCGAGGCTCGCCGGCCGGCTCGAATTCTATCCCGACGGCTCGGCCACGAAGCTGCGCGAGGCGATCGCCGAGGCGCATGGGCTGAACCCGGCGAACATCGTCTGCTCCAACGGGTCGGACGAGATCATCGGCCTGCTCGCCCAGACCTATCTCGCAGCCGGGCGACGAGGGCGTCTTCACCGAGCACGGCTTCCTGGTCTACCGCATCTACATCCAGGCCGCGGGCGCGCGTGCCGGTGGTGGCGAAGGAGACGGACGAGCGCGCCGATGTCGACGCGATCCTCGCGGCCGTGACGCCGAAGACGAAGATCGTCTTCCTCGCCAATCCCAACAATCCGACCGGCACCTACGTCCCGTTCGAGGAGGTGCGCCGGCTGCATGCCGGCCTGCCGAAGCACGTGCTTCTGGTGCTCGACGCGGCCTATGCCGAATATGTCCGCCGCAACGACTACGAGTCCGGCATCGAACTGGTCTCGTCGTCGCAGAACGTGGTGATGACCCGCACCTTCTCGAAGATCCACGGCCTCGGCGGCGTGCGCATCGGCTGGGTCTATGCGCCGGCCCATATCGTCGATGCGCTGAACCGCATGCGCGGGCCGTTCAACGTCAATGCGGTGGCGATCGAGGCGGGCGCGGCCGCAATGCGCGACCGCGCCCATGTCGAGCGCACCGTCGCGCACAACGACAAATGGCTGCGCTGGCTCACGCGAGGAACTGCCGAAGCTCGGCCTGCGCGTCACGCCCAGCGTCGGCAATTTCATGCTCATCCATTTCCCGGCAAGACGAGAGGCATTCGGCCGCGGCCGCCGACGCTTATCTTACCGCGCGCGGCTATATTCTGCGGCGCGTCGCGGCTACGGCTTGCCCAATGCGCTGCGCATGACCGTCGGCACCGAAGAGGCCAATCGCGGCGTGGTCGCCGCACTCACCGAATTCCTGAAAAGCTGACCAGATGTCCGAACCCCTGTTTGAAAAGATCGCCCTCGTCGGCATCGGCCTGATCGGCTCGTCGCTGGCGCGGGTGATCCGCCGCGAGAAGCTGGCCGGCCATATCGCCATCTCGACGCGCAGCGCCGCCACGCTGAAGCGGGCCGAGGAACTCGGCCTCGGCGACTCCTACTCGACCGACGCCGCGGAAGCGGTGAAGGACGCCGATCTCGTCATCGTCTCGGTGCCGGTCGGCTCATCCGGCGCGGTGGCCGCGCAGATCGCGCCGGCGCTGAAGCCCGGCGCCATCGTCACCGACGTCGGCTCGACCAAGCGCTCGGTGATCGCGCAGATGGAGCCGCATATGCCCGGCAACGTGCATTTCATTCCCGGCCATCCGCTCGCCGGCACGGAAAAATCCGGCCCGGACGCCGGATTTGCCGACCTGTTCGAAAACCGCTGGTGCATCTTCACGCCGCTGCCCGACACCGATCCGCGGCGCTCGAGCAAGCTGTCGGAATTCTGGCGGCGCTGCGGCTCCAACATCGACACGATGGACCCCGAGCACCACGACATGGTGCTCGCCATCGTCTCGCACCTGCCGCACATCATCGCCTACAACATCGTCGGCACCGCCGACGATCTGGAGGCGGTGACGAAGACCGAGGTGATCAAATATTCGGCCTCGGGCTTCCGCGACTTCACGCGCCTTGCCGCCTCCGACCCGACGATGTGGCGCGACGTCTGCCTGCACAACAAGGACGCGATCCTCGAAATGCTGGCGCGGTTTTCCGAGGATCTCGCCTCGCTGCAGCGGGCGATCCGCTGGGGCGACGGCGACAAGCTGTTCGACATGTTCACCCGCACCCGCGCCGTGCGCCGTTCGATCATCGAGGCCGGCCAGGAAATCGACGTGCCGGATTTCGGCCGCCAGGCGATCGAGCATCCGGACGCCGTGCTGCCCGCCGAAAAATCATAGCGGCGGGATGTCGCCGAGCGGGATGAAGCCGAGCGTCGCCTTGCCGTTGGCGATCTTCAGCGGCAGCGACGGAGCGTTACCGAGCAGCGCCAAGCCCGGAAAAGCCTGCTGATCTGTCGCGCTGCTTCGGGGAACGCGGTGGAAAGGGCCGCCGCCACGCCTCTCGGGTCGCGGATGGTAACCTTCAAGTCGGCATCGAGCAGCCCGTCCGCGCCGACCGAGAACGGTCCGCTGAGCGAGACGCCGGTGTTCGGGCCGGTCGACAGATCGAGGCTGCGGATCGTGCCGGACTGGCCGCGCAGGCTTGCCACCTTGCTCAGCACGAACGCGACGCCGTTCGCCAGCGTGACGTCGCCGGAGCCGATGAGCGCCGGGACCGTGCGCCCGTCGACGGCCGCCGCGTCGATCTGCAAGCCCGGCGAAGCTGCCGGCCACGTCGAGGTCGGCGTCGTTGGGCCGCAGATGCCCCTCGACCTTTTCGGCGCTGAACAGCACACCGGATCGCCTTCGTCGGGTCGGTCTCGGCCGGAAGCCCGCCCGCCTCCACCGAAATACGCTGCGGCAGCGGCCAGGAAAGGCGGGCGCTGGCGCGCAGATTGTCCCAGTCGAGCCACAGTGCGGCAGGCCGGGCGCGGCCGACCCGCAACGGACCGTCGAGTTCGGCCACGACACGCATCGGCTGGTAGACCTGCGCTGCCGTGCGGAGGCTGCCGGCGGAGGCGACGATGTTGCGGCCCGCATCCTCGAAACCCAGGCTGTCGCAGGAGAGTCCGATCCGGAAGGGATAGCCGCGCACAACCGGATTGGCGCATTCGGCGGTGACGCCGTCGCGATTGACGAGGGCGAGCGTGGCGTTGACGCGTCTCGGTCACCTTGCCGGCCAGGTAGAACCAGCCGGCGGTGTAGCCGCCGATCAGGAGCGCGATGAAAATCGCCAGCCACATGAACCGGCGGCTGTAGGTCGGCTTCGCTTCGCTTGACGACATGATGGGGCTCTCGTTAACGCTGGGGCGGCGGGACGAACGGCCCCGCGCTCTGGGGTCGGCAAGCACTGCCGTTGTTTGCAATCAGGCTTGGCGATATGGGCGATTTTTGGGTTTTTGGCTATGGCTCGCTGATCTGGCGGCCGGGCTTTGCGCATATCGAGACGCATCGCGCTCGTCTGCACGGCTTCCGCCGGGCGCTCTGCGTGTATTCCTGGGTTCATCGCGGCACGAAGGAGCGGCCCGGCCTGGTGCTTGGCCTCGACCGCGGCGGCTCCTGCGTCGGGCTGGCGTTCCGGGTGCCGGGCGAGTTGCGCGACGAGGTCGTGGCTTATCTGCGCGAGCGGGAACTGGTCACCAATGTCTATCTGGAGCGGACGTTCTCCGTGCGGCTCGACACCGGCGAGACGGTGCCGGCGCTCTGCTACATCGTCGACCGCGCGCATCCGCAATATGCCGGCGGCCTCGACGAAGCCGAAGCAGCAAGGGTGGTCATCGGCGCTGTCGGCCAATCCGGCGCCAATGAGGATTACGTCCGCAACACAGTCGAGCACCTCAAGGCGCTCGGCATCCGCGACCACTGGCTGGAGAAGGTGGCGGAACTGGTTGCGACCTGAATCGGGTGTCGCCCGCAGCGGCCAGATCCTATGTCAGCAGTGAAAGATCAACGCTCGTTTTTCGGCGGCGGCGAGCCACGGCATGCGATAAGGTTGGCCCATGCTTTCCCAATATCTTGCTGACGAGGTTCTTCACGAAGCGGAGCACCGCGGCGCGGTTGCGCGGCTTGTCGAAGAAACGCCGCCAAACCTGCGCGGCAAGACGATGCTCAAGGCCGATTTCATCGAGACGCCGATCGGCCCGATGATCGCCGTCGCCGACGCCCATGCGCTGCACATACTGGAGTTTCTTGAGCGCAAGGCGCTGGCCACCGAAGTCAAGAAGCTGCGAAAGGCAACCGGCTCGGCGATCGTGTTCGGCAACTGTCGGCCGATCGACCGGATCGAGGCCGAACTGACCGCCTATTTCGCCGGAAAGAAAGCGGTGTTCGAAACCCGGCTGGCCCCGCTGGGCACGCCGTTCGAACGGCAGGTCTGGGAGGCGCTGCGGAAGATACCTGCGGGCGAAACCACCAGCTATTCGGGGTTGGCTGCCGGCATTGGCAATCCGGCCGCAGTGCGGTCTGTCGGCCGCGCCAACGGCGCCAATCCGATCGCCATCGTCATCCCTTGCCACCGCGTCGTCGGCGCTGCCGGCGAACTGACCGGTTATGGCGGCGGGCTGTGGCGCAAAAGCTGGCTCATCGAACATGAGCGGCGGATGGCGGGGAAGTAGAGGATCAGCCTTTCACGGCGATCCCCAGCTCCTGCAACCTCTTCACCGCCGTCGGCGGCAGGGCCGGCGGATTGGGCCTGGTGGCGGCTTCGATCAGGTACTGGTCGCAGGCGGCCTCGGTTTCGCGGATCAGCCGCTGCATGAACTCTTCCTTGTCAAGGCCCGGCGGGATCGGCGGCAGGTAGCGCGCCTTGATGGCGCCGGGAAAGCGCAGGAATTTGCGGCGCGGCCAATAGAGCCCAGCGACGTGGGCGACCGGCACCACGGGCACCCCGAGCTGCGCATAGAGTTCGACGATGCCGTATTTGTAGTTGGGCTCGTCGCCCGGCGCGCGCCTAGTGCCCTCGGGATAGATGATCAGCTGCCGGCTGTTCCTCTCCAGTTCGGCCTTGGTCGCCGCGACCGCCTTCTTCAGCGCCTTGGAGCGGCTGCCGCGGTGCACCGGGATCATCCGCATCTTGGCGATGTACCAGCCGAAGAACGGAATCCACATCAGCTCACGTTTCAGGATGTAGAGCGCATCGGGAATGTCGGGAAGGAACGCAATGGTATCCCAGAACGACTGGTGTTTCGGCGCCAGGATATAGGAACCCCTCGGCAGGTTCTCCTGTCCGGTGATCTCGCTCCTGGTGCCGGCGATCTTCTCCTGCAGCCACAGGCTGCTTGCCGCCCAGAACTTCGGCACGAACCAGGCCCTGAGGCGCGGCGCCAGAAAGTAATACGGCGTCCACAATATCATCTGGACGATCAGATTGACGTAGAAGGCGACGTTGAACGCCAGCGAACGGAGAACGAGCATGAGATGCCTGACGAGAGATGTGCCGGATGTGGTTACACCAAGCCGCGCGAAAGGAAAACCGGCGAGAAACCGGCGTCGGGCGCGAGATGTTATTCGGAAACAGGAGAAGCGTTCACCAGCGCGATATCCTGCGGCAGACCGCGCGTGGTCATCACGCCGCGCGCCAGCGAGGCGAGATATTTAGTGTATTCGGTGAACAGCACGCGCAGCGCCGCCGGCTTGGTCATCCACGCCCCTTCATCGAGCCTTGTGTTGACCACCGGATAGGGCCGCAGTTCGGCCTCGCCCAGAAGGCGGCCCATTTCGAGCAGGCTGCGGGGCATGTGATAGTTGTTGGTGACGAGGATGACGCTCTGGTAGGCGTGGCTCTCCACCCATTTGGCGCTTTCCTCGGCATTGCCGATGGTGTCGAGCGCCGCGTGGTCGATGTCGACGCAGCAGTTGAACAGCGTCTTGTCGCCACCGGTGGCTGCCCGCAGGTCGTCGAGGTCGGCGCGCGGATTGACGCCGCTGATCAAGAGCCTCTGTCCCTTGCCGGATTTCAGGAGGTCCGAGCGCAGCGTTCAGCCGGGCCTGGCCGCCGGTCAGGACGATGATCGCGTCGGCCACCCCAGGGTTCTTCGGCGTCGTCAGATGGCTGACATGATTGGCGAACCAGGCGAAACCGACGGCGAAAAGGGCGCCTGCCACGAGCACGGAAATGGTGGGATATCTGAGCGCGGACAACACGGTCGAACGCGGGCTGCTGGCTTTCGCTCCCGCTGCGCCCAAAGGCCTGCTCAGAATCAGTTCCGGCGGCTCATGCCCGTTCATGGATTATGGATATCCTCAAATCACCAACAATTGGCAAGCAGTTTGGTCTACTCTCCTCACATATCGTGACGAATATTATGGATTCGTGATACAATAATCCACTCATCCTCCGTCCGGATGCCGCATGTCGATCTCCGCCAGATAAGACACCACTGTCACATGCGACGTGGCGGCGGTAAGCGCTGCGATGACGATCACGATCAGGGCGCAGCCGAGATAGCCCGCCGCGCCGATGGCGAAATTGCCGAACAGCGCGGTCGCCTGGTCCGCCTCCGGCGTCGCCATGTTCATCGATGACCAGCACGAGAAGGCGATGAACACGATGATCGCGGCGACGCCCGCCGGCCGCCGCCCCCTTCATGCCGGTCAGCAGGAAATGCTGGCGGAATTCGCGTGCGATGAAACCCGCTTCGGCGCCGACGAAATGCAGGACTTCGATGATGTGGCCGTTGCCGGCCATGGCGCCGCGCGTTGCGAACACCACCGACAGCACGGTCGCCGACAGCATCAGCACCAGCACCGTCACGCCGATGGTCACCGTGGTGCGCGCCATCGCCACCAGCCGGTCGACCCAGGTGCGGTGGTCGTCCAGCGAGGCGCTCGGCAGTTCCGGCGCGATCATCGCACGCATGGCGGCGAAATCGGGCGGGCTCGTCCTGGTCTATGGTGACGATCACCAGCCGCGGCACCGGCAGTTCGTCGATGTTCAGGCCGGAGCCAAGCCAGGGCTCCAGCAGGCGCGCCGTCGCCTCGCGGTCGACGATGCGCGCGCCGGTGACGCCGGCGAAACCGGTGGCGATTCGGGCAGCGCTTTCGAGCGCCGCTTCCATGTCGAGCCCGTCGACCGGCTTGATCTGGATCGTCGCTTCGCGGGCGATCTGGTTTTCCCAGACCGACGGCGGTGTCGCGCACCAAGGTCACCGCGCCGAGCGTCAGGCAGGACAGGAAGGTCATGATGGCGATGACGAACACCAGCGCGTGGCCGACGACGTTGCGTTCGGGCACGATGGGCGCTGTCTTGCGTTGCGCGCGCTGCTGGCCGCCAGTCGCGTCCCTGGCCGAGCCGATCTCGTTCGGCGAAGCTCAGTCATAGATGTCGAGCCTGCCGCCGGAAAGGATCATGCGCCGCGCATCGACCTGCTCCATCAGGCCGAGATCGTGGGTGGCGATGACGACGGCCGTGCCCAGCCGGTTGAGCTCGATGAACAGCCGCAGCAGGCGCCGTCGCCAGCGGCGGATCGACATTGCCGGTCGGCTCGTCGGCCAGCAGGATCTCCGGCTGCTCGATCAGCGCCCGGGCAATCGCCGCGCGCTGCTTCTCGCCGCCCGAAAGCACCGGCGGCAGCACATGCATGCGTTCGCCGAGCCCGACCCATTTCAGAAGCTCGATGACGTCGGTGCGGTAGCTCGCCTCCTCGCGCCCGCGCACCCTCAGCGGCAGCGCGACATTCTCGTAGGTGGTCATGTGGTCGAGCAGGCGGAAATCCTGGAACACCACGCCGATCCGCCGCCGCATCAGCGGCAGTTCCTGGCGCGAGATGCGCGAACGGTCCTTGCCGAAAACGGTGATCAGCCCGCGGGTCGGCTTCAGCGACAGGAACAGCAGCCTGAGCAGCGTCGTCTTGCCGGCGCCCGACGGGCCGCTCAGGAACTGGAACGAGCCGGTCGGGAATATGGAAGGAGATGTCGCGGAGGATCTCCGGACCCATTCCATATCTCAGGCCGACATTCTCGAAGCGGATCACCTGTGACCTTGTTGGGACGTTGCGGGGCTGCGATTGGCGACCGTTTCCGCGGGAAACGACCATCGGTCGGCAGTGGTTAATCGCCGGTTAATTTTTCTTGCTCCGGCCATGCCGGAAGAGCGCTTTCGGTTGCGAAGCGTTAACCATTTCCGTTTACCCCCGAAAGCGGGAATGTCGAAAGGAGTGCGGCAGCCACATGCCAGACGAGCGCAACGCACGCCCGGTTTCCGGCGAAATCATGGCCACGGCGCCTGCCGGGGACGGCTCTGCCATGCCGCGCCACCGCATTCCGACTTCGTCGACGCCGAGTTCGAAACGCTCGGGCGAAGCGCCGACGCAGCCGGCCGGTCGCCACGTCCGCAATCGGCGTCACGTGCGGCAGCTTCCACGGCGGGCGGCATGCACATGCTGCGCAAGCCAGCGACCGGTGCGGACGCCATTCGGCCCGGTTCGCGGCGGGCCGGTGTTCTGGATCGGCCGGTCTCGGCCTCGTCGCCGGCGCGTTCTGGGTTTCGGGCGGCCATGCGTTGATGCCAGCGGCGTTCATTCAACTCGATGCAGGCATTCGGCGCAGCCGCTGCGCATCGCCACGGTCGTCTCGCGTGTCGACAGATCATGGCGCGCGCGAGATGCTGTTCGTCGACGGCAAGGCGGTCAATGACGGCGCGGACCCGTGCCGATGCCGCCGCTGAGCATCGACGTTACCGCCAATGACGGCACCATCATGCGCTACAATCTGGGGACATCCGGCCGATCCGCTGGCGCCGGGCGCAGCATTCGGCTTTTCGAGCCGCCTCGAAGCGCCTAAGGAACGGGGTCAAATCGGTTTCGGTCACCTTCGGGCAATAGCTGGGAACACCGCCATGCCTGTCGTGCGCGGCAAGGACATCGAGGTCCTGTTCAGCGCTTCGGCGATCGCCCGCCGCAATCTCGAACTCGCCAAGGAAATCGGCGCGCGCGACTACCACGACCTGCTGGTCATCTCGATCCTCAAGGGCTCGTTCATCTTCGCGGCCGACCTGATCCGCGCCATGCACGACACCGGGCTGTCGCCCGAGGTCGAGTTCATCTTCATCTCCAGCTACGGCGCCGGCACGACCAGCGGCGAGGTGCGGGTCCTGCGCGACATCGACAATGAGGTCGCCGGCCGCGACGTGCTGTTGATCGACGACATCCTGGAATCGGGCAAGACGCTGAAATTCACGCGCGAGCTGATGCAGTCGCGCGGCGCCAAGAAGCGTGGCGATCGCCGTGCTGCTCGACAAGCACACGCGCCGGCAGACCGACGCTGAAGGCCGATTTCGTCGGCTTCGAATGCCCGGACTATTTCGTGGTCGGCTACGGCATGGACGTTGCCCACGCCTTCCGCGAACTGCCCTTCGTCGGCATCGTCAAGGGCGACGCCTGAGGCTGTCTGAGCGGTTCGAAAAAATGGCGGCGATTCAGGGATCGTCAAGACTTCGCCGCCAGTATCCCGGCCATGGCAAAAATCCTGATTGTTGAGGACGACGAGTCCGTCCGTACACTTGCTGCCCGCGCGCTCGAACGCGTCGGACATGCGATCGAGGTTGCCGGCGACGGCGCAGCCGGCCTGGCCTGCATCCGGGCTTCCGGCGGCGGTTTCGACCTCGTCGTCTCGGATATCCGCATGCCCGAGATGGACGGCATCGAGATGGCGAAGTCCGCCGCTTCCTCCTATCCGGGGCTGCGCATCCTGCTGGTCACCGGCTATGCCGACCAGCGCGAGCGCGCGGAAGATTTGCGCGACATCATCGTCGACGTGGTGCAGAAGCCGTTCACGCTGGCCGAAATCCGCGAACATGTAGGCAAGGCGCTTGGCTGAAGCGGCTGCGGCTGTCACCCTCTACGGTTACCGTTACAGCGTCTATCTGCGTATCGTCCGCATGACGCTGGCCGAAAAGGGCGTCGGCTGGACACATGTCGAGATCGACCCGTTCGCAGAAACCATACCGGCTGACTATCTCGCCCTGCATCCGTTCGGCAGGGTGCCGACCCTCAGGCACGGCGATTTCGTGCTCTACGAAACGGCGGCGATCATCCGTTACGCCGACGAGATGTTTCCCGGACAGGACCTGCAGCCGGAAACGCCGCGCGAGCGGGCGCGCATGAACCAGATCATCGCGGTAGCCAATTCCTACGGTTACTGGCCGATGGTGCGGCAGGTGTTTTCGCCGCGCGTCTTCAACGCAGCACTCGGCTCGATCGCCGACGAAAGCGTGATCGCCGAGGGCATCGCGAAATCGCACACTGTGCTTGGCGCGCTGGAGCAGCTCGCCGCCGGTGGGCCGTTCCTCGTCGGGCGGACATTGACGCTCGCCGACATTCACCTCGCAGCCATGATGGCCTACTTCACCACCGCCGAGGATGGCCGCGTCGCCCTCGCCGCCTATCCCCGGCTGGCGGTTTGGTGGGCGGGGATCAGCAACCACAAATCGTTGATCGACACCGATCCCGGATTGCCGTCCTAAAACGGTTTCCAACCAACAATCCCTGCTTGCGGAGGCGGCGAACAGGTTTTCGCAGCGAACTCCGGCTGCGCTGTGCTACAATCGGCGCGGCCATCAAAAGATTGGGCGATGTCGCTTCCAAGATCCATGATCTGCAAGGGTTGCTGGCAGCAGATGCATCTGCCGGTGCCGCTGCGCGGACCCGCCGCCATTCCATTTCGGGCGTTTGGCATACGCCCCAGCCGGATGAACCCGAATACCTGCACGATCTGCGAGCTGATGTTCACGCGGGTGATGAAGGCGCGCCAGATCACCGTCGACGTGTCCGTGCTTTTTGCCGACCTGAGGGGCTATACGACGCTGTCGCAATCGCTCCCGGCAGACACCATCTCATCGCTGCTCGATGTTTTTTACGACGAATGCGCCGAGGCGATCTGGGAATTTGACGGACTGCTCAACAAGACCGTGGGCGATGCGATCATGGCGATATTCAATTTCCCGATCCGCCACGACGATCATGCACAGCGCGCGGTGCGCACGGCGCGCGAAATCCAGCGCCGCTGCAGCCATCTGAGCCGCGAGTTCGATCTCCCGCACGATGCGGAGACGGACGGGAGTGAACTGGGCGTCGGCATCGGCATCGACACCGGCGAGACAAGCTTCGGAGAGTTCGGCCGCTCGCACCGCGACCTGACCGCGATCGGCACGGTGGTCAACACCGCATCACGCGCCCAATCGGTCGCGCCGGCCGGCCGCATTCTGGTGACCCGAGCCGTCTGCGAGCGGGCCCCCGGCGAAGCAGCCGCCGGGGAGGGACGCGACTACGAATTGAAAGGCTTCGACAAGCCCATCGAGTTGTATGCGATCTGAACGTCGGTGAACCGGAAGCCGGCAGCGCCGAGCTTTCGATCAGCCAGACCATTCGCGACTTCACGACGCGCAGACATCACGCGGGGCGGCCAAACCCAAGGCATGCGGCAACTGCGGCCCTGCGATTTCGTTGGTTTGGTCGACAGCCGCAAAAGCCCCTGTTAGAGCGGTTCTGGTTGTTCAGAACCCGGAAACCCGCTCTGACTGCTTGTTTTGCCGCATTTTTGCGGACGCCAAATGATTCCATTTGGCTGCAAAATGCTCTAGAAGCCCGCCCATCAACAGGATCATCATGAAATGGCTGAAGACATAGCCAAGGCGGTGGCGCGCCGCCGCACCTTCGCGATCATCGCGCACCCGGACGCCGGCAAGACCACGCTGACCGAAAAGCTGCTGCTGTTCGGCGGCGCCATCCAGCTTGCCGGCGAGGTCAAGGCCAAGAAGGATCGCATCCAGACCCGTTCGGACTGGATGAAGATCGAGCGCGAGCGCGGCATCTCCGTCGTCACCTCGGTGATGACGTTCGAATATGGCGACAACGTCTTCAACCTTCTGGACACGCCCGGCCACGAGGACTTCGCCGACGACACCTATCGTACGCTTTCGGCGGTGGACTCGGCGGTGATGGTCATCGACGCCGCCAAGGGCATCGAGCCGCGCACGCTGAAGCTGTTCGAGGTCTGCCGGCTGCGCGACATCCCGATCATCACCTTCGTCAACAAGATGGACCGCGAAGCCCGCAACACCTTCGAGATACTGGACGAGATCGAGGAGAAGCTGGCGCTCGACACGGCGCCCATCACCTGGCCCATCGGGCAGGGAAAGACCTTCGCCGGCACCTACCACCTGGCGCACAATGCGGTGCGCCGCGGCGACGCCGAGGCGGAGCGGACACCTGTCCACGGTCCGGACTCCAACCGCGCCGCCGGCCTGCTGCCCGACAATGAACGCGAGAACTTCATCGAGGAACTGGAGCTGGCGCGCGAAGCGTGCCGGCCCTTCGACCACGACGCATTCCTGGAAGGCCATATGACGCCGGTCTATTTCGGGTCCGCCTTGCGCAATTACGGCGTGCGCGACCTGATCGAGGCGCTGGGCGCCTTCGGGCCGCCGCCGCGTGCCCAGGAGGCCGACACGCGCAAGGTCGAGGCGACCGAGGAAAAGATGACCTCCTTCGTCTTCAAGATACAGGCGAACATGGACCCCAACCACCGCGACCGCATCGCCTTCGTGCGCGTCTGCTCGGGCGAACTGAAGCGCGGCATGAAGGCCAAGCTGGTGCGCACCGGCAAGCCCATGAGTTTGTCGGCGCCGCAGTTCTTCTTCGCCCGCTCGCGCATCACCGCCGACGAGGCTTATGCGGGCGACGTGGTCGGCATTCCCAACCACGGCACCTTGCGCATCGGCGACACGCTGACGGAGGGCGAGGAGATCTTGTTCCGGGGAGTACCCAACTTCGCGCCGGAGATCCTGCGGCGTGTCCGCCTTGGGGATGCCATGAAGGCCAAGAAGCTCAAGGAGGCGCTGCACCAGATGGCCGAGGAAGGCGTGGTGCAGCTGTTTTCGCCGGAGGACGGCTCGCCGGCCATCGTCGGCGTCGTGGGCGCCCTGCAGATCGACGTTCTTAAGGAACGGCTGTCGGTCGAATACACCCTTCCGGTCGATTTCGAGATGGCGCGCTTTTCGGTATGCCGCTGGATCGAGGCTGACGATCCGGCCGACCTGCAGCGCTTCGTCGAGAGCCATCGCGGCGACATCGCCCGCGACCTCGACAACGACCCGGTGTTCCTGGCGCAGCACGAATTCTCGCTGAACTACGAGGCCGAGCGCTGGAAGGCGATCCGCTTCAAGGCGGTGAAGGACTATCAGGTGCGCGAGGCGGCGTAGATCCTTTGCGGGAGAAAGGTGCTCCTGACGACATGACAAGCGGCATTCACCACGTCACGCTGATCACCCGCAAGGTGCAGGCCAATGTCGACTTCTACGTCGGCTTTCTCGGCTTGCGTCTCGTCAAGCGGACCGGCGGATACGAGGATGCCGAACAGCTCCACCTCTTCTACGGGGACAGAACCGGTTCGCCGGGATCGCTGGTCACCTTCCTCGTCTGGGAGGATGGCTCGCCGGGCCGGGTAGGGCATGGCCAGGTCGGCGAGCTGGCGCTCGCCATCGACGCCGCAAGCATCGGCTTCTGGCTGGAACGGGCGCTGCGCTTCCATGTGGCGGCGGAAGGGCCGATGCGCGAATTCGGCGAGACCGTGCTCAGATTGCGCGATCCCGATGGCGTCATCATCAAGCTGGTCGGAACCGACCGGCCTGTCGGCGACTGGGCTTCGGGCGACATTGCCCTTGCCCACGCCGTGCGAGGCATCCTGGGCGCGACCGTCCACACTGAGACGCCGGAGCAGACCGCGAGCTTCATCCAGCGCTATTTCGGCTTTACGCACAATGCGCGGGAGGGCGCGGTCGAACGGCTGGTCTCGCAGGCGGGCGACATCATCGACGTGCGCGACGCGACCGGCTTCTGGCCCGGCATCCCCGGAACCGGCACCGCCGACCACGTCGCCTTCCGCAGCGCCGATACGGGGCAACTGCAAGCGGTGAACGCGGCGCTGGGAAAGCTGAATTCAAGCCCGACCAACGTTCACGACCGCAAGTACTTCACATCGCTCTATGTGCGCGAACCCGGCGGAACCCTGTTCGAGTTGGCCACCGACGGGCCGGGCTTTACCGTCGATGAGCCAGAAGAGACGCTTGGAACGCAACTCTTCATCCCTCCGTCGGAAATGGCGCGCGCCAGCGATATCACGGCGGTGCTGCCGCAATTCGCGATGCCGGGCATGGAAAGGCCGATCTATCGCGACCTGCCTTTCGTGCACCGCTTCCTGACGCCCGACGAACCGGATGGCGGCACCATCGTTCTGCTGCACGGAACCGGCGGCACCGAGGCCGACCTGATGCCGTTTGCCCGCCGTGTCGCGCCGCACGCCACGTTGCTCGGAGTGCGTGGACGCAGCACCGAGGAGGGCGTTGCGAGATGGTTCAGGCGCATGTCGCAGACCTCGTTCGACCAAAAGGACATACGCGCGGAGGCCGAAGCTTTCGCCGCCTTCATCGAGGGAGCCAGGGCGGCGTACGGGCTGGAGGAGAAGCGAACCGTCTTCCTCGGCTATTCCAACGGGGCCAACCTCCTCGCGGCAACGATGCTGCTCTACCCCGGGCTCATCGCGCGCGCGGTGCTGCTGCGCGCGGCGGCGGTGCTGGACCAGCCGCCCGTCACGGACCTGTCAGGTTGCGATGTTCTGATGCTGCAAGGGCGATCGGACCCGTATGGCACGCTTGCCTCCGCACTGGAGACCGCACTGAGAGCCGGCGGCGCGAACCTCGACGTCCGCACGCTTGACGGCGCTCACGAACTCGTCGCGGCCGATCGCGACGCTGCTGCCGAGTGGATGGCCAGCCGGTAGAGACCGGACGGGCAACGCGGTCCAGCCGTATATGCCGGCCGGTCGGCCGCAACCGCTCTCAGAGGAGCGGGATGCTGATTTCCACCAGGCTGATGCCTTCCTTGGAGGCCTTGGTTCGCAACGCACTGATCGTCCGGTTCAACCTGCGTGCAATTGCGTTCACCCGCACATTGCTGTCCGCAAGCATCTTCAAGTGTTCAAGGTCTTTCGGCGACCAGGGCCGACAGGGTCTCATGATCAAACCTCGCCCGTTTGCACAAAGAACAGTCATTTTTGAAATCCAGATGAGATCAACTGTCCAGATTTTGGACTTACTTACATCCAAGCATAAAGCATTATCTGTTAAGTATCAGACATACTGGTGAATGCGTGACAAAGACGTGACTGAATGGATCGTCGACGGCTCTAATTCAGTTATCATGTATTTGGCTGCAAAATGCTCGAGGGCCGGCAAACTGAACTGCGCCCTTGCGTGAAGGCCAAATTCATAAAGCAGCCGAATTGAGTAATCCGGAAGCGCGCAGCCCATGTTACTGTTGCGCAAACCAGGATCCGCGTGGGTCCGGTTCCTATGCCATGGGACATCCCCGCGATGGGGCCTGCTGCCGATGTCATGACACGCGCCCAACTGGTGGGGATCATTATCGGGTTTTCCATCGTCGCAGCACTTACGATGCTGCGGGCGAGCGATCCGGCGCCTCTGAAACTGGCGCGCGATGCGACATTCGACGAATACCAGCGCCTGTCACCCCGACCCTTCGAAGACATGCCGGTGCATGTGGTCGACATCGACGAAACCTCGCTGCTCGAATTCGGCCAGTGGCCCTGGCCGCGCGACCGGCTGGCGACGCTCGTCGACAGGCTGGCCGCAATGGGCGCCTCGGTCATCGCCTTCGACATGCTGTTTGCCGAGCCCGACCGCCTCTCGCCGCGCAACGTCGTGCGCGACGTTCCAGGAGTAGAACCGTCTCTGCTCGAAAAGCTGCCGGACAATGACGAGATTTTCGCGCAGTCCTTTGTCGGGCGGCCGGTGGTGCTGGGATTTGGCCTGTCCAACCAGGGAAACTACCGGCCGCCGGTCAAGGCAGGCTTCGCCTTCACGGGCGAAAGCCCGATCAATGCGCCGCCGCATTTCACGGCGGCAGCGCCCCTCAGGCCACAGCTCGAGGCCGCAGCATCAGGCATCGGCCATATCAACCTGAACCCGGGCGCTTCATCGGCGGTGGTGCGGACGGTTCCGCTTCTCTTGACGGACGGAGAACAATTTTACCCCAATCTCGCCATGGAGGCGCTGCGCGTCGCGCAAGGCGCGTCGACCTATCTGCTCGCCGGCGCACCCGAGGCGCCGGACATCATCACCACAATCAAGAACGGTGATTTCGTGGTGCCGGTGACCAAGGCCGGCGAGCTCTGGCTTTATGTCAGTCCGGACAACGCAAAGCGTTATGTTTCCGCAAGAGACGTGCTGGCGGAAGGCGGCCCCTCCCCGGAAACAGCGGCAACGCTGGAAGGCAGCATCGTTTTCGTCGGAACCTCCGCCGCCGCCCTGCAGGACACGCGCACCACTGCGCTTGGCCAGAACGTTCCGGGCGTTTCGCTGCACGCCCAGACCATCGAACAAATCCTGTCCGGCCGCTTTCTCTCGCGCCCCGACTGGGCCGACGGGCTAGAAATACTTGCGGTCGCGGTGCTCGGCGTTCTCCTGGTGACGCTCACCATCTTCGTCAGTCCGGCGATCGCGCTGGTGTGCGGGTTGCTGATTACCGCGTTTGCCCTGGTCGCATCGTGGCTGGCGTTCCTCTATGGCGGGCTGCTGTTCGATCCGCTGGCGCCCATCGTCACCGGCACCATCACCCATTTCGCGGCAACCTCGTTCCGGTTTCTGGTCACCGATCGGCAGCGCCGCGAAATCCGGCGGGCCTTCGGCCAATACCTTTCGCCCTCGCTGCTTTATCGTATCGAACATACCCGAAACGCCCTGCGCCTCGGCGGCGACGAGCGCGAGCTGACGGTGATGTTCGTCGATGTCCGCAATTTTACCGAGATAAGCGAAAGGCTTTCGCCGACGGCTGTTGTGAGTTTCCTCAACACGCTGCTCGACGCACTGAGCCGTCATGTCACCGACAACGAAGGCACGCTCGACAAGTTCATCGGCGATTCCATTATGGCTTTCTGGAACGCGCCGATCGATGTCGCCGATCACCGAGGCAAGGCGGTGCGGGCGGCCCTTGCGATGCGCGAAACGCTAGCGCACCTCAACGCGAACAATGCGTTCGGTTTCGGCACGCAAAAGATCGGCATCGGCGTCGGCATCCATACCGGGCTTGCCTGCGTCGGCAACATGGGTGCGGAATCGCGGTTCAACTATTCGGCGGTCGGAGATGCCGTCAACGTCGCGGCGCGCATCGAAAGCTCCTGCAAACACCTGGCATTCGACATTCTCGTTTCCGAGGCGGCGGCGCAATCGCTGGACAACCGTTTCGCCATCCTCGACGCCGGCGCGGTGGAGCTGAAGGGGAAGAGCCGACGCACCCGGATCTATGCGGTTGTCGGCGACGAGACGATCGTCCGGTCGCCGGCGTTTTCAGAGCTGCAGGCCGCTCACCTGCAGCTCGTGCGGGCGCTGAATTCACATTCGCACAACAACCGGAAGGCCATCCACGCGGCAAAGGTCAAAGCGTCCGGGATGACGGAAGGCCTGCAGGAATTCTACAGCCGCATATCGCGGCGGCACGACCACTATCTCACGCAACCCGGCGAGCCTGCTCCGGAAAAGACCGGGGACAGCGTCCAAGGCCCGATCCATTCCGATTGAGCCGGAATGGAGCTCTATCTCTTGTTGGTGCATGATCTTTTCCGAAACCGGTCTCCACTTTTCGGAATCATGCTCTAGCTGCGCTCGCGACCGCGGCGCGATCCCCTGTCGCGTCCTCCCCAGTTTCCCTTCGATCCACCCCAGTCCTTGCCGCCCCAGTCCTTATCGTCGTCGTGCCTATCGTGGGACTTCCCGGGTTTGCCATGATGATGGCCATGGTGATGACCGGGTTTGCCCGGCTTGTCTGGCTTGTCGGGCTTATCAGGTTCGTCAGGCTTGCCGGGAGGATCTGGATCGGGCGCGGGAGCGCTCGGCGGGTCCGGCGCCTGGGCTTGCGGCCTGTCCGGAGCCGCGGGAGCCTCCGGGGCCGGAGCTTCCGGTGCGGGAGCCTCCGGAGCAGGCGCTTCAGGCGCCGGGGCACTTCGCTCTCTCACCGAGCCCTGGCCGTTGCCGAGGGTTGACGCCGATGCAAGCCCGCAACCGGTGACCCCGAAACCCCGTGCAAGCTCCTGGTTTCCCGAAAGGAACGGCAACGCCCTTTGTGTTCCCAATGTTCTCAAAGTGTTGCGGCTGACGCGTTGCGCGGGACTCGGCCGCGACCCGGGCGAGGCCACGACACAGTCGCAGCGCCGCCTCAGTTCCTGGCATCCGGCTCCGTTGCAAAAACGCGCCGAGCCATTCAACAGCACCACCGCCGTCTGCCCGTTGGCCCCGACAAAGAAATCGAAAGCCGTTCCGCGCACGCCGATCGTTCCCGCCGGCGTCACGATTTCATAGGCGGAGGACTTGGAATTGCCGCTGATCCAGCGGAACGTTCCCTTGGTCGCCTTGATCGTCAGCTTCGCGACCGACCGTTCGTCGTCGAACACATATTTGTCGATGACAACCGACGATCCCCAACCCACTGCCAGCTTGGTGCCGTCGCGGAACACAAATTGGCCAAGGCCCGATGCGGATGTGCGGATGCGTTCATCGCGGTGGACGGGCTCCCGGACGGCAAGAGGACCGCTCGCACCGGTAACCGCCGTCTTGATCAGCACGGCCTGGCCGACCCGCTCAGCGGTGGATGCCGCGGTTGGGACGCTAATCGCAGCGAGCGCGACGAAAGCAATGCTGCGCACAGGCAACATACCACCCTCCTTATTGAGCTACCCATAACACAGCAGGAGGTTTCTTGTCCCAAGTCAATACCTAAATCATTTGGAGTACTTAAAGTAACGGCGTGTAATCACAGTTTCGCGTGGAAGTTGTTACTTTCATCGCTAACATAGATTAGCTTTCGATCCGTCGAAATTCTATACGACTGTAAAGACCTTCAACTTCCTGCAAGCTTCAATTCGGGAACCGGCAAGGTTTCGGATCACGGAAAACTTCCAAGCCGGCGCCGATGGCGCAAAGACAATCAGCCATGAATCGCAAACAGATGACGGCAGATGTATCGGCGTCATCCAAGCAACCCGCGCTGCCCTGCCGAAGAAGAAGTTTCCCAATTGCTTGTGCACTGACAGACACTGCAGAAGAGCCAGAGTGAGCGCAGGATTATTTGCGATTTGTGGACAATATTGTGATATAACTCACATAATCGCACCACCATCGCTTGTATATTTGCGTGGTGACGGTGGGGGCGGGCGGAAAATCCTTCCAGGGTGGCCGGGGTGGCAGCGCGCCGCTCCGGCCTCCGCTCATTATGACCTGGTTTTTGCCTGGTGAGATCCCCTCATGAGTGCAGCGCAGAGTATCGCTGCAGGTCATCCAAATTCATAGCTTGATTTGACTACTCATAATACTTTTAGCCTAGATCGAAATGGACGATGTTAATCACATCCACCTATGTGAAGCCTGTCACATACAGTTTGATCGTAATATATGAAAAACCATACAGCATCGAACGTATCAGCGCACAAGCTTTCTTGAATAACAGTGCAGCGCGATCATAGGCACCTTCTGCGGAAAGGGAGGGAAGTCATGGGAGACATTCTAAGCTTTCAGCCGAAGCGCAGCTCCGTGGCTCGCGAAAAGCGCGGGCAGTCGACCGACGCCACCATCATCATTTTCCCCGGTGTCCGCTACGAGCGGCTTGACGGGACGCGGATGAAGGCGCCTACGAGCGGATCGAAGCCGCGCCCTTCCCGCCATTGACCGCCAGCCAACCCGCGTCCTGTGTGCGATATCGGGCCAATGTAGTTTGCAACCAGACAACAGCAACCCTGGCGCGATATTGGCCGATTTCACTTCAACCTGACATTAAAGCCGTATTTTATTCTGTTCAGCAAAGACGTTTGACGCCCCACGCGAGATTTGCTTTGGCAACTCATGGCGTAAAAGACTTTGGTCTAGTCAACACAGCACTTTCCTAAACGTCGCTCGGCATCTAAGGTCTCCAATACGAAAAATGAGGGTACCGAAGCGGCGTCGGTCTCCGGTTGGGGAATACAGTCTCGGGCGAGCCGGGCGGATCGGCTCGGTCCGCTTGTACTGCCCAGAAGGGGTGAAGCTGGGACCATGGCTGATTGGCAATACACCCATCAGCTCGCGACCATAATGTCGATCGACGCTGTTGGTTTTTCGCGGTTGATGGGGCTCGACGACGAATCGGCGGTGGCCGCGTTCGAAGAGCGGCGCGCAATCATCATGGAAAGCTGCGGCAAGTATGGCGGTCGGGTTTTCGGCGCCGCGGGCGACAGCATCATGGCCGAGTTTGGCAATCCCAGCGAGGCGCTGCTCACCGCGTTCGATTTCCAGGAGAGAATAGCAACCCTCAACGCCTCGGCCTCGGAGAAGATGCGGATGCCGTTTCGCGCCGGCATCAACACGGGTGACGTCATCGTGCGCGGCGACAATCTTTACGGCGACGACGTCAACATCGCGGCGCGCATCCAGGAATTCGCGCCGCACAACGGCCTCGCCCTCTCCGAAACAACGTGGCACCACGTCAAGGACAAATCGGCCGCCGAATTCACCGACCTCGGCGAGCTCCTGCTCAAGAACATCGCGCTGCCGGTGCGGGTCTTTATCGCCGCGCGCGAAAAAAGCGCCGACACCTGCCATCCCCATGTCGTTTGCCAGCTCTCATTCGCGGCAGGCGCCATCCAATGGGCCGCCCGCGGTCGCCATCCTGCCGCTGCGCAACGACAGCGGCGAGCGCGACATCGACTACATCGCCGACGGTATTGCGGAAGACATCATCTACGGGCTTTCGAACACGCGCTGGATGCTGGTCATCGCGAAGAGTTCAAGTTTCCAGTTTCGCGACGATGCGCTCGGAACAAAGGCGATCGGCGCCGCGCTCGGCGCGCGATACCTGGTCACCGGCGCCTTGACGCGCGGCGGGCGCAACATCCGGCTGAACTTCGCACTCACCGACACCTCCAACGGACGTCTCGTATGGTCGCGGCGTTTCGAGCGCGAACTGGTCGACATTTTCGAGCTGCAGGATGAAATCGGCAGCGAGATCGTCTCCACCCTGGAAAAGGAAGTCGACCGGGCCGAGCAGGCGCGAACCTTCCAGGTGCCGTGGGAGAGCCTCGAAACCTGGCAGCTGGTCCGGCGCGGACGCTGGCACATGAACCGCCGCACCCGCAAGGATACCGCGCTGGCGCTCGAATTCTTCGAAAAGGCCTATCTGGACGATCCCAACTCCAGCGCGGTGCTGAACGAACTGGCTTGGTGGTATTTCTGGCGCGCCTGGCTGCGGTTCGGCGACAGCGCCGATCTCGACAAGGTGACGGACTACGCGCGCAAGGCGCTGCGGATGGACAGCCAGGACGCACGTCCACATGCCCATCTCGGCGTTACCGACATCATGCGGGGGCTGCCGAGATCGGCGCAGGAGCATCTCGACGATGCGCTCCACATCAACCCCAGCTTCGCCTTCGCGCGCTCGGCCAAGGGCAGCGCCCACCTGCTTCTTGGAGAGGCAGAGCAGGCGATACCGCTGTTTCGCGACGCGGAACGGCTCAGTCCTTTCGATCTCTACGGCTTCCACAATCTGGGTGAACTGACGGCCGCCTACTGCCTCACCCAAAACTGGGACCTGGCCATCGAAACGGCGGACCGGTCGCTCAGCCTCTCGCCGGGTTACTTCTACTCGGCATTCCTCAAGATCGGCGCCCTTTCGCGAAGCGGTCGCTACGAAGAAGCAAGGCAGGAACTCGCGGTCTTCCAGACCCGCCACCCGGATTTCTCGAACGACCGGGTCGGCTGGATCCCATTCACCGACAAGCGGGTCAACGACGTCCTGATCGGGAATTTTGAAATGGCAAAATGACGCGTGTTCGTCTCTTCAGTATAGAGCCCGGCGCTTACTGTGAAGGCGATCACATACGCAAGGTGCACGCAAACATATGTCAACCATAGCCGGCTTTTTTGCCGTGAAATTGGGGCTCGAAAGGCGTGGTTAAACTCAAGTATTTCGACAAGATCCACGACGCCCAGCGGGCCGAACTGCCGGCATCGAAACTGCCACCGTTCGATCTCGGCCGACTGCGCACCGGCCGCGGCTTCGTCAGCCGGATCGTGAGCAAGTTTCTGGAGAACCCCAGATGGTGGCTTTCGCTGCTTCGGCGCGGCCGGCCGCTGCTGCGCGTGGGCCGGTTCATGCTGGTCACCAGAAACGACGATGTCCGCGACATTCTCGAGCGCCAGGACGAATTCCAGACGCCGTACGGTCCCGAGATGACTGAGATCGCCGGCGGCACGAATTTCATTCTCGGCATGCAGGACGGCGCCGACTACCGGCGGATGAAGTCGGCGGTGCTGAGCGCCTTTCCGCCCGACGAGGTCGAGACGATCGTCAGGCCGATCGCGGCGCGCCATTCGCAGGCGATCATGACGCGGGCCGAACCCGGGTTCGACGCCATAAGCGGCCTTCTCAAGGTAGTGCCGGTCAACATCTGCCGCGACTATTTCGGGATCGTCGTCGACGACGACGTGAAATTCGCCGAATGGTCGATCGCACTCAGCGCGCTGTTCTTCTCCGACCCGTTCGGCAACCCGGCGACCAGAGAGGTGGCGGTTGTCGCCGCCGACCGGATGGTCGGGGTGATCGACCGTTCCATCGAAGCCGTGAGGGACGGCAGGACCAACCCGAACGCCCCATTGGCGCGGCTGGTCGCGATGCTCGACCGCAAGCGGCTGACGCTCAACGACATTCACTCGATCATGATGGGCATGATCGCGGGGTTCGGTCCCACCAACTTGCTTGCAGGCGGCAATTGCCTGGACGTTCTGATGTCGAAACCCGAAGCCCGCGCCGCATTGGAGCAAGCCTTCGCCGACAACGACGAAAAGCAGGTGCAAAAGACGATCATGGAGGCGATGCGCTTCAAACCGATCTGGATCGGCCCGGTGCGCTATACCGCCCGGGACGCCCTGATCGCCGAAGGAACGCGCCGCGAACGCGTGATCAAGAAAGGCACGATCGTCATGCCGGCGACGCTGTCTGCGATGTTCGACCCGGAGGCGGTGCACCGGCCCGACGATTTCGACACGACGCGTCCCTGCCGGGACTATATGGTTTTCGGCCACGGCATACATCTGTGCATCGGATCGGCCGTCGCCCAGGTGCAGATAGCCGAAAGCTTCCGAGCGCTCTTCGCAAAACCGGATTTACGCCGCGCAAAAGGCGCAGCCGGCAAGATGACGCGCCTCGGCGCCTATCCCGAGAGCCTGAAGGTCGATTTCGAGCGATCGCCGCTTTGCCAGACGGTCACGCATTCGATGGTCACCGTTGTCTGCCCGCTCAGGCCTAGCGTGTCCGTGGACCGCATTCGCGATGGTATCGCATCGCTCGGCAACCCGGCCGGCGTCGACATGAAGGCGGCGCTCGACGCCACGGGCGTAATCCATTTTGCCAGCATCGCGGTTTCGAGCCCTGAAGGCGGCGAACCCGAGGATACACATCTGGTCATCGAGATTTCAGGCGACGGGACCGAAGCTTCGGTCATCGACGCTTTCGCCAATCATACCGACCCGCTGCTCGGCGGCATCATCCGGGAGGCGTGCGACTTCAAAGGCCAAACGCTTGCGGGCTTCATGCGCAAGCACGCGGTGAAGATATCGCCATCCTTCGGCAGCAGCGCCGGCCTGGTCTTTTCCGGCACGCCGGGGCTGTCGGTCGAGCGTATCCGCGCCGAAGCCAAACTCGCCGAAAAGGTCGAGAAGATAGTGGAAGGACCGGGAAACGAGACGCGCAGCGCCGCGGCCACCCTGGCCGAGGTGCGCCAGAAAATCGCGAAAGATCCCAAATCCGCATGGGTGCTGGAGCCGGCGGAAAACCTGCTGGACAAGCCGGAGGGAAGCCTCTGGCAGGCCGCGCTTACCACGTTAAAGGCGCCCCCCATGGCTGCCGCCGTCGTCGTGCTTGTTCTGGCCAGCTGGTGGCTGACCTACAACTTCGCATTCGATCCTCATGATGGCTTTTTCCACTATCTGTTTCGCGTCGGAGCCTCCCTTCTCCTTGCTCTGGGTGGGCTGGCTCTGTTGTTCTTTGTCCCGCTCCTCATCTGCTTCATCGCGCTGCGCCGCCTGGAAAAGCGGGACAAGCCCAGCGAAAAAATGATCGAGCTCAGCCGGTTCGAAGCCATCAACGAGCGGGAGGATCACGCCGCCCAGAACCACCTTACGGCGATCTCGATCATGAAGCCGGGCCGGTTGCGGCGTCTCACGCTCCGCCTTGCCTTCTATCTGATTTCGATCTCGGCGCAGAAAGTCTTCCGGCCAGGATATCTGTCCAACATCAACACGATCCACTTCGCCCGCTGGATCTCGATACCCGGCACCAACCAGCTGATGTTCTTCAGCAACTACGGTGGCAGCTGGGAAAGCTACCTCGAGGATTTCATCACCAAGGCGGCCAACGGGCTCACCGGCGTATGGAGCAACACGATAGGGTTTCCGGTGACAAGCCGGCTCTTCGGGGCAGGGGCCCGTGACGGCGAGCGGTTCAAGCGCTGGGCCCGCACGCAACAGGTGCCGACACTCTTCTGGTATGCGGCGTATCCCCACGTCAACACGGCGCGCATTCGCATCAACTCGAAAATCCGCTATGGCATCGCGCATGCGACGGCAAACCAGGCGCGCGACTGGATCAGCCTTTTCGGCTCGCTGCCGCGGCCGCTGATCGCCAAGGACAGCGCCAGGATCAACCTTGTGGACGCCGCCCCGCCGCCGATCGAGACGCTCGAACTGGGCGAAATCCAGACGATCTTCTTCAACGCTTTCGGTCCCCTGGAGTATGGGGCCATGCTGGCGATCCGCATTCCGGAAAGCGCCTCGCGCCGCAAACGCAAGGCCTGGCTGGAATTCATCGCCGAACGGACGAGCTTCGGCGATCGCGTCCTGACCGACCAGGCCATGACCGTCGCTTTCGGACCAGACGGCCTCAGGCGGCTCGGGCTCGACTGCGACCCCGACCACGACCCCATGGAAAATTTCGCACTGTCGTTCCGGCTAGGTATGGGCAGTGCCTCGCGCGCCCGCATCCTCGACGATGTTGGCGACAGCGCGCCGGAGAAGTGGCAATGGGGCTCGGCGCGCAACCCCGTGGATGCCGTCGTCGTCTGTTATGCAACAAGCAAAGAAAAGCTGAAATCGGATGTCAGCGACCTACAGAAGCGGCTGAAAGCCGCCGGCATGGAGCTTGCCGCGCAATTGCCGCTGTTCGTCAATCGCAACGGAAAACGGGCAAGGGAACATTTCGGCTTTGTCGACGGTATTTCACAACCGATCGTGCGGGGAACGGCACGCGCGAACTCTTCTGTTTCGCCCCTGCATCTGGTCGCTCCGGGCGAGTTCCTGTTCGGTTACCGCGACGAACACGGCTATTTCCCACCGGCGGTGACGACAAGCGCCGCGCAGGACCGCGACGGCATCCTGCCGACGCTCAACGAAATGAATTCCATGGGAGGCGAAACGGGCCTCCACGATTTCGGCCGAAACGGCTCGTTCCTGGTGGTTCGCCAGTTCGAGCAACATGTCGGCGAATTCGAGAACTTCTGCCAGATGGCGGCGCGCGGGCACAAGGACCCGGAAATCACGCCGCGATGGATCGCCGCGAAAATGATCGGCCGCTGGCCCGACGGGTCTTCCCTCGTGCGCAATCCCGACGGCCGCACCGGACGGCCGATCGACAACGACTTCACCTTCGGTGCCGAAGACCCGCAGGGCCTGCTCTGCCCGCTGGGCTCCCATATAAGGCGCTCGAACCCGCGCAATTCGCTTGGCGACGATCACCAAATCCAGCTCAACATCGGCAAGCGCCATCGCATCCTGCGTGTCGGGCGCCCCTACGAAAAAAAGAAGGAGGAGGACGGAGGATCTGAAAAAGGCCTGCTGTTCATGTGTCTGAACGCCGATATCGAGCGGCAGTACGAATTCATGCAGCAGACCTGGGTGTCGTCAGGATCGTTCCATGGGCTGATCAAAGAGAAGGATCCGACCATCGGCACGCAGGACGAGAAGAATGGCGGCGGCCGCTTTTCCATCCCCAGATGGGAAGGCACCATGGTGCTGAAGGGCATCCCGAACTTCGTCACCACCCGGGGCGGCGGTTATTTCTTCATGCCGAGCCGCTCCGCGTTGCGCTATCTGATTTCACGGCTTTGACCGAAAACCGGTTTCCGCTTTGCGGGATCATGCGCGTCAATCGTCGTCGGCTTCGGCGATCACCCGCAAGCTGCTGGCCCGTTCGATGCGCACACCGCCGCGTTTCATGTTGATGATCGAGCGGCTGCGCCATTCGTTGAGGGTCTTGTTGACGGACTCGCGCGTGACGCCGAGAAACTCGGCCAGTTCGGACTGCGAGATCGGTATCCAGCCCGTAGGGTCCGACATCATGGCGGACACAAAAAGCAGCCGCTTGGCCAGCCGGGCCTCTATTCCCAGAAACGCCTGATCGCCGAGCTGGCCGGTCACCCAGCGCAGCCGGGTGCACAAGATTTCTATCATCGCCCGGGCCAGAGCCGGATGCCGCTCGATCCGTTCGAAAAGTTGCCCACGGCTGATCGAGACAAGCTCGCAATCGTGCAGGCAGATCGCGGTGGCGGTGCGGGGACCACCGTCCAGCGCCCCGATTTCGCCGATCACGGCCTGCGGCCGCTCGATATTGGCGACAAGCTTCTTACCGCCAACCGAATAGAGCGATATCTCGACGGTGCCGCGCAGGATGCCGTAGACCCTGTCGGCGATGTCCTCCTGTACGAAAAGGTGCTGGCCCGCCGCATGGTGTTCGGTCTTGCATCCGCTGAACAGCAGTTCGAACAGGTCGGCGCCGATCTTCGCCGGCCTGGGAATTGTCTCCCTTTCATTTTCATCCGGATGTGGCGACGGCATATCGATTTCCCTGTTGACCCACGCCTTTCTAAGGCAATCGTGCCCCACTGCCAAAGCGATTGTCGAGCGAACCGTTTGACAATGCCCCAAGAAGATCGCGGCGCGGTACTTCCCTTACGTCATATTACCTTGACAATTTGACAACGTCGTGGTTCAAATTCTGTAATTAGAAAATAGCTTCCATTATATTGTACTAACAAAATGGGGCACGCGATCACGAAGTCGCGGCGCATTCCGGCGTGCGGCTTCATGCGTGAAGAGGAGAACACGCAATGTCCGCAGAGCCCGCCCCCAACGCACCGCCACCGCTTTCGAGAAGCCCAATGCTTTCGGACCGGCAAGGTTTCGACCGCCGCTGGTTCGCACCCAACCTGCAAATCGTGTTCACGCCGAGCGATGCGGCCGGCGTGGTGAAGGCGATGACGCAGGCCATCCAGGCGGGCTACCAGCCGGGCCAGATCCAGATCACCTGCGGGCGCCATTGCTACGAGAGCTTCGTCTACACCGCCAACACCCGCTGCATCATCGACATGACCGGCCTGCGGTCCTACGGCTACGACAACAATCTCGGCTACTTCATGGATGTCGGCAACGGCAACTGGGACATGTACCAGACGCTGAACAACGTCTATGGGCGCACCTTGCCGGCGGGTTCGTGCTACTCGGTCGGCCTCGGCGGCCACATCACCGGCGGCGGTTACGGGCTGCTGTCGCGCCTCTACGGCCTCGTCATCGACCACCTGACCGCCGCCGACATCGTGGTGATGCGCGCTGGCGCGGCGAGCACGCCGACGCTGGTCACCTGCAGCGCGGCCCAGAACCAGGACCTATATTGGGCAGTGCGCGGCGGAGGCGGCGGCAATTTCGGTATCATCACCCGCTACTATTTCGCCAACCCGCCGGTGTCGCCGCAGCGCATGTATGTCTCGACGCTGTCGCTGCCGTGGTCGAACATCACCAGCGCCTCGGTGCTGCAGCAATATCTCGATGCATTCGCCCAGTACGACGTCATCCAGGCGCCTAACAACATGTTCAGCATCTTCCATCTCAACCACCAGGCGGCCGGCGCCATGTCGATGTCGACCTTCCGCTACTACGACACGGCGCTGCATGGCGAGCAGGCGGATTTCGAGGACGAGGTGACCAACCACGTGAAGGTGCAGCGCCAGCGCTACGAGGCGATCGGCCCGCTTTCCAACGAGCCGGCGCCGCATATCGGACATCCCGCCTGGATGGCCGACAACGGCCCGCTGCTGCCTGCGCCCGACATCTCCTATCGTCACTACACCTATCTCGAAGGCACCCAGCAGGTGAACGGTTCCGGACCGAACCGGTACGGCAAATACAAATCGGCCTACATGAAAAAGCCGTTCCCTGCCGACCAGGTGGCGGCGCTCTACTACCATCTGCAGCGGGTGCCGAACGGCGTGCCGGCCTCCGACATGGCGCAGAGCCTGTGCCAGGTGGATTCCTATGGCGGCGCGATCAACACATATCCGGCAACCGCCACGGCGGTGCCGCAGCGCAGCTCGATCATCAAGCTGCAATACCAGACCTATTGGGACAACGCCTCGCCGGTCGGCAGCGACGACCCGGCGCAGGCGGCGGCGCATCTCGATTGGATCAACCGCATGTATGCCGACGTCTATGCCGCCTATGGCGGCTTCCCCGACCCCGCCAAGGACCCGTCCGGCACGGTCGACGGCTGCTACTACAATTATTGCGATTCAGCGCTCGGCGTGAACGGCAGCGGCACTCCGGGCATCGATCACGCGATGCGCCTCTATTTCCTCGGCAACTATCCTGCACTCAAAACCGTCAAGGCGAGATGGAACCCGCTCGACTGGTTCAAGAGCGCCCAATCGATCCCGGTCTGACGTCGGGAGGTAACCGCCGACCAAAGCAAAGAGCCGGAGCATCCGCCCCGGCTCCTTCATTTCAACGAAGGCTGCCAGCCTATTCGGCGGGCACTTCCTCGGCCGGACGCTGCTTGACGCGCAACGGGAACAGCCGCCGCAGCGAGACATAGAACACCGGCGTCAGGAACAGGCCGACGATGGTCACGCCGAGCATGCCGGAGAACACCGTGGTGCCGAGCGACTGGCGCATTTCGGCGCCGGGGCCCTCGGCCAGCATCAGCGGCACGACGCCGAGGATGAAGGCGAAGGCCGTCATCAGGATCGGCCGCAGGCGCAGGCGGCAGGCCTCGACAGCGGCGTCGACCGGCGACAGGCCACGGTCCTGCGCCTGCCTGGCGAACTCGACGATCAGGATGGCGTTCTTGGCCGCCAGGCCGATCAGCACGATGAGCCCCACCTGCACCAGGATGTTGTTGTCGAGTCCTCTTAGGAAGACGCCGATCATCGCCGCCAGCACGCCAAGAGGCACGATCAGCACGATGGCGAACGGCATGATCCAGCTTTCATATTGGGCCGCCAGCGCCAGGAAGACGAACAGCACGGACAGCCCGAAGATGAAGATCGCCGTGTTGCCGGTCTGGCTTTCCTGGAGTGCGAGCTCGGTCCACTCGAAGGAGGTTCCGTCCGGCAGCGTCGCGTCGGCAAGCTCCTCCATCTTCTGCAGCGCTTCGCCCGTCGAGACGCCCGGCGCGGCATTGCCCTGCACCGGAACAGACACGTACATGTTGTAGCGCTGCACCAGCGCCGGACCCGTAGAATCCTGGATCTCGACCAGCGTTCCGAGCGGCACCAGTTCGCCCGACTGCGACCGCACCTTGAGCTTCAATATGTCGTCGCGGTCGAGGCGGAAGGCCTGATCGGCCTGCGCCCTGACCTGGTAGACACGGCCGAACGCATTGAAGTCGTTGACGTAGGCGGTGCCGAGATTGATCGAGAGCGTTTCGAAGATGCTCGGGATCGCCACGTTCAGCATACGCGCCTTGTCGCGATCGATGGCCAGGAAGTATTGCGGGCTCGATGCCGAGAAGGTGGTGAACACGCCAGCCAGGCCTGGGGTCTGGTTGGCCTTGCCCGCCAGTTCGTAAGCGAGCGCCAGGATCTGCCGCATGTCGGCGCTGTTGCGCTCCTGCAGCTGCATCTTGAAGCCGCCGGAATTGCCGATGCCCGGCACGGGCGGAGGCGGCAGCGCTATGATGAAGGCCTCCTGAAGCCCCTGCAGGCTGCCATACAGCGAACCGATGATCTTTTCCGCAGTCAGGCCGCTCGCCAGCCGTTCCTCGAAGCTCGTGAACGGTGTGAAGATGACGCCGGAATTGCTGGCGTTGGTGAACGTGGCGCCGGAGAAGCCCGAAAATGCCACGGCGTTGCGAACGCCGGGCGTCTTGCGGACGATGTCGGTCGCCTTCTGGATGACCGCGTCGGTGCGCTCGATCGACGATCCGTCGGGCAATTGCACGACGACGATCGCATAACCCTGGTCCATGGTCGGAATGAAGCCGGTGGGCACCTTCTCGATCATGAACACCGTCGCATAGATCAGCACGGCAAACACGGCGAGCATGGCCAGCAACGCCATAGTGGAACCGACCAATGCCTTGACCAGACGGCCATACCATTCCGAGACGCGGTCGAAGCCGCGGTTGAATCCATCCGCCATGCGGCGTCCGAAACGCCCGATGGCAGTGCGCGGCGGCTTCTGTGTTTCATGATGCGATTTGAGCAGCAGTGCGGCCAGCGCCGGCGACAACGTCAGCGAAACGAAGGCCGAGATGGCCGTGGAGACGGCGATGGTGATGGCAAACTGCAGATAGAACTGCCCGGTGATGCCGGGGATGAACGCGGCCGGCACGAACACCGAGATCAGCACCAGCGAAATCGCCATAACCGCCGTGCCCACCTCGTCCATGGTCATATGCGAGGCCGGGTTGGGATCCATCCCGAGCGCGATGTTTCGCTCGACATTCTCCACCACCACGATGGCGTCGTCGACCACGATGCCGATTGCCAGCACAAGGCCGAAGAGCGTCAGCATGTTCAGCGAAAAGCCCGCCGCGTAAAGGACGGCGAGCGTGCCGATCAGCGCAATCGGTATGGCGACGATGGGGATGATGGCGGTGCGCCACGACTGGAGGAAGACCAGGATCACGATGACGACAAGCGCCATCGCCTCGAGGATCGTCTTGTAGACCTCGTTGATCGACTGCTGGATGAACTCGGTCGGATTGTAGACGATGTCGTAGGCCAGCCCCTTGGGGAAATCCCGGGACAGTTCGGCGATCTTCGCCTGGATTTCGGCCGCCGAGGCAAGCGCGTTCGACCCTGGCCGCTGGAAGATGCCGAGCGCCACCGCCGGCTTGCCGTCCAGATAGGAGTTGGTCACGTAGTCCTTGGCGCCAAGCTCGATGCGGGCAACATCCTGCAGCGAGATCAGCCTTCCGTCCTCGGTCGACTTGACGATGACATAGCGGAAGTCGCGCGCGTCGTCGAAACGCCCTTGCGTGGTGACGGTATATTCGAAGGCGGTGCCGGTGTTCATCGGCGGAGCGCCAATGGCGCCGCCGGACACCTGAACGTTCTGGTCGCGCAGGGCCTGCACGATATCGGCCGCCGTCAGGCCGTAGGCCGACAGCTTTTCTGGATCGAGCCAGATGCGCAGCGAGAATTCGCGCTCGCCGAAGATGATGAGGTCGCCAACACCATCGAGCCGCAACAGCACGTCGCGCACCCGCGATCGCGCATAGTTCGACACATAGAGCTGGTCGTAGGTGTCGTCCGGCGACAGCATGTGGATGACCATCATGAGATCCGGCGAACTCTTGGCCGTGGTGATGCCGAGCCGCCTGACGTCCTCCGGCAGGCGCGGTTCGGCGATCGAGACGCGGTTCTGCACCAACACCTGCGCCTGATCGAGATCGGTACCAGGCTTGAAGGTCACGGTCAGCGCCATCGCCCCGTCGTTCGACGAGTAGGACGACATGTAGAGCATGTTCTCGACGCCGTTGATCTCCTGCTCGATCGGCGTGGCGACGGTCGCCGCGACCGTTTCGGCGTCAGCGCCGGGATAGGCGGCGCGAACGACGATGGTTGGCGGCGCTATCTCCGGATATTGCGCGACAGGGAGCTGGGTATAGGCGATAGCGCCGACGATCAGCACCACGATGGAAACCACCGAGGCAAAGATCGGCCGGTCGACGAAGAAATGTGCGAAGCGCATCGGCTTAATCCGCAGTCTCGGCCTTGGGAGGCAGGGTCACAATTTCAGCCTTTACCTTCACGCCGGGCCGCACGCGCATCAGCCCGTTGACGACGATCGTTTCGTCGCCGGTCAGACCTTCGCGAATGACGCGGTAGCCGTCGAGATTGGGGCCGGTGCGCACGGGCTTGGTCGACACCGTTCCGGTATCGTCAAGAACGAAGACGATGCGGCGATCCTGATCGGCGCCGATCGCCTGGTCGGGGACGAGAATGCCCTGATGCGGAAGCGATCCGGGCACGTTGACGCGGCCGAACATGCCGGGCTGCAGCACACCGTCCTTGTTGTCGAACCGGGCGCGCACACGCATGGTGCCGCTGGCGTTGTCGAGGCGGTTCTCGGCGAAATCGAGCTTGCCCTTGAATTCTGCTTCGCTGCGGTCCGCGACCCGCACGACGACATCGAGATTGCTGGCACCCTCCTGCATGGTGCCACCGCGCTGACGGGCGTCGCGCGCATAGCTGAAATAGGTGCGCTCATCGATATCGAAATAGAAGTCGATCGGGTCCCAGGCGACAATCGTTGTCAGCAGGGTCGAATCCGGCTGCACGAGATTGCCCGGCGAAACCAGCCGGCGGTCGATGCGGCCCGAAAGAGGCGCGCGGATCTCGGTGAATTCGAGATTGAGGCTGGCGTTGCGCAGGGACGCTTCGGCGCCCTGCAACTGGGCCTGGGCGGCAAGGCTTTCGCGCCGGCGGTCGTCCAGGATGGACACCGCGAGATTGCCGGACTTGGAAAGCGCCTCAGCCCTTTCGAGCTGCGAGGCGGAGAACTCGGTCAGGCTGCGCGCGACATCGACCTGCGACTTGGCCGCGTCAAAGGTCGCCTGGTAGGGGCGTTGGTCGATAGTGAACAAAAGATCACCCTTGTTGACCACGGCGCCGTCGCGAAAATGCACCTCGGCGAGATAGCCACTGACGCGTGAGCGGATAGCCACCTCGTCGACGGCTTCGAACCGGCCGACGAATTCGTCGTCCTCAACGATGTCGCGCACAACCGGCTTAGCTGCGGTGACGACGGGCAGGTCCGGCTGCTGCGCCCACGCGGCGTGCGGCGCGACTGCGGCAAGAACCCAGAACAGCGCCAGGGCGCCGGTTCGCAGGCCAAAACGCCCATCAAAATTGCGGATGACCGGAAGTCGGCTAACCGTCTCGTCCATGTGATTCCCCTCGTTGGGATCGATGCGTGTTTGTGATGGCGGAAAGTGATTTATGCGAAACACATGTAGGCTGAACCTTGTGCGCCGCAATATGGTCACATTCAAAAGTTGCCAAAATCTAGCCGATGTTAGTGCAAATGGTAGCCTGTAACGGTAACTTTCAGAAGTAGGCTTTGGCGCTTTGTGAAAGCTGGCCGCAACGGGCATTTCAAGCGCGAACCGAAAGCCGGAACAATCGTTCAAAGTCAGGCCGATCTCGCCAAATTCTGTTTTTTTGCCAAAAAATTCGGCTCTTTGCTTCCCGAAACTGTCGATCTTTGCGTTATGATGACGGCCAAACCACGAAAGCCGGGAGACACCAAATGAGCATCCGCATCAACGACACAGCGCCGGATTTCACTGCCGAGACTACGCAAGGCACCATCAATTTTCATGACTGGATCGGCGACAGCTATGCAGTGCTGTTCTCGCATCCGAAAAACTTCACGCCCGTATGCACGACCGAACTTGGCACCATGGCCGGTCTCGCCGGCGAGTTCAAGAAACGCAACGCAAAGATCATCGGCATCTCCGTCGACCCTGTCGAGAGCCACGACAAATGGAAGGCCGACATCAAGACGGCGACCGGCCAGTCGGTGGAGTATCCGCTGATCGGGGACAAGGACCTGAAGGTCGCCAAGCTCTATGACATGCTGCCGGCCGGCGCCGGCGAAAGCTCGGAAGGACGCACGCCGGCAGACAACGCCACGGTGCGCTCGGTGTTCGTCGTCGGGCCGGACAAGAAGGTGAAGCTCACCATCACCTACCCGATGACCACCGGCCGCAACTTCGACGAGATCCTGCGGGCGATCGATTCCATCCAGCTGACGGCCAAGCACAAGGTGGCCACCCCCGCCAACTGGAAGCAGGGCGAAGACGTGATCATCACGGCCGCCGTGCCTGACGACGAGGCCCAGGAAAAGTTCGGGGAGTTCGAGCGCGTGCTGCCTTATCTCAGGAAGACGAAGCAGCCGAGGGACTGATGTATTGAGGGTGGGCCGCTCAGGCGGCCTTCCCTCCCGCCTGCCTTTCGAAAAGGATTGTCTCGTCGCCGCGATAGGTCGTCTTCAGGACTTCGCGATAGCCACACTTTTCGGCGACCCGCAGCGATGCGCTGTTCTGCGGGTCGATTATGCAGACGGTCTTGCCGCTGGCGAAAAAGCCATCGCCCCACACATGCATGGCGCGGACGACCTCGGTGGCGAGGCCCTTGCCGTGCGCCGACGACGCCAAGCCCCAGCCGGCTTCGGGAATGCCCTCCAGCGATGGCACGATATCGCGCTTCAGATCATGAAAGCCGGCGCCACCGATCAGCTTGCCGGTGGCCTTCTCCTCGATCGCCCAAAAGCCGAACCCCAGCACCGCCCAAAGGCCGGCGTAGCGGAGATAACGGCCCCAGGCCTCTTCGCGGGTGAACGGCTTGCCGCCGATGTAACGGGTAACTGCCGGGTCCCGCCACATGGCGGCGTGCATCTCGAAGTCTTCAAGCTTATGGCCACGAAGGATTGTGCGCTCCGTCTCAATGACCGGCACCGCAGCCGAACTAATGCTATTCACTGATAAAACCTCAACAATAAACAAAAAAACCGCAGCAATACGCTCCAAAGCGGAACAATCGGCGGAATTGAGGCAAACGACAAGTCAATAAAATCAGATTTCGATTGTTTTAAGATGTTTTACGATGAGGTCCGCGAGCCGTTCCGCTACGGCTTCCTTGGTCAGATCCGGCCATTCGTCTATGTCTGATCTCGAAACGATCTTTACCCTGTTGCGTTCGCCGCCCATGACACCGCCTTCATGGCTGACATCATTGGCGACGATGAAGTCGGCGCCCTTTTTCTTCAGCTTGGCTTGAGCGTTTTTCAACACGTCCTGGGTCTCGGCTGCGAAACCCACGACAAGATAGGGGCGCTGCTTATGATGCCCAACGCCCGCCAGGATGTCCGGGTTTTCAACCATCTGCAGCGCGGGCGGCTCCTTGCCCGCCGCCTTCTTTATCTTTTCGCCGGCGGCGTTGTCGGTACGCCAGTCGGCAACGGCGGCGACAAAGACCGCGGCGTCGGCGGGCAGCAATTGTTCGACGGCATCGCGCATTTCGCGCGCGCTCTCGACATGGACGGTTTTCACGCCTGAGGGATCGGCAATGGCGACCGGGCCGGAGACGAGGCGCACGTCGGCGCCAAGCTTTGCCAGGGCGGCGGCGATGGCATGACCCTGCTTGCCGGACGAACGGTTGGCGATGTAGCGCACCGGATCGATAGGCTCGTGCGTTGGCCCAGATGTAACGATGATCTTCCTGCCCGACAGTGGCCTGGGGTGTGCGTCGAGAAGCATTTCGATGGCGGCCACGATTTCGAGCGGCTCGCTCATCCGGCCTTCGCCGGCCTCGCCGCTTTCGGCCATCTCGCCCCTGGCGGGCCCAATGAAGGCGATGCCGTCCTTTTCCAGGGTTGCGTGGTTGCGGCGCGTTGCGGTGTGCGACCACATCCTGGGGTTCATGGCCGGCGCCATCAGCACCTTCTTGTCGGTGGCAAGCAGTACGGTGGACGCAAGATCGTTGGCATGGCCGTTGGCGAGCTTGGCCATGAGGTCGGCGGTGGCCGGCGCAACGACCAGCAGGTCGGCCTCGCGCGACAGCCTGATATGGCCGATGTCGTGTTCGTCGTTCCGGTCAAAGAGATCGGAAAAGACGCGGTCGGCCGTCAGTGCGCCGACCGACAGCGGGGTCACGAACTCCTGCGCGGCGGACGTCATCACGGCGCGGACCGAGGCGCCGCGCTCGCGCAGGCGGCGGATCAGGTCGAGCGACTTGTAGGCGGCGATGCCGCCGCCGATAACGAGCAGGATGCGCTTGCCGGACAGGATCATGCGTAGCCCCTCAGGCCGGCTTCAGCGCCGGCTCGATGTCGGTATGGATGAAATCGTCGCCCTTGAAAAGCAGCGGCAGATTTCGGCTCTTGGCAAGCGCATAAGCGAAGCAGTCGCCAAAATTGAGGTTAGCCTCGTGGCCGCTGCCGCGGCCGTAGCGACGATGCGCATCGACGGCAGCATCCGCGAGATCACGGTCGAAAGCGACAACATCGAATTGCAATGCGCCTGCCAATCGTTGCAGCCGGTCCAGCCCGTCCAATCCGAGCCTGTTCGAAACGACTATGCCTGTTTCGGCCCATGTCGGAGCGCACACTAGTATCTGTTCGCCATACATGCGCCGGGCCATATCCTCAGCCTCGGGCTCTCCGGCAAGAAACGCAAATATCGCTGAGGTATCGACAACGATCATGCAGGGCGATCATCCTCATAGAGATAGTCCCAAAGCTCGTCTTGCGCCCTTTTCGAATCCAACGGCTTGTCGGGTTTGCGCGACAGGCGCATGATTTCGTCGAAGGATACCTTCGGCCGTCGGTCACCGTTGAGAACCTCGCGCGTAATCAAGTCCCGAACTTCCTGCTCCATCGACACGCCGCGTGCTGCCGCACGCTTTCGAAGCTCCTGCTTCACGTGGTCGTCGAGATTGCGGATTGTCATCGTGCTCATGGCGCCGCTCCTATCCCCAAGAAATAGCGCGCATGAGCCGTGCATTCAATGCTTTCAATGACAGCATTGCTAGCAAAGCTTGCATTGAAAGCATTCAGAGCAGATGCCAAGCAAGAAAGAGAAGCGTCAGCGCGATCACCCACAGCGCCATACGGCCCGAGCGGGTGTGGCGCGCTTCCGCCTTGCCGATGGCTTTTGCGGTTTCGGCATCGAAGCGCAGGCCGTTTTCGGCCATGGCGTCGATCTGGCGCGACAGGCGCTCGGTGCGGGCCGCGAGATCGGGCGCTTGCCGGACCAGCGACATCAGCGCACCGAGACCGTCGCGGGCGTCGATGAGCAGGCCCTGAGGACCGAGATTGCCGGCAATCCAGTGGCCGACCACCGGTTCTGCTGTTTTCCACATGTTGAAGGCGGGATCGAGCGTGCGGGCGACGCCCTCGACCACGACCATGGTCTTTTGCAGCAGCACCAGTTCCGGTCGCGTTTGCATGTCGAACAGTTCGGTGACTTCGAACAGCAAGGTGAGGAGCTTGGCCATCGAGATGGTCTCGGCCGGCTGACCGTGGATCGGCTCGCCGATGGCGCGGATCGCCTGGGCGAAGGCCGCTACATTGTGGTGGCGTGGCACATAGCCGGCCTCGAAATGCACTTCGGCGACACGCATGTAATCGCGAGTGATAAAGCCGTAGAGGATTTCGGCAAGGAAGCGCCGCTCCTTCTTGCCGAGACGGCCGGAAATGCCGAGATCGACCGCGGCGATGTCGCCATTCGCATCGACGAACATGTTGCCGGGATGCATGTCGGCGTGGAAGAAGCCGTCGCGCAGCGTATGGCGCAGGAAAGACTGCACCAGCGTCGCCGCGATGGCCTTGAGGTCATAGCCGGCGTCGCGAAGTCCTTCGACATCGTTGAGCTTGATGCCGTCGATCCATTCCATGGTGAGAACGTCGCGGCCGGTGCGCTCCCAGTCGACGGCCGGCACGCGGAAGCCAGGATCGTCCTTGGTGTTTTCGCCGAGCTCGGAGTAGGCGGCCGCCTCAAGCCGGAAATCCATCTCGATCTTGGTTGTCTGGGCTAGCGTCTCGGTGACCTCGACCGGACGCAAACGGCGGCTCGACGGGACGAAACGCTCCTGAAGCCGGGCGGCCAGGAAGTAGCTCTCGAGATCCTGGAAGAAGCGCCGGCGCACGCCAGGGCGGATAACCTTGACCGCGACCTTGCGCGGCCCCTCCGGCGTCGCGACCTCCGCCGGGTGGACCTGGGCGATGGAGGCAGCCGCTATCGGCTCGTCGATGCTGATATACAGATCGGATACCTGGCGGCCGAGCGAGCCTTCGATGGCGGCGACCGCTTCCGACATGGGAAAGGTCGCCATCGCGTCCTGCAGCAAGGCGAGATCGAGCGCGATGTCGTCGCCGACGACATCGGGACGCGTCGCCAGGAACTGCCCGAGCTTTGCATAGGAGGGGCCGAGCCGGGCAATGGCGTTTGCGAGGCGGTCGCTGCGCACCCGCTTCAATGCGCGGCGGCGGGTAAACATCACGGCCAGCCGCCAGCCGAATTTCGGCAGGCCGGTCAGGTCATCGCCAGGCAGAGCCGCGATCACGCCCTCGCGCACCAGAACCCAGCCCGCGCGCGCGAGCCGGAAAGATGCTCCGATGCTGCTCATCGCGGACCGTCCGTCAAAGCTTCCAGCCCGAATGAAGGGCCGCGATGCCGCCGGAATAATTGCGGAAGCTGACGCGGTCGAAGCCGGCGTTCCGGATCATGGCGGCGAAATTCTCCTGGTTGGGGAATTTGCGGATCGATTCCACCAGATAGGAATAGGGTTCGCCGTCGCCGGTCACCACCTGGCCGATGCGCGGGATGGCGTTGAACGACCAGGCTTCGTAAACCTTGTCGAGCAGCGGCATGTCGACCTCGGAAAATTCCAGGCAGAGGAACCGGCCGCCGGGTTTCAACACGCGATGCGCTTCCGCCAGCGCGGTTTCGATGCGCGGCACGTTGCGGATGCCGAAGGCGATCGTATAGGCGTCGAAGGTCTCGTCGGCGAACGGCAGTTCTTCGGCATTGGCCTCGACGAAATCCGTGCTGGAGGTCAGCCCCTGCTTCTCGGCGCGCTCGCGGCCGACAGCAAGCATCGAGCCGTTGATGTCGAGCACCGTGGCGTGCCCCTGACGGTTGGTGGCCTCGACGATGCGGAAGGCGATGTCGCCGGTGCCGCCCGCGACGTCGAGCAGTTGCCAGCCCGGCCGTTTCGGCGGGTTGAGCCAGGCAACGAGCGCATCCTTCCACAGCCGGTGCAAGCCACCCGACATGAGATCGTTCATCACATCATAGCGGTTGGCGACGCGGTGAAAGACATCGTTGACCAGCGACTGCTTGTCGCCGGCGCCGACCTGCTTGTAGCCGTAGGATGTCTCCATGCCGCCGGCGGCTGTCGTGCGCTGTTCTGACATTTTTGTGACCTGCCTAATTTCGGCGGGACCATAGCCGATCGTCATAGCGGGCGCTATTGTTTAAGGCGCGGTGAAGAGCCGCGCTCCAAGATGCGCATGACGAGGATGCCGAATGGTTTTGAAAGCAGAGCTGCACTGCCACATCGAAGGTGCGGCAGCGCCCGACCTCGTCCTGAAGCAGGCGCAGAAGTATGGCAAGGACGTTTCCGCCTTTATCAAGGATGGCTCCTTCGTCTGGCATGATTTCACCTCGTTCCTCGCCGCCTACGACGGTGCTTCCGACCTTTTCCGCAGCGAGGAAGACTATGCAAGGCTGTCCGAACACTATCTCACCAGCCTCGCCCGCGACGGCTGCATCTATTCGGAATTCTTCACCTCGCCTGACCATGCGCTGAAAGCGGGCATCTCGCCGGCGGCCTACACCAATGCGCTCGGTGAAGGCATGCAGCGCGCCAAAGCCAAGACCGGCATCGAAAGCCGCATGATCGTCACCGGAGTACGCCATATTGGCGTCGAATCGATCGAAGCGTCGGCGCGCTTCGCCGCCCGCTGCGGCCACCCGCTGGTCACCGGCTTCGGCGTCGCCGGCGATGAGCGGATGGGCAGTTTCGAGGATTATGTGCGAGCTTTCGAGATCGCGCGCGAGGCGGGGCTCGGCATCACCATCCATGCCGGCGAGCTGTGCGGCTGGGAAAGCGTGCAGGGCGCGCTCGATCACATCAGGCCGTCGCGCATCGGCCATGGCGTCAGGGCCATCGAAAACCTCGACCTGGTGAAGCGCATCGCCAACGAGGGGATCGTGCTGGAATGCTGCCCGGGCTCCAATATCGCGCTCGGCGTCTTCGGCAGTTTCGAAGACCATCCGTTCCCGAAACTGCGGGACGCCGGCTGCAAGGTGACGCTCAATTCCGACGACCCTCCCTATTTCTGGACGTCTCTGAAGCGCGAATACGACATCGGCCGCGAAAATTTCCACCTGGACGACAAGGCGCTGACGGCGGTGACGCGGACCGCGATCGAAGCGGCTTTCGTAGACAAGAAAACCAGGGCGGCACTTTTGGCGCGGCTCAACGGCGGCCGGGAATGATGAATGATGAGCTTGGCGAAAGCGACAGCCTCGTCAACTGTGGACCTTCACGCTCTTCATCCGACAAGGACTGGCAAAACCACTCGCCATTCACTATTCACCATCTATCTCTTTTGTTGCCGGAGCTGAGACCATGAAGGGCGTCACCGTCGTCGACCATCCGCTTGTCCAGCACAAGCTCACCATCATGCGCGACAAGGAAACCTCGACGGCGGGATTCCGGCGGCTGTTGCGCGAGATCTCGCTGCTGCTCGGCTATGAGGTGACGCGCGATCTCGAACTCACCACCAGGACCATCGAAACGCCCATCGAAACGATGGAAGCTCCTATCCTGGAAGGCAAGAAGTTGGTCTTTGCCTCGGTGCTGCGCGCCGGCAACGGCCTGCTGGAAGGCCTGCTCGACCTCGTGCCGGCGGCACGCGTCGCCCATATCGGGCTTTACCGCGACCACGAAACGCTGGAGGCGGTGGAATATTTCTTCAAGGCGCCAAGCGACCTCGGCGACCGGCTGGTCATCGTCGTCGACCCGATGCTGGCTACGGCCAATTCGGCGATCGCGGCGATCGACAAGCTCAAGGGCCGCGGCGCCACAAATCTTCGTTATCTCTGCCTGCTGGCTGCGCCGGAAGGCATCGAGCGTTTCACCAAGGCGCATCCTGACGTGCCGGTCTATACTGCGGCGATCGACCGGCAGCTCAACGAGAAGGGTTATATTGTGCCCGGCCTCGGCGACGCCGGCGACCGGCTGTACGGTACGAAGTGATCCGCCGCGGCGATCGCCGCTCTCTTGGCGTCTATCTGATTTTCTTAGCCGCTTTTGTGTAACGCCAGGTGATTCCACCTGGCTGCAAAATGCAGTTCGTCTAGCCGCATTTGTGCGACGCGAGGTGATTCCACCTGACTGCAAAATGCTCTAGCGTCCTCGTAACGGGCGGGAAGGAGACTACGCATGAAAATCATCCTTCCTTTTGTTGTCGCCGCCGGGATGCTCGCCGTTCTGCCGGCGCAAGCCGACGACATTTACGACAAATGCATCAAAGACAGCGACGGCACCAATACGGCGTGGGGCGCGTGCGGTGGCGACTGGATGGCGCGTGCGGACAAGGCGCTCAACGATGCCTGGAAGAAGTTGCATTCCTCGATATCCGACGACGCAACCGCAAAGGCCCTCCTCGATGAGCAGCGCGCCTGGAACGGCTACAAGGAAAAGTCCTGCCTGTTTTACGCAAGCGGCTATTTCGGGCGTGAGGGAGAGGTGCTGAGCTATCCGGCCTGCCGGGCCGCAGTTATCGAGGCGCGGACCACCGACCTCAACGCGTATTTCGCAAACACACAGCCGCAATAGCAAGGGGCGGACTTTACCGCTTGTTAACGCAGTGGCGCGGTTCCGGACCGACGCCGCACTGCCACTGGAATCGCGTTAAGCAGAACACGCTACAATCGGGCTGCCAGACTCTTTGTTTTCCGCAATTCCGGACGAAAACCGGCGACCACTTTTTCTGGAGTTGCTTGCCATCGCGGATCTGCCATGCGCAATTTCCTCATTCTCGGGCTCGCAGTTGCCGCGTCGGTGGCGATTCCGGTTGTTTACCAGTCCGATCTGAAGGCGTTTCACCAGTTACTGGGGCCGACGGAAGAAGCCGAGGTCGCAGCTGCCGAGCCGACACCAGCCATGAAAATCGCCTCCAGCCCGGTCCCGGCAGCGCCGGAAGTGCTGCTCGGCAGGAGGGTGAAAGTATCCGCCGATGCACGGGGACATTTCATCGCCGATTTCAAGCTCAACGGGCGTGGCGTCGAGGGCATTGTCGATACGGGCGCTACGACGGTCGCCATCAACCGGTCGACGGCGCGCCGCATCGGCATTTCGCTTCGCAAGGAAGATTTCAAGCACCAGGTGAGGACCGCCAATGGCGTCACCCGTGCCGCGGGCGTCGTCATCGAACGCATGCAGATCGGCCGCATCATGGTAGAAAATGTCCCTGCCGCCGTGCTGGAAGACGCCGCGCTTGACGGCACGTTGGTCGGCATGAGTTTCTTGGGCCGCCTGTCTAAATTCCAGGTGGAAGACGGCGCGCTGCTTCTGGTGCAGTGATCATGCGATCGCGCATTGTTGGAGTATGACCTTTTCCGAAAAATCGGTTTCCACTTTTCGGGATCATGCCCTGGCGCCGATGCGGCGAATGACCGACTTTTGCGCCGGTGGCCGTGCACGGCCAATCGTGTAGGCCGCCTGTACTTCTGCGACAGCCGCCTCGGCATCGCTCTCCCGGCGCGCATGCACCAGCGCCAGGGCATCGCCGCGATGCACCTCCGCACCCACCGGCAGGAGCCGCGTGATGCCCACCGCATGGTCTACCTGGTCATCGTGCCGCATGCGGCCACCACCCAGCGCCACCACCGCCAAGCCGATGTCGCGCGTCGCCACGCCGGTTACGAAGCCGTCGCTGCCAGACGGCACGGGACGCTCGACCGGGGCCTTCGGCAGATATCTTCCGGAACTCTCGACGAAATCAGTGGGGCCGCCGAGTGCTGCGACCATGCGCCCGAAAGCTTGCGCCGCCTTGCCGCTCTCCAGCGCTTCGGTGGCGCGGACGATGCCTTCCCGGTTGGAGCCGGCAATCCCCGCCGACTGCAGCATCTCGGCGGCAAGCGCCAGCGTGACCGCGAGCAGGCGCCGGTCGCGATAGCGGCCGGTGAGGAAATCGACGGCATTGGCCACTTCGACCGCGTTGCCGGCCGCAGAGGCCAGCGGCTCGTTCATGCCGGTGATCAGCGCCGTGGTGCTTCAGCCCGGCGCCGTTCGCCACTTCGACCAGGCTGGTCGCCAGTTCGGTGGCGTCGCGGCTCCTCGCCATGAATGCGCCGTTGCCGAGCTTGACGTCGAGCACCAGCGACTGGAGGCCGGCGGCGAGCTTCTTCGACAGGATGGAAGCGGTGATCAGCGGCACCGATTCGACCGTCGCGGTGACATCGCGGATGGCATAAAAACGCTTGTCGGCCGGCGCCAGATCGGCGGTCTGGCCGATGATGGCGCAGCCGGCTTCGCAGCACCGCCTTGCGGAACAGCGTGGTGTCGGGCTGGCTGATGTAGCCCGGGATCGAATCCATCTTGTCCAGCGTGCCGCCGGTGTGGCCGAGGCCGCGGCCGGAAATCATCGGCACATAGGCGCCGCAGGCCGCCACGATCGGCGCCAGCATCAGCGAGACATTGTCGCCGACGCCGCCGGTCGAATGCTTGTCGGTGACCGGGCCGGGCAGATCCGACCAATCGAGCACGTCGCCGGAATCGCGCATGGCAAGCGTCAGCGCTACCGCCTCGTCGCGGCTCATGCCGTCTGAAGAAGATCGCCATCGCGAGCGCGGAAACCTGGCCCTCAGTCACCGCGCCCGAGGCGATTCCTCGCAACGAACGCCGCGATCTCTTCGGCCGACAGAGGCAGGCTGTCGCGCTTGCGGCGGATGATTTCCTGGGGGAGCATCAGCCCTGACCTTCACTCTCCCGCAAGGCAGAGTGCGAGCGCGCGCTCAGCCATCCAGCAATCCCTTGCTGAAAACCTCGCGCAAAATCGTCGCCAGACGCTTGCCGCCGAGCGGCGCCATGTCCTTGGTTTCCTGATGCGAGAGCTCGCTGCCGGTCATGCCGGCGGCGAGATTGGTGATCACCGAACAGGCGGCGACACGCAGCCCGTAGAAACGGGCGAGGATAACTTCAGGCACCGTCGACATGCCGACAGCATTGGCGCCGAAGACGCGCGCCATGCGGATCTCGGCAGGCGTCTCGAAGGACGGGCCGGAAAACCACATGTAGACGCCCTTGTGCAAGGCTGTGCCGGTGGCTGCCGCAGCCTTCTCGATCGCGGCGCGGATGCCCGCATCGTAGGCCTCGGTCAGGCCGACGAAACGGCGGTCGGTCGGTTCGCCGAACAGCGGGTTGGAGCCGGAGAAATTGATATGGTCGGTGATCAGCATCACCGAGCCCGGCGGCATGTCCGGCTCCAGCGACCCGGCGGCGTTGGTGAGGATCAGGTGGGTGATGCCGATGGCGGCCAGCGTCTCGATCACCGGGCGCATGGCGGCGGCGTTGCCATGTTCGTAATAATGGGCGCGGCCGGCCAGCATCAGCACCGGCGCACCGGCGAAATGCCCGGCGACGACTTCGCCGGCGTGGCCGGTGACGCCGCTCTTCGGAAAGCCCGGCAGGTCGGCATAGGAGATGCGCACCGCGTTCTCCACCTCGTCGACGAGACCGCCAAGCCCGGAACCGAGAACCAGTGCGGCCCTTGGCGCCAGTCCGCCGAGCCGCTCGACAAGACGATCGATCGCTTCTTTCATTTCAGGATCTCGCCCTCGAAGCCATAGGGCAGCATCTCGCCCATGGTGACGGTTTCGACGATGCCGCTGTCGTCGCAGAGATGGAGTTTCGCTTGCGGCCCGGCGAATTCGGCCAGGCGCTGGCGGCAGCCGCCGCAGGGCGTGATCCGCGCCATGCGCTCGGCGACGACCGCGATTTCCGCGATCTTGCCGCCGCCGGCCATGATGTAGTGGCCGAGCGCGGTCGTCTCGGCGCACCAGCCTTCAGGATAGGAAGCGACCTCGATGTTGGCGCCGGCGAAAATACGGCCGTCCTCGGTGCGCAATGCCGCGCCCACCGGGAATTTCGAATAGGGCGCATGGGCTTTCGCCATCGCCGCCTTCGCTGCCGAGAAACAGATCGTGGGACATCGTTCGTTCTCAGCGCTCTTTCACATAAGGCACGCCGCCGGCGCGCGGCGGGATCGCCTTGCCGATGAAGCCGGCGAGCAGGATGACGGTCAGGATGAAGGGCAGCGCGTTGATGAACTGCACCGGAACCTTGCCGATGACCGGCCACGGCATGCCCTGGAAGCGGATCGAGGCGGCGTCGAGGAAGCCGAACAGCAGGCAGGCGAACATCGCCGGCACCGGCTTCCATTTGGCGAAGATCAGTGCGGCGAGCGCGATGTAACCCTTGCCGGCGGTCATGTCCTTGACGAAGCCGGCATTCTGCGCGACCGACAGATAGGCGCCGGCAAGGCCGGTGAGGATGCCCGTGCAGATGACGGCGCGATAGCGGAGCCAGGTCACCGAAATGCCTGCGGTATCGACCGCCGCCGGGTTCTCGCCGACCGCCCGCAGCCGCAGGCCGAAGCGGGTGCGGAACAGCACCCACCAGGTGAACGGCACCATCAGGAAGGCGACGTAGACCAGGATCGAATGGCCCGACAGCAGTTCGGAATAGATGGTGCCGATGACCGGCACGTCGCGCAATGCCTCGGCGCCGGGCAGTTCGATGGCGTTGAAGCGCGCAATCGCCAGAAAGCGGAGGCGTGCGGCCGCCCTGCCGGAACCAGGCCTGGCCGAGGATGATGGTCGAGCCGGCGGCGATGAAGTTGATGGCGACGCCGGAAACGATCTGGTTGCCGCGATGGGTGATCGACGCGAAGCCGTGCACCAGCGCCAGGAAGACCGCTATGCCGACGGCGGCGAGGAGCCCAACCCAGGCCGAGCCGGAAACCGCCGCCGCCGAAGCGCCGGCGAAGGCGCCGGCCAGCATCTTGCCTTCGAGGCCGATGTCGAAGACGCCAGCCCGCTCGGAATAGAGGCCGGCAAGGCAGGCAAGCAGCAGCGGCACCGAGACGCGGATGGTGGCGTCGAGAAGTTGGATCAGTGCATCCATCTCAGGCGCCCTCCCCCTTGGCGGCGGGAACGCCCATCGACCGCGGACTGACCGAGGCAAACACCGCCTGGACGGCCGGCCGGAACATATGTTCCAGCGCGCCGGCGAACAGGATCACCAGCCCCTGGATGATGACGATCATGTCGCGGCTGATGTTGGGCATTTCGAATGCGAGCTCGGCGCCACCCTGGTAGAGCACGCCGAAGAGGATGGCGGCCGGCACGATGCCGACCGGGTGCGAGCGGCCCATCAGCGCCACCGCGATGCCGACGAAGCCGGCGCCGGCGACGAAATCCAGCGACATGTGATGCTGGTCGCCCATGATCGGGTTGAGCGCCATCATGCCGGCCAGCCCGCCCGAGATCATCATGGTGATGATGATGATGCGGCTTTCGAAAATGCCGGCATACCGTGCCGCCTTCGGGCTGAAGCCGAAGGTGCGGATTTCGTAGCCGAGCTTGGTGCGCCAGATCAGCGCCCAGACGAACACCGCCATCAGAAGGGCGAGCAGGAACGAGATGTTGAGCGGCGCTGAACGGACGGAGAGGCCGAGCGCCTCCAGCAGGAAGTTGAGCTTGGGCAACTGGCCGCCGGCGAGGAAATCGCGCGTCTGCGGGGCCATGGAACCCAGCGGCTTCAGCACGTCGACCAGAAGGTAGACCATGACCGAAGCGGCGATGAAGTTGAACATGATGGTGGTGATGACGATGTGGGAGCCGCGCTTGGCCTGCAGATAGGCGGGAATCAGGGCCCACAGCGCGCCGACGAGCGCCGCACCGGCGATCGCCAGCGGAAAAGTCAGCCACCAGGGCAGCACGCTGTCGAAGGTGAGGGCGACCAGCGAAACGCCGAGACCGGCTATGTAGGCTTGCCCTTCGCCGCCGATATTGAACAGGCCTGCGTGAAACGCCACGGCGACGGCGAGACCCGTGAAGATGAAGTTGGTCGCGTAATAAAGGGTGTAGGCGATGTTCTGGCCGCTGCCGAATGCGCCGTCCACGAGAATGACGGCGGCACGCAGCGGGTTTTCGCCGACCAGCAGCACGACCAGCCCGGCAACGGCGAAGGCGACGAGAAGGTTGAGCACCGGGATCAGCCCGTAGTCGGCCCAGGCGGGCAGCTTGGCAAAGGGCGTGCTCATTCCGCGGCCTCCTTGTGTTCGACGCCGGCCATCAGCAGGCCAAGCTCGCCCTCCGTCGCCTCAGGTCCGCGCTCGCCGACGACGCGGCCGGCGAACATGACGAGAATGCGGTCGGACAGCGAGCGTATCTCGTCGAGTTCGACCGAGACCAGTAGCACCGCCTTGCCGGCGTCGCGCATGGCGATCAGCCGCTTGTGGATGAACTCGATGGCGCCGACGTCGACGCCGCGCGTCGGCTGGCCGACGATCAGGACGCCGGGGTCCTGCTCCATCTCGCGGGCAAGCACGATCTTCTGCTGGTTGCCGCCGGAAAAATTGGCGGTCTTGAGTTTCGGATTGCCGGGGCGGATATCGTATTTCTCGATCTTGTCCTTGGCGTCGGCCATGATCGCTTCGATATTGAGGAACGGCCCCTTCAGGTATCTCGGGTCGTCGTGATAGCCGAGGATCGAATTCTCGTTTTCCTCGAAGGCGAGCACTAGCCCGACATGATGGCGGTCTTCCGGCACATGCGCCAGGCCGCGGTCGCGCAGCTCGCCTGGATCGGCGAAGCCGGTGACGTCGATCGGCTTGCCGTCGAGCATGACGCTGCCCGAAATGGCGCGCCGAACGCCCGCGATCGCCTCGATCAGCTCCGACTGGCCGTTGCCTGCGACCCCGGCAATGCCGACGATCTCGCCGGCGCGCACGTCGAAGGAAACATCGTCGACCATCGTCACGCCGCGCGAATCCTTCACCGTCAGGTTGCTGACCGACAGCTTGAATTCGCCGGCTTTCGCCTCGCCCTTTTCGACACGCAGCAGCACGCGGCGGCCGACCATCAGCTCGGCAAGTTCCTCGACCGTGGTCTTGTTGGTCTCGCGGGTGGCGACCATGGTGCCCTGGCGCATGACCGACACATTGTCGGTGATGGCCATGATCTCGCGCAGCTTGTGGGTGATGAGCACCACCGTTTTTCCCTGATCCTTCAGCTGCTTGAGGATACGGAAGAGATGGTCGGCCTCCGCCGGCGTCAACACGCCGGTAGGCTCGTCGAGGATCAGGATCTCGGCGCCGCGATAAAGCGCCTTGAGGATTTCCACGCGCTGCTGCAGGCCGACCGGCAGTTCCTCGATGACCGCATCGGGGTTCACTTCGAGGCCGTATTCGCGTTCCAGCCGCTCCAGCTCCGAGCGCGCCTTGGCAATGGAGGTCTTCAAAAGCGCTTCGCCCTCGGCGCCCAGGATGATGTTCTCCAGCACCGTGAAATTCTCGACCAGCATGAAATGCTGATGCACCATGCCGATGCCGACCGCGATGGCGTCGTTGGGGGTCTTGATCGCCGTCGGCTTGCCGCCGACGCTAATCTCGCCGCTGTCGGCCTGATAGAAGCCGTAAAGGATCGACATCAGCGTCGACTTGCCGGCGCCGTTTTCACCGATGATGCCGTGGATGGTGCCGCGCGGAATCTCCAGGTGGATATCGCGATTGGCGCGCACCGCGCCGAAACTCTTGTTTATGCCGATGAGTTCGATTGCAGCTTCCGCCATATGCGGGCCCCACCTCTCCATTATTATTTTTATCGTTCGGTCAAATTTTTAACATGCCGGTGTTCCCTTGCCAATCGGCCCGGCTGTCCAGCCACTCTCGACAAATCCCTGCCTGCTTGTCAATTTCGAAGCCATGACCGACCCCACAAATCGCTTCCCACCGGGACGCCGCGAGGCTTACCGGACGTTTCTTGCGATCGCAACACGCTGGATGGACAACGATCCCTACGGCCACATGAACAACGTCGTGCACTATTCGCTTTTCGATACGGCGGTGAACAGGTGGCTGATCGAACAGGGCCTGCTCGACATCCGAAGTGGCGAGCAGATCGGCCTGGTCGTCGAATCCGGCTGCCGCTATTTTTCCGAACTTGCCTTTCCGGATATCGTCAATGTCGGTATCCGTGTGGCGAAGCTCGGTTCCTCTTCGGTTCGCTACGAGGTCGGGCTTTTCCGCAACGACGAGCCGACGGCCGCGGCCGAAGGTTTCTTTGTGCATGTTTATGTCGACCGCATCACGCGGCTCCCCACACCGCTCAGCGAGAAGCTGCGCGCGGCCCTGCAAGGAATCCAGTCATGATCGCGCCAATCACGACCGCGAAGGACGAGCGGCTGACCACGCTCGAAATCCGCAATGCGGAACAGGAAAAGACCATCGAGGAGCTGTCCGGACAGGTAGCCGAGCAGTGGAAGGTGATCGAACGGCTGCAGAAAAAGGTCGACACGCTGACCGAGCGGTTCCTGGCGCTGGAGGAACAGAGCGCGCCGGGCCACGAGACGACCAAGCCGCCGCATTGGTAAAACGGGGTTTGCGAAGCTTTTTCTTTCGCTCCGTCGCGCGAAGTCTCCCTGGTCAGTCCGCCTTCTGGATGGCGAGAAGATGGCGGTGCTGTGCCGGGAGTTCGGGATATCGCGGAAGACCGACCACAAGCTTATCAATCGCTACAATGACAGCGGGTTGGAGGTCTGAGCGACCGCTCGCGGCGGCCTTACCGGCACGCCAATCAGCTTCCTTTCCAAGTCGAGAAGCTGATTGTGCGTGCCAAGCAGGACAAGCCGAACTGGGGCGCGCCGAAGATCAGGGAGCGGTTGGCGCGGCTCCATCCGGACGTTCATTGTCCAGCGATCTCGACGGTTCATGCGGTGCTCGATCGCCACGGCTTGGTCAAGCGCCGCAAGCGGCGACGCAACCGGGCCGCCGGAACGCCGCTGTCTCACGTCGCAGCGCCCAATGAGTTGTGGTGCGCCGATTACAAGCGCGAGTTCATGCTGGCGGACCGGCGCTATTGCTATGCGTTGACGATCAGCGACTTTGCCAGCCGTTATCTGTTGGCCTGCGAGGCGCTTCACACCACCAAGGAGGCGTACGCCTTCACCGTGTTCGAAAGCGTTTTCAAGGAGTTCGGCCTGCCCGGGGCGGTCAGGACCGACAACGGTGTACCCTTTGCCAGTCCCCATGCGCTGTTCAACCTTTCCAGGCTGTCGGTGTGGTGGCTGAGGCTTGGCATCGCCATCGAGCGCATCAAGCCAGGCTGTCCGCAGCAAAACGGCCGTCATGAGCGCATGCATCTAACGCTCGAGCTGGAAACCACCAAGCCGGCCGGCGCCAACTTCCTGCAGCAGCAGGCCCGCTTCTGCTCACCGCGGACGCCGAGCACCAGGCCCGCCAACGCGAAACTGCTTCTGCCACTGATAGAGACCCTTGCGCGAGGCGTGGCATCACCGATTAATGTTCCGGGTGTTTGGAACGCAAACGTCAAGACGATTGGGCCGTTTGGTCAGGTCGTCAGCTTCCCGGAGAGATCCACAAGCTTTCTGAGGATGCCGGAGTGCCCGAAGCAGAAGAGCTTGCCGTCGGCGTCGTCCGCGCCCGCAATCGCCGTTGAGACGATCTCCGACGCGATCTGCGAGAAGGTGATGCCGTTGCCGCCAAAACCCTGGACTGCCTGGACCCCGGGTGCCCCGGCAACACCCCGGTGTAAGGAAGCCCGGTCGCGCCGTTCCGAAGCATCCTGCCCAGGCGAAATCGGCGCTCGTGTCGAGGTGCGGAAGAGATCCTTCCGCTTGGCCGATATGTGGCCTTGAGGGAAAGCAACCCGTCGCGCGTGTCCTCACCGCGATCCAATATACAGAATGCGGGATCCGAGGAGAGGATCTCTAATCATCCAAAAAGAAACGCACCATTTCTACCGACGCGTCCGGCCCATGGGGATCGGTAAATGATCCTCCGGCATTCCCTCCCGACCAGGCATGGCCGGAACCGTCGACAAGCCAGGATTCGACGGCGGACAGTCCTTCACGATCCGCGACGACCGTTCTTGTATATGTTCGCCCGCCGGCGGCGCGGCCTTTTTCCTTGCGGACGGCGCCTTCCGCGCCGGTCGAACTGGCAGTCGCGACTATGCGGTCCGCATTGGAGGGATGGACCGTTCGGTCGGCGCCGCCGTGGAAGACGATCGTACGGACCTGGAACGCTGCGCCGGCCGCAGTGCGTGGCTTCGCGGGGGATACGAGGCCAGCATCTCCGCGCATGGCGGAAAAGGCGGACATGACGTCGTTGGCCGATCCGAAGGCCAGCCCGGAATGGATCCCGACAGCCGCGTAGAGATCGGGATATGTCTCGCCCATCACCGCCGCCATCGCGCCGCCCGCCGACAGGCCCGCAACGAAAATCCGCGCGCGGTCGAGGCCGAACTCCGACATGATCTCAGCGGTGATGCCCGCGATGATGGAGGGCTCTCCCGCGTCGCGCATCTGGTCTGCTGGCCTGAACCAGTTCCAGCAGGACGACACGTTGTCGGCTCGCGTCCTGGCCGGGATAGGCGACCAAAAGGCCGTGCGCCTCGGCGACGGCGTTCATGCCGGTGCCCATGGCGAAGTCGTCGGGATCCTGCTTGCAGCCGTGAAGCATGACCACGAGGCCACGCGGACGATTTGGCGCAGAGGCGGGAATGTAGAGCCTGTAGCGTCGCGTGCCTGTCGCGCAGGTGAAGGAGCGCGTCAGGAACCGCGCGCCATCTGGCATCGGAGGGGGCGGGATGTGTTTCGCCATTTCGGGCTGGCTCATGCCCGGCAGCGATCCGAGCGTGCCGATCGCCAATCGTCCCTCACGCAGGACTTGCAACGTTTCTCCAAGGGGCTTTCGTAACCTCTGCGAAGGCCGGGATACATCCGGTCGTGCGGTTGCGACCGTAGGCTTTGCCGAAGGCTCTATGATCTCGGCATTCGGATCGACCGGAAAAGGTGTCGGACGTGCTTTCGCCAATGGGGGCGTGATGTCCGGAACCGTCGGGCCGCGGGCAGGGGAGACCCATCGACCGGCAAGCGCGTCCTGGATCGCCCGTGTCGCCTCGACGAGGTTCGAGTTGCGCGTGGAACGTGCTGCCTGGCGCATGGCCGCCGCAAAGTCGTCATTCATGATCTTGTCCTGTTGTTGGAGCGCAGGTGTTATCGGATACGGTCGGCCAGCGCCGATTTCAGTTCCGCGCTGGCCTGAAGCGCACCCAGCACGGTGATGGATTCGATGGTCGCCAACGCGAGTTCCGGCGTGACGTCGGATGCGATGCGGGCAAGCCCTACCACCTTGATGTGGAGCTTTTCTCCGGCGGCCTTCACCGACTCCAGATCGGCCCTGCTGTAGTCTCGCAGGCCGAGTTCCAGCGTATGCCGGACGATCGACTGCGCGACGGCCTCGGCATGGCTGGCAAGCTGGTTGCGGATCGCGGTGCGGATGAAGTCGGTGCGGTTGGAATAGAAACCCTCCTGCACCAGAAGGTCCACACGCCCGAGGTCAACAAAACCCAGATTGATGGTAATCTTCTCCGTGTCACCGCCCTTGTCGCGAAGCACCAACATATTAGCCGCCTTAGCCATTCTCCATCCGTATGGATGGTATATGGATGTTAATCGGATGTTTTCAAGGCGAAAACGTTCGGGCCTCCGACTTGCAGTAAAGTCAACTCTCGGCCTTGAAGTTCTTCACTTCCTCGTCGACCTTCATGCTGGCCTGCCATGTTTGTGCATGAGATTCGCTGGGCGATACGGCTATCGTCTCGGCGAGGCGCAGCGCCTTCCACCGGCGCGGGTGTCGAGAGAGGAAAAGTTGCGGCCCCTGTAGTAGCGGATCGTTGGCAAAGTCGATGCCGAGCTGCACGTTCTGGGTCATGAACGCGACCTGCTCGGTCTCGGCGAAGAAATTTGCCCGGCATGCGGTCCAGCACGAGGCGTCCGAGTGGGATCGGATCTATGACCTCTTCTGGAATGAGCCTGGTCGGGTCGAGTATGTCCACGTCGAGACTGTCGGCGAAATCCTGATCGAAGAGCTGCACGCACAGCTCCCATTCCGGGAAGTCCCCGGCTTAGATCGCTTCCAACAGTTGGCTCGATGGAAATCCGGTTCGGCGCCGTTGATCTTCTTGACCGCCTCGTTCCACACACTGATTGCAGACCGAGCTTCGGCTTCCAGATAAACTTGACGAAAGTCAACTCGTCCTTCTTGTTCAGAGACAAGCCCGCATCTGTCAAAGGCCGCGGTGCCATTCCTATGACGCCGGCGTGACGCTCACCTTGACGTCCATGGCCAAGAAATCCTCCGGCGTGCCAACATAACCGCCGACGATCGGCATGATCTGGCGATTGCGGCGGCCAACTGCCACCGGGATGAGGTTGGCGCCGCCCATGCGGCGATGCGTCGGGTCGAAGGCGATCCATCCGGCGCCGGGGAGGTAGACCTCCGCCCAGGCATGGGTCGAGCCTGGATCGTCGGCAGGTGCTTGTGGATCGAACAGATAGCCTGAGACGGCGCGAGCGCCGAAGCCGAGATGACGGACCGCCTCGATGAACAGCGCGGCGATGTCCCGGCACGAACCGCTCGCCAGCGCCAGCGTCTCAAGCGGCGTCTGCATCCCTTCCTCGTCACGGACGCGATAAGCCACGGAGCCGAGGATTCCGGCGTTGAGGTCCTTCAGAAGTGAAAGCGTGTCGGTTGTCGCTCCTCGCACAAACGCTCGCGCCCATGCGCCCATGCTTCCTTCCGGGTCACTATGTTCCGGAATGCGCAGAATGCCCAGATCGGCCAGATCGTCGCGGGAATATTCAAACGGGAAGGAATGCGCCTCGGGCACGATGCGGAATACCGGCCACGCCACGGCCGACTGCTCGACCGTGAGTTCGCTTGCAATCACCAGTTCGGCGGTTGGCTCCGAGAACACGCCGGTGGCGATCAGGTTGCCGAAGACGTCCTGCGTATAGTCAAGTTCCACCGCCGGCGAACAGACAAGCGAACTCACCACCACGACAACGTCATGGCTGGTGCGAGGCCGCAGCATCATGCGGTGCGGCTGCAGCACGACAAGACGTGCGTAGCGGTAGGTCGTCCGGTGATGGATCGCCAGTCTCATGCGTGCCGCCGAAACGTGGCTGGCGGTGCGACCGTCGTGAACGGAACTCTCATGTGGATGTCCCGGGGACCGTGCCGAAATGGCGCTGGTTCGATGATAACGCACCTGTAGCACGATCGTTGCTGCGCCGCACAAATTGATGCGTGGGCTCCCGAGATGCCGGGTGGTCGCGAAGCCGTGCCGCACGAGAGGCGGCCGACCGTTTAAGCCGAAGGGTGATTGCACTTGGTTGCCTCACCTCCGGTCCCTTGCCACAGGAGATGCGGCCGACCGCTTGAAGCCGGAAGGTGGAAAGGGGCTCCGCCCTCCGACCCATGCACCCTGCCGGGTATGGGGGCTTGTTGGCAGTGGTCATGCATTTTGCGCCGAGATCGGCACCAGTCCAATCCCGATGGCGCAAGCCCTGAAATCGTGGGAAATCGCCGATAACCGTCTACCGCACGAATAGTCGCCTGAGATAGGCACCGGTCGAACTTTCTAGGCAAACCGGCACCCTGGTGGCCGCTTCGGCCACCATAAACCGGACTCCAGAAGGCGGGTTCTTTTTATGTCCGATTCCGACCGCAAGGGCGACCAACCGAACAGCACCTATTGTCCGGTTGATCGCGCAGGGTCACGTTCTGGCGACCTATCTCACGAATGTAGGCGACTATGACTGATCAGTCGGCCCATGGTGCGGACGCGGCGGCCATGTTGCCTGATCCCACCGATGGCGTTGCCCTGACGGTTCGGCCACCGCGCCTAGGTTGGCGCTAACCCATCATGCTATCCGGCGATAGTGACGAATTGTTTCTGCGACACACGTCGCTTGCTAGCTCTCTAGAGCTTGCGCGATTTTATGCGCCAGTCCCAGTTGTGCATCGGGCCGATGTCCATATGAATGGAACCCGAAGCGTAGATACCGACGCCGCCGATCTCTGGAAGTGTGCGGACAAAGGAGCGAAGGCGTTTTGCTTCACGCAGCCCATGTCTTCGTTGCCGTCAGCTAGGACGTAGAGGTCCTCGAAGTTCCTTGCCGCCTTGCGTTCAACCTCCTGCTTTTCTTTTCCTTGGCGCGTCGGACGAGGCTACGCAACCCGCCAATGGCCGAGAGAGGCTGAACGGCCCTGTCATCGCGTCGCGAGTGAGGCTTGATAATGGTGGGACGAGCCTTGGCTTTGGTCTCGCCGTATTTAGGCAAGAGCTACGGGGTGTTGGTGGTGGGACGGTCGATGCGGGCGTTATGATATCCTTGTCCATCTCTTTACTGGCAACCACCGTTTCCGGCTCGCGCTGCGCTGCCGTTCTGGCGCTGGTGACGGCACGGGCGTTGTTCAAGGTGCACAATGACGGCAAGGTCGGCAGGCAAAGGAAAAAACCGCTCGTGCAGGGGCAGGCTCTGACGTGTGGCAGGGTGACACGTTGCAGCCTGTCGCGCTTGCTATGCAGACGTGCGCGTTTGGAGGCCATGACGGTGTTTGTTACCCGGGGCTGCTGAAAGAGTTGAGATTGGTAAGGGTTCGCGAACCCGATAACAGCCGCGCATACGATAGAAATCTTCGGTGCGCGCAGCTGTCGTCGCGCCTGATTTTGGGTCACGTGTGTCGAGGCGGGCTTGTCGGAGAAAATGGCGCTGCGACAAACCCGCCCGCCACAGCCCGAAGCACAACGTCCAATTGGAATTTGCTTAATGTCGGCGGCTATACAGATTTGGAAGACCTCCGTTTGTTGCGTTCTGACGAAAGTTTGCGCTGAGCTGCCACAGGGCTCATAATGCGAGCTCTGGTCGCTTGGGCAGAGGTTCGGACTGATCCGGGCCGAACAGCTTCTTCGGAGACCGACACCAGGGTGCCTACGCCATCGGCTCTGGCCGCTCACTTAGCGGTTGCCCACCTTGAACGTCGCGGCAAATGACGATTTACGTCCATGGCATTTCGCACTCATGGTGCTTAGATGCCTTAGATGTGCTTTTGATGGAATTTCGGCCCTGAACGTGGCACGTTTCCGTGGCAAGTTTCGATGAGCAGTAGCTAAGCCGTTGAGTTTGTTGGCGCACCCGACAGGATTCGAACCTGTGACCTCTGCCTTCGGAGAATGGATAATGGCTTCCGCCGAAACTATCCGTTTCTATCCGATTGCGCGCTATGCCACTGAAATCACAAAACAAATTTGAAATCGACCAGCGCCGACGGTACGACGGAGCGGCTCAAACCTCTCCCCGGTGCTTACGCATTGCTTACGCGGGGATTCTGCCAAGGAAACGCCCCCGAATGACGAAGCTGACCAAACGAACCGTCGATGCCACCAAAATCAGGTCCTCGGACTATGTCCTATGGGACGACGATCTTCCCGGTTTCGGGCTGCGCGTCTTCAAATCAGGGAAGCGAAGCTATGTTGTGCAGTATCGCGCTGCCGGCCGCTCGCGTCGCTTCACGATCGGCCTGCACGGAGTTTGGACTCCTGAGGAGGCCAGGCGCGAGGCGAAAGTCCTGCTCGGCCAGGTCGCGCGAGGCGGCAACCCCGCCGAGGAGCGCAAGCTCGATCGCGAGGCGATCACGGTCAAGGAACTCTGCACCCGCTACCTCGAAGATCTCAGGAACGGGCTTGTGCTCGGAAAGCGAGGCCGGCCGAAGAAGGCTCACGACGATCTCCACCGATGTGGGGCGCATCGAGCGGCACATCGTTCCTCTGCTCGGCAGTCGACGGGTGCGGGATTTGGCCAAGTCCGACATCACCCAGGCCATGAAGGACATCATGGCGGGCAAGACGCGCGCGAACGTCAAGACGGACAAGCTGCGCGGACGTGCCATCGTGCGCGGCGGAGCCGGCACCGCAGCTCGAACGATCGGTCTCTTCGGCGGCATTCTCACCTATGCGGTCGAACTCGGCATCGTCGAGCAGAATCCCGTGCATGGCGTTCGCAAGCCGAAGGACCAGGTCAACGCCCGCCGTCTCAGCGAGCAGGAGTATCGCACGCTCGGTGATATTCTGCGGAAGGCGGTCGAGGACGGGCAGTACGAGACCACCGCAGAAATCATCCGGGTGATCGCCCTGACGGGCTGCCGGCGCAGCGAGGTCATCGGTCTGCAGTTGCGGCGAAGTCGATATCGAGGGCAGTTGCCTGCGCCTGGCCGACAGCAAGGAAGGCGCGTCAGTGCGTCCGATCGGTCTGCCGGTGCTGGAATATCTCGAAGGTCGCCGCGACGAGGAACAGAGTGCTGAAGACTATGTCTTTCCCGGCTGGGAGGATGGCACGCCATTCGGGAGCTTCCCGAGACAGTGGACGAAGCTGTTCAAGGATACCGACCTGGCCGGCATCACGCCGCATGTTCTGCGGCACAGCTTCGCCAGTATCGGCAATGATCTCGGGTTCACCGAGGCAACGATCGCGGCTCTGGTCGGACATTCTCGAGGCACGGTGACGAGCCGCTACATCCATACCGTAGACACTGCGCTCATCATGGCGGCCGACAGCATCGCCGGATACATTCAGGGCCTGCTGGACGGCGTCGCGTTCACCCACACCGCCTATGCACTCGATCGGGATTCCAGGAAGTCGGCGCTTGCTCACTTCCTGGGAAAGGCGACAGCGGGAGAGAGAGTTGCTGAGCGCTCAGTAGCCTGATTGTGCTCATTCCCTGTCCGGAACGTCAGCTTCGCGCCCCGGTTCGGACGTCCGCGGTCTTGCTTGGGTCTCTCGAAAGCGGTCGTTCGCTGTATCTTGATCGAAGATCTGCTATGCGGCGGGAACTGCGAACGTTCAACGTCGGGAACCAATGCCAGAAATACGGACAATTAAACCTTCGCCGCGGCTGCACCAACTACTGCTTTGCAGGTCAGAAGAAATGCCGACTATTGGTGCGGCTTTGAACACGTCAATTCGAGGGCTCGGCATCGCCTGTATGCACGAAGGTCGTAGTGCCGAAAGGCATCGAAGCATCATCCGCAATGCTGACTGAGCAAACGATCCCAAACTCCAAGTCTGCTTCAAGAGCCTGCCTCTTTTGACAGCGCGCTAATTATTCTTTCGACGTCTTCTGCAGAATAGCCGCGCAGTTCAGTGTCTCCGAGTTTTGCCCTTCGACCAGCCTTTGCATCCAACCAAGCAGCTATGATACCCGCTGCCTCCTTTACGAGCACCCCACTTACTGGCAGCGCGAGGAGCACTTCCCACTCCATACCTGTCAGAGCTCTTTCCTGAGACGTATTTTGATGCTTGAAGTTAAGCGCTTCGAGCTCCGACCGTATTGATTTTACAGCGGTCTCAGTTTCGCAGTGGAATAGTAACATTTTGGTCATGACAGATATCCCTTCTCGTACAGTCTAGAGATAAGTGGCGCGTACTCGTAGGAAGCGTTTTCCCCGTAGGCAAGGTCCTTAAGTGCCACCAGTGGTGTCACCATGTAAGACACAACGTCTGCGAGTTCCCCAAGCTCATCCTCTATCAGCCGCTTCAATGCTTCGGCGCGAACCCTGTTGTGCTGCGAGTAAACCGTGCTTGGGCGCAATGCTGACATCATTAATGCGAAAATGTATGCTCCAGCTAGCAAAGGCATCTTATTTGTCAGGGCAGATGGTTGAATTTCTGAGTAATCCCAAACGGATTCTTAGGCAACGACGAGCGAACGCATCGGCCTCCAATTCCTGGTTTTCTACATCATCGGAGTGCGACACCAAGTGTCCAAGCAGTAAATGTGCGAACTCGTGCAGCCAAATGGCCATCATTGCACCACCGAACATGCTATGGCCAAATGAGCCGGAAGTGTCATGCGGTAGACTAGGGAAACGCTGAACTTCCCAGAACGAAATGTTAGGCTGATCTGTCAGATGCATCAGATTAACCAACGAGATGAATATTGGATGATCGACCGAAGTGGGAATGGCATCTTGGTATGGTTTTAGTGCGATTTGGCGTCCTATTCTCTGCTCTATAGAATTGTTGGCAATGCAGAGGCATGCCAATTGAAGAATATGCGGCGTCACACGGTAAAATCTGACATGTGGAAACGGCAACTGACTGTTTCCTAGGCTGGCAGTTGCATTGAAGTGTTGTTCCCACGTGAATACAGCTGGGATAGCGTGCAAAATGTCCTTCAATCTCGGGGATTCTGGGAGGTCAGAAGCTGCTGATAGTCTTTCTTGCAGCTCGGAGATATTTAGTCGGAAGCATTTCAATGCACCGCTCCTATTCGCTCGTTCTATCAGATTAGCTGCGAGCGTTTGGCCTTCGGAGGTTTCCTCTCGTCAACTCTCAAGAAGTGCATCGACGCTAGGTAGACCAAGATGTGCGGCCGCCTTCTCCCGAAAATCTGCGAGAGCCATTCCGCTTTTTGTCGCAATAGTGGACTCCGACTTGTCCTCCACAAATTTGACTTTGTCTAAGGTGTCCTGTTTGGCATTTTTGGTCCACATCAATGTCCACTCAGCTCTAATTCATTCAGGCTTCGTTGTACTAACTTGCTGGCCGCAGGTCACGCCTTGCTATCCCCGCCGCTGTCAGTGATATTCCTCTGGCCAACTAACCGCCGAAAATGCATACACGACAACAGCTTGGGGTCGATCAGCAACAAGCCTGACGGGGGGGCCTCGACGCGATGCTACAACCGAGAAGCGTACAACGACATTGAGTTTTCTTTCAGGGTACGCGGGCCTCGAAGGCGCTCGGCTTTCTGTGCCACAGAAATATCCTCATAATTCCGGTATGTTTCCGACGGCAACAAAAAAATCGACATCTGCGTAGCGCGCAGCATTCGTCAATGTGTGTTCCAAGCGGCCACTCGCCGCTATTTTATTCAACAGCAGCTAAGGGCGGGAAATGACTTCGGAGCGGCATGTTTGAATGTCTGTTTCTGGTAATTTAAACCGCATAAGCGGAAGGTCACTTGTCGGCCCGATGCAGACATTCGGCCGGGACGGGCGGCGATCAGGCACGTTGCGCGCACACGAGCGGCTCTACTTTCGTCATCTCGATCGAAAGGTCCCAGAGCCGTTTGGCGACGTCGGGATCCTTTGCACGCTGATCGACACGAGCATAGGTAGCTGGTCCCGCGATCTCCCCCCTTCGCGAGGGCCCGTAATACTCTCCGCCCCGTGCGCGCTCGTCCGTGGCGGCCAGCAGCGTCGGCCACGCACCGCTGGCAGCACTGTTGACCAGAGGACGCAGCACGGGGAGAAAGGCCTTCACCCACTTGGGCAAATAGCGGCTCAGCTCCGTAGCTCGCCTACATGCTCGACGGGATCGATTGGCGCAACCCGCGTCACACGTTCCGCCCTCAGCGCGCGGGCTGAGTTTTTCTTTGAGTTTGCGCCATTTTCCGCGAGTCAGCGGAGGCGTTTTATGATTCACTCCAGGGCATGGTTGCCACCGCCCAGGATGCTGTTCCGGACGATATCGGCGCGCTGAGAACAGCGCTGACCGCGGCGCTGGCCAGAGCCGAAGACGAGGCCGCGCGCGCTGCGCTGGTCGAGGCCGAACTGGCGGTCGCCAAGGCCAAGGCATCGGATGATGCGGCGCTGATCGCACATCAGGATCTGACGATCCGGAAGCTGCAGCGGGCGCTGCATGGTCAGAGTTCTGAACGCTCAGCCCGCCTGCACGACCAGATGGAGCTCACCTTCGAAGAACTCGAGAGCACGGCGACGGAAGACGAGATCGCGGCCGAACAGGCCGCGTCCCGAACCACCGAGGTGGCGCCTTATGTGCGCAAACGACCGGCGCGCCAGCCATTTCCCGAGCATCTGCCGCGCGAACGCGTGGTCGAGCCGGCACCGGCCGCTTGCCATTGCTGCGGCGGTCATCGGCTGCGCAAGCTGGGTGAGGATATCACCGAGACGCTGGAGGTGGTGCCGCGGCAATGGAAGGTGATCCAGCATGTGCGGGAGAAGTTCACCTGCCGCGACTGCGAGGCGATCAGCCAGGTTCCGGCGCCGTTCCACGCCACGCCGCGCGGCTGGGCCGGTCCCGGCCTGCTGGCGATGATCCTGTTCGAGAAGTTCGGCCAGCATCAGCCGCTCAACCGCCAGGCTGAACGCTATGCCCGCGAAGGCGTGCCGCTCAGCCTGTCGACGCTCGCCGACCAGGTCGGTGCCGGTGCCGCGGCGCTGATGCCGCTGTTCAAGCGGCTCGAAGCCCATGTGCTGGCCGCTTCACGTCTGCACGGCGACGACACGACGGTGCCGGTCCTGGCCAAGGGCAAGACCGATACCGGCCGATTATGGACCTATGTGCGCGATGACCGACCGTTCGGCGGTGTCGATCCGCCGGCGGCAGTGTTCTACTATTCCCGCGATCGTCGAGGGGAACATCCCGCGGCGCATCTCGCTGACTGGAGCGGCATTCTGCAGGCCGATGCCTTTGGCGGTTATGGCGATCTCTATGCGACGGGTCGTCAGCCGGCGCCTGTTTTGGAAGCCAGCTGTTGGGCCCACAGCCGGCGCAAGGTGTTCGAGCTGGCCGATGTCGAAGCGGCGGCGCGCAAGAAGGCGCGCGGCGAGAAGCCCAACCTGGTCTATCCGCTCGCGGTTGAAGCCGTGAAGCGCATCGATGCCCTGTTCGATATCGAGCGCAAGATCAACGGCCTGTCGCCGGCCCAACGCCTCGCCGTGCGCCAGGAGTTGAGCGCGCCGCTGGTCACCGAGCTCGAGCGCTGGATGATCGAGACACGCGACAAACTCGCGCGCGGACACGATCTGACCAAGGCCTTCAACTACATGCTGCGCCGCTGGTCATCCTTCACCCGGTTCCTCGACGATGGGCGGATTTGCCTGTCGAACAATTCAGCCGAGCGAGCCCTGCGCGGCATCGCTCTCGGCAGAAAGTCCTGGCTGTTCTGCGGCTCCGATCGCGGCGGACAGCGCGCTGCCGTTCTCTACAGCATGATCGTCAGCGCCAAGATGAACGATATCGACCCTCAGGCCTGGCTCGCCGACGTCCTTGCCCGACTGCCCGCCTATCCGGCCCATCGGATCGATGATTTGCTGCCATGGAATTGGACATCCGCAAAACTGCGGACGCAATCAGCGGCGGCCTGATCATGCAGCGCAATAAGGTGCATCACGTCCACACCGTCGAACGTGTCGCCAGGGACCTCGGTGTCAGCGAAGAGCTCATCCAGGAACTGACCCTCGGTCTCGAGCCCGAGGATGGCGTCATCTGGGTCTACGGGGCCAACGATGACGACGGGATCTTGGCCTTCACCGATGAAGGCATCGAGGAGGTCGAACTCCTCCTCGAAGAATATCATCGCGTCTCCCCATCGAAAGCTTGACCTCCGCACCACGGTGATCACGTGCCCATGGCCGCGGATACGCACCTCTGCGGTCTTCACCGGATGCGTACGAGAAAGCCAGGGGGCGATACGATTTTGGTGGGCGATCGGATGGACACAGATGTGCTCGCCGGATTGGAATCGGGGCTGAGCACGGCCCTTGTCCTGACTGGGGTCACCAAACGGTCCGATTTGGACCGATTTTCGTTCAGACCAGACCACGTGATTGAGTGCCTCGCCGATCTAGGCAATATCATCAGGCAACAAAACCTGAGATAGCGCTGGAGTTTTCTGAGGTAGCTGTCTTGGTTAAACGAACGGCGCCCCGCGCACGGCGCGCAAGTGGGTAAGCTTGCTTCAAAACCGAGGGCATCGACAGTGGTTGAGGCGGTCAGTTGCGGGAAGCTAACTTGTCGCATTGGCCCGAGCGAATCGTGCCTTCTGCATAGGCGATAAAGGCTTTCGCGGCTTCGCTTGGTGCGTTATCTTTCATCGACTTCACGCTCGATTTCCATAGCGGCGCATTTTTCCAAGCGAAGTTGCAGGCTGCCTTTACCCTGTCTTCGTCACTCATCTCTCCACCAACACAGAACTCCCGGCCTGTTAGCACCTCGCAGACGGTGAGCGCGCCAGCCACGTAGGAGTTGAGTGGAACCAGCCCCGTCCCCGCCATCTTCTTTGCAACGTGAACAAATCCTTCGCCGCGAAAGACCTGCTTGCTGATCATCTCCGCGCTCTCGATATATTTATTACTACGATACAAATCCACCTCGAGCTGATCCGGATCCTCTGCGTCGAGGACCAGCATCTGTTGATATTCCCTTTCTCGAGCGATCATACCATCTGTAACCACCTGAGCGTTGTAGACCAAGCTGATTGCCTGCCCTGGTAAGGTGCTTTGCAAGTCTTCCATCGCTTGAGCCTGTTCTCGCTGCCGGGCCGCTTTTCTAGAGTCTTCAGCGAGTTTGACTGGATCCAGAGGTTCTTCCGGTAGGCCGAGCTCTTTTAGTTGCATCTTGGTCACCTCTTCGGCCGTCGCTTTTGTCCACTCCTCAATTCTGGACTGTAAATATTCCTCTTGAGTCATTATGAGGGGGACGGAGGCATTGCTCAAGTTCTCCGCCAAAGCATCCTGAGCCGCCCGTAGAGCTTCCGCTTTCCGCTCGATACGGGCATCGTAGTCCCTCTTCCATTGATTGTAGCGATCCAAGGTTGCCTGGTTATGATGGTCAATGATTTTGTTATTCAAACTCTGGTTGGAACTGCACAGTCGGTGGTTTTCACCGCAACCAAGCCCCAAGGGAATCGTTCCTTGATTGCGGCCTGAAGGTGCGTAAAAATCATATGAGCTAATCACACTCTGCATATCCATAGAAAACTCTACCTTATAAGCAAACTCACAACCACTTTGGAGCCCATCATAGGAGGCAAAGATCTTCGTGTTGGAAGAATTCAAACTCAAATGGCGCTTGGAGAGAGAAACCCAATTGCGCATCCCCGAACCGCTGTGAGCGAAACTCAGAAGAATATCCCCATTCGAATAGAGTTTTACCAAAGTCGTATGCTCGGGGTTGGCCTTCCTGGGGTCCTGGCTGATGCGAATGTACCCGTATTCTCCGGCAGAACTGGAGAAAGGCATACAAAGACAAAAGAGCGTGAGCGCCGATCTCACAGTGTTCACCAGCCCAAATCTCATGGCACCCTCGATTGACAAATGCCCCGCACCTGGGAGGCCTTCAGCAACAGGTGCTGGCCCAAATTCACAAAGGCGCCCACATCCGCGGGATCGGCAAACGCGTCCTTATACTCAAGCCAAGTCTCAAGGTCTTTGCCGACTTCCATCGCATCCTGCTGCACGTGGCCCTCGGCCCTGATGCAATCGTTGGATAGACGACTTTCGTAAACGGCCACCATTTCCTTTAGTCGCGAAAAGTCCTTCGGCTGATCGCAGCGCAAGGCATGTAAAGCCTGCTGTCGGGAATCCACTTCAGGCTTCAATTCCTCGATGAACACGCTTTGCATACCGATCGGCGCTTGACGGCCGGCCTCGGTAAGCACATCCACTTGAGCCGACAGCAATTCTTTCGCCAACTGGCAGGCGCCAGAGGCGGCGGCGAGTTGAAACCAAGGCAGGGTCTGCGGATCAAATTGGCTGAGAAGCATCAGACGAAAAGCCTTCGCTTGGGCACCTACCAGTTCTGCAGTGAGGCCGGCTTTTAGATCCTGGTTGATTTCCTGCCTGATGGCTTCGCTGTACTTTAGGTATTTAAGCGCAAAAATATCCTTGAGGCCGCTCGTACGCTGAACCGCCAGATCGAGTTGGCGCCGGGGCGCAGGGCCGTTGCCGAAGACGTACGGCGGAAATCTTCGCACAAAATCATGAATGGCATCGCGTAGATGCCCAGTAAGGTTCTCTGAATTCCCCAGTTCGCTTAGGCGGCGTAGAGAACTGTCTGGGGGTGAAAGAAAATAGCTGTTCCATCCAGTGGCCAAGAGATCGAGCTTTTTCTGCTCGCTTGCGACGCGCTCTTCGAGTAGTTGCAGCGTTCGGTTATTCCCCAATGTCACCACGTCGGGAACCTGAGCGAGCTCAGATAGAATAGTCTTCAGCGATATGTCGATTTTGTCGAGAGGTGCATCGACTGCATCTTTGATCCTCTTCCTTTCGGCTTCGGCGGCCACCTCGAAGTAGCTACTCGCAGTGCGGACGGCTTGGCGCCGGACCTCGATCAAATTGCGGTACTCCCGGCAAGCTTCTTCCTTCGCCTCCTGGGCCCTATGCATATCGATCTCGTATTGGTCGGGATCCTCGTGGCGTTCGGGGTGACGAAAGGAATCAAACTCACAAGCCTCACGGGCTTCGTCCAAGGAGGTAGCCGACGCGATCGACCCCCACACTAGAAAAAGCGCGGCGGTGATGTACCGCTTCATGACTACATTAACTCTGGGGGTGAAAGGTTCACTTTCTCAAGAGCATGAACGAAATCGCCATAGATGCTTCCAATCAATGTTTGGAGATCAGTTTGGACCGACGTTTCACCTGCCTTGCTCGACAGAAGGTCGAAGCTGTTAGCGATAATTAGTGTCATCTGGTTGTCCGGCACATGTTGGGCGGACAAAAGTGCATCGATGGACCGTGCGATAGAGCGTCGCAGTGACGCCTTACTTTGTGCAAACTGTACCAGCAGCGTCTGAATAGTTTCAATTTGTGCCAACTGCTCCCGCGCGTCAGCAGTCAGTACTTTTAAACTGCTTTTATACTCGTCTGGTTGAGCGCTATCCTTGATTGCCAATATCGCTGTTTCAAGATGCGCGGCAAAGTCAAAAGCGTTAAGTTCTAATAGATCCCGATAGCAGAGCAGAAGTTCTAAGCGAGGATCCCTTTTGATCCGAATGGCGGTCTCAAGAAAATTCCAAACGTCCGCGGTCAACTGTTCCTTTTGCGACTCGTGGATCCGAATCTGGCTGTTCACAAAAACCAGAGAACGCCTTTGCAATTCTGCGGCATTGTCCTTCACAAGCTCAAGCTCCAGTCGATCCATGACATTGTTCGACCCGTGGCTCAAGGCATTCACCTCTTCCTCAAAGGCGTGAAGATCGGTCCCGACACTGGGAATCCGCGATCTGAGCTCAACCAATTTAAAAATCACACCTTGTATCTCGCTGACCCTGCTCAATTGGGCCCGCACCATAGCCTCGGTGAAGCGCAAAAACTCGTTGCCGCCGGGTTCGTAAGATTTTAACTTCTCATACTTCCGGTGGATTTGGGTGGTGTCAAAATCGACACCGCCGGCGAAGAGCAGAGTATAAGTGAGAGTGTCCACGGTCGTGAATGCAACCCCATACTCGTCACGCAGGAGGGGTCGCGAGTTGGGGAAGGCCAAGAGCAGACTTTGGCGCATTTTCCCGAACGTTCCATCGGCGACCGCCTTCTTGAACGCGGCCACAATCGGATTGCCGACAGTGGTTTTTGCATAGCCCTGGAGATCGGGGGTCAGGTCTTTTTCAGCCCTCGACTGAATGTCGCGCTGCAAGCTAGCCACCTCGTTTTGGCCCCCCTCGAAGGTAGCCAATTTCAGCTCCAATCGCGTGATTTCCAGACCTAGATAGATGAAAGACCCGTAGACACTGGCAATATTGTCCCAAGTGGCTCTACGCAAGATGGTTGAACGCTCTCGCAATATTGCGAGTTTCTTTTGAATTATGCTGGAATTGAGTGCAGGCTCCGTCCCTTCTTCGGCAATTTCTTCACCCGCTAAGAGTCCGTTTGGAAATTCACGGATGAGCATTTCGTCGCAGAAGGTTTCCGCCCATGGCGACGAGGATCATGGCGTGGGAGACGTCGATGCGCTGTTCGTAGTCGCGCACGAGGCGTCGCCAGCGAGTCATCCATCCGAAGGTGCGCTCGACGACCCAGCGGCGCGGCAGGACCTCGAAGCCCTTTCTGGTCCTCCGATCGGCGGATGATCTCGACGACGAAGTCGAGATAGGCGGCCTTGTCCATGAGCTTCAGCCGGTCATAGGCGCGTCGGCGAACAGGTGCTTCACCCAGGGCCAGCGCTTGCGGATGCCGTCCAGGATCGCCTGAGCGCCGGCACTGTCGGAGATGTCGGCGGGGGTCAGGTTGACCATCAAGAGCCGCCCGTCGGTGTCGACGGCGATGTGACGCTTGCGGCCGACGATCTTCTTGCCGGCGTCGTAGCCCCTTGTTTCAGCTTGCGGAGCCTTGACCGACTGGCTGTCGATCACGCCGCCGAGGGGCTGGCCTCGCGCCCGGCCCGCTCGCGATCCAGCATCAGCGCCACGTCGTGGATGGTCTGGAACAGAAAGCGCCGCGCCAACTCGCGGAACCAGCCGTAGACCGTCTGCCACGGCCCGAAATGGATCGGCAGCATCCGCCAGCCGCAGCCCGAGCGCACCAGGTAGCGCACCGCGTTGATCACCTCCCGGAATTCGACCTCGCGCGGACGGCCACGACGCCCAGGCTTGGGCATCAGCGGCGCGATCCGCTCCCATTCCTCGTCCGTCAGATCGGACGGGTAGCGCTTGGTCTTCTTCGCGATCTTGGCCATTCGGCCACGGCTCTGCTCGGTCCACATCCAGAGCTTGAATCACAAATCCCTTCACCGCAAAACCCCACCCCTCGATTTTCCAAACGGCCTCTCAGCACTGAATATCGAAGTGCTTTGCCGGAGTGAATTTGGCGGCGTCGAGAGGAAGGTTGATTGCTGTGGAAATTCCGCAAGCTTTGTTGGGCTCAACCGCGTAGGTTTCGATGCCATGGGCGGCAACTCGGCACTCCTCGTAGTGATCTATGCCGCAGCCCGGGTTGGCTTCGATGGCAGGGACATAAACAATGCCGTCGGCCATGCAGGTCAGCGGCATATCGCCAGGGTCGTGGCGGATGTCGTCGGCCACGTAGTAGTCAATTGTAGTGGCCTGGTTCCAATTTTCGTCCAAGCGCGGAATGAAGTCGAATCTCTCGGGGACATAAGTCATTAGGCTATTAAAGTCCAAGTCCACATCGTCTTGCAGGAGATCTTTGCTACTTATCGAGTTGAACGTGTCTCGGAATTGATCCGCAACGCCGTCGTAATAGTTTGACTTGGTGCTATTCATTCCATCTTCACAAGCGGCCTCACCTGCCTTCCTTGCGGCAGCATCAGAACCCTCTGGCAGTTTGGGATTGAAAGCCCCCATGTAACGTCGCATCGCCGTGCTCCACACATAGTAATGCACCGTCGAATCTGGGATTTGTTCTCGTTTTTTGCTTTCTGGGCCCCGACAAGCTCTGTATACCGGCTTGCAAGCTGGCGATGCCTGTTTTGAATAGATTGGCGTATTGGTATCAGTCACGCAGGATTTGTAGGGGCGGATGTAGTAGCCACGTTCGCAGAGAGCCTTGTCCGAGACGGCAGCGTTAGCGGCCCCGGAACCCCCAGAGAAAATCCAACCCGCCAAAACTAGCGCATTTCTAACCGGGTGTTTCATTGGAAAGTCTCTCGGCATCCTCCACCCAAACCAATAGCACTAAGGCGCCGGCCCACAACTTAACACCGGGTGCCCGCTGCGGCTAGGGTGTGAGTTCTCAACAGGCTGTCCATTCGGCCTGAGCAAGAAAGCTGAGGTGGCCGAAGCTTTAGCGAATCTCGGAGGACCGAATGGACAAGGAGGCCCGTGTGACGCGACATGGTCGAGAGCGAATTGTGCGCCAGATGATGTCTGAGCGCGCCCCTCGTTCGCATCCTTCCACCCCGCGCTGCGATGAACGCCTGCGCATCTGGCATCTACCCGGAGCGTCGGAGTTCTTTAATCCCCTGCAGGTGTGGAGCGACATTGGTCAGGCAGGCTGCAGCGCGGTGTACCGGACACTGCCCGAACTGGACATCGAGAGGGTGGTATCGAGCCACGCCAGAAACCGGCGAACGTGCAAAACCGTTTCAGATCGTCGATCTGAAACGGTGCTATCCAGCTAAGTCTTTGAGACAATTACAATTGGCGCACCCGACAGGATTCGAACCTGTGGCCTTCGCCTTCGGAGGGCGACGCTCTATCCAGCTGAGCTACGGGTGCATCCTGCTTACGCAGTGCTTACGCGGATTTTCCGCGACTGTTAAGGGCCGAACTACCCTCCGTAAGTCATTGATCTACTAACCTCTTTTTCTCTCCATTTCGCCACCGCCGACTTGACACAA
>CAVSAU010000009.1:0-394799 GCA_963726065.1 uncultured Alphaproteobacteria bacterium
GTTGGCCGCCCGCGCCACCAGCAAGGGCGAGGCGGCCCGTCGCCGTCGAGCACATCCTGCCCAACATCGCCAACCTGCTTCTCGTGCAAGGCGCGGTCCAGTTCGCGCTCGGCATTCTGGCCGACGGGCTTTGTTGTGTACGGCTCGGCGCCCAGCCCCTTCCCCATGCCGAGTTGAGCGGCATCCTCTAGACGCGCAGACCCGCATGATCATCGCACCTTCCACCGCCATCTTCCCGGGCTTTGCCATCGTCTTCCGCATGCTCGCCTTCAACCTGCTCGGCGACGGCCTCTACGACGTGCTCGATCCGAAACTGAAGTTCATCAGCGTTGGCCTGCTTGAAATCGAAGGCCTCTCAGTCGATATCGACGGCACGCCGATCCTCAGAGCGTCGTCGACCATCGACCAGGGCGAAGTGATGGGGCTTGTCGGCGAAAGCGGCTCGGGCAAGTCGATGACGGCACTTGCCGTCATCGGTATGCTCCGTTTTCCGCCGCGCCGCCACCAGTACCTTCAGTGGCGTCAATATCCTTGCCGCCACCGAGGACCAGATGTTGCACACTCAGCGACGACGTCGGCATGGTTTTCCAGGAACCGATGACGGCGCTGAAGCACCGGGGTGCGGCAATCGGCGAACAGGTCGCGGAAGGCGTTTCGCGCGCCTACGTCTGCCCGAGCCACTGCGAAGCCCATGCGCGCAAGATCCTCGACCGTGTCGGCCTGCCCGAAGCGAAATTTCCGGCTGTTCGGTCTATCCGCACGATTCTCAGCGGCCCTCGCAGCATCTCGTCATCGCCATTGCCTACGCGCTAAAGCCGAAGCTGATCACCAACGAGCAACAACGGCGCTCGACGTGGTGCTGCAAGCAGATCCTCGAACTGCTGCGCGATCTCGTCAACGAGAACCACATCAGCCTGTACTTCATCTAGCACGACCTCGCCGTGGTGACCGACATGTGCGATTCGCATTGGCGGTGATTCGCCACAGACAAGGTGATGGAGGAAAGACGACGAACCGCGCCCTGCAACAGGTCCCGCCCCCTACACCGGCGGGCTCGGCGGGGCGGATCGATGCATGTACCTAAGCACCAAGCCATTTGCCTTCCCCTCCTGGGCAGACCGCGCCGGAAAAAATGAGCCCCGCCCCCTCCTGTTCCGTGGAAAACGTCGTCCGCGACTATCCCAGCCGCCCGCACTTCGCTGTTCCACACGCCCGACCGATGCGCCCGTCGACGACCATTTCATTCTCGATGCAGCCAGCCAGTCGACGGCGCTGGTCGGCCACTCCGGCTCGGAAAGTCGACGCTTGCCCGCATGATGCGCACTCATAGTCCAACCAGCAGGGAAATCCGCTTCATCGGCGAAGCGCTGACCCGGCGAGCGCGAAGCCACGCTGAAACCCGCACGCCCGCGACATCCAGTCATCCAGATACCTACGGCTCATTCGATCCGCGCCACAAGGTCGAGCGCCTCGTCGCCGACCATTCATCTCCTCGAGACCGTACCGCGAAGAGGCCCGGCGCGACAAGGTCACCGCCGCGTTGCATGAAGATCAGTTGAGCCCACGCCGACATCGACAAGTATCCGCACCGATTTCTCCGGCGGACAACACCAGCGCCTGTCGATCGCGCGCGCCATTATCACCAGGCCCAAACTGGTCGCTCCGCAGAACGACCATCTGTCGGCCGACCTCGACGTTTCCATCCGCGCCCAGATCCTCGACCTCTCGCCGATCTGAACAGCCGGCTCGCATCGCTTATCTGCTCATTCCCCACCACGATTTGACGATCTCGCGCGCACCATCACCGACAACACTGATGGTGATGCATGAGGGCAGAGGATCGTGGAGCGCGACCGAGCAGGCCGAAGTGCTGGACCATCCGCGAATCAATGCAGCCGAAGGCTCTCATCACACAACCTCACCGTGCCGTCGCGGCGGGGCCCGGGACCGGGGTGAACTGTCGATGATGGCCATGACAACCAATGCATCATCCCTTCGCCATTGTTATCCACCCTAACTTCAGCCTACTTCCATTTCCGGTACCGCCACCGCGATCTGACCAACCGCCCCCTTTCCATCCCTCCTCGACGCCGCAGAGCCGAATTGCGTGAATCGAAAGACGTGGTCACTGTTTCCGTTACCGTTGACATTCAAGACTCTTGGTTGTTCTTGGTTGCGATACATCATTGGGACCTGGTAAGTAACGCCCTTGCTGATCATGCTTGGCGCTTTGCTGCTCTTTCCGAAGGGGTATTGTGATGCAGATACATCCTCAGGCTCGGACGACCCCCGCGGTGCGAGCCGAAATTGCACGATCGACCGAACCTGCCAGTGTCATAGCGAAGCGCTACGGCATCAGCGATGAAACGGTCCGCAAGTGGCGCAAACGCGGTGAGCATGCGGTCCAAGATCGCTCAAGCCGACCCAAGCGCCTTACTTGGCGTGTGAGCGAAGAAGAGCGCGCGATCATCTGTGCAGTGCGCAGGGCGACAGGTTTTGCGCTGGATGATCTCACCTTCGTGCTCCGGCACTTCCTGCCGCATCTTAACCGCGACAGCATTTATCGGGTTCTCAAGACGGAGGGCCTCAATCGACGACCACCTAAGCCGACGGTGCAACCCCGCAAGGGACAAGGGCGCTTCCGGGACTATGATCTGGGCTTTGTCCATATTGACGTCAAACATCTGCCCAGGCTGCGCACCGCAGACGGCGACATACGAAAGCGCTTCCTTTATGTGGCAATTGATCGCTGCTCGCGGTTCGTCCACCTGGCCGTCTATGATGCGGAAAACGCCGCCAATGCGGTCGCCTTCCTCAAGGAAGCGAGAAAGGCCTTTCCCTTCCGCATCACCCATGTGCTGACGGATCGAGGCTCATGCTTCACCGCCGATGATTTTGAACGCGCTTGCGCGAAGGGAAAGGCCATCCATCGCACAACGAAGCCCTATACACCCCAGACCAACGGTATGGTCGAGCGCTTTAATGGTCGCATCGCCAGTGAGGTCCTCGGCATCAACGTTGCTGGTCACGCCGATCTCGAAATCCTGCTGGCCGGCTTCAACCGCGCCTATAACCAACGACGCCAGCGCGTTCTCCAAGGCAGTTCGCCCTGCCAGAAAGTCGACGAACGCATCAAACTCTCACCCGCTCTCGCCAACCCGCTCTACAAACCCGCAAGGCAGGACGATCTCATGGCCAAAGTCGATCGCATCCTCTACTATGCCAATGATGTATCGCAACCAGACAGCTAGTGACTATAGAGGATGGCCTGGTCGCTGTTGTGATAGCCTACGCTGATATTGATCGATCCGTCGTCGTGGGCCGCCGGTAGTTTCGTCCACTCCGTCGCACGGTTGCCTCTGGCCGCACGCACGCAGTTGAGCAGGACGTTCCCCTTTATGCTATGATCCTGCGATGCGGACGGGTTCCAATTCTTAAGGCTCTGGCATGGCGAACATCACCGGCACCAATGCGACCGAAACCCTGAACGGAACCGGCGTTCTCGACACGATCCAGGGGCTGGGCGGCAGCGATCAGATCAACGGCCTTGGCGGCGCCGACACGATCTCGGGCGGCGACGGGTCCGATACGCTACCCGGCGGCGACGGCGACGACACCATCTACGGCCACAGCGTCGCCGATCTCAGATCCGACGTCGGGAAACATCACCGCAACGTTGCTGGCCAATGTCGGCTCGGGCGCAGTGTTCGTCACCGGCGCGCCGGGCGACGACGGCTTTGTCTACGCACTGAGGAAGGATGTCGGCGATATCGTTCGGATCAATACGGCGACTGGCGCTCAGTCGACCTTCCTCGACATTCCCAATGCGCAATTCTCGAGCGGCGGCGAACGGGGCGTCCTGGGCCTCGCCTTTCATCCCGACTATGATGCGAACGGTCGCTTTTTCGTCTTCCTCACCAATCCGGCCGGCAATATCGAAGTGCGCGAATACGCCCGGTCGGCCGGCAATCCGGCGCTCGCCGATCCAACGGTCCCGTCGAGAACGATCATCACCATTCCGCATCCGACCTTCGCCAATCACAATGGCGGCTCGCTCGCCTTCGGCCCGGACGGCTATCTCTATATCGCGACCGGCGACGGCGGCGGCGCCAATGATCCCGACGGAAACGCCCAGAACATCAATTCACTGTTGGGCAAGATCCTCAGGCTTGACGTGAATGGCGACGACTTTCCGGCCGATTCGTCGCGCAACTACGCGATTCCCGACGACAATCCCTTTGCCGGCGCTACACCAGGTGCCGGCGAGATCTGGGCCTATGGCCTGCGCAATCCCTGGCGCATCAGCTTCGACCCTGCCAACCGGCGATCTCTATATCGGCGACGTCGGGCAGGGCGCGCGCGAGGAAGTGAATTTCGAGGCTGCCGGCGGACCGGGCGGCGTTAACTACGGCTGGGATTATCGCGAAGGCAGCTGCCGGGCCCGAGCGCCCCGCCTCAGCCCCCGATAGCCTTCACCGACCCGGTTTACGACTATCCGCGCGCGTTGGTCACAGCATCACCGGCGGCTATGTCTACCGCGGACCGGCGCCCGGGGCTGCAGGGTGCCTATTTCTTTGCCGATTTCGTCTCCGGACGGCTTCTGACGCTGCGTATCGTGAACGGCGTGGCAGAGGATGCGATCGATCGTACGGCGCAGGTGGTTGGCGCCGATCTGCAGCAGATATCGTCCTTCGGCACGGACAATGCCGGCAATCTCTATGTGGTGACCTTGACGGGCGCGATCTATCGGCTCGTTCCGGGCGCTGCCGCTGGCGATGGCGCCGACACGATCGATGGCGGCGCCGGCAACGACAACCTCTTTGGCGGCCAGGGCGCTGACACCCTTCGCGGCGGGACCGGCGATGACACGATCTATGGCGGCCTCGGCAACGACACTGCACAATTCCAGCTGAACGCCGTCAACTACACCCCGCAGCATTTCGGCCGCTTGATTCTGATCTCCGGACCAGAAGGTAATGACACGCTACATGATATCGAAACTGTGACCTTTGCCGATGGTGCGATTGGCCCCGACGACGGCAACCCGCTGATCGACACGCTTTTCTACCTTGCGCGCAATCCGGACGTTTTTCATTTTGGCGTGAGCGCGGTCGAGCACTACACCGCTTTCGGCTGGAAAGAGGGGCGGGACCCCAATTCTTTCTTCTCCACCAACGGTTATCTGAGCGCCAACGCAGACGTCGCTGCGGCGGGCATCAACCCTCTGCAGCATTACGATAGTTTCGGCTGGCGAGAGGGGCGCGATGCCGCGGTGAATTTTGACACGGGCCTTTATCTGCTGCGCAACCCAGATGTCGCCGCTGCCGGTGTCGATCCGCTGGCGCACTTCCTCGAATTTGGGAAGGCGGAGGGCCGCGTGGCTTCCCCGGCGATCGGGGCAACGATCGCGGCGGGCTTCGATTTTGAGTTCTATCTGCTCGGCAATCCAGATGTCGGGCTCGCAGGTGTAGATGCCCTGACGCACTACAATACATTTGGGTGGCACGAGGGGCGCAATCCGAATGCCTACTTCGATACGGCTGGCTATCTGGCTCACAACCCGGATGTCGCCGCTGCAGGCGTCAATCCGCTTCAACACTACGATCAGTACGGTTGGAAAGAGGGCCGCGATCCGTCCGGCGCGTTCGATACCGCCGCCTATCTGGCTGCGTACCCGGACGTTGCAGCCGCGCAGATGGATCCGCTGCAACACTTCCTGATGTACGGGGTTTACGAAGGCCGCTCAAGCTTCGCAGACGGCATGTTTGGTTAGACGCGGTCTTCGCGAAACGCAGAAGTTGCACACTTGAATGCTCGTCTTACAGCAGCCTCGACCCTCTTTTTGCTCGACACCGACGTCTTTCGTCTCGCGATTCTGCGAACCTCGCAGGCCATCTTCGATAGCTTCTTCCCCAGGGCTGCGCCGTACCGATGCAAGTGCCGTCTGGAGGTCGGCCAGTTGTTCGGCAGCGTGCAGTATCTCCGGGTGGCGACTTTCCTTGACAACGCCTCTGTCAGTTTCAGCGAGATACTCACCGCGCAGCGGCAGAGCCGCCCTTTCGACAGGACGAGACCGATTGCGCCAGGGAACTCTGACGGCGGAACCAAGGTCAGAATTTTGCATTACAGACAAGTGAGCGATCTTTGCTGTCGCTGGTATCGTGGCTAACGTCGAGTTCAATCGCTTCTCAAAGCCGACAACCTGGACGACTCGTGCGTTAGGCCTTAACGACAATTCCGCGATTTAGCCCCTGGCGATCTAGCGCATTGCGCGTATCGATGATCAGCGGCGCCCACTCTGCAATAGAACGATAGTCAATGCCATCATGGTCGGTGGCGATTACGACGGCATCAAAGGGCTTGAGCGCTACCTTAGTTAGATCGACCGATCGCCGGCCCTTGAGCGCCATATGCTCGCGCGTTGCCGGAATCTCGCTTACATACGGGTCGTGAAACTCAGCCTTGCCGCCCCTCTCCTCAATGAGCTCGATGAGCCGCAGCGAAGGGCTTTCCCGGATGTCGGGAACGTTCTTCTTGTAGGCGAGGCCGATGATAAGGATGCGCGACCGACTAAGTGCCTTGCCGAAGCGCAGGTCCAGCGCCTCGGCGAGCTTGTCGACGACATGACGAGGCATCGCGGAGTTGATCTCGCCCGCCAGCTCGATGAAGCGCGTCGGTATCTCGTATTCGCGCGCTTTCCAGGTCAGATAGAACGGGTCGATCGGAACGCAATGACCGCCGAGGCCCGGGCCCGGGTAGAAGGGCATGTAGCCGAACGGCTTGCTTTTGGCCGCCTCGATGACCTCCCAGATGTCGATGCCCATCGCGTCGTAGATGACCTTCAGCTCGTTGACGAGCGCGATGTTGACCGATCGGAAGATGTTCTCGGTCAGTTTGACGGCTTCGGCCGTCGATGTGGTCGAGACAGGCACGACCGATTTGACGACCCTGCCGTAGAAGGCTTCCATCAGGCTCGCGGCCATCGGACCGTCTCCCGCGATGACCTTGGGGATCGTTGCTGACCTCGAATTTCTTGTTGCCGGGGTCCTCCCGCTCGGGGGAAAAGCCGACAAAAAAATCGGTTCCGGATTTCAGCCCGCTCTCTTCGAGTATGACCTTCACCACATCGTCGGTGGTGCCGGGATAGGTCGTCGATTCGAGAACGACCAGCTGCCCGCGGCGGAGATGGCGCGCAATGACGCTTGCGGTATTCCTGACGAACGAAAGGTCCGGATCACGGTGTCTGGTCAACGGCGTCGGCACGCAGATGATGACGACGTCGCACTCTTCGAGTTCGGAGAACTCCGACGTGGCGTGAAACCGGCCGTTGGAGAGCTCCGAGGCAAGCGCATCAGACGTCACGGCTTCGATGTAGGACCGTCCGGCGTTCAGCGTGACGATTTTTTCCGGGTCGATGTCGAAGCCGGTTACCGGGAATCCTGCGCGGGCGATCGCCATGGCCAGCGGCAGTCCGACATAGCCAAGGCCGATAATCCCAGCCCGGGCCTCGCGCGACGAGATCTTTTCCAGGAGGCATTCATAGGTCGATTGAAGGGCGTTCAAGCGTACGATCTTCCCGGATGGCTGAGACTGATTTCTGTTGCGGCCAACTGGTTGGGGTGGGCCGAACCCGATGGAGGCATATTTCGGAAACCCGTCTTTAGCAAGGTTGACGCCAGCTGCTGAAACCGGGTTGGAAATCCTATCTGCACTGCTTGGGAAGCTCACACGCCGGGTTCTGCCACCCCTCCCGAAATCGCTTTCCCCAAATCGCCGTTTTCCGCGCAAAACTGCTTCTGCTGCGCCTGGTCATATTGGTCGCGGCCGCCTTGAGAAGCCCCGCAACCCGTGAGATTGGAGGTATTCGAAGGCTCCGCGTTCCGTCGGGCCGTTTGCGGCCGTTGGCTGCCGCACCCCGAAGGCGTCACGATGCTTGCAAAGCTCACCCATCTCGACCGGCTCGAAGCCGAGGCGATCCATATCTTCCGGGAGGTCGCCGCGACCTTCTCGAAGCCGGTGATGCTTTATTCCGTCGGCAAGGATTCGTCGGTCCTGCTGCATCTGGCGATGAAGGCCTTTTATCCGGCCAAGCCGCCGTTTCCGTTCCTGCATGTCGATACGACCTGGAAGTTCCGCGAGATGATCGAATTCCGCGACGCCATGGCGGCCAGGCACGGCTTCGATCTCCTGGTGCATATCAACGAGGATGGCGTGCGCGACGGCATCAGCCCGTTCGAACACGGCTCCAACACCCACACCCACGTCATGAAGACGGTGGCGCTGCGCCAGGCGCTCGACAAATACGGCTTCGACGCCGCCTTCGGCGGCGCCCGCCGCGACGAGGAGAAGTCGCGCGCCAAGGAGCGCATCTTCTCCTTCCGCAACGCCAGCCACGCCTGGGACCCGAAAAACCAGCGCCCCGAAATGTGGAAGATCTACAACACCCGCGTTGCGCCGGGTGAATCGATCCGCGTCTTCCCGCTGTCCAACTGGACCGAGCTCGATATCTGGCAATACATCCTGCAGGAAGAAATCCCCATCGTGCCGCTCTATTTCGCCAAGAAGCGCCCGATCGTCGAGCGCGACGGCATGCTGATCCTCAAGGACGACGACCGCATGAAACTGCGCGCGGGCGAAACCGTCGAGGAGCGCCTCGTGCGCTTCCGCACGCTCGGCTGCTACCCGCTCACCGGCGCCATCGAGTCCGACGCTGAGGATCTCGAATCCATCGTCAGCGAAATGCTGACCGCCCGCACCTCCGAACGCCAGGGCCGCCTCATCGACAAGGACGAGGCGGGTTCCATGGAAAAGAAAAAGCGCGAGGGCTATTTCTGATCATGCGGCACGTAATGACCAAGGAAATTCCAGGCGCCGGCGACATCCGCGACTATCTCGCCTCGCAGGAGCAGAAATCGCTGATGCGGTTTTTGACCTGCGGCTCGGTGGACGACGGCAAGTCGACGCTGATCGGGCGCCTGCTCTACGACACCAAGCTGATCTTCGAGGACCAGCTTGCGGCGCTGGAAAAGGATTCCCGCAAGCACGGCACCAATGGCGCCGACATCGATTTCGCACTGCTGGTCGACGGGCTGGAGGCCGAGCGCGAGCAGGGCATCACCATCGATGTCGCCTACCGCTTCTTCGCCACGCCGAAACGCAAATTCATCGTCGCCGACACGCCCGGCCACGAGCAGTATACCCGCAACATGGCGACCGGCGCCTCGACCGCCGATCTGGCGGTGGTGCTGGTCGATGCGCGCCAGGGCATCCTGCGCCAGACCCGCCGCCATTCGATCATCGCTTCGCTGCTTGGCATCCGCCACATCGCGCTGGCGGTGAACAAGTTCGATCTGGTCGGCTTCGACCGCCAGGTGTTCGAACGCATCGCCGCCGAATACCGGGATTTCGCGGCAGATCTCGGTTTCGCGACGATCGAGCCGATCCCGATGTCGGCGCGCTACGGCGACAATGTTACCCGCCGCTCGAGCGAAATGCCGTGGTATTCGGGCCCGACGCTGCTCGAACATCTCGAAACCGTCTCGATCGACGCGGTGGCGGCCGACCGGCCGTTCCGCTTCCCCGTGCAGTATGTGAACCGCCCCAACCTCGATTTTCGCGGCTTCGCCGGAACCGTGGCGTCCGGTTCCGTCAGCAAGGGCGACGACGTGGTCGTTGCCAAGTCGGGCAAGCTGTCGCGGGTAAAGCGCATCGTGGCGCAAGGCGGCGACCTCGTGCGCGCCGTCGAAGGCCAGGCCGTCACGCTGGTACTCGAAGATGAGGTCGAGGTGTCGCGCGGCAACCTGCTGGTGTCGCCCTACACGCGCCCGCATGTCGCCGACCAGTTCGCGGCGAACCTCGTCTGGTTCGACGAAAGCGCGCTGCTGCCCGGCCGCTCCTATGTATTGAGAACGGAGACCGACCAGGCGAACGCTACCGTCAGCGAGCTGCAATACCGCATCAATGTCAACGACTTCGCCCACGAAGCTGCCAAGACGCTGGAGATGAACGAGGTCGGCGTCGTCAGCGTTTCGGTGCAGACGCCGATCGCCTTCGACAATTTCGCCGACAACCGCACCACCGGCGCGTTCATCCTCATCGACCGCATGACCAACGCCACGGTCGGCGCCGGCATGATCCTCAATCCGCTGCGCCGCGCCGCCAACATCCACTGGCAGTCGCTGGACGTCGACAAGAAGGCGAGGGCGCTTGCCAAGCATCAGAAATCGGCGGTGCTCTGGTTCACCGGCCTGTCCGGATCGGGCAAGTCGACGATCGCCAACATGCTCGAAAAGAAGCTGCATTCCGCCGGCCACCACACCTATCTGCTCGACGGCGACAATATCCGCCACGGGCTGAACCGCGATCTCGGCTTCACCGACGAGGACCGGGTGGAGAATATCCGCCGGGTTGCCGAGGTGGCGCGGCTGATGGCCGACGCCGGCCTGATCGTGCTGGTCTCCTTCATCTCGCCGTTCCGCGCCGAGCGGCAGATGGCGCGCGAAATGCTGGAAGAGGGCGAGTTCGTCGAGGTCTTCGTCGACACGCCATTCGACGAGTGCGCCAGGCGCGACCCGAAGGGGCTCTACGCCAAGGCGCTCAGCGGCGCGATCAAGAATTTCACCGGCGTCGATTCGCCCTACGAAGCTCCGGAGAAACCGGAAATCCATCTTGAAACGCTCGGCAAATCGCCCGAAGAGATGGTAGAGGCTCTGGAGAACTGGCTTCGTGAGCGCGAAAATGGCGACCAGCAATACGACAGCGGCGGCGGCATCTGACGATATCGCCGTACTGGCGCTTTTCGAGCGGCTGGCGCTTGCGGCCGGCCGCGTGGTGCTCGACGTTTTTCACTCCGACATCACGGTGAGCCGGAAGGACGATTCCTCGCCGGTCACCGAGGCGGACCGGCGGGCCGAGAAGATCATCCTCGAAGGCCTGCGCGACGCACTGCCCGATATTCCATGCGTTGCCGAGGAGGAGTGCTCGGAGGGCATCGTGCCGGTCGAACTCGGCGATACCTTCCTGCTGATCGACCCGCTCGACGGCACCAAGGAGTTCGTCAACCGTCACGCCGATTTCACCGTCAACATCGCCTTGATCCGCAACGGCATGCCGGTTGTCGGCGCGGTGTTCGCGCCAATCAGCCGCAAGCTTTATCTCGGGCGTCCGGGCTTTGCCGAAGCCGTCGACATTTCGGATGATTTTACGCCGGGCGGCCGTCGGCGGATTGCCGTCAGGGAAGGGTTCGAGCCGGTGACGATTGTCGCCAGCCGCTCGCACCGCACGCCGGAGACAGATGCCTATATCCTGAAATTCCGCACCGCCGAGATCGTCTCGGTCGGGTCTTCGCTGAAATTCTGCCTGATCGCCGCTGCCGAAGCGGATGTCTATCCGCGTTTCGGCCCGACCATGGAATGGGATACGGCGGCCGGCGATGCGGTCCTGCGCGCCGCCGGCGGCGCCACCGAAATGGTCGATGGAACGCCGCTCGTCTATGGCAAGCGGGGCCGTCCGGACCGGCTGGATTTCGCCAACCCGGCCTTCATCGCGCGCGGCCGGGTGGAGTGCCCGGCAGGTGAAGCCTGATGCTGGTTATTCTGCGGCGGCTTTGGACGACTGGCCTTCCAGAAAGCCGCGGATGGTGTCGATGATCCGGTCCTGGTCCGCTTCGGTCAGGTAGGGGTGCATCGGCAGGCACAAAATGTGCTTCGGCAAGGTCTCCGAAACGGTCAGGCCGCTCGGCGTGCGGGGGAATTCCCGGTAGGCGACCTGGCTGTGCAGCGGCTTCACATAGTAGATGACCGAAGGAATGGCCTTTTCCTGCAGATGCGTCTTCAGCGCGTCGCGGTGCGAGGTTTCGATCGCGTACTGCGCCCATGCCGAGCGGCTGCCGCTGGCGATGGTCGGCACCCGCACGATATCGCCGAGACCGGCGTTGTAGCGCTTGGCGACCTTCTGGCGGGCGACCATCTCGTCTTCGAGGATGGCCAGCTTCTCGATCAGGATCGCCGCCTGCAGCGTGTCGAGACGCGAATTCACCCCGACATGGATGTTGTCGTACTGGGTCTCGCCCTTGCCGTGGAAGGCGAAGGAGCGCAGGCGCTCGGCAAGGTCGCCGTCATTGGTGAACATGGCGCCGCCGTCGCCGTAGCAGCCGAGCGGCTTTGCCGGATAGAAGCTGGTGCCGGCGACATGGCCGAAGGCGCCGCACATCTTGCCGTCGACCGAGCCGCCGATCGACTGGGCCGCGTCCTCGATCACCAAAAGGTTCTCGCGTTCGGCGATCTTCTGGATTGCAGCGTAGTCGGCGCCGAGCCCGAAAAGGTCGACCGGAATGATGGCGCGCGGCTTCAGCCGGCCTTCGGCCTTCACCATGGCGATCGCGGCCTCGAGGCTTTCGATGTCGATGTTGTAGGTTTCGGCGTCGACGTCGACAAACACCGGTTCGGCCTTGGCGAGCGCCACCACTTCGGCGGTCGCGGCGAAGGTGAAGCTCGGCACGAACACCGCGTCGCCCGGACCGATGCCGGATGCGTAGAGCGGCAGGAGCAGCGCGTCGGTGCCGTTGGCGCAGGCGACGACATGTTTTACGCCGACATAGGCCGCAAGCTTCTGCTCGAACTCGGCAACCTGTGGTCCGAGAATGTATTTTCCGTCGTTGACGACACGGTCGATGGCTGCCGAGAGGCGATCGCGGATGCGTTCGCGCTGCGCGCCGAGGTCGATGAATTGCATAGTCCGTTCCTGAATATTCGACTTTCGGCCGCTGATATCAGACCGCGAGCGGCCTAGAAAGCACTGTTGCCATGCGTCCGTTTGGCACAAGCAGCGCCGGCGTTACCGGCGGTTGTGATCTTAACCACAAGAATCGGCGCAAAAGACGGCAGCGGATAACGGCCGGCTCCAGTCCGGTCGAGAAGCTGCGCCGCGCCGAAATATAATGTGATCCGGGTATCGCCCGCAGTAGCGGTCAGTAGAAGAAGCGTTCTTCGACGATCTTGCCGTCCTTGACAGTATAGATGCCGACTTCGTCCATCACAACACGCTCACCAGTCTCCTTTGGCGTCACGTCCAGCTTGAAACGAACGGCAAATTGGTCCCCGTTGACGAAAGGTCCCTCGACCGAACCGCCGTGAAGTTCGTTATTCTCACTCCACCAATCGCCCTTCTGCTTGACGGCCTCTTTGCCTTTGCAGACCGCCATTGGGCCATCCATGGCTTCGTAGCTCACGATGTTGTCGGAGTTGTATTTCTTGGCAGCCCCTTCGTGGTCGCCCTGGCTGAGCAGGTCGGTAAAGGCCTTTGCGAGTTCAGCAGTGGTCATCAGCGTTTCCTCCGGGATGAAATGGCAACGCTCATCCAACTCCCAACGCATTGATTTTACCACCATGGCCAGGCGGGCTCCTGACAACACTGATGTCAGTTGAAGCATCTCGCCCTGCCGAAGAGAGTAAGCATGCGGCGCTACCCGAGTTCGTTGCGCCAGGGCGGATTGGCGCCGGCGCGCGAGACCGTCACCGCCGCCGCCTTGACGCCGAGCGTCAGGGCCGCGCGGATCGTCTCCGCGGGGAGGTCCGCCAGCGCCGCCTTGGTCAGGACGCCGTTTTCATGCAGCGAGGCGAGCACGCCGGCATTGAACGTGTCGCCTGCGCCGACCGTATCGACGACGGTCACTTTTTCGGCGTCGACGGTGACCGTATGGTGGCGCGAATAGGCGATGGCGCCGCGACTGCCGCGCGTCATGACGATCAGCTTCGGACCGCCCTCCAGCCATCGCGCGATCACCTCCTCATGCGTGCCCGGCTCGCCGAACCAGCCGAGGTCCTCGTCCGAAAGCTTGACGATGTCGGCCATCGCCATCATCCGGCGGATACGGTCGAGATGTTTTTGCCGGTCGGGAATGAAGCCTGGCCGGATATTCGGGTCGAGCATGGTCACGCGCTGGCCGTGCTCGCGTTGCATCAGCGCCTCGTAGGTGGAGCCGCAGGGCTCCGGGATCAGGCTGATGGCGCCGAACAGCATCGCGTTGACGTTCTCGTCCAGTGCCGGAAGGTCGTCCTGCGAAAGCATCCGGCCGGCGGTGTTCTCGTCATAGAAAGCATAGGTCGCGTGGCCGTCGACCAGCCGCACGAAGGCAAGCGTCGTCGGCCGGTCCGAAATCGCCGCATAGTCGGCGCTGACATGGCTCGCGGCCAGCACCTCGCGCAATTGCTGTCCGAAGAGGTCGGAAGAGAGGCCGGAGAAGAAGCCGACCGGGACGCGCAGCCGGCCGAGCGCGATGGCCGAGTTGAAGACCGCGCCGCCCGCATAGGGTGCGAAGGCCGCTTCGCCGGCGGTGCTTTCGCGCGGCAGCATGTCGATCAGCGCTTCGCCGCAACACAGGATCATGCAGGTCCCTTTCCGGTGATGGTCCAGACAACAAGGCTGGCGTAGAGGTCTTGAGCGCACGGTTGCAACCGCAGGCATGGGGCGTCGTTCGATCCGGCGGCGGGATTGCCGGACTGCGGCGTCAGCGGGCGCCATCATGGCCCCTTCGACGACAGGGCGTTGGCGCTGATCAGGAACCGTTCCGAAAGCGGCAGGCTGGCGCCGCCGAGCGCGCGCGCGTGAATGCCGACGGTGCCTTCGCGCACCGAGGGAATGTGCAGGCCTTCGACATCGACCTTGCCGATCGCCGCCTGGGTGGCGGCGACCAGCCGCTCGCCGCACCGACGCCGGCATCCAGCCGTCGATGATGGCGGCCTCGAAATCGATGACCGAAGAGGCCGAGACGATGCCGTAGGCGAGGGCGGAGGCTGCGTCTTCGATCCAGTCGTCCAGCTCCTCGCCGAGGTCGCCCCAGTCTTCCGGGGACGACCACAGCTGCGAAGACGTCGCGGCCCTTGGCGTTCAGCGCCTGCTCGAGAATGGCGATCGAGGCGACGTCGATGAGCTGGGTCGGCTTGCCCGCCGGACCGGGCACCGGCATCGAACCCAGCGCGCCGGCATTGCCGGACTGGCCGCTGTAGAGGCTGCCGTTGAGCACCACGCCGCCGCCGGCGAAGGCGCCGATATAGAAATAGATGAAGTCCCTGCAGCGCGCCGGTTTGTCCGAACACCAGTTCGGCGCCGCAGGCCGAGGTGGCGTCATTCTGCAGGTAGACGGGAAAACTGCATTCGGCCTGGATTTCGGCGCGGATGTCGCGATGGCGCCATGCATCCATGATCTCGCGCGGCGCGCCCGCCGTATCGGCCCAGTTCCAGAGTTCGAACGGCATCGCGATGCCGAGGCCGGCAATCCGCTTGTCCTGGGCGGCGGTCGAGGCCGGCGCGAAGATCGGCAAGCCCGCCGGTGACGAATTCGACGGTCTCGCGCGGCGCCGGATACCTGTAGGACATCTGCCTGGATGCCCGAACCTTGCCGAGGAAATCGATGAGGACCAGCTCTGCGCTGCGGCGGCCGATCTTCAGGCCCAGGAAATAGGCGCCGTCGGGATTGAGCGCCATCGGGATCGACGGCTGGCCGATCTTGCCGCGCACCGGCTCCTGGCGGATGAACAGGCCTTCCTTCTCCAGCTCGCGCATGATCACCGAGACGGTCTGCGCCGAAAGTCCCGGTCATGCGGGCGATATCGGTCTTGGCGAGGCTGCCGTGCCGGCGCACCAGCGACAGCACGACCCGCTCGTTGGCGTCGCGCATGCCGCTCTGGTTGGTGCCGCGATGGAAGCGGCTCTCGGCCGGCTCACCCGGCCGTATCGTGGGGTTGCCGGTTTCCACCGGGCGCCTCCGTTCCCGTTATGCTTTTTGCGCGACAATGCTGCCAACCGGGAGGATGTGTCAATAATAAATAAGAGTGATTTATTAATTGACACGGCTGCTGAAATTGATGTTTCGTGGCTGCCAACATCCGGGCCACGGGAGTGCCTGGATGCGTGTCCGGCGTCGGGTCTCCGGCGTCAGTTTGCTTCACTGGGAGGAGTTAATCGTGACCAAGACCGCATTTCTTGAAATCGACCGTGTTCGCTGCAGCCGCGGTGGCCTTGATGAGCCTGGCCGCGCCCGCATCGGCGCAGGAGGTCGGCGCCTGCCTGATCACCAAGACCGATACCAATCCCTTCTTCGTCAAGATGAAGGAAGGCGCCACCGCCAAGGCCAAGGAACTCGGCGTCAAGCTGAAATCCTATGCCGGCAAGGTCGACGGCGACTATGAAAGCCAGGTCGCGGCGATCGAAAGCTGCATCGCCGACGGCGCCAAGGGCATCCTGATCACCGCTTCCGACACCAAGGGCATCGTCTCGACCGTCAAGAAGGCGCGTGACGCCGGTCTTCTGGTGATCGCGCTCGACACGCCGCTCGATCCGCTCGACTGCCGCCGATGCGACCTTTGCGACCGACAATTTCGAGGCCGGCAAGCTGATCGGCGCGTGGGCCGCCGCGACGCTCGGCGACAAGGCCAAGGACGCCAAGATCGGCTTCCTCGACCTGACGCCGTACCAGCCGACCGTCGACGTGCTGCGCGACCAGGGCTTCATGATCGGCTTCGGCATCGACACCAAGGACGTCAACAAGATCGGCGACGAGGACGATCCGCGCATCGTCGGCCATGACGTCACCAACGGCAATGAGGAAGGCGGCCGCAAGGCGATGGAGAACCTTCTGCAGAAGGACCCCACCATCAACGTCATCCACACCATCAACGAGCCGGCCGCGGTCGGCGCCTACCAGGCGCTGAAGGCCGTCGGCCTGGAAGGCCACGTGCTGATCGTCTCGGTCGACGGCGGTTGCCCGGGCGTCAAGTCGGTCGCCGAAGGCGTCATCGGCGCCACCTCGCAGCAGTATCCGCTGCTGATGGCCTCGCTCGGCATCGAGGCGATCGCCGCCTTCGCCAAGGACGGCACCAAGCCGAAGCCGACCGAAGGCAAGGACTTCTTCGACACCGGCGTCAACCTCGTCACCGACAAGCCCGCCAACGGGCGTCAAGTCGATCGACACCAAGGAAGGCACGGACAAGTGCTGGGGCTGATGCCCTTCTAAGCAGGACATCATCAGAAGCGGCCGGGGCTTGATCCCCGGCCGGTTTGGGCGGACGATGCGATTGCCGTCCGCCGACACATGCGGCGCCAGACCGATGACGCGGCGGTGTTGATCCGCGTGCGCGCTCGATCGCGCTCAGGTTGGAGGAAACGAAATGGCCCAGGCTCAGGAATTCGAAAAGGTTCTGTCGGATAGCGACAAGAGCGGTCGCTTCGTTCGACGAACACGGCGTATCGCCGCTGCAGGCGGATCCAGCATTTCCTGCATTCGACATCCGGCGGCCGTTCCGCTGATCGTGCTGGTCCTGGCGATCATCATTTTCGGCGTCCTCGATCGGCGGACGGTTCTTCTCGTCCTACACGCTGACGCTGATCCTGCAGCAGATCGCCGTCGTCGGCATTCTGGGCGCGGCGCAGACCCTGGTCATCCTGACCGCCGGCATCGACCTGTCGATCGGCGTGATCATGGTGATCTCGGCGGTGGTCATGGGCAATTTCGCCGTGGGCTACGGCTTGCCGGCGATCATCGCCGTTCCGATTGGCCTTCGTGGTCGGCGCGCTCTGCGGGCTGCTGAACGGGGCTTCCTGGTCGCCTAGGTGAAACTGCCGCCGTTCATCGTGACGCTCGGCACCTGGAACATCATCATGGCGACGAACTTCATCTATTCCGCCAACGAGACGATCCGCGATGCCGATGTTTCGCACCCAGGCGCCGTTGCTGCATCTGTTCGGCATCAGCTTCAAGGTCGGCAATGCGGTGCTGACGCTCGGCGTCATCGCCATGGTCATCCTGGTCCTTGTCCTCTGGTACGCGCTCAACCACACCGCCTGGGGCCGGCACGTCTATGCGGTCGGCGACGATCCGGAAGCAGCCAAGCTCTCCGGCATCCAGACCAAGAAAGTTCTGATGGCGTCTATACGCTGGCCGGGCTGATCGCCGCATTCGCCGCCTGGGTCTCGATCGGCCGCAACGGTTCGATCTCGCCCTCCTGGGCGGTGACCGACTACAATCTCCAGGCCATCACCGCGACGGTGATCGGCGGCATCTCGCTGTTCGGCGGGCGCGGCTCGATCCTCGGCACGCTGTTCGGCGCCATGATCGTCGGCGTCGTGTCGATGGGGCTCAACATGCTCGGCGCCGATCCGCAATGGAAAGTGTTTCTGACCGGCGTGCTCATCATCGGCGCCGTCGCCATCGACCAGTGGATCAGAAAGGTATCGGCTGATGCGTCCAGCCCCTTCTCACCGCGCGCGGTCTCGTCAAGCGCTATGGCCGCGTCACCGCGCTCGACAATGCCGATTTCGATCTCTATCCCGGCGAAATCCTCGCCGTGATCGGCGACAACGGTGCCGGAAAATCCTCGCTGATCAAGGCGATCTCCGGCGCCGTCAATCCCGACGAGGGCGAAATCCAGCTCGAAGGCAAGACGGTGCAGTTCCGTTCGCCGATGGAGGCGCGCGACGCCGGCATCGAGACCGTCTACCAGAACCTGGCGCTGTCGCCGGCGCTGTCGATCGCCGACAACATGTTCCTCGGCCGCGAGATCCGCAAACCCGGCATCGCCGGGTCGCTGTTTCCGCATGCTCGACCGTCCGACGATGGAAAAGCGGGCGCGCGACAAGCTGACCGAGCTCGGCCTGATGACCATCCAGAACATCAGCCAGGCGGTCGAAACACTCTCCGGCGGCCAGCGTCAGGGCGTTGCGGTGGCGCGCGCCGCAGCGTTCGGCTCGAAGGTCGTCATCATGGACGAGCCGACGGCAGCACTCGGCGTCAAGGAATCGCGCCGCGTCCTCGAACTGATCCTCGACGTCAAGAAGCGCGGCCTGCCGATCGTGCTGATCTCGCACAACATGCCGCATGTGTTCGAGGTGGCCGACCGCATCCACATCCATCGGCTCGGCCGACGCCTCACCGTCATCGACCCGAAGGAGTATACGATGTCGGACGCGGTCGCCTTCATGACCGGCGCCAAGAAGCCGCCGGAAGAGGCGCTCGCCGCGTGAGTTGAGGTAAACGCATGGGAGGCGCGGCAATTTCGCGTTTCCAAATCGATTGAATCCCCGCTAGTCTTTGGGCCGGGAGGAAGAGGATGGTGGTTTGACCACCGGCAGAAACGGAACGACTGAATGACCTTGGCGCCAAACTCTGAACTCCTGAGGCCAATCCTGCACAATTCCGATCCCAAGACCCTCGCAACCGAAATTCTGAAGAGCCTGACCTATCGGCTGGGCAAGGATACCAGCGTTGCCACTCCGCATGACTGGCTGACCGCGTCGATCAAGGTGGTGCGCGACCGCATCATCGAGCGCTGGATCGAGATCGACCAAGTCGGCCTACGAACAGAAGGAAAAGCGGGTCTATTACCTGTCGCTCGAATTCCTCATCGGCCGCCTCATGCGCGACGCCTTCTCCAACATCGGCATGCTGGACAATATGCGCGAGGCGCTTGCCCTGCTCGGCGTCGAACTCGACGTGATCGCCAGGCTGGAGCCCGACGCCGCACTCGGCAATGGCGGCCTTGGCCGTCTGGCCGCCTGCTTCATGGAATCGATGGCGACCGTCGACGTGCCGGCGCATGGCTATGGCATCCGCTATGTCCACGGCCTGTTCCGCCAGGAATTTTCCGACGGCTGGCAGGTCGAATTGCCCGAAACCTGGCTCGACCACGGCAATCCGTGGGAATTCGAACGCCGCGAGCGCTCATTCGAGGTGGGGTTCGGCGGCACCGTCGAATCCATGACGTCGAAGGACGGGCGACTGGAACGCCATGTCTGGAAGCCTTCCGAGCGCGTGCTGGCGGTTGCCTACGACACGCCGGTGGTCGGCTGGCGCGGCGAACGCGTCAATACGCTGCGCTTGTGGTCGGCCATGCCGGTCGATCCGATCCTGCTCGAGGCCTTCAACGCCGGTGACCACATTGGCGCAATGCGCGAAAGCAACAAGGCCGAGGTTCTCACCCAGGTGCTTTATCCGGCGGATTCGCATCTCGCCGGCCAGGAACTGCGGCTGCGGCAGGAATATTTCTTCTCCGCCGCTTCGCTCGAGGACATCGTCCAGCGGCATCTCAGCCAATATGGCGAATTGCTGTCGCTGCCGGACAAGGCGGCAATCCATCTCAACGACACCCATCCCGCCGTCGCGGTCGCCGAACTGATGCGGCAGCTGATGGACGGCCATGGCATCGATTTCGATACCGCCTGGGATCTGACCAAGCGCACCTTCGCTTACACCAACCACACACTGCTGCCGGAGGCGCTCGAAAGCTGGCCGGTGCCGCTGTTCGAGCGGCTTCTGCCGCGCCATATGCAGATCGTCTATGCCATCAACGCGCAGGTGCTGCTTGAGGCGCGCGCCGCCCGGAAGTTCGACGAAGAGCAGATCGGCCGTATCTCGCTGATCCATGAAGGGTCGGACCGTCGCGTGCGCATGGGCAACCTGGCCTTCGCCGGCTCGCATTCGATCAACGGCGTCTCGGCGCTGCACACGGACCTGATGAAGGAAACCGTGTTCGCCGATCTCCACCGGCTCTACCCCGGCCGCATCAACAACAAGACCAACGGCATCACGCCGCGCCGCTGGCTGATCCAGTGCAATGCCGGCCTGACGAGCCTCGCCCGCGAGGCGATCGGCGACGCCTTCCTCGATGACGTCAATCTTCTGTCGGGCCTCGACCCGCTTGCCGACGATGCGGCGTTCCGCGAAAAGTTCGCCGCCGTCAAGCGCGCCAACAAGCAGCGCCTGTCGAGCCTCGTCGGCGAGCGGCTCGGCATCAAGGTCGATCCGTCTGCGCTGTTCGATATCCAGATCAAGCGCATCCACGAATACAAGCGCCAGCTCCTCAACATCGTCGAGGCGGTGGCACTCTACGACCAGATCCGCTCGCATCCGGAAAGGGACTGGGAGCCGCGGGTGAAGTTCTTCGGCGGCAAGGCGGCACCCAGCTACCACAACGCCAAACTGATCATAAAGCTCGCCAACGATGTCGCCCGCGTCATCAACAAGGATCCCGCTGTACGCGGGCTGTTGAAGATCGTCTTCATCCCCAACTACAATGTCAGCCTGGCCGAGATCATGGTGCCGGCGGCCGACCTGTCGGAACAGATTTCGACCGCCGGCATGGAGGCATCGGGCACCGGCAACATGAAGTTTGCGCTGAACGGCGCCATCACCATCGGCACGCTCGACGGCGCCAATGTCGAGATCAAGGAGCGCGTCGGCGACGACAACATCGTCATCTTCGGCCTGACCGCGGCCGAGGTCGCCGAACGCCGCGCCAATGGCTACAAGCCGCGCGACATCATCGAGGGCTCGCCGGAGTTGGCGCAGGCCCTGTCGGCAATCGCCTCCGGCGTCTTCTCGCATGACGACCCCGACCGTTACCGCGACCTGATCAACGGCATCTACGACAACGACTGGTTCATGGTCGCCGCCGACTTCGACGCCTTCACCGCCGCGCAGCGCAAGGTGGATGCGATCTGGAGGAACAGCCCGGAATGGCAGGCCAAGGCGATCCGCAATGTCGCGCGGGTCGGCTGGTTCTCGTCGGATCGCACCATCCGTCAGTATGCCAGCGAAATCTGGAACGTTCCCGTCTGAAGGAATTGTCCAGGCGACGAAGAAAAGCTTACTGTTGAGGTGGGGGGAAGGATACGGTCTGCATGAAGAAAGCCCGCGCTAGCGCCGCGACCAGGAAAGTGCCGGATTTGACGGCCGTTTCCGACATTGCGGCGATCGTCGCGGGCACGCATGGCGACCCGTTTTCGGTGCTCGGCGTGCAATCCGCCGACAAGGGGTTGGTGGGCCGCTGCTTCATCCCGCACGCCGATGCCGTCACCGCCTTCACGCTGGCCGGCAAATCCGCCGGCGAACTCACCCGGCGCGACGATGCCGGCTTCTTCGACGGCAAGCTGTCGATCCGCAGGCGCCAGCCCTTGCGCTATCACGCCCGCAATGCCGGCGGCGAATGGTGGCTGACCGATGCCTATTCGTTCGGGCCGGTGCTTGGCCCGATGGACGACTATTACATCGCGGAAGGCTCGCATCACCGGCTCTTCGACAAGCTCGGCGCCCATCTGATCGCTCATGAAGGCGCGTCAGGCGTGCATTTCGCCGTCTGGGCGCCGAACGCGCGCCGCGTCTCCGTGGTCGGCGATTTCAACGACTGGGACGGCCGCCGCCATGTCATGCGCCTGCGCAGGGATACCGGCATCTGGGAAATCTTCGTGCCGGATATCGGCGAGGGGCGTCCCTACAAGTTCGAGATCGTCGGGGCGGACGGCCAGCCTGTGCCGCTGAAGGCCGACCCGTTCGCCTTCCGCTCGGAACTGCGGCCGGCGACCGCTTCGGTCACCATGGCGCCGCTCAGGCACCAATGGAACGACCAGGCGCATCGCGCCTACTGGAAGAGCGCCGACCATCGCCGCGAGCCGATCTCGATCTACGAGGTCCATGCCGGCTCCTGGCAGCTTGCGCGACGACGGCGGCTTTCTTTCGTGGGACGATCTCGCCAACCGGCTGATCCCCTATGTTGCCGAGACGGGCTTCACCCATATCGAGTTCCTGCCGATCACCGAACACCCCTATGACCCGTCCTGGGGTTACCAGACCACGGGTCTTTATGCGCCGACCGCGCGCTTCGGCGATCCCGAAGGCTTCGCGCGCTTCGTCGACGGCGCCCATCAGGCCGGTATCGGCATCATTCTCGACTGGGTGCCGGCGCATTTTCCTGTCGACGCGCACGGCTTGGCGCGTTTCGACGGCACCGCACTCTACGAGCACGACGACCCGCGCCAGGGTTTCCATCCCGACTGGAACACCGCGATCTACAATTTCGGCCGCCGCGAGGTGGTTTCCTACCTCGTCAACAACGCCGTCTTCTGGGCCGAAAAATACCATCTCGACGGATTGCGCGTCGATGCGGTCGCCTCGATGCTCTACCTCGATTATTCGCGCAAGCAGGGCGAATGGATCCCCAACGAGAAGGGCGGCCGCGAGAACCTCGAGGCGGTCGCTTTCCTGCAGCGCATGAACAGGGAAGTCTATGGCGCCCATCCCGGCGTGATGACCATCGCCGAGGAATCGACGTCCTGGCCGAAAGTGTCGCAGCCGGTGCATGAAGGCGGGCTGGGCTTCGGCTTCAAATGGAATATGGGCTTCATGCACGACACGCTCGACTACCTGTCGCGCGAGCCGATCTACCGCAAGCACCACCACAACGAGATCACCTTCGGGCTGCTCTACGCCTTCAGCGAAAATTTCGTGCTGCCCATCTCGCATGACGAGGTCGTCCACGGCAAAGGCACGCTGATCGACAAGATCACCGGCGACGACTGGCAGAAGTTCGCCACGCTGCGCGCCTACTACGCCTTCATGTGGGGTTATCCCGGCAAGAAACTCTTGTTCATGGGCCAGGAGTTCGCCCAGCGCGCCGAGTGGAACGAGGCGAAGTCGCTCGACTGGCATCTCCTTGAACACGCGCCGCACCGCGGCATGCGCCAGCTCGTGCGCGATCTCAACTACCTCTACCGCTCGCGGCCGGCGCTACATGCCCGCGACTGCGAGCCGGACGGCTTTTCCTGGCTGATCGTCGACGACAGCCAGAATTCGGTCTTCGCCTGGCTGCGCAGCGCACCCGATGGCAATCCCGTCGCGGTGATCTCGAACTTCACCCCGGTGCCGCGCGAAAACTATCGCGTGCCGCTGCCACAGGCCGGTTTCTGGCGCGAGATCGTCAACACCGACGCGACCGTTTACGACGGCACGGGCAAGGGCAATGGCGGCCGTGTCGAAGCCGTCGAGGATGGCGAGGGCGGCGCGCATGCGGCAATGCTTTTGCCGCCGCTGGCGACCATCATGCTGGAATTTGTTCTGGAGTAGCAGACCTGGGAGGGTTTTATGGAGGCAAAGAAGAACCAGCCGCTGGCGCGCGACGCCATGGCCTATGTTCTGGCCGGCGGGCGCGGCAGCCGGCTGAAGGAACTGACCGACCGGCGCGCCAAGCCGGCGGTCTATTTCGGCGGCAAGACCCGCATCATCGACTTCGCCCTCTCCAACGCCCTGAACTCCGGCATCCGCCGCATGGGCGTCGCCACCCAGTACAAGGCGCATTCGCTGATCCGCCACCTGCAGCGCGGCTGGAACTTCCTGCGGCCCGAGCGAAACGAGAGCTTCGACATCCTGCCGGCCAGCCAGCGCGTTTCCGAAACGCAGTGGTATGAAGGCACCGCCGACGCGGTGTACCAGAACATCGACATCATCGAGGCCTACGACCCCGAATACATGGTCATCCTCGCCGGCGACCACATCTACAAGATGGACTACGAGCTGATGCTGCGCCAGCATGTCGACGCCAAGGCGGATGTCACCGTCGGCTGCCTGGAAGTGCCGCGCATGGAAGCTACCGGCTTCGGCGTCATGCATGTCGACGCACAAGGACAACATCATCGCCTTCGTCGAAAAGCCCGCCGATCCGCCCGGAATTCCGGACAAGCCGGAATTCGCGCTGGCCTCGATGGGCATCTACGTCTTCAAGACCAAGTTCCTGATGGACCAGTTGCGCCGCGACGCAGCCGAGCCGGATTCCAGCCGCGACTTCGGCAAGGACATCATTCCCTATATCGTCCAGCACGGCAAAGCCGTGGCGCATCGTTTCGCCAAGTCGTGCGTGCGCTCGACATCGGAGGCCCAGGCCTACTGGCGCGACGTCGGCACCATCGACGCTTACTGGGAAGCCAATATCGACCTGACCGACATCACGCCGGAGCTCGACCTCTACGACCGCGACTGGCCGATCTGGACCTATGCCGAACTGAAGCCACCGGCAAAGTTCGTCCACGACGAGGACGGCCGGCGCGGTTCGGCGGTGTCGTCGCTGGTTTCGGGCGATTGCATCGTATCGGGCGCGGCACTCAAGCGCAGCCTGATCTTCACCGGCGCGCGCATCAATTCCTACGCCAAGCTGGAAGATGTGGTCATGCTTCCCGATTGCCATGTCGGCCGCAGCGCTTCGCTGAAGAGCGTCGTCATCGACCATGGTGTCAGAATTCCCGAGGGTCTTGTCGTCGGCGAGGACCCGGAGCTCGACGCCAAGCGCTTCCGCGTGTCGGAGAAAGGCATCTGCCTGATCACGCAGGACATGATCGACAAGCTGGAGGCCTGAAACATGGATGTGCTTTCGGTGACATCGGAGGTCTATCCGCTGGTCAAGACCGGCGGCCTGGCCGATGTCGCCGGAGCGCTGCCGCTGGCGCTGGCAGGGCAGGGCGTTCATGTGCGCACGCTTTTGCCCGGCTATCCCGTGGTGCGCGGCCAGTTGAAGCGAGAAGAAGCCCGTCCACCAATATGCCGACCTGCATGGCGGCAAGGCGTCGATCCTGTCCGTCGAGATTGCCGGGCTCGACCTTTTCGTTCTCGACGCGCCGCATCTGTTCGACCGTGTCGGCGGACCATACGGCGACGCCGCGGGCGCCGATTGGCCAGACAATGCGCGGCGCTTCGCAGCGCTGAGCCGCGCCGGCGCCGATATCGCCGCCGGCGTCGTTTCGGGCTATGCGCCAGCCCTTGTCCATGCGCATGACTGGCAGGCCGCGATGACGCTGGCCTACATGCGCTACGGCGCGGCTTCCGCGCTGCCGACCGTCATGACCGTGCATAATCTGGCTTTCCAGGGGCAGTTTCCGGCCAACGTCTTCCCGCTGCTCGGCCTGCCACCGCAGGCGATGGCGCTCGACGGCGTCGAGTACTACGGCGGCGTCGGCTTCCTGAAGGCCGGGCTTCAAGCGGCGTCGGCGATCACGACGGTCAGCCCGACCTATGCGCAGGAGATCCGCACCCCGGAATTCGGCATGGGTCTCGACGGTCTCGTCAATCTGCGCGCCGGCGACCTGCATCGGCATTGTCAACGGCATCGATACGGGTATCTGGAATCCCGCCACCGACACGCATCTTGCCGAAACCTATTCGGCGCGGTCGCTGAAGGGGCGCCAGGCCAACAAGCGCGCCATAGAGGAACGTTTCGGCCTCGACCGCGACGATGGCCCGATCCTGTGCGTGGTCAGTCGCCTCACCTGGCAGAAGGGCATGGACATGCTGGTCGCGGCGATCGACGCGCTTGCCGGCACGGGCGTGCAGGCTGGCGGTGCTCGGCGCTGGCGACCAGGCGCTCGAGGGCGGCCTGCTTGCGGGTGCGGCGCGCCATCGCGGCCGTGTCGGCGTCGTCATCGGCTACGATGAAGGCCTGTCGCATCTGATGCAGGGCGGCTCCGACGCCATCGTCATTCCGTCGCGCTTCGAACCCTGCGGCCTCACCCAGCTTTACGGGTTGCGCTATGGCTGCGTGCCGATCGTGGCGCGCACCGGCGGCCTTGCCGACACCATCGTCGACGCCAACGAGGCAGCGGTTTCGGCGGGTGCTGCGACCGGTTTCCAGTTCACGCCCGCCAATCTCGATGCCTTCCTTCACGCCGTGCATCGGGCGTTGACCATTTATGAGGCGCCTGCCTCTTGGAAGTCGCTGCAGCTTCAGGGCATGAAGGCGGATGTTTCGTGGGAAAAAAGTGCCGCGAGATACGCCGGGCTCTACCGGAAGCTCGCTTCGAAAGGACATTAGCCTGCATGATCAGAACCGTTGAAACCAAGCCTTTTGACGACCAGAAGCCGGGCACGTCCGGCCTGCGCAAGAAGGTGCCGGTCTTCCAGCAGCCCAACTATGTTGAAAATTTCATCCAGTCGGTCTTCGATTCGCTCGAAGGTTTTGAGGGCAAGGAACTGGTGATCGGCGGCGACGGCAGATACTTCAACCGCGAGGTCGTCCAGATCGCCATTCGCGATGGCGGTGGCCAACGGCTTCGGCTCGGTCATCGTCGGGCGCGGCGGCATTCTATCGACGCCGGCTGCCTCGCACATCATCCGCAAATACAAGGCCTTCGGCGGCCTCGTCCTGTCGGCGAGCCATAATCCCGGCGGCCCGCACGAGGATTTCGGCATCAAATACAACATCGGCAATGGCGGCCCGGCGCCGGAAAAGATCACCGACGCGATCTTTTCCCGCACCAAGGCGATCGCCAGCTACAAGATCGCCGACATCGATCCCATCGACATCGACAGGATCGGCGAGTTCGACGCCGGCGGCATGAAGGTGAAGATCATCGATCCGGTCGCCGACTATGCCGAACTGATGGAAAGCCTGTTCGATTTCGACGCCATCCGCGCCAATTTCAAATACGGCTTCCGCATGGCCTTCGATGCCATGCATGCGGTGACCGGACCCTATGCCAGGGAGATATTGGAACTGCGCCTCGGCGCTCCCAAGGGCACCGCCCGCAACTTCAAGCCGCTGCCGGATTTCGGCGGCCATCATCCCGATCCCAACCTCGTCCATGCCAAGCATCTCTATGACGAGATGATGGGACCGGACGCGCCGGATTTCGGCGCCGCTTCCGATGGTGACGGCGACCGCAACCTGATCATCGGCAAGGGCATTTTCGTTACCCCGTCGGATTCGCTGGCGATCCTTGCGGCCAATGCGCATCTGGCGCCCGGCTACGCCAAGGGCCTGAAGGGCATCGCCCGCTCGATGCCGACCAGCGGCGCTGCCGATCGGGTCGCCGAAAAACTCGGCATCGGCATGTATGAGACGCCGACCGGCTGGAAGTTCTTCGGCAATCTGCTCGACGCCGGCATGGCGACGATCTGCGGCGAGGAAAGTGCCGGCACCGGTTCCGACCATGTGCGCGAGAAGGACGGGCTGTGGGCCGTGCTTCTGTGGCTCAACATCCTGGCCATCCGCGGCGAGAGCGCCAAGCAGATCGTCGAGGAGCATTGGGCGACCTACGGCCGCAATTATTACTCCCGCCACGACTATGAGGAAGTCGAGACCGCGCGCGCCAACGCGCTGATGGATGCACTTCGCGGCAAGCTCGCCTCGCTGCCGGGAACCAGCGTCGGCGACCTGAAGATCGCCGCTGCCGACGACTTCCAGTATGACGATCCCGTCGACGGATCGGTCTCGAAGAACCAGGGCATCCGCATCATGTTCGAGGGTGGCTCGCGCGTGGTCTTCCGGCTGTCCGGCACGGGCACGTCTGGCGCGACACTGCGGGTTTACATCGAACGCTACGAACCGAGGGACGGCAACCTCGGCCTGGAAACCCAGTCCGCGCTCGCCGACTTGATCGCTGCCGCCGAGACCCTCGCCGGCATCCGCGCCCACACCGGCCGCAACAAGCCGACGGTGATCACGTGAGGAAGCTGGACGCGCGGCCGTTCCCGCCCTATGTTACATGTAACGAAAGGGGAGGTCATGGCTGCGTCGTCCAGACCGAAGAGTTCCGCCGAGCGTGTGCGAGACTTCCGCGCACGCCAGCGCGCGCAAGGTTTAAAGCTGGTCCAGTTCTGGGTGCCGGACGTGACCTCCGAGGCATTCAAGCAGGAGGCACGTCGACAGTCGCTGGCGATCTCCCGGAGTGCGCACGCGAAAGCCGACCAGGACTTTATTGATTCCATCACCATCAAGTGGTGGGAAGAGCGGGAGTGAAACGAGGGGAGATTTGGACAGTATCGGGCGCTGGTGACTATGGCGGCAAGCCGCGCCCTTCGGTCGTGATTCAGGACGAAATCTTCGAAACCAGCGAATCTGTAACTGTATGCGGCTTCACATCGGATCCAACCGTATCCGAATTGATACGCATCCGTGTTCGGCCGACAAATGATAATGGCCTCCTCGTAGAAAGCTCGATCATGGTCGACAAGATAACGACAATTCCACGCACCAAACTCGGGCGCCGCATCGGCCAACTTGGCCAGGAGGAGATGACCGCGCTTAGTCAGGCCATTGTCGTCTTCCTAGGTTTGATGACGGGATTGCGTGACAATCGGTGAGGCCCGAATCGGAGCTGTTCTCGCAAAAGAAGGTGTTTCCTTCTCCGCGTGGTCGAGTACAGCTTCGCTCATGTGGATCTGCGTCTTCGATGAGCGCGGCGACCGCGAGGTCGCCCGCCATGACATGGCGCGCGGTGAAGACAACATCTGGCGCGTCTCTATCCCCGGCCTCTCCGCCGGCGCGCGCTACGGCTTTCGCTGCGATGGTGCTTATGACCCGGCGCGGGGCCTCTGGTTCGATCCCGACAAGCTGCTTGTCGATCCCTATGCAACTGCGATCGACCGGCCCTACACCTACGATCCCCGGCTGGCGGCGCGGCGAGGCGAGGGAGGCGACACAGCGCCGCTGATGCCGAAGTCAGTGGTCGAGGCGCCATTCGCGGCGGTGGCTAACAACCAACCGGTCTTCAAGCCCGGTGGCCTGATCTACGAACTCAACGTCCGCTCCTTCACCATGCTGCATCCGCAGGTTCCGCCGAGACTGCGCGGCACGGTCGCCGCGCTCGCGCTCCCGGCGGTCATCGAACACCTGCAAAAGCTTGGCGTGTCGGCGGTCGAATTGATGCCGGTCACCGCGTGGATCGACGAGCGGCACCTGCCGCCGCTTGGCCTCTCCAACGCCTGGGGCTACAACCCGGTGACTTTCATGGCGCTCGATCCACGCCTGGCGCCGGGCGGCCTCGCCGAGTTGCGCGATACGGTCTCGGCCCTGCGGGCGGCAGGCATCGGCGTCATTCTCGACCTGGTTTTCAACCATACAGGCGAAAGCGATGAATTCGGCCCGACGCTTTCGCTGCGCGGGCTCGACAACTCAGCCTACTACCGGCACGCGCCAGACGGTTCCCTGGTCAACGACACCGGCACCGGCAACACCATAGCTGCCCAGCATCCGGTGGTCCGCGAACTCATTCTCGATACGCTTCGCCATTTTGTCGCCAACGCCGGTGTCGACGGTTTTCGTTTCGACCTGGCCACGATCCTCGGACGTGGCGACGACGGCTTCGATGCCGATGCGCCGCTGCTGCGTGAAATCCGCGACGATCCCGTGCTGTCGAAGCGTGTGCTGATTGCCGAACCCTGGGATATCGGGCCGGGTGGCTACCAGTTGGGCAATTTCGCAAGTCCGTTCCTCGAATGGAACGACCGCTACCGCGACGACGTCCGCCGCTTCTGGCGCGGCGACCGCGGCATGATCGGCCAGCTTGCGACGCGGCTTGCCGGCTCTTCCGATGTGTTCGCGGGTCCGGCCGGAAAAACCCGGACCGTCAATTTCATCGCCGCCCATGACGGCATGACGCTGGCCGACATGGTCGCTTACGAGCGCAAGCACAACGAGGCCAATGGCGAGGGCAACCGCGACGGCCACAACGACAATCTCTCCTGGAACAATGGCGTCGAGGGCGAAACCAGCGATCTCGAAAATTGCCGAGGCGCGCCGCCGCGACTGCAAGGCGCTGCTTGCGACGCTGTTTGCCTCGCGCGGCGCCATCATGCTTACCGCCGGCGACGAGTTCGGCCGCACCCAGCACGGCAACAACAACGCCTATGCGCAGGACAATGCCGTCACCTGGCTCGACTGGGCCGGCCGCGATGTCGAGCTCGAAGAACACGCTTTCGCGCTTGCCGCCTTGCGCCGATCGATGCCTGGCCTGACCGATGTTGCGCTTGCTCACCGGAAAGCCGATGGCCGGCGATGGCGTTGCCGATGTCGAATGGCTCTCAGAAACCGGCAACGTGCTGACCGAAGCCGAGTGGAACGATCCCGGCCCGCCGTCGGCTGACGATGGTGCTCGCGTCGGGCGGGGAACGCCTGGCCGTCCTCGTCAATGGCGACCGGCGCTCGACGGTCTTTTCGCTGTCGCCGCGAAGCGGTCATGCATGGGAACTGGTGCTGCCGGCCGCCGGCGGCGTGGAACAGGTCGTCGGGGAAAGCGCCTGGCGCCTGCCGGGCCGCACGGTCGCCTTCGCTCTGCGAACGCCAGCTCGGATGAGTGCCGCCGAGGGAGCGGAAATGACTGCTGACGAACAATGCGGACTGGTGGCGAGGCGCGGCGATCTATCAGGTCTATCCCCGCTCTTTCCAGGATTCGACCGGCGACGGCAGCGGCGATCTCGCCGGCATTACCGCGCGGCTTTCGCATATCGCTTCGCTGGGCGTCGATGCGGTCTGGCTGTCGCCGTTCTTCAAGTCGCCGATGGCCGACATGGGCTACGACGTGTCGGACTATTGCGCCGTCGATCCGATGTTCGGCACGCTTGCCGATTTCGACGCGCTGATCGCCGAGGCGCACCGGCTCGGCCTGAAAATCATCATCGACCAGGTGCTGTCGCACACCTCCGACCAGCACCCCTGGTTTGTCGAGAGCAGGAAGGGCCGCGACAACGAGAAAGCGGACTGGTTCGTCTGGGCCGATCCGAAGCCGGATGGCGCCGCGCCCAACAACTGGCTGTCGGTTTTCGGCGGGCCTGCCTGGGAGTGGGATTCCACGCGCCGGCAATACTACATGCACAATTTCCTTGCCGCGCAGCCCGATCTCAACTTCCACAATCCGGATGTGCAGGACGCGCTCCTGGAAACCGTCCGTTTCTGGCTGGAGCGCGGCGTCGACGGCTTCCGGCTGGATACGGTGAACTACTACGTCCACGACCGCTGGCTGCGCCAGAACCCGCCGCTCGCCGAGAGCATGGCCGGCACCTTGTCGGAAACCAATCCCTACCTCTACCAGTACCACCTCTTCGACAAGACACAGCCCGAGAACCTCGACTTCCTGAAGCGCTTTCGCGCCCTGCTTGACAAATTCGGCGCTCGTGCGTCGGTCGGCGAAGTCGGCGACGAGTGGCGTTCCCTGCAGACGGTCGCCGCCTACACCGAGGGCGGCGAACGCCTTCATATGTGCTACACCTTCGACCTGCTTGGCCCGGCATTTTCCCCCGCGCATGTGCGCGGCTGCGTCGAGGCGTTCGAGACGGCGGTTGCCGACGGCTGGATCTGCTGGGCGTTTTCCAACCACGACGTGATGCGGCATGTCTCGCGCTGGACGGCGACAGGCGGCGACCTCGATGCAACCGCGAAATTCTCCATCGCGCTGCTTGCCGCGCTGCGCGGCTCGATCTGCCTCTATCAGGGTGAAGAGCTGGGGCTTCCCGAGGCCGAGCTTTCCTTCGAGGAATTGCGCGACCCCTATGGCATCCGCTTCTGGCCGGCCTTCAAGGGCAGGGACGGCTGCCGTACCCCGATGGTCTGGGAGGCGTCGAAACCCAATGGCGGCTTTTCAACCGGGAAGCCGTGGCTGCCGGTCCCTGAAAACCACCTTGCCCGTGCTGCCGACACCCAGAATGCCGATCCGAACTCGGTGCTCTGCCACTACAGGCGGGCGCTGGCCTTCCGAAGGGAGCATCCGGCATTGATCGGCGGCGCCATCGCCTTTCTCGATGCGGCGGACGACATTCTTGCCCTCACGCGCACCCTCGACGGCGAAACCCTGCTTTGCGTCTTCAATTTCTCGCCCCAGCCGGCGGCCTGGCCGCTGCCTGCGGAGATTGGCGCCGTGCTGCCGCTCGATGCTCCCGGAAATGGACAGATAGGCGAAGGCGAAATCGCACTGCCCGGCTTGGGTTTCATCTTCGCGCGGCTTGGCTGACCTTGACTACTGGACGAGCACGGAGCGTCCCCAGAGGCGGCAATAGATGCCGCAGGCCATCATCCCCAGGAAAAGGAGGATGAAAACCGGAAAACAGCAGCGCGAACGCGATGGCCGCAGGTGCGGAAGCGGCCGCTGGGATTAAAGCCTTTGCCGGTTTGGTCAGCCTTATGCTCATGGCAGCCAGTATGGCTGCGGCAGGTCTACGATCGGCTTAAAACCGTGTACAACCTGTGCGTGCTTCGATGCGAAACCTTCTTAAATTTCAAGGCGTCGAAACATTTTGAAATATCGCCGTGATGGTTATGGCGGCAACTTTATTATTGGCACTGATAAATTATGGACATCTCCGCCATCTTCGGTTGAGCGGTGCCAGGCGACGGGGTAGCCCGCCGCGCGAGCAGGATGCGGCTCGATGAAGCGGTCTTCCTGCCGTCTCGCGACGGGTCGGCGACGCCGGGAAGCCATGCTGGCTACCGCTGGGTAAGCCGGCGCGGTGCTTGCTAAAATGTCGCGTTTGGGACGGAATCTGTGTTGCTTTGGGCAATTCTGTGATGATAATCGCCCAGCGTCGGCTCAGGGCCGACCAAAAAATGGGAGTGTAAAAATGCATAAGTTCCTCAGGGCGACCATGCTCGCGACGAGCCTGGTCGTGGCGGGCGGCGCGTTCATGACGCCGGCTTTCGCCGAAGTCGTCTACAACCGCGGCAACTCCGCCGATCCGGAATCGCTGGACCCGCACAAGACCTCGACCGTTTACGAAGCGCATATCCTGCGCGACCTGTTCGAAGGCCTGGTGATGCAGGATCAGAAGGCTGACGTTATTCCTGGCGCCGCCGAAAGCTGGACGGTGTCCGACGATGGCCTGGTCTACACGTTCAAGCTGCGGTCTGGTGCCGTTTGGTCGGATGGCAGCCCGGTGACCGCCGAAGACTTCGTCTATTCCTTCCGCCGCCTCGAAGATCCGGCGACTGGCGCCGAATACGCGTCGATGCTCTACGTCATCAAGAATGGCGAGGAAGTGAACACCGGCAAGGCCAAGCCCGAAGAGATGGGCGTCAAGGCGATCGATGCTTCGACGCTGGAGATCACGCTCAAGGCGCCGACCCCGTATTTCCTCGAGATGCTGACCCACCAGTCGGCCTATCCGGTCAACAAGGCCGCCATCGACAAGCTTGGCGCCGACTGGATCAAGCCGGGCAATCTGGTGTCCAACGGCGCCTACACGCTGACCGAATTCGTGCCGAACGACCACATCAAGCTCACCAAGAATCCGAAGTTCCACGACGCCGCCAACGTCAAGATCGACGTTGTGAACTACATCCCGACGGAAGACCGCTCGACCGCCATGAAGCGTTTCGAAGCCGGCGAGCTCGATTCCAACGACGACATCCCGACCGAGCAGATGGCCGACCTGAAGGCCAAGTTCGGCGATCAGTTGCGCATCGGCGCCTATCTCGGCACCTATTATTATTCGATCAAGACGGACAAGGCGCCCTGGGACAATCCGAAGCTGCGCAACGCGGTTTCTGAGGCTATCGACCGTGACTTCCTCGCCGAGAAGGTCTGGCAGAATTCGATGATCCCGGGCTACTCGATGGTGCCTCCGGGTATCGAGGGTTACACCTCGGCGCTCGCTTCCTTCGCCGACAAGTCGCAGATCGACCGTGAGGAAGAGGCCTCGAAGGTCCTGGCCGAACTGGGCTATGGCCCGGACAAGCCGCTGAAGATGGAAATCCGCTACAACACGTCGGAAAACCACAAGAACACCGCCGTCGCCATCCAGGAGCAGCTGAAGCCGCTCGGCATCGAGGTGAGCTTGCTTAACACCGACACCAAGACCCATTACGGGTTCCTGGAGCAGAAAGGCGACTATGACGTCGCCCGCGCAGGCTGGATCGCCGACTACAAGGATCCGGAAACCTTCCTCGGCATCTCCCGCAAGGCGAGCGGCAACAACTACTCCAACTACAACAGCCCCGCCTTCGAAGCTGCGATGGACAAGGCCGCCGCTGCCGGCGGCAAGCCGGAAGAGCGCCTCAAGCTTCTCGCCGACGCCGAGCGCATCCTGATCGACGACGTCGGCCAGATCCCGCTCCTCTACTACAGCTACAAAAACCTGGTCTCCTCGAAGCTGAAGGGCTTCGACGAGAACGTGATGGACGTGCATCCGACACGCTTCGTCAGCAAGGACTAAGCCCTTGGCGAACCGCCGCTTCCCCGAAAAGGGCGGCGGCGGCTTCCGTCCAACCAGGAAGGGGCTGCCGTTATGCTGCTCTACGTGCTCAGGCGGCTTTTGACCGCCATACCGACGCTATTCGTCATCGTAACACTGGCTTTTTTCCTGATGCGTGTCGCCCCCGGCGGGCCATTCAATCAGGAACGCGGTTTGAGCCCCGAAATCCGGGCCAACCTGGAAGCGCAGTTCGGTCTCGGCGACCCGCTCTGGCTCCAATACGCAAACTATCTGAACAATCTGCTGCACGGGAATTTCGGGCCGAGCTACAATCTGCCTGACTTCACCGTCACCGAACTCTTCGCCGCCGGCCTGCCGATTTCGGCGCAGCTCGGCGCGTCGGCGCTGGTCCTTGCCCTGCTGTTGGGCAGCATCCTCGGCATCATCGCCGCCCTCAACCAGAACAAGGTGGGCGACTATACGGTCATCGCCATTGCGACCGCCGGCAGCACCATCCCGACCTTCGTCATCGCACCGGTGATCCAGCTGCGTGTTCGGCCTGACCTGGCACCTGCTGCCCATCGGCGGCTGGGGCGATGGCGCGCTGCTCAACAAGATCGGGCCGATCCTCACGCTCGCCTTGCCGCAGATGGCGATCGTGGCGCGCCTGATGCGCGGCTCGATGATCGAATCCCTGCGCTCCCACCATATCCGCACGGCGCGCGCCATGGGCCTGTCCGACTGGTCGGTGGTGGTGAAGCATGCCTTGCGCGGCGCGGTTCTGCCGATCGTCTCTTTCGCCGGTCCGGCCGCCGCCGCCTTGCTCACCGGCTCGGTCATCGTCGAGACCATCTTCTCGATCCCCGGCGTCGGCCGTTATTTCGTCGAGGCGGCGCTCAACCGCGACTACACGCTGGTCATGGGCACCGTGGTCGTCATCGCCATCTTCACCATTTTGTTCAACCTGATCGTCGACATCATGTATGCCGTCGTGGATCCGAGGGTGCGCTATGACTGACGTCACCGCCGCCTCAACGCCGGCCGCCGCCAAGGCGGTCGTCGGACGCTCGCTCTGGGGCGATGCCTGGGCGCGCCTCAAGGCCAACAAGGCCGCCATGATCAGCCTCTATTACCTGGTCTTCATGGCGGTGATCTGCATCGTCGGCCCGTATTTCGTGCCGCATCTCTACACCACGATCTATCCCGACTATGTCCGCACCGCGCCGAGCTTCTCGCCCTATCCGCGCGCTGACACGATCGAGACTTCGCTCGGCGACGCGGTCAAGCGCATGCGCGTCGACATCAAGGAATGGCATCAGGAGGGCGATCGGGTTTTTGTCACCGTCACCTCCTCCAAGAAGGTCGACGAGCGCAACGTCCGTTACCTCGAACGCTCGGACGCCTTCGACAATGTCACCGTCGACAGCACCTCGCCCGACGGCCTCGAAATGGTGATGAGCGCCTCGGTCAAGCAGCAGTACTTCCTGTTCGGCACCGACAATGTCGGCCGCGATCTCCTGTCGCGAACGCTGATGGCGGGGCGCATATCGCTTGCCATCGGCCTGCTTGCCGGCATCGTCGCCGTCGTCATCGGCGTTATCTACGGCGCCACCGCCGGCTTCATCGGCGGCAAGACCGACGAGATCATGATGCGCATCGTCGACGTTCTCTATTCGCTGCCGTTCATCTTCTTCGTCATCATGCTGGTGGTGTTCTTCGGGCGAAACTTCATCCTGATGTTCCTCGCCGTCGGCGCGGTGCTGTGGCTCGACATGGCGCGCATCGTGCGCGGCCAGGCGCTCTCCATCCGCAGGCAGGAATATGTGCAGGCCGCGGAAGCCATGGGCGTCTCGACGCGCGGCATCGTGCGCCGCCACGTCATCCCCAACCTGCTCGGGCCGGTGGTCATCTACATGACGCTGCTGGTGCCGCAGGTGATCCTGCTGGAAAGCTTCCTGTCCTTCCTCGGCCTCGGCGTCCAGGAGCCGATGACCAGCTGGGGCGTGCTGATCTCGGCCGGCGCCAAGAACATCGGCACGGCGAACTGGCTTCTGCTTTTCCCGGCATTCTTCCTCGTGTCGACGCTGTTTGCGCTGAATTTCATCGGCGACGGCCTGCGCGACGCGCTTGACCCCAAGGACCGGTAATCATGAGCACTCCAGAAACCGTCCTTGCCGTCAACGACCTGCGCGTCCGCTTCCGCACGCTCGACGGCGTTGTCGAGGCCGTGAAAGGCATCAACCTCAAGGTCGGCGCCGGCGAAACCGTAGCCATCGTCGGCGAGTCCGGCTCGGGCAAGAGCCAGACCATGATGGCGGCGATGCGCCTGCTCGCCTCCAACGGCGAGGCGACCGGCAGCGTGGACTATCGCGGCCGCAATCTGCTTACGCTTTCCAAGTCCGGCCTCAACGAGGTGCGCGGCCGCAAGATCACCATGATCTTCCAGGAGCCGATGACCTCGCTCGACCCGCTCTACACGATCGGCAACCAGCTGATGGAGCCGATCCAGCGCCACCGCAAGCTGGGCGCCGCGGCGGCCCGCGAGGAGGCACTGAAGCTGCTCAAGCTGGTGAAGATCCCGGATCCCGAGCGGCGCATGAAGTCCTACCCCTACGAAATGTCGGGCGGCCAGCGCCAGCGCGTCATGATCGCCATGGCGCTTGCCAACGATCCCGACATCCTGATCGCCGACGAGCCGACGACGGCGCTCGACGTCACCATCCAGGCGCAGATCCTGACCCTGCTTGCCGAACTGCAGCAGAAGCTCGGCATGGCGATCGTCTTCATCACCCACGATCTCGGCATCGTGCGCCGCTTCGCCGACCGCGTTTATGTGATGCGGCAGGGCGAGGTGGTCGAGGAGGGCGTCACCGAGGCGGTGTTCTCCAAGCCGCACGCATCCCTACACGAAAATGCTCTTGTCGGCCGAGCCGACCGGCCGCAAGGCGCCGCCGGCGCCAGGACGCGCCGATCCTTTTGCAGGGCAGGGATGTCGAGGTCGTGTTCAAGATCGGCGGCGGCTTCCTTGCCGGCGATCCGATGCTTTTGCGCGCCGTGGACCGCATCAACATCGCCCTGCGCAAGGGCCAGACCATCGGCATCGTCGGCGAATCCGGATCCGGCAAGTCGACGCTCGGCCGTGCGCTTTTGCGCCTGCTGGCTAGCGAAGGCTCGATCCGCTTCGAGAACCGCGATATCTCCAAGGCCGACAAGGGTCACATGCGTCCGCTGCGGCGCGAACTCCAGCTGGTCTTCCAGGATCCGTTCGGTTCGCTGTCTCCGCGCATGACGGTCGGCCAGATCATCACCGAAGGGCTCCTCGTGCACGAGCCGTCGCTGTCGAAGAAGCAACGCGACGAACGGGCTTGCCAAGCGCTCGATGAGGTCGGTCTCGATCCCGCCGTTCGCAACCGCTATCCGCACGAATTCTCGGGCGGCCAGCGTCAGCGCATCGCCATTGCCCGCGCCATGATCCTCAAGCCCAAGGTGGTGGTGCTCGACGAGCCGACCTCCGCGCTCGACCGTTCGGTGCAGAAACAGATCGTCGAGCTGCTGCGCAAGCTGCAGAAGGATCACGACCTGTCCTACCTCTTCATCAGCCACGATCTGGCCGTCGTCCGCGCCATGGCCGACTACTGATCGTCATGAAGCAGGGCAAGATCGTCGAGGAAGGCATGACCGACGCGATCTTCGACAATCCGCGCGAGGAATACACCCAGACCCTGATGGCGGCCGCGATGGATCCGACCAAATTCAGGCTGAGCGCTTAAACACTCTGCCGGAGAGCGATGCTTCGCGAAAGGTCGCAGGATGTGTGTCAGCAGGGCGATCCGGAAGCCTGCAGGCGGCTGGCGCTCCTTCATCTCGATTGAGTTGGCGGCGCGGCGAAAAAAACGCCGCGGCTGAGATCGACAAAGCCCGTCCCTGCATCGGGCGTATCGCGCCACAGACGGCTGCGGAGCCAGTGTAGAGTGACGTCAAGATGAACCTTGCAATGTGCTGGCCTGTGCTGCGATCGCTCGGACGACCCTTCCAGCTCTGTCGCATGCGCCAGGCGGCCATGAGCGGGCTGTCGGAAAGCTTTCTTTCCCGGGCGGCAACAAGCCTGCAGTTCGCAGTCGATGTTGGGTTCCTGACGGACGGTGTTGACGCGACCCGAGTCGAAGACCCAATTTTCTAATGGGGGCGCAAGGAGCTGCCATATTTAGCGTCGCTCTGGACCATTGAACTCGCTCGACTCCAGAGTTGTGGTCATGGTAGCGACTCCGATACACAGGAAAGCAGGAGCAATCATGCAAGATAGAATCGCGCGAATCTTCGTAGGCTTCGATTCCAAGGAGGTCGTTGCCTACCATGTGCTTGCCCAAAGCATCATCGCTCATTCCTCGATCCCGGTTTTGTTCTCGCCGATTGTGCTCGGCCATCTCGATGGGCTTTTTGTCCGTGAGCGCAATCCACTGCAGTCCACCGAATTCTCGTTCTCTCGCTTCATGGTCCCCTATCTCAGCAGCTACGACGGCTGGAGCCTGTTTATGGATTGCGATATGCTGGCGCGTGCCGACATTGCCGAATTGTGGGAGTTGTGTGACGATCGCTATGCAGTGATGTGCGTGAAACACGATTATGTGCCAAAGTCCGAACAGAAATTTCTCGGCCAGGTCCAAACCAAATACGAGAAAAAGAACTGGTCGAGTGTCATGCTGTTCAACAATGCCAAATGCCGGGCGCTCACACCCGATTTTGTCAACACGGCCACCGGATTGCAGCTCCACCAATTCAAATGGCTCGACAGCGATGAACACGTCGGTGCACTGCCGATCGAATGGAACCATTTGGTCAACGAATACGACCACCGGCCGGACGCAAAACTGGTCCATTTCACCGACGGCGGTCCATATTTCGATGAATACCGCAACGATGAATACGCTGATGAATGGTTTGCCACGCGTGAGCGCATGCTGCATGTCACGCAGCGCGAGACCAAGAGTTAGGCCTTGAATACTGCAGTGGAAGCCGCTGCTAACCCGTTTGTCGGTTCGACAGCGGGTTTTGCGACGAAGGACGATTGGCGCCCTCTTTTCGCCTCCTACTCTGTAATTGTTCTCGTAGCCAACAGCGACGAGGTGGATATTGACGCGCTGTGTGCGAGCCTTCCTGCCGACACGCTGTTTGTCTTCTTCAACAAAGTCTACAAGGTCCTCGACCGGCCTTTCCACGGCAACGCTCTGCTCGTCATCCGCAGTGGCACTGGCGGCCCAAACATTCTCACTCGGGGCAGTGCCGATCACGTGGTCGGCTATTTTCCATCAGCTCGTTTCCTCGGGATCATGTGCGTGAGAGCGAGCCCTGTGGAAAAGGTCACTCCTGCCACCGCTTTCGGTAGTGTTCCAACCGGCCACCTCGACCTGGCGGAATATTTCGTTGATCTCTACCCTTCAGATCATTTGCCGAGCACCGGTTTTGCGCTGGCCGTTTGGTTGTGTGAACTTGATATTGACCGAAGGATAGTCTTGGCCGGGTTTTCCGCAAAACGCAGCCAGCGCTGGAAGATCTTTGATGTCCACGACTGGACGTTCGAGCAGGTCGTGCAGCGGTTGCTTCTTCAATCCGGCCGACTGTCGATCGCCAACGCGCTAACGCCGCATTCCTACGCCGCTGTTACCAAGCGATTTCCCGACATATCTGCAGCCGATATTTCCCTCGCTGCCGCCGCAATCCTGTCCGAGCGGCTCGAAAACGTGAACGAAGAGATTGACAAGTTGGTCTCTGCCACAAGCCTGAATCGCTCGGTCGAGAAGTTTATTCGTGGCTTGAAACCGATCGAGACGTTCCTTCGTCGCTTGAGACGCAGAACATCAATCAAAAGCTGACGGGCGAGTGCTGAGTGAAGCCGTCGGTGGTTGCAGACCTCCTCTGAAATGCGGAAGGTGTTTTTTAACATCGGCGAACGTCTCGACGGCCATTGGGATAGACGGCCTCGACTTTGAGCGGACGCTTTCCACCTTTGCCTTTTCGTAAGGAATGCCGCGCCGGTGAATTGGCGGCGCATTGTCGGCTGAAGGTCATGCTCGCGCATCAGGCGGCGGACCTTCTTGTGACGATCATGCCTTTTTGCCGAGGAGCGGCATGGACACCACGCCAGCATAGTGCTCGACTTCGTCGCAGATGGCTGTCGCTTCGACCACCGCGGTGTCGTCGGCCGCGCCGCGTGGCTGAGCGATAGATGCGAACCTGCGATAGATGACCTAGCTCGCGATGAAGAGTTCGAGCTGGAAAATTTTCGGTGAAAAGCAAACATGCTTGGAATATCGTGACAACGGCGCCCAAATCACAACACACGCCCTCAAACAATTGGCTGCCGGCCCTGCCCCCTCCGTCCGATCGCAAGCTCACCGGCGAACGCCCTTTCAGGAAATGATCGTGCGAGTTGGCAATTGTTGGCGTCTTCTGATAACAGGTCCCAGATCAACGACAGCTTCTGGTTGAAACGAGCACGGCGAAGTCGCCGTCCATCTGCATCGAGATGCGCAAGGGCGGCGTTGGCCGTTCGTTCAAGACGCTTCATTGCCAGTGTCAAAGTCATCCATCGGGATGGTTGCCGAAACTTGTCAGCCCATTTGGTGCGCGCGGCCAAGCGACGATAGATCGCGATAGCTTCCGTCTCGACACCGGTCGGATTGTTGGTCCAAGGTTTCTTTCCGGTAAAATGTCGGGCAAAAGTTTTGGAAAATGCTGGCATCCAGTGGAGGTTTGTCATCGTGTTCCAAAGTGGATGTAAAGTCTGCCAATTGCCTTCGAAGGCGACGTTCAGGGCGTCTTGGTCATGTTGGACGCATTGCTCTCGTTGGTTCTCCGCGAAATAGCGGGCTGCTTCGAGAAGGCGAGCCTCCCGAACGTTCGGCAAATCGAAAACCAGGACACCGGAATTGAAGTAGGGCGCTCCTGGGTCCACCGGCAGCCGATCACGATAGCCGAGATCGTAGTATGCGGTCAGATCGTGCGCGGCGAGCAATGGAACCCGCAAGTCGATTGATGCAAGGTCAGAGAGATCCCGATTGATTAGTACATCGCAATCTAGATAGATCACCCGAGAATAGGGCTTGAATTCTGGCACCAAGTCAGCGAAGAGGCGCAGATAGGCTGTCTTTGTAATCCTCCCATCGTACCTGTAGGAGAGCCCCTGCAGGAAACTAGACGCGTCGACAATCCCAACACTGTCCCCAAGCAGTTGCGCGGCTGCAACGCGGTCCGCTTCAGTTGCATCTACGTGCAGAATGAAGCCCGAGGCCTGCCACGCACTCATTTCAAGCGCGCGCAACGCTGCTAGGCAAGCGTAAGGGAAATAATCGCGGTCGCTCGCCAGAAAGAAACACCATGGAGTATTGGCCGTTGGCATTGTGCGCTCGCGTCGGTTCCTTTTCGACCTACCTGAACACCCGGGCTTAACTGGAGTTAACAATTGTAGGTCTCGCCGTCCAATTGATAAATCAGCTACACCAACACCGACGATCACGGCGTCTGGAAACCATGTATTGCCGAGCGCACGTGACCGCATGTGGGCCAACGGACGTGTTGTTCACCGCACATTCACAGCGGCGAGAGACGTGGCTCGACCGTTTTCGCCACATCCGGCACGGCAAGCTCTAGGCTGATCTTCGATTGGGCTTGTTACCACGATGGCTGACAGGCCACGCAGGCTGTACGGACATTGCGGCTGTAACTCAGCGGCATCCGTCGGTGGGGACCCGCAAAATCAGTTTCAGGTGGGAGCTTTGTTTCGGAAAGCGAATATTCGCCAACGCCATTGATTTTTCTGGTCGGAGTGGCAGGATTTGAACCTGCGACCCCATCGTCCCGAACGATGTGCGCTACCAGGCTGCGCTACACTCCGCGACCAGACGGCGGGCTTATAGCCGCCATGCCTCGTTCCCGCAAGGCACCAAAGGGAAATGATTCAACAAAAAGCTGGAATAGTCGAAGTCGCTGATTTGCTTTTCGATTTTCCCCTGTCGCAAAGCGCGCCGGGATCGTTTAATGCATGTCGCGCAAAAGTGTGCTGGGGTTTTGTGATAACGACGTGCATAGGGTCAAAGACGTAAAGCGTGTCGCGATCCGTAGCGTCGCGGCGCGCTTTGCGCAGCGGTAAATCGTTGCAGCTACAGTTTATTCGGCAATTGTTGCCCCAGGAGACTTCCTTCCGTGACGTTGAAGCCCGTCGGCGATGCCAAGCCGAACACCTTTGCCTTCGAGACCACCGCGCTGGTGAAGCCGAGCGGTTTTCGCGAATATGACGCGCGCTGGTGGTTCGGCCATCCCGCCTCGAGCCAAGGAGCCCGAGCTCAACCTGATGGGCGTGCAGGCGCTGGGCATGGGGCTCGGCACGCTGATCAGCCGTCTGGGCGCCGGGCCGCGACATCGTCACCGGCCACGATTTCCGCAGCTATTCGATGGCGATCAAGCTGTCGCTGGTGTCGGGCCTGATGGCCGCCGGCGCCCGGGTGAAGGATATCGGCCTTGCGCTGTCGCCGATGGCCTATTTCGCGCAGTTCGCGCTCGACACGCCGTCGGTCGCCATGGTCACGGCCTCTCACAACGAAAACGGCTGGACCGGCGTCAAGATGGGAGCCAGCGCCCGCTGACCTTCGGCCCGGAGGAGATGGGCGCGCTGAAGGACATCGTGCTTGCCGGCGATTTCGATCTCGTCGGCGGGGGTTCGTACGAATTCGTGGCGGATTTCCGCAAGGTCTATCTCGACGATCTGACGGCGGGCAAAAGGTTGAAGCGCCGACTGAAGGTTGTCTGCGCCTGCGGCAACGGCACCGCCGGCGCGTTCGCGCCGCAGATGCTGGCAGCGATCGGCTGCGAGGTCGTTCCGCTCGACACCGAACTCGACCACAGTTTCCCGCGCTACAATCCCAATCCGGAAGACATGGAGATGCTGCATGCCATCCGCGACAAGGTGTCTGGAAACCGGCGCCGATGTCGGCCTGGGCTTCGACGGCGACGGCGACCGCTGCGGCGTCGTCGACAATGAAGGCAACGAGATTTTCGCCGACAAGGTCGGGGTCATGCTTGCGCGGGATATTTCCGCGCTCCACCCTGGCGCCCGGTTCGTCGTCGATGTGAAGTCGACCGGCCTGTTCAACACCGATGCGGTGCTGAAGGCGAACGGCGCGAAAACCGACTACTGGAAGACCGGCCATTCCTACATCAAGCGGCGCGTCGCCGAACTTGGCGCAATTGCCGGGTTCGAAAAGTCCGGGCACTTCTTCTTCAACCCGCCGATCGGCCGCGGCTATGATGATGGCTTGGTGACGGCAATCGCCGTCTGCGAGATGCTCGACCGCAATCCGCGAAAAGTCGATGGCCGACCTTTACCGCGACCTGCCGTTGACCTATGGCACGCCGACGATGTCGCCGCATTGCGGCGACGAGGTGAAGTACGGCGTGGTCGACAGGGTGACGGCGGATTTCCAGGAAATGAAGGCGCTTGGCGTGGCCCTTGCCGGCCAGAGGATCGCCGATCTGGTGACCATCAACGGCGTGCGTGTCGTTGCCGAGGACGGCACCTGGGGCCTGGTGCGGGCATCGTCCAACAAGCCGGAACTGGTGGTGGTCGTCGAGAGCCCGGTGTCGTCGAAACGCCGACGCGAAATGTTCGAGGCGGTCGACGCCGTGCTCCGGAAAAATCCGGAAGTCGGCGCCTACAACCAGACATTCTGACGGACAACGGGCAGATGGCAGAACGGATCGTCAGTTTCGTCATGAGCGGCGGCGTCGGCTCGCAGGCTCTGGCCGCTGTCGCGCGAGGACAATCCAAAGCAGTTCCACGATCTGTCCGGCGACGGCTCCATGCTGGTGAAGACGCTGCGCCGGCTGAAGGCAAGGCCGGCCGGCGAGACGCCGATCTACCTGATCGCCTCGGAGCGCCATGCCGACCGCGTGCGCACCGACATCGCCTCGCTCGACCTGAATGGCGGCGGCGCCATCTTCGAGCCGGTCGGCCGCAACACCGCCGCGGCGGTGGCGGTCGCTACCTTGCAGACGATCTCGGCCTATGGCGACGACGCGCTGGTCCTGGTGGTGCCGTCCGACCATGAGATTTCGACCGATCGCCAGTTCTGGCAGACCATCGAGAAGGGCGCCCCCGCGGCGGCTGAGGGCCGGCTCGTGGTGTTCGGCATCAAGCCGACGCAGCCGGAAACCGGCTACGGCTACATCGAGGTGGCGCCCGGCGAAGGCGATGTCCGCACCGTGTCGCGTTTCGTCGAAAAGCCGGACCTGGAGACGGCGAAATCCTATCTCGCCGCGGGAACCTTCTTCTGGAACACCGGCATTTTCCTGTTTCGCGCCGGCTCGATGCGCGAGGCCTTCGAGAAGTTCCAGCCGGAAATCTGGCAGACAGCGGCGGAAGCCTTCGGCGAGGCGGTCGGCGACGTGTCCGGCCTCTACATGTCGCTCGACCTCTATTCCGCTATTCCGTCGATCTCCGTCGACTATGCGATCATGGAGCGCGTCTCCGACATCGCCATGGTGCCGGCGGGCTTCCGCTGGAACGATCTCGGCTCCTGGCAGTCGCTGCTTGACGTCAGCCCGTCCGACAAGGACGGCAATGTCGTGGTCGGCGATGTCGTCGCCATCGATTGCGAGAATTCCTACCTGCGCAGCGAAGGGCGGCTGCTGTCGGCGATCGGCTTGAAGGATGTCGCCATCGTCTCGACGCCCGACGCCACCTTCGTCGCCCCGGTCAGCCACAGCCAGAACGTCAAGAAGATCGTCGAGCAGCTGGAAAAGAGCGGCCGGCTGGAAACCAAGTTCACGCCCGCGCACGACCGCGTCATCGTCAGCGGCGTCATGGCGGAAGCGAGTGGAGCCACTGGCTGTTCGAGGAAACCCTGCCGCTGTGGTCGACCGCCGGCGTCGACGAGGTGCATGGCGGCTTTCACGAGGCGCTGGGCTTTGACGGGCGCGCGCTGAAAAAGCCGAAGCGCATGCGCACCATGGCGCGGCAGATCTATGCCTTCGCCGTCGCCAAGGAGCGCGGCTGGCAAGGTCCCGCCGACCGGCTGATCGACCACGGCATCGCCTTCATCGCCAACAAGGGCCGCACCGACCGCGGCGGCTGGGTGCGCACGCTGAATGTCGACGGCTCCGTCGCCGATCCGGTGGAAGACGCCTACGACCATTCATGTGTGCTTCTGGCGCTGGCGCATGCCTATCGCGTCGGCCACAGGGATGCGCTGTGGCTGGCCGAGGAAACTTTCCGCTTCCTCGATGCGCATCTCGAGGATGCGCGCCTGACCGGCTTCCTGGAAACGCCTGACGGGGAGGGGATGCGGCGCTCCAACCCGCACATGCACCTTCTGGAAGCGTTCCTTGCCTGGCACACGGTCACCGGCGACCGCGCCTATCTCAGGCGCGCAGCGCGCATCATCGATCTGTTCCGCAGCCATTTCTTCGACCCCGAAAGCTGGACGCTGGGCGAGTTCTTCGATCGCGACTGGAAGCCGGCGGCGGGCGTCGAGGGCGACTGGACCGAGCCCGGCCACCATTTCGAATGGGCCTCGCTGCTCGTCGATTTCGCGGCCAAGAGCGGCCAGAAGGACCTGATCGTCTTTGCCCGCAAGCTTTATGCCTCGGCCATCGCCAATGGGCTCAACCGCGCCACCGGCCTTGCCTATGCCGCCGTGTCGCGCCAGGGCCTGCCGCTGGAAGGCGTCTCGCGCAGCTGGCCGCAATCGGAATCCATCAAGGCGGCCATCGCGCTCGACGGCACCGGCGGCCCCGACCTGAAACCGGAGATCGAGGCGCGTGTCGGTCGCCTGTTCCGCTGGCACATCGACCCGGCTCCTCAAGGCCTGTGGATCGACCAGATCGACGAACGCGGCCGCTCGCTGGCGACCGAAGTCCCCGCCTCGATCTTCTATCACCTGGTCTCGGCGCTGACGCAGTATCTGGACGGCACGCAAGACGACCCCAAAAGCTGATTGCTTTCAAGCACCGGGTGCCGGTGCGCTGCGCCGCCTCGGGTGACGACAACACCTTGAAGCCGAGGCGGGGTTGGCCTCATGTTCCGCCTGCACATCGCCCCAGACAGGGCTGGCGGGCCGACCCGAGAAACAATCCTCGCCGCCGCCTCCAATCAGCCTCCACCCCAATCCCGCCAGACTTGTTACTCCCGCCCTGTCGGTTTCCGGTGCGAGAACGCTCGCACACCCGGCGGCGAAACGGATCCATGCTTTTGCCGTTTGAGTATGATCCCGAAAAGTGGAAACCGGTTTTTACAAAAAAGATCATGCTCCAGGGGTAGGTTCGGGAGTTTATCCAGATCAGGAGGTTCAAGGTCATGAGCACATCAGCCCGGAATGGAAAGAACGGCGAACTTGCCGGCATGCAAACGCCGCCTGTCGTGTCGCCTGAGGCGTGGCAAGCCGCCCGCGAGAAGCTGCTGGTAAAGGAAAAGGCCCAACTCAGGGCCCATGACGCTCTGGCCGCCGAGCGCCGGCGCATGCCGTGGATGGCGGTGGAGAAGGAATACAAGTTTGAAGCACCCGAAGGCACGGTGAGCCTGCTCGACCTGTTCGAAGGCCGGCGCCAGCTGATCGTCTACCGCGCCTTCTTCGAGCCGGGCGTTTATGGCTGGCCGGAGCAAGCCTGCCGGGGCTGTTCCATGGTTGCCGATCAGGTCAGCCATCTTGCGCACGTCAACGCTCGCGACACCACGCTCGTCTTTGCCTCGCGCGCGCCGCAGGCCGACATCGCGCGGCTGAAGGCAAGGATGGGCTGGGAGATGCCCTGGGTCACCATCACCGACAGCTTCGACAAGGATTTCGGCGTCGACGAATGGCACGGCCACAACGTCTTCATCCACGACGGCGACCGGATTTTCCGCACCTATCTCATCAACAGCCGCGGCGACGAGGCGATCGGGACGGTCTGGAGCTATCTCGACATGACGCCGCTCGGCCGCCAGGAGGTTTGGGAAAACTCACCTGAGGGCTACCCCCAGACGCCGACCTACAAATGGTGGAACTGGCACGACAGCTACACCGCAGGCGCGGAGCCCGACAAGAAATGGGTCGAGGTGTCGGACGCCGGGGAGGCGGCATTCCGCGACCAGTAGGCGAATGGGAAGAGGGAGGCGTCGACGTTGCGGCCGTCTCCTTCCCCGCCTGCGGAGAAAGTCCGCCGGGGCGAGGGGCATTTTGTAGCGAAATGCCTTCAGTACGGGCTCTGCACGTCTCCTGTCTCGACATAGACGGATTTCAGCTGCGAGTAGTGCCCCAACGCGGCCAGTGCGTTTTCCCGGCCGATGCCGGATTGCTTGTAGCCGCCGAACGGCACCTCAACCGGTGTCAGATTGTAGGCATTGATCCAGCAGGTGCCGGCCTGCAACTCGCCGATCACCCGGTGCGCGCGCGGCAGGTCGCGGGTGAACACGCCCGCCGCCAGCCCGAACTCGGTGTCGTTGGCGCGGGCGATCACCTCGTCCTCGTCGGCGAAGGAGAGCACGCTCATCACCGGCCCGAAGATTTCTTCCCGCGCGATGCGCATGTCGTCGGTCACGCCGGTGAAGATCGTCGGCTCGACGAAGAACCCGCCCTCGAAACCCTGCAGGGCCGGAACCTTGCCGCCATAGTGCAGCACTGCGCCGTCGTCCTTGCCTGCCTGAATGTAGCCGGTCACCTTTTCGTGCTGCGCCTTGTTGATCAGCGGCCCCATCTGCGTGTCGGGGTCGAGCGGATCGCCGATGCGGATCGCCTTGGTGCGTTCGGTCAGCCGGTCGAGGAAGCGGTCGAAAATGCCGTCCTGCACGAAAACCCGGGTGCCGTTGGAACAGACCTGGCCGGTCGAGTAGAAGTTGCCGAGCATGGCGCCGCCGACCGCGTTTTCCACATCGGCGTCGTCGAAGACGATCAGCGGCGATTTTCCGCCAAGCTCCATCGTGGCGTGCTTCATCTGCGCGCCGGCAAGCGAAAGTACCCGCTTACCAGTGCCGACCGAGCCGGTCAGCGAGACCTTTGCCACGCGCGGATGCGAGACCAGCGCGCCGCCGACATCGCCATAGCCCTGCACGACGTTGAACAGCCCGTCGGGCAGGCCGGCTTCGGAATAGATTTCGGCCAGCGCAAGCGCGGACAGCGGCGTGTTCTCGGATGGCTTGAACACCATCGCATTGCCCATCGCCAGCGCCGGCGCCGATTTCCAGCCGGCCACCTGGATCGGATAGTTCCAGGCGCCGATGCCGACGCAGACACCGAGCGCCTCGCGCTGGGTGTAGGCGAACGGCCCGCCAAGATCGACATAATCACCATTGTAGCCGGCGATCGCGCCGGCGAAGAATTCGAGCGCGTCGGCAGCGGAAGCAGCGTCGGCCACCAGCGTCTCCTGGATCGCCTTGCCGGTGTCGAGCGTCTCAAGCCGTGCCAGTTGCGCGTTGCGTTCACGCAAGAGGTCGGCGGCCTGGCGCAGGATGCGGCCGCGCTCGACCGGCTTCAGCCGCGCCCAGGCCGGCTGCGCCTCGCGCGCCGCTTCGACCGCCAGCTCGACGATGTTGGGGGTCGCCGAATGCAGCTCGGCGATTGTCTCGCCGGTGGCCGGATAGATCACCGGAAGGGGAACGCCCTGCTCGTCCTCGACGAAGCGGCCGTTGATGTAGTGCGATGCTTCGGCTGCACTTTCATGATGTTCTCCAAAGTCGCTGGTCGGATCATGCTCTATCGGTCGCTCACCCGCCAGCGCGGATTGATCCATGGTTCCTGGTTGGACGGCGCGAGCGGCTGTTTGCCGAGGATGTGGTCGGCGGCCTTCTCGCCGGTCATGATCGACGGGCGCGTTGAGATTGCCGTTGGTGACGCGCGGGAAGATCGAGGAATCGGCGACGCGCAGGCCTTCGACGCCGATCACCCGGCATTCCGGATCGACCACGCTGCGTCGGATCGTCGGCGCGGCCCATCCGGCAGGTGCCGCAGGGATGGTAGGCGCTTTCGGCATGCTCGCGGATGAAGGCGTCGAGCTCGTCGTCGCTCTGCACGTCGGCGCCCGGCGAGATCTCCCGGCCGCGATAGGGGTCGAAGGCCGGCTGGCCGAAGATTTCGCGGGTCAGCCGGATGCAGTGGCGGAAATCCGCCCAGTCGTCCGGGTGCGACATGTAGTTGAAGCGGATCACCGGCTTCTCGCCACGGATCGGCGATGCGCAGCGTGACCGCGCCGCGCGACTTCGAGCGCATCGGCCCGACATGCGCCTGGAAGCCATGCGACTTGGCCGCCGCCTTGCCGTCGTAGCGGATCGCCACCGGGAGGAAATGATACTGGATGTCGGGATAGTCGACGCCCGGCTTCGAGCGCACGAAGGCGGCGGCCTCGAAATGGTTGGTGGCGCCGAGCCCGCTCTTGAAGAACAGCCATTCGGCGCCGATCAGCGCCTTGGAGAACAGGTTCAGCTTCGAATAGAGCGTGATCGGCTGCATGCAATTCCTGCTGGATGTAGAGCTCCATATGGTCCTGCAGGTTCTGGCCGACGCCCGGCCGGTCGGCGATCGACCTCGATGCCGTGCTCCGCGAGATGCTCCGCCGGGCCGATGCCCGACAGCATCAGCAGCTTCGGCGAATTGATCGACGAGGCGGCAATGACGACCTCACGTCGCGCCTTAACGACTTGAATCTGTTTGCGAGCTTCGATCTCGACGCCGATCGCGCGTTGATTCTCGATGACGATGCGCCGCGCGAAGCCATTGACGAGACTGACATTTTGCCGTTTCAGCGCCGGCCTGCAGATAGGCGTTGGCGGTCGACCAGCGGCGGCCGTGATGGATGGTCTGCTCCATCGCGCCGAAGCCTTCCTGCTTGGAGCCGTTGTAGTCCGTCGGTCGTCTCGAAGCCCGCCTGGCGCCCGGCCTCGACGAAGGCCTGGTAGAGCGGGTTGCGCTGCGTTGCCCGGCCGCACATGCAGCGGCCCGTCGTGCCGCGCCAGCCGTCCTCGCCGCCATGCGCGTTCTCCATGCGCTTGAAATAGGGAAGCACGTCGGCGAAGGACCAGCCGGTCGCGCCCTGCTCGGCCCAGTGGTCGAAGTCGCGGGCGTGGCCGCGCACATAGACCATGCCGTTGATCGAGGACGAGCCGCCGATCACCTTGCCGCGCGGCGTGACCAGCACGCGACCGCCGAGATGCGGCTCCGGCTCGCTGGTAAAACCCCAGTCGTAGCGGCTCATGTTCATCGGGAAGGAAAGCGCCGCCGGCATCTGGATGAACGGGCCGAAATCGCTGCCGCCATATTCGATGACGATCACGCTGAATGCTGCCGTCCTCCGACAGGCGGTAGGCGAGCGCCGCGCCGGCCGAGCCGGAGCCGACGATGACGAAATCGGCTTCAAGCATCGGCGACATGCTTCATGAAATCGGCGAGCGAGACATTGCCGCCGGTGGCGACCACCAGCACGGTCTTGCCGGCGACGTCGACGCCGCCGTCGAGGAGGGCGGCGAGCGAGGCCGCACCCGAGGGCTCGAGCACCAGCTTCATGCGCTCGAAGGCGATCTTCATCGCCGGCGCACCGACGCGTCGGTGACGGTCAGCCCGCGCACGCCGGCGCTTGCCACCGCGGCGAAAGGCGCCTCGCCGGGCCGGCGCGCCATCAGCCCGTCGCAGATCGAGCTCGGCGCCAGCGGCATCGTCTCGATCGCGCCATGCGCCAGCGAACTGCCCATGCCGTTGAAGCCTTCCGGCTCGACGCCGATGATTTCGGTCGCCGGCGACAGATAGTGGAAGGCGAGCGCCACGCCGCCGATCAGCCCGCCGCCGCCGACCGGACAGAACAGCAGGTCGGCCTTGGCGTCCTTGGCCGCGAGCTGGTCGAGCGCTTCGAGCCCGGCACCGGCCTGGCCGGCGACGATCTCGGGATCGTCGAAGGGGTGCAGCAGCGCCAGGCCTTCCTCGTCGGCGATCTGGCGGGCGCGCTCGGCCGCGACTTCCTCGCGGGCGCGCTCGCCATGGTCGGTCAGCACGACGCGCGCGCCATAGCCGGCGGTGGCGTCGCGCTTGGCCGCCGGCGCGTCGATCGGCATGACGATGGTGACCGGAATGCCGAGCGCCTCGCCGGCGGCGGCCAGGCCTTGCGCGAAATTGCCGGAGGAGTAGGCGACGACGCCGCGCTTGCGCCTCGTCCGGCGGAAAGCTGCTTCAGCCGCCAGTAGGCGCCGCGGATCTTGAACGAGCCTGCCCATTGCAGCGATTCCGGCTTGACGAAGACACGCGCGGCGCCGCGTCGCCTTGGCGAGCGCTGCCGATTCCAGCAGCGGCGTCACCTGCGTCGCCTTCGAGGTGACGGCATAGGCGCGCCGCAGATGGTCGAGGTCGGGAACCAGCACTGTCCGTCATCATTCGCCTCTCGGAAACCGCTTGCTCTCTTCGAGCACGTTGAGATCCATGTGGTTGCGCATGTAGCGCTCGGACGCCTTCTGCAGCGGCTGGAATTCCCACGGGTAGTAGGCGCCGTTGCGCAGCGCCGGATAGACCACCCAGCGCCGCGCCTGGCTCTCGCGCACCGCGGCGTCGAAGCCGCCATGTCCCAGCGGGCGCGCACTTTCTCCATGAAGTCGGCGACCAGCGCCGGCATGAGCGGGATCGGCGGCAAGATTGGTCCGCTCCAGCGGATCCGATTCGAGATCAAAGAGTTGCGGCGGATCGATCTCGCAATGGACGAACTTGTAGCGGCCCTCGCGGATCGCCACCATCGGCGCGTAGGAGCCCTCGGCGGCATATTCCATCAGCACCGGCGCGGTGCGCGGCGCGCCGCGCGATCAGCGGCAGCAGCGACTGGCCGTCGGTCCACGGCGCGATCGCGCTCATGTCGATGCCGGCGAGCTCGCAGAGCGTCGGCAGGATGTCGAGATTGGAGACCGGCGCGTCGATCAGGCCCGGCCGCGATGCCCGTGCCGGCGATCATCAGCGGCACGCGCGCGGAGCCTTCGAAGAAGCACATCTTGAACCACAGGCCGCGCTCGCCGAGCATGTCGCCGTGGTCGGAGCAGAACAGGATGATCGTGTCGTCGAGCATGCGGGTGCGTTCGAGCACGTCGATGAGTTCGCCGACCTTGTCGTCGAGATAGGAGATGTTGGCGAAATAGCCGCGCCGCGAGCGGCGGACCTGCTCGCGGCGTGATGTCGAAGCTCGCGTAGTCGCTGGCCTCGTAGAGCCGCTGCGAATGCGGATCCTGCTTCTCGTAGGGAATGAAGCCGACTTCCGGCTCGAGCGCCTGGCAGTCCTCGTAGAGGTCCCAGTATTTGCGGCGCGCCACATAGGGGTCGTGCGGATGGCGTGAAGGAGACGGTCAGGCACCAGGGCCGGCGGTCGCGCGTCGTCGCGATGCGCGCGCGCAGCTCGTAGAGCTTCTGCGTCGGCGATGGAAGGCGACCTCGTCGTCATATTCCATCTGGTTGGTGATCTCGGCGACGCCGGCGCCGGTCACCGAGCCGAGATTGTGATACCACCAGTCGATGCGCTCGCCGGGCTTGCGGTAGTCCGGCGTCCAGCCGAAATCGGCGGGATAGATGTCGGTCGTCAGCCGCTCCTCGAAGCCGTGCAACTGGTCCGGCCCGACGAAATGCATCTTGCCCGACAGGCAGGTGTAGTAGCCGGCGGCGCGCAGATGATGCGCATAGGTCGGGATATCGCGAGGCGAACTCGGCGGCGTTGTCGTAGACGCGCGGTGCGCGACGGCAACTGGCCGCTCATGAAGGAGGCGCGGCCCGGCGCGCAGAGCGGCGAGGCGGTGTAGTTGTTGCGCGAAGCGCGCCGAGCGCGCCGCCAGCGCCTTCAGATGCGGCGCGTGCAGGAATTCCGCCGGCCCGTCCGGAAACAGCGTTCCGTTCAGCTGGTCGACCATGATGATGAGGATATTGGGGCGAGCGGTCATCGTGCGCCTGCTGCTGGCAAGTTTGGTTTCGAGATAGTCCTCGACGAGCGCGACAGCGCTCGCCGGCATTGGGCAGGCCGTCCTTCAGCGCGCGGCGGATGTAGAGCCCGTCGATCAGCGCGGCGATTGCCTCTGCGCGTGCGCTCGGCATCGCCGCGCGGCATCAGGTCGGTCAGGCCGCTCATCAGGTTGGAATGCAGGCGCCGCGCATAGACGCGTAAGCAGCCGGCGCAATGCCGGCGATCTTCTGCGCCTCGACATAGAAGGCGAGCCAGGCGGCGATCGTTTCGGGCTGGAACTGCTTGTCGGAGAAATTGACGGCGATGACCGCCGAAACACGCGCTCGCGCGGCGTCGTGCGCCGCGCAGCGCGCGTGCGCGTGTCGCGACCGAGTTCGGCCAGCAGATGGCGCATCGTCGCCTGCAGCAGTTCGTCCTTGGCGCCGAAATAGTGATGCGCGAGCGCCGAGGAAACGCCGGCGCGCCCGGCGATTTCCGACATGGTCACGTCGAGCGAGCCGCGCTCGCCGATCGCCGAGATCGTCGCGTCGATCAGCGCCTTGCGGCGCAGCGGTTCCATTCCGATCTTCGGCATTGTCGCTCCTCTCCGGCGGGACGTTATTTTTTATTGACTGATCAATCAACAAAAATCCGACTGCGCTCGGTACGACTGTCGGCTCGGGCTTTACGTCGGCGCGCCGCAGTGTCCATCTTGTGTCAGGACGTGAATCGTGCCGCGGATGGCGAACGCTGCGGCCAAGGAGACGACAGATGACCGCATGCATCGTCGGCTGGGCGCATTCGCGCTTCGGCAAGCTCGAAGGCGAGACGCTGGAGAGCCTGATCATCAAGGTGGCGACGGACGCGCTCGATCATGCCGGCATCGGCCCGGACGATGTCGACGAGATCGTGCTCGGCCATTTCAATGCCGGCTTCTCCGCCGCAGGATTTCACCGCGAGCCTGGTGCTGCAGGCCGACGACCGGCTGCGCTTCAAGCCGGCGACGCGCGTCGAGAACGCCTGCGCCACCGGCTCGGCGGCGGTCCGGCAGGGCATCCGCGCGATCGACGCCAGGGCGGCGCGCATCGTGCTGGTGGTCGGCGCCGAGCAGATGACGACGACGCCCGGTCCCGAGATCGGCAAGAACCTGCTGAGCGCCTCCTACCTGCCGGAGGACGGCGACACGCCGGCCGGCTTTGCCGGCGTGTTCGGCAAGATCGCGCAGGCCTATTTCCAGCGCCACGGCGACCAGTCGGACGCGCTGGCCATGATCGCGGCGAAGAACCACAAGAACGGCGTCGACAATCCCTATGCGCAGATGCGCAAGGATCTCGGCTTCGAGTTCTGCCGGCAGGAGAGCGAGAAGAACCCGTTCGTGGCCGGCCCGCTGAAGCGCACCGATTGCTCGCTGGTGTCCGACGGCGCGGCGGCGCATCGTGCTTGCCGACACCGCCACCGCGCTCTGCGATGCGGCGCGCCGTCGCCTTCCGCGCCAACGAGCACGTCCAGGATTTCCTGCCGATGTCGAAGCGCGACATCCTGCTGTTCGAGGGCTGCGAGCAGGCGCTGGACCCGGGCGCTGAAGAAGGCCGGCGTGACGCTCGACGACCTGTCCTTCGTCGAGACGCATGACTGCTTCACCATCGCCGAGCTGATCGAATACGAGGCGATGGGACTGGCCAAGCGCGGCGAGGGCGCCAAGCTCGCGCTCGAGGGCCAGACCGCCAAGGACGGGCGGCTGCCGGTCAATCCGTCGGGCGGGCTGAAGTCCAAGGGCCATCCGATCGGCGCGACCGGCGTGTCGATGCATGTGCTGACCGCCATGCAGCTCACCGGCGAGGCCGGCGGCATCCAGGTGCCGGACGCCAAGCTCGGCGGCATCTTCAACATGGGCGGCGCTGCGGTCGCCAACTACGTTTCGATCCTGGACCGCATCAGATGAAGCATTCCGGCGATCGTCACCGGCGGCGCTTCGGGTATCGGCATGGCGGTCGTCGAGCGCCTGCTCGACGACGGCTGGCCGGTCGCGGTGGTCGATGCCGACGCGGATGCGCTGGCCCGGCCGAGAGCGCCTTCGCCGACGAGAATGCGATTTTCCTGCAGGCCGACATCACCGACGAGGATGAGGTCGCCGACGCCTTCGACGAGATGGTCGACCGGCTCGGCCTGATCGGCGGGCTGGTCAATTCGGCGGGCATCGCGCGCGACATTTCCGGCCGAAGAAACCAGCGCCGAGCTTTTCCGCGAAATCCTCGACGTCAATCTCGTCGGCTCCTTCATCTGCCGCCAAGGCAGCGCTGGAGCGCATGGGCGCGACGCTCTCGATCGTCAACATCGGCTCGGTTTCGGGGCTGCGCGCCAATCGCGGCCGGGTCGCCTACGGCGCGTCGAAGGCCGGCGTCAAGCTGATGTCGGAGGTGCTGGCGCTCGAATATCGGCAATCGCGGCGTGCGGGTGAACTGCGTGGCGCCCGGCCCGATCGAGACGCCGATGGTGTCGCGCCTGCATTCCGAGGAGGACCGCCGCATCTGGCTTGGCCACGTGCCGCAGGGCCGCTACGGCGAACCGGAGGAGGTGGCCGCGGCGATCGCCTTCCTGCTGTCGCCGGAGGCGAGCTACATCAACGGCCACACGCTTGCCGTCGATGGCGGGTTTCTGTCGACCGGGGTTCTCGCCGGCGGCTGATCGCGACGGAGAGAGATCATTGAAAAACAACAGGATGGAGCCATTTTCCGATTCTTTGCGGAAAGGCTCGGCCTCCGCCCGAAAGGCATTCGCTTTGCAAAAAACCGTCATCGCCGCCGCTGCGTTCGCGCTCCTCGTGGGCAATGCTGCAGCGGCAGCCGAAACACCGCAGCAACTGGCAGAGGCGTTTTGTGCGGCGCGTGTGGAAGACAATGAAAAGCAGGTCCGGGCTCTGCTGTCGCCTTCGTTGCTGAAAATCATCGCGGAGGCGCAGGAGCGCAACGACGCCATCGCCAAGGCCACGCCCGGCGACAAGCCGCCGCTCGGAGATGGCATTCCCTACCAGGGCTTTCCCGACCGCGCGCCGGTCTGCAAGGCGGGCCAGTCCAGGGAGTTTTCCGGTCGCATGGAGGTCACCGTGCGCTACGAATTTCCCGACACGCCCGCCGCCAACTGGACGGACAGGCTGCTCCTGGTCCAGTCCGGCAAGGATTTTCTGATCGACGACATCCTGTTCCAGATCCCGGCCAACCACACCGAGGAGATCGGACTGAGAAGCGTCCTCTTCAACGCTTTCGACCAATGAGAAGGCTGAAGGCATGAGGGCAGGTCATGCGAGTCTATGCGCCAGTTCTGGAAGTCCTTGCCCGTCGAGATGCGAGCGACTACGACCTGCGCCGGAAGACATCTCCCATTCGGTGAAACCATGACCAACCCCGTCCTTGTCGAAGTGCTGCGTGGCGACATCGTCGAGAGCGTTCATCGCGGCGCGGCGGTGATTGTCGATGGCGACGGCAAGCTCGTCCGCGAGATCGGCGATATCGGGATGCCGGTCTTCCCGCGCTCTGCGGTCAAGGCGATCCAGGCGCTGCCGCTGGTCGAGACGGGTGCTGCCGACGCATATGGTTTCGGCGACAGGGAACTGGCGCTGGCCTGCGCATCGCATTCCGGCGAGGCAAGGCATGTCGAACTGGCGGGCGCAATGCTTGCCAGGGCAGGGCTCGATGAAACGGCTCTCGAATGCGGCGCGCATTGGCCTTCGAACCACGATGCGACCGTTGCGCTGGCGCGCGCCGGCGAAAGTCCCAATCAGTTGCACAACAACTGTTCGGGCAAGCACGCCGGTTTCCTGTGCGTTTGCTGCCACCAGAAGATCGGCCACCGCGGCTATGTGCAATTTGCCCACCCGTTTCAACAGCTGGTCGCCGAAACCATGGAACAGGTGACGGGCGCCAGGCATGGGCTTGAAAATTCCGCCACCGACGGCTGCTCGATCCCGACCTATGCGGCGCCGCTGAAAAGCCTCGCTTTGGGCTTTGCCAGGATGGCCAGTGGCAACGGGCTGGCTCCGGAGCGCGCCAAAGCGGCCAAGCGCCTGATGTCGGCCTGCATGGCGCGAGCCGTTTTATGTCGCTGGCACCGGCCGGGTCTGCACGCAATTGATGGAAGCTGCGCCCGGCCGGATCTTCGCCAAGGTCGGGGCGGAAGGCGTCTACTGCGCGGCAATTCCCGAACTTGGCTTCGGCATCGCTTTGAAATGCGAAGACGGTGCGGCGCGCGCCGCTGAAGTCGCTGTTTCGGCGATCCTGGCGGAATTTTTTGCCAATGACGAGGCGGTTTTCACGAAACTGGCCGCACTTTCCCGCCCTTGTGTCGAAAACCGCAAGGGCGAACCGGTCGGCGTGATGCGGCCGGCGGCCGCGCTTGCATCGAGCCCGTCCTCAACCTGACGTCCGGCACTCAGCTTGCGCGGTTGCGCTCGACCGTGAGATTGGCAAAACCGCTTTTCTCCATCAAGGCGAGATCGCCGGTCGCCGGCTCTGCCCAGCGGTGGCCGACGATGGCGCCGTTCTCGGCGCCGTCGATGATGTTGTCAGAGATGACCGCCGAGCCGGTGCCTTCGACCACCGAGACGCCTATGCCGGTGCCGGCCTTGCGGATGACATTGCCGGTGGCGACCACGTTGCGCATGAACGCGCCCCAGCCGATGTTCATGCCGTAGCGCGGCGCGTTCTCCACGACATTGCCGGTGATGGCGCAGTCGGCCTCGACCGATGATGCCGACGCCGAAGCCGGGAGGGTCGGGCTGGTAGGGCCCTTGGGTCGACATGTTGCGCACGATGTTGGCGGAACAGACGCCCATGCGGCCGCCGCTGTCGAAATTGACGATCGAGATGCCGTTGGCCGCACCGTCGACGATGTTGGCGTTGATGACGGCCCCCTCGAAAGCGAATTCGGCATAGATGGCGGTTTCGCCGGAACGCAAGCAGGAATTGCCTGACATGTGGATGTTGCTGGAACTGTTGGCGCGGATGGCAGAGAAGGCGCAATCGCTGACGGAGTTGTTGGCGATCGATACGCCATTTGCGCGGAACGCGTTGATGCCGTTGCCGTTCTGCCCCGTGCCGCCGCTTCGCGCGAGGATATGCGTCGATGCGGTTGGCGAAGATCATGGTGCCGTCATCGGCGATCTGCCAGCGATGCACCAGAATGCCGCCATTGCCGCAATCAGAGACGGTGTTCGCCTGGATCTGCAGCTTGCCCGCCTCGACCGAATAGATGCCAGCATCCGCCGCGCCAGTGATTTCCGAGCGCTCGATACGGCCGGACACGCGCTCCAGCGCCAGACCGTTCTTGCCGCTGCCGAGGATGCTGCAATTGTCGACGACCAGATGCTGGACGCGGCGCAGATCGAGAAGGCCTTGCGCCTGGTCTCCGAGCCAACGATTGGCGCCGTCGATGACCAGGCCGGAGAGCTCGATGTGAACCGCGTCCTCGACCGCGAAGAGATGGCCGTCGCCGCCATAGACAATGCGGGTGGCGCCAGGAATGCCGGTGAGGCGCAATTTGCGCGGCAGCGTCAGGTTGGAGACCACATAGGTGCCCGGCGGCAGGAACACCGGCATGTCCTGGCTGCCGGCCTTTTCCAGCATGCGCGCGAAAATCCTGCTCTGGTCGTCGAGCGCGCCGGGGCGGGCGCCGAGGTCGGTTGCGTTGATGGAGCCGCGTATCGAAGCAGCCTGAATTCCCGGCAGACTTGCCGCGTGTGCCGCACCGGGCAGGGCAAGACCGGCCACGGCAAAGCCGGCGGTCTGTCTGAGGAAATGGCGTCTGTTCAACATTGGCACAGTTTACTCTCTGCTTTGCGTTTGCGTTGCAGGATTTGTGCCAGCGGAGGGGATGCTTTTGTGGTAGGCCAAGAGCCTTGTGAAACGGTGCGGGTAGGCCTACGTTTCCTTGATGAGCAGAGCTTTCACCCGCGAAGACGACAGCGACAACGCCATTGCCGATATCGGCGAGCGACCGGTCAGCCAACATCGCAATCTGGTCACCGAAAAAGGGCTTGCCGCGATCGAGGCTGAAATTGCAGGGCTGCGCGCCGAACTGGCCAGGGCCGAGGCGGAGGGCAATCGGGAGAAGATCGCGCTGGTTTCGCGCGACCTGCGCTACTGGAACGCCAGGCGCGAGAATGCCGAACTCTCGGTGCCCGATCCTGACAGCACTGTGGTGCGGTTCGGCATGAGCGTCACTATCGAAGACGATGATGGCCACAAGAACAGATGGCAAATCGTTGGCGAGGACGAGGCGGACGCTGCCCATGGCAAGATTTCGCATTCCTCGCCGATGGCGATCGCGCTGTTCGGCAAATCTGTCGGCGACCTTGCGACGGTCAACGGCAAGGAATGGGAAATTCTGGAGATGACGGCGAACGGCGCCGCTTAAGCGCCGACCGCCTCGGTGTGGTCGCGGAAGAAAGCGGCAGCCCCGGTTTCGTCAATCTCGCCAGCGGCCACACCCATCGTAAATGTGTAAAGTGTGCCATCATCTGCGGTGAGCCGATGCCCGTTGATGATAAGGAAGGCGCCGGCGGCGACGATGGCGGTTCGCTTGTTGCCGTCGACGAAAGCATGGTTTCGGGCCAAGCCAAACACGTAGGCTGCCGCGAGTTCATAGATGTCGGGCTCGCCGTAAGCGGATTTGTTTTCGGCGCGGGAAAGCGCGGATTCGAGGGCATTCTCGTCCCTCAAACCTTGTGCTCCGCCATGCCGGCGCAACTGCTCAGCATGCATGGCTTCGACGACACGGCGTGTCAGAAACTCCCAGCTCATTCCGCGAGCTTCTGAAGAGCGACCTTGTACTTGTCCATGACTTCCAGCGCAGCCTTCATCTGCCGCTCGAACACATCGTCCGAAGGCGTCAGGGTGAAGCCGTCCTTGGTATCTGTGAGTTCGAGCTTGTCGCCTGCCCGAAGATTATGCCGATCGAGAACCTCCTTGGGCAGGATTACGCCTTCGGAATTGCCGATCTTGCGCAAGGTGACATTCATGACCAATCTCCATGTTATAACTGGAGATATAACATGGAGATTGAGCTTTTGCAAATAATGTTATTCCGGAAGTTATAACTCAGGTAGCTGTTGCCTGTCGGCAATTTCCGTCGAACTCCGCCATAGCCAGATCATAAGGGAACCTGCCCGCCCGCGAATCTGTGTTTCCATCGGCCCGGTAAGCGAACCCGACGTGAAGAAAGCGCAGTCGCGGCCGGCGATGTCCAGCATATCCTGGCTGACTGCCACCTCGGCGCCATGTGCGGCAGCCACTTCCATCAGGCGGCTGGCGACGTTGACCGTGTCGCCCGTGGCGGCGATATGCTGATGGCTTTGGCCGCCCAGGCGCGATGCAACGATGGCGCCGAAATGTGCGCCGATCTTGAATCCGATCCGCGACGCGACCGGTGCGGGCAGGGAAGCGAGCCAGGCCTTGGTGCCTTCGGAAAGGCTAACGCAGCAGCGCGCAGCGTTGGACGCGTCGTTTGACGAAGGTTCAGGCAGGCCGAACAGGATCATCGCTCCGTCGCCCATGAAGCCGGTTACGATGCCGCCCGCTTCAACGACGGCTCTGTCGATCATCGTGTGAAACGGATACAAAAGTTCGCGCGTCGCATCGGGCCCCAGCGTTTCGCTCAGGCCGGTAAATCCGGAAATGTCGATGAACACCACCGCGGCGTCCTCGCGGACAGGCTCGGCGAGGAAGTCGGGATGGCTGGCCAGCCATTTCCCAAGGCCCGCGGCCTGAAAGCGTTGCAGCAGGGCGCTCTGGCTGGCGAAATATTGCGCCCGCCGCCTGCCGAGCCAAAGCTGGGTTGCTCCGAACAGCATGACCGGAGGGCCGACCGCCATCATCGGCAAGGCCGCGCTGAACCAGGTGCCGTTCACAAATGCCGTCACGTTGAGCACCAGCCAGGTCAGCACGACGCCGGCGATCGCTGCAAAGCCGACGACGCTGCGGCGCCATCCCAGCAGGCCAACCAGAAGCATGGGAAGCATGATGGCGCCGGCGGCATCGATGAGACGGACATGCCTGTCCCGCACCATTTGATCGCCGGTCACCAGATGGGAGATCGCCGTGGCGATGACTTCCACGCCGGGAAGAACCGGATCGAATGATGTGGGGAAGACGTCGCCGCCGCCGGTCACGGTCGCGCCGACAACCACGATGCGGTCCTTGATTGCATCGGGCGGCAGCCGGCCGTCAAGCGCGGCAGCGGCGCCAAGCGTGCGTATGGTGCCGCGCGGGCCATAGAAGGCAACCGGAAGAAGCTGGCCGATGTCGGTTCTTATCGCTGCGTCCGCCAATCGACAAGCCATCGGGCTCAATCTCCGGATCCTGCCCGGCGGCGGAAGCTACGGCGCGCAGCGGAAACGAAGCTTCGACGCGCTCGCCCGTCCTGAAAAGCATCGGGATGAAACGCGGCGTCCCCGTCTGGTCGGCCGCGACATTGACCACGCCGACCGCTGCGACATCCGTGAAAGGCTTCAACGGCAAAAGGAAACGCTCCGCAACGGGTGTGCGGGCGAGGGGGCCGTCGCCAGCAGCCGACAGGAATTGCTGGTCCTCGGCAAACACCGCCGCCGCCGCGATAACGCTTGGGCTTGCGCCGAGCGCCTGCGTCAGCGCCCGGTCGCCTTCTTCCGGGCCGCGATCGACCAGCAAGAGGTCGACCGCGATGACTTTGGGTTTGAGGCGGGCGATGCCGTCGATGATGCGCGCCAGCGTGGCGCGAGAGAGGGGATAGCCGCCCTCCCGGCCGACGACATCGTCGTCTATGGCCACGATGGTGACGGCATCGGGAGCGGGCCGCGGTCCTCGCATCAGCATGCGGATATCGGTCATCGTGGCTTCGACGCGCTCGAGAAACCACATGTCGCCGCGAAGGTGGCCGTATCCCAGTGCTGCACCCCAAAGACCCGCCAGGGCAAGCGCTATCAGGGTTTGAAGCGTGCGCCCTTTAGAGCGCCGTGCGTCCATTTGGACGCGCAAAAGACGCTCTAAGACTTTGAATCTATGCATCGTGCTTTGCGAAAATCGATTCCGATTTTCGGGCCGATGCAATAGGGCGCTTCATTGGCCAAAGCGGGCAAGCAACGCCGACACGCGGGCCCGTGGCCAACGCTTGACGACGAGCGGCTCGCTGCCGGGGGCGACGTCGACACCGTCACCCGGCCCAAGGAGCACGCCGGCGCTGGCCGACGGCCGCTGCACCGCAACCCGCCCCCTGACGACAAACACGGATGTCTTGCCGTCCTGGACGTCGACCGCCCATTTCGTGCCACGCACCGCGGCGATGGCTTGCGGTGTGATGACCTGGAATCCGGTTACGGCTTGGCTGGCTGGAGCATTGAGCAGCAATGCCTTGCGCTGCAGCCTGGCTGCATCGGCGTTGCCGTCCCGATTACGGTCGATCAGCGAAAACCGCGCGCCGGCCTCCACGATGATCGTCAGGCCGTCCCGGCAGCGCAGGAGCATCCGGGATGTTCCGCCAACGCGCTCCAGCACGCAGCCGCCGGTGGATGATTGCGAATGGGCGACATTGGCGCCTGCCATGAAGATGAGGATCAGACCGGTAAGGGGCGCGCAAGCGCTGCGGAAAATTCGCGCCGACAAGCTCATAAAGCCCTCCTGGTGCACCCCGCCTCATTTTTTACAGGCCCGCTACAGTAAAGCCAATGCAGGATTGATGAATTTCTTGCCGAGGGCAGGTACGGCTTTCGATTGAAGCACCGCTAACTGCGGTCAAGCCAGGCTCGCCGGGTCAGTTCTTCCGAAAGCAGCTACGACGCTGTTCGTGTTCAGCCAACCGGCCTCAGCGCCCGAGCAGCCCGTCCATCAGCCGTTCGGCCGCTTCGGGGATGACCGTTCCGGGCGGGAAGATTTCGGCAGCACCCGCGGCGTGCACGGCCTCGAAATCCTGTGGCGGGATGACGCCGCCAGCGACGATGACGATGTCGTCACGGCCAAGTTTTTTCAGCGCATCCTTGAGTTCGGGCACCAGTGTCAGGTGGCCAGCGGCCAGCGACGAGGCGCCGACGATGTGGACGTCATGATCGGCGGCCAACCTGGCGATCTCGTCCGGAGTCTGGAACATCGACCCGACGGTTACGTCGAAACCGAGATCGGCGAAGGCGGTGGCGATCACCTTCTGGCCGCGGTCGTGGCCGTCCTGTCCCATCTTGGCGACCAGGATGCGCGGCTTGGAACCGTTTCTGCGCTCAAACGCATCGACCTTGTCCTGCACCCGGTCGACAACCGGGCTGTCGCCGAGCTCCTTGCGGTAGACACCGGAAATTGTCTGCACGGTAGCGACGTGCCGGCCGAAGGCTTTTTCCAGCGCCAGTGAGATCTCGCCGACGGTGGCGTTGGCGCGGGCGGCACGGATGGCGAATTCGAGGAGATTGCCGTCGCCGTGCGCGGCTTTTGTCAGCGCATCCAGCGCGCTTTCGACGGTGGCTACATCTCGTGTGCCCTTCAACTGTTGCAGCTTGGAGAGCTGGCGGGCGCGGACTTCGGCATTGTCGACCTTGAGAACGTCGACTTCGATGTCCTTTTCGGGCTTGTAGGCATTGATGCCGATCATCGGCTGCTCGCCCGAATCGATGCGCGCCTGGGTTCGGGCGGCCGCTTCCTCGATGCGCAGTTTCGGAATGCCTTTTTCGATCGCCGCGGCCATGCCGCCCAGCGCCTCGACCTCTTCGATATGCTGCATGGCGCGCACCGCAAGATCATGGGTCAGGCGCTCGACAAAGGCCGAACCTCCCCACGGATCGATGATGCGCGTGTTGCCGGACTCCTTCTGCAGGATCAACTGCGTGTTGCGGGCGATCCGGGCCGAGTGGTCGGTCGGCAGCGCCAGCGCCTCGTCGAAGGCGTTGGTGTGCAGCGACTGGGTGCCGCCCTGCGTCGCTGCCATCGCCTCGATCATGGTGCGGATGATGTTGTTGTAGGGGTCCTGCGCGGTCAGCGACCAGCCGGATGTCTGGGTATGGGCGCGCAGCGCCAGCGACTTTTCGCTCTTGGGCGCAAAGTTCTTCTGCATCAGCGTGGCCCAAAGCAGACGGCCAGCGCGCTGCTTTGCGACTTCCATGAAGAAGTTCATGCCGGCGTTCCAGAAGAAGGAGAGGCGCGGCGCGAATTTGTCGATGTCGAGGCCGGCGGCGACGCCGGCGCGGGCGTATTCGATGCCGTCTGCGATCGTGTAGGCGAGTTCCAGGTCGACCGTCGCCCCGGCTTCCTGGATGTGATAGCCGGAGATCGAGATCGAGTTGAACTTCGGCATATGCTGCGACGTGTAGGCAAAAATGTCGGAGATGATCCGCATCGAGGGTTTGGGCGGATAAATATAGGTGTTGCGCACCATGAACTCTTTGAGGATATCGTTCTGGATGGTGCCGGCGAGATCCTTCGGCGCCACACCTTGCTCCTCTCCCGCCACGACATAAAGCGCCAGGATCGGCAGCACGGCGCCGTTCATGGTCATCGATACGGTCATCTCGCCGAGCGGAATGCCGTCGAAGAGCTGCCGCATGTCGAGGATGGAATCGATCGCCACGCCGGCCATGCCGACATCGCCAGCGACACGCGGATGGTCGCTGTCGTAGCCGCGGTGGGTGGCAAGATCGAAGGCGACGGACAGGCCTTTCTGCCCTGCCGCGAGGTTGCGCCGGTAGAAGGCGTTGGATTCCTCGGCCGTTGAAAAGCCGGCATACTGGCGGATCGTCCATGGTTGCTGGACATACATTGTGGGGTAGGGGCCGCGGATGAACGGCGCCAGCCCCGGCCAGGTGTCGAGGAACGGCAGCCCGTCGAGATCGGCCTCGCCGTAGAGCCGCCTGACAGAAATCCCCTCGGGCGTCTGCCAGCGGTCGGCGCCCGCCTTTGCGGTGCGCGCTTCAGGGTCGGACCAGGCGATCTTCGAAAAGTCGGGGATCATCGACGGCCTTCGATCGACTGGTCGATGCGTATCGCCGGCAGGCGCTCGCATGAGGCTGCACCCTCATCTGGCACGGCACGGCGCTCGGCAGGCAAGGTGACGACCGGCCGTTCGGCCTTCAGCGGATAGAGCGTCGTGCCGATCAGCGAGCGCTTGCCGCTGCGGTAGGCCTCGGCGCGCGTTTCGCGGGCCGCAGTGATGCGCGCCTGGATCCGGCCATCGGCGAGGCTTTTCAGCACGCCGCCTTCGGTCTCGATCCTCTGAAATTCCGCCCAGGCGGCTTCGCAGAGCGCGTCGGTCAGCGCCTCGATGCTGCCCGAACCGGCGGCCGGATCGGCGACGAAATCGACGCGGCTTTCGCCTTCCATGACCAGAAGCGTGTTGCGCGCCACGCGGCGGGCAAACGGGTCGGCCAGGCCGTGGGGGACCGTATAAGGCAGGATCGCGATCGAATCGGCCCCCGCGGTCGCGGCCGCAAAGCCGGCGATGGTGGTGCGCAGGATGTTGGTCTCGGGATCGTTCCTGGTCATCATGCGATAGGAGGTTTCCGCATGGATGATCGCCGGCGATGGCTGGATCGAGCAGGCTTCCTGGGCCCTGGCCCACAATTTGCGCATAGCGCGAACCTTGGCCATCGACAGGAACTGATCCTGGTCGACGCTGAGCGCAAAACCGATATGCGGCGCGGCGTAGATGAGCGCCTGGCGGGCTTCCTCGAACATCCGCAGGTGCGAGACGGAGGACGCCAGCATGATGCCGAGTTCCTGGCCCTCGGTGGCGCCGGCATTGTGGAAGACGCGGCCGTCGGCCTCGAGCAGCACGCCGGGAACGCCAAGTGCGAAAAAATGCGCCAAAGATTGCGGCATCGACGCGCGCAGCGCCTCGATCGACATGCGCAGCCGGCCGGTTCCGGCGAAAACCGCGGCCGGGTCGATGCCAAACGACAGGCTGAGCTTCGACGGGTCGGCGCGCCGCTTGGTCAGGAGGGCAACAAGCCAGTCGACGGTCACACGGCTTTGCGGATGCGCGTCGACACGAAGATAGGTCTTGTCGAGCGGAATGCCGTCCAACGCCTTTGCCAGTGCCTCGACGGCCACGGGAAGCCCGTAGCCGAAGGCATTGGGCGCGCCTTCGAAAACCAGCGACAGGCCGGTGGCGCCCTGCGCGATGTCCTCGCGCGCCTGGGCATTGGCACGGGCCGGATCGGGATCGTCGATGCGCTGGGTGATCGCGCCATGTTCGGCCGGGTTGGCGCGCAGGACGGGACGGGCGGCGAAAGAGCGTTGGTAAAGCGGGTCGATAGGCTTGCCGTCATCGGTCTGCGAAGCCAGCGTCTGCTCGAAATCGGCGCCCGCCAGCGCCTTTTCGGCAAGCGCCCGCCAGCGGCCCTGGTCGAAGGCCGGGAAGACTGTGTCCTTGAATACCGCGCCGGCGTCCATCATTCCTCCTCGAAACCAGCAGCGTTCGCCCGGGGGCACGAACTCATCACGATACCGATTGCCAAAGGTAAGGCCCATCCGCAACCCTTGCGAGCCATTTTTTGGTACAGGCCAAATTGCCGCGATACCGCTTCCAGGTTTCAAGGGTTGCAGCTTCAGGCGGAATTGTCGGAGAAACGCTGAAAACGGTCGCCAATTCCCGCCGGGAGGAAGGTTTGCGGTCCAACTCTTGATACATGGGATTTTAAAAAACTGGCTCCCCGGGCCGGACTGATTTTCGGAAATCGAACCGGCGGTCAGAGCTACCAAAACTCTATTGATCAGGGAGTTGGTGAGGGTGCCTTCCTTGTGTCCTCATCTGGTGGGTGTACCATTAGGGGTAACTATGGTGTACCTCAAAGTTGGATTGGCCCCCGTTTCACCGGACAGGCGGCGGTGTGTCAGGCACTGAGCGCAGGAATTCGCGTGGTGAGCGCTACTTGAGCCAGGATGGCAGCCAAGCATTCCCGCGTGACGTCATCGACGATGTTGAGCCGGAAGCGCCGTCCGCAGGCGAATTGGTTCAGATGTTGATCCAATCGGCGCCGTGCCCCTTGCGCCCGTTTAAGGTCCGCGTTGTCGGGAAAACAATCATAGTGCGTTGCATCTACGGCACGAGGAAACATTTTTACTCGGTTTGCATTTCAGCTATCAGCGATTCATCTATTGTTGCAATGTTCATCACAGTTGGCTTTAGGCCCGCACCAGGAAAAATAACGTCAAGTTGTCCATCGTTTTCCAAGTCGCCGACGAGAATTGGAGTTTGTCGTACGAACTCAATTCGCTTTTGATTCAACTTGGACTCTTCTTCTCTTGTATCATCCAACGTGGCTGCTGGGACCAGGCGTTTCAAAGGAACGATTGGACCTTTGCGAACGGCGGCTGCGCAACGACCATCCGCTCCGATGGTGAAAATTGCGAGTTGAAGCGCAAACCCCCCATCCTCGAGCTTTGAAACTTTGGATAGGAAGATGATTGCGCCGCCCGTCCTCGAAGGAAAAGAAATTGGCGGCCGCGCCAGCCAGGTAGCATCAAGGCCAAGATCACAACTCGACGCTTCGGTCGCAATTTCTGGCGTTGGGGGCCGATCATCTCGTCTGAGATCTGGCAGGTGCCACCGCAGCACTTCAATACCCGCCGCGCTTTGCGCGCCCTTTCTGCGCAAACTTACCAACAAAGTTTGCTCGCCGGTGCGCCCGATGGCAAACAACGGCTCATCTGCTTCGTCGATGCTTTTCAACCATACAGAACCGCGTGAGTACCCCGTATATGTCTGGTTGGTTCTACCTGCGTTACCTATCCGCCGCATAAAAGCTGTGGATTCGTACTCCGCATCTCGACGAGTCCACGCCAGGATAGGTTCCCCTTGCGTAGGCGGCCTAAGAACGAAGGGGCGAGTCGCGAAATTTCTATAATGGCTGGTTTCGTTTATCGGTCTCGCCGGAACTTCTTCCGAAAGTTGATCTATTATACGCGATGAAGCCTGTGGCTGAATTGTTTCGCCGCTGGCGGTGTTGATTGCCATGTTTCGGATACACGGACCGGCGACTCCGTCCACAACACAATCTCGGGTGAGAATTGCCATCAGCCGGAGGGTGTCGAAAGTAACCTGGCTTGAATGAGCAGGCAGAATTTGGAGGAAGCCGGGATCGTCCACCCGCTCCTTATCACCGACCTCAGCAATCGTAACGGCTGTAGACTTGGCGTGACACGGCTCCTTTCCATTCCGCATGATTTGCGGCATGCCCAAAAGGTATAGGCATTTCCAATCATCTTCCGTCGCTCGTCCCGGCGCTATCGCCAAAATGCGACCGCCGGTTAGACTTGTTCCTCGGCGTTGCCACCAGACAAACCAGTCCTCCTTGTGGGCTCCATGCTGTGTTTCTATTACAAGTGGTGCGCTAACGATGTAGGACGGATCGCCGGGTATTATTGCCTTTAGCGTCAGTTCGCCGGCGTCGGACGCAAACGAAACAAATATCCCTGAAGGACGCATTGAAAATTTGTAGACACTCTTTCGTCTGGTCTGCGCACCGCCTGAATCGGGTGCGTCGGCAATCCGAAAAATGGCGTGAGACAACGATCGGACTGGATAGGGATCGTATTCAAAATAAGTCGAAGCCCGATCATCGACATCGTCATCATCGACACTCACTTGACCGTAAAAGCCTTTGGGCAAAGTTTCCGGGCTCAATGACCTGAAAGAATCGCTGCCGCCCAGACGCACGCCGAAGGTTACAAGTCGAGCGTCACGGATACACTTGCTTCTCGCCGCCTTATCTATCGCTCCATTCTCGAGACGCTCAATAAAAAAGCAAAGGCGGAACGCCTGTTCCTGAAGCAGGAAGTCGCAATCCGCTTGTGTATAACCATAGGTTGCTGCGCCGTGTCTGTAACAGAAGTCATGCGCGGCACACGCTTGGCGCATCTCAAGGCCGATCGGAGCACGACCCTCTATCGTGGGAAAGGCAAGCTTCGCCAATCTTGGGGGCAAGCTACAACTTAGCCCTTCTCCACGACCGCCTACAACTTCTACGTCAGCCGAAGAATAAGGAATTTGCCCTGCGGTCGTCGGCATCTCGCGTTCGCTCGGAATTGCTGCATTTGCGAGGACCTGATCGGAGATCATGCGTCCATATATGTCGAGATGAAGAAAAAAAATCGCAATAGCACAGCTGACTAAAAATCCTTCGGTTGCAAACGCAAGCAGCGCAATCCGAAGCGTTTGTCGGAGGATAGCTTGCAGCAACCAAATATCAACGAGCTTCACAGCCTGCGTTCCAAGTGGCGAGGGGCACTCTTTCGCGTATGGTTATGATATCAGTGCCCGGCCACTCAGGTCTGTGAAAACGCTATCATTCACGAGTAACGGGTCTGGCGGCTAACCGGCTTCAACATCTTGCTAGTATCATTCAAACTTTGTTGTGGTATTATAATACCACAATGTCAGTGAACGTCAGACAGGAACGCTTCGTCCAAAACCTTGCAGCAAAGAGCATGAACGCGACCGCTGCTTACAAGGCAGCGGGATATAAGGGACTAGGCCGAGGTTGGCGGGAGAGACCTGCCTACCGCGTTCGCCTAGGTCATCTGGCTTTCCCTGACGGCAGACTGATCTCAATCCCCGTTTTCGGGTTCCGCCGGCGCCCGGTTGCCGCGACCATCTGATCGAAGTGCTGCAGGCGTACGGCCGCCCTGTGGTCTGCGCCTTTGAGGCGACCGGAAACTATCACCGGCCGATAGCATGGCGCCTGGCTGAAGCAATAGCTTCGCCCCCGTGGCCGCTGTGTCTCGGTGAAGGCCAGCCTTCCGCGCAGTGTGCATCACCCTCATCACAACTTGTCGCCGAGGTCTTGTGGACGCCACGAAACAGGATTGGTGATCCAGCGACTGATGTCGGATTCATGCCAGCCTGCACCGTGGATACTGATCTGGATCTGGCGTGGGAAGGTGCCTTCGGCGATCTTGCGATAGATCGTGGACCGCGACAGACCGGTCCGGAAAAGGACGGTTTTCAGGCGGATGATGCGGTCTGGTTCAGGCATGGTCGCACTGCCTCTTGCTGATTGCTCCTGATCCAGACAGGACAGACACTTACGGGCGCGCAAGAGGGTTTTGCGGGGCGTCGTGCCCCGACGTGGAGACGGCGGCAAATCGGACGGGTCTAGAGTCGAAATGCCCCGGCCTCGCCCGAGGTCGATGCCGTGATTGAAGGCGAGTTCCAAAGCGAGGCGACGGCCTGATTCGAAAGCGATGCCAAGGTCCCCTTTGCGGTTGGCGAGTATGGACTCAAGCTGCGGATCGCGTTCGAGGCTTTTGGCCATGTCGCCCATCTCCGATCGTGTGGCTTTGTAACCGGACATGTCGCCCGCCTGATACTGGTGCTGGCCGGTCCGGTCGAGTTTGTGCCACCGTTCCACGAAGCGGTCGGCACGGCGGCTCGGATCGGTGCGGATTTCGGTTTCAAGCTGGAGGGCGCGGATGGCGCGGTTGATCCGTCCGTCAGCGGCCTCGCCGACGAGCTCCTGGTTCTTGACATAAGCCGCCTCAGCATCGCGCCAACCCTGGGGCCGCACCTCGTCAAAGGCTTTTCGGGCGTCGACCAGTTCACGCAGCAGCATCGGGCTGGCCTTGTTACCGGAACCCTCGTCGCGGAATATCGCGTCCACGGCGCGAGCATGACGCACGAGCGCATCGGTTCGGGCTTTCCGCAACGCTGCTTGCCCGTCCTCGGCGGTCTCTCTCGCTGGCGCTGCGGGGAGGCGCTCTTCTTCTCTTTCCGGCCTGAGCGTGCCGTCGACGTCGGGCGCGCCATCTGCCGAAGGGCGCCGGCCATCGAACATACTGCGTAGCCTCTCAGGCACGACCTTGCGCACAATTCCGGCAATACGCTCGCGGAAGGTGATGCCCCGCCGCTCGGCATAGCGCTGCACCGAATCGGCGCTATCATAATCTGAAGCCATGTCCTTGGCCCGGTCACGCGACAGGGTGCGAGTGAGCCGGTCCTGATCGGCGAAATCGTCGCGGCCATAATGCAGGTCCGTGCCGCGACGGTGCCGCGACAGAGCAATGTAGGTACCATGGGCGTCCATGCCCGGCGTCGCCAGCACATGGGTGCGGTCCACGGTCATACCTTGCGCCTTGTGGATCGTCGCCGCATAGCCGTGATCGATGCGGTTATAGTCCTTGAGGTCGAATGAGACGCTACGCCCGTCATCGGTGCGCACGACCATGGATTGCGCGCTGACCTGTTCGATAGTTCCGAGCGTGCCGTTCTTGACGCCAAGGCCTCGTTCGTTTTGCAGAAACATGACGCGATCCCCGCTGGCGAAGCGGCGTTCGCCACGTTCGATCGTCAGGCGTACATCGCCACCGAGATCGCCGGCTTCACGCAATCGCCCGTGCGCTGCCTCGTTGAGGGCGCGAGCCTCTTCATTGGTGTGGGTGAGTATGATGCGGCTACGGCCAGGCGATGCCTGCCGGTCGCGGTCCCAGCGGTCGATCAGATCGTTGCGTGCGTGCTCCCGGGTCGGGGCGGCATGAACCATGCGATGACCGTCATAGGCATGGATCGCGTCGCCGATGCGGCCGGTCGCCAGATCGCGTGTGGCGTTGCGCTGCCAGTCCTCCCGTTGGCGGCGCACCGCGCCGATCTCTGCGCCGCCATGGCGTTCGTAAAGGGAGCGGAACGCCGCGCCCGCCTCGATGGCTTGCAACTGTTGCGGATCGCCGACCAGCACCACTTTCGCGCCGGCCTCGGCGGCGTGAGACAACACGCGCTCCAACTGGCGCGTGCCGACCATGCCGGCCTCGTCGATCACCAGGACATCACGCGCGGTGAGCAGATCGCGGCGCTGTCCCCAACCATGTTCCATGCTGGCGATGGTGCGCGACGCGATAGCCGATTCGCTTGCGAGATTTTCGGTGGCAATGCCGGAGAGCGCCGCCCCCCGGACCTTATAGCCTGCCATCTCCCAGGCCTGACGCGCGACCCCCAGCATCGCGCTCTTGCCCGTTCCTGCGTAACCGACGACGACCGCCAGATCGCGCCCGAGCGTGATATGCGCCAGCGCATCGGCCTGCTCGCCAGAAAGCACGAGGCCGCGTTCCTCCGCACGCGCCAGCGCCGCTTCGAGATTTCGCGTCGTTTACCTTATGGCGTTCCAGTTCGGCCATGCATTCGGCGGCGCGGTGCAGGCGCTGTTCGGCCTCGATCATGTCGCGGGTCGTGAAACGTTCCTCGCCGCGTCCGTCCCTGCCGAGTTCGATGACATAGGGCGCGCTGCGCATCGCGTCCATGACCTTGTTGAACTGGTCGATCCCGTCGCTGTGCCGATGGGCGAAAATCGCCATGTCGCCGCGCTTAAAGGTCGATTGCTGACGCGTGATGGCGTCGAGCGCCAAAGAGGGATTGGCCACGATGCGCTCGCCATTGCGGCGCGCGATGTCGCGGTGCATCTGCGCGCGATCGGCGTCGACCCCTTTATGCTCGATGCGATGCGCGGGCGCGCCGATCTGGCTTTGCGGCTCCAGCCCGATGCCCTGCGCTTCCAGACTGCGATGGTCGATGCGCGCGTCGATGTCGAGTTCGGCCAGACGCTCGTTGGCGACCTCGGCCCAGCGCTCGCGCCAGCGATCCACCATCACGGTGCGGTTCCAGTCCCGCACCTTCAGTCCGAAGCCGTTCTCGTCCACCGCGCGCATGGTCAGCATGACGTGGGCATGGGGTTTGGGCATGCCGTTCTCACCCCTATCCCAATGCACATTGACGTCGGCGATCATGCCCCGATCCACGAATTCGGCCTGCACGAAGTCGCGAGCTAGTCCGATGCCTTGGCGCTCCGTCATTTCGCGCGGGATGGCGAATTCGATCTCTCGTGCGAGCTGCGCGTCCTTCCTGGTCTCGAACGCCTCGACATCGTTCCAGAGCCGTTCGCGGTCGCTCCATGCCTGCGGCGCGTTCTCCGTCAGCATCACCTCGGAATGGACGACGCGGCGCTTGGCTGAAAAATCATGGCTCCGGTCAAGGCGCTCGTCGCGTAGGCGCGAGGCCGAGCGGTAGGCGGCGGCCGCCACCGCGCTGGACCCGGATTTGCGGCCAATGACCTTGACATGAAAATGATAGATCGCCATCGCGATCAGATCGTTTGCACGTACCGTGCGTACGTCGAAACGGCGTATAAACGCGCCTTCTCGCGAAAAAATCTCGGGAGCGACCAGCCCGTCCCGGCTAGCCCCGACGACCTTACTGCATCGTGCGGGATGCTCAACTATCTTCGCTCCATCAACGACTTACGGTGACCTTGATGCGCAAGCCACGGAATTTCGACGCGGAACTGAAGGCGCTCGAAGACAAGGCGCGGGAACTCAAGAACCGCAAGGTGCAGCAGCATGGCGAACTGGTCATCGCCACCGGAGCCGATGCGCTCAGCGCCGACGAACTGGCAGGCGCACTGATCGCTCTGGGCGAAGCCAAAGATACCGGAAACAAGGAGGCTTGGGCCAAGCGCGGGGCTGCGTTCTTTCAAAGCCCGTCACGACGAATTGCACAGGCGACTGACCGCGACGCAGACGGCACTCCGGCGCGTTCGGACAGACCTCAACCGGCATCAGGCGGCACGGGGGCGGCATGACTTGCGCACATGGCAGGTCGAGCGCCGTAAGCGCACGCGGCATTTGATCGAACTGGGCGGCCTCGTCATCAAGGCCGGGATTGTCGACCTCACCCACGATGATCGCGCCACCATCCTCGGCGCATTGCTCTGGATGGCCGACAAGCTCAAAAGCGATCAGGGTGAACAGGCCCGCGAGCTATGGGCCGCAAAAGGTAAGCAGGCGTTTGAGAATGAATGAAGCAACAGCATCGCCAAATGACAGCCAGCCGGTGTCGGCCAGCAGGCGTTCGGCCTCCTTCGCCATCTCACCCTTCCTGACGGGTCGATGAGCTGCGCGGCCTCTTCGCCGACGCCTTCTCGGATCGCCTGATGGATGCGAGCTTTGTGACTCGGCCGAGATAGTTGCCGACTGTCGGACGCCAGCCGACGTCCGCCATGTCGGGTCCCGTGGCGCGGGCGAGCCGGTCGGCCTGCCCGAGCCGGATGTCGAGGCTGTGCTGCGAGACGTCGTTACCGCCATGGGGATTTCGGCTTCTCGTGGAAAACGTGCCGATGCGACAGGTGTTCCCGCGGTGGGGCAGGTCAGCCGCTGACGAGTTCGGCGACACCGGCGGAGAGAAACGATCGCGCATCATTGGCCATCTGGGTGCCATCACATGAACCGCTCCGCGGCGATCTCCTCCTCGCTCATGGACGCGAGAAGGGCCCGGCTCGCATCAATTGCCACCACGGATCGGATTGATGATCTCGATGCCGGCGAAATCACGCTCGTTGTCGGTGACGACGATGCAGTCGTTGGCGGCGGCGATCGCCGCGATGATCGTGTCGAGGCCTTTGACTTTTCCTTCGGCCATGAGCTCGGCCCAGACGAGCCCAGCCTTGTCGTCGAAGGAAAGGATGCGTCCCGCAAAGAGCGATTGCGGCCCCTGCGGGCCGCTGAACCATTCGTCGAGCTGATTGCGTCGCTTTCCCGCCGGCTTTTCGAGCACGCCCCGGCGAATTTCGGCCACGGTCAGCGACGCGATGAACAGGTCTTCGTCGGACTGCTCGGCCATCCAGGCGATCAGCGACTCTGACGGCGCGGACTTGGTGAAGTTGCTGATGATGTTGGTGTCGAGCAGGTAGCGCATCAAATATCGACCTTGCGTCCTTCCTCACGGGGACGGGTCAGGTCGAGTTCTGAGCCGATCAGGGGCGAAGCCAGGAGCGCTTTCAGGATGCCGCCCTTCTTTGGCGGCTCACCGCCAACGTTCTGATTCACGACTGCGCGCAGGCGGTCGGAATCGGGGCCGCCCTCGGCGAGGCGGCGGGCGACGGTACGCACGAGATCCCGATCGGAATCCCGTCCCGTAACCTCGAACCGGACCAGGCCCTTCTCGGCTAGCCGATTTCGGAAATTGGCGATCGCGCGTTGCTGTGAAGACTTGCTCATTTCAACTCTCCGCGCATATCCAGAATATAGCCAGAATGGGTGGAAGCTGCAACGCCGTAGAGGTCGGGATAGCGGATTCCGCCTACGCCGGGAAACGCTGATGCACTCCGAGACGCCCGCCGAACCTACCCAGGCCTACGTTTTCGCCGAAATGCGCAAGTATTTGCGCTACGCGGCAGTATCCAAATGCGCCCTGGAGCCGCCGGGCATTCGCCACGATCTCCAAGCGGTACGGGATGGAGACGCGGCAATGATACTGGATTTAGTTTCGATTGCGGCGACTATCCGCACAGATTATCCCATTCCGGAGCAGGGGGGCGGCGAAGACGACTACCTGGATTTCTACCGGGCGCCGCCACCACGCAAGAGAGCTGCCAGGGCGGCTAAGCCGAAATGGCAGCCCAAGGTCGTCGACGACTGGCCGGACAAGGTTCCCATCTTTGTCGAAGAGCTGGAGCTGTTCGAACTGTACCTGGGCGACGACCTGGACAGGATTCTCGGTTTTACGAAATGATTCTAAACATGGAGGTGTCGCATGAACGCCAACGCAACTCCCGCCTTGGCGACGCCGGGGCGTGCCGCGCTTTATCTCCGTGTCTCGACCGGGCGGCAGGCAGAACAGGACCTGTCGATCCCTGATCAGCGGCTCCAGCTTATCGGCTATTGCGAGGCGCGCGGCATCGAGGTCGTCGCGAAGTTTGTCGAGCCGGTCGCGACGGCGACGGACGACAAGCGCCCGTCCTTTCAGCGCATGATGGACGAGGCCTCGCAGAAGCCCGCGCCATTCGACACGGTCATCGTCCACTCGTTCTCGCGCTTCTTGCGCGACCAGTTCCAGCTTGAGTTCTACGTCCGCCGACTTGCCAAGAATGGCATCCGGCTGACGTCTATTTCGCAGGACCTCGGCGACGATCCGATGAGCGTGATGATGCGCCAGATCACGGCGCTCTTCGACGAGTACCAGTCGAAGGAGAACGCCAATCACACCCTCCGGGCCATGCCAGAGAACGCCCGCCAAGGTATTGGAACGGCGCACGCCCTCCGTTTGGCTACAAGATCGTAGCAGCCGAGATGCGGGGCGCGCCGCCTGCGGCCAAGAGCAATTGGAGTGTCTTTGCGGAGTTTAAAGGCCATATTCTCCGCGTATCATGCGGCGAAAGAGCTTGCGCCTGCGGAGAATACCCGCCATATTCACCGCAAGGAGCGCGGAGAATATGGCGAACTATATCCATGAACTTGAAGGCTGGCCCAGCTTCAAATGGAGCAGCCAAGACCTCGCCGAGCAATTGGCCGCCGTGCGCCATCGGCAGGGCCGATTGCTCGGACGCATGGAGGCGCTCGGGTTCGAACTGCGGGCGGAGGCCGTCCTGCAGACCCTGACCGAGGACGTGCTCAAATCCAGCGAGATCGAAGGCGAGATCCTCGACAAGGAACAGGTGCGCTCTTCGATCGCCCGCCGCCTCGGCATGGACATCGGCGCGCTCGCGCCGGCCGACCGCGACGTCGAAGGCGTGGTCGAGATGATGCTCGACGCCACCCAGACCTATCAGGAGCCGCTCACGGACGAGCGGCTGTTCGCCTGGCACGCGGCGCTGTTTCCGACCGGGCGCAGCGGCATGACGAAAATCATCGTCGGCGCTTGGCGCGACGAGGCGTCAGGCCCGATGCAGGTCGTGTCCGGCCCGATCGGCCGCGAGAAGGTGCACTATGAAGCGCCGGCGGCGGACCGGCTCGACGGCGAGATGACCGCCTTCCTCGAGTGGTTCAACGGCGCCGCGCCGCTCGACCCCGTCCTGAAGGCGGCGGTCGCCCATCTGTGGTTCGTCACCATCCATCCGTTCGAGGACGGCAACGGCCGGATCGCCCGCGCCATCGCCGACATGGTGCTGGCGCGATCGGAAGGCAGCCCGCAGCGCTTCTACAGCATGTCCGCGCAGATCCGCCAGGAGCGGAAGGACTATTACGACATCCTCGAGCGGACCCAGAAGGGCGACCTCGACATCACCGCTTGGCTGCAATGGTTCCTGGGCTGCCTCGACCGTGCGTTCGACGGCGCCGAGGCGATCCTGGCAAATGTCCTGCGCAAGGCGCGTTTCTGGGAGGCGATGGCGGGCCAGCCGTTCAACGAGCGCCAGCGCAAGGTCGTCAACCGCCTGCTGGACGGTTTCGAAGGCAAGCTCACCTCTTCGAAATGGGCGACGCTGACCAAGACCTCGCCCGACACGGCCTTGCGCGACATCAATGATCTCGTGGCGCGTGGCGTATTGGTGAAGGATGAGGGGGGAGGGCGCAGCACGAGCTATTCTCTGGCGAGGCTGGATGCCACGAGCCACTCCGCGCCTAACGGGTCTCCCGCGACATAGGGCGGACGCTGAAGGTATCGCCGGTCTTGGTCTGAGCATCTATGCGTCAGCACCGGGTTTGATTAGAACGGATTGAGAACTTATGGCGCGTCCGGCGAGCGCGAGCGCCGGCCCAGGGAGAGTGTATGGCGGCGAGCCTGTTCTTTTCTTACTCCCATGTGGACGAGGCGCTGCGGGATCAGGTCGAACTCAGCTCGCCCTCCTGAAGCGGCAGGGTCATCGAGACCTGGCATGACAGGCGGATCGGTGCGGGTGAGGAGTTTGCCGGTGCCATTGAGCAGCATGTCGAAATCGACGACATCATTCTGCTGCTGGTCTGCGCCGACTTCATCGCTTCCGACTACTGCTATGACATCGAGATGAAGCGCGCGATGGAGCGGCACGCGGCCGGAGAGGCGATTGTCATCCCGGTGATACTGCGCGCCTGCGACTGTCATGGGGCTCCGTCGGCAAGCTCAACGCGACGCCGCCCAACGGCACACCCGTCACTCAGTATGCAGATCGCGACCAGGCGCTGCTCGAAGTCGCGAAGGCGGTTCGCGGAGCGGGGGCTCGGCTGACACCCAAGACCTCTCCATCAGTATCAACCGGATCCGTCGTCGCCGAAGCTGATGAGCCGCGCTCCTTCCTCCCGGCCGGCCCACGGTCCAGCAATCTCGCGCTCGCCAAGGCATTCACCGAGCGGGACAAGGACCGTTTCAAGCAAGACAGCTTCGAACATATGGCGCGGTTCTTCGAGAATTCGCTCGGCGAGCTGGCCTCCAGAAACGACGGCATCGAGGGGGACTTTCCCCGCATCGACGCCGATCGCTTCGCGGCGGTCGTATACAAGCAGGGGCAGGCGGTGTCGCGCTGCACTGTTTTCCTGGGTGATCGCACCTTCGCCGGCGGCATTGCTTATTCGGCGTCGGAGACGTCCGCCAGCAATGGGTACAATGAGCTTCTGACCGTCGAGTCGGACGACCAATCCATGTTTCTGCGCAGCATGGGGATGGCGGCGAGAGGCGGTGGCAGAGAAGCCGTCAAGCTGACGCAAGAAGGTGCAGCCGAAGCAATACGCGCCATCAGCTCGTCAGCAGTTGGTTCGCCGGGTCAATTCATCAAATTCTTAAATCGAAAGCATGCCGCCGCGTCAACCGCTCAATTCAAGAGCCCTCAACCGGCAACCTGATATTGCCGCACCGGATGGCGGACCATTGCATCAATATCGATGCCATCGAGATCCAGTGCAATTGCCTCAGTGCGGTTAAGCAAACGCGGATTCCGTACCTATAGCGTACCTATTTGATTTTTGCGCCCTTACACCTGTCTCCAATCCCTTGGAAAAGGTGGCTCCCCGGGCCGGATTCGAACCAGCGACCAACCGGTTAACAGCCGGTTGCTCTACCACTGAGCTACCGGGGAACGTTGGCTGCTCGTGTGAACGTGGCTGCCTATAGCAAACCCCTTTCGGCTTTGCAAAGAAGCAATCAGCAATTTTTTTGAGACGTTTTGGCGCGGCATTGCGCGTTTTGACGCACGAGTGCGACCATATGGCCGCGAAGTGTCACAGAAAGAACGGAAACGGCACCATATATCGCGCAAATACCGGAAAGATTGATGACCGATAAAGACGATACCGCCAGCACGCACCATCACCACCACGCCATCCACATTTTCGGGCGCCGGTTCCGAATGCCGCGTTCGCGGGCGCTGCGCGTGTTGATCGGGGTGCTGCTTATTATCCTGGGCATACTCGGCTTCCTGCCGGTGCTGGGGTTCTGGATGGTTCCGCTCGGCCTTCTGGTTCTCTCCTATGAATTCCACCTCGTGCGCCGCTTGCGCCGCCGCACCCTGGTATGGTGGGAGAGACGGCAGCGGGCCAGGGCACGCAAATAGCCAGTTCAAACCCGCTCGCTCGCAACCGCGCCGCAGCGTCAGCGACGAAAGCGCCGCATTGAGCTTGACGCGAATTTGACGGCAACCTATTGAAGCCCGCGTAGAGCGGTGAGGCCTCGTGGCGGAGTGGTTACGCAGAGGACTGCAAATCCTTGCACCCCGGTTCGATTCCGGGCGAGGCCTCCATTCCGTTACTACTTCGGGCATTAGTTCTTCAGTTAGAGCGCTTTTTCGCAGGCGCATAAAACAGTGATGCCGGCTTGATCGGTTGCGGCAATCAATGACGGCCCCGCCGATGCGGGGCAACAGCCTGTCATGCACGACGCACCTACCGTCTCTGTCGGCGATTTTCGAAGTTTAGTCTTGCGCCGGGCATCCCGGCGAGCGCCGAATCGACCGTCTCATCTTGGGTATGGGAGAGGTCCGCTAGCCAAAAACCGCCGATGCCTTCGGCGTTCCTTTTGTTCACTCCGCAGCCCCATTTCGCGGATTTTAATCAAAAACTGTTGCCGGCCAGTCACGACCGTCAAGACAGTTTTGGTTAACGCGGGCATTCCGCTAAGTCCTTGATTGACTGTGCAGGTCAATTTTGCCACACCCGCCGCTATGAGCTAGAGATTGCTTCGAAGATGCCTTGCCGGCCTCAGAGCAGCCTCAACGCCGATCGAGGCGTCCGACGGAAGCATTCTAGCGGATTTTGCGATGCGCTTTTTTGGGCGCAAACGGGCCGACAGGATATATGAGCGCCAATTATTCCGAAATGCGCGTTAAGATGGTTGATGGCCAGATTCGCACGACCGATGTCACCAATAGCGCTATCCTTTTGGCCATGGGGACGGTGCCGCGCGAGGCTTTTGTCGACGACAGCTTGCGCGATCTGGCCTATATCGATGTGGATCTCGAGATCGCCGCCGCCGAAGGCGGCAGGCCGGCGCGTTTCCTGATGGAGCCGTCGCCTTTCGCGAAACTCCTGCAGCTTGCCGAAATCCAGCCCGGCGACAGGGTGCTCGATGTCGGCTGCGGCACCGGCTATTCGTCTGCCGTGCTTTCGAGCCTTGCCGGTTCGGTGGTGGCTCTGGAGAGCGATTCCAGGCTCGCCGGGCGTGCTGCTCAACTGGTCGGCGATCTCGGGCTCGACAATGTCACGGTCGTTACCGGCTCGCTAGTGCAGGGTGTTGCGGCAAGCGGTCCATATGACGTCATTGTCGTCGGCGGCGCGGTGGACGAAATACCGCAGGCGCTGTTCGACCAGTTGAAGGAGCGCGGCCGGCTGGTTGCCGTTGAAGGGCTTGGCAATGCCGGCGTGGCGCGTCTTTATCTGAAGGATAACGGGTTGGTGACTGGTCGTCGGGCTTTCAACGCGGCAGTAAAGCCGTTGCCGGGATTCGAAAGAATTAAGGCTTTTGAGTTCTAATTCGCTTGTGTCGGGACAAATGAGCAATCATTTTGGCGCCAGGGTTGGACATCGTTGCTGAACTGCCATGCCGGTCATCGGGTCGGGTTCAGCGGGGGAATGAGGGGTCGGGACATCTGCCGGGCGGCAGGCTTCGATCACTCCCCGTGAAACGAATGAGAGGGTAAGTCGTGTCGCAGTTTCGCTCCGGTATTTTCGCCGTCTTTCTTGCTTCGGCAACAGCACTTGCCCCCGCGAGCGCCTTCGCCGAAACCATCAGCGGCGCGCTGGCGAAGGCTTATCAGCTGAATTCGGAACTGAATTCGGCGCGGGCTGGCGTGCGCGTGACCGACGAGGGCGTGGCGATTGCCAAGTCCGGCTATCGGCCGACCATCAACGGTTCGGCCGCGATCGACTACAATACGACGCGCTCGCCCAGCATTCTCGGCCGGCGCACCACCGATTTGACCAGCGGGTCTTTCGGCGTCGAAATCCGGCAGATCATTTTCGATGGCTTTCAGACCAAGAACAATGTCGCGGCGGCCACGGCGAATGTGCGCGCGCAACAGGAGAGCCTGCGCAACACCGAGCAGAACATCCTGTTCGACGCAGCACAGGCCTATATGGACGTCATCCGCGACCGTCAGATCGCCGTGCTGCGCGAGCGCAACTTGGAGTTCCTTGAGGAACAGGTGCGTGCGGCGCGCTCGCGTTTCGATGTCGGCGAGGGCACCCGCACCGATGTTGCCCAGGCCGAAGCCAATCGCTCGCTGGCGGTTGCGCAGCTGAGTGACGCGCGCGCCGCCGCCAGTTCAAGCGCTGCAACCTACCGGCAACTGGTTGGCGAAGAACCGAATTCGCTCAGCCCAGCAGCACCGCTGTCCAAGCTGCTTCCGAGAAGCCTCGATCGGGCAATCGCTCTGGCTGGCGATCAGCATCCGGCGATCACCGCCAACTTGCATCTCGTCGACGCCGCCGGTTTTACGGTGAAATCGACCGAGGGGCAGTTGCTGCCGCAACTTTCGGCTTCCGCGGGGGTTTCCCAATCGTTCGAGGAACGTTCGCCAGACCTGGGTGGCCAGAATGGCAATTCGACCTCTGCCGGCATCGGCCTGTCACTGACGGTGCCGATCTACCAGGGCGGCCGCACTTCAGCGCAGGTTCGCCAGTCGAAGGAATTGCTCGGCCAGGCACGCATCGAAGTCGATGTCAGCCGCGACACCGTGCGCCAGGCGGTTACGTCGGCCTGGACGAGCTACGAATCCGCTCAGGAGGGCGTGGTGGCCAACCGCGAAACGGTTGCCGCAGCACAGCTGGCGCTTGAATGGTGTCATCGAAGAACGCAATGTCGGCCAGCGCACCACGCTCGATGTTCTCGACGCCCAGGCCGTTGTCATTAACGCGCAGATCAACGTCGCCAATTCGGAGCACGATGTCGTGGTGGCGAGCTATGCCATCCTGTCGGCGATCGGCCAATTGTCGGTGCGCAAGCTCGCACTGCGCGTGTCAGAATACAATCCGGAAGAGCACTTCGACGCCGTCAAGGACAAGTGGCACGGCCTAAGGACGCCCGACGGCCGCTAGCGCTGGGCTCATTCAGCTTTACTCTCTTGTTTAGCCGCATTGTGCGACGTCAGATGGACCTGCCTGGCTGCAAAACCTCAGACGCGGCCGGCGTGCTTTTTTCTATTCTGTGCGAAAGCGTCAAAGCTGCGCGAAGGGGGATTCTCTAGCTTCGGTCTGTCGGGTACGCTTGTCCTTGATTCGGAACCTGATTTTTGAGCGGGCGGGTTCCGTTACCGGGCGGTCGACGGAGAACGCGCGGGCAAAAACTGGTCACAAGGGCGGCGGATGTGACAATGGCACAAGCAAGCAGCGCACAGCGCGAACCTTCCATGGAAGAAATCCTCGCGTCGATCCGTCGGATCATCGAGGACAGCGACACGACCCGAAAGCAGGGCGAGGAGCAGTTGGCCGCGCGCCGGGAGCAGGAGCCGGTTGTCGCCACCGAGCCGAGACCCATGATCGGCTCGGTGGTCGAAGTGGATGCCTTTCGTGCCGAATTGCGCGGTGTGCCGGAGCCTGCGGTCGAAGCAGCGAGTTCCGCACCCGAGGTTTCAGCGGAGAAAAAGCCGGTGACGCTCGCCGAGGTTCAGGCGCAGATCGCGCGCGAAAGCTATTATTCTGCGTCGCCCTCGGTGACGCCTGTCGAGGCTGAGGACGATCCGGAGGCATCGCTTGAAGTCGCCGACGATCTGGACGACGACCTCGATATCGCGAACGAGCTCGCCGATCCCATCGAAATGGCGGAAGCGGTCTTGGCTGCCAGGGAGCCTGAGCCTGTCAAGACCGTAGCGGTTGCCGAGACGTCATCGCCGCAGCAGGCGCCGAAGACGGCGATCATTTCCGAACATGCCGGACGCCAGGTGGCGGCTGCATTCGGCGAGCTTTCGGAAGTCTTTGCCACCCGCAAGAAAAGCTTCGACGAACTTGCCGAGGAAATGCTGCGGCCGATGTTGCAGGACTGGCTGGACAACAACCTTCCGGTGCTGGTGGAGCGGCTTGTGCGCGAGGAGATCGAACGGGTTGCTCGCGGCGGCGCTCGCTGAAGACGCCACGCAGTTTCATAGGCTAGACGCCGCCGCAGGGCGGCGTTTTCATTTCGGACCGGACACCCATTCTGGTACAGGCGCCACCATTGTCGGGCTGCGTTGGCGTGATTATACCAAGGACGGCGCTTTGCCGCGTGCGACCTGACAAACCATTTCGCCGGAGATCTAGCATGGCAGACGAAAGCAGCATCTTCATCGGAGCAAGCCGCAAGCCCGATGACAGCTATCAGAAGCCGGAAGAGCTGCTATTGAAGTACGGCAACCGGCACGGCCTTGTCACCGGCGCGACCGGAACCGGCAAGACGGTCTCGCTGCAGGTACTGGCCGAAGGCTTCTCCAATGCCGGCGTGCCGGTGTTCGCTGCTGACATCAAGGGCGATCTTTCGGGCATCGCGGCGATGGGCGAGGCCAAGGATTTCCTTGCCAAGCGCGCCGAGCAGGTGAAGCTCGATCCCTACGAATTCCAGGAATTCCCGGTGATCTTCTGGGACCTCTTCGGCGAGAAGGGGCACCCGATCCGCGCAACCGTTTCCGAGATGGGACCGCTGCTCCTGTCGCGTCTCATGAACCTGACCGACGCGCAGGAAGGCATCATGAACATCGCTTTCAAGATCGCCGACGAGGAAGGGCTGCTGCTGCTCGACATGAAGGATCTGCAGTCGTTGCTAGCCAACATCGCCGATCGCGCCGACGAGATCTCAGCGCGCTACGGCAACGTGACGAAGCCTTCCGTTGGCGCTATCCAGCGCACACTTCTGGTGCTGGAACAGCAAGGCGGCAATTTCTTCTTTGGCGAGCCGGCGTTGAACATCGCCGACCTGATGCGCACCACCCGCGACGGACGCGGCGCGGTAGGCGTGCTGGCGGCCGAGAAGCTGATGATGAACCCGCGGCTCTATGCCACGTTCCTGTTGTGGCTGATGTCGGAGCTGTTCGAGCAGCTTCCCGAAATCGGCGATCCCGACAAGCCGAAGCTGGTGTTCTTCTTCGACGAGGCGCATCTGCTCTTCACCGATGCGCCGAAAGCGTTGGTCGACCGTGTGGAGCAGGTGGTTCGGCTGATCCGGTCGAAGGGCGTCGGCGTCTATTTCATCACCCAGAACCCGCTCGACGTGCCAGAAACCGTGCTGGCCCAGCTCGGCAACCGCGTTCAGCACGCGTTGCGCGCCTATACGCCGCGTGAGCAGAAGGCGGTGAGGACTGCGGCCGAAACTTTCCGGGCCAATCCCGATTTCGACTGCGCCGAGGCGATCACCAAACTCGGCACCGGCGAAGCACTGATTTCAACACTGGAAGAAAAAGGCGTGCCCTCGGTCGTGCAGCGCACACTGGTCAGGCCGCCGGCGTCACGTTTGGGGCCGGTAACCGATGCCGAACGCGCACGCATTGTTGCCGAGAGCCCGGTCGCTGGGCAGTACGACAAGACTGTCGACCGCGAATCAGCTTTCGAGCTGCTGCAGAAGCGCGCGGCTGACGCAGCGATGGCGGAGCAGGAGGCACAGCAGGCGGAGCCGGTAGACAGCGGCCGCTCGCGCTGGAATATTCCAGGTTTTGGGGACGACCCCACACCACAGCCGCGCACATCAGGCAGGGCCGCACCGCGGCCGCGCGTCTCGAACCGCCAGACGGTTACAGAGGCGGCGATCAAGTCGGTGGTGCGATCGGTCGGTTCCTCGGTCGGCCGCGCGCTGGTGCGCGGCATTCTGGGCAGCTTAAAAAAGGGGTTTTGATGGCGCGGTCCGACCGCAGCGTCGCCTCGAAGAACAATGATTTGGGCCGCGACACGCACGTATCGCGGCCCAAATCACGTTTAATAGACAACGATCGGGGTCTTGTTGGGCACTCGGTTGTAAAGGTCTATCACGTCCTGGTTTATCATCCGCACGCAACCGGAAGACACCGATTTGCCGATGGTCCACCATTCGGGCGAGCCGTGGATGCGGTAGAGCGTATCTTCGCCGTCCTGGAAGATGTAAAGGGCGCGTGACCCGAGTGGGTTCTTGAGGCCGGGCTGCATGCCGCCATTGGCGACGCTGTACTTTTCGAGTTCCGGCTGCCGGGCGATCATCTCGTCAGGCACCTTCCAGGTCGGCCATTTCTTCTTCCACTGCACGACGGCGCGCCCCTGCCATGCGAAGCCGGCGCGTCCAAGGCCAACGCCGTAGCGGATCGCCTCGCCAGAAGGGCGGACGAGATAGAGGTAATGGGCCTGCGTGTCGACGACTATCGTGCCGGGCATTTCGCCAGTCGGATCCTGCACGATCTGACGCAGGAAACGCTTTTCGACCTTGTTGACCGGGATCGCCGGCAGTTCGTAGCCCTCGTCGACGACGGAAGCGTACATCTGCTCGTAGCCGCCGAGCCGCGGTTCTTGCACAATGGGCTGGCGGATCGGCTCGGGCCCGGGCTCACTTATGGTTGTGCAGGCCGAGAGGGCTGCCGAGGCGGCGACTGCGCCCGACACGGTTAGAAATTGGCGTCGGCTGAAACCGACGGATGGTTTTGATATTCCGGACATTTTACCCCTGCTCGGCGAACTACAAACAAAACTTATTGAACGCGCCGGCCGTCCGGAGCGCCCTCCCTCCCGTTGAACGTGAGGCGAGATAGGGCGTCCGAATCTGGCTTGAAATTGAAAAAATAGTGGCGAAGGCGTGTTCGAATGGGCTTGTGACATTTGCGCAACGCCACGTTGTGAGGCGCTTCACCCGGCGATTAGCAGCCCTTCCAGTGAAGGAAGAATTAAGCCCGGCGGCATGTCTCGGTACTCGTCTGGCTGCCCGCTGCGATTGAGCCAAACCGTGCGAAAGCCGAACTTTGTGGCTCCCGCAATATCCCAGCGATTGGAGGATTGAAAGGAAACCGCGGTAGGATAAAGCCGCCAGCCGGTGGTCACCAAATCGTAGACGGAAGGGTCGGTCTTGAAGCGTTTGATACTGTCGACCGAAAAAATTTCGTCGATCACATTATCGAGAGCCGCGGAGTGAACGGCAGCCTCGAGCATGGCCGGCGATCCGTTGGAAAGAATCGCCAGACGCGCGCCGTCCGCCTTCAGCGCTTTAAGGACCGCCGGCACTTCGGGGTAACAGTCGAGATGCCAGTAGGAATCCAGCAGCCGGTCGCGCAGCGCCGGATCGGCCGAGGGCACCTTTCGCAAGGCAAAGTCCAGCGCCTGTTCGGTCAGCTCCCAGAAATCTGCATAAGCTCCCATCAGCGTGCGCACCCAGGAATATTCGAGCTGCTTGGCGCGCCAGATCTCCGAAAGGGCCTGGCTGTCGGGGCCGACATGTTCGGCATGGCGCCTGACAGCGGCGTGGACGTCGAACAGCGTGCCATAGGCGTCGAAGACGTAGGCTGAATGACGCATCTGTTTTCCTCGGTTCCTCAGCCAGTTCACCGCAACCGCTGGATGCGGTCAAGGGAGCGCCGCTGGACCAAGTTTATGCTACCGAATGCCGGTTGACCTTGGCCGTCAAAGCCTTTTCGATGGTCCGAACGAACAAGTATCGAATGGAACAATCGATGACCCTTGCTACACCAGCGCAATCGGCGACCTGGACCTTTGTCGATGGCGACTGGCACGAAGGAAACGTGGCGCTGATAGGTCCCCGCTCGCACGCCATGTGGCTGGGTTCGAGCGTTTTCGATGGCGGGCGCTGGTTCGAAGGCGTGGCTCCCGACCTTGACCGCCATTCGGCGCGGGTCAACGCTTCGGCAATCGCCCTTGGCCTCGCGCCGACCAAGACCGCGGAGGAAATCGTCGGTCTGACCCTTGACGGGCTGAAGAAGTTCGATGGCAAAACCGCCGTCTACATCAGGCCGATGTATTGGGCCGAGCATGGCGGCTACATGGGCGTTCCCGCCGATCCGGCCTCGACGCGCTTCTGCCTGTGCCTGTACGAATCGCCGATGATTTCGCCGGCTGGATTCTCGATCGGGCTATCGCCGTTCCGCCGCCCGTCGATCGAGACCGCGCCGACCAACGCCAAGGCCGGCTGCCTCTATCCCAACAACGGTCGCGCCATCCTGGAGGCCAAGCAGCGCGGCTTCGAGAACGCGCTGGTGCTCGACATGCTTGGCAATGTCGCCGAAACCGGCACGTCCAACATTTTCCTGGTCAAGGATGGGCATGTCGCGACGCCGGCGGCCAATGGTTCGTTCCTGTCCGGCATCACCCGCTCACGCACGATCTCGCTGCTCGGCGACTACGGATTCAGGACGACGGAACGAACGCTTACCGTGCAGGATTTCATGGAGGCCGACGAGATCTTCTCGACGGGCAACCACTCCAAGGTGGTTCCCGTCACCCGCATCGAAGGCCGCGACCTGCAACCAGGGCCGGTCACCAAACGTGCCCGCGAACTTTATTGGGATTGGGCGCATTCGACTTCTGCGGGATGATTCATTAGCCGCGCGTCCTTTTGGACGGCAGGGACGCTCTAAGAGTTTTAATCTATGCATCGTGCTTTCTGAAAATCGATTCCGATTTTCAGACCGATGCATTAGATAGAGCTTGGGAGCTTTACGCTTGGGTTGCCATTTGGTTGCCCGGGTCTATGTCTTCCGGCATGGACTGCCGGAATTTGCCAAACGAGGAGTACGATCATGGCTTTTGAACTGCCGGAACTGCCTTACGATTATGAGGCCCTTCAGCCCTTCATGTCGAAGGAAACCCTCGAATATCACCACGACAAGCACCACAAGGCGTATGTCGACAACGGCAACAAGCTTGCCGCCGAGGCTGGCATGGACAAGCTGTCGCTCGAGGAGATCGTGAAGCAGTCCTTTGGCAAGAACGCCGGGCTCTTTAACAATGCCGGCCAGCACTACAACCACATTCATTTCTGGAAGTGGATGAAGAAGGGCGGCGGCGGCAACAAGCTTCCGGGCGCCCTGCAAAAGGCCGTCGACAGCGACCTCGGCGGCTATGACAAGTTCAAGGCCGATTTCATCGCTGCCGGCACCACGCAGTTCGGCTCCGGTTGGGCCTGGGTCTCGGTCAAGAACGGCAAGCTGGAGATTTCCAAAACCCCGAACGGCGAGAACCCGCTCGTTCACGGCGCTTCGCCGATCCTCGGTGTCGACGTGTGGGAACACTCCTATTACATCGACTACCGCAACGCGCGGCCGAAATATCTGGAAGCCTTCGTCGACAGCCTGATCAATTGGGACCACGTGCTGGAAATGTACGAAACGGCGAAGTAATCGCCGGCTTCCCAACGAAAAAGCAGGGCTTCGCGGCGACGCGGAGCCCTTTTCTTATGCCGACATTAGTCGGCACTGGAGGGATCGTCGGCATTTGTGTGGCTTTTGCGCCACTGGTGCGGCGCTTGTGCTCGCCTGCGACATCGTCGGACGGCTGATGCGTTATCCCTACGAGATACCAGTCGGCACCGTGCTGGGCGTGGTGGGGGCGGGGCTGTTCCTGTGGATATTGGTCGGGCGGGCGCAGCGTGTCTGAACGGCGTCTCTGGTTGCTGATTGCCTTGGCTGCCTTGCTGTCAGTGGCTTTCATGTTTGTCGGCCTGCGCGGCAATCTCGCCTTGGCGCTCGAATTGCGCGCTGTCCGGCTTTTGGCGCTGGTGCAGGTTGGCGTGGCGATCGCTGTTTCCACCGTTGTTTCCAGACCGTTACGGCGAACTGGATCCTGACGCCATCGATCATGGGCCTCGATGCGCTCTATCTGTTCTGCCCAACGGCACTTGTCTTCGTCTTCGCAGGGCTGGTTTTCGCAAGCCTCGACCCTCGCCTGAAATTCTTCGGCGAGGTGGGGCTGATGACGACGCTGCTCGCCCTGCTCCTGCCGATGCTGCGGCGACGTTTCGACATCGGCTTGCTCCTGTTGACCGGCATCGTGCTTCCGGTGCTGTTTCGTAGCCTTTCGACATTGCTCGCGCGCTTGATCGACCCGAATGAATTCGCGGTCGTCCAGGCCGCGAGTTTTGCTGATTTCAACGCTGTTCGCTCGGATCTGTTGGCGGTCGGGCTGGCGTTTACGTCCATCGGGCTGGCGATTGCCTGGCGCGCACGCCACGTGCTCGACATCCTGGCGCTTGGCGCCGATAGCGCCGTTGGACTGGGGGTGAACCGTGGCCGCACCGTCGCTGCCCTGCTGCTGCTTGTGGCCGCGCTGGTTGCGGTGTCGACGGCGCTGGTGGGGCCTGTGACCTTCCTGGGGCTGCTCGTTGTCGCTCTCGCCGAGCCTATCGTGAACAGCCGTCGCCATCCCCTCTTGCTGCCGGCTACCGTGTTGACCGCGATCATCGTTCTTAACCGGACTGTCATTGTTGTGCTCCACGATGTGAACCACGCCGCCGTCTACGCCGACCGGATCGTGGCGATGAAGGCAGGCCGTATCGTCGCCGACGGAGCCCCTGCGGAGGTGCTGCGGCCGGATGTGCTGGCGGACGTTTTCGGCTATGCCATCGGGGTGACGGAGTTTGCCGGCAAGCCTTTCGTGCTGCACCACCTCTGAGCCGGGATGGCGCTCACCCTGCGTCGGCGGCAATCATCTGGGCGGCCTTTTCCGCGATCATCACGGCCGGGGCGTGGGTGTTTCCCGAAACGATGGTCGGCATGATCGAGCAGTCCGCGATCCGCAGGCCGGCGAAACCATGCACGCTCAGCCGGGGGTCGACGACCGCCATGCCGTCGGTTCCCATCTTTGCTGTGCCGACCGGGTGGAAAATGGTGGTGGCGATGTCGCCGGCCGCGCGCGCCAGCGCCTCGGCCGATGTGATCCCGGGACCGGGCTTGAATTCCTGCGGGCTGTACCGCCGCATGCGCTGCGTTGCCATCAGACGGCGCGCCGCTGCCGATCGATTCCACCGCCACCTGGCGATCGCTCTCGGCACTCAGATAGTTCGGCGCAATCGCCGGGTGATCCATCGCATCAGGCGAGACGATGCGGACATGCCCACGCGAATCCGGCCTGAGGTTGCAGACCGACACGGTGATGGCCGGAAAAGGGTGCAACGGCTCGCCGAACCGGTCGAGTGACAGCGGCTGGACATGGAATTCGATGTTCGGCGTCTCAAAGCGCGGATCCGATCGCATGAAGATGCCGAGCTGGCTAGGCGCCATCGCCATCGGACCGGAACGGCTCAACGCATATTGCAGCGCGATCTGCGCCTTGCCGAACAGGTTCGATTGCCACTCGTTCAAGGTGCGCGCGCCGGCGATCCTGAAGGCGGTACGGATCTGCAGGTGATCCTGCAGGTTTTCGCCCACCCCGGGCAGGTCGCGCAGGACGGGAATGCCGTGCCGTGCCAACAACGCTGCCGGTCCGACGCCGGACAATTGCAGAAGTTGCGGCGTGCCGATGGCGCCGGCCGAAAGGATCAGTTCGCCGCGCACTGCGACCCTGGCAGGCTGGCCGGCCAGCCTGAGGTCGAGACCGGCGGCACGCTGTCCCTCGAAAACGATCCGCTCGGCATGCGCCTTGGTCCGAACCGCTAGATTGGTGCGATGACGCACAGGCTTCAGGAAGGCGCGCACGGCGTTGAAGCGAAATCCGGCCTTCTGGTTCACCTCGAAGTAGGAAGAGCCGAGATTGTCGCCGGCATTGAAATCGTCGACTTGTGGGATGCCGAGTTCTTCGGCGGCTTCGCGTACGGCGTCGAGGATCGGCCAGGACAGACGCTGGCGTTCGACGCGCAACTCGCCATCCTGCCCGTGAAACGGCCCGCCGAGCGCATGATGGTTTTCCGACTTTCGAAACAGCGGCAGCACGTCGTCCCAGCCCCAACCGGGATTGCCCAGCTGACGCCAGTGATCGTAATCGGCGGCCTGGCCGCGCATGTAGATCATGCCGTTGATCGACGAGCAGCCGCCCATCACCTTGCCGCGCGGATAGGCCAGTGCGCGCCCGTTGAGCCCCGGCTCCTTGACCGTGCGAATAGCCCCAGTCGGTGCGCGGATTGCCCATGCAGTAGAGATAGCCGACCGGAATGTGGATCCAGTGGTAGTTGTCGGACCCGCCGGCTTCGAGCAAAAGGACGCGCTTGCCGGGATCGGCGCTCAGCCGGTTGGCAAGCAACGCAGCCGGCCGATCCCGCGCCGACGATCACATAGTCGTAAATGCCGAGATCGTGCCGTTCGCTCACGCCGCGTCGATCTCCTGGCGATAGCGACGCCATTTTTCGGGCATCTGCGCGGCAAGCTCGCAATAGAGCCGGTAGCGCGCGTCGATGAGGGATCTATTCGATGCCTGCGGCTGATAATGGTTTCTGGTGCGCACCATCCTGGCGATGCCGGCTTCGAGCGACGGGAAAATGCCGCCTGCCACGCCCGCCGCGATAGCGGCGCCGAGTGCGCCGGTTTCCTGGCACTCGGCGACCGTCACCGGAACGCCAATGATATCGGCAAACATTTGACACCAGACCGCACTGCGCGAGCCGCCTCCCGAAAGCGACGCCTTGTCGAAAACCGCGCCTGCGCAGCGCAGTCGTTCGATATGGCGGCGATGCTCGAAAACCACGCCCTCGTAGAGAGCGTACAGCATCTCGGCCTTGCCATGCCAGCCCGCCAGGCCGAAGAACCCGCCACGCGCATCGGCATGCGTGGCCGAACCATAAAGGAAGGGATGAAACAGCGGCAGGTCCGGGTTCATCGCGACCGACGCGACCAGCTCGTTGCACGCTTGGAATGCCGTCGCGCCGTGTGCTGCGCCGAACTCGTGCACGAACCATTCCAGGTTGACCGCCGAGGTGGCGCTGGATTCGATCGCCACGTAGCGGTCCGCTCGCCAGGTCGAGGCGTGGAAAATGCGGTCGTCGACCAGCGGGGTGTCGCGCACGACCTGGTTGATGCCCCAGGTGCCGGCCACGATCGCGGCTTCGCCGGGATCGTGCGCGCCGGAGCCGATCATTGAGGCGATCACGTCGAAGAAGCCGGCTGCGACAGGGGTGCCGGCGGCAAGCCCGCTGGCTTGCGCCGCAGCCGGGCTGACCCGTGCCGGCAGCCGCGTCGGGCTCGACCAGCGGCGGCAACATATGCCTGGCGTCGCCGAGCCCATAGGCGTCGAGCAGCCCGTCATCGTAGCGCCGTTCGGGCAGGCGCAGCAGCCCGCAGCCGCTCATGTCCGAAAAGTCGGAGATACGCTCGCCGGTCAACATGAACGTCAGCACGTCCTTGCCCAGCATCGCGGTCGCGGCGCTGCGGTAGATCTCCGGCCGGTTCTGCTTGATCCACAGCAGCAGCGTCGCGGTTTGGGCCGGCCATGGCCGCTGCAGGCAAAGCGGATAGACGGCATCGCCAACAGCGTCGTTGCGCAGCGTGCCGGCCAACGCTGCCGCACGGTTGTCGATCGACTGGATGCCGACGAGCGGCCGTCCGTCTTCGTCAAGAAGATAGAGGCCGTTGCCATGGCCGGCGGTGCCGATGGCGGCGATGTCGGCGCCGTTTGCGCCGGCCTTGTCCAGGCATTCGCGAATGGCAGCGCCGGCGTTGCGCCAGAGTTCGGTGATGTCGCGTTCGACATGGCCGGGGTGCGGCTTGCGCGATTGACCCTCGAGCGCAGCGCGCGCCAGCATGTTGCCGTCGAGGTCGAACAGCACCGCCTTGACCACCGTGTTGCCGGCGTCGATGCCGAGCAGATACCGGCTCATGCGGCTGCCTCGTAGATGCGCCAGGCTTCCGCGTCGTCGACGCCGTCATGGATCATCGCCATCAGCGCCTTGACCACGCGCCCGGGATTATCGTGCTGGTAGATGTTGCGGCCATAGACCATGCCGGCAGCGCCCTGCCGCATAAGCGCATACGAATTCGCAAAGACCTGACGCAGATCGGCCCTGCCGCCGCCGCGCACCAGCACCGGACAACGCGCCGCTTCGACCACCCGGTGGAAATCGGCGGGATCGGTCGTCGGATCGGCCTTGACGATGTCTGCCCCCATTTCGCGCGCCAGCCTGACCAGCGTGACGATCTTGTCAGCATCGCCGTCTACGAGATAGCCCCCCTTGTCGCTGTTAGGCTGCATGACGAGGGGCTCGATCATCAGCGGCATTGCGTATTTCTCGCAATCCTGCGCGACCTTCGCGATGTTCTCCACGCATTGGCGAAAGAGCGCCGGCTCGTCGGGCAACATGAACAGATTGACCACCACGCAGGCGGCATCCATGCGCAGCGCCGGTGCGATCGGATCATGGGCGTTCTGAAGCACCGCCCACATATCGCGATGGCGGGTCCGATTGTAGGGGTTTCCCATGTCGATGCGCATGACCAGCGCCGGCTTCGCCTTGCCCGACATTTCTTGCAGCAGGTCGGACTGGCCGTAATTCATCTGGATCGCGTCGGGGCCAGCATCGGCGAGAAGCCGCACGACCTTACCCATGTCTTCCAACCCGTCGAGGAACGACGGTTCGTTGCAGACGCCGTGATCGATGGCGACGTCAAGACATCTGCCGTTTCCGAACAGGCGGTTCATGCGGACTTTCCGGGACTGGTACATCGGCTTCCTTTCGATCAGGGTTGCGCGCTGCCAGCGCGTCGGCGTCGAGGCCGTGATTGGTGGCAAGTTGGGTGACAAGGTCGTCAATCTGCCGGCGTCTTTCGTCGGCGCTCCAGCCGAGCACTCCGGCTGCAATCGCGCTAAGCTCTTCGAGAGCCGCGAGCGACAGTTCACCACTGAACGCGATCGCTGTGCGCCGCAGTATGAGATCGGCGAGCGTTGCCACATGTTCGTTGTCGACGATCCATTCGATCTCGGCGCGGCTGTAGGAGGGTAGCGATGTGACAGGGCTGTCTGCGGCACCCGGCACAAACTGCTGCGCCCGCGTACCGTAACGCTGCAGGAGTTGCGCGGCGCGGCCTTCGGAAATTCCGCCGAATTCGGCTTGGCTCTTTAGCCATTGGGTTTTGGCCTGGTCCGATGCGGGATAATCGGCGCCGCCGCCGATCGCCATGGATTGGGTGCCGACGCCGCGCGCGATGCCGATCCTGCCCAGCACCATGTCCGCCGCTTCCGCGCCGAACGCCCGGAACGTCGTCCATTTGCCGCCGATGAGGTTGAGCACGGGAACGCCGGCCCGATCCAGCCACTCGCAGCTGTGATCGCGCGAGATCGCGGCATTGACGCCGGTTTCGGCACGGGGCAGGGGCCGGACACCGGAAAAACGGAAAAGGATGTCTTCTTCGCCAATTGCAACAGCCGGGAAAACCTCGCGCACCGACTGCAGGATGTAGGACGTCTCGTCGTCCTCGCAGCGCACTCCCTCGGGCGTGTCCACGCTGATATCGGTCGAGCCGGCCAGCACGTTGCCGAAATGCTCGAACAGGATGCAGACGCGTCCGTCGCGGTTGGCGAAATAGACCATCTTGTCGCCGAGCGCCTCGACGAGCGCTGGACTGCGAAGCACCAGATGCGATCCTTTCGTGCCGCCGATGAACTTTGGCGCGTCCTGCGCCAGCAGCATGTTGGTAAGGTCGATCCAGGCGCCCGTCGCGTTGACGATGACATCTGGCCGCACGCAAAAGGTCTCGCCGGTCAGCTTGTCCCTCAAGGTCGCGACGGCGCCATCCAGCCCTGCCATCTCCACATGGTTGAGGGCGAGCGCCTGCGGCGCATCCCGCTCGACATCGAGGATCATCTCGATCCCGAGCCGTTCAGCATAGCTGATCCTGGCGTCGTGGTAGAGTGCCGCGCAGCTGATCTCCGGGCTCAAGGCCGGCCAGCGTTTGCGCGTTTCGGCGCGGCCATAAAAACTGTTGCGCGGCAACGGGTTTCCGCGCCCGGAGTAGAAATCGTAGAGGGTCAATCCGAGCTTGACGATGAGCGAGCCGCGTGCGCCCGGCTTCGGCGTGCCGCCGAAGAAGCGCGAAATGGCCGCGCCGATACCCGAAAGATGACCTGACATTGGAATGAGTGTCGGCAGCGGGGAGATGTAATGCGGCGCGTTTCTCAGCAATCGGTTGCGCTCGCGCAGGGACTCCCTGACCAGCCCGAATTCGCCGTTTTCCAGGTAGCGCAAGCCGCCATGGATCATGCGCGAGGGGGCCGAACTGGCTCCGCTCATGAAGTCTCCGCGCTCGACCAGCAGCACGTCGACGCCCTGCAGGGCAAGTTCGCGATAGGTGCTGATGCCGTTGATGCCGCCGCCGACGACAAGCGTCGTGACGCGGCGTCTGTCGCGCAATCTGCCCAGCCTCTCGGTGCGAGTGGTGCTCATGTTCGTCGGCTACGAATTGGTTCAGGCTGAAACGGCTTCGAGATGCGCGGCGATGGCGGCGTCGACCTCGGCCAGTTCGCTGGCCGTCAGGCGCAAGGCGCCCGCTTTGCCGTTCTCCAGTGCCTGGGTCGCGTCCCGCGCACCGCACAGTGCATAAGTGATGCCCGGCTGCGCGACCGTCCAGGCGATGACCAGTTGCGCGACGCTCGCATCCTTTGCGCGCGCCAGCGGTTCGACAGCTGCCGCGAAATCGGCCACGCGCTGACGGTTTTGCCGCGAGAACCGCGGATTGTCCTTGCGCTGGTCGTCCCCCTTGAACGCGCGGTCCGGACCGATCTTGCCCGACAGAAGGCCGAGCGCCAGTGACGAATAGCTGAGCGTGGAGACATCGTTGGCCGCGCAAATTTGTAGGAGGGTCTTCTCGATCTCTCGGTCAAGCATGCTGTAGCGCTCCTGGATGGCGTCGACAGCACCAATCGCCAGATAGGCTTTCAAATCCTCAAGGCTCGCGTTGCTGATGCCGATGGCGCGGATCTTGCCGGCCTTCTTGAGTTCGAGCAGCGTTTCCATGGTTTCGGCAATCGGCGTCGTCGGGTCCTGCCAATGGGTGATGTAGAGATCGACATAGTCGGTGCCCAGCCGGCGCAGGCTCTCCTCCAGCTCGTGCAGGATGCCGTCGCGGCCGAGATAGCGGTGCACATTCCGGCCGAGCTCGTCGAAGAAATGATTGCCTTTGCCGTGGTGCCAGTTGAGGCCGCATTTCGTGGCGATCACCGCCTGTTCGCGGCGCCCCTTGACGGCAATCCCGACAAGTTCCTCCGCCTTGCCCAGACCATAGGCTGGGGCGGTATCAATCAACGTCACACCGTTGTCGAGCGATGCCCGTATTGCGGCAACCGAGGCGTCATCGTCATGTCCGCCCCACATCCAGCCGCCCATCGCCCAGGTGCCGAGCCCGACCGCGCTGGCAACGACGTCGGAGCGGCCCATTTTCCTGCCTGCGTCGGTCATGAAGTGCCTTTCAGATTTTCGAGAACTTTTGCGGCGGTCGCTTCATCGGTGGCCAGGAGGTCGAGGTAGCCGCCCTTGAGCACGCTGACGATCGGATCGACCTTGCGCGCGCCGGCGGAAATTCCGATCGCCAGGGGTATGGCCCGCACTTCGTCTGGCGTCAGGGCCACGACACGCTCGTTGAGCGGGTAGTCGCAAAGCGCGCCATCGCCGTCGATCAGATGCGCGACCAGTTCGCCGCTCGCTCCCGTCTGCCTGAGATCCGGCAAATGCGGATCCCCGGCCCCTTGCAGATTGAAATAGGTCGACGCCTCGGAATTGACCGACCCGATGCCGACCAACGCGATCCTGGCATCACGGGCCCGCGCCAGTACGTCGCTGACCGTATGCAGCGACATCAGCACGTCGCGTTCGCTCGGCGAGCCGGCGAAGATTGGCGCATGAATCTGATAGGCCCGTCCCTGAAGCTTCGAAGCAAGCTGGGCGGCCAGATGGTTGACATCGATGAAGTGCTTGCCCTGGACGCCGCCCGTCGCCGGCACGACCGTCACGTCGTAGGCGCGGGTCGGCGCAAGTGCGGCAACAACGGCGCTGACGCCAAGGCCGCCGGAAACGCACAGCGTGTCGCCATCCCTGAGGTTCGCCAGCACGAAGTCGGCGACGGACTTCCCCGCCGCCCGCAGATTGACTTCCTCCTGTGCGGAAGCCGAAGGGACGACGATGGCCTCCTTCAGCCTGCCGGCCGCAGCCAGTTCGCGCTCGAGGTCAAACAGGGAAGCGAATGGCGATGTTACCGATATCTGGACGTAGCCGCGCTCATGGCCTTCCTTGACGAGGCGATTCACGGTGGGGTGCGAAAGTCCCGTACGCTTGGCGATCTCGGCCTGGGAGAGGCCTTCGACATAGTGCAGCACAAGCACACGATGGATCTTGCGCAGCCGCTCGAAGTCGTCGTTGCTGGGATTCGATGCCATGGGTATCACTTCGCTGCCGATGCGGCCGCGGGCGGCCTTGCGCTGGTGCAGGAGGTGATCGAACGCCACCGCCGCAAACAGGATCAGTCCGCGTATCGTATCCTGCCAGTAGGGCGAGACGTCGAGAAGAATGAGCGAGCTGGAAACCACCGACAGCAGCGCCATGCCGAGGACGGCGCCCAGGATTGTGCCGGTGCCGCCGTTGAGGCTGGCTCCGCCGATGACCGCGGCTGCGATGATGTTCAGTTCCATGCCGGCGCCGAAGGTTGGCGTCGCCGCGCCGAAGCGGGCCATGTAGATGACGCCGGCGACACCTGCCAGTGTCGAGCACAGGACGATGCAGAAGAACTTCACCCGGTCGGTGCGGATGCCGGAATAGGCAGCGGCGCGCTCGTTGGAACCGGTGTAGAAAACCCGCCGAAACATTGTCGCCTTGCGCAGCAGGATGTCGAAGACCGCGACCACCACGACGAAGATGAGGATGACCACCGGCGCCCCGTAGATGGTGCCCTGGCCGATGAATTTGAAGCTTGGCGGCAAGGCGAAAAGCGACAGCGGCGTGCCGCCGGTGATCGCCAGGCAGAGCCCGCGCACGATGACCATCGAGGCCAGCGAAACGATGAAGGAATGCAGGCCGATGCGCGTTACCGACAAGCCCATAAGAACGCCGACGCCCGAGCAAGCGAGGATCGCCAGCACGCTCGATGTCCATGGGTCGAGCCCGGCCAGAAACAGGTAGCCGCCGACCACCATGGCCAGACAGACGACCGAGCCGACCGACAGGTCGATGGCGCCAACGATCAGCAGGACCGTCATGCCGACGACGACGATCCCTTCGATGGCAAACGACAGCAGCATCGCCCGGAAGTTTGACCAGGTGAGGAAGTAGGGCGAGGCGAAGCTCATCACGGCGCACAGCGCCAGGATGATGAGCACGAGGCCCATTTCGCGCATGTTGCCGACGCCGCGCAGCCAGCCGTGATGTTGCCTGCGCACCGTCCCAAGCTCTGGGGTTTCCACCGGCGATTGACTCATGACGGTCATTTCCCCCTCCGTTCGGCATTTCCCAGCCCCGAAGCGAGGCGGATCAGCGTCTCTTCCGTCAGCTCTTCGGCCGGACACTTCGCCGGCGATCCGGCCCTCGTGCACGACAATGACGCGATCGCAAACACCGATCAGTTCGGGCAGCTCGGATGAAATTGCGACGATGCCCGTTCCCTGATTGGCCAGGTCTCGCAGGATGCGATGGATCTCGACCTTGGCGCCGACATCGACGCCGCGCGTCGGTTCATCGAGCAGGATCACCTTGGGGTTTACCGAAAGCATTTTTGCGATCGCCACCTTCTGCTGGTTGCCGCCGGAGAGCGTGGAAACATTGTCATCCACGGAACTGCGCCGCAGGCGCAGCGCATCGCCCAGCATTTCGGCCTGCCGGCGTTCCGAAGTACGGCTGATGAAGCCGTAGCGTGTCGAAATCCGGTCGGGATCCAGCGCCGATACATTGGCGGCAATCGGCATGTCGAGAAATACGCCCGAACCCTTGCGGTCCTCCGACAGATAGACCACGCCGTTGGCGACGCTGTCCTGATAGGTTGCCGGCGAAATGTCCCGGCCTCCGAGCCTGACCGTGCCGCGCAGCCTTTTCATCAGGCCGCAAATGCCGAGGGCGATCTCGGTGCGGCCTGAACCGATGAGGCCGGCGATACCGAGCACTTCGCCCTTGCGCAATTCGAAACTGACATCCTTGAAACGGTTGTCGTCCGACAAACCTTCGACGGAAAGCAGGGTAGGAGCCTTGCCGCTTGCTTTGTTTTTCTCGGGATAGAGACTGCCCAGCGAGCGCCCGACCATCCTGGCGACGACTTTTTCCGGTGTCATGTCGGCAATATCATCCGTCGAAACATGTCGGCCATCGCGCAGTACGGTGATGCGGTCGCAATTGTCGAAGATTTCCGCCATGCGATGGCTGATATAGATGATCGAGATGCCGCGCTGCTTGAGCCTGGTCATGATGGCGAACAGTTTTCCTGCCTCGCGCTCGGTCAGCGCGGCTGTCGGCTCGTCGAGGATCAGGATCGTGCAGTCGAGCGTCAGCGCCTTGGCGATCTCGACGATCTGCTGTTGCGAGATCGTCAGGTCGCCGACCAGTCGGTCCGGCGCGATGTCGCCCAGGCTGGAAAGCACCTCGCGTGCTTTCTCCCTGATTTCTCCATAGTTCATCCAGAAGGAACGCCGCCGGTTCGTCGTGGCCATGAAGATGTTCTCGGCCACCGTCATGTCGCCGCACAGCGCGATCTCCTGGTGCACGAAACCGATGCCAAGCGCCTGAGCCTGCTCGGGCGAGCGGATCTCGGCCAACTGGCCGCGGATGCGGATTTCGCCGCTGTCGGGCGACAGGATGCCATCGATGATGTTCATCAGGGTGGATTTGCCGGCGCCATTCTCGCCCGCCAGGGCATGCACCTCGCCTGCGCGCAACGCGAAGTCGACATCCTGCAAGGCTTGCACCGGTCCGAATGCCTTGCTGACCCGGCTTACTTCCAGTGACGTTTGCTGATCCATGACTGTCGTCTCGGGGTGTTGGGGGCTGGCCGAAGATTATGTTCCGGCCAGCCCTGCCGGGAGCTTATTCTTCGATGCCCTTGGTGCCGCGACGCTTCAGGTACGCGTCCCAATAGAAGTCGTCGGCATTGTCCTTGGTGACGACGGCAAAGCCGTTGTCGACGAACGGCACGCCCATCGGATTGTAGCCGGCGCGCTTCCAGTCGTTCATCGGGTCGATCAGTTCCGGATGCTTGGCCATGAACAGGAGCATGAAGCCCATGTAGCCCTGGATGCCCTGGTTCGGATTGACTGCGCCGAATACCTGTCCGGCCTTGATCATGTCGAGGATCTTGCCGTTGACGTCGGCGTTCATCACCCTGATCTTGCCGCCCAGTTCCTGCGCGGCCTGAGCGGCGCCGAGCGCCGAGTTGGCTTCGGGCATGAACAGCGCGCCGAGATTCGGATTGGCCTGCGCCATCGACATCACCGCCTGGTAGGCCTTGTTTGCGTCCTGGTTGGTTGCGGCGCGGCCGACAAGCTTGATGTCCGGGTATTTCTCGGTCATGCGCGCCACGAAGGCGGCGACCCGCTTGTCGTGATTGTCCTGGCCGGGGTTTTCGAGGATGCCGTATTCGCCCTTGCCGCCCATCGCCTCGGCGATCACATCGGCCGCGTAGGAACCTTCGCGGTTGTTGTCCGAGGTCACATAGGAAGCGCGCTTGCTGTTGGGCGAGTCGGCCGCGAACGTGACCACCGACACGCCGGAATCGACGGCCCGGTTGATCGGCTCGATGAACGGATCGGAATTCATCGGGTGTACGAGGATGCCGGCGGGCTGCTTGGCCAGAACCTGGTCGAAGCTCGCGATCTGCTTGTTCACGTCATATTCCGGAGTGCCGGTGTAGGCGGTCTTGCAGCCCATCGACTGGGCAGCCTGCTTGAAGGCTTCATAGACGGGGAACCAGTACTCCACGCCCGAAACCATGACGTTCATGTAGTAGGTTTCGCCTTCGCTGCATTTGAACTTGCTGTCTTGCGCATGTGCGGCAGATGCAAGCATCGATACGCCTGCCGCCACGGCCAACGTCCACTTTCGAAAATCCATGTTCACCTCCCGTTGCGGGTGAGCCCTCTCTCCGGCTTACCCAATATGAAATAAATTTCACATAGTGATATCTATTTCTTGTATTGCATAAGGCCGGCCTTCGAACGTGTCAATGAGAAGAGCCGATGTTTTCGTGCATGTCGGCCGCAACCGCCGAAAATTCGGCGGCGACGCCAAAAGTCGCTGCGCGATTGGCGGTCGGATTCGCCGAGCGTTCGATGCGGTGAGCAGCCGCATACGACCTCACACATTCACAAAAGCGTGAAGACCGGTTGCGGGAATTTCTGCTCCAATGAGGCCGTTAGCGTTACGGGGTCATTGTCCCTTCTTGCATCGTCCAATCAGCATCTACCGGAGGAATTCATGAGAAAGCTTATACTTGCCATCTCAGTCCTGGCGCTCGCCGGAACGGCCGCATTCGCTGACCCCATTGCCGACCGAAAGGCACTGATGAAGGCGAACGGCAAGGCCGCGGGCGCTCTCTCGGCCATAGTCAAGGGCGAACAGCCATTTGACGCCGCTGCCGTGCTGGCGGCGCTGACGACGCTCAGCGAAGACGCCTCGAAGATGGATGTGGCGGCGCTGTTCCCGGCAGGCAGCGATAAGGGCGACACCACCGCTTCGCCAAAGATCTGGGAAAACACGGCCGACTTCCAGGCCAGGATCGACAAGTTCAGGACCGATACGGCTGCTGCTGTGGCCGCTCCACCGGCCGATGTCGACGCGTTGAAGGCAACGCTCGGCACAATCGGCAATAATTGCGGCGGATGCCACGAGAATTTCCGCATCAAGAAAGGGTAATCCCGACGCAATGGCTTCTATCGCAAGGCTGGCCGGCGCCATAGTGGCGCTGGCTGGAGTTGGTGCCGTCGCAGCCTGGTTTCTGTCGGCGCCCGTTCGGCTCGATGCCGGAACGGTGGCAGCACTTGGCAATGGTGATGCAAAACGCGGCGAACGCATTTTCTGGGCGGGCGGCTGTACGTCCTGCCATGCGCGGCCGAAATCGGAAGGTCCAGCACGGCTGGAGCTTGCCGGCGGCCTGGAGCTGAAAACCCCGTTCGGCATTTTTGTCGCGCCAAACATCTCTTCCGATCCGCAAGACGGTATCGGCGCCTGGTCGGCCGAGGATTTGGCCAATGCGATGATGCGCGGGGTCTCGCCGCGGGGCAGCCACTATTACCCGGCTTTTCCCTACACGTCCTATGCCCGCATGAAACCCGCCGATGTCGGCGACCTCCATGCCTTCATGAAGACGCTGCCGGCCGTGGAAGGCAAGGCCGCTGGCCATCGGCTGGGGTTCCCGTTCAATATCCGCCGCGGCATCGGCTTGTGGAAACGGCTTTATCTTTCAGCTGAACCGGTGCTGGCGCTGCCTGAAGGCACGCCGGGAGAGGTGCTTGCCGGCCAGTATCTGGTCGAAGGGCCCGGCCATTGTGGCGAATGCCATACGCCGAGGCTCTTCACCGGTGGATTGAAGAAAGACCAGTGGCTGGCCGGCGCCGTCGCTGCCGAGGGCGATGGCATCGTGCCGAATATCACGGGCGGCGAGGGCGGCATCGACGCCTGGTCGGCCGGCGACATAGCCAGCTTCCTGGAGACCGGGTTCACGCCGGATTTCGATTCGGTCGGCGGCGCGATGGTGGCGGTGCAGCGGAACATGGCGCAGTTGCCGGCGGCGGACCGGGAGGCCATCGCCGCCTACCTGAAAGCCGTGCCGCCGCATCCGAACGGCTATCCGGCACGGCAGCCGCAAGAGCCGAAGGGGTGACCTGTCGCCTGAGCACGGCAGAGGCTGCGAAATGCTCCGCTTCGCTCAGGCTGGCTTGAGTTCCGCGGCGCGCGGCAATGGCGGAAAGGCAAGCGCCACGGCAACCGCCCCCAGTCCCACGATCGCCGAGCCTACGAACAGCCAGGAATAGCTGGCAAAGGTGTCGAAGACGAAACCGCCCGCCAGCGGGCCGAAGGCCATGCCGATGCTCGACAGCATGGTCGCCGCGCCGAACACCGAGCCGATGATTCGCGGTCCGAAATATTCGCGGGCCAAAACGGCATAAAGCGGCATGACACCGCCATAGGCTGCTCCGAAGATGATTGCGAGCGCATAGAATTCGCCAAGCTGGCTGGCCATCAGATAACTGGGGATGACAAGCGCCTGCACCAGAAGCCCGGCGATCAGCACCGGTTTGACACCGAGCTTGTCTGCGCTGACACCGAACAGAAGGCGGCCACCGAGCCCTGCAAGTCCCTCGACGCTGTAAATGCTGACCGCCGCCATCGGCGCAATGCCGCAGACCATGGCATAGCTGACCATGTGGAAGATCGGCCCCGAATGCGCCGCGCAGCAGGCGAAGAATGTCAGCCCCAGCACGAGGAACTGCGGCGAGCGGAGCGCTTGCGCGAGCGACATGCCGGCGCCCGCGGGAGCAACATCGCAAGTGGTTTTATCGCTGGCGGTGGCGGGCGGCCGACGCACCAGAAGAGCGGCCGGCACCAGCAGCAACCAGGCCCCGACGCCGATCAGGAACATGGCGGTTCGCCAGTCATAGGCCGAAATCAGCCAGCGCGCGAATGGCGAGATGGTCATCGGCGCAACGCCCATGCCGGCCGAAACCAGTGAGACTGCAAGGCTGCGGTTGGTCTCGAACCATGCCGTCGTGGTTGCGATCATCGGGGCAAAGAAGGCGCTTGCGGCAAGGCCGACAACAACGCCGTAGGTCAATTGAAAGGCCAAAAGCGATTGCGTGCGGCTGGCCAGGACGAGGGCGAGCCCCAGAAGCAGCGCGCCGATCAAGACGACGATGCGGGCGCCGAAACGGTCGGTCGCGGCGCCCCACATGAAGCCGCCGACGCCCATGACCAGGAAGTTGAGCGTCATGGCGCTCGATATGGCGGCGCGCGACCAGTGAGTGTCGGTCGTCATCGGCTCGAGGAAGATTGCCAGCGAAAACATCGCGCCAATGGCCACGCAGCTCATCAGCGCGCCAACACCGACAATGACCCAACGATAGGAGCGGTTCATGCGCCTCTTCCTCCACGACCAAGAGCGTTTCGTGCGCGAGCGCAATTTTACGCCCGGCTGCATCCGATCTGACCCAAGGACGATCGAGACGGGCCGGACCCGACACCACCGCGCTGACTTTGTGCGAGCCGTCGCGAATGGAGGCGATGAACGCCGCCTGCGGGGCGCCTGGGGCAGCAGAGTACCGAGGCGGTTTCGATTCAGGAATTACGCTGAGGACCGACGTTCGCCTTGCCTGCGGCTTTCAATGCAAACGCATAGGTGAATGCGATTTCCTCAAGGCGCGAGAACCGTCCGGAAGCTCCGGCATGACCCGCATCCATGTTGATCTTGAACAGCGCCGGGTTGCCGGATGCGCTGCGTGCCCTGAGCCGCGCCACCCATTTCGCCGGCTCCCAATAGGTGACACGCGGGTCGGTGAGACCCGCAACCGCCAGCATCGGCGGGTAGGGGAGTGCCGCGACATTGTCATAGGGGGAATAGGCCGCGATCGTGCGGTAGTCGTCTTCGGATTGGATCGGGTTTCCCCATTCCGGCCATTCCGGTGGGGTAAGCGGAAGGGTGTCGTCGAGCATGGTCGTCAGCACATCGACGAACGGCACTTCGGCGATAATGGCGCCGAAGGCCTCGGGCGCCATGTTGGCGACAGCCCCCATCAGCATGCCGCCGGCCGAGCCGCCTTGCGCGACGATGCGGTCGTGCGCTGTGTATTTCTCGGCGACCAGGTGACGCGCCACCGCGATGAAATCGAAAAACGTATTCATCTTCTTGGCGCGCTTGCCGTCCTCGTACCAGGAAAAGCCCTTGTCCTTGCCGCCGCGCACATGCGCGATGGCGTAGACGAAGCCACGATCGGCCAGCGACAGGCAATTGGTGTTGAAGGAGGCCGGAATGGCGATGCCGTAGGAGCCGTAACCATAGAGCAGGCAGGGTGCTGTGCCGTCGAGTGGCGTGTCACGGTGATGGATCAGCGACACAGGCACCAGCTCGCCGTCGTGCGACGCCGCCATCAGGCGGCGTGTCACATAGTGTTCGGGATCGTGGCCAGACGGCACTTCCTGGGTCTTCAGAAGCGTGCGCTCGCGCGAACGCATGTTGTAGTCGAACTGCTGCGCCGGCGTCGTCATCGACGAGTAGGTGAAGCGCATCGTCTCGGTGTCGTATTCGTAGGAGCCTGAAAGGCCGAGCGAGAAGGCTTCCTCGTCGAAGGCGATCATATGTTCCTCGCCGCTCGCCCGCTCGCGCACCACGATGCGCGGCAGGCCGTCCTTGCGCTCCAGCCGGACCAGAAAATCCTTGAAGGAGAGGATCGACAGGATCAGCCGACCGGGCTCGTGTGGCACCAACTCCTGCCAGTTGGGGCGCGACGGATCGGCGGCCGGCGCGGTGACGATCTTGAAGTCCTTGGCGCCGTCGGCATTGGTCAAGATGAAGAAAATGTCGCCGCCTTCCTCAAGGTCGTATTGCAGCCCGGTCTCGCGCGCCGCCACGATGCGTGGTGAAGCAAGCGGGTTGTCTGCCGGCAGCAGGCGGTATTCCGAGGTCTCGTGATCGTTGATTGCGATGAATATCCACTCGTTGCTGCGGCTGCCGCCGACACTCATGAAAAAGCCCGGGTCGGTTTCCTCGTAGATCAGCCGGTCGCCGCTGGTTTCCATGCCGAGGTCGTGGAAGAAGATCTTCGATGGCCGGTGATTGGCGTCCACACGGGTGTAGAAGAAGCCGTCATTCGACGCGCTCCAGACGCCGGAGCCGCCGGTGTCGGCGATCCGGTCGTCGAGATCGGCGCCGGTGGCGATGTCGCGCACGCGCAGTGCGTAGAATTCGGAACCCTTGTCGTCGAATGCCCACAGCAAGCGACGGTGATCTGAGGAATGGTCGACGCCGCCTATGCGGAAATAGGCTTTCCCCTCCGCTTCGTGATCGCCATCGAGGATGATCTCTTCCGCCCCGCCGCCGCTGGGAATGCGGAAATAGCGCGGCTGTTCTCCACCGAGCTTGAAGGATGAACCATAGGCGAACGGACCGTCCTTCATCGGCACCGAGGAATCGTCCTCCTTGATGCGGCCCTTCATCTCGGCGAACAGCTTGGTGCGCAGCGCGGCAGTGTCTTCCATCAGGGCCGACTGGTAGGCGTTCTCGGCTTCGAGATGGGAGCGGATCGCCGGTTCGAGGGTGGACGGATCCTTGAAAACCTCCTGCCAATTGTCCGCCCGCAGCCACGCATATTCATCGACGCGTGTGATGTTGTGCCGGGTGTCGGCGTGCGGCCGTTGTTCGGTTTCTGGCGGCGCGATCTCGGCAAAGCGGGTGTTTTTGATCATCGGGTTCTCGGCCTTTTTATTTGAACGGCAAGTGAACATGCCGATCAGCATCGGTTCAAGGGCCGCATGGTATTTGTTCGGCCGCTACGTTCAGCAGGCCACCGCAGGGGGAGAAACAGGAATGAACAGATTTGTCAAAACGATAATGGCGCTATCCGTGGGCTCGGTGCTGACGGTGTCGGCAGGCGGGGCACATGCCACGACTTTTGTCGCGTGGGAGGTGGTCGATGTGCCATGGGGCGATACGCTCAACGTGCGCAAATATCCTTCGAGCGGCGCGCAGAAACAGGCGGCCTATCCGAACGGCGCGGTCATGCAGATGACGGGACGCTGCACGGGCGGCATCGACCTGTTCGACATCGCAAGACAACCTGACTGGAGACAGAGGCAGAAGGTGCGCCAGAAATGGTGTGAAGTCTGGCACGACCCGAGCCACAACGGCAATTTTGTCACTGGCTGGGTGTATGGCAAGTATATCGCGCCGTATTGACGCCATAATTCACAAGTGGCGTCTTGTGCGCTTCGGCGTGGCGCGCGCGTGTCTGGCTGCAGCATGCTTCTGCACCAAGACTGAATTTGGTTTGGTCCAAATGAGAGCCGGTTTGGCTTCCCCTGATCCACAGAATGTTTCCGTTCCGGTCGTCGCCTGACCTCGCGATCCTTCCACTGCTTGCTGTCTGCCGATGGGCTGGCGAAACGCCCGAACCATTGCCCCAAAAGCAGCACATTCAGTGGGTTACACTATCTGCAAGTGGAGTGGGTATATGCACGAATCGGCGGATTCTTTACTTGGATATTGAATGGCGACGGTCTTGCGCTGGAAATTTAAGCTTTCTCTAATGCTTCTGTACGCCTCGGGTGGTTCTGTCGAGGCGATTGCAACTTAAGTATGATAAATTGACCTCGTGGAAGTAGAAATAAAAGCTGAGTACACCGAATTCTCAATGTTCTCCATTCAAGTAACAAATAGCAATTGACTTGCTATACTGAAAGGCCCATTTAAACCATGCGAGCGGAATCGGTGCATTGATTGGTTCCGTACGGAATCGCCTGATACCCCGGACTTTCGATATCGGGGACAGTTCACGACAACTTGTGTTGGGGCCTGAAAGCTATGGACATTACCGAAACACCTGGGAAAAACAGCGAAATGCTGATCGAGCTTACCGCCGATGTTGTGGCGGCTTACGTCAGCAACAATCCGGTTCCGGTTGGCGAACTGCCGAACCTGATTGCGGACGTGCATGCAGCGCTGGGCCGTGTTGGTGGCAACAGTGAACAGCCTCCGGCGGATAAGCAGAAGCCGGCAGTCAATCCCAAGAAGTCAGTTCACGACGACTACATCATCTGCCTTGAAGACGGAAAGAAGTTCAAGTCGCTGAAGCGGCACCTGATGACCCACTATGGTCTGACGCCGGACCAGTATCGCGACAAATGGAGCCTCGATGCGAGCTATCCGATGGTTGCGCCGAACTATGCGGCCGCCCGTTCGCAGCTCGCCAAGAAGATGGGCCTCGGACGCAAGCGCAAGTCCAGATAATCCCGCTTCCGCATTTACGGTCAGGACGGCGCCTTCGGGCGCCGTCTTGTTTTCCAGGGTGGCGCTTCGAGGTGCTCGCATTCCGCTGGCAGGCAGCCATGAACACGGCGCAGCTGCTCGAGCGCCTGTTTCAGCGCGATATGCGGTTGAGGTCGTAAGCTCCAGTGGCGACGCAGACCCTTCAGCCGTTGGCGTTCGATCAATCGCACGACGCGCCTCATAATTCGGCCGGCTTCCTCGCGACTGGCCGTCAATGCCGCTGCTAGGTCGACGTCCGAAATCAGGCGCAACGCCACGAGCTGCCGGGCCTGCGCTTCGAACGCCAGCTTTTGCGCCTTGAACGCGCGTATCTCATCGATCATTGCAGACATCGTTCCACCCGCCTTCGTTTCGCCGATCCATGGTCGGCAGCCGCACGGGGGTGGGGATAGATTGCGCACTAATTTTTTCGACGCGATGAAAAAAGCGATTGGCTTTCAGTGCCTTGTCAAATTTTTCGCTGTTCGGTTGTTCTTTTTTGTTCACACTTACCGGCAAGCTCGATATAAGAACATATTCCTATTATCGGAAAAAGGATATGTTCTGTGCAAGCACTTCAGGCTCGATCTTCCCTTCAAATTCGCAAGCAGGCCGACAGGCAACCCGATTGGCAACCCAAGGTGTGGCGACCGAGCGGCAAGCGCGATGAGGAAATCATCGAACTGTGCGAATGCATGATCGACGTGACGGCGGCGCTGTTCAGCGTCAGCAGCAAGGACATGCGCAAGACGGGCCGGACGCCGTTTGAGGTTTCACGCGTCAGGCAGATCGCCATGTACGTGACCCATGTCGTCCTCGGTTTGAGCATGAACGAGGTGGGCAGGGGTTTCCAGCGCGAGCGCACGACGGTCCTGCATGCCTGCCACCTCATCGAGGACATGCGCGACGACCGGGAATTCGACCGCATCATCGCGATGACGGAGCGTGTAGCGGCCGCCGCATTCCGCAACCATGAGGCGGCATAGAAATGGCGGCCGGCGAGAATGGCGACAAGACATGGCTTCGGATCGCCCGGTTCCTGTCACGCGGCGATGCAAGGGCGATCGACAGCGCCGAAGACGGCAAGGTGCTGCTGGACGGCGACGACAGGGGAACGATCAGCGCGCCAAGGACGGCGCTGGAGGCTATGGCGCGGGCCGGTCTTGTCGAACGTCGATCCGCAGGACTTTCGTTGTCGGCAGCGGGCAGGGCCTCTCTGAAGCGCGCATTGGCCGCCGTGGATCCGTTCCAGGAACAGCATCGCGAGATGGACCGCGTTAAGATGCCGGACGGTGGCGCGGTTGTGGTCGCCGCCAACCTCGCAGAGTCGCCGCTGGCGCAACTGGCCCGGCGCAAGGCAAAGGACGGCAAGCCGTTCCTGACCGAGAACGAATGGCGAGCCGGCGAGCGCCTGCGTTCGGACTATACGCGCGGCCAGATCATGCCGCGCATGGGCGCGAACTGGGTGGCGTCGGTTGCCTCGGGCCGCCGCGACGGCGGCAATGGCGTGGCCGACCTCACCAATGCTGCGCTGGCCTCGCGCCAGCGCGTCGACCGGTCGATCGAGGCGGTCGGGCCCGAACTCGCTGGCGTGCTGATCGATGTCTGCTGTTTCCTGAAAGGGCCTGGAGCAGGTGGAGATGGAGCGCGGCTGGCCGGTCCGGTCGGCAAAGATCGTGCTGAAGACGGCGCTTGGCGTGTTGCACCGCCATTACAATCCACAGGCGCGGCGCAGCGGCAATGCGGCGCGGATGCTGCATTGGGGCGCTGCCGATTATCGGCCGAAGATCGGGTGACTATTATCCTGACGAGGTTCGGTCAGCAGGATGCTGCCCCTCATCCGGCCCTTCGAGCCACCTTCTTCCCGTGACGGGGAGAAGCGGCGTTGCGCATTAGAAACTATTCGGCGGGTTCGAGTGCTGCCGCCGCGTCGCGCTTGATCCGCTTGACCATGGAGCGCAGACCGTTGGCGCGCTGCGGCGTCAGATGCTCGTCAAGACCGAGCTTGCGCAGCGTGGCTTCAGCGTCGAGGCCGACGATCTCGCTTGCCCGCCGCCCGGAGAACAGCGCCAGCATGATCGCCACAAGGCCCTTGACAATGTGGGCGTCCGAATCGCCGGTGAAAATGACGATTGGGTCGGGTCCGGCTTCAAGGCTGGTGGTCAGCCAGACCTGGCTGACGCAGCCCGGAACCTTGTAGGCATCCGTCCGGGCAGCTTCGGGGAAGGGCGGCAGCGCCTGGCCGAGCTCGATCACATAACGATAGCGGTCCTCCCACTCGTCGAGGAAGGCGAAGTCGTCGAATATTTCTTCAATCGTCGTTGCCATTCTGAACCGGATATAGGGTGTGTCGATATTCAGGTAATGCCGGCCTGCGAATGGCGGCTTTCTCCACTTGCCGCGGCTCACGTACCCGAATGTACGCTGCGCTCCGGTTCTCGAAGCCCACCATCTCGGCGCGGCCTCACCTGAATCTAGACACACCCTAGTCGCCAAGGCCTGCAAGGTCACGAAAAAAGAAACACTGCAAGCCGCCGAGGGAGGCGGTTGCGGTGGCGCCGGCGCTAAGGTTAATCAATATTCAGGTGATGCCGGCTGCAAATGGCGATTTTTGCGCTTACCGCGGCTCAGTACCCGAATGGACGCTGCGCTGCGGTTCTCGAAATGCGCCTGTTTGGTCGCCAACGCGCCCGTCTTCGACACCGCCTCGACCGGACTGAAAATCAACACACTTGAGCGGAATCAGTTGACGCTAGCGGCGTCGTCGGAAGCGGCGGCGTCGATGATGGCCGGGATGCCGCCGGTCTGGATGGATGGATCGGGCTCGCCGAACTGTTCGTCGAGTAGCTCATAGGCGATCTTGGCGCTCTCGCGGGCCCTGACGCCGATGGTCTGAAACGCCGACTTGCCGGTCTCGCAGACATCCGGCTTGCGCTCGCAGATGCCGGTGATGTCGCCGACCGCATCACGTGCGGCCGACAGTGCCTGAATTGGATTGACCGCCTCGTCGCGCCCTTCGCCGGTACCGCCGAACGGCAGCATCAGCAGCACCAGCGAAAACCAGAACGCGGTTCGCATCAGGAAGAACATGACCTTGGCCTCTCTCGCACTGCGGACCACGCTTCGTTTGCCGGCGCGGTCTCCTTCGTTGGCATGGAGAATGACATGCCGCGTGCAAAGGAGCGATTGTTCGAAGCGTTCGCTTTTTCCACAAATTCAATTCAAATTTTAACGGCTTTCGACCGCCGCGTCTTTGGATCGCTTTCGCAGTTTCGTATTTACCTTCGGTTAACCATGGAGATAATTGATTTTGCTGAGTATTTTCGCATTTTGTCACTGTGCCGAAGCGAGGCTCCCGCGAGCCAGCGCGCCTTTGCGCGGCTAACCCTCTGTTTACCATGCAGCGAAGTGCCGGTGCATTTCGCCGCTCGCTAGCCCAATATCGGCCTGGAGCAGGCGTCAAATGTGAGCATGCCTTTATCCTTTCCTTAAACGCTCAATGCGAGTTTCGGCATTAACCAAAAACGATCCGCAAAGCCGGGCAGGTGCGAGTGCGTTTGTTGAGTTTGTTTGCATCCAGATCCAGTGAGTGGCTTCGCCGGTCTGGCAGCCGGTGCCGACCGGCTCGTGCACCCGTCGGTGACCGGCGAGCCGAGCGGGCGCGCCATCGCCGGCTGCTTTCGGTCCTGCTCGTTGCTCCTTTCTTCGCCGCATGCTGCGCTTCGTCAGACGCTTCTCCGACGCAATCGGCGGCAGTGGCGATCGCTGGCGCGATCTTCGCCGTTATCGGCGCCTTCTGGCTCGCCGCGCTGATCCTTGTGCTCGTCCGGGAAAGCGCCGGCTGGCCGAGATCGCCGTGCTGCTGATCTCGCCATCTGCCGACGCGCTGCGATCGATGGCCGCTGCAGGCGGGCTGTCGTCGCCGCTTGCGCTGCTTGCGGCATTGCCGCTGTCGAAAGCCCATGGGTCCGGCGCGATCACGCCGGCCTGTCGCTGGGGTGCCGCGTCGGCGGCGGCGCTGCCGCTGCAGGCCGGCGTTCGGCGCGCTTGCCGGCGCATGGCGCGGTCTGCCGGCCTGGCAATGGCTGGTTCCGCCGCCTATATCGCGACGATGGCGCTTCGCAGCGCGCCGGACGTTCGTCGCCGAGCGCGAACGGACGGACGACCGCTCGCCGCCCGATGGCGTCGAGGATGTGATCGAGGCGGTGGTCCTGCGGCTGTCGGCAGCAACGGCGAGGTCCTCGACGCGTCCGGCAAGGCGCGCAGACATGCTCGGCCTGCAGCCGGGCTCTGCTGCTCGGCAACGGCCTGTTCGACCGTATCCATGTCGCCGACCGCGTCGGCTATCTCTGCGCGCTCTCCGACCTGCGCGATGGCGCGCGCTCGCGCACGTGTCGAACTCAGGCTGCGCGCGCCGAACGCGGCCGAGGAGAGCGACGGCGGCAACTATCCAGGCCTTCGCCATCGAGCTCGCGCGACTGGCGACGATGCCGATGCCGGCTTGATCGCGGTGCTGCGGGCGAATGCCGAAATCGTCGCACTGCGCGCAGCGCTGGCCGAAGTCGCGCGAAGCTGCCGGCAGCGGTCGAGATCGCCAAGAGCCGCTTCCTGGCGTCGGTCAGCCACGAACTGCGCACGCCCGCTCAACGCGATCATCGGCTTCTCCGACATGCTCGGCCACGAGATGTTCGGCGCCTTTCGCCGATCCGCGGCAGAAGGAATATGTCGGCCTGATCCGCGAGTCCGGCGAACCATCTGCTGGCCGTGGTGACGTCGATCCTCGACGTCTCGAAGATCGAATGCGGCTCCTATCCGATCGAGCCCGAGCCGTTCCGCTTCACGCGATGCGGTCGAGATGTGCCGCTCGATGATGCAGCTGCAGGCCGATGCGAAGTCGCTGACGCTTGACGACCGACATTCCGCCAGACGATCGGCCAGATCGTCGCCGACCGCCGCGCCGTGCAGCAGATGCTGATCAACCTCATCTCCAACGCGGTGAAGTTCACGCCGCAGGGCGGGACCGTCACGATCGGCGCCAACCGGCTCGGCTCGCGGCTGCATTTCTGGGTGAGCGACACCGGCATCGGCATCGGCGAGGACGATCTCGGCGCGGCTCGGCAAGCCGTTCACGCAGGTCCGCAACGACTATACGCGCCAGTATCGAAGGCGCCGGGCTCGGCCTGTCGCTGGTCAAGGGGCTGGTCACGCTGCACGACGGCACCATGATGGTCGAAAGCGCGCCGGGCGAGGGCACGATGGTGACGATCAGCCTGCCGGTCGCCGGTCCGGCGCGGAAAGGCCGCGTCACGGCGACGCGACAGCCGTCATCCAGTGAAGAACGACGAGGGTAACCGATGGGCAGCTCAAGCAAGATTGCCTGACGTCGACGACGCCGAGGCAGGCCCGCTCGGCGAAGCCGTCGCAGCGGTCGGCGCGGCGATCGCCCGCAACCCGGTGCTGGTCGGCGGCGCCACCGCTTTCATCGTCGCGCTGTCCTACGTCTCGGCCAACGCGCTCTGGTACCAGCCGCATTTCCATTCCGGCGCGTTCTTCGCGACGCGGCGACCAACTATGTCGGGCCGCCGGATCCCGGCGGCCAAGGAGACGACGATCAAGATCGAGCGGCAGAGCGACGCGGCGACGCCCAGGCCCAAGCCCGATCCGGTCGTCGAGCAGGTGCAGGCCATCCTGCAGTCGATGAACCTCTATGCCGGCGACGTCGACGGCATCACCGGCCCGAACACCCGCAAGGCGATCGCCAGCCTACCGCAAGACGATGGGCATGACGGTTTCGGGCGAGATCGACGACGCGCTGCTGGAACAGCTCGGCGCCGGCGAGACGACCGCCGGCATCACGCCGAAGCCGGCGCCGCCGCCGAACCGGAGGGCGAAGTCGAGGCCGAGACCGTTTCGGCCAGGCGGCCGAGCCGACGGCGTCAAGCCCGATCCGATGATCCTCAAGATCCAGGCCGGCCTGAAGGCGTTCGGCAATGACGGCATGGAGATCGACGGCGTCATCGGCTCGAAGACCAAGAGCGGCGATCCGCGAGTTCCAGTCGCTGTTCGGCCTGCCGGTCACCGGCGAGCCGGACGAGGCGCTCTACGCCAAGATGCGCGAGATCGGCCTGACGAACTAGATTCAGGTGAGGCCGGCCTGCAAATGGCGGCTTTCTCCACTTCCCGTGCTCACGGACCTGAATGTCCGCTGCGCTCCGGTTCTCGAAATCCACCGGTTTGGTCACTGGCGCGCCCGTCTTCGACCCCGGTCCGGACTGACCTGAATCTCAACACATCCTGCAGCCTGTCCGATGTGCCTTTCGGAATCTTGCCTCGGCACCACAGTGGTACATTTCGCGTTTGAATTCGCACTCCTTCGCAACCTAGAGCCGCAACCCGCGTCGATCTCAAAGCGCAACTGCTGTCGTAGCGAACGCTGGCAGCGCGGCCCGGGCGATGCTAAGTCCGGCGCTGAACGAGGCGGCCCGGAAAAATCATGCGCGTAACCACCGACCTTTGGGTTTCGGCCCTGACCCGCCGGGTTTTCTCTGATGGAGGTTTTGCCGCCGTGGTCAAGCGCGGCGCCGCCGAGGCGGGGGCGGTCTTCATCCTCTCCAGGGACAGGCTGGGTGAGATCGCGCTGTTCGGCCCCGCCTCGCAGACCGCCTACGATTCCGAGCGCCCCGACGACCGCCGCTTCTCACGGCTGATGGCGACGGCTGACGCGGAGGCGGTGGATGCCCGGCTGGAGAAGGAAAAGCGTTTCGATTCCGATATCTGGGTTGTCGAGGTCGAGCCTGGACAGACCGGAATGGCGGAACTGATCGCGCTCAGCGATATCTAGCGTGCGTGCGATTCAGGTGATGCCGGCCTGCAAGCCCTAAAGCGCAGACGAAAGGGATTGGCCTGCCGGCGCCTCGTTTTCATGGGCGCGGAGCCATTCCCGCGCTGCCTCGACATTGCACAGCCGGTAGTGGTCGAGGAACACACGGATCGCCGCCGCACCGTTGACGGCAAGCGGAAACAGCGCGGCGACCAGCAGGAATGCCTGTTCTTCTGGCAATTCCAGGGCGCGCAGCGCGGGGATCAGGCTGGTGTAGTGGGTGTTTTCGGTCAGCGACTTGGCGAGCTGGAAGCGGACTTCGAGCAGATCGGCAAGCGCGGTCTGGAAGAAGGCGCGGTTGCCGCAGAGCGCGCTCGCCAGGAGTTTTGCGAAGTCGTCGGCGTCGGCGTTCTGCCGCGGCATGGGCGGGCCATCGGCGTCGACCGGGGCAGCGAGGCCAACCGGGGCGGTGGCTGGGCGCATCATCGTGCGCAAGCGGCTGAGGGTTCTTTCGGTTTCGGATTTCGGCGCAACGGGCGACGTGTCGTTCGAGGCGGCGTGCTGTCCTTGCGGACCGTCGGGCGCGCCGGACTGCGAGCCGGAGCCGGACAGCGCCTGCACAAGATCGGAGATGGTCTGGTTGAGGCGAGGCCGGCGGGCGATGGCGCGCGCATGCGGCAGACCGTGGCGGCCGATCAGGGCGATGAGGTCGATATCGGTGAGTGCGGCGGAGCGGATGAGCAGCGGCGCTGCGATGTCGACGGTTTCGTCGCAAAGCCGCCGCACGAGTTCGGCGGGCGCGCTGGAGCATTCGGACAGCGCCGCGGCCACGAACCGCTTTGCTTCCACCGAAACAGCCTCGAAAAGCGGCAGCGCCAGATCTTCGAGCTGGTCGATTTCGCGGCGTGACGGACGCGTCAGCGAGCAGAACGCCGAAACGGCGGCGCGGAACAGCCGGTCGGCCTTTCCCGCTTCGCCCCTGATGACGAGTTGCCTGAAATCCGAAGAAGACACGTGGGAACGCCTGACGCACTTTTACAAACATCGCGCCAAGACCAACCGCGCTGATGCACAGGAAAAGCTCGACACTTGAATAAATTTAGCTGCGATCCGTTAGGAAGGTGTTAACCGTCTGCTGCGCGTAATCATCACGGAGGCGTTGCGTACTGCTCCGGTCATACCGAGAGGGAAAGCGCGAAGTCATGGGCAGCATAGTGTCTTTTGTGCCGCGGCCAGCGGCAAAAATCCGCCGCAGCGAAGACCACACCGCTGCGGCATCCGTCATCATCTTTCCAGGCGTCCGCTACGAGCGGGCAACGGACCTCGCGCCGGAGAGTCCAGCTGGCGGCGACAAGTGCGGTGACCCCAGAAACCCCGGTCCTCTGCATCATTAGGGTACGCCGATATTCAGGTGATGCGGCCTAAAAATGGCGGCGTTCTGCGCCCGAATATACGCTGCGCTCCGGTTCTCGAAATCCACCATTTTCGGCGCGTGCTGACCTGAATCTCGACGCACCCCAAATGCGCCGCGCGTCTTTATCAGGCAGCCAAAGGTCGCTGAATCATTCGACGTTGCAGGAAACACCGTCGAGATAGCTGCTGATTGCGGGCTTCCAGCTGTCGTCGGGCACAAAGCTGCGGATCACCACGATGCCTTCCGCGATGGGCGCCTCGACGAACACCGATGATCTCGAATTCGGCCGGCAGGTTCTTGCGCATCTCGATCATCTGCAGCGGCGTGACGATCGACGAAATCGAGCGATGCCGTCGGTCGCGGTGCGGTCGTTGAAGTTGTAGACGTTCTGGCCGTTGCGGTCGTAGACCGAGGCCGACCAGAACGGCACGGCGCCCGCGGCTTTCAGATGCGCGATGCCTTCCTGCAGGTCGAAGCGGCAGGAGACCGCGTCGAAGAAGGGATCGGGCGACCCGAGCACAGGCGAGGCGCCGCTGGAGGTCAGGCGCGGTGATGACGTAGAGGTCGGCGCTCGCGGCGAGCTTCGACCAGGCGTCGCGCTCCGAAAAGGACGGCAGCATCAACAGGATCGCGATGTGGACGATGCCGGCGCCGACCAGCCCGACGAGGAGGGCGTAGGCGATCTGCTAAGCATCGCAGCCCGTCCTTGACGATCGCGGGCAGCGCATGATCGGCAATGCCCGAACTGCTGGCCGCCGGCGTGTCGTAAAGCGTCAGCACGAGCGACCATCGGTCCGTTGCCGGAAACCGGCAGCCAGTTGCCGGGGGCGGGATGCCGGCCGACCGCGATGCCCGACGGAATTGTCGGGACTGCGCAGCGCCTGCATCGACTGCAGCGCGGGCGACTGCGATGTCCGTTGCGGATCATCGCCATGCGAGGGCTCGGCCGCGTAGAGCGTCCAGAAGCGCGCCGGCGGGAAACTGCCTTCGATCCGGTAGGCGCAATTCTTGCGCAGCGCGGCGCCGCCCGAATCGCGCTGGGCGACGAAGGCCAGGCCTTCGGCCCGGCCGAGCGACAGGACGCCTTCGCGCGCGATGCGCGCCTTCGAATAGGGATCGGCGTCCGGCGTGCCGAGTTCGGGGAAGGCTGTCCAGCCGCCGATAGTGACGGCGCCGATGCCTTCCTGCGCCTGCAGCGCGTACCAAACGCTCGCCGCCCCGCCGCCGATGGCGATCGCAAGGACGCAGGGCTCAGGAAAACGGTTCGGAACATCAGGCGCCGGCGGGTGACATCAGGGATGGCTGTTTGTTTTAGCCGCATTTGTGCCGCGCCAGGTGATTCTACCTGGCTGCAAAATGCTCTAGCCTGCGTCGTACATGCGAGGCAAGCAACGAACGCTGAATCGCAATCGCCTACTTCGGATGCCTATAGCGCCGAGAGCGTTTCGAGCTTGGGCGGAACGCCGATCGGCGGCGCGGAGCGGAATTCCTCCGACATCTCCTTGAGAGCCTCGTCGTTGCGACCGACAGCACGGCAGGACGTTCGATGACCGCTTCGGCGGCGTCTGGTCGGGCTTCTCTTCGGCGGCTGCCTTGGCGGCGAGTCTCTGGGATCGACGAACGGGTTTTCGATGCCGGGGATCGGCTTCAGGTCGATGTTCTGGTGCGCATAGTCCATCAGCCGCTGCCAGGTCATCGCCGGCAGCGAGCCGCCGGTCATGTCGTTGGTCGGGTGTGAAGTCGTCATTGCCGAGCCAGACGGCGGCCGTGTAGTTGCCGGTGAAGCCGACATACCAGGCGTCGCGGTAGCCCTGCGTGGTGCCGGTCTTGCCGGCCGAGCGGATGCTGCGGCAGCGCCGCGCGGCGCGCCGTGCCCCATTCCGGCACCTGCACCAGCATCGAGTTCATCTCCGACATCGCCTTCTCCGACAGCACGCGCCGCGGCTTGGGGCCGTCGCGGTCGAAATCGTAGAACACCTCGCCGGAACGGGTCAGCAGCTGCGTGATGGCGTGGCGGGTGCCGGCAAAGCCGCCATCGGCGAACACGTTGTAGCCGGTCGCCTGGTCCATGACGGTCATGCCGGACGTGCCGAGCACCATGGTCTTGTGGTACTTCGAGCGGCGACTCCACGCCCATGGCATGCGTCGAGCTCGACCACCGGCTTGACCCCGACAGATGGTCCTTGGCGAGCCGCACCGGCACGGTGTTGATCGACTTCACGAGCGCCGTGGTCAGCGTCACGCGGCCGGAATAGCCGCGGCCATAGTTCTTCGGCGACCAGCCGCCCCAGGTGATCGGCCCGTCGGAAATCGTCGAGTCTCGGGCGTGAAGTCGTTCTCCATCGCGGTGGCGTAGACATAAGGCTTGAACGACGAGCCGGCCTGGCGCAGCGCCCTGGTGGCGCGGTTGAACTGGCTCGCGCCATAGTCGCGGCCGCCGACGATGGCCCGCACCGCGCCGTTGTTTTCGAGCATGACGATCGCGCCCTCGGTGACGCGGTAGTCCTTGCCGTACTGGCGCAGATGGAATTCGAGCGATTCCTCGGCCGCCTGCTGGATGTTCATGTCGATGGTGGTGCGCGCCACCATCGAGTGGACGCCGTATTTCGGCGGCGACGCGCTTTGCCTCCTCGAAGGCCCAGTCGAGGAAATAGTCGGGGCTCTTGACGTCGCCGCGGTCGACGACGTCGGCCGGATGCAGCCGCGCCGACAGCACCTGGCCCTCGGTCAGGAAGCCGCCCTGCACCATGTTGGTCAGCACTTCGTTGGCGCGGGCGCGCGCCGCCGGCAGGTTGATGTGCGGCGCGTATTTGGCCGGCGCCTTGAACAGGCCGGCGAGCATCGCCGCCTCGGCGCAGCGTCAGGTCCTTGACGTTCTTGCCGAAATAGAAGTCGGCCGCGGCCGCGATGCCGAACGTGCCGCCGCCCATATAGGCGCGGTCGAGATAGAGCTGCAGGATCTCCTTCTTCGACAGGTTCATCTCGAGCCACAGCGACAGGAAGGCCTCCTTGACCTTGCGCTCGACGGTGCGCTCGTTGGACAGGAACAGGTTCTTGGCGAGCTGCTGGGTGATGGTCGAGCCGCCCTGCACGACGGAATTGGCGCGCGACGTTTTCCTGACATGGCGCGGAACAGGCCGAGGAAATCGATGCCGAAATGGCTCGAAGAAGCGGCGGTCCTCGGTGGCCAGCACCGCCTTGATCACATGGTCGGGCATCTCGTCGACCGGCACGGAATCGCGCTGGATGATGCCGCGCTGGCCGATCTCGTTGCCGTAGCGGTCGAGGAAGGTGACGGCGAAATCGCCCTGGGTGCGCCAGTCGCCGGCGGTTTCCTCGAAGGCCGGCAGCGCCAGCGCCAGCATGACGACCGAGCCGGCGGCGCCCAGCGTGACGCCTTCGCTGAGCAGCTCGACGATGGCGCGCCGCCAGCCGGTGACGCGAAAGCGGCGGAAGAAGATGGTCAGGTTTTCCCAGATCTCGCCGGCCTTGAAGCCGGCCTCATACAGGGTCGAATCGATCCAGGCATCGACCGCGAGAAGCCTGCCGGCCTTCGGAGCCCTGGATTTTCGAGGTTCGAACGGATGTTCCATTCTGCTGTCCGACCGCGTCCTTGGATCAATCTAAAATTGCATACAGGCGATTTCAGGGCGAAAACAATCGTGATCCTGCGGCCCCATTTCCTTTTCCCCGATTTTGGATGGGCCAACAAGGAAAATCCGGCCGCTCACCAGGGTTTGAAAAAATACGGTAAAGAATAGGAATTTATTCTTGATACCGTAACGGTCCTCCGATAGGTTGTCGCTATCGTCGGAAATGTGTTTGTGGCGGGCCAGCGGCTTGGACATTTCACCCTCGTACTCTCGGCGATCTGTCCGGTCCGTGAGCAATCCGACACTTCCAGGCAAGCAAGGCAGTAGGCGAGGTTCCTTCCCGGCTTGCTGGGCAGATTGTGCATGGCGCTGCCTGATGCCGACGGCCCTCTTCTCTGGAAGCGTCACTCATGACCGAAATCAACGAAACCGCTTGGCTTGGGGCGGCGAAAGGTACTTGCGCGTCGCAGGGTCGGCCGTGTCGCTGGCCTACATCGCCGCGCGGCGGGCACCGCGAGGCAGCCCTTCGTTTCGCCGCAGGCGTGCTCTGCGGACCGGTTTTCGGCAACACCGGCGCACTGAAGATCGCTACCCAACTCGGCATCGCCGGCACTATCGGCGGCTTCTAGGCGATGCTGATGGCGCGTCTGTGCACATGGTCGGCGCCGGGCTTGCCGGCGCGCGCCTTCGAATGCGGATGGGCATGGCCAAAGGAGCGAAGCGATGGATGCTGGCCGGATCACCCGCCTCAGCGAGCGGAAATTTGTCGACCTGGGGGTCGAGGAACGGCAACCCAACTGTTCTTTCTCCGGTTATGCCAGCCTTTTCGGCAGCGTGGATCTCGGCCGCGACGTCGTCGAGCGCGGAGCGTTTGCGAAATCGCTGAGGACTTGGGTGCGGCAGGCATCCGCATGCTGTTCCAGCACGACCCGAACCAGCCTATCGGTACCTGGACCGAGGTCCGGGAGAACGCCCGCGGCCTGTTCGTGCGCGGCAGGCTGACCGAAGGGTTAAACCGCTCGCGGGACTTGCTGAACCTGATGCGCGGCGGTGCGCTCGACGGGCTGTCTATCGGCTTCCGGACGGTGAGGGCGAAGAACGACGCCGCGGCGCGGGTGCGACGCATTCTGGAGGCGGATCTGTGGGAAATCTCGGTGGTTACGTTTCCGATGATGCCCGGCGCCCGTGTCGAGAAGATCAAGGGTTTCGGGCGCGCTCGCGCGCTGCCGACGACACGTGAACTCGAAGGTTGGCTGACAAGGGATGCTGGGCTGATGCGAGGCGGTGCCAGGGCGAGTGGTCACCAAGGGCTTCGCCAGCCTTGTGCGCGAGCCGGACGCCGCGAAAACAGCCGGGCGGGATCATTGCGATGATCCGCGGCGACACACATGATCAATGGGCGGGATTTTTCTGATCGCAATGACATGCAGGCGCCAGCACCTGAAACCAAGGTTAGCATTTCGAGCTGCCTGAGGCTTTCGACGAGCTCATGAATTCGTTCAAGGCCTTCAAGGGCGGCAACAACGAACGGCTGGACGATATCGAAAAGTGTATGAGCGCCGATGTGGTAACCACCGACAAGGTGGAGCGCATTTCCCGCGGCGCTCGATGTGATGGCGTTGAAGAGGGCGGTGCGGCCGCAGCGCGGCCGGCAAACGCGCCCGGGCTCATCGGCCTCGAATACAAGCAGGCCCTCGAGATTTATGTGCGCCACGGCGACCACCGCTCGCTGCGGGCCTCGACACCGAGGCGATGTCTATGGCTCCGGCCAGGACGGTGGACACCTGGCGCCGGGGGGAAACCGAGGCCGAGATCGGCAAGCAGCTGGCCGCACTCTCGCCGATCCGTTTGATCGCCGCGGTCCGCCAGTTTCGGCGCGGTGCTGAAGAAGGCGTTCGGGGTCCAAGTGAATGGGGAGAAGGAGGCTAGTCTTCACTGGCACATTACCCTTGAAAATCAACCGATTCTCGACGTTTCATGACTTCGTTTCGAACCTTGGAACCGGGCGTCGAGCGGTGACGCTTTGCCGAAGTGGAGGCTCATCTTCGCCTCGACCACGCCAACCAAGCTGCTGTCGGGCCTCATCCGGGCAGCGCGCAATGAAGTTGAACGCGCCACCGGCATCGCCCTGATCAAGCAGAGCTGGGCGCTCGCGCTCGATCGCTGGCCGCGAACTGTACTTGTGGTCCTCATCCGGTGCGGACGATCGATCCCGTCACCGCCTAGGGGGCCGAAGGCGAGGCGTCGCTGGTCCCGGCTGGTCAAGGTGTTGAAATGGAAGCTCTGGCGGGGAACGGTGAATATCGCTACCGTCCGCGCAGGATCGCCGCCGAAAAATCTGTGCAACGGCCGCGAACGCGCCCTTCGATCTCGGGGAAGAATAACGATGCCCGCGCCGGCCGCTGAATTGCAGGAGGCGATTTTTGCGTCGCTTTCAAGCGACACGGCGCTGGTGGCGGCGATGGGCGGCGCACGCATATGCGATCTGGCGCCGGCCAATGTCGCCTTCCCCTACATCGCCTTCGGGCGCACCAGCGTCTACGACTGGAGCACCGGAACCGAAAGCGGCACCGAACAGCTCTTCACCTTGCATATCTGGTCGAAGACGAAAGGCAAGAAGGAAACGCTGGACATCATGGAGCTGGCGCGAGCCCGCCTCGCCGATGCGTCGCTACCGCTTGACGGCCGCCATCTGGTGAGCCTGCGCCTGGAGTTCGCCGAAGCACGGCACGACGACGACCTGTCGCTGCATCATGGATTATTGCGGTTCCGGGCGGTGACGCAGGAAGCGAGGAGCAAAGAGTGATTGGTGAATGGTTTCATCGCTCCGACCAATTCGACTTTCGCTACTTGCTATCACCATTCGCGGTCTATCCTCATTTCAGGGGACCACCCAATGGTCGCACAGAAGGGCAGGGACATTCTGCTAAGCGGCCTCGGCCACCGCCAGGCCGGCCGCTGGCGATCCTGCTCGATCTGCCGCTGGCGCCTGGCGCGACCGCCGCATCGGCAGTTGGGGATCTTTGCATGGAACCGTGCCGGGCGAAGCCAGTTCGCATGCGCGTCGCCCGAAGAGGCCGGCGTCGCTCAGCGGGCATCGATCCCCCGCGCAGCGACGCTCGGACGCGACAGTGCGAACCGCGATCTCGTCGACGCAGAGCTGGACCTATGGGGCAGCTGGACAGCGGTCGGATTTTTGCCGATCCGGCTGCAATCGACGTGACCGTATGGCAACTGAGCGCCGCGGTCGGCCGCAGACTTCCGATCAAACGCTTTCGCTGACCCGACCGATCAATTTTTTCACGCGCTGAAAAGGTGAAACCATGAACGAGCAAAAAGCCTGATATTTTTCGCGCACGATCTGGGCCTCGCTGATCACTGTCGCCGCCGCTCTGGCGGGATGCTTGGACTACCGGTCGAAGGGCTGGACAATTCCGCCTTGGCCGATACGCTGCTCCAGGCAGTGGCAGGCGATCGCGGGACAGGTTGCGATCTTCGGCGGCCTTCTCGGCCCAGAATCGCATCGGCTGACCTAGCGGTGCCGCGTTACTCGGCCGATATTGTTGAAACGGAGAACGATGCGACGATTACATTCGTTGTTGTTGAACCAGCGTTCATTTAACGTTCAGAAGCGATCGGCTAGAAGAGCGCCATGGAAGGATTTCGCTCAGTGCTTCGATCTGCAATTGCTGCCTTTTCCGGTTTGGCCCTGCTTGTCTCGCAAGCGGCTGCGATGCCCGTGGCGCCTTTCACGGCCGAGAGTTCGCTGATACCGGTGCAAAGCGACTGCTACGCGATCGGCGAGCAGATCGCTGCGCAAAATGGCGGCACGCTGGCCAAGGCCTCGCCTTCCACAAGCGGCGGGCAGCCGGTCTGCGTCATCGTCGTGCTGGTTCCCGGCAAGGATGGCGAACGGCCGCGCCGCGTCCAGATGGTGGTGCCGCAGGGCTGATGGCCGCGCCGTTTCCAACGGATAGGCTTTTCGCCTATCCTCGATTGACATCTCCAAGAGCGTGTATGTAGTTCCATGCGGATACTTGTGGTTGAGGATGACAAGGACCTGAACCGTCAGATTGCGGACTCGCTGACTGACGCGGGTTACGTGGTCGACCGCGCCTATGACGGCGAGGAGGGGCATTTCCTCGGCGACACCGAACCTTACGATGCAGTCGTGCTCGATATCGGCCTGCCGCAGATGGACGGCATCAGTGTGGTCGAGCGGTGGCGGCGCGCCGGGCGCAAGATGCCGGTGCTGATCCTCACCGCGCGCGACCGCTGGAGCGACAAGGTGGCCGGCATCGATGCCGGCGCCGACGACTATGTAACCAAGCCCTTCCATATCGAGGAGGTGCTGGCGCGGGTGCGGGCGCTGATCCGCCGCGCCGCGGGGCATGCCTCGTCCGAACTTTCGTGCGGGCCGCTGCGCCTCGACACCAAGGCGTCGAAGGCCGACGTGGACGGCGTGCCGCTGAAACTCACCTCGCACGAGTTCCGCCTGCTTGCCTATCTGATGCACCACATGGGCGAGGTGGTGTCGCGCACCGAGCTGGTCGAACATCTCTACGACCAGGATTTCGACCGCGATTCCAACACCATAGAGGTGTTTGTTGGCCGCCTGCGCAAGAAGATGGGCATCGACATGATCGAAACCGTGCGCGGCATGGGCTACCGCATGCGCGAGCCGGCGGCGTGACGGCGAGGCCGGCGAGACCCTGCTTCACTCACCATCGCCAGGTCGCGGCGTGACACTCGTCCCGCGCTCGCTGGCTTTTCGCATCATCGCGCTGTCGACGGTCTGGGCGATCGTCACGCTGCTGATCATCTCCACGATCATCAGCACGCTCTACCGCCAGGCAAGCGAGCGCGGCTTCAACAGCCTGCTTTCGGCGCATCTGTTCAACCTGATCAGTTCGGTCGGCGTCTCCGAGGGCGGCGCGCTGACCGGCAGCGTCGATCTCGGCGACCTGCGTTTCTCCGAGCCGGATTCCGGCTGGTACTGGGCGGTGGAGCCGGTTTCCGGCGGGCTGACCGGCCAGTTGCGCTCGCTCTCGATGAGCGAGGCGATCCCGTCGCCGCCAGCGACGACCGTGCCGTTCAATTCCGAATTCCAGCGCAGCTACCAGGCTGACGGCATCGCCGGCGAGGACCTGCAGGTGTTCGAAAGCGAGTTCGTTCTCGATGCCGAGAACCGCGTCGCCCGTTTCCGGGTGATGGGCAACAGGACCGAACTTGAAAACGAGATCGGCGCATTTCAGGGCCGGCTGTTCACCTATCTCTCGATCTTCGGCGTCGGCATGGTCGCCATCAACGCGATTGCCATCATGCTTGGCCTGCGCCCGCTCGGCCGGGTGCACGAGGCGTTGTCGAAGGTTCGCGAAGGCACGGCGCAGCGCCTCGACGGCAAGTTTCCCGCCGAAATCGAACCGCTTGCAAACGAAACCAACGCGCTGATCGAGAACAACAAGCGCATCGTCGAGCGCTCGCGCACCCAGGTCGGAAATCTCGCCCATTCGCTGAAGACGCCGCTCGCCGTCCTGCTCAACGAAGCACGCATCATCGGCGGCGAAAAGGGCAGGCTGATCGAAGTGCAGGCCGCGGCGATGCAACAGCAGCTCGAACATTACCTGCAACGCGCCCGCATTGCCGCACAGCGCGACAGCGTCGTCTACCGGACGCCGCTGTCACCCTTGCTGAAGCGGCTGGTGCGGGTGATGGAGAAGCTGAACCCGAAGACGCTGGTGACGCTGGAATTGCCGGCGGACGAGCTGCTCTTTGCCGGCGAAAGCCAGGATTTCGAGGAAGTCGTCGGCAATCTGCTTGAAAACGCGATGAAATGGGCGCGCAGTGCGGTTGTCGTTTCGCTGAAAGCCGTCGATGGTCCGGAACCGGGTGTCGGGGCGTTCGAACTGGCGATCGAGGACGACGGTCCCGGCATTCCCGAAGACAAGGCGCGCGACGCCCTGGAGCGTGGCAGGCGGCTGGACGAAACGAAGCCGGGAACCGGGCTCGGGCTGGCAATCGTCGCGGATCTCGTCAACGAATACGGTGGAAAACTGGGCTTGGAACGCTCCAGGCTGGGGGGATTGAAGGCGACCGTGCAACTGCGGACGGCCCTTTGACGTTTCATCGAAATCGCACTTTCGCCATGGTCAAAATTCGGCCAAACATGGTCCTAAAGCGCCTCGCATTCGCTTCCCGCGCTTTATGTCCTGATTTTACGCATGTTCTAAACGGACGCCCGATCGACCCGGCCGAAGTGCCAAGACTTCCGGTGACAAGATGAAGATTTATTTGGCTTTTCTGGCTGGCATGCTGACCGTGACGGGGTGCGCCTCGCAAGGCAGCAGGTCGGTGATCGCAGCGGCGACGGAAGGCGTCACCGGCAGCGCGGGTTCCGAAAAGGTCGGCGACGGCGATCATCACCGAAATGCGCGGCGGCCTTGTCGGCGGTTCGGTCGGCGCCGAACTCAGCCGGAGCGAGCGCCGATCCGCCCTCGAAGCCGAATATCGCGCGCTTGAATATACCCCGAGCGGCCAGACCGTGGTCTGGGGCGACAAGGCCGGCGGCCGCTACGGCGAGGTCGTCGCCGCTTCGCCCTACCGGGTAGGCTCGCAAGATTGCCGCCAATACGCCCATACGATCTACACCGGCGGGCAGCCGAAACGGGCGCGCGGCACCGCCTGCCGCAATGCAGACGGCAGCTGGACGCCGCTGACCTGAGAGACCGCTGGAAATGCGCAATGGCGGGCTGCAAGTGGCGGCTTGCTCCGCTTGCCGGTGCTGACGCACCAAATGTGTGCTGCACTCCGGTTCTCGAAATCCACCATTTCCGCCTCGGCCTGACCTTAATCTCAGCGCACCCAACGTTGCGAGATGACGGTGAAATAGCGGCTGGTCTCGTCAATTGGCCGCATTGGCATGGGTAAAGTGTGTGGCTATTGAGGTCACATGCTTTTCTGGGTCCTAGCCGCGCTTCTGACACTGGCTGCCTGCATGGCGGTGCTGCTGCCCTTGGTGCGCGGCCGGGGACCTGAGGATTCCGGGCGGAGCCACGACTTGGAAGTCTATCGCGACCAACTCGCCGAAGTCGACCGGGACGCCGCCCGCGGCCTGATCGGCGCTGCCGAGGCCGAACAGGCCCGCGCCGAGATCGGACGCCGCATCCTGCGGCTCGGCAACCCGCCGACATCGGCAACCGCATCCAACGGGACAGCTCAGCGCGCCGCCGGCATGGCAGCCGTGCTGGCCATACCGCTGGTCGCCTGGGGGCTTTACGCCGTTCTCGGGTCGCCCGCCCTGCCGTCGCAGCCGCTGCAGGACCGGATGGCGAAAAATCCGGCCGACAGCTCGGTCGACGAACTGGTGGCGCGCGCCGAAGCGCATCTTGCCGCCAATCCCGAACGATGGCCGCGGCTGGGATGTGCTGGCGCCGATCTACCTGCGCATCGGCCGCGCCGGCGACGCGGTGATCGCCTACCGCAACACGATCTCAATCAACGGCGCCACCGCCGATCGGGAGAGCGGGCTCGGCGAGGCGATCGCCATGGCCGCGGGCGGCATGATTTCGGCGGATGCGCGAGGCGGCCTTCGAGCGCGCGCTGGCCTGGCCGAGCCAGGCAATGCCAAGGCGCAGTTCTACCTGGCGAGCGCACTGGCGCAGGAGGGCAAGCTCGCGGAGGCGGCCGCTGCCTGGCAGGCGATGCTCGGCACGCTGCCGGCGGATTCGCCCTGGCGATCGCCGATCGAGCGAGGCGATCGCCGAGGCCGAGCGCCGCGCTCGGTCGCTGCCGGCAGACGGCCCGCGCAGACGGCCCAAGCCAGGACGAGATCGACGCGGCCGCCGAAATGTCGCCGCAGGATCGCGCCGCGATGATCGAGACGATGGTGGCGCAGCTCGACGAAAGATTGCGGGCAAATCCGCGCGATGCGGAAGGATGGCGCCGCCTGGTGCGTTCACACCAGGTGCTCGGCAATGCCGACGCAGCCCGTGATGCATTGCAGCGTGGCGTCGCGGCGCTTGGCGCCGACAGCGAGGAAGCCAAGGGGCTTGAGGCGTTCGCCGCCTCGCTCGGGCTTGCAAAAACGGAGTAGCCGGTGACGCGCAAACAGAAAAGGCTGACGGTGATCGGCGGTGCGCTGGGCTTCCTCGGCCTGGCGACGGCGCTGACCTTCTACGCGCTCGGCCAGAAGGCATCGTATTTCTACATGCCGGCCGACCTGCAGCAGGCGACAGTGGCGCCCGGCCAACGCATCAGGCTGGGCGGCCTGGTGGAAGAAGGCACGATCGTGCGCGGGCAGGGAACCGAAGTCGCCTTTTCCGTGACGGACACGGAAAAATCGGTGAAGGTGGTGTTCAATGGCATCCTGCCCGACCTCTTCCGGGAAGAGCAGGGCGTCATTACCGAAGGCAGCTTCAGGCCGGACGGCATGTTCGTCGCCGACAGCGTGCTGGCCAAGCACGACGAGACCTACATGCCCAAGGAAGTGGCCGACAGCCTGAAGGCGAAGGGCGTCTGGCAGGAGACCGCGCAATGATCGTCGAGACCGGCCATTTCGCCCTCGTGCTCGCCTTCGCGCTGGCGCTGGTGCAGTCGACGGTGCCGCTGATCGGCGCGCGCACCGGCAACGAGCGCATGATGGCGGTGGGCGGCCCCGCCGCGATCACCGGTTTTGCGCTGATCGCGCTGTCGCTTCGCCGCGCTCACCATGGCCTATGTGCAGTCGGATTTCTCGGTGCTGAACGTCTGGGAAAATTCCCATTCGCTGAAGCCGATGCTGTTCAAGATCACCGGCACCTGGGGCAACCATGAAGGGTCGATGCTGCTGTGGGTGCTGATCCTCACCTTTTTCGGCGCGCTGGTGGCAAGCGTTCGGCGCCAACCTGCCGGCTTCGCTTCGCGCCAACGTGCTGGCCGTGCAGGGCTGGATTGGCGCTGCCTTCATGCTGTTCATGCTTGCCACCTCCAATCCGTTTGCGCGGCTGACGCCGGCGCCATTCGAAGGGCAGGATCTCAACCCGATCCTGCAGGACATCGGCCTCGCCATCCACCCGCCGATGCTCTACCTCGGCTATGTCGGCTTCTCCGTCTGCTTCTCCTTCGCGGTCGCGGCGCTGATCGATGGCCGCATCGACGCGGCATGGGCGCGCTGGGTGCGGCCGTGGACGCTCGCCGCCTGGATCTTTCTCACCGGCGGCATCGCCATGGGTTCCTACTGGGCCTATTACGAACTCGGCTGGGGTGGTTTCTGGTTCTGGGACCCGGTGGAGAACGCCTCCTTCATGCCGTGGCTGGCGGGCACCGCGCTGCTCCACTCGGCGCTGGTGATGGAAAAGCGCTCGGCGCTGAAGATCTGGACGGTGCTGCTTGCCATCCTCACCTTCTCGCTGTCGCTGCTCGGCACCTTCCTCGTCCGTTCCGGCGTGCTGACGTCGGTGCACGCCTTTGCCACAGATCCGAGCCGCGGCATCTTCATCCTCGCCATCCTGACCGTCTTCATCGGCGGTTCGCTGGCGCTGTTTGCGCTGCGCGCCTCGTCGCTCGCCGCCGGCGGCATCTTCCAGCCGATCTCGCGGGAGGGCGCGCTGGTCCTCAACAATCTGTTCCTGACCACCGCCGCGGCGACGGTGCTGATCGGCACGCTCTATCCGCTGTTCATCGAGGCGGTCAGCGGCGACAAGATCTCGGTCGGCGCGCCGTTCTTCAACCTCACCTTCGGCCTGCTGATGATCCCGCTTCTGGTGCTTGTGCCGTTCGGACCGATGCTCGCCTGGAAACGCGGCGACCTGCTGGGCGCGGCACAGCGGCTGATGTTTGCGTTCGGCGGCGCCCTGCTGGCGGTCCTGGTGGTGCTTGTCTTCGTCGACGGAGCCTCGGTCCTTGCGGCACTTGGCGCCGGGCTGGCGTTCTGGCTGATCCTCGGCGCGCTGAGCGACCTCGTGCTGAAGGCCGGCATTCCGCAGGTGAAGCCGTCGGTGGCGTTTGCCCGCCTGATCGGCCTGCCGCGCTCGGTGTTCGGCACCGCGCTCGCGCATCTCGGGCTCGGCCTCACCGTTCTCGGCATCGTCGGCGTGGTTTCGCTCGAAGCCGAACGGATCGTCACCATGCGGCCCGGCGAGACGCTCGATATCGCCGGTTATTCGCTGCGTTTCGAGGGCATGCAGCCGTTCAAGGGGCCGAACTACACTGAAGACCAGGGCCGCTTCGTCCTGTCGGGAAGCGGCGGGCAGGCTGCTTGGCGAGATCATGTCGGCCAAGCGGTTCTATCCCGGTGCGCCAGATGCCGACCACCGAGGCAGGTATCAAGACGCTGGGCTTGAGCCAGCTCTATGTATCGCTGGGCGACGCCACCGGAGACGGCGGCAGTGGTCGTGCGCGTCTGGTGGAAGCCGATGGTCACGCTGATCTGGCTCGGCGGCCTGATGATGATGATCGGCCGGAACGATCTCGCTGATGGACCGGCGGCTGCGGGTCGGCGCCCCGGCAAAGCGGGCGAAGCCATCGGTCGACAAGCCTGCAGCGAGCCTGTCGTGACCGGAAAGCGCTTCACGATGCGCATTGCCGCTGCGCTTTTCGCGATTGCCGCCGCCGGCATCGCCCACGCCGTGCAACCCGACGAGGTGCTTGCCGACCCGGCACTCGAAGCACGCGCCCGGGCGCTGTCGGCCGAACTGCGCTGCATGGTCTGCCAGAACCAGTCGATCGACGATTCCGACGCCGAACTTGCCCGCGATCTGCGGGTTTTGGTGCGCGAACGGCTGACGGCGGGCGATTCGGACGCTGAGGTGATGGATTTCGTGGTGTCGCGCTACGGCGAGTTCGTGCTTTTGAAGCCGCGCTTCAACATTCGCAACGCGTTGTTGTGGGGCACGCCGATCATCCTATTGATCGGCGGGGGCATTTTTGCGGTGGTTTCGGCCCGCTCGCGCAAGCGCACGGAGGCGGTGCTGTCGGACGAAGAGAAGACGGAACTCAGCCGCGTGCTGGGAGAGGCCGAGAAGCAATAGGGATAGGCGCAACCGCCGCCGGTCAGGGCAAGTTGGTTTCGCTTACCTTCAGCTCAAACACGCTCTGCGCTGCGTCGAAGCCCTTGAGCATGTGCTGACCGAGATTTTCGATCATTTCTGCCGGCAGGGCGGCAGCGACTTCCGCCGAGCACACCGCCTTCCTGTCGAGCTGCTTGGCGGCGGTTTCGAGCCGGCTGACATAGTTCACCGTCGGGCCGACGACGGTGAAGTCGAGCCGGTCGGGGCTGCCGATATTGCCGTAGACGACCGGACCATAGTGGAGCGCGGCGACAAACGGCTTGTCCAAGGCGGCGGGCTGCCCGAAGGCCCGGACGATGCTGCGTGCGGCGCGCTGGCAGGCTTCCCGGCTACCGTTGCCATCGGTCGGAAAGACGGAAAGCACGCCGTCGCCGATGAATTTGAGCACGTCTCCGCCCTGCGAGCGCACGGCATCGACCACCACTTCGAAATATCTCCCCAAATTCTCCAAAAGGTCGGCCGGCGCCAGCCGTTCCGACAGGCCGGTAAAGCCGCGCAGGTCGGTGATGACGACGGCAGCGTCGATCTCGGTCGTCTGGCCGCGCCGGAAAGCTCCCTTGCCGATGCGCTCGGCGGGGCCGCTGCCGAGATAGACTTCGAGCAGGCTCGCCATCGAGTGGCGCATGGCGGCCGGTTCCAGCGCCGCGGCGATTGCCGGGGCGAGCATCTCGATCAGGTCCATCTCCTGATCGGAAAAGCCGCCAGGGCGATCGGTGGTGAAGGCGCCGACCTGCACCGAGCCGTCGCCATATTCGATGGGCAGGGCGAGGTAGCCGGTGCTGCCCCCGGCAGCGACCTCGAACAGGACAGGATGGTCGCGGCCGGCGACGAGGTGCTCGAGTGAATGACGCACGCTCTTCCGCGTGACGATCACGTGCTCGAACGGGCTGCCCTTGTAGGAATCGGTAGCCAGCATGCCGCGCGGCACCGAGTAGCGCTCCGTGCCGGCGTGGGAGGTCCATACGACACCCCAGGCGGCGGTCAGCGGGTTGGCGACCGACTGGCCGATGCGCACGCGTTTCAATGGAATGCCGCAGCCGACAAGGCGATCCGCCAGGCCGCCCACGATTTCTTGCGGGCTTCCATGCCGCCGGGCGGGACCGATCAGCCAGCTGGTTATCGCGGCCAGCACAGAAACGGAGTTTTCAATCTTCGCCACCGCACCCTCAACATTACGAAAGTTTCATCAACCGGAAATGGCGCCGTAATGTGACGGCTTCTATCTCTTGTCCCATCGGATGCAAACCTCCCAGCATCCCTGGAATTCTTCCAACGAAGAGGACAATGAGCGAAATGCCTACTTCCCCAAAATCAATGTCGAAGTCTCGTAGCCGCCTGTTGGCTGCCGCCGCGTCGATGGCCATAGCCGGCGCTATCGGCCTTGGCGCCGTTACCACCGGCACCGTGCCGGTGTTTGCCGAGGCGGTCCGTGTCGACGGCCCGCAGGCTCCGGGTTTTGCCGACGTCGTGCAGCGCGTCTCCCCCGCGGTGGTCAGCGTTCGCGTCAAGGCGAAGGTCCAGCCCGCCTCGGATGACGGCTCGGATATGTTTTCGGGTCCGCGCGGTTTCGAAGACCTGCCGAACGACCACCCCTTGAAGCGCTTTTTCCGCGAGTTCCGCGGTGATGGCGACCAGGGCGGCGACCGCGATGGCCGGTTCAACCGTCGTGACCGTGCCCCGCGCCCGGTCTCCCAGGGCTCCGGCTTCTTCATCTCGGAAGACGGTTATCTCGTCACCAACAATCACGTGGTCGAGGGCGGTTCCGAGTTCACCGTCGCGATGGACGATGGCGCCGAACTCGATGCCAAGCTGATCGGCACCGATCCGCGCACGGATCTTGCCGTTCTGAAGGTCGATGACAGCCGCAAGTTCACTTATGTCGCCTTTGCCGACGATGCGAAGGTTCGCGTCGGCGACTGGGTCGTCGCTGTCGGCAATCCGTTCGGTCTCGGCGGCACGGTGACGGCGGGCATCGTCTCGGCGCGCGGCCGTGACATCGGCGCCGGACCCTACGACGATTTCATCCAGATCGACGCCGCGGTGAACCGCGGTAACTCCGGCGGTCCGGCCTTCAACCTCAATGGCGAGGTCGTCGGCATCAACACCGCTATCTTTTCGCCGTCGGGCGGCAATGTCGGCATCGCCTTTGCTATCCCGGCCTCGACCGCCAAGCAGGTGGTCGGCGACCTGATGAAGGATGGCAGCGTACAGCGCGGCTTCCTCGGCGTGCAGATCCAGCCGGTCAATGCCGATATCGCCGAATCGCTCGGCCTCACCGGAACCAAGGGCGCGCTCGTCTCGCAGGCCGAAGCCGATACCCCGGCCACGAAGGCCGGCATCGTCGCCGGCGACGTGATCACTGCCGTCGACGGCAAGGAGGTCGCTTCGCCCAAGGAGCTCTCCCGCCTGATCGGCAACATGGCGCCGGGCAAGCCCGTCGACATCACCGTTTGGCGCAACGGCAAGTCCGAGTCGTTCAAAGTCGATCTCGGCACGCTGCCCAGCACCGACAAGCAGGCGAGCCTCGATCAGGGCGACGGCAAGGCTCCGGCCGCCGAATCGTTGGAAAGCCTCGGCCTGACAGTCTCGCCGGCCGACGATGGCAAGGGCCTCGTCGTCACCGACGTCGACCCGGAAAGCGATGCCGCAGACCGCGGCATCCAGGCAGGCGATGTCATCGTGGCGGTGAACTCCAAGGAAGTCAGCGGCTCCGCCGATGTCTCCGCGGCGATGGCCGACGCGGTCAAGGCTGGCCGCAAGGCTGTCCTCGTGCAGGTTACCCGCGACGATACCAGCCGCTTCGTGGCTCTGCCTGTCTCGAAGGGTTGAGCGCTTCTTTTCGGGGCGGCGGTCATACCCCGGTCCGCCGGCCCGGACAAGAAGGAGCCGGTGCGTATGAGTTGTCCGGTTTCGACGGCAGCAGGTCCCATCGCCTGCTGCCGTCTTTCTTCGATGGCAGCACCTGCCGGCGCAGCGGGTAGGAAACCGCGGTTTTCTTGATCTGCGCAGCCGAAACAGGATTTCGGCTTTCGAAGCCACGCTCAAGAGCGGAATGCACTCAGGCTGAAACTGGCATTCCGCTCCGGCAGTTTGTTTAGCCGCATTTGTGCGACGCCAGGTGATTCCACCTGGCTGCAAAATGCTCTAGGAGGCAAAGTCATGGGCTCCGCACCGTTCAAGGATTTCGCGTATAAGGATCCAATGAAGATTCTGGTCATCGAAGACGACCGCGAGGCTGCCGACTATTTGCAGAAGGCTTTGTCCGAAGCGGGGCATACCGCGCATCTGGCCTCCGATGGCGAGATGGGCTTCGCGATTGCCGACACCAACGAATATGACGTGCTGGTGGTCGACCGCATGTTGCCGCGTCGCGACGGGCTGTCGGTGATCGCCGAGCTTCGCGCACACGGCAACAAGACGCCGGTGCTGATCCTTTCGGCGCTCGGCGAGGTGGACGACCGGGTCACCGGCCTGCGCGCCGGCGGAGACGATTACCTCACCAAGCCTTATGCCTTTTCAGAATTGCTCGCCCGCGTCGAGGTGCTGAACAGGCGCGCCGGCGCCAAGGAGGTCGAGACTGTCTACCGCAGCGGCGATCTGGAGCTCGACCGGCTGTCGCATACCGTGCGGCGGGCCGGCAAGGAGATCACCCTGCAGCCGCGCGAATTCCGCCTGCTTGAATATCTGATGCGGCATGCCGGCCAGGTGGTCACCCGCACGATGCTGCTCGAAAACGTCTGGGACTATCATTTCGATCCCCAGACCAACGTCATCGACGTTCACGTCTCGCGGCTGCGCGGCAAGATCGAAAAAGGTTTCGACAGCCCAGTCCTGCATACAGTTCGCGGCGCTGGCTACATGCTGAAGGCCGGCTGATGCTGGCAAAACTTTCGGCGATGATGCGGACAACGGCGGCGCGGCTTTCCGCGCTCTACCTGCTTCTGTTCGCGGTCTGCGCGGTGGTGCTGGTTTTCTATATGACGTCGCTCTCGGCCCGCATGCTTGCCGGCCAGACGATGGAGACGATCAATGAGGAAGTGCAAGGCCTGGCTCAGGCCTACCAGCGCGGCGGCCTGCCTTTTCTCGTGCGCACCATCGAGAGGCGGGCGCGCCAGCCCGGCGCCAATCTCTACCTGATCGCCGACCCCAACGGCCGCATCCTGTCCGGCAACGTGGAGAATCTGGAACCTGGCGTGCTGGAGGGAGACGGCTGGACCGAGCGGCCTTTTGCCTATCAGCGCTTCGGCGAGGGGGAGCGCGGCGGCGAACAGCGCAACACGGCCCTGGAATCCACCGCCCGCACCGGCCGACGCGCGCCACAACGCCATCGCGGTGGTGCTGCGCCTGCCCAATCAGATGATCATGCTGGTTGGCCGCGACCTTGGCGAACCCGAGCGCTTCCGCAGTGTCGTGCAGCGGGCGCTGATGTTCGCGCTCGGCATGATGGGCGTCGGCGCATTCCTGATCTGGTTCCTGGTCGGCAGGCGGGCACTGAAGCGCATCGACAGCGTTTCGGAAGCAAGCCGCGGCATCATGGAAGGCGACCTGACGCGCCGCCTGCCGGTGACCGGCGCCGGCGACGAATTCGACCGCTTGTCCGAAAACCTCAACGCCATGCTGGGCAGGATCGGCACCCTCAACGAGGGCCTGAGGCAGGTTTCCGACAACATCGCGCACGATCTGAAGACGCCGCTGACCAGGCTGCGCAACCGTGCAGAGGCGGCACTCGCCGGCAAGCGCAAGCCGGCCGAATATCGCGAGACGCTGGAGGCGACCATTGCCGAATCCGACCAGCTTATCCGCACGTTCAACGCCATCCTGATGATTTCGCGGCTCGAGGCCGGCTATTCCGCCGAATCGGTGACCAAGGTCGACCTGGCCGATGCGGTGCGGCGACGTGGTCGAGCTTTACGAGCCGGCCGCCGAAGATGTCGGCGTCGTCCTGGAGGCGTCGGTCGACGGCTCGTTCGTGGTCGACGGCAACCGCGAGCTGATCGGCCAGGCCCTCTCCAACGTCGTCGACAATGCGATCAAATATTGCGCCGGCGCGTCCGAAAGTCCGCGCGTCGTGGTGTCGCTGGAGAAGGCGGCGTCAGAAATCCGTCTGCGCATTGCCGACAACGGGCCGGGCATTGCCGACGAGGCGGACCGGCAACGCGCCACCGAACGGTTCGTGCGCCTGGAGGAGAGCCGTTCGCAGCCGGGCTCGGGGCTCGGCCTCAGCCTTGCCAAGGCCGTCATTCGTTTTCATGGCGGGCAGCTTGATCTTTCCGACAACAATCCGGGATTATCCGTCACAATGGTGTTCCCGGACGCGAAAGGTGGCGAATGACGGTCGTTTCGGCAAAGCAGAAGCAAACGGGCGCGGGCTGGTTTGGCGCCACGCTGCGCCAACTTGCTCCGCTCGATGCCGATGACGCCCGCCGGGAGCTCTCCGACATGGCGGAAGTCGCCACCGAAGGCGGCCTGACGCGCCTTGCCGGCCTCCTGGCGGGGAAAAGCGCGGCGGCCGATTTCCTCGGCGCAGTGTTCAATCTTTCGCCCTTCATGCGCGATTGCGCACGCCGCCAGCCGGAAATGCTCGACCGCCTGTTCGACATCGCGCTTGCGGACCGCCTGCAGGAGGTGCGCGCCGCGATCGGCCAATGCGCCAGCGCTGCCGAGGTTTCCGAAGCAAGCCTGATGAAGGACCTGCGCATCCTCAAGACGGAGGCGCATTTCCTGATCGCGCTTTCCGAGCTCTCGGGCGAGGCGACGACCGAAACGACGGTCGGGCGGCTGGCGGACCTCGCCGATGCCTGCGTCAGCGCTGCCGTCGACTTCCTGCTCGGCGACGCCCACAGCCAGGGCAAGCTCAAGCTGCCGGATCCGAAAAATCCCGCCAAGGGCTCCGGCTGGATCGTGCTTGGCATGGGCAAGCTCGGCGCGCATGAACTCAACTTTTCGTCCGATATCGATCTGATCGTCTTCGTCGAACCGCATGCGCCGGCCATCACAGATCCCTTCGAGAGCGTCGACCTGTTTGCGCGCCTGACGCGCCGGCTGGTCCGCATCCTCCAGGATCGTACCGAGCACGGCTACGTCTTCCGCACCGATCTGCGGCTGCGCCCCGACCCCGGCTCGACGCCGCTCGCCATTCCGGTCGAGGCGGCGCTGAACTATTACGAGGGCCGCGGCCAGAACTGGGAACGCGCCGCAATGATCAAGGCGCGGCCGGTTGCCGGCGACATCGAGGCCGGCCAGGCCTTCCTCAGGGAATTGCTGCCCTATGTCTGGCGCAAATACATGGACTACGCGGCGATCGCCGATGTCCATTCGATCAAACGCCAGATCCATGCCCACAAGGGGCACGGCGAAATCGCGGTCAAGGGACACAACGTGAAGCTCGGGCGCGGCGGCATCCGCGAGATCGAGTTTTTCGTGCAGACGCAGCAACTGATCGCCGGCGGGCGGTTTCGCGAACTGCGTGGCCGCGAGACCGTTCCGATGCTGAAGGCGCTCGAAGCGCATGGCTGGATCACGGCGGAAGCGCGCGATGCGCTGATTGCCCAATACTGGTTCCTGCGCAGCGTCGAGCATGCGATCCAGATGGTCGCCGACGAGCAGACGCACACGCTGCCGGACGACGACGAGGGTATCGAGCGGATCGCCAGGATGCTGGGCTTCGCCGACGGCGAGGCGTTCGAAGCGGCGTTCCGCAAGTCGCTGCAACTGGTTGAGCGGCACTACGCCGCGTTGTTCGAGACAGCGCCGCAGCTCTCCGCCGGGATCGGCAATCTGGTTTTCACCGGCGATGTCGACGACCCCGACACGTTGCGGACGCTCGCCAATCTGGGCTTCCATCGGCCGAGCGACATCTGCCGGGTCATTCGCGGCTGGCACTTCGGCCGCTATCGCGCGACGCAATCGGCGGAAGCGCGCGAGCGCCTGACCGAACTGACGCCGGCGCTGCTCGGCGCTTTCGGCCAGACGAAGCGGGCCGACGAGGCGCTGATGCGCTTCGACGAGTTCCTTGCAGGGTTGCCGGCTGGCATCCAGCTCTTCTCGCTGCTGCAATCCAATCCGGCGCTGCTGAAACTTCTGGCGACCATCATGGGCGCGGCACCCCGGCTCGCGGCCATCATCACACGGCGTCCACATGTGTTCGACGGGCTGCTCGACCCGCTTCTGCTGTCGGAACTGCCCGACCGGGCCTACCTGGCGGCGCGGCTGAGGGCGTTCCTCGACGGCATGGTTCTCTACGAAGAAATCCTCGACCGGCTGCGCATTTTCGCGGCGGAACAGAAATTCCTGATCGGCGTGCGCCTGCTTACCGGGTCGATCGAGCCGGCGCGCGCGGGCAGGGCCTTTTCGGATCTCGCCGACCTGACGATTGGCGCCGCCCTCGACGCGGTTGCCGACGAATTCGCGGTGCGACACGGCATGGTGCCGGGCGGCAGGGTGGTGATCCTCGGCATGGGCAAGCTTGGCAGCCGCGAACTGACCGCGGGCTCCGATGTCGATCTGATCCTGCTCTACGATCACGACGAAGATGCCGAAGAATCCGACGGTGAAAAGCCGATGGCGCCGTCGCACTACTATTCGCGGCTGACCCAGCGGCTGATCGCGGCCGTTTCGGCGCCAACGGCGGAGGGCGTGCTTTACGAGCTCGATCTGCGGCTGCGCCCCTCCGGCAACAAAGGGCCGGTGGCGACGCATTTTTCGGCCTTCAGCAAATACCAGCGCAACGACGCCTGGACCTGGGAACACATGGCGCTGACGCGGGCGCGCGCGGTGGCGGGAGACGAAAGCCTCGCAGCGGCGGTGGAAACCGAAGTCGAGGAAATCCTGGCGCTGCCGCGCGACCGGGCGAAGGTGGCCAGGGAGGCGGCCGAGATGCGCGCCATGATCGAGAAGGAGAAGCCGCCGCATGACAAATGGGACCTGAAGCTCATTGCGGGCGGGCTGATCGATCTCGAATTCATCGCGCAGTGTGCCGCCCTGACCGGCCAGATTTCCGGTGCGTCGAGGGCCACCGGTACGCATGAGCTGCTCGCGCGCCTTGCGCCGGAGATGGCTGACGCCCAGATCAGGCACGAGCTTGTCGAGGCGCATGCGCTCTATTCGGCGCTGACACAGATGATCAGGCTGTGCCTCACCGGCGCGTTCGAGCCGGAAGATGTTCCGCCGGGCCTTTCGGACCTTCTGGTCGGAACGACCGATCTTCCGGATTTCCGCGTGTTGGAGGCACATGTCCAAGAGACGGCGCGGAGAGTGCGAAACGATTTCGACCTTCTGCTTCGTGGCGAGCGCTGACGCCGGCGATGGGCAAGCCGGGGCGCTTCCACTGCATCGGGGGTAACGGTGCAACAGGAGAAGACCAAGAAAACGTCCACCAAACTCGCGGTCGCCTTCGTGAGCCTGGCCAGCGTGATCGCAAGCGCGGCCTATGCCGACGATCAATCGGGCGACGGCCCGCGCCGCGGCATGATGATGCGTCTCAACAAGGCCATCGACCAGAATGGCAGCAGCCTCACCTTCGACCAGTTCTCTGCGGCGATGGACACGCGGCTGAAGAAGATCGTTGCCGACAACGACGGCAAGGTGACGGTCGCGCGAGATCGCCGACGCACTCGAGAAGGCGCGTTTCGAGCGGATGGCCAAGCGCATCATCGCCCGCTACGAGGCCGACGGCGACGGCGCGCTGACGACCGGGGCGATCCAGGATCGCGAAAAGAAGATGTTTGCGCTGATGGACCGCAACAATGACGGCAAGGTCGTCAAGGAAGAGCTTCCGCGCCGCTGGAAAGACCGTCGCGGCAATGCCGACAACTGACCGGTTTTGAGTTCTCCCCGCCGTTCGGTTCGAAGGGCGGGAAGGAGTGTAAAGCCAGGACAATTTCCTGATCGCAGGGCGGGAGTCCGTCAGGCGGCTGTCCTGAGTTTCCTCGTGGCGTTGCGGGCCGGCGGCTTGCGCACGGGGATGCGCACCGACACGATGGTTCCGACGCCCTGCCGGGATCGGATCTTCAGCGCGCCGCCATGCAATTCGGCCAGCGAGCGGGAAATCGCCAGCCCAAGGCCGGAACCGGTATGGTTTTTCGAGAACTGGTTCTGCACCTGCTCGAACGGCCGTCCGAGCTTGCTCAACGCCTCCTTGGGAATGCCGCAGCCATTGTCCTCGATGCTGAGCATCATGGCCCCCGAGACGTTGCGGGCGCGCACCATGATCTGACCGCCTTGCCCGGTGAACTTGACGGCGTTGGACAGAAGGTTGAGCGCGATCTGCTTGACCGCGCGGCGGTCGGCAAACAGCGTCATCTTGTCGGCGATCCTGGTTTCGACGGTGATCGACTTCTCTGCAGCCTGCAGGGACACCACCCGCACCGTCTCGCGGATCAGCGGGCAAAGGTCGATTTCCTCGCGGTCCATCGAGAACTGGCCGGCTTCGATCTTCGACATGTCGAGGATGTCGTTGATGACGCCGAGCAGATAATTGCCGCTGGAATGGATGTCGCTGACATACTCCTTATAGCGGTCGGAGCCGAGCGGTCCGAACAGCGACGACTGCATGAGTTCGGAAAAGCCGATGATCGCATTGAGCGGTGTCCGGAGCTCGTGCGACATGTTGGCGAGGAACTCCGATTTCGCCCGGTTTGCCGCTTCGGCGCGCTCGGTTTCCTTCATGTATTTCCGGTTGAGGTCGACCAGTTCGCGGGCGCGCTCCTGCTCGGCCTTGCGCGCCAGGCTGAGGTCGTGGATCGTCGCCATCAGGCGTCGTTCGCTGTCGACCAGCTTTTCCTGGTGCTGTTTCATCTGCGTGATGTCGGAACCCACCGACACGGTACCGCCGTCACGGGTCCGCAACTCGTTAACCTGCAGCCAGCGGCCGTCGGCCAGTTGACGTTCGAAGGTCGCCGCGCCACGCGGCCCATTGGCGTTGGCCAGCCGCCGTTCGGAGGCCAGCGGGAGCATCTTTTCCTCCAGCACCTCGCGGCTGGCGCCCGGCGCGACATCGCGTTCGCTGAGCCCGCTGTCCTGCTGGTATTTGGTGTTGCACATCACCAGCCGGTTGGCGGCATCCCACAGCACGAAGGATTCCGTGATGTTCTCGATGGCGGTGCGAAGCCTGAGGTCGGCCACTTCCGAGAGTTGCGCGAGATTGCGCTGCTCGGTGACGTCGACGGCAATGCCGATGAGCTGGATTTCCGAGGCGTCGGGGTCGACCACCTGGGCGCGCGCCCGCACCCAGATCCACTGGCCGTTGGCGTGCTTCATGCGGAATATCTGGTCGATATTGTCGACCTCGCGCGACACGATACGGTTGGCGAGGTGGAAGAGGTCGCCGTCCTCGGCATGGATGATCTCGGCCACTTCGCCAAACGACAGCATCGTGTCGCAGTACTCGTAGCCGAGCATGTCGTACATCGAGCGCGACCAGTACATCTTGCCGCGCACCATGTCCCAGTCCCACAGGCCGCAGCGGCCGCGCACCAGCGCGAGGTCGATGCGCTGATGCGCTTCGAGGTAGATGCGGTCGGCGGCGCGCGCCCGCGCCGCCTGGCTGAAATAGGCGTAGAGAATGACGATCAGGATGCCCGACGTCAGCACGAACAGCGAGACGTTGAGCGAAACGGTCTTGCGCCACTCCGCAAACACCGCGTCCTGCGAAATCAGCGCGACGGCCGCGCCGTCCCGGTTGTCGGTGAGGCCGACCGCGGCAAACCAGTCGGCGCCGTCGATGGTCACGTCGATGACGCCGGCGCGCTGGCCGAACATGAACAGGGGCTGCCCGCCGCCGATCAGTGACGGCAGCGACTTGCCTTCGAGTTGCACCGACTCCGGCGTCGCCGCCAGCACCGTGAAGGAGCGGTCGGTCACCGCGAGGATGTAGCGGTCGCCCATCGCGCCATGCTGCCCGGTCCGTTGCAGCAGGTCCTGACGCACGCCGGGCAGCGGATCGCCATCGGCCTTTGCCAGCATCAGGGCGTTGACGAGTTCGCCGGCGGCGAGGCCAAGCACCGCCTTGGCATTGCGCTCGACGTCGTCGCGCCATGCCAGCAACGACATCGCGCGGGCGGCGCTAACCACCAGCAGGAAGATGACGATGAGCGTCGGGATGGACCGTCGCAAGAGAGGCTCCGCTGCGAGCAGCTTCTGGTAGGCGGGTTCGGCGATGATGCGCGCATGGCCAGCGAGATTGCCCTCGCGACGGCGCTTTCGCCGAGAAAAAATCCACCCTCCGGCCGCGAGCCACGCGTCCGCCTTTGCCATAACCGGCTCCCCAACCTGGTTTTCTGTTGACGATCCGGAAACGCCGCACATCCGAATCTACAGTAAAGAATCAAACGTGATTCGCGTTGTCCATAGGCCGGAGCGAAAAAAGATCGCGCAGCGCGATTTTTATTGCATTGGACAAGTATCCGGGGCCAGGAAGCCGCTTCCGGTTGTCAATTCCGCCGGTAAAGCCACAGTGTTACAGGCGCCAGCAGCAGCGTCAGGACCGCCGGGGCCACCAGCGCAATGAGCACATCGCCGCCGGTGGCCGTACCCGCCATCAGGCCACGCAGCGCCGTCGTCATATGCGAGACCGGATTGCGCACGACGAATGCTTCCAGCCAGTCGGGCATCGTTTCCGGCTGCACCATGATGTTCGAGGCAAAGACAAGCGGGAAGATGAAGGTGAAGCCGATCGTCATCACCGTCATCGGCGTGCTGATGAGAAGGCCAAGCACGATGAAGATCCAGCCGACGCCGAAGCCGATGGCGATCAGGAGCAGGAATGAGGCGACGACCCCGATGAAACCCGCCTCCGGCCGGTAGCCGAGGACCAGGCCGACGCTCAGGATGATCAATCCGGCGATGATGTGGCGCAGCACGTCGCCCACCATGAGCCCGGCAAAGGGCGAAAGCGACCAGATGGGCAGAGAGCGGAAACGCTCGAACAGGCCCTTGCTGAGATCCGTGCTCAATCCCATGCCCGAATAGACCGAGTTGAACACCACGGTCTGCACCAGGATGCCGGGCAGGAAAAATTGCAGATATTCGCCCGTCGAACCGGCCAGCGCACCGCCGAACACGAAGGTGAACAGCAGTGTGAACATGAGCGGCGTCATGACAAGGTCGAAGAGCTGCTCCGGCACATGCTTGAATTTCAGGATCGCCCGCCAGCCGAATACCAGTGCGTTGGAAAAAGCCGAAGGGCGCGGCGGACGGGCGACGTTCGAAAGTGTCGCCGGGCTGATGTCGCTCATGGATGTTTCTCCTCCGCTTCGTCTTCCAGCGGCTGGCCGGTAAGCGCGAAAAACACTTCGTCGAGGCTGGGCGATCCCATCGAGAAATCGGCCAACTCGATGCCGACGGAAATCAGCGCCGCCAGCGCTTCGTTGGCGGCCTTCGGCGTGCCGGCGATGATGGAAAGCCGCGCGCCTTCGGCGCTGCGCTGCACGGTGTTGTGAAGCCGCGCCTCGAGGAGTGCCTCTGCCTCGTCGAGCCGCGCGGGATCGGCGAGAGCGACATGCAGGAAGCCGGAGCCGATGGTCGATTTTAACGCGTGGCTCGTGCCCTCGGCGATCTTGCGGCCATGATCGATAACAGCGATGCGGGCCGCCAGCTGGTCGGCTTCTTCCAGATATTGCGTTGTAAGCAGGATGGTGACGCCCGATTGCGCCAACTGCCTGATCATCCGCCACACGCCTTGCCGCGCCTTCGGGTCGAGGCCGGTGGTCGGCTCGTCGAGGAAGAGGACGCCCGGCGTCACGATCAGCGAGGCGGCGATATCCAACTTGCGCCGCATGCCGCCGGAATAGGATTTGACCTGTTTGCCCGCAGCTTCGGAAAGATCGAACGCGGTGAGCAGTTCGTCGGCGCGCTGCTTTGCGCGCCGGCCGGCAAAGCCCCAGAGCCGGGCCAACATCACGAGGTTCTCGCGTCCGGTCAGATCCTCGTCCAGGGAAGCGAACTGCCCGGTCATGGCAATCGACCCGCGCACGGCCTGGGGCTCCGCGGCAAGATCGTGGCCCATGATTGTTGCGCTGCCCGCGTCGGGGGAGAGCAGCGTCGCGAGAAGGCGGATCAGTGTCGTTTTGCCGGCCCCATTCGGCCCCAGCATGGCGAAGATCATGCCACGCGGTACGTCGAGATCGATCCCGTCCACCGCCTTGACGTCGCCGAAATGCTTGACGAGCCCGCGTACCGAAATTGCGAGCGGAACCACGTCGCGTGTGCGCGAGGAGACGTTAATCTGCGCCGTATCGTTCATCGCAATGGCCCCCTTCGAAAGGACGCAGATAAATCCACGACGCCGCAAGCCGGGCCATATGGGCCGCCTGCCGGCGCCAAAAGACCCGACCGCTCCGACTTGGGTTGTGTTACGGATTTTTCAAGTGGTGTCTAAGGCAGTGCCTCAATCCTACTGACACGGATACTCCCGCGGCTGCGGCCCGATTAAGCCAGGGTGCGTTCGACGATGTCGCGCAGGTCGGCCGACAGGTTGTCCGCCGCGGCGATGGCCAGCAGCGTTTCCCGCGCCTTGGCTTGGCGTACGGGCTCGAGCGAGCGCCATGACCGCAACGCTGTCGCCAGCCTGGCGGCGATTTGCGGATTGCGCTTCTCCACCGCCAGAACAGTGTCGGCGAAAAGCCTGTAGCCAGCCCCATCGGCACGGTGGAAACCCGTCTGGTTGGCGGTCGCGAAGGTGCCCACCAGCGCACGAACCCGGTTCGGGTTGGTAAGCGAGAAAGCCGGGTGTTCCATCAGCGCTCCAACGGTGACGGCGGCATTTTTCCCTGGCACGGTGGCTTGGATCTGGAACCATTTGTCGAGCACGAGTGCATCCGAGCGGAAGCGCTTTTCGAAGGCCGCCAAAGCCGACAGCGCCTGCGACGAGCCGGAAAAACGGTGCGCCAGGATGGTCAGCGCCGCCGCGCGGTCGGTCATGTTGGTCGCGCCGGCAAATTCCTTTTCGGCAAAAGCCGGATCGCCGGATGCGACCGAGAGGTAGTCCAGGAGCACGTTGCGCAATGCCCGACGCCCGGCGCTGGCAGCATCCGGGCTGAACTCGCCCTTGTTGTGCAGCCTGTTGAAAAGTTCGCCGAAGCGGCTTTCGTTCGCCAGGGCGATGGCGCGCGTAAGCGCTTCGCGCGCTTCGAAGATGCAGTCCGGTTCGATGTTGGTGCCGATCTCGCGCGCCACGTCGGCCTCGCCCGGCAAGCTCAGCGCCAGCGCGCGATAGGCCGGTTCCAGATCCTCGTCGGTGGCGATGTCGCCGGCCAGCGCGGAGAGTTCGGCCGAGTAGTCGGTGCCCTTGCCGCCGCGGCACTTGCGGAAGCCGGAAATCAGCTCGTCGGTCAAGAGCGTGTTCAGCGACTGCCAGCGCGAGAACAGGTCGCTGTCGTGTCGCGCCAGGAAGTAGTGGCCCTCCGGTTTCTGCTCGATGGCGAGCGTGATCGGCGCCGAGAAGCCGCGGTTGAGCGAAACCGCGGGGCGGGACGAAACGCCAGAGAAACGAACCGAGTGGCGGCGTTTCCTCACATGGATGATATCGCCCTCCACCGTGGCGCCCTCGACGCGGCCGTAGGCGATGTCCTTGCCATCAGGGCCGACGAGGCCGAAAGCGACGGGGATGTGCATCAGCCGCTTGCGGCTCTCCGATGGTGTCGGCGGCACCGACTGCTCGATCTCCAGGGTGAATTCGGCCGCCGCCGCATTGTAGGACGAGGCGACGCTGAGATTCGGCGTTCCGGCCTGATGATACCACAGCGCGAACTGCGAGAGGTCGCGGCCCGAAACGTCCTCGAACACCTTGAGGAAATCCTCGATCGTCGCGGCGTCGCCGTCATGCCGTTCGAAATAGAGATCCATGCCGGCGCGGAAGCTTTCCGCGCCGAGGATGGTGCGGATCATGCGCACGACTTCCGAGCCCTTCTCGTAGACGGTGGCGGTATAGAAGTTGTTGATCTCGCGGTAGCGGCGCGGCCGCACCGGATGAGCCAGCGGGCCCTGATCCTCGGGGAACTGATGCGCCCTGCAGCGTCCGGACTTCGGCGATGCGCTTGACGGCGCGCGAGCGCTGGTCGGCGGAAAATTCGTGGTCGCGGAAAACGGTCAGCCCTTCCTTCAGGCAAAGCTGGAACCAGTCGCGGCAAGTGATTCTGTTGCCTGTCCAATTGTGGAAATACTCATGCGCGATGATCGCCTCGATATTGGCGAAGTCGGCGTCGGTCGCGGTCTCGTCGTCGGCCAGCACATACTTGTCGTTGAAGAGGTTCAGCCCCTTGTTCTCCATCGCGCCCATGTTGAAGTCGGACACGGCGACGATGTTGAAGACGTCGAGGTCGTATTCGCGGCCGAACTTCTCCTCGTCCCACTTCATCGAGCGCTTCAGCGCGTCCATCGCGTAGGCGGCGCGCGCTTCCTTGCCGTGCTCGACATAGATGCCGAGTTCGACCGTGCGGCCGGACGCCGTGACGAAGACATCGCCGACGCGGCCGAGGTCGCCGGCAACCAGGGCGAAGAGATAGGACGGTTTCGGGAAGGGATCTTTCCAGACGGCGATAGTGGCGGCCGTCGGCAAGATCGCCCGTCTCGCCCGGATTGCCGTTGGCAAGCAGCAGCGGCGCTTCGCTGCGCGCCGCTTCGATGCGCACCGTGTAGACCGACAGGATGTCCGGGCGGTCGAGGAAATAGGTGATGCGGCGAAAGCCTTCCGCCTCGCATTGCGTGCAGTAGACGTTGCTGGAGCGGTAGAGTCCCATCAGCTTTTCGTTTGTCGACGGGTCGAGCTCCGTCTCGATCGAAACAACGAATTTTTGCGCGGCTGGAGGCTTGCGGATGGTGAGCTTGTCCGGCGTCGCCTCGTATTGCGATGCGGAGATCGGCGCGCCGTCGATCCGTATCGATTTCAGCGTCAGCTCGTCGCCGTCGAGCACCAGCGGCGCGTTCGTTTGCGACGCCGTCGCGCCGTTCGACGGTCAGTTCGGCGACGACCAGCGCGTTTTCCGGCGACAGCCGAAAGGTAAGTCGCGTCTCCGGGATGAGGTAATCGCTTGGGCGATAGTCCTCGAGCCGGAAGACCTGGCCGGTATCTGATACGCATATCGAACGCTTTCCCTGTCGCTACAAAGCTGTGGCGGTTTAGCCGTCATTCCGGACTGGCACAACAAAAACGGGAAACTGCACTTTACACGACCCTGACCTCTCGACAAAACTGGAAGAGGGCATATTTCGTCTTTCTCGCCCAAATCATCCCGCGGAGCAGTCATGACCATCGTCACACCGAAATTCGGGATGGGCGCATCCGTCCTGCGCCTCGAGGACGAAAGCCTTCATCACCGGCAAGGGCCGCTACACCGACGACATCTCGCCGGCGGGCCTGCTGCACGGCTACGTGCTGCGCTCGCCGGTCGCCAAAGGCAGGTTCACGATCGGCTCGACCGAGGCGGCCACGCGCAGCGCCCGGCGTGCATCTGGTGCTGACCGGGGCCGACCTCGCCCATCTCGGCGACGCTGAAGTCCGGCGTCATGCAGAAGCAGCCGGACGGCACCCGGGCGCCGACGCGCGACATCCCGATCCTGTGCCGCGACCGCGTCAACTATGTCGGCGACGCCGTCGCCTTCGTCGTCGCCGACAGCCGCGCGCTGGCGCAGGACGCCGCCGAACTGATCGAGGTCGACTATGACGGCGAAGACGCCGCCGCCGACACCGCGCACCGCGCTCGATCCCGGACACGCCGCTGGTCTGGCCCGAACTCGGCTCCAACCGGGCCTTCACTCTATGCAGATGGGCGACCAGGCCAAGACCGACGCCGCCTTCGCCAAGGCCGACAAGCGTCACCCGCATCGAGTTCATCAACAACCGGCTGGTCTGCAACTACATGGAGCCGCGCTCGGCGATCGGCGAATGGAAGCGCCGACGAGGACCGCTTCGTGCTGACCACCGGCTCGCAGGGCGTGCATTCCATGCGGGACATCATTGCCGGCAGGTGTTCGGCATCGAAGCCGAAGAAGCTGCGCGTCATCACGCCCGACGTCGGCGGCGGCTTCGGCCCGAAGAGCTTCGTCTACCGCGAATATCGCGCTGGTGCTGGAGGCGGCGAAGCGCCTGGGCCGGCCGGTCAAATGGGCGGGCGACCGCACCGAGCATTTCCTGACCGACGCGCAAGGCCGCGACAACGTGCGTCGACCGCCGAAATGGCGATGGACGCCGACGGCCGCTTCCTCGGCGCTGCGGGTCGACCTCGATCGCCAATCTCGGCGCCTATATCTCGCAATACGGCCCGTTCATCCCCTATGTCGGCGCCACCATGTCGACCGGCGTCTACGACATCCAGGCGCTCGACGTGACGATCACCGGCGTCTACACCAACACCTGCCCGGTCGACGCCTATCGCGGCGCAGGGCGGCCCGGAGGCGGCCTTCCTGCTCGAAAAGCTGGTCGACGCCTGCGCGCGCGACCTCGGCATCGACGCCCGACGAAATCCGCCGCCGCAACTTCATCCGGCCGGAGCAGTTTCCCTACCGCACCGCAGACCGGCCGGCTCTACGACGTCGGCGAGTTCGACGGCCACATGACGCTGGCCATGGAGCGCGCCGGCTGGAAGAGCTTCGACGAGCGGCTGCGGCAATCGAAGGCCGCCGGCAAGATCCGCGGCATCGGCATGGCGACCTATATCGAGGCCTGCGCCTTCGCGGGTTCCGAGCCGGCCATCGTCGAAGCTCAACGGCGACGGCACGGTGACGCTGTCGATCGGCACGCAGACCAACGGGCAGGGCCATGCCACCGCCTATGCGCAGTTCGTCGCCGAAAAGCTCAACATCGACATTTCGCCGCATCAACGTGCACCAGGGCGACACCGACCGGCTCGCCAGGCGGCGGCGGCACCGGCGGCTCGCGCTCGATCCCGCTCGGCGGCGTCTCGGCGGCGCGCGCCGGCGAGGATCTTGCCGAGAAGATCAAGAAGATCGCCGCCGACGAACTGGAGGCGTCGGCCGCCGACATCGAGCTGGTCGACGGGACTGCGCGCATCGTCGGCACCGACCGCTCGATCGGCTTTCGCGGCGATCGCCAAGGCGGCCAAGAAGCCGGACGACCTCGAAGGGCTTCGGCGAGTTCGTGCAGGACGAGTGCACCTATCCGAACGGCACCCATATCTGCGAGGTCGAGATCGATCCCGGAGACCGGCGCAGACCGAGGTCGTCGCCTATACGATCGTCGACGATTTCGGCGTGACGGTGAACCCGATCCTGCTCGCCGGCCAGGTGCATGGCGGCGTCGTGCAGGGCATCGGCCAGGCGCTGACCGAGAACACGGTCTATCGCGAGGACGGCCAGCTGCTGACCGCGAGCTTCATGGACTACGCGCATGCCGCGCGCCGACAACGTGCCGTTCTTCCATTTCGAGACGCGCAACGTGCCCTCGACCACCAATGCGCTGGGCATCAAGGGCGCGGGCGAGGCCGGCACGATCGGCGCGACGCCGCCGCGCTGAACGCCGTGACCGACGCGCTCTACCGCGCCTACGGCATCGGCCATATCGAGATGCCGGCGACGCCCGACGCGGATCTGGAACGCCATTCAGGACGCGAAATCAGCTGACGCGTCAGCGCCTAGGCCTTGCATTCGGCGACATGCCGCGATCCACTGGAGAGTCGTACACGTGCCCGCTAAACGATGAATGAACAAACGACGAGTCGCCGGCGACGGACCGAGGTGGACACCAGAACCCGCTGACCGGCATCGCCCTGAAGGTCGCTGTCGGTCGCGATCTTCGTCGGCATGTCTTCCTTCATCAAGGCGGCCGGGCAGCTGCCGGCCGGCCAGATCGTCTTCTTCCGCTCCTTCTTCGCGATGCTTCCGATCCTGGCCTTCCTCGCCTGCCGCGGCGAACTGCGCAGCCGCTCTCGACACCAACCGGCCGCTCAGCCATATCGCGCGCGGCCTGGTCGGCGTGTCGGCGATGGGGCTCGGCTTCTTCGCGCTGACCCGGCTGCCGCTGCCGGAAGCGATCACGCTCAACTATGCGCAGCCGCTGCTGGTCGTCGTTTTCAGCGCGCTGTTCCTCGGCGAGACGATCCGCATCTACCGCTGGAGCGCGGTCGCCGTCGGCCTGGTCGGCGTCTTCATCATCTCCTGGCCGAAGCTGACGCTTGCTCGATTCGCCGGCCGGCATGAGCGACCAGCGAAGCGGTCGGCGTCGTCGCTGCCCTCGTGGCGGCCGGCATTTCGGCAGTCGCGCTGCTGCTGGTCCGCAACCTGGTGCGCACCGAGAAAGACGGCGACCATCGTGCTCTGGTTCTCGCTGACGGCAAGCGTCGTCGGCGCTGCTGACGCTGCCGTTCGGCTGGCAGGCGCTCACCTGCCGAGCAGGCCGCGTTCCTCATCGCCGCGGGCATCTGCGGCGGCGTCGCGCAGATCCTGATGACGGAAGCCTATCGCCACGCCGAGGCCTCGACGGTCGCGCCGTTCGAATACACCTCGATGATCCTCGGCATCATCGTCGGCTATCTCGCCTTCGGCGACGTGCCGACCATCCACATGCTGGTCGGCGGCGCGATCGTCGTCGGCGCCGGCATCTTCATCATCTGGCGCGAGCGCCAGCTCGGCCTAAAACGCGGCGCCGCCAGAAAGGTGACCCCGCCACAAGGTTAGCCGGGTTGACAAAAAACCCAGCAATTCCGCCACCTTCTTAAGCGGTAGGCACAAAGGAATTTGCAAAAGATCAATTTGTGTTACTCTAATGTAACAAAAAAACGCAAGGTGGGATTCGTTGTGATTCGGGTACTGGCCGCGAGGCCTCTACCATCTTCCGTCGACAAGTGGTGGAATGGCGGTTCCCGCCCCCCTCCATTGACGCCGGTTTCCTCGATGCGCGGCTTCTGGGGCCTGATGCGGGCCTACTGGTTCTCAGAGCGCTGGAAGGAAGCGTGGGCTCTGACCATCATCATTGCCCTTCTGACGGCGGTCGCCAGCAAAGCCAGCGTCTGGATCGCCGAAGCCTCGGGCGAACTCGTCAATTCGATTGCCTTCTTCCACGACCCGCTCAACATGTCGCCGCTGGCGACGCTGCTGACAAACGCGGGCATGCTGGTTCTTCTGGTGATGATCAAGGATGTCGCCTTCGTCGGCGTCCGCCACCTGTTTTCCTCGACACTGCACCGCAAATGGCGCGGCTGGCTGAACAGCCGCTTCAACGAGGCGCTGCTTGACGGCAATCACACGCATTTCCACGTGCAGCACGGCGGCAAAGGGCAAGGACGGCCTGATAGCCGAAGCGCCCGACAACATCGACCAGCGCGTCCAGGATTCGATCAAGCAGATGACCGGCGGCGCTATCGGCCTGGCCATGGGCGTGCTGGGCGTCGCGACGTCGTTGTATTTCGTCGGCCAGAAGCTGATCGAGACCTCGACCTCGGTGGCCGGGCTGGAGTTTCTCGGCGACTATGGCGGCGCCGTGCTCGCCTTCGCGGCGGTGGCGCTTTACGTGCCGGCAAACACGCTTATCGCCATGAAGCTCGGCGGCATCCTGGAGAGGCTGACCATCGCCATCCAGCAGGCCGAAGGCAGCTATCGCGCCGAACTGACCACCCTGTTGCGCCGCAGCTTCCATGTCGCCGCCGCTGGTGGCGAAAACGTCGCAAAAGGAAATGCACGATCGGCTTTATGTCGGTATCGATCGCACCTGGGCGACGCCTGAACTGGATCAATGCCGGCTACATGTCGTTCGAGACGATCTACAATTTCGTCGCGGCGCGGATTGTCGCCTACGGCCCCGGCCTGCTGCCCTATATGCACGAACAGATCGACCTCAAGCGCTATATAACGGGCGCCGAACTGGTGAATTCCCTGATCAGCCAATGTTCCTGGTTTATCCATGTGATGCCGTCGATCGCCACGCTGAACGCCAATGCCAAGCGCATCACCGACCTCGCCAACGCCATCGAGAACGTGCAGCAGCCGCAGGAATTCTACCGGTTGAGCGGCCGGTCCGATTTCCGCTACGACGCCCAGCATCCGGTGTTCGGCCTCACCGTCAAGCGCCTCGAACTGATGCATCAGGGTGAAGATGCCGCGCCTTTCCTGAGTGCCGGCAACATCCGCTTCCGCCGAGGCGAATGGACGCTCATCAAGGGCGAGTCCGGCAGTGGCAAGACCAGCCTCATCAAGGCGATCAACGGCCTGTGGCCTTACGGCCAGGGCGACATCGTCTTCCCGGAAGGGGTACGTTCCTACTACGCCGCGCAGGACGTAAAGCTGCAGCAGGTTTCGCTGAAGCGGCTGGTCTGCCTGCCCGACGGCGACGAGGCCCATGCCGACGCGCGCGTCGCGGCCGTGCTTCACAAGGCTGGATTGGGCGACTTCATCGAGTATCTCGCGGCAGAGGATCGCGAGGGCAAGATTTGGGATCAGGTTCTCTCGGGCGGCCAGAAGCAGAAGCTGATGCTTGCCCGCATCCTGCTGCACCAGCCCGGCATCCTGTTCCTCGACGAGGCGACCGGCGCGCTCGACCCCGACGCCAAGATCGCCTTCCACCAGGCCATCAAGGACAATTGCGCCGGCATCACCGTTATCAGCGTCATGCACGAACCCGAGCCGCCGAAGGCCGCCAACGGCGCCTCCTTCTACCATAGCATTCTCCTGCTCGAGGATGGCATTGCGATGAAGACGCCGATCGTGGCGAACCCGCCGATGGAGGTTGCCGCAGCGCTCGTGCAGCCTTTCCCGGTCGATGGCGCGCGCCTGCGGTTAGCCCGCATCATCCGCGCCAAGGGAAAACGTCCGGGCCTGCGCTAACGGCAATGCATGACTTCCAACCGATGACCTTGGCGCGCCTGAAATGACGCGCGCGGCACTGTAGCCGTCAGGACATCTGCTGTGCCGGGTTGGTCGCGGCCATGGCGCGCAGCATCTCGGCGGTGCGCTGGTCGGCGGGAAAGAACGATTCCACCGCAAGTTCCGACAGGGTGACGTCAAGTGGCGTGCCGAATACGGTGATCGTCGAGATGAACGACAGGATGTCACTGCCGATCCTGATCCTGAGCGGCACGGCGATCGCCGTCTGGTCCTTGTGAACAATCGCCGGCCCGCCGCGCGCTGCGCCCGGATATGCCGACACCTCCTTTTCGAGCTCGATCAGCACGGGGTCGGCGACGGCGTCGTTCTGGCGCCGCAAGCGATCGATCAGATGCGAGCGCCACTCGTTGAGATTGGCAATCATCGGCGCCAACCCTTTGGGGTGCAGGCTGAGGCGATAGACATTGACCGGCGGCGTCAGCAGCGACGGTTCTGTCACCGCGGCCAGGAAGGGCCGCATCGCATTGTTGCCCGAGATCAGGTTCCAGTGCCGGTCGACTGCGATAGCCGGGTTTGGCTCATGCCCCTTCAGCACCAGATTGACGGCGTCGAGCGCCGGAGACAGCGTCGGATCGGTGATCGGGCGCTCGCCAAAGGCCGGCGCGAAACCGGCTGCGAGCAGCATGTGGTTGCGCTCGCGCAGCGGAATCTGCAGCATTTCGGCCAGATGCAACACCATCTCGCGTGAAGGGGCGGAGCGCCCGCTCTCAACGAAACTCAGGTGGCGCTGGGAAATCTCGGCCTCGCTGGCGAGATCGAGCTGGCTCATGCGGCGCTTGGTGCGCCACTCGCGGATAAGGTTGCCGATCGGCATGTCGGTTGTCGTGTTCATGAGTGGACCGTAACCGAACGGCGATTTCGATCCTATTACCTCACGCGTAATCGTCAGGCCGAAAATCCGCTGTCATCTTCCCAATCGTCGAAACCGCCGAACCGAACGAACGGCGTCCAACAGGAGACGATCATGTCCGTCACGATTACCCCCTTCCTTCGCAATGCCATCAACGCCGACGCACTGGTCAGCGGCGCTGCGGGCCTGCTGATGATGGGCGGCGCAAACTTCCTTGCCCCGTTCCTCCAACTGCCGGCATCGCTGCTCTTCTGGGCCGGACTGGCGCTGGTGCCGTTCGTCGCGATGCTCGCTGTCATCGCTCGCCGGCAGACCGTCTCGCGGCTGGTCATGATCGACATCATCGCGATCAACGCGCTCTGGGTTGTCGGCAGCTTCGCGCTTCTCTTGAGCGGCGCGGTGTCGCCGAACCTGCTCGGGATCCTGTTTATCGCCGCACAAGCAATCACCGTTGCGCTGTTTGCCGAATTGCAGTGCGTCGGGATGCGGCGCGCAGCCGCCACCGCCTGATCGGGGAACGCATGGCGCAAGGAGAAGGGCAGATGCAAAAGACAGCCCGCTACTGGATCGACGAGATCCTCGTGAAATCGCCTTTCGCCAAGCCGCTCGGCATCGAAGTGGTCGATGCCGAGCCCGAGCGGGTGAGGCTGCGCCTTCCGTTCCGGGCCAATCTCGCCAGCGTGGGCGACATTGTCCATGGCGGCGCCATCGCCACGCTGATCGACGTCGCGGGCGCGGCCGCTTCGGCCTCGGGCATTGCCGGAGACGACACGGTGGGCGGTGCAACCACCCATCTCAGCGTGGCTTACCTCGCGCCGGCAGAAGGCCGCGACATCTCCGCCGAAGCGGTGGTGGCCCATCGCACGCGAAGCCAGACCGTCACCGACGTCTCGGTGCGCGATTGCAAGGGAACTTTGATCGCCAAGGGAACGGTGACCAACCGCATCTTCCACAAGCCTGCCGGGTAACAGGGTTCAGGCGAGGTCTTTCAGCTTCGCCTTCACTTCCAGGAAATCGCGCCAGGCGAGTTTCTTGTGTGCGGGATTGCGCAAGAGATAGGCCGGATGAAATGTCGGCATGGTGGCGATCTCGGCGCCTGTCGGCGTCCGGTACGTTCCCCAGTTGCCGCGCAGGCGCATGATGCCCGTCTGCGTCTTCAAAAGCAGCTTCGACGACGGGTTGCCGAGCGTTATCATCACTTTGGGATTGGCGAGTTCGATCTGCCGCTCGATGAACGGGCGGCAGATTTCCGTCTCCATGGGGGAGGGGTCGCGATTACCCGGCGGCCGCCACGGGATGACGTTGGCGATATAGACCGATCTGCGGTCGCGGCCGATCGCGGCGAGCATGCGGTCGAGCAGTTGTCCCGAACGCCCGACGAATGGAAGCCCTTCAAGGTCCTCGTCACGTCCGGGGGCCTCGCCAACCAGCATCAGGTCGGCTTCCGGATTGCCGTCCGCGAAGACCAGGTTCTTGGCGGTGAATTTCAGGTTGCAGCCATCGAAGGCGGCCATCGCTTCCTTGAGATCGGCGAGCGATCCGGCCCGGTTGGCGGCTTCGCGGGCAAGTGCGGCCTGCGCGCCGTCGGGAACGGCGGCAACCTGCGGCCGGCCATTCGGGGCAGCGTCGGGAGCCGCGGCATAACGCTCGTCGCGAGGCCTTTCCTCGGCCGGCGGCTTCGAATCGGCGGCCGGGCTTGCAACGCGTTGCGCCGCCGGGGCTGGAACATTCTTCGCGGCGTTGGCCTGGAAGCGGTTCGGCGCCACCTCGTCCAACGCCTCGTCGACGCCCGCATCCGCGTAGAAACGCAGCAGGTCGCCAAGGTCGGGGGGTGGTTCTTTTGCCTGGATCAAGGTTCTTCTCGCTGCCACCGGGTTCGCAGATTGCCGGCTTGAACGCAAGTTTCAGGACGACGGAATGCGCGGATCCAGCACCAGAAAGAATTTGGGCCGCGGCGTGAAGTCGGTCACCAGAAACGAAAACGAGCCGGTTTTCAGCGGGTCCAAGCGGCCGTTCTGGAAGAGCAGGCGATCGTAGGGTTCGAAATCGCGGCTGAATTCGGCGAAACTGTCGGACTTGATGCTGGGGGTATTGGACTGCCGTTGATCGAAGGACAGGCCGTCGCCGAACACGCTCGGCTTTTGCAGCACCTCCTGCAATTCGAATTCGAATTCGATCCAGGCCTGGCCGCTGTTGTTGAGGATTTCACTGCGCAGATAAAGGAAGCCGTTGACCGACTTTCTCCGAGTTGCTGAACGGCCGGATGGGGCGGATCGCGCGGATGACGAGGGTCACCGGGCTTGAAGAGTTCAGCTCCTGGGTGATCACGACCGGGTCGTCCCGTGTTCCCGCCCCCCTGGCGGAGGTGAGGTGGAAGCCGCCCAGCTCGTCGGAAAAGGAATAGGCGCCGGCTTCGAGTATGCGGGGGCCATCGGTCTTGGAATCGGCGCCAGCTCCGGAAGTCGCCAGAAGCAGCGCAACTGCTCCGACGACGCTGAATGCCGATACTCGACCCAAGAGGCGGTGCCGCATGGCGCGACTATGACCGAGAACCGGATTTTCGCAAACTGGAAAAGGATAGGTGATAAGGTCGAGACAATTTCCACCGCCTGCCAGAATATTGACGTTTACGTTTACGTAATCTATTTTTCAGGGATGCTGAGCTCGCGACCGAATGACCCGCCGCTTGTGTGATGGTTTCGCGTCGCGAACGGATGCGCTATGAGCGGTTGCAAGGCGTAAGTGCCTGTGAAAAGCGGGCAATCTGCGGAGGACCTGATGAGCGAGATCGAACGCGAGAGCATGGAATTCGACGTGGTGATCGTCGGCGCGGGTCCGGCGGGCCTGTCGGCGGCGATCCGGCTCAAGCAGATCAATCCGGAGCTCTCGGTCGTGGTCCTCGAAAAGGGCGGCGAGGTCGGCGCCCACATCCTCTCCGGCGCGGTGGTCGACCCCATCGGCATCGACCGCCTGCTGCCACAATGGCGGTCCGAAAGCGATCATCCGTTCAAGACCCCGGTCACCGACGACCGTTTCATGGTGCTGTGGAAGTCGGGGGCTTTCCGGCTGCCGAACTTCATGATGCCGCCGCTGATGAACAACCACGGCAACTATATTGTCTCTCTGGGCAACGTTTGCCGCTGGCTGGCCGCCAAGGCTGAGGCTCTTGGCGTCGAGATCTATCCGGGTTTTGCCGCCGCAAGCCTGCTCTACAACGACCAGGGCGCAGTCACCGGCGTGGTTACCGGCGACATGGGCGTCGAGCGTGACGGCTCGCATGGCCCCGCCTTCGCCCCCGGAATGGCGCTGCTTGGCAAATATGTGTTGATCGGCGAGGGTGCGCGCGGTTCGCTGACCAAGCAACTGATCGCCAGGTTCAATCTCTCCGAGGGCCGCGAGCCCGGCAAATACGGCATAGGCCTGAAGGAACTCTGGCAGGTGAAGCCGGAAAACCACAAGCCCGGCCTGGTCCAGCATTCGTTCGGCTGGCCGCTCGACATGAAGACCGGCGGCGGTTCCTTCCTCTACCACCTCGAGGACAACATGGTTGCGGTCGGCTTCGTCATCCACCTCAACTACAAGAACCCGTATCTGGCGCCGTTCGAAGAGTTCCAGCGCTTCAAGACGCATCCCTCGATCCGCGGCACGTTCGAGGGCGCCAAGCGGCTTTCCTACGGCGCCCGCGCCATCACCGAGGGCGGCTACCAGTCGGTGCCCAGGCTTTCTTTCCCTGGCGGCGTGCTGATGGGCTGCTCCGCCGGCCTGGTCAACGTTCCCCGCATCAAGGGATCGCACAACGCGGTTTTGTCCGGCATGCAGGCGGCAGAGCACACAGCGGCGGCGATCGCAGCCGGCCGCGCCAATGACGAACTTGAAGGTTACGAAAGCGGCTGGCGCGATTCCGACATCGGCAAGGACCTGAAGAAGGTCCGCAACGTCAAGCCGTTGTGGTCGCGCTTCGGCACCATCCTGGGCGTTGGCGTCGGCGGGTTCGACATGTGGACGAATACGCTGTTCGGCTTCTCGCTGTTCGGCACCATGGGCCACGGCAAGACGGACGCCGCGTCACTGGAACCGGCGGCAAAACACCAGAAGATCGCCTATCCCAAGCCTGATGGCGTGCTCACCTTCGACCGGTTGTCGTCGGTGTTCCTGTCCAACACCAACCATGAGGAGGACCAGCCGGTTCATCTTCAGGTCAAGGACATGGATCTGCAGAAGCGCTCGGAATACGAAATATTCGCCGGTCCGTCGTCGCGTTATTGCCCGGCCGGCGTCTATGAGTGGGTCGACGCGGACGGCAATTCGATCGCGGGCGAGCCCGGCCATGAGGACGCCCGGTTCGTCATCAACGCGCAGAACTGCGTGCACTGCAAGACCTGCGACATCAAGGATCCCAATCAGAACATCAACTGGGTGCCGCCGCAGGGCGGCGAGGGACCTGTCTACACCAGTATGTAGGCGCGGCCTCAGCTATTCCATCCTCCAGTTGCATTGTTCTTTGTCACCGGTTGGCTTTTATTAAGTCCCGGGGGTCGCCGACCATATCCTGATGTTGAAACACGGTCGTGGATATGCTGTGTTTCGGGGAGCGGGAGATCAAAGATGCGCTCCATCGCCTGGACTGGCATACTGACTGCGGCCTTGCTTGCTGGCGTCTCCGGCAACGCTTCGGCCGGGGTCAAGGTTGCCGTCACGAAAGCAAGCTATCAGATCAGCGGCAAGTCAGGTGCGACACTGCTTGACGCCATGGAGCGTCATGGCCCGAAGCACGGCCTGCTGACCCGCGCCATCGCCCAGACCAAATACACGGTCGGATGGAACGTGACCTGGGTGGAAAAGGATGGCGCGTGCCGGGTCAAGAGTGCCGATGCGCTGCTTTCGATCACCTACACTTACCCGCAAGTGAAGGGCGGCATGTCTCCGGCAATGCGCAAACGCTGGGTCAGTTTCATGAGCGGCGTCCGCAAACATGAGGAATGGCACGGCAGTCTCGCCCGGGAAATGGTCACGACCGCCGAGCGTTCGGTGTCGGGCCTGGCCGTCGCCAACGACAGGGGCTGCCGCAAGGCGCAGGCCGAGGTCAAGAAACGTGTCAGCGCGATCTATGCCAAATATGAAAGGCGCCAGATCCTTTTCGACACCAAAGAGCATGGCGATGGCGGTAATGTCGAACGCCTGATTTCCCGCCTGAAAGACTAGCCGATCCGCTTTTTACAGCGCCGCGCATCTTTTCAGATGTGGGAAAGTCGCTGTAAGCAATTTGAAATGCTGCATAATTTTACCCTTAGATCGTTTCCGATCTAAGGAATTATGCAGTAGAGCACCGCACATTCAGGCTGAGGGCACCCGCTCTATCTGCTCTAATTTAGCCTTAGCCCCCAGGTGCGGCCTGCGGTGAAAGCGAGACGGTTGCGGTCGGCGCCGCTTCGTCCGGAACCCGTGGCTTGGGCTGCAGGGAAAACTCCACCAGCACCGGCAGATGGTCGGAGCCGGCATAGGCCTGCGTTCTCGCCGAATGAACAATTACATCGCCCCTTACCATCACATGGTCGATAGGCAGGCCGATCCATGCCCGCAGTGCGTTGGGAAGCTTGCGGTGCAGCCAGGTCGGCCCAATCGACGGCACCGGCGTCATCGCACCGGCGGCCGCGACGCGGTTTGCGGTGACGCTCCAGCCGACCGCGTTGAAATCGCCGGCGAGGATCGCAGTATCGTTCAACGTGCCCAGAACTCCCGAAACCTCGTCGACCTCGGCCCATTGCCAGTAAGGCCAGGGCCAGCCGAGATGCAGTGCGGCCACATCCGCTACCTGCCCGCCGAAATTGACCGGCGCGATGGCAAGCCTGCCGCGGGCAAAGCAGCGCCCGGCAACGCCTTCGGCGAAGGGGCGGCGCGACAAGACGGCGACACCCCCGACCCGTGTCCTGCCCGGGCAGATGACGCGGTAAGGATAGGCCGCTGATAGCCGGTCGAGCGAGGGGATCCATTTTCCCGAGACTTCCTGGAAGGTGATCACGTCGGGTTGCGTGCGGCCGACCAGCGACAACACCATTTCCGGATTCTGGTTGTCGAAGCGCAGGTTCATCTGCAGCAGCCGGTAGACCGCCCGGTTCTCGTCTTTCGGCGCGAGTGCGGCATGCACCTTGGTCATGCCAGGAAATGAAAACGAGCCCGAGGTCGACGAAAAGGCCGCGGCCGCAAACACCAGCCCGACGATTCCTTCCTTCCAGTTCCCGAGCATCAGCAGAAGCAGGCCTAACAAACCCAGCAGCACCGCCAGATGCCCGCGAAAATGCGCGATGGAATCGAAAGCCGGATGGAGCCGGGCCAGGAATGACAGCGACAGCAGTGCGGCAATCGCCAGCGTCGCGAAAGGAAGGATGATACGAAAAATCATATGGCCTGTTTATGTCTTGAAAAGCTGGCTGAGAAGAACTTTTGATTTTGGCCGATTTCAGCCCGTCGCAGATCATTGTCCAATGATGCAGTGATCCTACGTCATTTGTTCGGAAAGCTGCGAGGAAGCCAATGCCAGGCGCCGATTTATTCCCGGGGTTCGAGACCCGCAGGCTGGCGGGCGAGGGCGCTGATCTGTTCTGCCGCATTGGCGGCGACGGGCCGCCACTCGTGCTGCTGCATGGCTACCCGCAAAGCCATGCCGCCTGGCATCGCGTCGCGCCGTCGCTCGCCAAGCACTTCCGCTGCATCGTTCCCGACCTGCGCGGCTATGGCGAAAGCACCATTCCCGAACCTGCAGCGGACCACCGGACTTATTCGAAACGGGCCATGGCCAGCGATATCGTGGCGATCATGGCCGGGCTTGGTCACCGGCGCTTCAGTGTGCTGGGGCACGATCGCGGCGCGCGGGTCGGTTACCGGCTGGCCCTCGATACGCCCGAACACGTCGAGCGGCTGGGCATTCTCGAAGTGGTGCCGACCGCCGAAATGTGGAACCGCTTCGATGCCGGCATGGCGATGAGCGCCTATCACTGGACTTTCCTGGCGCAGCCGCACCCGTTGCCGGAACGCATGATCGCGGCCGATCCCGTGCCCTATCTGGAATGGACGCTGGCCTCGTGGTCGCAGAGCGGCTCGCTCGAGACGTTCGACCCCGGCGCGCTGGAAAGCTACCGGCGCGCCTACGTCCAGCCAGACCGCATCCGCGCCTTTTGCGAAGATTATCGGGCGGGCGCCAGCATCGACCGCGTGCTGGACGACGCCGATTTCAGGAGCGGCCTCAAGATCGAGGCGCCTTTGCATTTCGTCTGGTCCAGCCACGGCTTCCCGGCAAAGACCGGCGATCCGATGGGCCTGTGGCGGACCTGGGCGAAAAGCGTCAGCGGTGACGAGGTAAAAGCCGGTCATTTCGTGCCCGAGGAAAATCCCGAAGGTGTGCTTGGAGCCTTCATCCCGTTCTTCGCGGCTGGTTCGTCCGGGCTGCGATGATTGGGGAAATGATGCGATGCATTGCCCGTGCGTCGTGTCGCCCATATCTTGCGCCCACATATCCAACTGCTTGCGGGGATTCGCTGCGATGGTGCGTCGATTTTGGCTGCTGGCTTTGCCGGCCTGTCTCGCAGTGGCGCCCACAGCCACGCAGGCAGCGGAATGGCAGGCAGTCGAAAAGGTCAACACATATGCCGTTTCCGGAACCACCGGCATCGAGCTTTACACCTCGATCGGCGAGCGGGGACCGCTCATCGGCGGCAAGGTCCGCACGGTCGCGCATACCGATTTCAAGCTGACCTGGACCAGGGACTACGTGCCGCAAGATGGCGCTTGCACGCTGGTTTCGGCGCGGCCGAAGCTGATCATCACCTATACGCTGCCTAAACCCTCCCAGCGCCTGCCGGAGCCAATAGCCAAGAAGTGGGAGACATTTTTCGCAGGCATTCGCGACCACGAAAAAGTGCACGGCGATCAGATCAAGGAGATGGTGGAGACGATATTAGGCGCTACCGTCGGATTTTCTGTTCCCAATGATCCGAAATGCAAGAAGATCCGGGAGGAAATCAAAAAGCCGCTTTCGGCGGCGTCGCTTGCCCAGCGGCAGAAAAGCCGCGATTTCGACCGCGTCGAAATGGGCAAGGGCGGCAACATCGAGCAGTTGATACTGCGGCTGGTGAATCCCTAACAGCTGTTTGCAAACTCTGCTGCGGCGGCCAACTGACGGCGTTTTCTGCGCTTGCGGTGCTCACGTACTATACGTACGCTCCGCTCCGCTTCTCGAAATCACCGCCATTTGACTCACCGCTGCGAATTATCAAACAGCCTTCAAGAACAAATTCCTTACTGGAACGCCGTCTCCGAAAAACTTCTGAGCTTGCGTGAATGCAGCCGTTCCGGCGGCATTTCCGCGAGCTTTTCGACGGCGCGGATGCCGATCGTCAGGTGCTGAGCGACCTGCCGCTTGTAGAATTCGGTCGCCATCCCCGGCAGCTTCAACTCACCATGCAGCGGTTTGTCGGAAACGCAAAGCAGCGTGCCGTAGGGCACCCGGAAGCGGAAGCCGTTCGCCGCGATCGTCGCCGATTCCATGTCGAGCGCGATGGCGCGCGATTGCGACAGCCGCTGCACGGGCCCGCGCTGCTCGCGCAGTTCCCAGTTGCGGTTGTCGATCGTGGCCACCGTTCCGGTGCGCATGATGCGCTTCAGGTCATAACCGGAAAGCCCGGTCACCTCCGCCACCGCCTGTTCCAGCGCGACCTGCACTTCGGCGAGCGGCGGCACAGGCACCCAGACCGGCAGGTCGTCGTCAAGCACGTGATCCTCGCGCACATAGGCATGCGCCAGCACGTAGTCGCCGAGCGCCTGCGTGTTGCGCAGTCCGGCGCAGTGGCCGAGCATCAGCCAGGCATGCGGCCTCAACACGGCGATGTGGTCGGTGATCGTCTTGGCGTTCGACGGACCGACGCCGATATTGACCATGGTGATGCCGCTGTGCCCCGGCTTCACCAGATGGTAGGCCGGCATCTGCGGCATGCGCAGCGGCGAGGCGCCGACCTGCGGCGCCGTTTCGCCGACATGCGTCACCACGTTGCCCGGCTCGATGAAGGCCGTATAACCGCCGCCGCCATTGGCCATCAGGTTGCGCGCATGCACGCAGAACTCGTCGATATAGAACTGGTAGTTGGTGAACAGCACAAAATTCTGGAAGTGCTGCGGACTGGTCGCCGTGTAATGCGACAGCCGATGCAGTGAATAGTCGATGCGCTGCGCCGTGAATGGCGCCAGCGGCAGCGGTTCGCCGGGGATCGGCTCGAACGTTCCGTTGGCGATGTGGTCGTCGGTGGCGTTGAGGTCGGGCACGTCGAAGATGTCGCGCAGCGGTCGCTGGATGCGGTCTGCCGACGAGGCGTCGACATGGGTGCCTTCCAGGAATGCAAAATGCACCGGGATCGGCGTTTCCGATTCCGAAATGGTGACCGGCACGCCATGGTTGCGCATGATCACCCGGAGTTGGTCGGTCAGGTAGCTTTCGAACAGATCGGGCCGCGTCACCGTTGTCGAATAATGGCCAGGGGAGGGCATGTGCCCGTAGGCGAGACGGGAATCGATCTGCGCAAAGGAAGACGTCGTCATGCTGACTTCCGGATAGAAGGCGCGGAAGCGCTGCGGGCTGTGGTCGCCCTCGGCGAGTTTCTTGAAGGAGTCGCGCAGGAACGCGGTGTTGCGCTCGTAGAGAACGCGCAGCATGGCTACCGCTTCGGCAGCGTCAGTGAAACTTTGCCGGGCAAAAGGCTCCGGACTGGCAACCGATTCGATGGGTTCTGGGTAGATTCGCTTTTCCATGACCCAATATAGAGATTTGGGTCAGCCCATGGGAGGGGGGCATGCCAGAATCTGACGACGCCCCAGCCGTCAGCCGCGCTGCAGGCTGACCAAAAGCACGAAACCCATGCCGCTCTTCTGCGGCGCCGGCGCCTCGATCGTGGTGACGCGGCCGTCGGCGCGAACCTTCTGGATCGCGAAAAGCGGGCTCCACAACACCAGCATGATCGCGACTGCGCGGGGCAGGTGGCGAAGCACTTTGAGAACTGGGTTGAGCGAGCGGTTCATGGCGGTTGACCTTGGGTTGAACGGGTTGGTTGTTATCCGCGCGGCGTGGTGCAGGAGAATGCGCAAGGCGCGGCGATGCCACGGTGGTGGTCGGAGCGCCCTGCATCGGCGACGAGAAGGGCAAAGAACAGTCCAAACAGCGCCGTAATCAGGCAGACGATGGTGAAGCGGCGGGCGAGCATCGGTGTATCCCTCAATTCGTGGACACACTTTGCCTCCGACGGGCTGAACCGGCCCTGAGCCCGCCGTTCATCCTGCGTTCAAAAACTTTGACGTGACGCGGGTGGCCTCGGCGGGCAATCTGCGCCGCAATTCAAACAGGATGGAGCATGCCCAATGGCCACCCAGACCAAGCCGATCGAACTTCATTATTGGCCGACGCCAAACGGCTGGAAGATCACCATCATGCTGGAGGAACTCGGCGTCCCCTATACGGTGAAATACGTCAACATCGGCCGTGGCGAGCAGTTCGAGCCGTCGTTCCTGAAGATCGCGCCCAACAACCGCATGCCCGCTATCGTCGATCCCGAGGGGCCTTCTTCCAACGGAAAAGGCGGCGGCGAGCCGATCTCGGTCTTCGAGTCCGGCGCCATCCTTCAATATCTCGGCCGCAAGTTCGGGCAATTCTATCCGGCGGACGAGCGCGCCCGCGTCGAGGTCGACCAGTGGCTTTTCTGGCAGATGGGCGGCCTGGGTCCGATGGCCGGGCAGGCGCATCATTTTCGTCAGTATGCGCCGGAGAAGATCCCGTATGCCATCGACCGCTACACCAATGAGTGCAACCGGCTCTATGGCGTCATGAACAAGCGCCTGGCGGACAGGCAGTTCCTGGCTGGCGACTATTCGATCGCCGACATGGCTTGCATAGGCTGGGTGCGGCCCTTTAAGAACCAGGGCCAGGATCTCGATGACTTTCCCAACCTCAAGCGCTGGTTCGAGGCGATCATGGCCCGGCCTGCCGTCGAAAGGGCGATGGAGGTGGGCAAGGAAGAGCGCGAGAAATCCAATCTCGCCAACGACAAGGAAGCCCAGAAGGTGCTGTTTGGCCAGCGTGCGAGGGCCTGAGAGGATGCATTCGCGGCCACCGTCTGAGCGCGGTGGCCGCAGCGCCCGACACGATTAATTATTGGCGGGCCAAGCTTTCGCTTTTGCAAATGATCCCGCCCAGCACACAGCCGGAGAGCGAGAGCGTGTTGCCACTGACGGAGGCTTTGCCCGAATAGGTCTTGCCCTCATCGAGCTTGTTGACCTTGCCCTTGTAGCTGCCGCCGGAGCCGGCCATGCAGCCAATCGACTTGCCCTTGTATTCGCCGGTCATGACGGTGCCGCAGAATTGTCCCCCGCTTGCGGCATATTGGATCAGTGTGCCGTTCGAGCGCTTCCAGGTGCCTTCGATAGGCTCTGCCGCCACAGCCGCGCCAGTCATTAGTATTGCCGCCGCAACGGCCATGCTCATTTTGCGAAACATCGGTTCCTCCCTCCGAGGGTTGCCGGCCCGGATCCTTCCGCCGCTTCCCCTTACGCAAACGTAAGCTAATCCAGGCCGGGGGAAAACAAAAGCATGACGCAGCGTCAGGTTGCGGCGATTTTCGGACGGATTTTGTGCCTTGGTTTTTCAGACAGGGCGCCAATTCTTGAGCCCGCTTCCGGTTTCGTGGTTATCAAACCGTTCTTTTGCCAGGTCCAAATTTTCGACGATTTTTCGAAAAATCCGCGCCGCAGCGGCGACTCTATCCTTAATAAAATCCGAGGTTTACCTCTTGTTTGATTTTTGTTTGCGGCAAATTAAGCACGCTATTTAACGACGGATTCAAGCCTCGGCGGCATTCTTGGAAGCATCGAAAGGGCAGCTCGAACGGGACGAAAGAAGCGGCTCTCGGAGCAAGACAGGGGACGAAGAAATGGCACGTTTTGAAATGCAGGAAGCCGGCTTCGGCGGCATCGGTAGCTCGGCCCAGGCCGACATTCTTTTCGAACTCGGCATGATGTATGCGACCGGCCGCGATTGCGCCGTCGACATTGTCGCTGCCCACAAATGGTTCAACATCGCAGCCATCAAGGGATCGGATCGTGCGGCTGAAGTCCGCGCCGAACTCGCGGCCTCGATGTCCAAGCTGGAAATCGCCAAGGCGCTGCGCGAAGCGCGCGAATGGATGACCGCACACTGACAGGAACCGACTTAAACAGGGAGTTCCCGGCAAAACAGAGCGGCAAAAGCTGCCATCCGGGACAACGGCGCGAAACAGGCATGGGGACGCCTGGACGAAGCTGACAGGAAAAGCCGCGACCGGGGGGAACACCCGGCGCGGCTTTCTTGCAGCTGGATTATCCGTTTCTTTCGGCTGGCCCCGCGCGATAGACCGTATGATATGTGGCAATCCGCGTCCTGCCGCGATATCAGGATGTTTCGGGCATCGGTCGATGCCGTGGAGGAACAGAGATATGATCAGGAAAACCCTTCTGGGCGCGGCTTTTGCCGGGCTTTTTCTGGTAGCGCCGGCTCACGCCGATGACATCACCTTTGCCGTCGTTGGACCAATGACAGGGCAACTCGCCAACATCGGCGACCAGTTCCGCCAAGGCGCGGAAGCGGCAGCGGCTGCGATCAACGAGGCGGGCGGCATTGACGGCCGCCAGGTCAAGATCGCCATCGAAGACGACGTCTGCGATCCCAAGCAGGCCGTGTCGGTGGCAAATCGCATCGTTGCCAACGGCATCAAGTTCATCGACGGCCATGCCTGCTCCGGGTCGAGCATCCCCGCCTCGGCCGTTTATGCCGAAAGCGCTGCGCTGATGATGTCGCCGGCGTCGTCCAACCCGCTCTTGACCGACGACGCGGCGAAGAACGGCTGGCCGACCATTATGCGCCTCTACACCCGCGACGACGCGCAGGGCGCCTTTATCGGCCCCTGGATCGCCGAGAAGTACAAGGGCAAGAACGTTGTCATCCTGCACGACAAGAGCGCTTACGGGCAGGGCGTGGCCGATGCCGTCAAGGCGACCATGAACGCCGGCGGCCTCAACGAAGTAATGTATGACGGCATCAACGCCGGTGAAAAGGACTACACGGCCCTGGTCACCAAGATGAAGGAACTGAAGGCCGATGTCGTCTATTTCGGTGGCTATCACCCCGAAGCAGGCCTCATCCTGCGCCAGGCGGCCGAACAGAACTTCAAGTTCCAGCTGATCATGCCAGACTCCATCGCCTCGCCGGAATTCTGGCAGATCGCCGGTCCGGCCGGCGAAGGCACCATGTTCGTCTTCCCTTCGGACCCGCAGTCGAAACCCGAAGCCAAGGCGGCCATCGAGAAGATCAAGGCCGGCGGCTTCGTGCCGGAAGGCTTCACGCTGTTCTCATACGCAACGATCCAGGCGTTCGCCGAAGGCATCAAGCGTGCCGGCAGCGATGACCCGATGAAGGTCGCAGAGGCGTTGAAGAACGGCCAACCCATCGATACCGTGGTCGGCCAGGTGACTTTCGACGAAAAGGGCGACCTGAAGAACGCCAGCTACGACATCAACCAGTGGCATGACGGCAAATACGCGCCGATCAAGCAGTGAGCTTCGCAGCTTGAGCAATGCAAAAGGCCGGGTTCGTCCCGGCCCTTTGGTGTCTGAAGGATCCTTGGCACTCTTCAGGCCGCGTCGACTTCCACGAACCGCACCAGAACCACGCCGTCGGTGACCTGCACGCCTTCGGCAACGATGTCGGCGATGACGCCGTCGTGCGATGCCGCGATGGTGTGCTCCATCTTCATGGCTTCAAGCACCAGCAGGGGCTGGCCTTTCGTTACGCTATCGCCGGCGGCCGCCCGTACGATCTTGACCAGGCCCGGCATCGGCGCCCGCATGCTGTCGCCAGCGGCTGCGTCGGCGGCTTGCGCCAGCGGGTCGTGGACGGCAAACGTATGACCCGGCGGCTCCGTCGAAGACGGTGACGTGGCCCGGCCAGCGCGCCACGCGTGGCGTTCCGCCAGGCGAGGGGGCGGGGGAAATTGGCGTGTCCAGTTCCACCGACCAGCGTCCGTTGACGATCGAAACATGCGCCGAGATCTCCGCGTCGCCGAATTTCAGCCGGGTGCGCCGCGGCGTGGCGTGGAAATGCGCGTAGCCGGGCAACGACGCCCATGGATCGCCGGTAGCCGGCAGGCGTTGCGATGCCGGCCGCTTCGCGCGCCGCGGCCGCGACCGCCGCCGCACCCGGTGGCGGCACTTGCACAAGCGCGTCCTGCTTGCGCCCGATCAGTCCGGTATCGACGTCGCCTGCCGCGAAATCGGCGTCGCGGGCAAGGGCTGCGAGAAAGGCGATGTTGGTTACCGAACCGGCGATTTCGGTCGCGGCCAGAGCGGTCGTCCAGCGCCTGGAGGGCCGCCGTTCGGCTGTCCGCGTGGACGACCAGCTTGGCGATCATCGGATCGTAGAAGGGCGAGATTGCGTCGCCGGCACGAACGCCGGTTTCGACCCGCAGATCGGCATCCGTGCGGCGGAAATTTCAGATGATGCAGCGTGCCGGTCGCCGGCAGGAAGCCCTTGGCGGGGTCTTCCGCATAGATGCGCGCCTCGAAGGCGTGGCCGTCGAGTGCGATCTGGTTCTGCGCTTTCGGCAGCGCTTCGCCGGCGGCGACCCGGAGCTGCCATTCGACGAGGTCGATGCCGGTCACCATCTCGGTCACCGGGTGCTCGACCTGCAGGCGGGTGTTCATCTCCATGAACCAGAAACGGTCAGCCTTCAGCCCGTCCGAGGCATCGACGATGAATTCGATGGTGCCGGCGCCGGAATATTTGATGGCCTTGGCGGCCTTCACGGCCGCTGCGGTCATCGCCGCGCGCATTTCGCGCGTCATGCCGGGCGCCGGCGCCTCCTCGATCACCTTCTGGTGGCGGCGCTGCGCCGAGCAGTCGCGCTCGAACAGATGCACGGCGTTGCCGTGATTGTCGCCGAACACCTGCACCTCGATGTGCCGCGGCTTGTCGACATATTTTTCGACCAGCACGCTTGTCGTCGCCGAAAGCGGCCTTGGCCTCGCGGCGGGCGCCGGCCAGCGCCTCGGCGAAATCGTCGGGGTTGTCGACACGGCGCATGCCCTTGCCGCCGCCGCCGGCGCGCGCCTTGATCAGCACGGGATAGCCGATCTCGCGGCCTTGCCGGCAAGCAGCACCAGCCCCTGGTCCTCGCCGTGATAGCCGGGCACCACCGGCACGCCGGCCTTTTCCATCAGCCGCTTGGCTGCGTCCTTCAGGCCCATGGCGCGGATCGAGGCGCCGGACGGGCCGATGAAGACCAGCCCGGCTGCCTCGACCGCATCGACGAAGTCGGGATTCTCCGACAGGAAGCCGTAGCCGGGGTGGATCGCCTGCGGCGCCCGTCGCCAGCGCGGCCGCGATGATCCTGTCGCCGCGCAGATAGCTTTCGGCGACGGGCGAGGGGCCGATATGCACGGCCTCGTCGGCCATTTCGACATGCAAGCGCGCGCGCATCGGCATCGGAATAGACGGCGACCGTCCAAATGCCCATCCTGCGGGCGGTTCGGATGACCCGGCAAGCGATCTCGCCGCGGTTGGCGATCAGGATTTTTGTGAACATGTACCCTCGTTTGTCACTGTCGGTTCATCGGCTCGGGCTGACCAGGGAGAACGCTGCGCCTTGCGGGTCCACGCAGTTGACGACCCAGCTGCCGCCTGGCACTTCCATCGGTCCCATCTGGATCTGTCCGCCGTTCGTGGTAACGCGTGCGGCCGCGTCATCGATGCCCGAAACGTTGAAGTAAAAACCCCAGCACGGCATCGGGATGTTCGGCGTCCTGTTCATCATGCCTCCGGCCTGTTCACCGTCGATCGCGAAGAGCTGATACGTACCCATTTCGCCCATGTCCACCGATTGGTCTTTAGTCCAGCCGAACTGGCTGGAATAGAAGTCGAGGGCCTTCTCCCAGCCGTCGGTGTAGAGCTCGCGCCAGCCGATATGGCCGACCGTGCCCATCGGCGCCGGCGGCTGCTCCGGGCCTTGCGGGGCAAGCAGCATGAACATCGCGCCCTGCGGATCGGCTACCACGGAGAACCGGCCAACGCCCGGAATATCCTCCGGCGCACGATGAACGGCACCGCCTTCTGCCTTGATGCTGTCGGTTCTGGCGTCGACATCGGCGGCGTAGATGTAACCCATCCAGGCGGGCTGTGCGCCCATCTTTGCTGCTTCGGCGGGAATGTTCATCAAACCACCGACGCCGGTCTCGCCTGCCTTGACGATGGTGTAGGGAAAATCACCGCCGCCAAAATCCTCGGTACTCCAGCCCACCACCGCGCTGTAGAATTTTTCCGCAGACTTGAGATCGGAAGTCATCAGTTCGTACCAAACGAATTTCGAAGCCATGTTTTGCTCCCTTGGTTGGTGTCGAACTCTTTTGCCCCTTGGCCAGCGCCGGAAGGAGCATGTTCGATCGCGAGGTGGTGACGTTGCGCCCGGAAAGGGCGAACGGCAATATACTGACATCACAATCTCGACGACGCGACGACAAGCATTGTGCAACCGGCAAACCGTCCCGCGGAGGTCCGTGCGAGGCGCCCGGGCATCGTTTGAGGGCTTGCAGTTTGCCGCCCAGGTGCAGGGCCCGCAAAAGGGCATATGCAATGAATTTGGCTCGGACGGTTGCTTGGCCCGGGTGCAGATGCAGGCCTGCCGCGCGGCCAGGATCGCCGACCGCACGCTTTTCAGTGCCATTCTGTATCCTCCTTTGAATGGGAACCAGAGTTAAGGGGACGCGGAATGGGGTGGACAAACAGGAAGCGAGATTTCCGTCTCGAGATGGCCTCACATCCTGAACACGCCGAACTTCGTCTCCTGCACCCGCGCGTTGAGCGCGGCCGAGAGCGAGAGCGCCAGCACCTCGCGCGTGCGGGCCGGGTCGATGATGCCGTCGTCCCACAGCCGGGCCGACGAATAGAGCGGGTGGCCCTCGCGCTCGTATTTCTTCAGGATCGGCGCTCGGAATTCGGCTTCCTCTTCGGCCGTCCAGTCGCCGCCCTTGCGCTCGATGCCCTCGCGCTTGACCATGGCGAGCACGGTCGCCGCCTGCTCGCCGCCCATCACCGAGATGCGCGCATTCGGCCACATCCACAGGAAGCGCGGCGAATAGGCGCGGCCGCACATGCCGTAATTGCCGGCGCCGAACGAGCCGCCGATGATCATCGTCACCTTCGGCACCTGGGCGGTCGCCACCGCCGTCACCAGCTTGGCGCCGTCCTTGGCGATGCCGCCGGCCTCGTATTTGCGGCCGACCATGAAGCCGGTGATGTTCTGCAGGAAGACCAGCGGGATCTTGCGCTGGCAGCACAGCTCGATGAAATGCGCGCCCTTCAGCGCGCTTTCGGAAAACAGCACGCCATTGTTGGCGATGATGCCGACCGGCATGCCGTGGAGATGCGCAAAGCCGGTGACCAGCGTCGTGCCGTAATTCTGCTTGAACTCGTCGAACTCGGAGCCGTCGACGATGCGGGCGATGACCTCGCGCACGTCGTAGGGCTGGCGCAGGTCGGCCGGCACGATGCCGTAGATCTCGTCCGGCGGCATGAAGCGGCGGCACGGGGCTCCGCAGGTCGAGGCCTATCTCCTTCTTGCGATTGAGGTTTCTGACGATGCGCCGGACGATCGCCAGCGCGTGCTCGTCGTCCATCGGCATAGTGGTCGGCGACGCCGGACAGGCGCGTGTGCACCTCGGCGCCGCCGAGTTCCTCCGCCGTCACGTCCTCGCCGGTCGCGGCCTTCACCAGCGGCGGGCCGCCGAGAAAGATCGTCGCCTGGTTCCTGACCATGATGGATCTCGTCGGCCATCGCCGGCACATAGGCGCCGCCCGCCGTGCACGAGCCCATGACGCAGGCGATCTGCGGAATGCCGGCAGCCGACATGTTGGCCTGGTTGTAGAAGATGCGGCCGAAATGCTCGCGGTCGGGAAACACCTCGTCCTGGTTGGGCAGGTTGGCGCCGCCGGAATCGACCAGGTAGACGCAGGGCAGATTGTTCTGCAGCGCGATCTCCTGCGCGCGCAGATGCTTCTTCACGGTCAGCGGATAGTAGGTGCCGCCCTTCACCGTGGCGTCGTTGACGACGATCATCACCTCGCGGCCCTCGACGCGGCCGATGCCGGCGATCATGCCGGCGGAGGCGATGTCGCCGCCATACATGTCCCAGGCGGCGAACTGGCCGATCTCGAGGAAGGGCGAGCCGGGATCGAGCAGTTGCGCCAGCCGCTCGCGCGGCAGCAGCTTGCCGCGCGATACATGGCGCTCACGCGCTTCGTCCGAGCCGCCGCGCTCGACGGTCGCCGCCTTGTCGCGCGATGTCGGCGACCAGCCCGCGCATGCGCTCGGCATTGGCGCGGAAGGCGTCGGAGGCGGGGGAGATCTGGGAGTGGATGGCGGGCATGTTTTTCCCTAGCGGATGAGTTCGATCTTGCAGCCGACGTCGAGATTGGCCCAGTTGCGATCGGCGGTGACGGCAACAAGCGTCTTCGCGGATTGCCAGCGCAAGGCAGGCGCGATCGCCGAGCGACAGCCCTTTGCGTTCGGTGTCGGCGCGAAGCGCTGCCGGCCAGCCGCGCGAGTTCGTGGTCGAACGGCATCACGTCAAGATTGAGGCCGTCGCACCGCAACGCTGCAAGGTCAGGGGGCAGGCCCTTGTCAATCTGCTTGGCGATGATCTCAGCCGACATTCACAGACGCAGCACCATGGCGGTACGGAACACGGCTGTCTTGCCTTATCGCCGCCAGCTTCGCCGAGCATCGAGGACAAGCGACGTCATGGCCGTATGCTGTCGCAGAAGCGGCTCATTCCTGCCGCCCACATGGCTCCTCGCGTCTCGGCGAGCAATTCATCGACCACACTCTCGCCAGGCTTCTTGTAGCTGGATACCTCCGCTTGGATCCGGCGAAGCGATTCTGCTCGTAAGACGAGCACATGCAAAACACCGTCCTCGACATCGGCGATCAATTCGTCACCGGGCTTGATGCCCATTTCTTCGCGCATCGGTGCCGGAATAACGACACGCCCGCCATCGCCCAGTTTCATGCGCTCAAAGCGGGGCGGTTTTGTCGTCTGGCCGTCCCCGGTTGCGCCACCATAACGGCGCCGCGGTTGCTCGGCAAAGCCCGGCGCCTCTCCCGGCTTGGTCACGGCAAATCCTCCGAAAGATGGCAGAAGATGAAAGTCATGCCATACTTGTTCGATATGTGGCAATCACTCGAACATCAGACACCCTCCGCCATGATCTCCCGGCCGATCAGCCAGCGGCGGATCTCGCTCGTGCCGGCGCCGATCTCGTAGAGCTTGGCGTCGCGCAGCAGCCGGCCGGTCGGATAGTCGTTGATGTAGCCGTTGCCGCCGAGCAGCTGGATCGCGTCGAGCGCCATGTGGGTGGCCTTCTCGGCGGCGAACAGCACGCAGCCGGCCGCATCCTTGCGCGTCGTCTCGCCGCGGTCGCAGGCCGCCGCCACCGCGTAGACATAGGCGCGCGCCGCGTTCATCGTCGTATACATGTCGGCGAGCTTGCCCTGCACCAGCTGGAATTCGCCGATCGGCTGGCCGAACTGCTTGCGCTCGTGCACATAGGGAACGGCGACGTCCATGCAGGCGGCCATGATGCCGAGCGGCCCGCCGGCCAGCGACCACGCGCTCGTAGTCGAGCCCCGACATCAGCACCTCGACGCCGCGGCCTTCCTCGTGCAGCACGTTCTCGAACGGCACCTCGACATCCTCGAACACCAGTTCGCCGGTGTTGGAGCCGCGCATGCCGAGCTTGTCGAGCTTTTGCGCGACCGAAAAGCCCGGCCATCGGCTTCTCGACGATGAAGGCGGTGATGCCGCGCGAATTGCGCTCCGGATCGGTCTTGGCGTAGACCACCAGCGTGTCGGCGTCGGGCCCGTTGGTGATCCACATCTTGGTGCCGTTGAGCACGTAGCGGTCGTTGCTTCTTGTCGGCCCTGCAGCCGCATCGAGACGACGTCGGAGCCGGAGCCGGATTCCGACATGGCGAGCGCGCCGACCTTTTCGCCGCGAGCACAGCGCCGGCAGGTAGCGCGCCTTCTGTTCGGTCGGTGCCCCAGCGGTTGATCTGGTTGACGCAGAGATTGGAATGGGCGCCGTAGGAGAGGCCGACCGAGGCCGAGGCGCGCTGAAATCTCCTCGACGGCGATGACCTGCGCGAGATAGCCCATGCCGGAGCCGCCATGGTCGGGATCGGCGGTGATGCCGAGCAGGCCGAGCGCGCCGAGCTCCTGCCACAGCTGCGGCCGGGAACTCGTTGGAGCGGTCGATCTCGGCGGCGAGCGGCGCGATCTGGTCCTGCGCGAAGCGGCGCACCATGTCGCGCAGCGCCTCGATGTCCTCACCAAGCCCGAAGTTCAGCGTGTGCGTGTACATGTTTCTTCCTCCTTGATGTTGCGCTCGGCTCCGACCAGGCGCATCGTCATGGCAAGATAGGTTTCGGTGACCTCGCCGACCGACAGCCGCTCGTCCGGCCGGAACCAGACGATGACGCCGGTGATCATCTGGATGATCGCCATCGCGGTCAGCCCGACATCGTCGATCGCAGAAGACGCCTTGCTCGGCGCCGTCGCGCAGGATTGCGCGCAGTTCCTTCTCGTAGGCCGTGCGCAGCTTCAGGATCGCCGACAGGTTCTCGCGCGACAGGCTGCGCAGTTCCATGTTGGAGACATGCGTCGAATGCCGGCGCATCACATGGAAGCGGATGTGGTTGGCGACGAAGGCCGCAAGCCGCGCGGCCGGGTCGGCCGTCGCGGGCCGCGCCGCCTCCCAGGCCGCGACCAGCTCTTCCATGTGCTCGCGCATCAGCGTGAACAGCAGGTCTTCCTTGGTCGGGAAATAGCGGTAGAGCGCGGCCGCCTGCACGCCGACTTCGGCGGCGAGCTGGCGCATCGACACGGCCTCGTAGCCATGCCGCGCGATCAGGCTGACCGCGGCTGCCGCGCGGATCGCCGCTTCGGTCTTCTCGCCGTCCGATCCGGTGGTTCGCGCCATGACTAGCTCCCAGATTTGACTGGATGATAATAAAACAAACGTTCAATTAATTCAAGATGTCTGCGAACCGTATGTTGCTGGTGACGCAATCGGTCGCCATTGCCCGCGTGACGCTCATGGCTGCAGGTGAGGCGCGCCGGCACGGTCTTGCCCACCCATATATTCGTTGACTCAGTCCATTAAATTTAGTTGACTGAGTCAACGAATATATGGGTGAGGGACATTGATGGACACCGCCGGTCTGGTTGCCGAGATGCGGCGTTTCAACCGCTTCTACACGCGCACCATCGGCCTTCTCGACGAGACGCTGACCGCGCAGCGCCTTCACGCTGACCGAGGCGCGCGTGCTGTTCGAACTCGGCCATCGCAGCAGTCCGGTTGCACCAAAGGCCAATGGAGAGCGGGGTTTTCTCGCCGACGCCTTCCATCTGAACATCGGGCCGGCGGCATCCGAGATCGCCGAGGAGCTGCGTCTCGACCCGGCCTATCTGACGCGCATCCTGAGGAAATTCGCCGCCGCCGGTCTGACCGAAGTGCGCACCGATCCGGCGGATCGGCGCCGGCGGATCCTGTCGCTGACCGGGGCGGGTGCGGCGGCGCTGGCCGAACTGCAGGCGGCGGCCGACGAGCGACATCGCGCGTCTGTATCTGCTTTTCCCGGCGACAGGCAGCGCCGAACTCGGCAATGCCATGCGGATCGATGACGGAGTTGTTGGGCGAGGCAGCCCGGAGCGCCATCAATCGCGCTGCGGCCGCATCGCATCGGCGACATCGGCTGGGTGATCGAGCGCCAATCCCGCCTCTATGCCGAAGAGTATGGCTGGAACGGCGAATACGAGGCGCTGGCTCGCCGAGATCGGCGCCGCCTTCATCCGCAACTTCCAGCCCGGCACGGATTTCTGCTGGATCGCCGAGCAGGGTGGCGAGCCGGTCGGCGCGGTCTTTCTCGTGCGCAAGATCGACGAACGACGGCGAAACTGCGCCTGCTGCATGTCGAGCAAGCCGCGCGCGGCCTCGGCATCGGCGCGCGGCTGGTCGCGGAGTGCGTCGAGCAGGCGCGCCGCTGTCGGCTATCGCCGGCTGGTGCTGTGGACCAACGATGTGCTGGTCGACGGCGCGCAGACTCTACGAGCGCGCCGGCTTCAGGCTCGTCGAGGAGGAGCGGCATCACAGTTTCGGCAAGGATCTGGTCGGCCAGACCTGGGAACTGGCGCTGCGGCCGGAGTGAGAACTCAGTTGCCCCGCGCGGCCGCCAGAACGCCTGGCAGTTCTTCCTCGAAGATCGTCAGTTCGTGGTCGAGCCCGACGCTGACGCGGATGCAGCGATCCAGTTTCGGCGCCATCGGCTTGCGCACGAAGACGTCGCGCGACAGCAGGCCTTGCATGATCTTCAGCGCAAAGGCGCCATCCCCGCCGCAGTCGATGGTAACGAAATTCGTCGCCGACCGGATCGGCGACAGCCCGTTTTCCCTGGCAATTCTGGCGATACGCTCACGCCCTGCCGCGACTTTCGCCACGACCTCTTTCAGGTAGGCCTGATCGGCGAGCGCCGTGAGGCCGGCGATCTGCGCCATGCGGCTGACGCCATAATGGTTTCGCACCTTCTCGACTTGGCGGATGACCTCGGCTTCGCCGATAGCGTAGCCGCAGCGGATGCCGGCAAGCCCGTAGGCCTTCGAAAAAGTCCGCATGGTAATGACGTTCGGGCGCGAAACGTCGAGCGGCGGCTGCGCCGATGCCGGCCCCGTCTCGCCATAGGCCTCGTCGAGGATGAGCATCGTGGTCTCCGGCAGCGCCTCGATGAAACGGACGATTTCCGAAGCTTCCCACCAGGTTCCCATCGGATTGTCGGGATTGGAGAGATAGACCAGCGGCGCGTTCTCGCGCTTCACGGCGGCGAGCAGCCCGTCCAGATTTTCCAGGTCGTTTTCGAACGGCACTGTTACCAGGCGTCCGCCGAAGCCGGCGACATGGAAATTGAAGGTCGGATAGGCGCCGAGCGAAGTCACCACCGCGTCGCCTGGCGCGACATACATGCGAACGACCAGATTGAGCAGGCCGTCGATGCCTTCGCCAACCACGACATTGCCGATATCGACGCCCAAGAAGGCCGCAAGCGCTGCCTTGAGGTCGTAATTGTCGGGATCGCAATACATCCACATGCCGGGTGCGGCGGCATTCATTGCGGCGATCACCGCAGGCGAGGGGCCGAAGCTGCTTTCATTGGCGCCGAGGCGGGCGCGGAATTTCCTGCCGCTGGCGCGCTCCTGCGCTTCCGGGCCGACAAACGGCACGGTCGTCGGCAAGGATGCCACCAAGGGCGTGAGGCGTGGGGTTTTGGGCATCGTCTGGCTCGCTCGGCATGGGAAGATTGTGGGCCTAGATATTGGTCCGCCGCTAGGGAAGCAATTCTCTTTCGCATCGCATCGGAACTGAAGCAAACCGTTCAATGTTCAAAGCGCTCTTGCGACCTGTCCGAGCATGTCGATTTCGGCCAGCGCCGAAATAAAATGTGGGGCAGGGTGGGGTCAACATGGCCCCGTGCCATTCGTCGAGGGTTTTCCAGTCGCGCATGACCACGAAACTGCGGTATGGGTTTCTCGAGCTTTTCTATGGCGGATATACCGCGACCGTCGGAAGCAGTCAGCTTCGAGTGCGCCAGCAGTCCCGCCGCTTCCGGCCGCCCGGTTTGTGGTTGCGCCGGAGCGACTGCCGCAACGGCATGAATTCCTGGAGGTACTGGAACGACCAGCAGCGAAACGGGTGCAGTCGCCAGTTCATCTACCAATGCGCGGTTACCGCTCCAGGAAGGAGCATGGGCAGAATCGCCCGCAGAGCCGTTGTTCCAGCGTAGAATCGACCAGTTATTCGGGTGTGAAGGGATCAGCAGCGCCAACTCGGCAGAATTCGTCCCGACGGCACTCTTTTACCTGGCTGGCAGGCATTTTTCGAGAAATCACGACCTCTCCTTATTGATTGTCATGCCGGATTTCTCTATCCAGCGGTGCGCCGGAGAGGTGGCCGAGTGGTCGAAGGCGCTCCCCTGCTAAGGGAGTAGACGTCAAAAGCGGTCTCGTGGGTTCGAATCCCATCCTCTCCGCCAGCGCTTTCGCCCGCATCGGCATCCCAGTCTTTTCAACCACTTGCCTGCCATTCAGTGGGCAGGGGCACGGATTTTCGCGCCCCAAACCGGCATTTTCCCGCGCTCCTGTCACGATTCTGACTGGAGGTCAGAAAATAAACATCAAGAGCCTTCTACATCGACAACTTTGCTGATGATGCCGGCGACGATGCCAACTCCTTTGGTGGCTTCCTTCGCTTCCAGCGCAACTTCTAATCGGCTTCACGGCTGATAGAGCAAACCCGGCGGCACCGCCGGCCGGCGGGCAACCGCCGGGTTTTTTGCTTTGAGGCACAGCTTTAAGGTAATCGTGACGCGCTTCAGGTGCCGCCATGGCCTCCTCGACACGGCGGCGCAGTGAAATTCCGACGGTCTCCAGCCTATGCGTCTGTCGATGATTTCTGTTCGGCGTGGGTTAGAAATGCGGCGATGGTCGCCGGCAATTCTCCTGTCTCGAGCAGGGGCGCGTGGCCCTGGCCTTCGACGGTAACCGTTCGGCAATCTGGATGGCGACTGGCCATCTCGGCCAGCGTCGCTGCAGACAGCAGTTTCGAGTTTGCGCCGCGGATCGCCAGCATCGGAACAGCTTTCAGCCCCTCGAATTGCGGCCAGAGCACCGGCAGCGGCTGCGTCAGGTCCATGCCCTTGACGACGTTCAGCAACGCAGGGTCGAAATCCGGAACCGGAACGCCGCTTTCCTCTCGGTAAATGGCGCGGATGAAGCGCTCCCAATCCGCGTCGGACAGCGCCGAGAACGCCTGCGCATGCACGGCCTTTTGAACTGCGACCGCATCGGCGAGATTTTTTGGTTTCGGCGCCCGTTCGAGATAGGCGCGGATATGCGCCAGGCCTTCGCCTTCGACCACCGGACCGATATCGTTGAGGACCACCGCCTTCAGCACCGCCGGCCGCATCGCCGCCAGAACGTGGATGATCAGGCCGCCGCGCGAGGTGCCGACAAAGGCCCCGTGCTCGATGCCGAGGGCGGTGAGGCCGGCGAGGATGTCGCCTGCTTCGACGACCACATCATAGTTTTTCCAGTTGGGATCGTAGGCCGAGCGGCCGCGCCCGCGGTAGTCGAAGGCGATGACCTTGCGCGGCTGTTGGGCGTCACGCGACAGGAACAGGGCGAGATCGTGGAAATCGCGGGCGTTGCGCGTCAGGCCGGGAAGGCAGATGACCGGCAATCCGGCGCCGCTATCGTCCCCATAGATTCGGGCATGCAGCTTCAGCCCGTCCTGCGCGGAATAGAAGAAGTCTGAAAAACCGCTCGATATATCCATGAAAACTCCCGTCGGCGGACCGCCGCCTTGACATTGCTAGACGGTTCGACGGCGCAGAATCAATAGTGGTGAGCGTGATGCCAATGCTGGCCGGCACAGCGCCCCCGGAGAAAAGCAAAGCCTGTCGAAGGATCAGCGCCCGTTGACCAGGTCGGTGGCGATGTTGAATTGGCCGGAAAGCCGCATCTTGTAGACCTGGTAGTTCTCCATCACCCGCTGCACGTAGCTGCGTGTTTCGGCAAAGGGGATGCGTTCGATCCAGTCGACCACGGTATCGATGTCCTTGCCGCGGGGATCGCCGTAACGCTTCACCCATTCCTGGGCTCGGCGCGGCCCTGCATTGTAGCCGGCGAAAGTCAGCACGTAGGAACCGTCAAACTTGCCGAGTTGCTCGCCAAGAAAGGCAGCGCCCAGGGTCGCATTGTAGCCGGCGTCGGAGGTAAGACGCTGCATCGAATAGGGCAGACCAGACCGCTTGGCGAGTTCCTTTGCCGTGCCCGGCATCAACTGCAGCATCCCCATGGCGCCGGCACGCGAGACGGCGCCGATATTGAATTCGCTTTCCTGCCTTGCGATCGCATAGGCGAGCGCCTTGCCTGGGCCGTCGATCTTGGCCGATTCTGGTATGGCGCCGATCGGATGCGACAGTGCGCCAATGTCGATACCGCGGCTGGCGGCAATTTTCCCGACCTTCAGCGCAAGGAAATGATTGCCGCGCCTTTCCGCCATCACCGCCAGCAGCGCCAGCTCGCCCGGCGCCGTCAACTGTTCGTGCGAGATCGCGGTAAACAATGTCGGCGCGCCAGGCGTGCCCTGCATCTTCCAGACGGCGGATCGCCTGCACGGCCTCGCGCCGCGAAAATTGCTGTCGGTCGGCCGACGTCGGAGCCGGATAGGCAACGGTGATGCCGCCGCGGCCGATCCTCGCAGCCGCGAGCTGGCCATAAAACGCGGTGCCATAACCGGCGGCGCGTCCGTAATAGGCCTTGGCATCGCCAGGCCCGCCGGCTTCGGCCGCTCGGCCAAGCCAATAATAGGCACGCGACAGCGAAACCGGGCCGTCGGCGATCTCCGCGATGCGGGAAAAATGCTTCGCCGCCGTCTGTGCGTCGTTGAGCCCGCGCAACGCATACCAGCCGGCGTGGAATTCCGCATCGACGGCATTCGACGGGCTTTCGGCGGAATGCGCCGCCACGAGCCTGTAGGCCGTTTTCATGTCGCCCGCGATCGATCAGTTCGCGCGACAGGACCCGCCTTTCGATCCACCAGGCGTCGGGATCGACAAGCGACGCCTTGTCTTGCGGCGCTTTCAGGATGATCGCGGCAGCCTCGGAGATTTTTTCGCCACGCCTCAGATATTTGGCTTCAGCGAACAGGTAACCGGCCGAGCGTTGCGCCGACGGAACCGCGTCGAGCAGCTTGCCGGCGTTCTTGTCGTTCCTGAGCACGGCGCTCCACGCATCGGCGAGCTGTTTTGCGCCGGCCAGTCCCGCGATGCGCTGCGCAGAGTTCACCCGGTCCGCATACAACATGCGCTCCATGCGAAAACGGTGGTCCGCAACCGGGATCAGCGGAGCCGAACTCCTTGACAATCGCGGCCTCGTCCTTCGCCTCGAGCTTCTCCGTGCGCCAGAACGGCGACAGCAGGGCGCGGGCGCGCTCCGGCTGGTCGAGCGCCACCAGCGACCGCGCCAGGATGGTCATTCCTTCGGCGGTCTGCGGCTTCGTCGCACCGAATGCCTGCACCACGGTCCTGGCTGCGGGGTTCTCGCGCAGCAGGGCTCTTTCGCTGTTGCGGCGAAGTGCCGCCATGCCGGGCCAGCCTGGCAATGCCTGCGCTGCTGCGGCGATCTCACCGCTTGAAATGTCGCTGCCACCCCGCAGGGCGATCGCCCAGGCAAGGATGTGGTGATCGAGCGAAGCCGCCGGCAACGCGTCGCGCACGGCGCGCGCGCGACCGAGGTCCTTCGCGGTCAGTGCGTCGAGACCGCTTTTCAGCGCGGCGATGTCGGCGGATTTGACCGGCGGCCTGTCGTCGGGAAGCTGCGGCCGTACCCGGATCGCGCCGGTCGTTTGGTTGTCGAGATTGCCGCTGATGGCTGCTTGCGGCCGGGCCTGCGGCACCGGCGCGTAGTTCATCTCGCCGGTCTGGCAGAAAGCCGCCGTGACCGTGGCCAGCGCGGCGCCCGCAAGCACAAGTCGCACCAGAAATCTGGGTGGCGTGGCGTTTTTCATTCCGTGTCCATACACGATACGAGGTGGAGCGGGTTACGAAGCTTACCGGGGTGCGGTGAAGAGGGTGTAAACGAAAGGTTATCATCGCTGGATTCGATTCCTTCGAGAACCGTGTTTGGCTGGTATTGCCGCACAGGAATGTCAGGACTATGGTGAGCCGCCTTGCTTTCGGCTAGAAAATCCGTGACATCGCAAAGACTTTGAAACCCCAAGCGTTCCAGGGAGTTGGACGACATGCTGAGAGGCTCGCTTACCGCGCTCGTGACACCGTTCGACAAAGAGCGGGCGTCTCGACGAGAAAGCCTTTCGCGCATTCGTCGAATGGCAGATCGCCGAGGGCACGACCGGCCTGGTGCCGGTCGGCACCACCGGCAAGTCGCCGACGCTGTCGCATGACGAGCACCGCCAGGTCGTGAAGGTCTGCGTCGAGGTGGCCAAGGGCAGGGTGCCGGTGATCGCCGGCGCCGGCTCCAACAACACCGAGGAAGCGGTCGGTCTGGTGCAAGTATGCCGAGCAAGATCGGCGCCGATGCGGTGCTGGTGGTGACGCCCTATTACAACAAGCCGACGCAGCGCGGCCTCTATGCGCATTACGCGGCGGTGGCCAAGGCAACCAGCCTGCCGATCATCATCTACAATATCCCGCCGCGCTCGGTCATCGACATGACGCCGGAAACGATGGGTCGGCTGGCGCACGATTTCAAGAACATCGTCGGCGTCAAGGATGCCACCGGCAAGGTCGAACGCGTTTCCGAGCAGCGCATGACCTGCGGCAAGGATTTCATCCAGCTTTCCGGCGAGGATGCCTCGGCGCTCGGCTTCAACGCGCATGGCGGTGTCGGCTGCATTTCGGTGACCTCGAACGTCGCGCCGCGCCTCTGCGCCGAGTTCCAGGAAGCGACGCTCAACGGCGACAAGGAAAAGGCGCTGGAATTGCAGGACCGGCTGATGCCGCTGCACAAGGCGATCTTCCTCGAGCCCGGCGTCTCCGGCGCAAAATATGCGCTGTCGCGGCTGGGCAAGGTCGAGAACGTCCTGCGCTCGCCGCTGATGACGGTGGAGGATTCGACCGCCGAGAAGATCGACGCGGCGATGAAGCACGCCGGCCTGATCAACTAGAGCGGCATCGCGCGAGTTTCGCCGCCGGTTCGCAACATCGTCTAAATCAAGGAGTTGGCGGGACAAACCGCTTCGAAAGTCATGGCCCCCGGCAAGAAATCCGATCCCAACAACAAGGTCGCGGCGGAGAACCGCAAGGCGCGTTTCTCCTACGAGGTGCTCGACACCATCGAGGCCGGCCTAATGCTCACCGGCACCGAGGTGAAGTCGCTGCGCGAGGGCCATGCCAACATCCAGGAATCCTACGCGTCGCTGGAAGGCGGCGAGATCTGGCTGATCAATTCCTATCTGCCGGAATATCTGCAGGCCAACCGCTTCAACCACGAGCCGCGCCGCCGCCGCAAGCTGCTGCTCAACAAGCGCGAGATGGCGCGCCTTGGCCAGGCCGTCGAGCGCGAAGGCATGACCATGGTGCCGTTGAAGATCTACTTCAACGACCGCGGCCGCGCCAAGCTGCTGCTCGCCGTCGCCCGGGGCAAGAAGCTGCACGACAAGCGCGAAAGCGAAAAGCAGCGCGACTGGGCGCGCGAGAAGGGGCGCTTGTTGAAGGAGCGGGGGTGAGTATTCAGCTTGCCGAATTGTCAGAAAGAGGACAATTCTAGCTGCCGGAGCACTTTGTCAGCGGCATCGGCGGGTTTCAAGAAACTCTGCCACGTCTTTGAAAACGCTGACAAACATCTCCTCCGTCAGTACACCTGTATTGGTGTTGTAGCGCGAGCAGTGATAGCTGGAAAAAAGTTGAAATGGGGCCGGCCTGATGACGGCCGCCATGCTTGAACGGCATCGCGGCGACGCGGCCGCCAAGTGCCCGCACCGTCGTCTGGTGGGCGATGCGCGCCAAGCGTCAGGACGGCCTGAAGGTTTGGAAACCGCTCGATCGTCGGCTTCAGGAAACCGCCGGCAGGTGTTGATCTCGGCGCCGACCGGCTTGTTCTCCGGCGGCACGCAGCGCACCGCGTTGGTGATCGCCGTGCCGATGAGTTGCAGGCCGTCGTCGGGCCGCGCCTTGAATTCGCCGCGCGCGAAGCCGAAGCGGATCAGCGTCGCGTAGAGCAGGTCGCCGGCGTAGTCGCCGGTGAAGGGGCGACCGGTGCGATTGGCGCCGCGCAGGCCAGGCGCCAGGCCGACGATCAGGAAGCGCACCGCGTCGTCGCCTTCCGGCGGCAGGAACGTCGGCACCGGCCCGTTGAACCAGCTGGGTTCGCGCTGCCGCCAGCCGGCGATGAAATCATGCAGCCGCGGGCACAGCGGGCAGTCGCGCGACGGCTCCGCGAGCAACGCCGGATTTCCCGCCGGCATCAATAATCGTCGTCTTCGGCATCGGCCGGCTCGGGCCGCCTGACAGGGCGGTCGGACGGATCGCGCCCGACCTCGCTTTTCAGCGTCGTCAGGTCGATGAAGTGGTCGGCCTGGCGGCGCAGATCGTCGGATATCATCGGCGGCTGCGAGGCCATCGTCGACACCACGCTGACCTTGCGGCCGCGCCGCTGCAGCGCCTCGACCAGCGTGCGGAAATCGCCGTCGCCGGAGAAGATCACATAGTGGTCGACGACATCGGCAAGCTCCAGTGCATCGACCGTGAGTTCGATGTCCATGTTGCCCTTGATCTTGCGGCGGCCGGTCGAGTCGGTGAATTCCTTGGCCGGCTTGGTCACCACCTTGAAGCCATTATAGTCGAGCCAGTCGATCAGCGGCCGGATCGACGAATACTCCTGATCCTCGATCAACGCGGTGTAATAATAGGCGCGCAGGAGGTAGCCGCGTTTCTGGAAGCTCGACAGCAGCTTGCGGTAGTCGATGTCGAAGCCGAGCGCGCGCGACGTGGCGTAGAGATTGGCGCCGTCGATGAACAAGGCGATCTTTTCGCGGGGGTCGAACATGCCGGAAAATCCTTTTGGTCAATAAAAGATCGAAAAATTTTCGGTCCCGGGCCTTGTGCGGCGCAATTTCACCGCTGCCTAATATGAGATAACGCTCCGACAGGACCATTCCAAGAGATTCCTCGGGCAAAGCAAGAAAATGTGATGGGGCACTCAGAGCCCGCTTCGATGCAATCCCGGCCAGTCCGGTTTAGTAACGGCCTGTTTGAATTGATGATGGCGAGAGCGCCACGCGGCCCTGTTTCGACAATTCCGAAAAAAATCTAAACCTATGTCGAATTGCTGCGGCGCCAGACGACTACCTGCGTTCAAAGGTGTCAACACAAGGAGCCCATCATGCGCTACGCATGTCTGATCTACTACCATCCCAAGACGCTTTTCGGCGGAGCACCCGAATCCAACGCCGCCCTCGAAGAATGCGCCGGCTTCGACGACAAGCTGACGGAAACCGGGCACTACGTCGCTTCGGAGGCGCTGGTGTTGCCCGAGGAGGCCATGACGATCAGGGTGCGCGACGGAAAGATGTCGACGGTCGACGGGCCGTTCATGGAGACGAAGGAGGTGCTGGGCGGCTTCATCGTCATCGAGGCATCCGACCTCAATGAAGCGGTGCAGGTCATGAGCGCCCACCCGCTGGCGAAGATCGGCTCGGTCGAAGTCCGCCCGGTCGTCGATTTCAGCGAGCCCCGGCCGGAACTGTGAGCGATCCGCAAGCACGCGCCGCCATCGAGGCGGCCTACCGCACCGAAAAGCGGCGCGTGCTCGCAACGCTGATCCGCCTGCTGGGCGGCTTTGAGCCGGCCGAGGAGGCCTTGCACGAGGCCTTCGCCGCGGCCGCGGACCGCTGGCCGCGGGAAGGCGTTCCGGCAAATCCTTATGCCTGGCTGGTTTCGGCGGGCCGTTTCAAGACCATCGACCGGTGGCGCCGCCAGGCGCGGCTGGCGGGCGTCTTGCCGGAACTGGCGACGCTGGCCGAACCAGTAGGGGAGCCGACCATGCCCGAACCGATCCAGGACGACGAACTGCGCCTGATCTTCGTGTGCTGTCATCCCGCGCTGGCGCCCGACGCGCGCATCGCGCTCACCTTGCGCGAGGTCGGCGGGCTGACCACCGAGGAGATCGCGCGCGCCTATCTGACCCGTGCGCCGACGATCGCGCAGCGCATAGTCCGCGCCAAAGCCAAGATCCGCGACGCCGCGATTCCCTACGAAGTGCCTGCTCGCACCGAACTGCCGGCCCGACTGGAGAGCGCACTGCAGGTGATCTATCTGATCTACAATGAGGGTTACGCCGCAACCGAAGGGCCGAACCTGACGCGTACCGACCTGTCGGCGGAGGCGATCCGGCTCGGTCGACTGATGGTCGAACTCCTGGATGATGCCGAGGCGCTCGGCCTGCTTGCCCTGATGTTGCTGCACGAAGCGCGGCGCGACGCGCGCACGGATGCTGCGGGTGATTTCGTGCTGCTTGAGGATCAGGACCGATCGCGGTGGGATCGCCGGCTCATCGCCGAGGCTGATGGCCTGATCGGGCGGGCGCTGGCGACGCGGCGTGTCGGGCCTTATGTGCTCCAGGCTGCCATCGCGGCGGTCCACGCTAGCGCGCCGGGCATGGCCGAAACCGACTGGACCGAAATTGTCGCGCTCTATGACGTGATGCTGCGCGTCGATCCGTCGCCGGTTGTGGCGTTGAACCGCGCCGCCGCGATCGGCATGCGCGACGGGCCAGCGGCTGGGCTTCTGGCCATTGACGGCGTGCTGGGGCAGGGTAGCCTGGACGATTATCATCTGGCGCATGCGGCGCGCGCCGACATGCTGCGCAGGCTCGGCCAAAACGATGCAGCTGAGGTTTGCTACCGGCGCGCGCTCGACCTGGCGAGCCAGCCTGCGGAGCGCCGCTTCCTTCAGGCCCGTCTCGACCAGCTCAACGGGCAGGGCGCGACAAGGCACTAAGCTGTGGCCATATCCCCAACAATGCCATTATGCTTGAATTTCACGGTCGTTCAGTGTAAGGCCCGGCCAGTTTCCCGACATCCAATGTTTGAAAGGGGCAATCCATGGCCCGCGTAACCGTTGAAGATTGCATCGACAAGGTCGACAATCGCTTTGAGCTCGTTCTGCTCGCCGGCCACCGCGCCCGCCAGATCTCGCAGGGCGCGCCGATCACCATCGATCGCGACAACGACAAGAATCCGGTCGTGGCGCTGCGCGAAATCGCCGACGAGACGCTCTCGCCGGGCGATCTCAAGGAAGATCTGATCCATTCGCTGCAGAAGCACGTCGAAGTCGACGAGCCGGAAGCCGACGCACAGGAAATCGCCGACCAGACCGATACGACGGCTATTGCGGCCGATGCCGACCGCGAAGAGGACAACATCACCTTCGACCGCATGACCGAGGAAGACCTGCTTGCCGGCATCGAAGGTCTTGTTCCGCCAGAGAAAAGCGACGATTACTGAGCACGTTGACGTGCCGCCGCCACTTCCGTGGCGGCAATTTCGTGGCTATCTATGACATGCGCTGCTCATCCGATGCGGCGCATGTTTCATTTCTACCGCCGGAATCCCGCCCATGATGCGTCAATACGAGCTTGTCGAGCGCGTTCAGCGCTACAAGCCCGACGTCAACGAGGCGCTGCTCAACAAGGCCTATGTTTATGCCATGCAGAAGCATGGCCATCAGAAGCGTGCATCGGGCGATCCCTATTTTTCGCATCCGCTCGAAGTCGCGGCGATTCTCACCGACATGCACATGGACGAGGCGACGATCGCGGTCGCGCTCCTGCACGACACGATCGAGGACACCACGGCGACCCGGGCCGAGATCGACGAACTGTTCGGCGCCGATATCGGCAAGCTTGGTCGAGGGCCTGACCAAGCTCAAGAAGCTCGATCTCGTCTCCAAGAAGGCCGAGCAGGCGGAAAACCTGCGCAAGCTGCTGCTGGCGATTTCCGAGGATGTGCGCGTGCTCCTGGTCAAGCTCGCCGACCGGCTGCACAACATGCGCACGCTCGACCACGTGCCGCGAAACCAAGCGGCTGCGCATCGCCGAAGAGACGATGGAGATCTATGCGCCGCTGGCCGGCCGCATGGGCATGCAGGGCATGCGCGAGGAACTGGAAGAGCTCGCCTTCCGCTACATCAATCCGGAAGCCTACCGCACCGTCACAGCACGGCTTGCCGACACGTTTCGAACGCAACCGCGGCGTCATCGGCGAGATCGAGAAGTCGCTTTCGGAACTGTTCGAGAAATACAGGCTGAAGGCGGTCGGTCAAGAGCCGCCAGAAGAAGCCGTGGTCGGTGTTTCGCAAGATGGAAGCCAAGGCGCTCTCCTTCGAGCAGCTCTCCGATATCTTCGGTTTCCGTGTCGTCGTCGATACGGTCGAGGACTGCTACCGGGCGCTGGGCGCCATCCACACCACCTGGTCGCATGGTTCCCGGCCGCTTCAAGGACTACATCTCGACGCCGAAGCAGAACGACTATCGTTCGATCCACACGACGATCGTCGGACCGTCGCGCCAGCGCATCGAACTGCAGATCCGCACGCGCGAGATGAACAAGATCGCCGAATACGGCGTCGCCGCCCATACGATCTACAAGGACACGGCGGCAAGACCGAATGGCTCGACGCACACCGATCTCCAAGGAAACCAACGCCTATGCCTGGTTGCGGCGAACGATCGAGGCGCTGGCGGAAGGCGACAATCCGGAAGACTTCCTGGAGAACACCAAGCTTGAGCTGTTCCAGGATCAGGTCTTCTGCTTCACGCCCAAGGGCAGGTTGATCGCGCTGCCGCGCGGCGCGACGCCGATCGATTTCGCCTATGCCGTCCATACCGACGTCGGCGACACCTGCGTCGGCGCCAAGGTCAACGGCCGCATCATGCCGCTGATGACCGAGCTGAAGAACGGCGACGAGGTCGAGATCATCCGCTCCAAGGCGCAGGTGCCGCCGGCCGCATGGGAAGTCGGTCGTGGTTACCGGCAAGGCGCGTTCGGCGATCCGCCGCGCGACCAAGAACGCCATCCGCAAGCAGTATTCCGGGCTCGGCATTCGCATTCTGGAGCGCACTTTCGAGCGCAGCGGCAAGAGCTTCTCCAAGGAGAGCCTGAAGCCGGTGCTGCATCGGCTCGCCCGCAAGGACATCGAGGATGTGCTGGCGGCTGTCGGGCGCGGCGAACTTTCCTCGACCGACGTGATGAAGGCGGTCTATCCCGATTTCAAGGACGAGCGCGTCACCCAGGCGCCCAAGGCGCGCGAGGAAGGCTGGTTCAACCTGCGCAACGCCGCCGGCATGCTGTTCCAGATTCCCGGCCGCACCTCGTCGCGTAAATCGCGGCGCGAGGCACAGGAGTAGCAAGGAGCAGCGCGACGGCGCGGTGCCGATCAAGGGCGTGCGCGGCGATCTGCCGGTGCGCTTCGCGCCGGAAGGCGCGGTGCCCGGCGACCGCATCGTCGGTATCATGCAGCCGGGCTCCGGGATCACCATCTATCCGATCCAGTCGCCGTCGCTGACCGCTTTCGACGACCAGCCGGAGCGCTGGATCGACGTGCGCTGGGACATCGACGAAGACACCAAGGAGCGTTTCCCCGCCCGCATCTCGGTGACGGCGATCAACGCGCCAGGCTCGCTGGCGGACATCGCCCAGGTGGTCGCCGCCAACGACGCCAACATCCACACGCTGTCGATGATCCGCACCGCGCCTGACTTCACCGAAATGCTGATCGATCTCGAGGTCTGGGATCTGAAACATTTGAACCGGTTGCTGTCGCAGCTGAAGGACAATTCGAGCGTCAGCGAGGCGCGCCGCGTCAACGGCTGACGGTTTCTCAAAAACCGGATGGTCCGGCTGAAAAATTTGCGAATTCTGGGAAGATCTTGATGAAAACAGACGAAGTTTTGGCGGTGTTTCGTGAAGCCGGTGCGGTTCTCGAAGGTCATTTCATCCTGACGTCGGGTCTGCGTAGTCCGATCTTCCTGCAGAAGGCACGCGTCTTCATGCATGCCGACAAGACCGAAAAACTGTGCCATGCGCTCGCCGAAAAGATCCGCCGGGACGTCCCTGGCCGGATCGATTACGTCGTCGGTCCGGCGATCGGCGGACTGATCCCTGCCTACGAGACGTCGCGCCATCTCGGCGTGCCGGCGATCTGGGTGGAGCGCGAGAACGGCACCTTCCGGCTGAGGCGCTTCGAGGTCGAGAAGGGCGCCCGCGTCGTCATCGTCGAGGACATCGTCACCACCGGCCTGTCGATCCGCGAGACGATCGACTGCCTGCGGGCGATCGGCGCCGAGGTGGCCGCGGCCGCCTGCATCATAGACCGCTCGGCCGGCAAATCCGATGTCGGGGTGCCGCTTGTAGCACTCGCCGAATATGAGGTGCCGGCCTATCCGGTGGACAAATTGCCGCCGGAGCTTGCCGCAATTCCGCCGATCAAACCGGGCAGCAGGAACATTTGAAGGCACAGCGTTTCGGCTGTATTAGACGATCCCATGTTGTTCAGACGCAGAATTCGGCGAGTTTGGCGGAAAGGCTGAGGGTACTCCTCTGGCCGCGCCGTTCCTTCTCGCGTTCGCTTCGCTATTTTTCGAAACGTGTGCTGCGACTGAAGGCGACACCGCATGCGGTGGCGGCCGGTGTGGCGGCAGGCGTGTTCGCGTCGTTTTTCCCGCTCGGCTTCCATTTCATAATTGCGGTGATCGTTGCCTGGCTGATCGCCGGAAACCTCGTCGCTGCCGCCCTCGGCACGGCATTCGGTAACCCGTTGACGTTTCCGCTTCTGTGGGGCGCATCGTGGGAGGCCGGCAAGCTGATCCTGCATGAACAGGCGATCCATGCGCCGACCGCAAGGCTCGGGGCCATGCTCCAGGATCTGTCCTTCGCGCAATTGTGGGAACCGGTGCTGAAGCCGATGACGGTCGGCGCGATCCCACTCGGCGTGTTCTTCGGACTGGTATTCTATGGAATTACACGCTGGGGCATGACTGCCTTCCGCAACCAGCGTCTCAGGCGCATGGCCGAAAGGTCCGGCCACCGCGCAGTCATGCCCGCGTCGGGAAACTCCGGTTCCACCGTTCGATGATCCTCGGCATCGGCAGCGACCTGATCGATATCAGGCGGATCGAAAAATCGCTTGAACGCCACGGCGAGCGGTTCATCACCCGTATCTACACCGATATCGAGCGGGCCCGCTCGGAGCGCCGCAGGGAGCGTGCTGCTTCCTATGCCAAACGGTTCGCCGCCAAGGAGGCCTGTTCCAAGGCGCTGGGCAGCGGCATTTCCGAAGGCGTCTACTGGCGCGATATGGGCGTGGTGAACCTGCCGTCGCGGCAAGCCGACCATGCATCTGACCGGCGGCGCGGCGGCAAAACTGGAGCGGCTTTTGCCGACCGGCCACCGCGCCGTGATTCACCTGACCATCACCGACGATTTCCCGCTGGCACAGGCATTCGTTATCATCGAGGCGCTTGCGGTCGAATAACCGCCATAGTCCTGCGCTTTGGAGCCGTCGCGCGGCCCAATTCCGTTGCCCAGGACGGCGCAACTGGCTAAGACGATTCCCGCGTACAATCGAGGACGACATGAGCGTGGCTGAAAAAATCGAAAAGAAGTCTGGCGGGCTTGGCGAGACCGTCAGCGTCATCGTCCAGGCGCTGCTGCTCGCCCTGGTCATCCGCACGCTTCTGTTCCAGCCGTTCTCGATCCCGTCCGGCTCGATGCGCCCGACCTTGCTCGAAGGCGACTATCTCTTCGTCACCAAGTGGGCCTACGGCTATTCGCGACATTCGCTGCCGTTCTCGCCGCCGATCTTCTCGGGCCGTATCTGGGGCAGCGAGCCGGCGCGCGGCGATGTCGTCGTTTTCAAGTTCCCGCCCAACCCGTCGCTCGATTACATCAAGCGTGTGGTCGGCCTGCCCGGCGACCGCATCCAGGTGCACAGACGGCCAGCTCATCATCAACGGCGTGCCGGTGCCGCGCGAAAAGGTCGGGCAGATCAACAATCCCGACATCACGGAAGTCAACCGTCCGGTCGACGTCTACCGCGAGACGCTGCCGAATGGCGTCTCCTATGACACGCTCGACCTGACGCCGAACGGCATTGCCGACAACACGCGCGAGTTCGTCGTACCGGAAGGCAACTATTTCATGATGGGCGACAACCGCGACAACTCGACCGACAGCCGTTTCTCGCCACCGAGCGGCGTCGGCTTCGTACCGGCCGAAAACCTTGTCGGCCGCGCCAACATCATCTTCTTCTCGATAGCCGATGGTGCCAGCCCGCTGGAAATCTGGAAGTGGGCGTCGGTGCGTCTGTCGCGCTTCCTCAACTCGGCTCACTAGGCATGGCTGGTCGACATGGCAACGCGAAAACTGTCGGGCGAGGCGCTGGCGATGGCGCTCCAGGCGCCGACGGGTCACCTGTTTCGCGACCACGCGCGCCTGCGCCGCGCGCTGACCCATGCCAGTGCCCGAGGCAGCACTGGCGCCGACTATGAGAGGCTGGAGTTTCTCGGCGACCGTGTGCTTGGTCTGGTCATCGCTGACATGCTGTTCAACGCCTATCCCGATGCGCCCGAAGGCGAACTTTCGCTTCGGCTGAATGCCTTGGTGAACGCCGAGACGCTGGCTGAGATCGCCGAGGAAATCGGGCTGTCGCAGCTTGTCCATATCGGCAGCGAATTGCGCTCGATCGAGGGCCGCAAGAGCGTCAATCTACGCGCCGACGCGCTGGAATCGCTGATCGCCGCGCTCTTTCTCGAAGGCGGTCTGGACCTCGCCCGAAAATTCATCCGGCGCTACTGGGAGCCGCGCTCCCGCGCAGCGCGTGAGGCGCGGCGCGATCCCAAGACCGAATTGCAGGAGTGGGCGCACCAGGCGGCGGGCACCACGCCGGCATACACGCTGGAAGGCCGCGAAGGCCCGGACCACGATCCGGTGTTCACGATCAGTGTCAGGGTAGGCAGCTTCGAACCCGCGACCGGCATAGGCCGCTCGAAACGCGAAGCCGAACAAGCGGCCGCCACGGCCGTGCTGCTGCGCGAAGGCGTCTGGCAGAAGGAAGGGGCGCATGACTGAAACCGAACAGGCCGCCACCCGGTCGGGCTTCGTTGCGCTGATCGGCGCGCCGAACGCCGGCAAATCGACGCTGGTCAACCAGCTGGTTGGCGCCAAGGTGTCGATCGTGACCCACAAGGTGCAGACCACGCGCGCCATCGTGCGCGGTATCGCCACCCACAACAACGCGCAGATCGTGTTCGTCGACACGCCAGGCATCTTCAAGCCGAAGCGGCGGCTGGATACCGCGATGGTGACGACCGCCTGGGGTGGCGCCAAGGATGCCGACATCGTGCTTCTGCTGATCGATGCCGAGCGCGGCATCAGGGGCGACGCCGACGCCATTCTTGAACGGCTGAAGGATGTGCGCCAGCCAATGGTGCTGATCCTCAACAAGGTCGACCGGGTGAAGCCCGAGGCGTTGCTGGCGCTGGCTGCGGCCGCCAACGAAAGGGTGCCGTTCCAGCGCACCTTCATGGTCTCGGCGCTGACCGGCTCCGGCTGCAAGGATCTGCTGGACTACCTCGCCGAGACACTGCCAGCCGGCCCCTGGTACTATCCCGCGGACCAGATTTCGGATCTGCCGATGCGCCAGCTCGCAGCCGAGATCACCCGCGAAAAGCTTTATCTCAGGCTGCATCAGGAGTTGCCTTATTCGTCCCATATCGAAACCGAGAAATGGGAAGAGAAGCCCGACGGTTCGGTGCGCATCGAGCAGGTGATCTATGTCGAGCGCGACAGCCAGAAAAAGATCGTTCTCGGCCACAAGGGCGAGACAATCCGTGCCATCGGCCAGGCGTCGCGCATGGAAATCGCCGAAATCCTCGAACAAAAAGTGCATCTTTTCCTGTTCGTGAAGGTGCGCGAGAACTGGGGCGACGACCCCGAGCGCTATCGCGAGATGGGCTTGGATTTTCCGGGGTAGGGCCTGCGCGCCCCCTGACATTTTCCCGACGCATTGGATATTGCCCATGACCGACACCGTGATCGATCGTTTCCTTCGCTACGTCGTTATCGACACCCAGTCGGATCCCAAATCGCCAACCCAGCCTTCGACCGAGAAGCAGAAGAACCTCGGCCGGCTGCTGGTCGAGGAGCTTTTGGCGCTTGGCCTTTCCGACGCCCATCTCGACGAGCACGGTTACGTCTACGCCACGGTTCCGTCCAACACCGACAAGCAGGTGCCGGTCATCTGCTTCTGCTCGCACATGGACACCGCACCGGACTATAGCGGAACCAACGTCAAGCCGCAGCTTGTGCGCAGCTATGGCGGCGGCGACATCGTGCTTGCGGGCGACCCGCAGCAGGTCATCCGCGTGGCGGAGCACCCCGAACTGAACAACCAGATCGGCAACGATATCATCACCACCGACGGCACCACGCTGCTCGGCGCCGACGACAAGGCCGGCATCGCCGAGATCATGACGGCTGCGCAATTCCTGGTGGCCAATCCCGACATCAGGCATGGCACGGTCAAGCTTCTGTTCACCGCCGACGAGGAGATCGGCCGTGGCGTCGACAAGGTCGACTTGAAGAAGCTCGGCGCCGCCTTCGCCTACACCGTGGACGGCGAAACCGCGGGCCACATCGAGGACGAGACCTTTTCGGCCGACGGCGTCGAGATCGCTGTTTCAGGCGTCGCCATCCATCCCGGCTTCGCCAAGGACCGCATGGAAAACGCCATCAAGATCGCCGGCGAGATCGTTGCCCGCCTGCCGAAGGACATGGCGCCCGAAACGACCGAGGGCCGCCAAGGCTTCATTCACCCCACCGGCCTTTCCGGATCCATGGAGAAGGCAGCACTCAGCTTCATCGTTCGCGACTTCACCGACGAGGGCCTCGCCGCCAAGGAGGCGATGCTCGAAGGAATCGTCAAGGACGTGATGACAACCTATCCCGGTTCGACCTACAGCTTTGAGGTCAAGAAACAATATCGCAACATGAAGATCGTGCTCGACCGTCACCCCGAGATCGTCGACAACGCGCTTGAGGCTGTGCGCCGCGCCGGCATGGAACCGGTGCGCGGCAGTATCCGTGGCGGCACCGATGGCTCGCGGCTGTCGTTCATGGGGCTGCCGTGCCCCAATATTTTTGCCGGTGGCCACGCCTTCCACTCGCCGCTCGAATGGGTGAGCCGCCAGGACATGGAAAGGGCGGTCAAGACCATTGTCGAACTGGCGAGGGTCTGGGAAGAGCGCGCCTAGAGGCGATTGCCGCAGCCCGGCTTCGGGCGCGGCCTGCACCTCAACTGAATGCCATGGTTCTTGATTTCGCCAGCGAAGCGGTGAAAGGCTTCGCGGATGGAATGGCGCGACGAGGGAATCATTCTCGGCACCCGCAAGCATGGCGAAACCAGCGCCATCCTCGAGGTGATGACGCGCGCGCATGGCCGGCACCTCGGCCTTGTTCGCGGCGGGCGTTCGCGCAAATTGCAGCCGCTTCTGCAGCCCGGAAACCGGGTGGAATTGTTATGGCGCGCCAGGCTCGACGAGCATCTCGGTATCTTCCAGGTCGAAGCGCTGGAGCTCAACGCCGCCCGCCTCATCGATAGCGCGGTCGCCGTCTATGGCCTGCAGACGCTGGCGGCGCATCTGCGTCTTTTGCCGGAGCGCGACCCGCATGCGAGCCTGTTCGAGACGCTGGTACTGATGATCGATCATCTCGACGATCCGGAGGCTGCCGCCGAACTGGTGGTGCGCTTCGAACTTCTGATCCTCGACGAGCTGGGTTTCGGGCTTGACCTGACCGAATGTGCCGCGACCGGCGCGCGCGACGACCTTGCCTATGTCTCGCCGAAGTCGGGCCGCGCCGTCTCGCGCGCCGCGGCCGCTCCCTGGCGCGACAAGATGTTCGTGCTGCCGGCATTCTTGCAGCATGGGGCCGCGGTTCGCGCAGAGCCGTCCGACATCGAGGACGCGTTCAGGTTGACCGGCTTCTTTTTCCAGCGCCACGTCTACGAACCGCGCGGGCTTGCCGAACCGGATGCACGCGCCGGTTTTATCGCCGCGCTGCGGAAAAGCCTGGCAGCACCGAAGCCTGCCCTGGATGGAGATACCGCCGCATGAGTGAGATCCATCCGAGATGGCCGGGCGTGCCGGAGGCCGGGGATGGCAACCCATTTGCCGTGGACGGCAAAATCTTGCTGCATGCCGATATTTCGTAGACGAACTGCTCTGGCGGAACGGGGGCCATGATGTTCGAAAGTCTGATCGGTTTTGTCGCGATCATCGGCTTGATCATCGTGGTGGCTCGCCAGCAGAGCCGGCTCGGCCTGATCGAGCGCGAGCTTGGCGCGCTGCGCAGCTTTGTCCTGTCGGGCGCCGCCGCGCCCGCTCCGGCAGCCGCCGCCAAACAAACGCAGCGTGAGGCTTTGCCGGCAGGCGCTGCAATCCCCGCCACAACGGATACCGAACAGGCATTGTCAGAGGCAGCGCCAACCGCTTCCGATGACACCAGGGAGGCGGCCGCGGCCGGTCCCTCCAGCGAAGAGGCGGCTCCCGCCGAGGGCATACAGGACGCTCCCCAAAGGCCTGATATCGAGACTGCGCTTGGCACGCGGTGGGCGGTGTGGGTCGGTGGGCTGGCGCTGGCGCTTGGCGGCATTTTCCTCGTCCGTTATTCGATCGAGGCCGGCATTTTCGGCCCGGGCATGCGCCTGACGATGGCCGGCCTGCTTGGCTTGCTGCTGGTTGCCGGTGGCGAGTTCATCCGCCGCACCGGTTTCAAGGTGCCTCTTGAAGGCGTGCAGGCCGCCTACGTGCCAGGCATCCTGACTGCCGCCGGCGCCTTCACGCTGTTTGGCACCATCTATGCCGCCCATGGCATCTACGGTTTCATCGGGCCTGCGCCGGCTTTCATCCTGATGGCGATCGTCGGCTTGGGCGCCATCGCGGCGTCGCTGGTGCACGGGCAGGCGCTGGCCGGCCTCGGCCTGCTCGGCTCGTTCCTGACGCCGCTGCTGGTCGCCTCCAATGCGCCGAGCCCATGGTCGCTGTTCGGCTTCCTCGCCATCATTCTGGCGGCGACCGGCGTCATTGCCCGCATAAGGTCGTGGCCGCTGCTGATGGCGGCGGCGTTTGCCGGCACCGGGCTCTGGTGCCTTGCCTACATGGTCGCAGCACCCGTTGCCGACCTCAAGGCTGTGGCCTTCATCAATGTGGTAACACTTGCAGTTCTGGCTTTCGTCTGGCTGCGCCGCGATGCGGTGCGCGGCGCTGAGGCCGGCGTGCAGGCCGGCATCGACAAGCCGTCGATGGTACCGGCGCTGCTTGTCGCCATCGCAGCAATGGGGCTCGGCGTCGATCCCGTGTTCTCGGCCAGCGGCGGCACCTGGCTTTCGGCGGCATTGCTGATCGCCCTGGTGCTGGTGGCGGTCCTGCGCTACGGCGCGATCCCGTTGCTCTACGCGTCGGGCCTAGCCACCATCCTCATCTACATCCAGTCGGCCTTCGGCGGCGATTTCAATGTCGAGCTCTGGGATGGCGATATTGCAATCGACGGCCTGCCGGTTTCGGCCGCCTCGGTGAACTTCGTGCCGCTGGGCATCGCCATCGGCGCCGTGTTCCTTTTCGCCGGCCTGTGGATGGCGCGAAAATTCGCTGCCACGAGCCGCTACAGGGCTGGCTCATGGGCCGGCTGGGCGGCTTCGGTGTCGCTCATCATCCTCGCGGCCACCTGGTTGGCATTCGGCAACATCGATCGCGATTTCAGCTACGCATTTGCCAGCCTTGTCGTGGGCTTGCTGCTCGTGGCGGGCGGCGAATGGGTGGCGCGAGCCGAAAACCCGCCGCTAAAGGGCGATCTTGCTTTGTCGCTGCTGCTTGCCGGGTCCGGTCTGGCTCTCGTGCTGACGATTCTGATGGCGTTCGGCGCCGGCATGACGACCATCCTGGTTGGCCTTGCGGCGGTCTTGCCGGCTGTCGCGACGCGTTACCGGAACTATCCGATCCTCGGCTGGATGAGCGTCGGCGCCGCCGGCATCACGCTGGCGCGCGTCGTCTTCGATGCGACCATCGTCGGCTGGGAGTTCCTGCAGACGACGCCGGTGTTCAACTGGCTGCTGCCCGGATACGGCATTCCCGCGATTGCCTTCGGCTTCGCCGCCTGGCAGCTGGCCAGAACCACCAGTGGCCGGCCGCGCTTCGTCATGGAAGCGGTGGCAGCGCTGTTCGGCCTGCTGACGGTGGCCATGCTGGTGCGCCACGCGATGAATGGCGGCGTCATCGATGACAGTGTGCCAACGCTTGCCGAACAGGCGATTTACACGCTGATTGCCATCGGCGGCAGCGCCATCCTGGTGGCGCTCGACGCACGCGCGCCGAGCCCGGTCTTTCGCTACGGATCGATGGCTATCGGCGTTGTGTCGGTGGTTTTCATCGCCTTCCAGCATCTGGCCATGCTCAACCCGCTGTTCACCAACGAATCGACGGGAACCATCGTGTTCTTCAACCTGTTGCTGTTGGCCTATCTGCTGCCGGCCGTGGCAATGGCCGGGGTCGCGTTTTATGCGCGGGGCAAGCGCCCGGACTGGTATGTCGCGATGCTGGCGACTGTTGCGGCGGTGCTTGCCTTCGTCTACGCGACGCTTTCCGTGCGCCGACTGTTCCACGGCGAGTTTATCGGCGCATGGAAAGGCATGGGCCAGATCGAGGCCTATTCATACTCTGCCTTGTGGCTGGCTATGGGCGTGCTGCTGCTGGTCGCGGGGCTCAGGCTGAACTCGCGCGTGGTGCGTATTGCTTCCGCTGCATTGGTCGTGGTTGCCGTGGCGAAGGTTTTCCTGTTCGACATGGCGGAGCTCGAAGGCGTGCTGCGCGCGCTCTCCTTCATCGGCCTCGGCGCGGTGCTTATCGGCATCGGGCTGTTCTATCAGCGCATGCTCACCGCGACAGCGCAGCGGTGACGGCGTCGCGCAATCGTGCCGGGCTCTGTCGGCAATGGAGGCGGGCGCTGCGCGCTGGTTACTGCGCCATCGCCAGTGCCGGGCGGGCGACCGGCCGCTCGGCAATCGGCCAGTGAACGAGGGCGGCAAACAGCCCCAGCGCAACACCCAGCCACCAGACACCGTCATAGGAGCCGAACCGGTCATAGAGATAGCCGCCGAGCCAGACGCCGAGGAACGAGCCGATCTGGTGGGAGAAGAAGACGACGCCGCCGAGCATGCCGAGATGCCTGGTGCCGAACATGATGGCGACCAGCGCGTTGGTCGGAGGCACCGTGGAGAGCCACAGAAGACCCATGGCGATGGCGAACAGGATGACGGTTGTCGGGGTCTGCGGGAAAAGCAGGAACGCGGTAACGACGACCGAGCGGCCGATATAGATCCAGGCCAGAAAGATCGGCTTCGAATAACGCTGGCCAATGAAGCCCGAAGCGAGCGAGCCGATGATGTTGAAGAAGCCGATCAGCGCCAGCGCGATGACCGCATAGCGTGCTTCGATGCCGATATCGCCGATATAGGCGGGAAAGTGCGCGGTGATGAACGCCACCTGGAACCCGCAGACGAAAAAGCCGGAGGTGAGCAGGAGGAAACTCTGGTGGCCGAGCGCTTCGCGCAACGCCTGGCCGACCGATTGCTCGATCTCGGCTTGCGAGACCGTGCCTGACTTCGAATTGCCGGCAAGCGGAATGGCGATGATTGGAATGAGCAGCATCGCCGCGCTCATGATGATCAGCGTATCCGACCAGCCATAGGCGGTGATCAAGCCCTGGCTGATGGGCGCGAAGATGAACATGCCCGCCGAACCAGCGGCCGTGCCGATGCCGAAGACCAGGCTGCGCCGCTCCGCCGGCACATGGCGGGCGAACGCGGCAAGCACGATGCCGAAGCCGCCGGCGGCAACGCCGAGGCCGACCAGCACGCCGCCGCCTATATGAAGCATGGTGGGCGTCGTCGCCGTCGCCATCAGGAACAGGCCGGCGGCATAAATGATGCCGGAGAGCGCCAGCACCCGCCAGGTTCCGTAGCGGTCGGCGATGGCGCCGAAGAATGGCAGCCCGGCGCCCCAGAACAGGTTTTGCAGCGCCATGGCGAGGCCGAAGGTGGTGCGGTCCCAGCCCTTTTCGGCAAGCATGGGCAATTGGAAGAAACCCATGGCGGAGCGCGGGCCGAATGTCATGGCCGCGATCAGGCAGCCGCAGGCTATGATCAGCCAGGGCAGGCCGGATGCGGCGGGCCGGGCGGCTGCCGGAACATTGGACATGGGAACCTCCGTGTAGTTACACAATTGATATAGGATTGGCGTCGCCAATCAAATGAATTGGTTGGATCAGTCGGTTCAATTCCTTTGATGCAACCGCGGGAATAAATTCCCGTCCCGACGCGTTGTCGCTATGGAATGCGTCGGCGGGGCTTGTGGATGTCTGCCGGGGTTACAACCGCTTTCGCTGCTTGTGCGGCAGCGGAAACGGGGGTTCAATCGAGCGGGCGTGACGATCGGGCAAGAGACGCCGGCGGAGCTAATGGACGAGAAGAAGACGGCCATCCTTGCGGAGATTCCCCGGTTACGCCGCTACGCGCGCGCCCTTTTGCGCGACAGGGATGCTGCTGACGACCTCGTCCAGGACAGCCTCGAGCGGGCGCTGACGCGGCTCGACAACTGGCGCACCGGTGAAAACCCGCGCCGCTGGCTGTTTACGATCATGCATCATTTGTTTGTCGACCAGATGAGGAAGGTGAGCCGCCGGGGCGGCAACGCAACGGTCCCGGTCGAGGCGGCCGAACGCGTGCCACAAGCGCCGGCTCAGCAGGACAGTTTTGCCGTGCGCGACATACTGGACGCGCTGGAGGCAATCAGTCCGGAGCGCCGCGCCGCCATCATGATGGTCGCGGTAGAGGGATTTTCATATGTCGAGGCAGCAAACATTCTGGGAATTCCAGCGGGAACGCTGATGTCGCGGATCGCGCGTGGACGCGAGGAACTGCGCGGGCTTCTCGACGATGCGGCGCGTCGGCGCACGATCAGGATTGTCGAGAAATGACGCGGCGCGAATACACCATCAGGGACATCCACATGGCGCTCGACGGCGAGATGCCCGCCGAGGACCGCAAGGCTTTCGAGATCTGGCTCGCCGCCAATCCGGACATGAAGGCGATGAGCACGCGTTTTGCCGACGATGCGAGGCGGCTGCGGGAGGCCTTTGCCGGTGTTTTCAAGGAGCCGGTCCCCGAACGGCTGACGGAAGTGGTGACAGGAGATCAACCGAGAACTACGAGAACCTCATGGTTGCCGGACTGGCGGTCGGCGGCAGCGGCAGCGGTAATTTTCGCGGCCGGCGTCGCTGGCGGATATCTTGCCGGCGCCGGCGCCGGCGGCTTGCGGATGCAGGCGGAGGCGAAAGAGGAACTCGTCGAGAATGCGATCGGCGCCTATGTCACCTACGCAGCCGACCAGGGCCACACTGTCGAGGTCGGCGGCACCGACAGGCCCTATCTGGAGGGATGGCTTTCGAAGCGAACCGGCCTGAAGCTCGTCGCGCCAGACTTGAAGTCGGAAGGGTTCGAACTGCTCGGCGGACGTCTGCTGCCCGGTGGGCAAAGCCCGGCCGCGCTGCTGGTCTACAAGGATCAGAAAGGGGCCCAGATTTCCATCTACATGATCGCCAAGGGCGACGCTAAGGCGAAGGGAACCTACACCGCCAATACCGGCGGTCCGACCGCCATCTACTGGCTGGAAAAGAACTATGGCTGCGCCATCGTCGGTTCCTTACCCGAGCAGCGGCTGGCCGAGGTGGCGAAAACCGCCTGGAAGCAGTTGGTTGAAGCCGTTCCGGGTTGAGATCATTCAGCCCTTCATTACATTGCGAAACGGCTTCCCGGCGGCTTTAACAGTCACAATTCGGCCCAAATCAAGGAGCGGAAAACGTCTCCGATGCAGGCCGTGACGGGTCGTCGCATCGCATTAGTGTCCCGATTCTGAAATTCGCTCGAAGCGAGATATCAAAATCAAGCGAACTTCGAAATCACAACACTGGCAACACTGGACTTTCTCCCTTCGAATTCGAGGTTTCGTGGTCCAAATGCCCGCCGACATCAGAACGGCCCGCGTGTCCGATATCGACGCTCTGGTAGCGCTCGAAACAACGGTTTTCGAGGCCGACCGCATTTCCCGCAAATCGTTCCGTCACCTGGTCGAGACCGATACGGCCACCGTGCTGATTGCCGAAGCCGCCGGCAGGCTGGCCGGCTACGCGGTCGTGCTGTTCAGGAAGGGAAATGCCGGCGCACGCCTCTATTCCATCGCGGCCGCCCCGGGAGCGGGCAACGGCTATGGCAGGAAACTGCTGGATGCCGCCGAGCACGCGGCGCGCGACAGGGGTTGCCGCTCGCTGCGCCTTGAGGTGCGTCACGACAACGATCGCGCCCGCATTCTTTATGAGAAGAACGGCTATCGCCTTATCGGCGAATTGGCAGGTTATTACGCCGATGGCGCCACTGCGTTCAAATATGAAAAGCCGCTGGAGGACGGCGCGGCCAAGACCGGTGCGCCGACCGTAGTGGAACTGCGGCGTGCGTAGAGCGTTCGGCGTCCGCGTGGATTTCGAAGTGGCGCTCGACGCCGGCGCGCGACTCGGTTCCTATTCCAAGTTCCTAATATCGGCGCGACGCGGCCTGCGGGGCGGCCGGATTGCAAAGAGAATCTCTGGAAAGCATTCGACACGATGACCTGGGTCATTCTCACCGGACGGCAGAACGACATCGATCAGTTCGCCACACCGCACAAAATAATCACCAACCGCGATTATCTGGCCCATCCGGCCTTGTTTCGCGGGCAACGGCCGAAGGTCATCAACCTGTCCAACAATTACGGCTATCAGTCGCGCGGCTACTATGCCTCGTTGCTGGCCAGTTCGCGCGGCCACAAGGTCATCCCGACCGTCGAGACGATGATCGATCTTTCCGAGCGCAAGCTCTACGAGCATGCACTGCCGGAACTCGAACTGGCGCTCAACAAATGCCGCAAAGACCTCGGCGGAGCCTTTCCGCACAAGGTCGCGATCTTTTTCGGCATAGGCCCGTCCAAGGCCTGGGATCGTTTCGCGAAACTTCTGTTCGACTGGTTCCGTGCGCCGGCGCTGGAGGTCTCGATCACCGACAGCGCCGAATGGGCGTCTGTCCGCAAGATCGGCTTCCTGCCGCTTGCCCGCATGACCGACGAGGAAGAAGCGCGCTTCCTCGAGTGCCTGGAAACCTATACCGGACGCGAATGGCGCGACAGCAAGGCCAGAACGCCGTCGCGCTACACCTTCGCCACGCTGATTGATCCGCACGAAGAACTGCCGCCATCCGAGGTCCAGTCGCTCCGATATTGGGCAAAAATCGCCGAAAAGATGGGGGTTGAAGTCGAGCCGATCACCAAGCGGGACCTTGCAAGGCTCGCCAACTACGACGCGCTGTTCATCCGCGAGACGACCTCGATCTCGAACCACACATATCGCTTTGCCAGGCGCGCCCAGCAGGAAGGCATGCCGGTGATCGACGATCCGTTGTCGATGATCCGCTGCACCAATAAGGTCTATCTGAACGAACTGATGACCTACAACAAGGTGCCGGTGCCGCCCACCGTAATGATCGCCGGCCCCGCCGATCTGGAGATCGCGGCGCAGACTCTCGGCTTTCCGCTGGTGCTGAAAATCCCCGACAGCGCCTTTTCGCGCGGCGTCAAGAAAGCCTCGAATTGCGAGGAACTGAAGGCGCTGGCGACGCAGTGGCTGGAGGATTCCGATCTGCTGATCGCCCAGAAATTCATCCCGACCGAATATGACTGGCGCATCGGCGTGCTGGGTGGACAGCCGCTGTTTGCCGTTCACTACCTGATGGCAAAGAAGCACTGGCAGATCGTCAACCACAAGGCGAACGGCAAGCCGGACCAGGGCGGCATCAAGACCTTTACGCTGAAGGAAGCGCCCGCCCATGTCGTGGAAACTGCGGTGCGGGCGGCGCGCTGCATCGGTGACGGCCTCTACGGCGTTGACCTCAAGGAAACGTCGCGAAGGCGTTTATGTCATCGAGGTCAACGACAACCCCAACCTCGACCATGGCTGGGAGGATTCCGGTGAGAAGGACGAAGTCTGGGTTCGGCTGACCCAGTGGTTTTTGGACAAATTGGACCGCTAAAGGCTAGCCGGCCGGTTCGGCGCCAAAAGCCGCGATGCTCCGCAGCCTGCAGTTCAGGCGTTGCGTTGCTTTTCGATGGCATGAAAACGCGCCAGGAAGCGCTGCTGGATCTTTTTTGCCGGCTGCGATGCAAGGTCGAAAAGATCCGCTGAAACGCCGCGCGGGCGGCCGAAAAACTGCGTCGCTTCGGCGACCGAGAAGCCGGCGATGCACCGTCGCCTCGAAATAGGCGGCGATCTGGTCTGCTTTCTTGATCTCCTTGCGCAAGCCGGCTGCGGGTTCGGCAGGCAAGGCAAAACGCATATGGATCGCGCGCTGCAAACGCAGTTCGCAGTCCTTGTAGCCGCCGCCAACGACTGCCTTGAACGGCGAGATCATGTCGCCGATGACATATTCCGGCGCGTCGTGAAGAAGCGCGGCAAGTTGGGCCGAGGGCGTCGCGCTCTGGCAGCCGGCGCTGAAAATCTCCTCGACCAGAAGCGAATGCTGAGCGACGGAAAATGCATGGTCTCCGCTGGTCTGGCCGTTCCAGCGGGCGACACGGGCCAGGCCGTGCGCGATGTCGGTGATCTCGATGTCGAGCGGCGAGGGGTCGAGCAGGTCGAGCCGGCGGCCCGACAGCATGCGTTGCCAGGCACGCGGCGGCGCTCCGGCCTTGTCCGCCATCAGGCGTCCTCCGCACTTGTTGCGTCCTGCGGAAAGGTGAACCTCGCCCAGCCGGGGATGGACAAGCTCACCGTGACATCGCCTGCCAAAAGCGACGTTCCGGCGTCGATGGCGTCCTTGACGCGGTCGATGCGGGCGATCGCCAGTCCAGCGGTGCCTGCAACGCTGCCCAGCGCGCCGACCGGGCGGCCGTTGGCGGTGATCTCGGTGCCGGTTGGCGGCAAGGGCGTTTGCGCCGTGGCGATCAGCACGCGCCGCCGCGCCGTGCCGCGATGCTGCATGCGCGACACCACCTCCTGGCCGATGTAGCAGCCTTTTTTGAAACCGATGCCGTCCATCTGGTCGAGCAGCACGTCGTGCGGAAAGGCATCGCCGAGCGCGTAATCAGCGCCGCTTTCGGCGATGCCGTTTGCGATGCGCAGTGCCGTCCAGTCGCTTTCGCCGCCTGAAGCGAGGGCTGCGCTGCGGTATAGTCGGTGCACGGGAGTGGTTTCCGGGAAACGGAGATCGCGAGCGCCGGTTGAATCAGTTTGCGAAGCCGTTGATTCTAAATCCCATGAAACGCCGACAAGCGGCTGGTCTTGCTTGGTTATTTCGACCTTGGCTCGCAATTTGTAGAGCATCAGCCGGCGAACGAAATCGTCGGCGATGTCGCTGCGGCAGTCGAGCAGGAAACCGGCTTTCCCGGAGCGGGAGATCAGAAAGTCGAACATCATCTTGCCTTGCGGCGCAAGCAGCGCGCCGGGCCGTGCAGTCCCGTCGGCAAGCGTGTCGAGATCGGTGGTCAGAATGTTCTGCAGGAAATGCTCGGCGTCGGGTCCGGAAACCGAGACGAGCGTGCGGTTGGCAAGGTGAACGACGGTCATGGGTCTTGGATGGCTTGCATTTCGGGAGGCCTTTACGTAAGCCGCTGGCATCCCCACGGCAAGAGCAGCGGTACCTGGCATGGCGTCAACCTACGATCTCATCCTGACCGGCGGAACGGTGGTCAACCACGACGGCCAGGGCAAGCGCGATATCGGCATCGTCGGCGGGCGCATCGCTGCGATCGGCGAACTCGGCGCCGCCTCGGCGGGCGCGGCGATCGACTGCCGGGGCCTGCACATCCTGCCGGGCGTCGTCGACAGCCAGGTGCATTTCCGCGAACCGGGGCTCGAACACAAGGAAGACCTTGAGACCGGATCGCGGGCCGCCGTGCTTGGTGGCGTGACAGCCGTCTTCGAAATGCCCAACACCAAACCCTTGACCACCAGTGAAGAAGCACTAGCCGACAAGGTGCGCCGCGCCACGAACCGGATGCACTGCGATTTCGCCTTCTGGGTCGGCGGCACCCGCGACAACGCCGCCGAGGTCGGCGAATTGGAGCGGCTGCCGGGCGCCGCCGGAATAAAGGTCTTCATGGGTTCGTCGACCGGTGACCTTCTGGTCGAGGACGACGAAGGCGTCGCTTCGATTTTGAGGAATACGCGCCGGCGCGCCGCCTTCCATTCCGAGGACGAGTTTCGGCTGCGCGAACGTCTCGGCCAACAAGTGGCGGGTGATCCGGCCTCACATCCGGTCTGGCGCGACGAGATCGCCGCGCTGCGCTGCACCGAGCGGCTGGTGCGGATCGCCCGTGCTGCGCGGGCGAGAATCCATGTGCTGCATATTTCCACGGCGGAAGAAATCGCTTTCCTGGAACAGCACAAGGATGTTGCGACCTGCGAGGCGACGCCGCATCATTTGACGCTGACCGCTGACGATTATGCGCGGCTGGGAACACTGATCCAGATGAACCCGCCGGTGCGCGCCGTCCGTCATCGCGACGGCATCTGGCAAGGGATCTCACAAGGCGTCGTCGACGTGCTCGGCTCCGATCACGCCCCGCATACGCTTGAGGAAAAGGCAAGACCCTATCCGGCCTCGCCGTCTGGCATGACCGGCGTGCAGACACTGGTGCCGATCATGCTCGACCACGTCAACGCCGGCAGGTTGACGCTGGAACGTTTTGTCGACCTGTCGAGCCATGGCCCCAACCGCATCTTCGGCATGGCACGCAAGGGCCGGATCGCCGCCGGTTACGACGCCGATTTCACAGTCGTCGACATGAAGCGTTGCGAGACCATTACTCACGAACAGGCCGGTTCGAAAGCCGGTTGGACGCCCTACCATGGCAAGGAAGTGACCGGCTGGGCGGTCGGCGCCATCGTACGCGGCAACCGCGTAATGTGGGACGGCGAGATCGTCATGCCGGGGCAGGGGCAGCCGGTGGAATTTTCGGAAGCCGTGCGGAGTTAGTCTCTCTTCTCCCCGTTAACGGGAGAACGGCGGATGGCAGTCAGTCGCCCGCGACGAAGAATGACCAGCGGCCGTCCGGCGTGATGCCGACGCGGTAGAAGATGTAGGCGCCATAGGTTTTCATGTCTTCGTAATCGCCGGCGGTAACGATCTTGAACAGTTCGACGCGCTGGCGCGCATCGAGCTTGTCGAGCGGGATGGCGAAGAAATACGGCCAAACATAAAGTTCGTTGGGCGTGCCGGCGTCGAGATGCACATAGCCGGCATTGAGCACTTCTTCGAGTATGGCTAGGATTTCCTGGCCTTCCTTGTCGCCGGACAGTTCACGCAAAAATTCGACCGGGTCGCCCTCGAGGCCGCCCAGCGAAAGCTGGGTGATGCTGTCGCCGCTGCCGATGAGTGGCCGCAGCGCCTCGATGTCACCCTTCTGGGCGGCATCCACGATCAGTTGGCGCATGCGCCTGACCGGTTCGGGCAGTTTCTGAAGGTCGTAGACGATTTCCGGCAGCGGCGCGCCGGGATCGAAGGTGTGCCTGGCCGAATTGTCCTCCGAACTACCTTCGTCGGGAGCGCCGTTGTCCGGCGTCGCTTCGCCGGGCTCGGTCTGGTCGTCCGGTGTCGGCTCTTCGGCGCGCGGCGTGTTCTGGATTGGATCGGGCAGCGGCACACCGTTGAGCGGCGGCAGCGGTTCCTGCTCGACCGCTTCCTCGCCTTTCGGCGCCGGAGCCTGGTCGCGCTTTATCTCGCTAAGCGACCATGCAGGCGTGGCTGAAGCCGGCAGGCCAAAGGCTATGGCGGCAAAAGCAAGCAGCAACCAGCCGGAGGCGCGCCTTTCGTGGCCGGAACCGGCCGCGTTCATTCCAGAATTCATTATCGCAATCGCACTCTTTCGGCACCGGGCCGCCGCTGGCCCGGTTCATCTCCGCGATCATATACACAGAAATGCCCGGCTTGGGGATGCGGCAGAGCAACACCCGCGGGAATGCTGACCGGTGTCAGCCGCTCAATGGCAGCGGCGGTCTTCCTCGAACTCTCCGGCGATAACCTTGTCGCGCATACGGTCGAGCAAGGCCAGCGCTGCGTTTTCGCCGTTGGTGCGCAACAATTCGGCAAAGGCGGTGGCCAGGGCCGCCTCCGCGATGATGTCGGGCTCGATGCCGGCGGAAAGGCCTTCCGCCCAAGCTTCGTTGTGGCTCTCGACGGCGGTCAGCCGCTTTTCTTCCCTGACCAGGGCGTCGATATCGCTAGCGGTATGTTCCATACTCAACTTCCACCCTTTCAAGCACATATCCGTTCGAATACGGATCAACTTAAGTCGTCCCTTTTAATGTCCCGATAACACGGGACCGATAACCAATTGTAATTTCGACGTTTTTCGGGCGGCGTTTTACAATTGGCCAAAAGTTTTACAAACCCCATAATCATCACCGACCAGCAGTTTAACACGTCGGCACGCCGCAACGATATAAAGCTAAGGTTTGAGTTAATACCGCCTTCCGGTCGTAACGATTAATTCACCAATGTGGCAAAGTCGCCACAATCGGTGCAATCTCAATGGCATGCGGCCACCGGTCGCACAAGGCCCACCCGTTACCAACCACAGACTGCCGAACCAACGGCGGCCACAACATTTAAGCAACCAAAGAGAACTACCAAGTGATTGAGCCTGAGAACGACCGGTCTACCGCCGGCCGCGAATGGTTTTCGCGTGCTTGCGAAGTTTAACTTCAAAGTGACGCGCGATTTCCTCGCATACGACCTAACACTTCAGCAGGCGCCAGACGGGCGTCTGTTTGTTTACACCCCGCTGGCTGGGGCAAGCCCTCGTCATCGATCTCGCCAGCCCTGCGCGCGAGCATCATTTCTGAACTCAAGGAAGCCCTGTCCGATGCCCAGTACAGCAACGCAGCAGCCTGACCAGTTCCACGAAAGCGACCGCGTCATTCATAATAAGTTCGGCGTTGGGACCGTCATAGACGATCGCGCCGCCGAAATCTCGCATCCAATCGATAGATACGGCGATAAGAACATTCTCGGATCTCTCCGACCGCACGAGGAAGCGCCCGTTGCAGCCAACGACAACTGGCCGCCCATATCGGCAACCCCGTTTGCTTTACGCGATCCTAGCAGCCTCCCCCAGCGCGATTGGTTGTTCGGCCAGCACTTCATCGGCAGGTACGCGACGGCTTCCGTAGGCCCTGGCGTTGGCGGCAAGACCGCTCATTCCATTACGGAGGCGCTGGCGATGGTCACGGGCCGGCCTCTGCTTGACCCTGATGGCCCGCGAACAAAACCGCTGCGCGCGTGGTGGATAAATGCGGAGGATCCGCAAGACGAGATCGACCGCCGATTCCACGCGGCAGCGAAGCACTTCGGTGTGACTGCAGAACAGATTGGCGGGCGCCTATTTACCGACTCCGGCCGCGAGCAGGAGTTCGTTATTGCTCGCACAGAAGGGCGCGACCTGAAGATTGTCGAGCCGTTTATCGAGGAATTGGTGGCGAAAATCAAACGCCGTGAAATCGACGTCGTGATTATCGACCCGTTCGTATCGACACACGAGGCGCAGGAAAACGACAACTCCGCCATGCAAAGAGTTGCAGCCGCTTGGTTGCGTGTGTGGCCGACGATGGCAACTGCTGCATCGAGCTTGTCCACCACGTCACCAAAACCAAGGCGAGGTAACTGCGGACAGTGCCAGAGGCGGCGGGGCGTTCAAGGATAAGGTGCGCTCAATGCGGGTATTCAACGTCATGACCGCCGCACAGGCTACAAAGGCTGGCGTCGACGATCCGCGATCACACTTCCGCGTCGACTTCGGCAAGCTCAACATGGTGGCTTCCGGTCGATTTCAGTGGCGTAGGTTCGTTTCTGTACCGCTGGCCAACGGCAAGGGCATATTTGGCCAAGGCGACGAAATCGGTGTTGTCGAGCCGTGGCGCTGGCCGTCCGCGCATAGCCTACCGGAACGGGAGACACATGCGCTTGCCGCCGTCGTGGCCGACGTGCCCGACGACCTGCTTGCCGACCTCAAGGTTCGCCTGGAAAACGGCGACTACAAGGCAAGTGAACAGGCAGACAATTGGGCTGGAAAGCTGCTGGCGGAGTTGTTCGGGCTGGACCCGAAGGCTGACTGCGATCGAATCAAGTCGATGCTCGCCGCATGGCTCGATGTTGGCGAACTGGTAATCGTTCAAATTCCGGACGCCTACCGAAAGCAAAAACCACACATAAAACCGGCTGCGGCAATTTGAAATTGCGGTGCCGCAAGATGGTGCCGCAGGTGCCGCAACACACTGCAGCGCGGCACACCTTTCCCTTATGGGAAGGGTGACGCACGCATGCTGTGTTGAAAAAACTCAAGGTGCGGCAAATGGCCTAGTGCCGCGCAAGGTGCCGCAGACTTTTTAGCGGCAAAAATCAACAACGAGCCGTGTAGATACGCCCGTTCCTGTCGCGATATTGGCAGTAACCATTTCGCAGATTGCGGACCAACAGGCCGCCAAGGGCGCCGGCGCCAGCTCCGATCAATGCACCGCGACCACCATCCGCAATACCGCCGATGATCGCACCTGCGCCAGCGCCGATACCCACGTCCCTCTCGGTACTCGTGCAGCCCGTCAAGGCTGCTGACACGGCCAACGCAACAATCGCCATCCGCATTGGTTCGCTCCATCTTGCAACAATCTGAACGGTAATTGAGCGCGGTTCACAAGTCCACACCGCCTAGGAGATCACATGTTCCAGCTAGCCCCTCTCGACCTCATCCGAACAACCACACACGACACTGGCGTCACGGCAAGCGCAAAGCCTTATCGAGGCCGACGCTTAAGCTGGAGAGAGTTCTACGAACTGCGGCCGGACCTCCAGCCAGCCAACGATAACGACAACCACAACAAACAGGACATAGTGGCATGAAACTAGATCTCAGCACCGAAGTCCGAAACGCAATCGAAGGCATGATGGCCGAACTGCAGTTGCTTGGCATGAAGCCGGAAGGTGCGGCCAACCCCCTCGTAATTCAGGGTTTCATTCGCTTGCCACGGGACCAGCAGCGTCAGGTGGAAAGTGGTTAAGGCAATGAACAGTGGCGAGATTGATAACCGCCGCGACGATCCTGATGTTCTGTTCCGAACGTCGCGTGAATGGGATCGTATTCGCAAGGCGCAGAAGGCAATGCAGCCATTGTGCCAGTGGTGCCTGGCGCTGGAAGACGTCAGGATCGCCGACGACATCGATGGCGCGGGGAGAACGAGCGTGGAAAACTGGCAATTTGAACTCGGTCAGGTCGTTACGCGTAAGGATCGTCCAATGCCTGCAACGGTCATGTCGCGCACACGGACGGCAATGGGTCGCGAGCTTTACGGAGTGCGCTTGATTGATGAACAGGACGAACGGCCGGACAGGACCGTGCTAGGCGAAGCGCTTATCGCTGCTTGAATCTACCGGGTGGGCGCGCGATGATTGTCTGCCGTCGGCTGCACAAAGACGGCGCGCCGCTCGGTTACTACGTCATCGCAATCCATGGTCGTGCGCCGGAACGGCACCTCTCTCCCTTGCCAATATTTAACTATAGTTGCCCTTCGATCTGCCCTAAATTGAACGCGGGCGCGGCGGCTGAACGACAGGTCCTGGCACCCCCCACATAGCTTGCGCAGGTTGTCAGCCGCCGCGTCCCACGCTCGCGTTTTCGACTCGCGGCCCGCCGAGGAAACTTGATCCCAACGCCGAGTCCGTTCCATCTACGCTGGCGGTTAAGCTTGGAGAACTATTGTGCTGAGAAAATTATCAATCGCGGCAACGACTGTCCTGATGTTCGCAAACTTCGAACATCCCGCTTCCGCCGCCTCTACAGGTGTGGGCGACCCCTATCCTGTCAGCAATTACACATGCGAAGACGGCACGCGCCTGGCTGTTCGTCTCCTCGGTGAATACGCTTCGGTATCCGTCAACGACGCGGCCGCAATCGATCTGCCGTCAATGGGGCCAGAGGGAACGACCTTTTCGAACGGCCGACAGACGTTGACCATCATACAGGGGCGCCTGTCTTGGGGCATCGGCCGAGCCGTTCCGTCCGAATGCAGCGGTGGTTGAACGTAAGCAGCAACGGATGGATCGATGCGCCCGGCAGGATTCGAACCTGCATTGCCTGAGTTTACTGGCTGCTCTGTCCAGTTGGAACTACGGGCGCTGTCGGGGGGTGTTAGATGAAAAGCGACGTCCGCGGTTTGAACGCCGCTGTGCGCAGTTTCACTATTCACAAAGACATAGTGAACTTTTTTCGCGCGGGCCATCCCGATCTCCAAGCCGAGCTTAAGGACGTTTCGGGGCCACTGCTTCCAAACGGCAAGGGCAAGACTTTCTCGACACGCACATTCCGCCAAGTGTGGGAGACAGAGCTAGCAGGCGAGGAACTCTCTCCGATCAAGACGGCTGGCCTTGTGCCACACGGCCTCTGCAAGAACGCCCATAGCCGATTGCGCGACGTGGGACTGAGCAAGGAACAGATTCAGGCCATCACTGGTCGCTCGCCGAAGATGGTTGAGTACTATTCTAAGGGCGCAGACCAACGCGTGCAGGCGCCTGCCGGCGCGTGCCGGAAAGGCGATATTGAAGGAAAACGACGCCAAAAAAGTTTTACAAACGGCTGGAATTCCTGAATGAAATCAAGCGCGATTAGTCAAAAGTTTGTGAAACGGAAGATGAACAAAAACAAGAACTTAATTGGTATTTGTTATAATGTCCCGTTAAGGATTTCAGCACGACTTACCCCAGCTTGTATTTTAGCCAAACAGTCATTTAATTGCCATATCGCCCGGCAATCTCGCGACTCAACGCCTCACCCTCTTTCATGTAACGGGTGATTGCTTCGGCCGCGGAAGCGGTGCAGGCGACATAGATTTCGTCGAAGGAGCGGTAGCCGCGGTTGAAATTGGCGATGAAGCGGGCGCGCCGCGCTGCATCAGGATTTTCCGCCGCGAGCAGTTTTTCCATCTGACCGCGCCATTGGTCGCCAGTCTCGCCGCAAAGATTGCGCAGATAATGCAGCGATCCCAGGACCTCGGCCAATCGCATCAACCGGCTCTCGAAAGGCGCCTCGGCGGCCGGTGCTGTGCTGCTCATCGCTGTCACGAAGGCGAGTGATGCGGCGAATAGAACTGAGCGGAAGATCATAAGCCCTTGTGGCGAAAGATTTTGTCACTCGCAAGGCGTCGAAGCGGCTAGTTGTCGCCGTCGTCGCGTCCGCGGATCAGGCTCCGCGTCCGCGGATCAGGCTCCTGGCTGAGCAAGCAGTTCCCTTGCCACCTCTAGCACGGAACCGATGACCGGCAGGTTTTCCATGTCGGCCAGCGTGTACCAGCCGGCCTCGTCGGCATCGTCGCCAGCTTTCGCTTCGCCGCCACGGTAAAGGCCCGTGAAGACCTGCAACCGGAAATCGACGGGTTTGCCCTGCGGCTCTCGCGCGATCAGATATTCGCGATATGGTGAAAGCTCGCCCGCCATCAGCCCGGTTTCTTCCAGAAGTTCGCGCCGCGCGGCCTCTTCGATGGTTTCGCCGGCCTCTACCCGCCCGCCCGGAAATGCATAAAGGCCGAGCGACGGTGCGCGACCCCTTCGCACAAGCAGGATGCGGTCGCCGCGCACCAGGGCGACGGAAACGGCAGGAACGGCAAGGCTGCTCATGGCTTCATTTTGGTGCGCAAATTTTTGTGGACGGGCACAGTCTTGGCACGGATTCGGTTGAGCCGCCATGATCCAGCGCCCACATACAACTGCGGGCAAGCCGCCCCGGAGAAAAGCAGGCGCATTCATGTGCGGACGATTTGCCCTTACAGCCGGGCCGGACCAGACGGCGGCGTTTCTGGGGCTTGACCAGGTCGAGGAGTTCCCGGCGCGCTACAACATCGCACCGACCCAGCCGGTGCTGATGGCGATTGCGGCTCCGCCTCGCGCTGCGGGCTCCAATCAGCCGGACCGTCGCGCGCTTCTGGTGCGCTGGGGGCTGATCCCTGGCTGGGCCAAGAATCCCGGCGACCTGCCGCTTCTGTTCAATGCACGCTCCGAAACGGCGGCTGAAAAGGCTTCGTTCAAGGCAGCGATGCGGCACCGCCGCGCGCTGATCCCGGCTTCGGGTTTCTACGAATGGAAACGCATCGGCAACAGGCAGTCCCAGCCTTATTGGGTGCGGCCGAAGGCCGGCGGCATTGTCGCCTTTGCCGCCCTGATGGAAACCTGGTCCGAACCCGGCGGTTCCGAGATCGATACCGGGGCCATCCTGACCACCAATGCCAACCCGGAATTCTCAGCAATTCACGACCGTATGCCAATCGTCATCCAGCAGCAGGATTTCTCGCGCTGGCTGGAGTGCCGTTTTCAGGAGCCGCGCGACGTGACTGATCTGTTGCGTGCGGCCGAACCCGGCTTCTTCGAGGCCATTCCTGTCTCTGACAAGGTCAACAAACCAGCCAATACTGGCCCCGAAATCCAGGAGCGCGCCGAGCCGGTTGTTGCAGCACCCGTGGAAAGGCCGAAAAAGGCAGCCGCCGAGCCGGACCCCGGCCAGCTGACGCTTTTCTAGGCCACGGCCGCCGAGCGCCCGATTTTGTCTGAAACTGGCCTATTGCGCCGGTTGCACGAAGAACGCCAGAAGGCGGCATGTCGTCATCGCTCGCTTCCGCCGCCATTTCCGGGTTTCTGCTCGGCGCCTCGCTGATCCTGGCGATTGGCGCCCAGAATGCGTTCATCCTGCGCCAGGGCTTGCTCAAGCAGCATGTCTTCATTCTCTGCCTGATCTGCGCGGCGTCGGACGCCTTGCTGATCGCGGCCGGCGTCGCCGGCTTGGGCACGCTGATTGCCAGGTCGCCGCAACTCATCCTGGCGGTCACCGTCGGCGGCGCGCTGTTCCTGTTTGCCTATGCTCTTCTGGCGTTCCGGCGCGCCATGCATCCCGAAGCCCTGCACGCCGCGAAGAGGGGCGAGGGCAGCCTGAAGGCGGCGATTGCCGCCTGTCTCGCCTTCACCTTCCTCAACCCACACGTCTACCTCGACACAGTGGTGCTGCTCGGCTCGCTGTCGGCAAGCTTCGAGGGCTCCGCGCGCATCGCTTACGGCGCCGGCGCGGCAGTCGCGTCATTCGTCTGGTTCTTTGGGCTGGGCTACGGCGCCCGGCTGCTTCAGCCGATTTTTGCCAGACCCGCGGCCTGGCGCGTGCTCGACATCCTGATCGGTGTCGTCATGACGGCGATCGGACTTGGGCTGATCGCCCGCCTCGCCTGACTTTCAGGCGGCCTTGACGGTCTTGGTGGTGTTGGCGCTCCGCTTCTTTGCAGAGCAGATCAGCGCGGCCTGCACGGCCGCAAGGCCGATGGCGCGGTATTGTTTCGTCAGGTCGGCGTGTTGAGCGCGGGCACGTTCTGCTTCGCTCTGTTTTCGTGGCATTGTTCTCTTCCCTTGGGTCATGTTGCGTTGAGGGGGCCGGAAGTGATGGCTGATTGGGTCGAAATCGTGACGCCAACCCAATAAAACCGCTGGTACCCCTGTTTTCTTGTATAGACATGTTTAATAAAAACTTACGCAGCGGGTTGGTTCCGAAAAAGCGACCATTTTCCATTGAGAATGCGGCTTGACGGCAACAGTTGGCAGGGCGATAAAGCCCGCGATGAAAACGTTTTTCGCCATTTGCGGCATTTGCATTATTGGCTAGCGCCAAGCGCTGGACCGGACGTTTTCGCCTTCTCTCTCGACAGACAAGCAAACGCCCCGGCCAGCAGGCCAGGGGATTTTTATGTCTGACGGTTCCAGGGGTTTGCGGCTCTACAACACGCTGACGCGCACGAAGGAGGAGTTCGTCCCCATCGATGCCAACAACGTGCGCATGTATGTCTGCGGTCCCACGGTCTACGATTTCGCCCATATCGGCAATGCGCGGCCGGTGATTGTCTTCGACGTGCTGTACCGGCTGCTGCGCCATCTGTACGGCGCCGATCATGTCAACTACGTCCGCAACATCACCGACGTCGACGACAAGATCAATGCGCGCGCGGCACGCGATTATCCCGACCTGCCGCTGAACGAGGCGATCCGCATCGTCACCGAAAAGACCAACCAGCAGTTCCAGGACGATGTGGCCGCACTTGGCTGCCTGCCGCCCACCAGCCAGCCGCGCGCTACCGAACACATCGAGGAGATGCGGGCGCTGATCGAGCGGCTGGTCGAGAACGGCGTCGCCTATGTCGGCGAGAACCATGTGCTGTTCTCGCCCTCGGCGATGAATGCGCGCAAGGGGCCGCGCTATGGCGCGCTGTCGCGGCGCGCGCTGGACGATATGCTGGCCGGCGCCCGCGTCGACGTTGCCGCCTACAAGCGCGACGAGATGGATTTCGTGCTGTGGAAGCCGTCGAAGCCGGGCGAGCCCGGCTGGCCGTCGCCCGCGGGCATCGAAGTGCTCGGCCGTCCGGGCTGGCACATCGAATGCTCGGCCATGTCGATGGCGAAGCTGCTGGAACCATACGGCGGCGGGCTGAAATGCGACGACCCGGAGAAAAATGTCTTCGACATCCACGCCGGCGGCATCGATCTCGTCTTCCCGCATCATGAGAACGAGTTGGCGCAGAGCTGCTGCGCTTTCGGTTCGCAGAAGATGGCCAACATCTGGATGCACAACGGCTTTTTGCAGGTCGAAGGCAGGAAGATGGCCAAAAGCGAGGGCAATTTCGTCACCATCAACGAGTTGCTGAACACCGAGACGTTTGGCGGGCGGCGTTGGCCAGGCGAGGTGCTGCGGCTGGCCATGCTGATGACGCACTATCGCGAGCCGATCGATTTTAGTTTGAGGAAGTTGGAAGAGGCAGAGCGCCTATTGACTAAGCTGTATCGGCGATTTGACGAGATCTGGCCGATCGATCCTACAGAGCCTGACAATGATGCAGTGGCATTGATCCTTAACGACCTGCAGACATATGGCGCCTTCAACGTTGCTTTGATGGCGAGTCAGAGTGCTGTCGCTGGCGAAATGATGGTTGGCGTTACACCTCTGGGCTATGATTTTCGGGACTACGCAGGAGAAATCTTAGCGAGTCTCAGATTGCTTGGATTACTGGAGCAATCACCGGAAGAATTTCTGAGGCCTTTGCCAAAGATAACTGGTGTAGTTGATGTTACGGAAGAGGATGATTCTTCGGCTAGCTCAAGTGAGCAGTTGAAACAAAAAATCGATATCCGCCTTGCTTTCATCCGCGATAAAAACTGGGCCGAAGCCGACCGCATCCGCGACGAACTGCTGGCGCAGGGCATCCAGTTGAAGGACGGCAAAGACCCTGCCACCGGCGAGCGCGTCACCACCTGGGAGGTGAAAAGGTGAGGGTGCAAGCTTCAGGCAAAATCGCGCAACCGGAGGAATTCGCATGATCGATCATACCGGCATCGCTGTTGCTGATTTCGACAAGGCAAAAGCCTTCTACGACAAGGCGTTTGCGCCGCTGGGCGCATCGCTGCTGATGATGGTGCCGGCTGAATATACCGGCGGCGTCAAAGTCGGCGGCTACGGGCGCGAGCGGCCGGTGTTCTGGCTGCACGAGGCTTCGCCGACGGGACCCGGCCGCCACTATGCCTTCACCGCGAAGAGCCGCGCCGACGTGGACGCCTTCTACGCCGCCGCAATCGCCGCAGGCGGCAAGGACAATGGAGGCCCGGGACCGCGCCCGCACTACCACAAGGACTACTACGCCGCCTTTGTCTATGACCCCGACGGCAACAATGTCGAAGCCGTCTGCCACGCGGCGGAACAGGCATGAGCCTCGACAACAAGCCGCTATATTCGGGTGGGTGCCAGTGCGGCGCGGTGCGCTTCCGCGTCGAGGGCGCGCTTGGCGAAGCATCCATCTGCCACTGCCGCATGTGCCAGAAAGCCAGTGGCAATTTTTACGCCGCGCTGGTCTCCGTGCGCGACGCCAAACTCGTGTGGACGCGGGGCGAACCGAAGCGCTTCAAGTCCTCGAGCCATGGTTTGCGGGGGTTTTGCGAAGCATGTGGCACGCCGCTGACCTTCGAAGCGCCCGAGGGGACTGCCTTGGCCATTGGCGCCTTCGACGACCCGTCCGTCATCCCACCCCGGATACAGTGGGGCATCGAGGCTAAGCTGCCTTATGCTGACGGGATCCCCGCGCTGCCCGGAGCGGAGACGATCACCGACGAGGAGACCAGCTCCTACCTCGCCGACCTCGTCTCCTACCAGCATCCCGACCATGATACCGATCAATGGCCGCCCAAGGAGCGCAAATGAACGAACCGACAACCGGCGGCTGCCAGTGCGGGGCGGTACGCTACCGCATCGACCAGGCGCTGGAGAACGCCCATATCTGCCATTGCCGCATGTGCCAGAAGGCCTCTGGCAATTATTTCCTTCCGCTGGCGCGCGCGTCGAAGGCGAATTTGACCGTCACGCGCGGCGAGGTCGGCTGGTTCCACTCATCTGATGTCGTGCGGCGCGGCTTCTGCCGCAGCTGCGGCACGCCGCTGTTCTTCGATGTCCTGGATCGGGACAGTATCAACGTGGTGCTCGGCGCCCTGGACGAGCCGGCATTGGTCAAGCCGGCCTTCCAGTGTGGTCCAGACGAGAAGATGCCGTGGTTCGGAGAGCTCGACGCGATGGAGCCGTCAGCGGACGAGACGTCCTGGTATGAGGCAGTTGCGCCGTCCAACCACCAGCATCCCGACCACGACACCGACCAATGGCCAGCTGAAAGCAAGAAATGACAAACGATTTGCGTACCCTTTATCCGGAACTCACGCCGTTCGAGACCGGCATGCTCGACGTCGGCGACGGCCACAAGGTCTATTGGGAGCGTTCCGGCACAAAGGGCGCCAAGCCTGCGGTGTTCCTGCATGGTGGACCCGGAGGCGGCATTTCGCCGAAGCATCGGCGGTTGTTCGATCCGCAGCTTTACGACGTGATTTTGTTCGACCAGCGCGGCTGCGGAAAGTCGACGCCGCATGCGGAACTGGAAGCCAACACCACCTGGCATCTGGTCGCCGACATCGAGCGGCTGCGCGAAATGGCTGGCTTCGACCAGTGGCTGGTGTTCGGCGGCTCGTGGGGGTCGACGCTGGCGCTGGCCTATGCCGAGACGCATGCGGAGCGCGTGAGCGAACTGGTGCTGCGCGGCATCTTCACGCTGCGCCGCTCGGAGTTGCTGTGGTACTATCAGCACGGCGCCTCGCTGATGTTTCCCGACAAATGGGAGCGTTTCATCGCGCAGATCCCGCAAGCCGAACGAGACGACCTGATATCCGCCTTCCGCAAGCGGCTGACCAGCGACGACCCCGCGGTGCGCATCACTGCCGCAAAGGCGTGGAGCCTGTGGGAAGGCGAGACGATCACCCTGCTGCCGGACCCGGTGACCAGCGGCGCCTTCGGCCAGGACGAGTTCGCGCTGGCCTTCGCCCGCATTGAAAACCATTATTTCGTCCATGCCGGCTGGATGGACGAGGGCCAGCTGATCCGCGACGCCGGCAAGTTGAAGGGCATTGCGGGCGTTATCGTGCAGGGCCGCTACGACATGGCCTGTCCGCCGGTGACGGCGTGGGAACTGCACAAGGCCTGGCCGGAAGCCGAATTCCACATTCTCGAAAACGCCGGCCATGCCTATTCGGAGCCGGCCATCATGGACCGCCTGATCCGCGCAACGGACGGTTTTGCGGGGAAATCGTCGTGACCTTTTGCGCGCCACCTTGCCCGCCTCTGTCCTGCCGGGGATGTCCTCCACCAGGGGGGAGATTGGCAGCTTCTGCACTGCCGGCTGGTCTGAAGCGTTGGCGACTGGCGAAATCAAAGCGGCCGGGTGATCTACCCCCTTGCGGGGGAGATGTCCGGCAGGACAGAGGGGGGCGCGAAGGACCGCGACCTTCATTGGTATTTCAATGAAAAAACAACGCCTCTATCTCTTCGACACGACACTGCGCGATGGCCAGCAGACGCCGGGCATCGACTTTTCAGTCGAGGACAAGATCGCCATCGCGAAAATGCTGGATGAGTTCGGCGTCGACTATGTCGAAGGCGGCTATCCCGGCGCCAATCCCACGGATACGGCCTTTTTCACGGAAAAGCGCACGGCGCACTCGAAATTCGTCGCCTTCGGCATGACCAAGAGGGTGGGGGTATCGGCGTCCAACGATCCGGGACTGGCCGCTTTGGTGCAGGCCAAGTCGGACGCCGTATGCTTCGTGGCCAAGAGCTGGGATTACCATGTCCGCGTCGCGCTCGGCTGCACCAACGAGGAAAACCTCGACGCCATCCGCGCTTCCGTCGAGGCGGCGGTCGCGGCCGGCAAGGAGGCGATGGTTGACTGCGAGCATTTCTTCGACGGTTTCAAGGCCAATCCCGATTATGCGCTGGCTTGCGCAAAGATCGCCTATGATGCCGGCGCCCGCTGGGTGGTGTTGTGCGACACCAATGGCGGCGCGCAGCCCTCGGAAGTGCGCGAGATCGTCGCCAAGGTGATCGCCGCCGGCATTCCAGGTAGCAACCTCGGTATCCACGCCCATGACGACACCGGCCAGGCGGTCGCCAATTCGCTCACCGCGGTGGAGGCCGGCGTGCGCCAGATCCAGGGCACGCTGAACGGTATCGGCGAGCGCTGCGGCAACGCCAACCTCATCTCCATTATCCCGACATTGGCGCTGAAGCCGGCATTCGCGCAAAAATTCGAGACAGGCATTTCGGCGGAACAGCTTGCCGGCATCTCGCGGCTGTCGCGCGGATTTGATGAATTGCTCAATCGTGCGCCCGAAGCCCAGTCGCCCTATGTCGGAACCTCGGCATTCGCCACGAAAGCCGGCATCCATGCTTCGGCGCTGGCGAAGGAGCCAAAGACCTACGAGCACGTGCCGCCGGAAACGGTGGGCAATCGACGCAAGGTGATGGTCTCGGACCAGGGCGGCAAGGCGAATTTCGTCGCCGAGCTGAAGCGCCGCGGCATCGACGTGCTGAAAGATGACCATCGGCTCGACGCTTTGATCTCGGTGGTCAAGGAGCGCGAGGCGGAAGGTTATGCCTATGAAGGCGCCGACGCGAGTTTCGAGCTTCTGGCGCGAAAAATGCTGCACACGGTGCCGGAATTCTTCCGGGTCACCTCGTTCCGCTGCATGATCGAGCGTCGTTTCGACGCCAACGGCCAGTTGAAGACGGTGTCGGAAGCGATCGTGAAGGTACTGGTCGACGGCGAGGAGAAGATGTCGGTCGCCGAGGGGCACGGGCCTGTCAATGCACTCGACATTGCGCTGCGCAAGGATCTGGGAAAGTTCCAGGCCGAGATCGGCGATCTCGAGCTGGTCGACTACAAGGTGCGGATCCTCAACGGCGGCACCGAGGCGATCACTCGCGTCCTGATCGAATTGCACGATGCGACTGGCGCACGCTGGTGGACGGTCGGCGTTTCCGACAACATCATCGATGCTTCCTTCCAGGCGCTGATGGATTCGATTGTCTACAAGCTGATGAAAAACCGCGAGATGGCGGGGCTGGTGGCGGCGGAGTAGCGAAAACGCCACTGAACCATCAGCGGAAATCTCATAGACCATCAGAAGTTTGAAATGGTCCTTTGGCCTGCCACGGGGCATAGAGTGCGGCCATGACAGCCCAATCGACTGCTCCGACTGCCCAGACAGATGCCTCACGGGGCTTCGCGCTGGCGCTTGGCGCTTATCTCCTGTGGGGGCTGCTGCCCTTTTACATGAAGGCGGTGGCGCACCTGCCGCTGACCGAGGTGGTCGCGCACCGCATCCTGTGGTCGGTGCCGATTGCCGGCGCCACGCTCGTCTGGCTGCGACGCACCGCAGACTTCAAGGTCGCCATCCGCTCGCCGCGCATGCTGGCGATGGCCGCGCTGACCGCAACGCTGATCACCGTCAACTGGGGCATCTATGTCTGGGCGATCGCCGTCGACAGGACGGTCGAGACCGCACTTGGCTACTACATCAACCCGCTGGTCAACGTCGTCGTCGGAGCGCTGCTTCTGGGCGAGCGGCTTGGCCGCGCCCAGATTTTCGCGGTGGCGCTGGCGGCTGTCGCGGTCACTGTGCTCACTTTCGAGGCAGGGCAGTTGCCCTGGGTTTCGCTGGCGCTGGCTTTCTCGTTCGCCGCCTACGGCTATTTCCGCAAGACACTGCCAATCGGTCCGAGCCAGGGGTTCTTCCTCGAAGTGCTTTTGCTGTCGGTTCCAGCACTTGGCTATGTCATCTGGCTGCAGTCGACGGGGCAGGGGCATTTCCTCACCGGTGCGCCGGGCGACACGTTGCTGCTTGTGGGGTGCGGGCCGGTGACCGCGGTGCCCCTGCTGCTGTTTGCCTTTGGCGCACGGCTGCTGCGCTTTTCGACCATCGGCATCATGCAGTATATCGCACCGACCATCGTCTTCCTGATCGCCGTCTTCGTGTTCGGCGAGCCATTCGACGCCATCCACGCGCTCGCCTTCGGCCTCATCTGGGTGGCGCTGGCCATCTATTCGTGGTCGATGTTTTTCGCACCGAAGGCGCGCTAAACGGCATGAGTGCTTGAAGAGACCGCCCTGTGACGCCTTGGGGGACCGAATGTACGAACTTCTCATCGCCAACAAGAACTATTCATCCTGGTCGCTGAGGCCTTGGGTGCTGATGAGCACGCTCGGCATCCCCTTCCGCGAACGGCTGATTCCATTCCCGTCGGGTCCGAGCTACGAGACGTATCGTCCGTTCTCGCCGAGCGGGCGTGTGCCATGTCTGAGACGATGGGGACATCGCGGTGTGGGACTCGATCGCGATCGTCGAATATCTCGCCGAGCGCCATCCCGGCGTCTGGCCGAAGGATGTCGTGGCGCGCGCCTGGGCGCGCTGCGCCTCGGCCGAAATGCACTCCTCGTTTCAGGACCTGCGCAATGTCTGCGGCATGAGCTGCGGGGTGCGCGTGAAGTTACGGGAGCGTCCGGCGGGACTGGAACGCGATATCGCGCGCGTCGGCGAACTGTGGAACGAGGGGCTGGAGCGCTTCGGCGGTCCGTTCCTGGCGGGTGAAGCTTTCGGTGGCGTCGATGCCTTCTTTGCGCCCGTAACATTCCGCGCCCTGATGTTCGGGCTGGATTTCGGAAAACGCGGCAATGCCTATGCGCAGATGATCCGCGATCTGCCAGCGATGCGTGAATGGTATGATGCAGCGCTCGCCGAGACCTGGCGCGAAGTTGGCCACGAGGACGAAATCATGGCGTCGGGCGATATCGTCGAGGACTACCGCGCCACCGGCGCCTGATTGCGGCAACTCACATCTTGTCGATGACGGCTGCATCGCCGGTTTGCGCGGAAACGGCCGCGGCTCCAAGCACGATCTCGATTGCAGCCCTGGCGCTATCGACCACCAGCGGCTTCACCAGATGCGAGGTGTGGATGAAGCCTTCGGCCTGCATGTGATCGAGCAGGGCAATCATCGGATCCCAGAAGCCGTTGATGTTGCAGAAGACCACCGGCTTGCGGTGATGGCCGAGTTGTGCCCAGGTCATGATCTCGACGATCTCCTCGACCGTGCCGATGCCGCCTGGAAGCGCCACAAAGGCGTCGGATTTCTCGAACATGATATGCTTGCGCTGGTGCATGTTGTCGGTGACGATCAGTTCGTCAAGTTCGCTGAGCGCTTGTTCGGTTGCTTCCTTGTTCATCAGGAAGCGTGGAATGATGCCCGGTCACCTGGCCACCCGCTCCAGAGGCTCCTTGGGCTACGGCGCCCATGATGCCTTTGGTGCCGCCGCCGTAGACGAGGCGCAGGCCGGCGCTGCCGATGGCGCGTCCGAGTTCCAGCCCGGCAGCCATGTAAAGATCGCCGCGGCCGGGAGACGAGCCGCAATAAACGCAAATGGATCGAATCGTGCTCATGCAACTGATTGATGTGCAGGGTCGTATCACGTCAAGGGCAAACGGGCTTTTTCTTGTCGCTGTTTGCAAAACAGGATAGACCGGTTTTAGGCGGCTAAAGGGCAGGGAATCATGGTTGTAAACCCGTTGAAGGCGTTCTTGTTCATTGCAGGCGGTGCAACCGCCGCAGTGGGAACTGCCTATGTCTCGGGCGCGCTCGATCCCTATCTCGTCGAACCGAAGGCCGCAGCTGTAGCCGCGGTTCCCGAAACGGCCGCGCCGGCCAAGCCCGCGGCGCCGAAGGGTGAACGGTTGCCGCAGCAAGCGGCGCCTCCTGGAACGGCGACACCCGCTCCGGATCGCAGCGGCGCCGGCGGTCATCGCGCCGTCTTTCGATCTCGTGCGCGCCGAATCGGATGGCTCTATCGTCGTTGCCGGCAAGGCTGCTCCCGAATCGATGGTGGAAATTGTTGCCGGCGCGCAGGTGTTGGGCAGCACCAAGGCCGGGGCCGATGGCGATTTCGCCATCGTGCTCAACGAGCCGCTGAAGCCTGGCGGTCACGAACTGGTGCTGCGCTCGACCACTGCGGACAAGGTCGTGGCGACGTCGCCCGAAACGGCGGTCGTTTCCATCCCCGACCAGAAGCACGGCCAGGTTCTGGCGCTGGTCGAAAAGCCCGGCGAGCCGAGCAAGCTGATCACCGTGCCTGAGGCGGTAAAACCGGCGCAGAAGGCTGGCGCCGCGGCCACGTCCGAGAAAGCTCCGGCAGGGGCCGCAGCGCCTTCGAAAGCCCCTCCAGCAGACGACAAGGTTGCAGCCGCGACGCTGGAACAGCCGGCACCCGGGCCGCAGCCTGCCGCCCCCGCCTCGGATGCGGCAAAGCCCGCTGAGCCTGCCGCATCGGCAAAGCCGGCGGAACCCGCCGGCGAGCCCAAGGTCGCAGTCGACGCAGTGGAGATCGAGGGACGCAAGGTATTTGTGGCAGGTGCGGCCGACGCCGGACGGCGGGTCAGGGTCTATGCCAACGACATCCTGCTCGGCGAGGCGGTGGCATCGCCCGGCGGCCGCTTCCTGATCGAAACCGAGCGCGACCTGCCGGTCGGCGACTACATTGTCCGCGCCGATGCGCTCGATCCCGATGCCAAGGTGGTGGCGCGCGCCGCCGTACCGTTCGAGCGTGAGCCGGGCGAGGCGGTAGCCGCCGTGGCGCCGGAATCGCAAGATACTGGTGTGACGACCGCTGCACCGCCGGCCACCCAACCGACCGCCGCAGACGCCGCCTGCCGCGCAGCAACCCATGGGAGAAACGGCCGGCGCGAGCCAGCCGGATTCGGCGGCCGCGCCAGAGCAGCAAGCGTTGACCGGCGAAGCCGACGCGACCGCGCCGAAGCTGCAACATGTCGACGGCTCCGTCATAATCCGCCGCGGCGATACGTTGTGGCGGATTTCGCGGCGTGTTTACGGCCATGGCGTCCGTTACTCGACCATCTACCTCGCCAACCAGGACCAGATCTCCGATCCGGACCGTATCTGGCCGGGGCAGGTCTTCAACGTTCCGGAAAAGACGCCGGAGGGTGACGCAGCCGACATGACCGCGGTCAAGGAACAAGTGCCTCCGCCGGCGTCGAAAAAGCCGCTCTAGCATTCCAAAAAAGTTGCGTCGCAAGCGCTCATCGTCTAACGACGATGAACGATGAACGACGACCCCAGACAGTTAGGGTGCGACCGCGAAACCCCGCAGGCGGCAAGGCTGGCGGCGAAGCTGGCGGCCCTCTCGCACCCGGCGCGCATCGAGATACTGCAATATCTCGCTGGCAGCGGATGTTGCTGCTGCAAGGATGTTGTCGGCCGGTTCGACCTCGCCCAGTCGACGGTCTCGCAGCATCTGAAGATACTCGTCGATGCCGGTCTGGTGCGCTTTTCTCCGGAAAAGCAGCGCTCGCGTTACGAGATCGACCGCGAGGCGCTTGCCAGCCTTTCCGTCTCGGTCTCCACCCTTATCAATTCCTGCTGCGCGGTTCCCTGAACCGGCCGGAAAAAGTACGAAAGCAAGCCTTTGGCCAGCAAAACCGTTTCCGCCGAATCCGGCTCGACCCTGAATACGCTGCGCAATCTGTGGCCCTATATGTGGCCGGCGGAGCGCCCGGACCTGAAGCTGCGCGTCGTCTGGGCAACTGTCTTCCTTGTCGTTGCCAAGGTGGTCCTGATCGGCGTGCCGTATTTCTTCAAATGGGCGACCGACGCGCTGGCAAACGATTTCAGGTCGCCGCCGCCGCTGCCGGCTTGTTCCTGCTGGCGCCGGTGATGCTGGTGGTCGCCTACAATTTGCTGCGCATCGTGCAGTGGGGCTTCAACCAGTTGCGCGACGCGCTGTTCGCGCAGCGTCGGCCAGCATGCGGTGCGCCAGCTCGCCTACAGGACCTTCGTGCACATGCACAATCTGTCGCTGCGCTTCCATCTGGAGCGGCGCACCGGCGGCCTGTCGCGCATCATCGAGCGCGGCACCAAGGGCATCGAAACGATCGTCCGCTTCACCATCCTCAACACCGTGCCGACCGTCCTCGAATTCGCGCCTGACGGCGGTGATCTTCTGCCGTCGCCTATGGCTGGCTCTACGTCGTCGTGGTCGCCGTGACGGTGTGGCTCTACACCTGGTTCACGGTCACGGGCGAGCGACTGGCGCATCGCGATCCGCCGCGAGATGAACGACAGCGACACCGACGCCAACACCAAGGCGATCGACTCGCTGCTCAACTTCGAGACGGTCAAATATTTCAACAATGAGCGCATGGAGGCCGAGCGCTTCGACCGCTCGATGGCGCGCTACGAGGTCGCGGCGACCAAGACCTGGACCTCGCTCGGCTGGCTGAACTTCGGCCAGGGCGCTGATCTTCGGCGTCGGCATGACGATCGTCATGGTGATGTCGGCGCGCGAGGTGCATGGCCGGCACGCAGACGATCGGCGATTTCGTCTTCATCAACGCCATGCTGATGCAGCTTTCCGTGCCGCTCAACTTCATCGGCTTCATCTATCGCGAAATCCGCCAGGGCCTGACCGACATCGAGCAGATGTTCGACCTGCTCGATGTGCCGCAGGAGGTCGTCGACCGGCCGGGTGCCGAGCCGCTGGCGGTCGAACGAGGGCGACGGTCGAGTTCCGCGACGTGCATTTCGCCTACGATCCCGACCGGCCGATCCTGAAAGGGCATCAGCTTCGAGGTTCCCGCCGGCAAGACGGTGGCGATCGTCGGCCCGTCCGGGGCGGGCAAGTCGACGATCTCGCGGCTTCTGTTCCGCTTCTACGACATCCAGCAGGGCGCGATCCTGATCGACGGGCAGGACATTCGCGATGTGACGCAGGAGAGCCTGCGCGCCGCCATCGGCATGGTGCCGCAGGACACGGTGCTGTTCAACGACACCATCGCCTACAACATCCGCTATGGCCGCACCGACGCGACGCGAGGCGGAGGTCGAGAAGGCCGCCGAACTGGCGCAGATCGGCAGCTTCATCGAGGCCTGCCGGACGGCTACAAGTCGATGGTCGGCGAGCGCGGCCTGAAACTTTCGGGCGGCGAAAAGCAGCGCGTGGCGATTGCCCGCACCATCCTCAAGGCGCCGCCGATCCTGATGCTGGACGAGGCGACATCGGCGCTCGACACCCACACCGAGCAGGAGATCCAGGCGGCGCTCGATCTGGTCAGCCGTGGCCGCACCACCATCGTCATCGCCCATCGTCTGTCGACGGTGATTTCGGCCGACGAGATCATCGTGCTGAAGGACGGCCGGATCGCCGAGCGCGGCACCCATGTCGAACCTCTTGCGCGAACGTGGCCTCTACGCCGCGATGTGGGACCGCCAGCGCGAGGCGACCGAAGCCGAGGAGCGGTTGCGCATCGCCCGCGAGAGCGACGAACTCGGTGTCGTGGTGCGTCGGCGCACGGCGGAGGTTCAGTAGCACCGGCCGAACCTTAGAAATCGGTCGGCAGGCCATTCGCTGCCGTGGATTGTTGCGTTGCGGGAAGGGGCGGTTTCCGATAAGCAGGCCCGACCTGCAACGGAGCCTGATCTCTGCCCGATGAGCCTCGTCGATACAGTCCGCAACACATTTGTGCCGATCCACCGCGAAGGCTGTCCGTTCATCGCCGCTTTCGCCGGCGTGACGCTGATTCTCGGCCTGTTTTCGACCTTCCTGTTCTGGATCGGGCTGATCCTGACCGGCTGGTGCACCTATTTCTTCCGCGACCCCGAGCGGGTGACGCCGGTCGATGACCGGCTGGTGATCAGCCCGGCCGATGGCGTCGTGTCGTCGGTCGGGCCGGCGATCGCCGCCGCGCGAACTCGGCCTCGGCCTCGATGAGATGACCGCGCATCTCGGTGTTCATGAACGTCTTTTCCTGCCACGTGAACCGCTCGCCGGTGCGCGGCAAGATCACCCGCATCGAGCATCGGCCGGGCAAATTCCTCAATGCCGATCTCGACAAGGCGAGCAGCGAGAACGAGCGCAACGGCCTGGTGATCGACAGCCCCAACGGTACGATCGGCGTCGTCCAGGTGGCCGGCCTTGTGGCCCGCCGTATCGTCTGTTTCGTCGAGGCCAATTCGAACATCGGCACTGGCGAGCGCATCGGGCTGATCCGTTTCGGCTCGCGGCTCGACGTGTACCTGCCCAGGCAGGCGACGCCGCGAGTCGGCGATCGGCCAGACGGCGGTCGGCGGCGAGACCGTGATCGCCGAGTTCGGCGGCAACGCCGCCACGCCGCTCGTACGGATCTCATAGGCGGCTCCGATGGCCGGGTTCTTCCACAAATTCGAACCGCACGGCAGGGGCGGGCCGCGCCTCCAGGAAATTCCGCTGCGCATGCTCATCCCCAACCTGATCACCGTGCTGGCGATCTGCGCCGGCCTGTCGGGCATCCGGCTTGCCTTCGAGCACCGTTTCGAGATCGCGGTGGCCATGGTGCTGTTCGCCGCTTTCCTCGATGGCATCGACGGGCGTATCGCGCGGCGGCTGAAGGCGACAATCGAAGTTCGGCGCGCAGATGGATTCGCTGGCCGACATCGTCAATTTCGGCGTCGCGCCGGCGCTCGTGCTCTACGCCTACCTGCTCGATCGCGCCGGATCGATCGGCTGGATCGCGGCATTGCTCTTCGCGATCGCCTGCGGGCTGAGGCTGGCGCGTTTCAACGTGCTCGACGAAGACACGGAGCGGCCCGCCTGGCAGGCCGACTATTTTGTCGGCGTGCCGGCGCCAGCCGGCGCCGTGTTGGTGATGCTGCCGGTCTATCTCGGCTTCCTCGACATGCCGCTGAACATCCTGTCGGCCTATCTGAGTTCCGCCTTCACCGTGTTTGTCGGATTGCTGCTGGTCTCCAGGCTGCCGGTCTATTCCGGCAAGACTGCGGGAAAGAAGATCCGCGGCGACATGGTGATGCCGCTGATCCTCGGCGTCGTCTTCTATGTGCTGCTTCTGGCGGCCTACACCTGGCAGACGCTTGCCGCCTCGGCGATCGCCTACTTCTGCTTCCTGCCGTTGAGCTTCACCGCCTATGCGCGTCGCGCGCGGCAAGCTGAGGCCGAGGAGGAGGCAGCTTCCGTCGCTGCCGCAAAGGACGAACAGAAGCCGGCAGGCAACGTCGACTGACGGGCTCAGGCGGCCGCCTCAAGCCCGAGCCTTTCGACGGCGATGCGGCGCGCTGCCGTGTAGTCGGTCTTGCCGGAACCCAGAACTGGCATTTCCTCGATCTTGACGATCTCGTCGGGAATGGCCAGTTCGGAGGTCCCGCTCTGGCGGCCATATTGCCGCAATGCCTTGGTGTCGGCGCTGTCGCAGGTGGTGACCAGCACGATGCGCTCGCCCTTGCGTTTGTCGGGCACGGTGACCGCCGCATGGTGCTCTTCCGGCCATAGCGACTGCACGAGCATCTCGACCGCCCCCAGCGACACCATCTCGCCGCCGATCTTGGCAAAGCGCTTGGCGCGGCCGCGAATGGAAATATAGCCCTCGCGGTCGACCGAAACGATATCGCCGGTGTCGTGCCAGCCGTCGATGAGCGGCTGCAGTTCGCCCGGCCTGTCGGCGGTCATGTAGCCCATCATCACGTTGGGCCCGAAGATCACCAGGCGTCCACCCTCGGCAATGCCCTCGACGGGTTCGAGCTTCATGCGCATGCCGGGCATCAGGCGCCCGACCGTGCCGTCGCGTCCGTGGATGGCGGTATTTACCGCGACGACCGGAGATGCCTCGGTCAGGCCGAAACCTTCGACGATCTCGGCGCCGAACCGTTCGCGCCAGACCCGGCGGGTCTCCGCCTTCACCGCTTCGGCGCCGGCGACGACCAGCCGCAGGGTGGCAAAATCGCTGTCCTTGGCGGTACGCGCATAGCCGTTGAGGAAGGTGTCGGTGCCGACGAGAATGGTGGGTTTCACCTTGGCGGCGACTTCCGGAATGAGCTTGTAGTGTAGCGGCGACGGGTAGAGGAACAGCCGCACGCCAATCAGGAACGGCAAGACCGTGCCGGCCATCAGGCCGAAGGAATGGAAGACCGGCAGCACGTTGAGCAGCGTATCTTGAGGGGTCAGCGTCAGCCGCGCTTCGGCCTGCATGGCGTTGGCGATCAGGTTCCTGTGCGACAGCACCACGCCCTTGGGCAGCCCCTCGGAGCCGGAGGTGAACAAAAGCACGGCGGGTTTGGCCGGATCGCGGTTGACGACGGGGAAGCGCCAGAACAGCGCGCCGATTGCCTTTTCAAAAATGGAGACGCTGTCGCGCACATCCTCCAGCCAGACGAACTTCGCACCAGCCTGCTCGATTGTTTCGACGACGGCGCCGAGATCGGCCTTCTGGATGAAGGCCCGCGAGGAGATGACGGTGCGGATGGTCGCGGTGCGGATCGCCGCAGAAATGCTGGCGGTGCCCGCCGTGTAGTTGATCATCGCCGGCACGCGGCCCGCCGATTGCAGGCCAAGGAAGGCGATGGCGACGCCGTTGGCATTGGGCAGCATCAGGCCGACGGCTTCGCCCGGCTGATCGACATGTGAAAACCGGCCGGCCAGCACGCGCGCCGCAATCAGCATCTTCCGATAGGTCATCGAGCCGCTGACGACATCCTCGACAATCGTCCGCGAAGGGCCGAACCGGAGAGCCGCGTCGCGGATCGCGGTGAAAACGGTGTTGGCAGGGTCGGATGCGGCGACATGCGCCTCGGCGACACGGTCGAAGATGGCAGTGGCTGCCATCGATTGCTGCGGGCCGGCGCGCTCCATCAGTGCGGCGATGGTTATTGGCTCAAGAACGCTGAGGCGGAGTTCCGGAAACCAGCGCCGCGGCGCCTGTTCGGCCGGCATTGACGACATCGGCAGGTGGCGGGCTCCGCCGACGACGATGGGCACGATCTTCGCATCCGCCTTCAATGCTATGCGGGCGACCGCGCGAAACAGCCGGAAGGCCTTCATGTCGGGTTCGGCCGCGGCCGGAAAATAGACGGCGAGACGGCCCCTGCCGCGCAGATGGCGCACCAGGCGACGGCTGACGAACACATGCTCCGCGTTGAAGGCGATGGTGCGGGCGAGCTCGCGCCACGGTTCGAGCCACATCGATCTGGCCGAATAGTCATCGAGGATATGCAAGGTCTGCTCGGGCAGCAGCGACAGCATCAGCGCCGGGTCGAGCTTCGACTGGTGCGAGATTGCGTAGATGACCGGCGTTTCGGCGTCCCGGGCCATGCCGATCCGCGTGTCGTCCACCCGCCAGGCAAGCTTTAGCGGCGCGTAGAGAAGCGCCTGCGTGAAGGAAAGGCCGAGTTGTATCTTGAGCACGATCGCCACGGCGACAAGCGCCAGAACGACCGCAAGAAGCATCGCACCGGTAAGGACCACGCCGCACCTCCCAGCCAGTTTTCGGTCGCGTCTCTGATCGTCCGCTTGCCTTCAAGGGTAGCGCATGTGTGGGGAAGGTCAATCATCGACAAGGGCGCCGTTGCGCGAGAGGGTTTTTGACATCGCCAGCCCCATGCTGGCCTTTGCCCAGGGGCGGCGTTGCAGGCAAAATTCTCCTCTCCGGTGTTGCTGCGCAAACCACCTCTCCTGCGAAGGGGGAGCGGATGGGCATTGGCGCTGCCCCTCACCCTTACCTTACCCTCTCCCCGTGAAGGACGGGGGAGAAGGGGGCGCCGTAGAGCACAAACGTCTTCGTGTCATCATCACAAACGTCTCTGTCGCCACGCCCGCTTTCGCGTCTGGCCATTGGGTGGAAGTAGTCGGGAAGCGGGGCGCTGGTTCAGCACCTCGTAAGTAAATCATATGGCGCCTTGCCAGCGCCCCGCCGGCGATTTTCGGCCATCCCATCTCCCAACATCGGACCTTCCGGTATGCACCGGTGGTTTCTACGTGTCAGCGCAAACGGCATGCGGCGCCTGGTTCCCGTCAAAGCGGGAAATCGTAGAGACTCTGGGACAGCCCCCGTCTCCACGGCGACGTTAGCCGCTTGCCCGAAGCGCCGGCTCCTCCTTGCAAACCACCGTCATGTTCGGCGTTCCCGCAGGAGAAACTGCCGACAACTATGCGGCAGCGCGAAAGGGTGTGGACAAAACAAAATGAAAGACTGCTGACAGATGCTGGCGGCGATCGAGTTGTCGAAAATCCAAGAGAGGGGGTTCCCGTACCGCTGCAAACCCTCTCTCTTGCGATTTCTAGCACTTAGCTTCGCAAGACGGCCCTGGGCCAAGCTCAGGGCCGGCTCAGCTAAGATGCTGAAATCGCTTTCTCCCCCACAAGGGGGAGATAACGCTGGCGCCACGGTTGCCGTAAACCTCTCAACGACGTGCAAAAAGCCACGGGCTGGAGCCAGCCCGTGGCTTTTGCAAGGCGATAAAATGAATCAGTTGGCGGCGAAGCAGTAAAGCAGCCCGTCGCCGCCGGTGCCGATCAGCGCGTCCTGGCTGCAGCCGCCGCGCGAGGGGTGCGCGGCGTTCCACGATTTTGCCGTCGCCAGCGTGTCCGGCCCCATGCGGTCGTGATGGCCGACCATGGCGCTTCCCTCCGCGCCGCTCAGGGTCCAGTCGCCGCAGGTCTGGTCGGCAGCCTTGGTGCCGTCGGCAAGCGTTCCAGTCAGGATGTCGTGGCGGTTGGGCTCGTCGCCGCGGCCGTTGATCACATTGCCCTTCTCGTCGAGCGCGGTCTGCTTGGTGATGTTGTTGGCGTCGCTGTGTAACGAGGCGACATCGTCCGCGATCTTCTCACCCTTGGCGTTGTACCACGGCCCTGCGCCGATGCGGTCCTTGGCGTTAACTTCGCTGGTGGAGAGGTAGGCGCGCCAGGTCTTCGGACCGGTTACGCCGCCCGCTTCGGCGAGCTTCTGGCAAATCGCGTCGGCGCCTGCAAGGCCGCCCAGATTGGCGCCGTTGCCGGAACCGGCGCTGGTGATGAAGAAGCTCATCGTCGTATCCTGCGCTTTGGCTGCGCCGAACGCGACAAGAAGCACCGCGGCTGACAAGAGCAATGATTTTCGCATGAAACGTCCTCCCATTCTGCTTTGGAAATCTTTCAACATTTGTATGAACTGTAAAAGGCGGAGTTTTCGTCCGGCGATCACGACTTTGTGCATTGGGAGAACGGGCCGAAACCGCGACGGTTCCTTCCGGCACGCCAGCGGTTAGAATGACTGAAACCAGGAGAAGCAGGATGGATGCCGCGGAACTCAAGGCGATGCAGACGCCGCTGAAGGAAGCTTATCGCGAGGACGCGGGCCAGGCGCTGATCACGCTCAGGGCCAAGGGGTCGATCGACGACCAGTCGATTGCCTGCAAGGTGGAGACGGGCAGGGCGCTCGCGGTTGCCGGCCTGCATCCGGCGACCGGCGGCAGCGGCCTGGAATTGTGTTCGGGCGACATGCTGCTCGAAGCGCTGGTGGCCTGTGCCGGGGTGACGCTGAAGGCGGTGGCGACGGCGCTGGAATTCCGGCTCGGCGGCGCCACGGTGAGCGCCGAGGGCGACCTCGATTTCCGCGGCACGCTGGGCGTGGCCAAGGATGCGCCGGTGGGATTCAGGGCAATCAGGCTCGGCTTCGAACTCGACACCGACGAGCCGCAGGAGCGCATCGACACTCTGCTGAAACTGACCGAGCGTTATTGCGTGGTGTTCCAGACGATCAACGCCAAGCCCGAGCTTTCGGTGACGGCCAAGGCCGTTTGACGGCTGGCCACCGGGGAATGCCGCCTGACGGCTGGTCAGCCGGCTGACGCCGCCTCGGCCGGCTGCTGGTATTCCATCCAGCGGTCGAACTTCGCCTGGTAGATCTGGCCGGTGTGGGTGAGGGCAGGGCTGGCCATGCCGAGGATGCGCGAGGCGATCTCGGAGGGATGCGGCAGTGTCTCAGGGTTCTCGCCGGGAAAGGCCTGGGCGCGCATCGCGGTGCGGGTGCCGCCGGGATCGACGGCGTTGACGCGCAGAGCCATGTTTTTCGTTTCGTCGGCCCAGCAGCGTGTCAGCGTTTCCACCGCCGCTTTGGAGGCGGCGTATGGCGCCCAGAAGGCACGCGCCGAATGGGCGGCGTTGGAGGACAGCACGATGGCGCGGCCGGCGTCCGAAGCGCGCAGCAGCGGGTCGACCGAGCGGATCAGCCGCCAAGTGCCGGTGACATTGACGGCCATCACCTTGTCGAACACTTTTGCCTCAACATGGCCGATGGGCGAGATGACGCCGAGCACGGCGGCGTTGGCGACCAGCACGTCGAGCTTTTTCCAACGCTCGTTGATGGCGCCGCCGAGCCGGTCGATGCCTTGCATGTCGGTGAGATCGAGCGGCACCAGGGTCGCTTCGCCCTTGCCGGTCCTGGCCCGCTCGGCCTTGATCTCGTCGTCGAGTTCTTCCAGGCCGCCGACGGTGCGGGCGACCGCGATCACATGCGCGCCCGCCGCCGCCATCTGCTTGGCGATGTGATAGCCGATACCGCGCGAGGCGCCGGTGACCAGCGCGATGCGGCCGGTGAGGTTGGGGGTCACTGGGCAAGTTCTCCGGTTAGTGCCCTACGTTGCCCCCCTTTGTCCTGCCGGACATCTCCCCCACAAGGGGAGAGATTGGCCGACCGCATGGTTGGCGCTCGTCTTGACATAGAGAAGATTGGCGAAGGCGGAAAAGAAAGCTGATCTCCCCCCTCGTGGGGGAGATGGCCGGCAGGCCAGAGGGGGGTGCGACAAAGCACGCGCGAAGAAGACTGTAAGCCGGCCAGATTCATGCGTTGATGTCGGTTACTGTCCGCCGGTCGCCAGCAGCGACAGGGTGCGGACATTGTCGGCGCCTTCATGGTCGAGCAGGCGGGTGGGATACTGGTCGGTGAAGCAGGCGTCGCAGAACTGCGGCTGCTCCTCGTTGCGGCCGGCTTCGCCGACGGCGCGGTAGAGCCCGTCGATGGTGAGGAAGCCGAGCAAATCGACGCGGATGAAGTCGGCCATCTCCTTGATCGACATGCGCGAGGCCAGGAGCTTGGCCTTTTCCGGCGTATCGACGCCGTAGAAGCAGGAGGCGCGGGTGGGCGGCGAGGCGATGCGCATATGCACCTCCTTGGCGCCGGCTTCGCGCACCATCTGCACGATCTTCTGGCTGGTGGTGCCGCGCACGATGGAATCGTCGACCAGCACCACGCGCTTGCCTTCGATCATGCGGCGGTTGGCGTTGTGCTTCAGCTTTACGCCCATATGGCGGATGAAATCGCCGGGCGAAATGAAGGTGCGGCCGACATAGTGGTTGCGGATAATGCCGAGCTCGAACGGGATGCCGGCTTCCTGGGAAAAGCCGATCGCGGCGGGCGTTCCCGAATCCGGCACCGGCACCACGATATCGGCGTCGACCGGGTTTTCCCTGGCGAGTTCGGCACCGATGTTCTTGCGGATGTCGTAGACGTTGCGGCCTTCCACGGAGGAATCCGGCCGCGCGAAATAGACATATTCGAAGATGCAGAAGCGCGACTTCTGCGGCTCGAACGGGAAATGGCTCTCGATGCCCTTGGACGTGACGACGACCATCTCGCCGGGCTTCAGGTCACGCACGAAACGGGCGCCGATGATGTCGAGCGCGCAGGTTTCGGAAGCGAGGATCCAGGATCCGTCGAGGTCGCCCAGAACCAGCGGCCGGATGCCCAAGGGATCGCGCACGCCGATCATCTTCTTCGAGGTCAGCGCGACCAGCGAGAAGGCGCCCTCGAGCTGGCGGATCGCTTCGATGAAGCGCGAGTTGATGTCGCGCTCCTTCGAGGTGGCGACGAGGTGCAGGATGGTCTCGGTGTCGGAGGTCGACGAGAAGATCGAACCCTGCTTTTGCAGCGTGCGCTGCACGGTAAGCGCGTTGGTGATGTTGCCGTTGTGGGCGACGGCGAGCCCGCCGGTCGAAAGTTCGGCGAAGAAGGGCTGCACATTGCGCAGGCCGGCGCCGCCGGTGGTGGCGTAACGCGTATGGCCGATGGCGCGGGTGCCTTGCAGGCGGTCGATGACGGATTGCTTGGTGAAGGTGTCGCCGATCAGCCCGACATGCCGTTCGACATGGAACTGGGAGCCGTCATAGGAGACGATGCCGGCGGCCTCCTGGCCACGATGCTGCAGGGCGTGCAGGCCGAGCGTGACGATCGCCGCGGCGTCCTGCCGGCCAAAAATGCCGAACACGCCGCATTCGTCGTGAAAATGATCGTCGGCCTCTGCGGAGAGGGAAGCTGCTGCGTCAACCATCGGGTCACGGTGCTCGCGTCGGAAAACCGTCATATAAGGCAACAGGGCCGGCAATGCCACCGGCAATTCGCGGGCCGCATTGTCGCGGCCCGGTCATTGGCGATCGCGTCGGCTGCGGCCGCGGCCTGCTCAGTTCCTGCCGAGATAGTCCAGCTTGCCGAGTGGTACGCCCTTGTGCCTCAGGATGTCGTAGGCGGTGGTGATGTGGAAGAAGAAGTTGGGGAGTGCGAAGGCGAGCACATACTCCCTCGCGGTGAACGTCCGCTCGGTGCTGCCGGCCTTCAGCACGACGGTCGCCTCTTCGCGTCCGTCCATCGCATTGGCGGAGATCGATTTCAGCAAGGCGACGGTCGCCGCAATGCGCGCCTGCAATTCGTCGAAACTGGCCTCGGTGTCCGCCATCGGCACGTTGTCGATCTGGCCGACGCGAACGGCGACGAATTTGGACGAATCGCTGGCGCGCTGGATCTGGCCGGTGAGCGGCGCCATGTCGGGATAAAGCCGCGCCTCCAGAAGCTCGCTGTGCGGGATCTTGTTTTCATCCGCGAAGGCGCGGCCCTTTTCGAGGATCGCCGACAGGTTGGCGAAGGCCCGGATGAACACCGGCACAGTAACATCGTAGAGCGACAGGGACATTGAAATCTTCCTCGATCTTTGAAGTTGCCGGGATTTGCGGGCTCCGGCATCGGATGGCAAGCTTGGCCCGAATGGGCAAGGTCCTTAGTTAGTGAGCGGATACAGAAACACGAGGGGGTGGAAAGCGATTTATGAGGATTGCGACATGCGCCTGCGGCAGCCTGCGCGCAAGCTGCTCCGGCGAACCGGAAAAAGTTTCGTTGTGCCACTGCCTCGCCTGCCAGAGGCGAACGGGCAGCACCTATGGCCTCGCCGCCTTCTTCAGCCGCGCCGATGTCAGGATCGAGGGCGAAAGCAAACGCTACACGCGCCAGTCAGACACCGGCTTTCCCGTGGTTTTTCATTTTTGTCCCGACTGCGGTTCGACGGTTTTCTGGGAACCGCAGCGCAAGCCCGAAGCGCTCGCGGTTGGCGTAGGATCGTTCGCCGACCCGGCCTTTCCCGCGCCAACCCAAGCCGTTCACACCGAACACCGGCATGCATGGGTGAGCGATATCGGCTGATCGAATGCCAACCGCCAGGTTGGCCGCAAATCAGTTGTTGGCGGGAGGCGCGTCCTCGGCGGGTGCCTCCTCGGCGGGTGCATCGGCCGGGGCGTCGGTGGCCGGCGGCGTGGCGCCGCCTTCGGCAGGCGGTGTCGCGGTGCCGCCCTCGGGAGCAGCTTCCGGGGCTTCGCCACCCGGCTGCAGCTTCTTCAGGATCGACTTTTCCGGATCGTCGGGCAGCAGCGCCTGCAGGCGCGCGCCGATATCGGCAAGCAGCGGCCGCGACTTGGCGTCGGCGATCCAGGCCGGCGGATTGGAGCCGACGAGCCAGGTGAAGAACAGGAGGCCGACGGCCACGACCAGGATGCCGCGCGCCGCGCCATAGAGGAAGCCCAGCGTACGGTCGAGCGCGCCGACCCGGCTATCGATGATGAAATCGGCGATCTTCATGGTGATGACGGTCACCACGATCAGCGCGATGACGAAGACGATGCCGGCTGCCGCTGCCATGGCGAGCTGCTCGTTGTCGACATAGGGCTGCACGTAGGGCAGCACCGCCGGATAGAAGAAATAGGCTGCAGCGGCCGCCGCCACCCAGGAGGCGATGGAAAGGATCTCGCGGGAGAAGCCGCGGACCATGGCCAACATCGCGGAAACCAGAGTGAAGCCGACGAGAATTCCGTCAAGCAGCGTAATCGGCATTTGTTTCCCACTCCATCATAGCGGATTTTTCCGCTTGCCCGACCCGGTCAGTCTTCCTCTCGCCGTCTCAGCGAGCCGGCGATACGCACCACAAGGTCGGTCAACGTCGCTGGCTGGAACGAACCGGCACCAATTCCCCCCGTCAGTTCCTCGCTGCCCGGCGGCAGGACTGCCTGTCCGAATCCCAGTTTTTCGGCCTCCTTGAGACGCTGTTGCGCATGCGCGACAGGCCTGATGGCGCCCGATAGGCTGATTTCGCCGAAATAGACGCAATCGGCGGGAAGGGCAAGACCGGTGAGCGAGGAGACCAGGGCGGCCGCCACGGCAAGATCGGCCGCCGGCTCGGAAATACGGTAGCCGCCGGCGACGTTGAGATAGACGTCGTGGGTGGCAAAACGCACGCCGCAATGCGCCTCGAGAACCGCCAGGATCATGGCGAGCCGCGGGCTGTCCCAGCCCACGACTGCGCGGCGCGGCGTGCCGAGCGGCGAGGGGGCGACGAGCGCCTGGATCTCGACCAGCACCGGCCGCGTGCCTTCCATGCCGGCAAACACGGCCGCACCCGGCGACTTGGCGTGGCGCTCGCCCAGGAACAGCTCCGATGGATTGGAAACTTCCCGCAACCCCTTGTCCGACATCTCGAAAACGCCGATCTCGTCGGTCGGGCCGAAGCGGTTTTTCACGGTGCGCAGGATGCGGTAGTGGTGGCCGCCTTCGCCTTCGAAATAGAGCACGGCGTCGACCATATGCTCGACGACGCGCGGCCCGGCGATCTGGCCCTCCTTGGTGACGTGGCCGACCAGCACGACCGCAGCCCCCGTCGACTTGGCGTAGCGGATGATCGCCTGCGCGGCCGCGCGCACCTGCGTGACCGTGCCCGGCGCCGAATCGGCCATGTCGGTCCACAGCGTCTGGATGGAATCGAGGATCATCAGGTCCGGCCGCTTGCCTTCGGCGATGGTGGCCAAGATGTCCTCGACATTGGTTTCGGCGGCAAGCTCGACGGCGGAGTTGGCGACGCCGAGTCGCTGCGCGCGCAGCCTGATCTGCGCGACCGCTTCCTCGCCCGAGACATAGACGATGCGGTGGCCGCGCGCCGCGAGTGCTGCCGCGGCCTGCGTCAAAAGCGTCGACTTGCCGATGCCGGGGTCGCCGCCCACCAAAAGGGCAGAGCCGCGCACGAAACCGCCACCGGTGGCGCGGTCGAGCTCGCCGATGCCCGATGCGATGCGCGGCGCATCCTCGATCTCGCCGGAAAGCGTCGTCAGCGCGACCGGCCGGCCCTTGCGCGGCGAGCGCATGCCCGTCGGGCCGCTGCCGATGCCGCCCGACGTGCCTTCCTCGACCAGCGTGTTCCACTCGCCGCAGGCATCGCACTTGCCGGCCCAGCGCGTGTGCACGGTGCCGCAATTCTGGCAGACGAACTGGATGCGGGTTTTAGCCATGGATCGGGATCGGCTATTCGGTTCTTAACACGGTGACCGCGCTTCTGCTTTTGATGTTGTCGAGAAACTTCAGCCGGACCAATTCATAGATGCGGTAGGGAAGCGGGCCGTAAACGATAGTCGCCAGATCGCCCGATGTCGCCGGCCGTACATCCGGAGCCGTCCAAACGAAGCGATTTGCCTCATCGAGAACGACCCATGATCGCTCATCGTCCAAGGTCAAGCGACGTTTGGTCATACGCGACAGCTCAAGCGCGTTGCCCGGATTTCTCGGGGGGCTATGCGTTATCGGAACAATCGTGACAACCAGCCGTCCATTTTCAATTAACACGTCAAGGACGATGACGTAGGATCTATCTTTTATCCCCTCTTCGCGACCGCGACGGTGCTCCTCGGCCGATATTGCGTTGGAATTCTGCTGCGCTGACCTTGAGCATCGTGGAACCTCATGCAATCTGCGTAACTTACATATCGGATCGACAAGGATCACTCATACCGCTCCGGCAGGTGATGTTCTTCCGCCAGGTCGGAGAAGCGGGTGAATTCGCCGGTAAAGGCCAGCGAAACCGTGCCGGTGGGGCCGTGGCGCTGTTTGGCGATGATGACCTCGGCCTTGCCGCGCGCCTCGTTCATTTCGGCTTCCCACTTGAAATATTCCTCGGTGCCGGGCTTCGGCTCCTTGTTCTTGAGATAATATTCCTCGCGATAGACGAAGATGACGACGTCGGCGTCCTGCTCGATCGAGCCGGATTCGCGAAGGTCGGAGAGTTGCGGGCGCTTGTCGTCGCGGCTTTCGACCTGACGTGACAGCTGCGAAAGCGCGATGATCGGCACGCCGAGTTCCTTGGCCAGCGCCTTCAGGCCGGTGGTGATCTCGGTGATTTCCTGCACGCGGTTCTGCGACGATTTCGCGGAAGAACCCTGCATCAGCTGGATATAGTCGATGACGATGACGTCGAGCCCGCGCTGGCGCTTCAGGCGGCGGGCGCGCGCCGCGAGCTGGGCGATCGAGATGCCGCCGGTCGAATCGATAAAGAGCGGGATCTTCTGCATCGTCTGCGAGCAGGCGACCAGCTTTTCGAAATCGAATTCGGTGATCTCGCCGCGCCTGATCTTCGAGGACGGGATCTCCGTCTGTTCGGAAATGATACGGGTGGCGAGCTGTTCCGACGACATTTCGAGAGAGAAGAAGCCGATGACGCCTCCATTGGCAGCCTTGAACGAGCCGTCGGCCTGCTGCGCCGGCTCGTAGGCGTGGGCGATGTTGAAGGCGATGTTGGTGACCAGCGAGGTCTTGCCCATGCCGGGACGGCCGGCCAGCACGATCAAGTCGGAGGGCTGCAGGCCGCCCATGCGCTTGTCGAGGTCGCGCAGGCCGGTGGAAATGCCGGAAAGATGGCCGTCGCGCATGAAGGCGGCGTTGGCCATGTCGACGGCGAGTTTTACCGCGTCGGTGAAGCTTTCGAAGCCGCCGTCGTAGCGGCCGGTCTCGGCGAGTTCGAACAGACGCCGTTCGGCATCCTCGATCTGCTCGGAGGGCGACATGTCGACCGGTGCGTCGTAGGCGATGTTGACCATGTCTTCGCCAACGGTGATCAGCGCGCGGCGGGTGGCGAGATCATAGACGGCGCGGCCATAGTCGGCGGCGTTGATGATGGTGACGGCTTCGGCGGCGAGGCGGGCAAGATAATGCGCAACCGTCATGTCGCCGACCTTCTCGTCGGCGGGCAGGAAGGTTTTCAGGGTGACCGGATTGGCCATCTTGCCCATGCGGATGAGTTCGGCGGCCACCTCGAAGATCTTGCGGTGCAGGGGTTCGTAGAAATGCGCGGCTTTCAGGAAATCGGAGACGCGGTAAAAGGCATCGTTGTTGACGAGGATGGCGCCAAGCAACGCCTGCTCGGCCTCGATATTGTTCGGCGCCTCGCGATAAAGCGGTTGCTCCGCGACGCCGATCTTGCGGATTGCTTCAGCCATCTTGTCCCCGATTCTCGATCCCGGCTTCTGGGTTAGCAGACATGCGAGGCCGGGAGCAGCCGCATGCTCGGCGAATTGTTCACTACGCCCACGATTCACAAAGTCGCGATATCATCCACAGGACAGTATTCCAGTGCCCCGATTCCGGTTGACTAAGCAAGTTGGGGATTCTACGCGACCGCTAGGAACAAATCAAGAACATCTGTGATTTGGCGCATCTCACACGGAGCGCGGCGCCGCAGGATGATCGAAGCGCCGGCAGGCAGATCGCGCGGCCCGTCAGGTCGGTCGGGCGCGACACTTCGGCAAGCCAAAGCCAGAGCAGCGAGGCGGCGATGTAATAATGCCAGATCGCATGAGCGCAGGGTAGGCGCAGGACAGGCGAGCATACTGTGATCGCTGAGCGTCAGGAGCCAGGCAGAACAGCACCAGCGAGGCGATGCCCGGCGCCAGCCACAACGGCACCTGTCGAGCCGCCACGGTCCGGCCGGCTCCGAGGCCGGCTGACGGTGCGCCGTCTCGTGGATCGCCAGCGCCTTTTCGCATTGGCCGATGTAGTCGCGGGTCAGCGGCAGCGTGTCGTTGCGGTGGGCGAGCTGGATCTGGAACACCATAAGGTCCTGCCAGCGGAAGGCTGCTTGCGACGCGGCCAGATAAAACTCCCACATGCGGCAGAACCGTTCGTCACAGATCGCATTGGCGCGTTCGTGGTTGGCCATGAAGCGTTCGCGCCAGTGTTTCAGCGTCTCGGCGTACGTCCATGAAGGCTTCGGGCAAAGCGAGCGTTGGGTCGAGCGTGATGGCGCGCTCGGCGCGCCTGGTCTTGACGACGATGTGGACGGGTTCGCCGGCGCCGTCGCCGAAGGTGTGGGATACGCCGGTAGGGCCGGTGACTGTGAGGCTGCCGGTGCGGACAAGCCGTTCGACGACCGTTTTCAGGAATACGTTCATGCCAGAACCACTCCGCTCGCTGATGACAGTCGGCGAGGACATGTGGTCAGGTCGCGCGGTTTTTTAAGTCGCGAGGCGAGGGAAAAGCTTCCGTGGCACAACCAAAAGCCCGGGCGTGGGCCGCCCGGGCTTTGGTTTTTACACGCCGGCCATTCCGATCGGAATGGAGGCTATCTGCTCATTTCGAGCATGATCTCTGTCCCATAAGCCGCTACGTGTCCTATGAAATCATGCTCAACCTGGGATCAGGCTTCGCCTTCGGCGTCTTCGTTGGGATCGAAGAAGTTGTCCGGGCGGGCGTTCTCGTTGATGTCGTCGCCGTAGATGGCTTCGGCGGTGGTCAGCGTCTCGCCCTTCGCCTGACGCTCGGCCTCGTCGGCGGTGCGGGCGATGTTGAGCGTGATGGTGACCTCGACTTCCGGGTGCAGCGCGATGGCGACGTTGGTCAGGCCGATCGCCTTGATCGGGTGGTTGAGCTCGATCTGGTTGCGGCTGACGGTGAAGCCTTCCGCGATCAGCAGGTCGGCGATGTCGCGCGTCGAGACCGAACCGTAGAGCTGGCCGGTTTCGCCAGCCGAACGGACGGCGACGAAGCTCTTGCCGTCGAGCTTGTCGGCGATCTGCTGGGCTTCCGACTTGCGCTCGAGGTTGCGGGCTTCGAGCTGCGCGCGCTGGCCTTCGAACTTCTTCTTGTTGGCTTCGTTGGCGCGCAGCGCCTTGCCCTTCGGCAGCAGGAAGTTGCGGGCGAAGCCGTCCTTGACCTTGACGGTGTCGCCCATCTGGCCGAGGCGGGAAATGCGTTCGAGAAGAATGACTTCCATCTCTTTGTTCCTTTCGTTGGCGGCGCTGGCCGCGAGAAAATCCGGAACAGGTCGGGAAGTGAAAGCGACGCCTTGGCGTCCGGTTTCGCTGTCCTGCCTGTCCGGGCAGTTAGGGGCCGCGGCCCCAACTCGGGATTTGGATAATCGCCCAGCCGCGCCCGTCGCGGAGGGAGGTTCCGGTCCGGGCGGCGAACCACCCGGACCGGGTATCGACAGTTACTTCACCACGTAGGGCAGCAGGCCGAGGAAGCGGGCGCGCTTGATCGCCTTGGCGAGTTCGCGCTGCTTCTTCTGGCTGACGGCGGTGATGCGCGACGGCACGATCTTGCCGCGCTCGGAAATGTAGCGCTGCAGCAGACGCACGTCCTTGTAGTCGATCTTCGGAGCGTTGGCGCCGGAGAACGGGCAGGTCTTGCGGCGGCGGTGGAACGGGCGCCGGGTCGGGATCTGATTGATGTCGACCATTATTCTGCACCCCCTTCAACTGCTTCGCGCGGACGGCGCGGGCCACGGTCTTCGCGGTCGCCGAACGAACGCGGGCCGCGATCGCCACGGTCGCGGTCGCCGAACGAGCGCGGGCCGCGATCACGGTCGCCGAAACCGCGGTCGCCGCGGTCGGAACGCTCTTCGCGCTTCTGCATCATCGCGGACGCGCCTTCCTCGTGCTTCTCGACCTTGACGGTCATGAAGCGCAGCACGTCTTCCGAGAGGCCCATCTGGCGTTCCATCTCGTTGAGCGCTGCCGGCGGGCAGGTGAGGTCCATCAGCGTGTAGTAAGCCTTCCGGTTCTTCTTGACCCGGTAGGTGAGGGACTTCAGTCCCCAGTTCTCGACCCGGCCGACCGACCCGCCATTCGCTTCGATGACACCCTTGTACTGTTCGACAAGCGCGTCGACCTGCTGCTGCGAGAGGTCCTGACGGGCAAGAAACACATGTTCGTATAGAGCCATTGTCTTGCCTTTCTTCGTTTCTCTCCCGGTTCCCGGCGGCTAAAGCCTCTGCAACTTCTCTGATCCTTCGAGGGCCAAACAGCCGTCTCAGGAGAAGAAAGGAGCACGACGAGACGGTCGAGAGCGGAGACACGGGAGGCGGAAGCCTTCTTCGGCTTCGCGACGGCGGTTTTCCCTGAGAAAAACCTCCGGCCCTCCGTTCAGCCCCCAGCTGGGACCGGCAGATTGGGGCGGCTCTTACAGGGGAATGCCGGATATGGCAAGGGTGGCAGGCTAAATACCCGATCCGTAAAGTTCCTCGGCGTCCTCGCCTTGCCACGGCGCCGGCATTTCGGAGGCCTGGCCGGCATTTGGCTTGGGTAACGGCATCCAGCACCGCAGTTCCGGTTCAGCATAGCCTATGATGTGTCCGGGATGGGAATCGGCGGCGCGCCAGCCTTCAATGCCGAACTGGTCGGCGCGCGACCAGTAGGCCACGTCGATCTCCGCCGGGCCCTGTTCCGAAGGGCGCACCGTAACCAGAATGCGGCTGCCGTCTCTGGGTGCACTCTTCATGTGGCGCCACGGATTGGCTTCGTCCATCTCCAAACTCTCCCGTTACGGTTTGGCATGGCGCAGGCCATCGCCAACGCCTGGTTCGCTTCGAGGTTAGGACAAGTCGGACGCCGACGCCATGCCGGCGTTGCAATGCGGAGACTTCTGGAAGAGATGTGTCCCCGGCCGGTTTGGGCCGGACGTGCCGGGACGAAAAATCAGATGCGCTTGCCGTTCGATGCGACGCGCACCCGATCACCGCCGTTGCCCGGCACCACGACCAGCTGCGTGATCTTGCCTTTCTTGAAGGCGTTGAGGAAGCGATTGTAATCCTTGAAAGCGACGCAGCCATGCAATTCCGCCCGGCCGCTGCGCAACAGGTAGCTATGGGTCAGGAAACCGTCGCGGCCATGCTTGTTCTTGCCATCGACGGGAAGCATGCGGATGGCCTCCACGCCATGGAAACGCTTTTCGCGCAACTTGAGATTATAGGTGTGCGGCGGCGTCGGTCCGTTCATCTTGACGTGGGTATAGCGCGGGTTGTCGGCCATCTTGCCGATGCCGGAATGCGCTTCGAGCACGCTGCCGTCGGGCATGTAGACCTTGGCCGCGCTGATGTCGTAGACGGCGACGCCGTTGCGAGCCTTCGGGCGGTTGAACAGGTTCCTGAACGTCTGGCCAAACCCGCTGCCCGACTTTTCCTGCACGGGGTCGTTGGGCCGCGCATAGGCGAGCTTTTGCTCTTTCTGGACGGGTCGAGGCGTGTTCAGAGCGGGCTTTGCCGCTGGCGCCTCTGGCTCATCAACTTCGGGAGCGGGCGCGGCAGTCTGCCCGAGACGCGGACGCGGCGCCGGCAACGGCACGCTGAAAGGGGTGTCCTCGGCATCCGGGAGGGCGATCATCTCGTCCGGAGATTCATCCGTGGCGGTCGCGCCGGCGCCCATCGGGGCAACCGCGGACAGTGCGGCCAGCGCGCTGGCCGTGCCGCTCGACGACGGGTCGGCGTAGGCAAGGAGAACCGGTGGCACTTCGTTGGCGGGCTTCTGCAAGGCAAAACGTTCCGGCGCCGGCGCAATCGGCTCCTTGCGGGACGCGCGTGCGGATTTCGCCGTGCCCGGCTTGGTTGCGAACAGGCTTGCAAGCTTTGCCGGCGTCAACGCGGCCTGCTCGACCACCTTGTCGAAGCGTCCGTCGAGGGACGCATTCATCGCAGGCGCTTCGCCGGTGACGATGTCGGATGGACGCGCGGTTCTTCCAGCCTTCGTGGCGGCTCCAGAATCCGGTTTGGGCTGTTGCTGTACTGACGCGAGCCTCGGCGCCTTGGTCTGGCTCTGGCCTTTTGTGGCCAACTGCCGGTTCGGCCGGGAGGTGGCGGCGACCAGATGACGCCGCGAGGCGTCAAAGGACAGGGATTTGGCATCTGTGGTCAGTGAGGCGCCGGCATTGAGTATACTGTGACTGGCCCACACGGCTCCGCAGACAAAGGCGATGCAGAAGCCGGAGACCGAGAGCACAGACACAAGTCTGCCGAACGATTTTGAATGAATGCTACTCAGCACGCAGGCACCAATCATACAAATTCGGGCCAAGTCAGCCGGCAAGCCGCCAGGTGATTTCCTCAGTCTCCGAATGTCCCCACTTGAACGTCGATGGGCAAAGAATGGGCAAATATGGTTAAATTTTGCTTTGCAGTCACCACTTGTGGCGCGGCGGGGCGTTCACGATGTCCTACAGCCAGTCTCCGAGGCGTGATATATCGTCTCCGGTGCGATGGTGCCGGCGGTGGCTGGCGTAAAATCTTGACCGAAACGACTCCCGCAGCTTCTGCCTCGATAGCTGCTCCCCGAGGGTGATGCGATGCTGACTGCTGTAGTCGCTTTCCTTCAACAAGGCGCTCGGGGCAACGCTCGCCGGCGTGACCGGGGACGACTGGCTCGCCTTGAAGCGCCGCAGAAGACGCCGGGGCGAATCGCGCTCGACAAGCGGCCCTCAAAAGACTGGAAAGGATGGGCCGAACTGGATTCTGTTCGATTGACTGGACGAACACCGTGCCGAAGGGCGGGCCTGGCACAGCGTGAGCTGGGCTGATTATGGTTGCGGCCGATCTCAGCATTCCCGAGAGAAGTCTCGATTTTCACGCCAGGTTGGGGCATCGCATCGAACTGCGCGACAACGGGCCTTCTCGGCGTATGGCTGGCGGCCTTCGAGGTGCGCCACCGCGCCGGTCGCATGGCCTTCCAGAGCGCCGTCGTGGACGATTTCCCGCCGCTGAAGCTGCACTTCGCGGAGATCGCCAAGGTCCAAACCGGGCATGGTTCAGGATCTGAGGGCAACTCTGCTGCGGCGACCACGCGCCCTAAGGTGGCGCGCGGCAGCCTCAATGATTTATGCAGCTGCCGGCGCCAGCCGTTTGTTTCAGCAGCATTTCTTCCGCGCGAGGCGAGCCCCGCTCGGCTGCAATGCTCCTAAGAACGCTCGCCGAGGTCGCGCACCGCGCCGCGGTCGGCCGAGGTGGCGAAGGCGGCGTAGGCCTTGAGCGCGGTCGTGACCTTGCGCTTGCGCTGTTCGACCGGCTTCCAGCCCTTGGCGTCCTGCTCGGCGCGGCGGGCGGCGATTTCGGCTTCCTCGACGCGCAGCGAGATCGTGCGGTTGGGGATGTCGATGTCGATCATGTCGCCTTCGCGCACGATGCCGATCAGGCCGCCATTGGCGGCTTCCGGCGAGACGTGGCCGATGGAGAGACCCGAGGTGCCGCCGGAGAAGCGGCCGTCGGTGATCAGCGCGCAGGCCTTGCCGAGGCCCTTCGATTTCAGGTAGCTGGTCGGATAGAGCATTTCCTGCATGCCGGGGCCGCCCTTCGGGCCTTCATAGCGGATGACGACGACGTCGCCGGCCTTGATCTCGTTGGCAAGGATCGCCTTGACCGAGGCGTCCTGGCTTTCGAAGACCCGGGCAGGTCCGGAGAACTTCAGGATCGATTCATCGACGCCGGCCGTCTTCACGATGCAGCCGTCGAGCGCGATGTTGCCCTTGAGAACGGCCAGGCCGCCATCCTTCGAGAAGGGGTGCTGCGCATCGCGGATGACGCCCTTTTCGCGGTCGAGATCGAGCTCCTTCCAGCGCGCGCTCTGGCTGAAGGCGACCTGGGTCGGCACGCCGCCGGGGGCGGCGCTGAACAGTTCGAGCGCTGCCGGATTGTCGGTGACGGCGATATCCCATTTCGACAGTGCATCGCCGAGCGTCCTGGCAGTGAACCGTCGGCAGGTCGACCTTCAGCAGGCCGGCGCGGTTCAGTTCGCCCAGGATCGCCATGATGCCGCCGGCGCGGTGCACGTCTTCCATGTGCACGTCGGACTTGGCGGGGGCGACCTTGGAAAGGCACGGAACCTTGCGCGACAGACGGTCGATGTCGTCCATGGTGAAATCGACTTCGCCCTCGTGGGCGGCGGCGAGGATATGCAGCACCGTGTTGGTCGAGCCGCCCATGGCGATGTCGAGCGCCATGGCGTTTTCGAAAGCGCCCTTCGAGGCGATGGTGCGGGGCAGGGCGGTGACGTCTTCTGCTTCGTAGTAGCGCTTTGCCAGCGCGACGATGTCGCGGCCGGCCTGGAGGAACAGCTTTTCGCGGTCGGAATGGGTTGCCAGCGTCGAGCCGTTGCCCGGCAGCGACAGGCCGAGCGCTTCGGTCAGGCAGTTCATCGAGTTGGCCGTGAACATGCCGGAGCAGGAACCGCAGGTCGGGCAGGCGGAGCGCTCGATGACCTTGACGTCCTCGTCGGACATCTTGTCGTCGGCGGCAGCAACCATGGCGTCGACCAGGTCGAGCGCATGGGTCTTGCCGTCGGAGAGCACGACCTTGCCGGCTTCCATCGGGCCGCCGGAGACGAAGATGGTCGGGATGTTGAGGCGCAGCGACGCCATCAGCATGCCGGGGGTGATCTTGTCGCAGTTGGAAATGCAGACCATCGCGTCGGCGCAGTGCGCGTTGACCATGTATTCGACGCTGTCGGCGATGAGTTCGCGCGACGGCAGCGAATAGAGCATGCCGTCATGGCCCATGGCGATGCCGTCATCGACGGCGATCGTGTTGAATTCCTTGGCGACGCCGCCGTTCGCCTCGATCTCGCGCGCAACCAACTGGCCGAGATCCTTGAGGTGGACGTGGCCCGGCACGAACTGGGTGAACGAGTTCACCACCGCGATGATCGGCTTGCCGAAGTCGCTATCCTTCATGCCCGTCGCGCGCCAGAGGCCGCGCGCGCCGGCCATGTTGCGGCCGTGGGTGGTGGTGCGGGAGCGATAGGCGGGCATGGCTGTTCCTGTTGAAGCGGCGGCTGTCATGAGATGGCTGTCGTGCCATCTAAAGGAAAAGAGCGCGCGCGTCACGCCCCGGCGAATGGGCCAGTTGTCGGCCTTCTTGTGCAGTTCCCTCCGGTCTTGCGTTTCATCCGTGCTGACGGCCGGCGCCATCGCCCTTGACACATCTCCCTTGCTTGCCGCACAGGCTTGCCCAATCAGAAGCGGCGGAGATGTCGAAAATGTCGATCGCGTTCACCTTTCCGGGGCAGGGCAGCCAGGCCGTCGGCATGGGCAAGGATCTGGCGGACGCGTTTCCCGAAGCGCGCGCCGTCTTCCAGGAGGTCGACGATGCGCTTGGCGAAAAGCTGTCGCAGGTCATGTGGGAGGGGCCCGAGGAAACGCTGACGCTCACCGCCAACGCGCAGCCGGCGCTGATGGCGGTGTCGCTGGCGACCTTGCGGGCGCTCGAAGCGCGCGGTTTCTCGGTGAAGGACAAGGTTTCCTATGTGGCCGGCCATTCGCTGGGCGAATATTCCGCACTTGCGGCAGCCGGAACGTTTTCGATCGCCGATACCGCACGGCTGCTGCGCATCCGCGGCAACGCCATGCAGGCGGCGGTGCCGGTCGGCGAAGGCGCCATGGCGGCCGTCCTGGGCCTCGAACAGGCGGATGTCGAAGCTTCCTGTGCGGAAGCCGCGCGGCAATCGCCCTGCCAGATCGCCAATGACAATGGCGGCGGGCAGCTGGTGATCTCGGGCGCCAAGGCGGGCGTCGAGCTGGCGGGGCAATTGTGCACGACCAAGGGCGCCAAGCGGGTGATCATGCTGCCGGTCTCCGCGCCTTTCCATTCGGCGCTTATGGCGCCGGCGGCGGAAGCGATGCGCAAGGCGCTGGCGGACGTGACGAAAAACCCACCAATCGTGCCGGTGGTGGCCAATGTGGTGGTGCAGCCGCTGACCGACGTCGAGGAGATTGCCGCGCGCCTGGTCGAGCAGGTGACCGGCCGTGTGCGCTGGCGCGAGACGGTGGAGTGGTTTGGCCAGAACGGCGTGACGACGCTTTACGAAGTGGGTTCTGGCAAGGTTCTTTCGGGTCTCGCGCGGCGCATCAACCGCGACATGGCGACGGTGGCGGTGAACACCCCGGCAGACGTCGAGGCGGCCCTTGCGGTACTGTGATCCGCGTCGGTTGCGACAACTGGTGCCGTGCGATACATTGAATACATGTATCGCATCGAGGGTTTGTAATGCCCACATCCATTCGACTGTCGCAGGAAACCGAGAAGCGCCTGAACGCGCTTGCGCAGCGCACCGGTCGCACCAAGGCCTATTATCTGCGCGAACTGGTCGAGCGCGGCCTGGAGGACCTCGAGGATTATTACCTCGCCGTGGAAGTCATGGAGCGCATACGCCGTGGCGAGGAGGATGTGCTGACTTCCGAGGAAGCCTGGCGTGGCCTGGACGATTGAGTACTCGCGAACCGCCCGCAAGTTCTTCGAGAAGACGGATTCACGGACGCACCGGCAAATCAGGGATTTCTGCGAGGTGCGCTTGGCGGCACTTGACGACCCGCGTGGCCTGGAAAGGCATTGAAAGGTCAATTGGGCAATTTCTGGGGCTATCGGTCGGGTGATATGCGCATCATCTGCGATATCCAGGACAAAAAGCTCGTCATTCTTGTTGTCACGATTGGAAATCGGCGGGACGTCTACATAGCCGATTGAAAGAAAAGGTCTCACAGATGTTCGATTTGACTGGAAGGAAGGCGCTTGTTACCGGGGCTTCGGGCGGCATCGGCGAGGCGATCGCACGCATCCTGCATGCACAGGGCGCGGTGGTCGGGCTGCATGGCACGCGGGTCGAGAAGCTCGAAGCGCTGGCAGGCGAACTCGGCGACCGGGTGAAGCTGTTCCCCGCGAACCTGGCCAATCGCGACGAGGTCAAGGCGCTGGGCCAGAAGGCCGAGGCCGATCTCGAAGGCGTCGATATCCTGGTCAACAATGCCGGCATCACCAAGGACGGCCTGTTCGTGCGCATGTCTGACGACGACTGGGATCAGGTGATCGAGGTCAACCTGACGGCCGTGTTCCGCCTTACCCGCGAGTTGACACACCCGATGATGCGCCGCCGCTTTGGCCGCATCGTCAACATCACCTCGGTGGTGGGCGTCACGGGCAATCCGGGCCAGGCCAACTATTGCGCGTCGAAGGCCGGCATGATCGGCTTTTCCAAGTCTTTGGCGCAGGAAATCGCCTCTCGCAACGTCACCGTCAACTGCGTGGCGCCGGGCTTCATCGAATCGGCGATGACCGGCAAGCTGAACGACAAGCAGAAAGAGGCCATCATGGGCGCCATCCCGATGAAACGGATGGGCACAGGCGACGAAGTCGCTTCCGCGGTGGCTTATCTCGCCTCCAATGAAGCCGGCTACGTGACCGGCCAGACCATTCACGTGAACGGCGGCATGGCAATGATCTGAAATGAGGCGGGAAAAGCCGGCGTTTCGCCTTGGACGCAACGGTTTTTTCGTGTAATGCGGCCCGCAAGCTGGTGTTTCGGGGCCGTGATGGCCGCGCGCACCGATCCGCGTTCGCGGAAATCTTTCAGCTTGATTAGCGGCAATCGGGCCGCTAACGAAGACAAATTAACAGAGACGAGGGTTCCCCCATGAGCGATACCGCAGAACGCGTCAAGAAAATCGTTGTCGAGCATCTTGGCGTGGAAGCCGACAAGGTCACCGAAGCCGCGAGCTTCATCGATGACCTTGGCGCAGACAGCCTGGACACGGTCGAGCTCGTGATGGCGTTCGAAGAAGAATTCGGCGTCGAAATCCCGGACGACGCGGCCGAGACCATTCTCACCGTCGGCGACGCGGTGAAGTATATCGACAAGGCTTCGGCCTGACGCTTTCCCGCATTCATCCGGCATTCGAGAACCTGCGATGAGGCGTGTAGTCGTCACCGGCATGGGTTTGCTCTCCCCGTTCGGGGTGGGTGTCGAGCACGGATGGAAGAGCATCCTGTCGGGCAGAAGCGCTGCCCGGCGGGTTACCGAATTCGAAGTCGACGACCTGCCGTGCAAGATCGCGCACGTCATTCCGCGCGGCGACGGAAGCAACAATACCTTCAATCCCGAAGCAGTCCTTGAACCCAAGGAACTGCGCAAGATCGGCGATTTCATCCTCTACGGCATTGCCGCGGCCGACGAGGCGCTGGCCGATTCCGGCTGGAAGCCCGAGACGGAGGAGGAGCGCAACGCCACCGGCGTGATGATCGGCTCGGGAATCGGCGGCATCGAAGGCATTTCCCAGCAGGCGCTGATCCTGCACGAGCGCGGCCCGCGCCGTGTCAGCCCCTTCTTCATTCCAGGCAACATCATCAACCTCGTCTCCGGCCAGGTGTCCATCCGGCACGGCCTGAAGGGCCCGAATCACGCGGTGGTGACAGCCTGTTCGACCGGCGCACATGCCATCGGCGACGCGGCCCGGCTGATCATCTTCGGCGATGCCGACGTCATGGTGGCCGGCGGCGCGGAATCGCCGGTGACACGGCTGTCGCTCGCCGGTTTCGCCGCCTGCCGCGCGTTGTCCACCGACCGAAACGACACGCCCGAGCAGGCGTCGCGTCCCTACGACCGCGACCGCGACGGCTTCGTCATGGGCGAGGGCGCCGGTGTGGTGGTTCTGGAAGAACTCGAGCACGCCAAGGCGCGCGGCGCCAAGATCTATGCCGAAGTCACCGGCTATGGCCTGACCGGCGATGCCTATCACATCACCGCACCGGCGGAGGATGGCGACGGCGCCTACCGATGCATGGTGGCGGCGCTGAAGCGCGCCAAGCTTACGCCCGCCGATGTCGACTACATCAACGCGCATGGCACATCGACGATGGCCGACACGATCGAGCTCGGCGCCGTCGAGCGGCTGGTCGGCAACGCGGCGTCGAAAATCTCGATGTCGTCGACCAAATCGGCCATAGGCCACCTGCTTGGTGCGGCGGGTGCGGCGGAAGCGATCTTTTCCATCCTAGCCATCCGCGACAACATCGCGCCGCCGACGATCAATCTGGACAATCCGGCCGCCGAGACGGCGATCGACCTCGTGCCGCACAAGCCGCGCCAGCGCCAAGTCGATGTCGCGTTGTCCAATTCCTTCGGATTCGGCGGCACCAATGCCTCGCTGGTCTTCCAGCGCTATAACGGCTGAGCCGCGCCGCAAGGCGCCTTTGCCGTGAATTTTGCCAAATTCGCCTGTAGTCTGTCGGCGGGACTCATCGAAAGAGAAAGTGCTGTGGGAAGATGAACACCACTCCGGCAAACCAGGGCGATTTGGGCCCGCGCACCACGCCTCCGCCTCCGATCGTCCCTAAATCGGCAAGCGAGGCGCTGCGGCCGGAAACCGGAACGCCACCGCCGGCCAAGGCCAGGCGCTCCAAGCAATCGCGCAACCAGTTCGTGGTCTTCCTCAACTTCCTGATGTCGGCGATCATGCTGGTGACGCTGGCCGCCGCCGTCACCGTCTACTTCGGCAAGCGCTCGTTCGAGGCTGCTGGCCCGACGGCGACCAACACGACTTTCGAGGTCAAGCCGAGCACTGGCGTTGCGGAAATCGGCGAGCAGCTGGAGCGGCGCGGCCTAATCACCGACGCGCGCGTGTTCCAGGTGGGCGTTCGCGCCTATGGCAACAACGCGTCGCTGAAGGCCGGTGAATACGAGATCAAGGCCGGCGCCTCCATGCATGACATCATGGAAATACTGAAGAGCGGCAAGTCGATTCTCTATTCGCTGACCGTGCCGGAAGGGCTGACGGTCGCGCAGGCATGGCAGCGCATCGCCGAAAGTGATGCGCTGAGCGGCGAAATGCCGGCGACGATGCCGACGGAAGGCACGCTTGCGGCCGATACGATGCGCTTCACGCGCGGCACGCCGCGCCAGCAGGTGGTCGACAAGATGCTCGCCGACCAGAAAAAGCTGGTCCAGGAGATCTGGGAGCGCCGCGTCGACGGCCTGCCGCTCGCCAGCGTCGACGAATTCGTCACTCTGGCCTCGATCGTGGAGAAGGAAACCGGACGCGGCGACGAGCGCTCGCGGGTCGCCGCCGTGTTCATCAACCGGCTGAACAAGAAAATGCGGCTGCAGTCCGACCCGACCATCATCTACGGGCTGTTCGGCGGCCAGGGCAAACCCTCGGACCGCCCGATCCTGCAGTCCGATATCGACAAGCCGACGCCTTACAACACCTATGTCATCAACGGCCTGCCGCCGACGCCGATCGCCAATCCGGGCAAGGCCGCATTGGAGGCGGTTGCCAATCCGTCGCAGACGAACGACCTTTACTTCGTCGCGGATGGCACCGGCGGACATGTTTTCGCCGCGACGCTGGACGAGCACAACGCCAATGTGGCGCGCTACCGCGCCTTCGAGAAGAAACAGGCGGATGAAGCCGCCAAAGCCGCCGGAGGCAGTGCGGAGCCGGCACCCGCGCAGCAATAGCGGCGGGTGAGCGACGGGGGGACATAACCATGGCTTTGCAGAGCATGACCGGCTTTGCACGGTCGTCCGCCAGCGAGGCGGGCGCCGTGATCGCGTGGGAAATAAAGTCGGTGAATGGCAAGGGTGTCGAGGCGCGGCTGCGCCTGCCGCCTGGCTTCGAGCGGATCGAGGCGCCGGCCCGGCAGGCAATCCAGAAGCGGTTTTCCCGCGGCAACATCCAGGCGACGCTCACAGTCGTCAAGGTCGGCTTGCAGGTGCAGCCGGTCGTCAATGAGGCTTTCCTCAAGGACCTGGCGGGGCTGGCCAAGCGCCTGGAGGAACAGTTCGGCGTGACGCCGCCTAGCGCCGACGGGCTGCTCGCCCTGCGTGGGGTGCTCGAACTGCCTGAAACGATCGAGGATGAAGAGACGCGCGCCGCCACCGACGCCGTCATCTTTGCCGGGCTTGAAAGCGCGCTGACCGGGCTGGAGCAGGCGCGGCTGGCAGAGGGAGACGCGCTCGGCGAGCTGCTTTCCGGCCATATCGACACGATCGAACTGCTCACGCACCGCGCCGAGATCGATCCGTCGCGCGAGCCGGCGGCGATTCGCGAACGCATCGCCGAGCAGGTGCGCGTGCTTATGGACGCCAGCGCCAATCTGGACGAACAGCGGCTGCACATGGAAGCCGCGTTCCTGGCCACCAAGGCGGATATCCGCGAGGAGATCGACCGGCTGAAAACGCATATCGCCTCGGCGCGCAAGCTGCTTGCAGGGGGCGGCCCGATTGGCCGCAAGCTCGATTTTCTCTCGCAGGAGTTCAACCGCGAATCGAATACGCTGTGTTCGAAGTCGAATGCCGCCGCCGTCACCGCCACCGGGCTGGAATTGAAGGCTGTCGTCGACCAGTTTCGCGAGCAGGTCCAGAATCTGGAGTGACGAATGACCGCCCAAGACGCATCCGCCGCCATCCGCCGCCGCGGCCTGATGCTGGTTCTCTCGTCGCCGTCCGGTGCCGGTAAATCGACCATCACGCGCAATCTTCTGGAAGAGAAGGAACTCGGCCTTGCCCTTTCGGTGAGCGTGACGACGCGCGCGCGCCGACCGAGCGAGATCGACGGCATCCACTACCACTTCGTGTCGACGCAGGAGTTCGAGCGGCTGCGCGACACGGATGCCCTGCTCGAATGGGCCGAGGTGCACGGCAATTTTTACGCTACGCCGCGCGAGCCGGTGGAGAAGGCGATGGCCGAAGGCCGCGACATGCTGTTCGACATCGACTGGCAGGGCGCCCTGCAGCTGAAGGAAAAGATGCGGGCCGACATCGTCTCGATCTTTATCCTGCCGCCGTCGATGAAAGAGCTGAAAGCGCGGCTGAAGCGGCGCGCCGAAGACCAGGAAGCAGTCATCGAGACTCGGCTGAACAATGCGCGCGTCGAGATCGAGCACTGGCGCGACTACGATTTTATCATCGTCAATGACGATCTCGACCGTGCCTATAGCGAGGTGCGCGCCATGGTGACGGCGGAGCGGCTGCGCCGCGACCGCCGGCCGGGCCTGTTCGATTTCGTCTCCGGCCTGCTCGACGAAAAAGTGGTTTAAAGGGCGGGGCCCGCGCCGGCAGGGGGCAACGGGGATGGCTGATCTTGCCGCCGAATATCTCGCTGTCGTTGCGCTGATCTTCTTCCTGGCGGGCATCGTCAAGGGCGTCACCGGCATGGGCCTGCCGACTGTTTCGATGGGCCTGCTTGGAGCTTTCATGCCGGCCGTCACGGCGGCTTCGCTGCTGATCGTTCCGTCATTCATCACCAATGTCTGGCAGCTGTTTTCCGGACCGAGTTTCGGCCGCCTGATCAAAAGGCTTTGGCCGATGATGCTGTGCATCGTTGCAGGAACGATGGCCGGCGCATCGCTGCTGACTTCAGCCAACCAGCAATGGGCGACAACCGGGCTCGGCGCCGCGCTCGTCGTTTATGCCGCTTTCAGCCTTCTGGCGCGCCAACTCTCGGTTCCGGCGCGGTTGGAACGCTTTATGTCTCCGCTGGTCGGGGCGGCGACCGGTTTGGTGACCGGCGCAACCGGCGTGTTCGTCATTCCAGCCGTGCCTTATCTCCAGGCCCTTGGGCTGGCCAAGGACGATCTGGTGCAGGCGCTTGGCCTTTCCTTCACCGTTTCGACGGTGGCGCTGGCCATCGGCCTGGCCAAGGGCGGCGCGCTCCATGCCGGCAGTCTCGGCTTGTCCCTGCTGGCCGTTTTGCCGGCGCTGCTCGGCGTGTGGGCAGGGCAACGCCTGCGTCACCGCATCAGCCCGGCGAGCTTCCGGCGCTGGTTCCTGATCTGCCTGTTGCTGCTCGGTCTCGAACTCGCCTTGCGATCAGTCTGGTGAATTAAGTCGAAGCATCAGGCGCGGTCGGCAGCGGTGACCTCGTAGACCACGTTGCGACGCAACGGATCCGTCGCCGGCAGACCGGGATTGTCGAATTCGCCAATGCGGCGCATGCCGAGGCGTTCCATCAGGCCCCATGAGGCGCTGTTGGACACCACTGTGAAGCTCACCACACGGTCCAAGCCGAGCCTGCCGAAGGCGTCGTCCAGAACAGTTTGGGCTGCCTCGCGGGCGAGCCCTTGGCCTTGCCAGGCAGACGACAAGCGCCAGCCGATCTCGACGGCCGGGGTGAAGAATGCTTCGAACGGAACGTGCATCATCCCGCACAGGCCGATCAGAGCGCCGCTCCGGCGCTCTTCCAGCGCCCAGTAGCCCCATCCATGTTCGGCAAAATGCGCCTCGATCCGATCGAGCATGGCGTCCGAGCCGGCGCGGGTGATGGGCGCGAGATAGCGCTGCACTTCTGGCTCGGCATTGATGGCCGCCAATGGCGCGCGGTCTTCCGCGCGCCATTGGCGCAGACGCAGGCGTTGGCTGGAAAGTTTCATAGGTTCTCTTGCTTGGGTGAAGCGTCGCCCACTTCGAAATGCTTGGCGCTTCTTGCCTCGATCCTTGGCGATATGACCCAGCCGGGAAAGCAAATCCCGAGGTTTGAGATTACCCTCACACAGCGTTGGCCAGTTGCACGAATTCAGCGATGCTCAGCGTCTCGGCGCGCCGCGTGGCATCGATGCCGACAGTTACCAGCAGGCGTTCGCCGCCAAGGCTCTTCAGGCTCTGGCGCAGCATCTTGCGGCGCTGCCCAAATGCTGCCTCGGTGACGCGGCCAAGCTTGCGCACGTCGGCGGGCAGCGGTTCGGCGCGGGGAACCAGATGGACCACCGACGAGGTTACCTTGGGCGGCGGCGTGAAAGCCTGCGGCGGCACGTCGAAGGCGATTTTCGCCTCGGTCCGCCAGCCGGCGAGGATGCCGAGCCGCCCGTAAGCGTCGCTGCCGACGCTGGCGACGATGCGCTGGGCCACTTCACGCTGGAACATCAGGGTCATCGAACCGTAGAAGGGCGGCCAGCCGCCCACCGTCAGCCAGCGGATCAACAGTTCGGTGCCGATGTTATAGGGCAGGTTGGCGACGATCTTCGCCGGCCCGTCCGGCACCAGCGCGGTGAAGTCGGTCTTCATCGCGTCGCCCGAGATGATTTCGAGCCGGCCGGGATAATGCGCCGCGATTTCCGCCAGCGCCGCCAGGCAGCGCTCGTCGCGCTCGATGGCGACAACTTTTTTGGCGCCATGCAGGAGCAGGGCGCGGGTGAGGCCTCCCGGGCCGGGCCCAACCTCGATCACCGTATGCTGCGTCAGGTCGCCGGCGGCGCGGGCGATCTTGCCGGTGAGGTTGAGGTCGAGCAGGAAGTTCTGGCCGAGCGATTTCTTGGCGGCGAGCCCATGCTGCTCGATGACTTCACGCAGCGGCGGCAGGCCGTCGGCGCTCATGCCGCGACCGCGGCTCGGCTGGACAGGCGATGCGCCATCTTCAGCGCAGCAATCAGGCTGTCGGCGCGCGCGATGCCCTTGCCGGCGATGTCGAACGCGGTGCCGTGGTCGGGCGAAGTGCGCACGAAGGGCAGACCGAGCGTGACGTTGACGGTTTCGTCGAAGGCGAGCGCCTTGGCCGGGATCAGCGCCTGATCGTGATACATGCAGATTGCGGCGTCGTAGCCGGCGCGCGCCCGGGCGTGGAACATCGTGTCGGCGGGGCGAGGGCCGTTGGCATCGATGCCCTCGGCGCGCAGCGTCTCGACAGCAGGGCGCACGATCTCCTCATCCTCGCTTCCCATCGCGCCGCCTTCGCCGGCATGCGGGTTGAGCCCGGCGACGGCAAGCCGCGGCCGCGCGATGCCGAAGCGGCTGACGAGGTCGCTTGCCGTGATGTGAGCGGTCGTGACGATGGCGTCGGTGGTGAGCGCCGCCGGCACGTCGGCCAGCGCGATGTGGATGGTTACCGGCACCGCGCGCAAGGTCGGACCAGCCAGCATCATCACCGGGGTGACCGTCTTTCCGGTCGTTTCGGCCGCCAGATGCGCGAGGTATTCGGTGTGGCCGGGAAATCTGAAACCCGCTTCGTAAAGCGGCTTCTTGGCGACGGGGCAGGTGACGATGGCGCTCGCGGCGCCCGAAAAAACATCGGCGACAGCGCGGTCGATGGATTCGATGATGCCGGCGGCATTGGTGCTGTCCGGCCTGCCCAACGTGTTGCCGAAGCGCTCGGTCAGCGGGACGACCGGCAGGGCGTCGGCGAAGACGGCGTCGGCGCCCGAGGGCGTCACTTCCCGGATTTTCAGCTCAAGCCCGGTGTTGCGGGCGCGGGCCGCCAGGAGCGCCGGATCGGTCAAGAGATAGAAGGGCGGAACATTCGCCGCGTCGCGCATGCGCCATGCGGCGATGACGATTTCGGGGGCAATTCCGGACGGATCGCCGGCCGTCAATGCGAGAGGCGGCACGGCTGTCTGGAACCTAGCGCTCGACGATGCGGGCTTTTTTCCGCAGCTCTTCGGTATAGGTCTTGCTGAGTTCGTCCACCTTCTGGTCGCTGCTCTTGTCGTCGCCGTTCAACACAAGCTGGGCGACACGATCGTCCGAAACTTCGCGGGCACTGCAAATGCCGATGAATTCGAGGCCGCGCTCGGTCTGCCGGACAGGGGTCGCCGCACCCGCATTGGTTTTCTTGATCGAATCCGCCCATTCAGGTGGCAGTTCCGGCGCAAGCTTGCGGCCGAGATCGCGAACAGTAACGTCGATCAGGCCCTTTGCGAACTGGCGGGTGGAGTCGCAGCCGTTGAAGCGTGACCGCATGGCTTCCGCTTCCTGCTTGCGTTTGCCGGCGGAGCCCTTGTCCTTCTGCGGGATGACGAAGATGACCTGCTGCAACATGTATTCAGTGGCTGACGGCTTGGCGCCGCCCTGCTGCAGCATCTTGCGCACCACTTCCTGTTCGCTCATGCGGCCGCCGCCACCGCGGGCGCGCTGGCTTAGCGCCTGGTTCCAGCTCATCTGGGCGCGGATGAAGTCCTTGAAGTGCTGCTTGGTCACCCCGGCCTGCTCCAGGATGCCGTCAAGCCGCTGCAATGGCATCTTGTTGTTGCTGGCGAAGCGCGCATAGGCGTCGTCAACCTGCTGGTCCGTGATCTTGATGCCGAGACGCCTTACTTCCGACATGCGCAGCGTCTGTTCGATCATCTGCTCGGAAGCGCTGCCCTTGCCGCGCTGAAGCTTGATGAATGCAGCGCGTCGCTGGATGTCGTAGCTGGTGATCGGGACATTGTTGACCACGTACTTGATTTCGCTGGCGGCGGCCGGAAGAGGCGCGAGTAGTGGCGCTGCAGTCGCTGCAACGAGCAAAGCAAAGCCAATCGAAACCAGATGTTTCCTGATCAGTTTCATTCCAAATTATCCCCGAGTTCCGTACATCGATGGAACACTGCTCCATGCTCCGCCTATACGGCGAAACGATGTCCTGCGTTTCATCCTCAGTTCGAACCGAAAGAACTCGAATCGGTTCCAAAGTCGCCAAGAGTGCGGAACGAGATGTTGAACCCGATATTCTGCGACGTATCACGCGTGAAACGGTCGCGCGTCTCGGACATCGTCAGCGAGAACAGGAAACACACACCGTCGTCGTAAGTGAAACCTAGCGAATCGCGCACCACGGTATCGGTCTCGAAATCATAGGTCGCCGATCCGAATGTCTTCCAGTTTTGGTTGATCTTGGCCGTGGCGCCGAGCGTCATCTCGCGCCTGTCGTCCGGGAAGCCATAAAGCGGCTGCGACTGGATGAAGGCATATTTCGCGCTCACCGAAAGCCGGTCGATGGAGTAGCCGGCCTTGGCTTCGGCGCGCCTGATCTCGAAAGTCTGCTCGTCGAAGCGGCCGGAGATCGAAGCGGACAAGCCACTTGGGCTGGAGAAGCCGGCGAGGCCGACATAGTCGGACGTATCGGTTTCCAGGCCGGAATAGGCGCCGACATTGACCAGATCGGGCTGCGCGAACGAGTTTTCGCCGGCGAGGTGATAGGACTGGCCAAGCAGCGCGTTGGTCGTCCAGCCGCCTGCGTAGCTGCCGGAATAACGCAAGCCGATATTGGCGCGGGTGCCGCCCTCGATGCGGTCGTAGCCTGAGAACTTGTCGCGCTCGAACAGCGAACTTGCGTCGAAGACAAAGCTCTGCGCGTCCTCGTTCGGGATGCCGAGCGAACCGGCGTAGCGCTCGTCCGGGCGGGCGAAAAGCTGGGCCATCGGCTCCAGCACATGGCTGGAACTGGTCGACGAGAACAGCACCGGCCAGCGCAGTTCGAGACCGGCGGTCGCCATGAAGCGGTTGTAGGCGGAGCGAACGTCGGCGGCGACGCCGCTGTAGGCCGGGCCGCCGTGGCTGTAGTCCATGCCGTTCAGGGTTCCGGCCATGTTGTTGATGGCCGCCACCGATTCCGACGAGATGTTGCTATGCGCGGCGTCGCCGCGCACGTCGAACATCGGCGTGATGACAATGCCGCCATCGGTGATGATCGACTTCTTCCACTCGGCCTCTGCCGTCAGACGGCTGTTGGTGCCCTCGAGGCCGCGCACCGCAGGGGTGCTGGGTATGCTGTCGAGACGCGAGCGGTTGATGACGCGGGCATTGACGTCGAAATTGAGCTCGCCGCCGAACACGGGTTCATCAGGCGTGTAGGAATAGTCGAACGTCGGCAGCACCCAGGGCTGCTTGTCGTCACGCGCGGAGGCGCTTTCGTCGAAATATTCTTCCTGGACCTGAAAGCGCATGGCGCGCAGGTCGAAATAGTTCCGCTCATGCAGGCCGGTCAGATAGACCTGAGACTGCTGTACGAAGTCGGAATAGCCGGGAATGCCATAGGTGTAGGAGAAGTTCTTGTCGGACTGCGCCACGATATCCCAGCCGAAACTCCAGCGGGGATTGATGACGAAGTCGCCCTTCGAACCGATCATGCCGCGAAGCTTGTTGGGGTCGGTCGCCGTACCGGCGTCGACGGTGCCGAATTGGAAGCCGCCGGGGTCCTGCTGCGAGATGCCTGCGATGCGCAGATTGTACTGGCCGTTGTCGAAGCGCTGCCGCCACTCGGCCATGCCGAGGAAGCCCTGCTTCGTATAGTAACGGCCGTGCAGCGTCAGGTCGTAGGTTGGCGCCAGCGCGATGTAGAACGGAATGTTGAAGCCGACCCCGAGGTCCGACTTGTAGGCGATGCCGGGAATCAGGAAGCCGGTCTTGCGCTTGACCGTCGGATCCGGAACCTCGAGGGCAGGGAAGTAGGCAATCGGATAGCCGAACATTTCGAAGCGCGACTGTTCGAAGCGGACCGTCTTGGCCTGGCCGTTCCAGATGATCTTCTTTGCCTTCAAACGCCAGATCGGGGCCTTGCTTGGCTCTTCCTCGCAGGGCGCGCAGGCGGTGTAGACGCCGTTGTTGAAGGTGGTGAGCATGCCGCGTTCGCGTTTGGCGCTCTCGGCGGCGAAATAGGTCTTGTCGACGGTTTCAACGCGCAGCGCGTTGACGAAGCCATCGGCGAAATCGTCGGTGATGTCGATCTCCTGCGAGAACACCTTGGTGCCTTCGCTGTCCACGAGCGCGACGTCGCCGCGGGCGATGAGGCGGCCGGATTTGCGGTCATAAGTGACGCGTCTGGCCACCAGCTTGTTGCCGCCATAGTCGATCTGCACGCCGCCGGCGGCCGTCACCGTATTGGCGTCGTTGTCGTAGACCAGCGTGTCTGCCTCGAGCAGCATCTGAGAATTTGCCGGAATCGACGGAGCTGCAAGCTGGACGTCCTGCGCAAGGGCGGGAGCCGGCGCGAACACGTAAGAAAACACGCATGCCATTGCAGTCGCGCCGAACAGGCGCGCCAGCCGAGCCGACGAGCAAAAATGAGCCCGGGCCACCAACACTAACCGTCCTCCTTGTGGAGCAGGAACGTCACCCCAAAGAACAATGCCACGATCACAGGGAACCAGGCCGCTACAACCGGTGGCACGAATCCCGCAGTTCCGAATGCCTTGACCAGAACCGAGACGACATAAAGCAGAAAGCCCGCGACGACGCCACCCAGAATCATCGTAGCCGACTGTCCCATGCGCGCAAATCTCATCGAAACCGTTGCCGCGATAAGGGTCATGGCAACCAGCAATGGCGGCAGCGCAACAAGCGAATGAAACTGCATGGCGAACGCATTTGCCCTCAATCCAAACGAGCGCGCTATTTCGATCTTAGCGGGTAGTTGGAAAAAGGGAATGGTCTCCGGACGGGCGAGCCGTTCCTGGACGATTTCAGGGCGCAGATTGGTCTTGATTCGCACCGACGGGAGTTTTGTCTCGGTGCTGTCCTTCAGCTCGTTGACGTCGACCAGTTCCCAATAGCCATCGCGCAAAAACGCGCGCTTTGCGTCGAGCCTTCGCGCGATGTCGCCCTCGGCGTCGAACTGGAAGAACACCGCGTCGGAAAGTTCCAGTCCCTGGTTGAGGATGGCGCGGGCGCCGATGATGGCGTCGCCCTCGTCGGTTTTCTGCCGGATCCATGGCGCGCCGAACGCCGAGACGCTGTTCGACTGGCCCGAGCGGAGCGCGGTTTCCATGTTCTCGGCCCGTGAAAAACCGTAGGCGGCGATCGGGTTGAGGATCGATATCGTGGCGAGGCCGAAGAGCAGCGCGCCGATGCAGGCCGGCAAGAGGAATTGCCATGCCGAAATCCCGGCGGCGCGCGCGATCACCAGCTCATACCTGCGGTTGAGCGAGACCAGTGTCGCCATGGCGGCGAACAGGCCGACGAAGGGCACCACCTGTTGCATCACCATCGGCACCCTGAGCGCCGAAACGGCCAGCGCCAGCTGGACGGTGAAGCCAGGCAGGCCGGCCGTGCTGCTTGAAAACTCGGTGAAGTCGATGATGAAGACCAGCGCGAAAATGCCGACGAAGAACCAGAGCGTGATGGTCACGTAGCGGAAGAAGAAATAGCGGCCGAGCGTCCAACCCATCAGAGACGCCCTCGCGCCGAAGGGACCGGGTGCCCGAGCAGGCGATGGCGCAACAGGATCACCCTGTCGCCAATCCTGCGGAAGAGGGCGATCAGGTTTTCAGCCCACGAAATCGGCAATTCCATCGTGCGCTGCGCATAGATGAACCACACCGATATCGCGGCGAAGAACAATGGCACGCCATAGACGGCAATGGCGAAAGACGGCGAGTTCTGCGTTTCGTTGGAAACGAAGAAGCCCAGCCAGCGCGCCACCAGCGCGATCACGAGCGACGTCACCAGGGGATGGATACGCGCTTCCCGGTGGGAGCGGGCGTCACCGGCCACCGCGAGCGCGATGAGGGCGAAGACAAGCGGGTAGATCCATTCGGTAAGGCGCCGGTGCAATTCGGCGCGGAATTGCTGCGGTACTTTCGCGTACAGCGGATCGTTGGGATCGGGGTTCAAAAGGAAGCCCAGCGTGCGATCCTTGGCGAACAGCACCACTTCCTGGGCTTCGGACGAAAATGCCGACAGATCAAACGCATAGGAATGGAAGCGGATGATCGACACTTCGGCGCCGACGGCCTTGCGATGGACGACGCCGTCATTCATCAAAAGCACATTCTTGCCGTCGCGCGAAATTACCGCGCCGTCCTTGGCGTAATAGATGAAATCGATGTTCTTATCGCGGGAATCGGCAACGAAAATGCTGCCCAGCCGCCCATCCGGTCGCCGCTCGCCGATCTGCACGAAAAGGCCTTCGTCGACCTTGCGGAAGCTGCCTTCCTGCACGACGGTCGAGAGGAAATCGGCGCGCGCTTCCGATACCAGCTCGCGCGCCCGCTGCCGTGCATAAGGGTCGACGCCATTGTCGACGGCGAACGACAGGATGCTGGCGCCGAGCGCCAAAAGCAGGATCGGCCGGATGGTCGTCATGCGCGAACTGCCTGCCGCGCTGATCACCACCAGCTCCGAATCGGTGTTCATCATCGACAGCGTCTGGGCGACGGCAATGCTGACGGCGAACGGCACCACCACCGGAATAACGGAAGGCAGGATCAGCGTTGCCAGTTCGAAGAAGGCCATGGCCGACTGGCCGCTGGTGGTGACGAAATCGATACGGCCAAGCACCTGCGTGGTCCAGACGATCGCAAGCGTCCAGAACAAGGCTCCGGCGAAGACCGCGAACGCCCGTCGCAGGATATAGCGCTCGACGACCTTCATCACCTGCAAGGTTCCGTAATCACAAATGGTTATGCGCCGCAGTGACGCCAAAAGATAAATTTATCCGCCCAACGGCGGGCGCACAACTGTTTCACTTCCGCCCCGGCGAGAAAGGCACTGGGGGTGTCGCCAAAAGTCTCCCCATCATTGGCTAAAAAACGGCCAACAAACGAAGTTAACAAACCGTCACCGAGGCGTTCAAGCGCATGCGACGGATTTGGCAGCGGCGCCGGATTCCCGCAAATCACGTTTCGGAGAGCGCCAAAGCGTTACTTTAGGGGAGGCCGATTCTGTCTTGCCGTGGCTGCAAAGCCTTGTCATAGCAATGGAAACGGCCAAACGCCGAGAACACCGGAACCCGCCCGCCTAAGGAATCCTGCATGAGCGCCCGTCCCACGATAAGCTTTGCCAAACTCGCTGCGCCCAAAAAAGGCAGCGTCCTTGTCCTCTCCGCCGAGGCAGCGGGGCTGAGCGACGCCGGCAAGGCGTGCGACCCGGGCAAGGTGCTGGAAAAGGCTTTCGCCATCACCGAATTCACTGGCAAGTCCGGCACGTCGGTCGAGATGATCGCGCCGCAAGGCGCCGGTTTCGACCGGCTGGTTGCGCTCGGCGTCGGCGAGGCCTCGTCGATCGACGAATATGGCTGGCTGAAGCTTGGCGGCACGGTGTTCGCGCAGGTCCGCAAGCCGAACGAGGTGAGCGTCGTACTCGATATCGCCGGCGTCTCGGTGAGCGCAGCCGATGCCGCCAACGTCGCGGCAGGCATCCTGCTGCGCGCCTATGGGTTCGACAAATACAAGACCAAGAAGGACGATGCCGACGCTAAGTCGGAAAAGCAGGCGGCGAAATTCACCATTCTCTGCGCCGACCCGGCCGCGGCCAAAAAGGCCTTCGCCGAGGTGGAAGGCGTGGTGAACGGCGTTGTGCTTGCCCGCGACCTGGTCAACGAGCCCGCCAATGTTCTGGGGCCGGTCGAATTCGCGGACCGTGCTTCCGAACTGGAAGAGCTTGGCGTGAAGGTCGAAGTGCTGAACGAGAAGGACATGAAGAAGCTCGGCATGGGCGCGCTGCTGGGCGTTGCCCAGGGTTCTCCCCGCCCGCCGCGCCTCGTCGTGATGTCGTGGAACGGCGGCAAAGCCAAGGAAAAGCCCGTCGCCTTCGTCGGCAAGGGCGTGGTGTTCGACACCGGCGGCAATTCGATCAAGCCGGCTGCCGGCATGGAAGACATGAAGGGCGACATGGGGGGTGCCGCCGCCGTAACCGGCCTGATGCACGCGCTGGCCGCCCGCAAGGCCAAGGTCAACGTCATCGGTATCATCGGCTGCGTTGAAAACAGCGTCGACGGCAATGCGCAGCGGCCGGGCGATATCGTCACCTCGATGTCGGGCCAGACCATCGAAGTGCTGAACACCGACGCCGAGGGCCGCCTCGTGCTCGCCGACGCGCTATGGTATTGCAATGACAGGTTCCAGCCCAAGTTCATGATCAACCTGGCAACGTTGACCGGTGCCATCATGGTGGCGCTCGGCCAGCATCACGCCGGCCTGTTCTCCAACAATGACGAACTGTCGGAGCGGCTGACGGCCGCGGGTCTGGCGACGCAGGAGCGCCTGTGGCGCATGCCGCTCGGCCCGGACTACGACAAGCTGATCAATTCCAAGAACGCCGACATGAAGAACATCGGTGGCCGCTATGGCGGCTCCATTACAGCCGCGCAGTTCCTCAAGCGCTTCGTCAAGGATACGCCCTGGGCGCATCTCGACATCGCCGGCACCGCGATGGGCTCGCCGTCAAACGAGATCAACCAGTCCTGGGCTTCGGGTTTCGGCGTACGCCTGCTCGACAGGCTGGTCCGCGACCACTACGAAGGCTGATGCTGGAGCGCAATGCATTCAGGTTGAACCGGGCTTTCCGGCCTATCTGTTTGTTTTGGCCGTATTTGTGCATGGCGAAACGAGGCGGATGGCCGAAGTCCTGTTCTATCACCTGACCGAATCGACGCTGGAAGACGCGCTGCCGGGGCTGCTGGAGCGCAGCCTGCAGCGCGGCTGGAAGGCCGTGGTCCAGACTGGCACCGAGGAGCGCCGCGACGCGCTCGACGCACATCTGTGGACGTTCCGCGACGACGCATTCCTGGCCCACGCGACCGACCGCGAGGCGTGGCCGCAGGAGCAGCCGGTGCTTTTGACCACCGAGCCGGAAAACCGCAACGCCGCCGAAATCCGCTTTCTTGTCGATGGCGCCGAGCCGCCCGACCTTTCCGCCTATGCCCGCGCCGTGTTCATGTTCGACGGCCACGACGCGGCCCAACTGGAGGGCGCGCGCCGGCACTGGAAGGACATGAAGGCGGCCGGTCACGCGGTGACCTATTGGCAGCAGACCCCGGACAAGCGCTGGGAGCGCAAGGTCTGAAGACCTTCCGTCCGATCCAATCTGCGGCGTGGATTTTCGTCATGCCACGCCCGTCGGCCGGATCGCTCAGGACGGGATGGACCGATTGGACAAGCGGCGTCGTCGCATGGCAGAGAGGCGGGACGAGACAGGGAGTTTTCGATGCGGGTCCTGTTTTTTCTGATTTTCCTGGCCGGCCTGGCGGCCGGCTTCGGTTATCCCTGGGCGGTGCGCAATGTCGGCGGCCATGACCTCGGCACCTGGCATATCTATGACGCGGTAAAGGGCTATCAGCCGGCGCAAGTGACGCTGAAATCGGGCGACGCCCCGGTCAATGTCGAGATCGAGATGACGACGCAGGGCACGCCGAACCTGCAGGGCAGCGGCGCCGTGCTGACGCTGGTCGCCGACAGCGGCGGCCGCACCGTGCTGGCGCAGCCGCTCACCTTTGCAACCTCGAAGCCGCGCGATACCAATCCGCAACTTCAGGAAAAGATCTACCGCGACAGCGCGGGCGTCATCGATACGGTCGAGGATGCATCCTACAGGTTTACGCTCGGTCCGGGCGACGCCGAAGGCGTCACCGTCAAGTCGGCCGAACTGATCCTGCGTTCGCAGACGATGGCCGTCGACAGCCGCGTGCAGCCGATCGGCTTCGCGCTGACGGCAATCGGCTTCATCGGCTTCGTGCTGGCGTTGACCCGGCGCGGCGGCGGAACGCCGTCCAACCCGAATTCGCAACCGCCGCCGAAGCGCTGGGGCAGGGGCGCCGCGCGCTAGCGCCCCTTTCGCCAGACATAGGCGAAGCTGACCGGCCAGCCGAGATGCTTGCGCCATTTCGGCTTGGTTTCCAGCCAGTTCTCGTCGACGATGCACTCCTGTGCCTCGACCAGCGTCAGCCCGCTCCCGCAGCCGGCACCGAAATGATCGGCAAAGAGATGGACATGAGTTTCGACCGTGATGGCTTCGCCATCCGGCCGATGAAAATGCGTCGGGGTACCGTTCATGATGAAGAACGGATGATAGCCGATGATGAGGAACCTGCCGCCGGCTTCGAGCAGCCGCCACGCCTCGCGGTAGACAGGCTCGAGTTCGGCAAGATGCTCGTCGGCCAGCACCAGTGTGCAAAGATCATATGCCGATGACGCCAGCGGCGTAGCGGCGACGTCGGCGAGGTGTAGCGTGTCATGCGCGCCGGCGCGCTTGGCCAGCGCCAGCATCTCAGGCGTCATGTCGACGCCGTCTATTCCCGTGACGCCCCGCTCCTTTAGCCAGCGCCCGGTGCGGCCGGTACCGCAGGCAAGGTCGGCGGCGCGGTGCGTCGTTTCCCAGTCGATCGACCGGATGCGCTGCAGGAGCGGTTGATCCAGGCCCTCCGCGACGGTCGCTTCATAGGTCGCGGCCCATTCGCCATAACCTTCGGCAGCGCCGACAATAGGGTAGCCGCGTTTGTCGAAAATCCGGGAATCCATCTCTTATTTCCGCAAAACGAACCGTGCTTTCCGTGAGTTTAGCCCGGAAAAGCAGCCGATCCGCGAATAAATATGCGTTTTGTCAGATCGCCAGCGGTAGGGCGATCCGCTGGGTCCCCGTCTCAGATTTCGCCGAAATCTCCGGAACGGCCCTTGCCGGCAGCGAAACGCGCCGCCCCGGTCGCGCCTTCGGAGCGAAAGGTTTCAGCACTTTCCCACTCGTTGACCAGCGATTGCGCCGGATCGAGCGACCATTGTTCGAGTGCCGACATACGGTCAGCGCGCATGCAGGCCTGCGGGAAGCGGGTGAGCTCACGGGCGAGCCCGAGCGCCGTCTCCAGCGAGGTGCCATCGGCGCAGACCCTGGTCGCGAGCCCGATGGCAAGGCATTCGTCCGCCTCGACCTTGCGGCCGGTGAGGATCAGGTCCATCGCGCGTCCCTGACCGACGATGCGCGGCAGCCGCACCGTGCCGCCATCGATCAGCGGCACGCCCCAGCGGCGGCAGTAGACCCCCATATAGGCCGATTGCTCCATGACCCTGAGGTCGCACCACAACGCCAGTTCCATGCCGCCGGCCACCGCCGGGCCGGAGATCGCCGCGATCACCGGTTTCGAAAGCAAAAGCCGGGTCGGGCCCATTGGTCCCTTGCGCGGATATTTGATCGGGTTGTCGAAACTGGCGTCGAGCTGATGCTCGGCGAACCACTTGTCGTCTTCGCCGCCCGCAGCGGCCCATTTCAGGTCAAAACCGGCGCTGAAGCTGCCGGGAACGCCGGTGAGAATGGCGATCTTTTGGTTGGGATCGCGCTCGAAAGTCATGAAGGCGTTGAACATCGCGAGCGCCATGTCCGGGTTGACGGCGTTGCGCGCCTCGGCCCTGTCGATGGTAACGATGGTGATGTCGCCGTCCTTGTCGACCCGGATCGTCATTCGGCCGTTCCCTCCTCATATTCCGCCGACAGCGCCAGCCATTTTTCCTCGTGGCCGGCGAGCGCATTGGAAAGCTCGGAACGCTCCTTGGCAAGCCGCGTCGCCGTCGACGGGTCTTTTTCATAGAGCGCGGGGTTGGCGAGTTCGTCCTCGATGCCGTCGATGCGCTTGCGGATGCGGTCCATCAGCGCCTCGGTCGCCCGAATTTCCTTGGCGACAGGCTCCATCGCGGCGCGACGCGCGGCTGCCTCACGGCGGCGGTCGGCCTTGGACGCCTTGTCCTGCTCGCGGCGCTGCCGCCGGTCGCCGCCGTCGCCGGTGATCTCGCGCCGGTATTCGGCAAGGTCGTTGTCGTAGGATTTCACCGAACCGTCCTTGACCAGCCACAGCCGGTCGACGGTCGCCTCGATCAGATGCGGATCGTGCGAGATGAGCAGCACCGCACCCGAATAGTCGTTCAGCGCGTGCACCAGCGCCTCGCGCGAATCGATGTCGAGGTGGTTGGTCGGTTCGTCGAGGATCAACAGGTTCGGCCCATCGAAAGCGGCCAGCCCCATCAGCAGGCGCGCCTTCTCGCCGCCGGAAAGATCCTTTGCCGGGGTCATCATCTTTTCGGTCGACAGACCCATTTGGGCGACGCGTGCCCGCACCTTGGCTTCCGGCGCGCCCTGCATCAACGGGCGCACATGCTCGATGGCGTTTTCTTCCGGGCGCAAATCGTCGAGCTGGTGCTGGGCAAACATCGCCACCTTCAGTCCGGGCGCGACGGTCATCGAACCGGTTTGCGCCTTCAGCCGGCCGGAAAGCAGCTTGGCGAAGGTCGACTTGCCGTTGCCGTTGGCGCCCAGGAGCGCGATGCGGTCGTCCTCGTCGATGCGCAGCGTCAACTGCTTCAGGATAGCCTTGCCTGGCTCATAGCCGGTCGAAACGCCGTTCATAGCGATGATTGGCGATGCGACGGTCTTCACCGGCTCCGGAAAGTTGAATGGCTTCACGGTATCGTTCATGATCGCCGCGATCGGCTTCATCTTCTCCAGCGCCTTCAGGCGCGACTGCGCCTGGCGCGCCTTCGAGGCCTTGGCGCGGAAGCGCTCCACGAAGGATTCCATGTGCTTGCGGGCCGCCTCCTGCTTGATGCGGCTCTTTTCCTGCAGGATCTGCTGCTCTTCGCGCTGCCGGTCGAACTGATCGTAGCCGCCGCGCCAGAAGGTCAGCTTCTGCTGATCGAGATGTACGATGGACGACACGGCCCGGTTTAGCAGGTCGCGGTCGTGCGAGATCAGGAGCACAGTGTGCGGGTATTTTCCGACATAGTTTTCAAGCCACAGCGTGCCTTCCAGGTCGAGATAGTTGGTCGGTTCATCGAGCAGCAGGAGGTCGGGCTCGGCGAACAACACCGAGGCAAGCGCGACGCGCATGCGCCAGCCGCCGGAAAACGAGGAGGCCGGGCGTTTCTGGGCCTCGGCGTCGAAGCCGAGACCGGCGAGGATGGTGGCGGCGCGCGCTTCGGCCGAATGGGCATCGATGTCGGCGAGCCGCATGTGGATTTCGGCGATGCGGTGTGCGTCGGTCGCGGTCTTCTCTTCCTCAAGCAGTGCTGCGCGTTCTGTATCGGCCTTCAGCACGATGTCGATCAGCGGCTCTTCGGTTCCCGGCGCTTCCTGGGCGACCTGGCCGATGCGGGTATTCTTTGGCATCGAGATCGTGCCGGTCTCGGTGGCGAGATCACCGGTGATCGCCTTGAACAGCGTAGTTTTGCCGGTTCCGTTGCGGCCAACAAGGCCGGCCTTCGATCCCGCAGGCAGCGTCAGCGACGCGTGATCGAGGAGAAGGCGTCCGGCGATGCGGAGTGAGATGTCGTTGAGGATAAGCATGGCCGGGGCGTTTTGGAGGAGAGTTGCCGATATGGCAAGGGCGACACCTCCCAAACGAGCGCCGCACTATTCGTGGCCGGGCAGGGTAGGCAGAGCGGCTGCATTGCCGGCAGTCAGTCCTTCCGCCAGGACCGTATCGGCCGGGAGAGCGGAAGGCCCGCATCGTTGCGGGCCTTCTTTGAGTGCGATCGACCGTTCACCGCTGCAGCGTCCTGCGCAGTTCGACGAGGCCGCGGTCGTAGCCGCTGGGAGTTCTCCATCACGTCGACGCAGCGTTTTTTCATCATTATGACCTTGCTGTTGGAAAGCCTGGCGACATCGACGCCCCGGCGTGCGGGCCGACTTTGCATGCCGAAAATACCTGAGTTGCCAAGGCTGCGGGCGACCACCCCTCCTTGATCGATAGTTCGGGAGTTCGGATTGCCAGGATTGTCGGGGTTGCGGGAGATCGGACCGCCGGGATTGCCGGGACCACCTGGATTGCCCGGTCCACCTGGATCAACAGGATTTCCGGGGTTGGTGCGGGCGCCGCCGAGGCCAAGCCCTATGCCGATGAATGCGAGGCCGCCGCCGCCATTAGCACTGACACTGGCGTTGAGGCGTTGTGTCCGCCGAGCGATGCCGTTGTGTTGGAATCGACCATGCCGCTGCGCCCAGCGACCGACGTGTCGTGATTGGCTGCGAGGCCACCGGGCCCACCAACCGAAGCGTCGACGCCGACGCTGGCCAACCCTCCGCTACCGGCGACGTCGGCGCCAACATGCGCATTGATGCCGTTGGCCCCGCCGAAGCTGGCGCTGACGCCGAGCGCGCCGTTGCTGCTTTTGCCCACGCCGATGCCGTTGGCGCCACTTACATTGAGGCCGCCGCCAAGAAGGCCACCGCCGCTTGAGTAGGAATAAGTTTCAGAAGAAATATATTATATTTAAACAGTAATCTGGATTCGCGCGATTAAAATAAAAGCGTTAACAGTAAGATGTCTCCGTATTTAAGATGAGAAGTGCTTTCAGGCGAAGGCTCTTCCTTCTTCGGTCCTTTGGAAAAGAATCAAATCAAGCTGTATCGATGGGTGGCCGAGCGATGTCAGTATCATGTGAGCCTGACCTCTATGGTGCGTATGATGATTGAAGAAATGACCAAGTGCAGGCGCCAGACGTTGTGAGATGGTGCGCATATCAGTCATCGTCATATAGGTGAAGCGTCCGCCGAAATCCTTGTCGCTGAGCTGGTTTACCCATTTGACAATGCGATTGTCTTCTGCTTCGCGCGCCGCTTTCAGCCTGACGAAATCGCTATGGATGATGGTGTCGAGCGCGGCCGGGACCTCGCCTTCGCCGGTAAAGCGTTTCATCCAGATGCGGTCGGCGACGAGTATGTGGTTGAGCGTGCCCATCATGGATTTGAAGAAAGCGCCCGTATCGCGCGTGATGTCTTCTTCCGAAAGCTGTGCGACGGCATCGTACAGACGCCTGTTGGCCCAGTGGTTGTAGGCGGCCAACATCATGAAGTGCTTTTTCATTCGTATTGTCTTTGCCATGCGAAACACATTGTGACGTACCAGACGTGCCGGGGATAAGAAGTCAATGACCATTCAGCCTAGGGCGGCTCGCGGGCCAGCGAGGCTTGACGGATGCGGTGCGCAAGTTGCGCCCGAAACCGGGTTCCGTTCCGGCGAAAATTGCTCTAAAGAGCGCGCCACCTTCCGAAATCTTTATTCCCAAAGGACAAGAGCATGGCGATTGAACGCACCTTTTCGATGATCAAGCCGGACGCAACCAAGCGCAACCTTACGGGCGCCATCACCAAGATGCTCGAGGATGCCGGCCTGCGCGTCGTCGCGTCGCGCCGCGTCTGGATGAGCCTGCGCGAAGCCCAGGGCTTCTACGCCGTCCACAAGGACCGTCCCTTCTTCGCCGAACTGACCGAGTTCATGTCTTCGGGCCCCACCATCGTGCAGGTGCTGGAAGGCGAGAACGCCATCGCCAGGAATCGTGAAGTGATGGGCGCCACCAATCCGGCCAACGCCGCTGAAGGCACCATCCGCAAGGTGCACGCGCTGTCCATCGGCGAGAATTCGGTGCATGGCTCGGACGCGCCGGAAACCGCCGCCGAAGAAATCGCCTACTGGTTCTCGGGCACCGAAATCGTCGGCTGAATTCGACATTGCGAGGCTCGTCTCGCAATCGAACAACATAAAAAAGCCGGGGCGCGAGCTCCGGCTTTTCGCTTGGGCGGCGAGCTGCGTGGCTCAACCTGCCTGTGCGAAGCGCAGCAGCGCGCGGCCGGCGGCGTCGACGAGATGGAGCTTGCCCGCGCCGTCGAAATGGAAGCCAGCGGCCTTGCTGAGCGCCTCGAAGAACTTTCGCTCCTGGTCCATGATGGCCGGCGGACAGAGCTTGCGAGTAGAGCCGATCTCGCCGATTTGCAGCTTCGCGCCGTTCACCGATGCTGTCGAAAAATAGTTGTTGCAGGCGCCAAGGCCGGAGACCTTGCCGTCGGACCCAAGCCGGAAGGTGGATTGCGCGGTGCCGATGACGCCGCGCTGCTCGATGTCTTCGGCGAGCCAGGTGTGGTCGAAAATGGTTTCGTCCGACCGCGGCGCCTCCGATTGATGCACCATCCTCAACCGCAGGCTTTGCGGGCTGCTGACCGTGCTCGGATCGACCGTATTGCGCGTATCGGTGATGAACCAGATTGTGCTGCCGACGGTGATGCGGGCCTGCAACGCATAGGTTTTGCCGGGTTTGATCCTGTCCGCGTCGAAGGATAGTTTGAAGGGGATCGGAACCTGCCCTGCGGGCTTGATGGTCTGCGAGGAGATGATCCTCGACGCCGCATCGGCAAGCGAAACGTCAAGCAGCTCAACGAGGACCGCGGCATCCGCGGGAAGCGCGATGCGCTCGCGATAAAGCACTTCGCCGGCGATCGTCCGTTCGGCAGCCGAAAGGTTTGCCGGCATCGCGGCAAGGCCGATCAGCAGGGGCGCCACACCAAAGAAAATGAACTCGGCAACTCTGCTGATCATCGCTCCACCTCGTCTTTTGTGTTTAAGCCTGAAAGAATCAGGTGATTACGGTGGTTCCGTGGCTGCCGAGCGGCGATATCAGGAACGTTTCCAGCGACGGGCGGCGACTTCGTCCGCTTCCTTTGCATCGACCCAGTTGCCGGCAGTACCGTCGGTACGGTGTTCTTTCTTCCAGAAGGGGGCTCGCGACTTCAGGAAGTCCATCAGGAAGTTGGCGGCGTCGAAAGCCGCCTGCCGGTGCGCCGAAGCGGTTATCACCAGCACGATGTTTTCGCCGGGTTTTATGCGGCCGTGGCGGTGAATGGCGGTGAGCCCGGTTAGCGGCCATCGCTGCATGGCTTCGGTGGCGATGCGGGCGATCTCGGCTTCGGCCATGCCGGGATAATGTTCGAGTTCGAGCCCGGCCAGCGTTCCTGCTTCGTCGCGGCATAGACCCGAAAAGGTGACGACCGCGCCGACATCGCCACGCCCCTGCACCAGCCGGACGATCTCGGCCGCGACGTCGAAATCCCCGGCCTGGATGCGCACGGTCGGAACGGCGTGCGCGCTCATGCGGTCAGCCTCCCGTCATTGGCGGAAACAGCGCGATCTCGCTCGCTCCTGCAAGGCTTTCGCGATGGTCGACATGTTCCTGGTTAATGGCGACGCGGATGACGTCGGGATATTGGAGCGCGTGCTCGTATTCCTCGCCGCGCGATTTCAGCCAGCGCAGCAGGTCGGCGACCGTTTTCACGCTTTCGGGCAGCATCACATCTTCTTCCGGCTTGCCGATGCGCTCGCGGACCCATGCGAAATAGATGAGCTTGGTCATGTGCTTACTCGTCGACGATATGCTTTGCCCCGGCACGGAAATAATCGTAGCCGGTGTAGAGCGTCACGATGGCGGCAATCCACAGAAGCGTGATGCCGATCTGCGTCGTATAGGGCAGGATCTTGTCACCGGCCGGCCCGGCGAGCAAGAAGCCGATGGCGAACATCTGGATCGTTGTCTTCCACTTCGCCAGGCGGGTCACCGGCACGCTGACCTTGAGCGCAGCGAGATATTCACGCAGGCCCGAAACCAGGATCTCGCGACACAGGATGATGATCGCAGCCCACAACGACCAGCCTGCGATGGTGCGGTCTGTGTCGGCGGCGAGCAGGAGCAGGCAGGTCGAAACCAGAAGCTTGTCCGCGATAGGATCGAGCATGCGGCCGATGTTCGAGGTCTGCTGCCAGGCGCGTGCAAAGTAGCCGTCGAAATAGTCCGTGATACTGGCGGCAAGAAACAGGAACAGCGCCAACCAGCGCGCGAAATCGCTCGATTGCAGCCGCCCCTCCAGATAAAAGCAGAGCACCACCAGCGGCACCGCGAGAATGCGGCCGTAGGTGAGCATGTTGGGGAGGTTGAAGGCGCGTTTTGCCATGATGCCTGCTGCTTTCCTGATCCGCTTACTCAAAACAGGACGTTGGCCCGCCGGTCAATCGCGCGGACGCCATGGACCAATCAAAAATCGCCGCCATGCAGGAAATCGCAGCAGTTTCAGCCATTTTCATGGAAATGGTTGTAGATTTGCCGGGCAATATGTTCCGAAATGCCGTCAACTGCCATCAGGTCCTCCATTGCTGCCCGGCTAACGGCTTTCGCGGTGCCGAAATGCAGGAGAAGCGCGCGTTTGCGGCCGGGGCCGATGCCGCCGATCTCGTCGAGCGGATTTTTCACCATTTCCTTCTTGCGCCGCGCCCGGTGCGAGCCGATGGCGAAACGGTGCGCTTCGTCGCGCATGCGCTGGACGAAATAGAGAACCGGGTCGCGCACCGGCAGCGAAAACGAGTCGCGCCCGCGCACGAAGAAACGTTCGCGCCCGGCTTCGCGGTCCTGGCCCTTGGCGACGCCGATGGCGGTAACCAGATCAGAGACGCCGAGATCGTCGAGGATCTTGCGCACCGCCGACATCTGCCCCTGGCCGCCGTCGATGAGGATGACGTCGGGCCAGGCCGGAAAGCCTGAAGCGTTGCTTTCTTCCTCTTCCTCGAGGCCGCCGCCATTCTCGCCGAGCGGTGTGCCATGTTCCTTGAGGAGACGGGAAAAGCGCCGCTCCATCACCTCGCGCATCATGCCGAAATCGTCGCCAGGGGTGATCTCGGTCGAGCGGATGTTGAACTTCCGGTACTGGTTCTTCACGAAGCCTTCCGGCCCGGCGACGATCATCGCGCCGACCGCGTTGGTGCCCATGATGTGCGAGTTGTCGTAGACCTCGATGCGTTGCGGCGCCTTTGCCAGCCCGAAGGTTTCGGCAAAGCCGGTAAGCAGCCGAGCCTGCGTCGAGGTTTCGGCTAGCCGCCGGCCGAGCGCCTCGCGTGCATTCTGCAGCGCGTGGTCGGTCAGGTCCTTCTTTTCGCCGCGCTGCGGCACGGTGACGGTGACCTTGTTGCCGGCGCGTGTCGACAGCGCCTCGGCCAGCAGCGGCTGATCCTCGACGCCGGTGGACAAGAGGATCAAGGCGCGGGCAGGGCTTGTCGTCGTAGAATTGCGCCAGGAACGAGCCCAATACCTCGCCGGGTTCGAGCGCCGGATCGGCTTTGGGGAAGTAGGCGCGGTTGCCCCAGTTCTGGCCGGTGCGGAAGAAGAACACCTGGATGCAGGTCTGGCCGCCTTCCTGATGGATGGCGAAGACGTCTGCTTCCTCGACGCCTTGCGGATTGATGCCCTGATAGCTCTGTACATGCGACAGCGCCGCCAACCGGTCGCGGTAGACAGCGGCGCGCTCGAAATCGAGATCGTCCGAAGCCTGCCTGCATGGCCGACTGAAATTTCGGACTTCACCTTCTGGCTGCGACCGGAAAGGAAATCCTTCGCCTCGGTGACGAGCTCGGCATAGTCGGCCGCGCCGATCTCGCCGGTGCAGGGCCCCGAGCAGCGCTTGATCTGGTAGAGCAGGCAGGGCCGCGTGCGGCTTTCGAAAACCGAATCGGTGCAGGTCCTGAGCAGGAAGGCTCGCTGCAGCGAGTTGATGGTGCGGCCGACCGCGCCGGCCGACGCAAACGGCCCGAAATAGTCGCCCTTGCGCGAGCGCGCGCCGCGATGCTTGAAAATGCCGGGCGAGGGGTGGTCGCCGGTCAGAAGGATGTAGGGAAACGACTTGTCGTCCCGCATCAGAACGTTAAAGCGCGGCCGTAAGCGCTTGATCAGATTCGCTTCGAGCAGGAGCGCTTCTGTCTCGGTGCGGGTGACGACGAATTCCATCGTCGAGGTTTCGCGCACCATGCGGCCGATACGGTTGGTGTGGAAACGGCCCTGCGCGTAGTTGGTGACGCGCTTCTTCAAATTGCGCGCCTTGCCGACATAAAGCACGTCGCCCGACGCATTCATCATGCGGTAGACGCCCGGCGAATTGGGCAGTTGCCTGACCAGTGTCTGGATAACCTCGGCGCCGAGCATGCCGTCGGCGTCGCCCGCGTGGGCTTCCCAATCGATCGCGACGAAGGGCAGCGCGGGACCGTCGGCGGCAGCCGCTTCGGCCAGCGGCGCGTCGTCGGCCGAGCTGTCGTCGTCCTCGTATTCGTCGCCCGGCACGTAGCCGGCGATATCGTCGCTGGCGCCGGACGGGCCGCGCGGCCGCTTCGGCAATTTGTTTTTCTCTTCGTCGTTCATTCAGTCATGCCTGTCACATCCGGCGTTTGCCACGCAAGATGCTGCCCGCCGTCGACGGCGATCATCTGGCCGGTTACCGACCGTGCTTCCCATAGATAGCGTATCGTCGCGCCGAATTCATCGAGCGCAGGTCCGTGGCCCAGAACAAGGCCGTCGATCTGCGCCTGGAAATCCTCAGGCCGCTGGCGGGTATTGGCAAGCGTGGGGCCGGGGCCGATGGCGTTGACGCGGATGCGTGGCGCCAATGCAAGCGCCAGTGTCTGCGTCGCCGTCCACAGCGCCGACTTGGACAGGGTGTAGGAAAAATAGCGCGGCGTGAGCCGCCAGACCCGCTGGTCGATAATGTTGACGATCAGGCCTTCAGTGTCTTTCGGCAGCTGTGCCGCGAAATCGCGCGCAAGCTGCGTGGGAGCCTTCACATGCAGGGCAAAATGCCGATCCCAGTCCAACCAATCGAAATCCTCGGCCGAATCGTCGACGAACACCGAAGCGCAGTTGACCAAAAGGCCGATCGGGCCGATTGCCGCGGTGGCTTCGGCGATCAGCTTCGCCGTCGCGGCGGGGTCGGTCAGGTCAGCCCTTACGACGGCCGCGCGACCGCCTGATCCGTTGATGTCGCCTGCCAATATCACGGCATCCTCGCGCGACGTGTTGCAATGGATCGCCACGGCGAAACCATGCGCCGCCAGGTCTTGGACGATCGCCTTGCCGATCCGCCTGGCGCCGCCTGTGACGAGCGCTGTTTTCTCGGCCATCACCATCTTGGCTCCTCCGGAATTCCCGAAATGCGGGCGTTGGCCTCATTTCTGGTAAGGTTGCGTTCGGTCATGGGGCAGCAATGTGGCAGGGCCTGCCAGGTGGCGCTGCGCAATCGCTTTCCAATGGGCGACCGAAGCACGAATATAGGGCCGCTAACCCATTGTACCAAGAGAGTTAAAGCCGTTGCGCGGCCACTCTGCTGACAAAGCTGTTGCCGAACGGCAACGTCATTTTTCCGCCTTTTTGGAGCCGGGGAATCACCCAACTTCAGGTCTGGTGATGCCTCAATTCGACCCGACATTGGGAACTGTCTGACGCGACAGCCGTTTCCCCCCGCGGTTGCTCGAGTGTCAATCGGAAAAGGTCACGAGTTCCCTGGTGACCAAGGAGTAAAAGAATGAAAGTCAATTTGAAATCTACCGCGGCCGCTCTCGGGTTGCTCGCTCTCGGCATGGCCCCCGCCTTCGCAGCCGATGCTGTGATGGAAGAGCCGCCGGCACCGGCCGCTCCGATGGAACAGCCGCCGCTCAACACCTGGTCCGGCCCCTACGCGGGTGTGACGCTCGGCTACGGCTTCTCGGGCCAGACCGACGTCGGCGACCCGGCCCTCGAGATCGACACTGACGGCTTCCTGGCGCACGGCTTTGCCGGTTACCAGATGGAAAGCAACGGTTTCGTCTACGGTCTCGAAGCCGATCTCGGCTACGGCGGCTACAAGGGCGACAACGCTGGTATCGAATCGAAGGCCGATCTCGATGGTTCGCTCCGCGCCCGCCTCGGCGTTGCCGTAACCCCGGATGTCCTGCTGTACGCCACCGCCGGTGGTGCGCTGCAGAACAACAAGATCACCGACACCGTCACAGGCAGCAGTGACAGCCAGACCCACCTCGGCTGGACGGCCGGCGTCGGTACCGACATCAAGATCACCCAGCAGGTGTTCGGACGTGTCGAGTACCGCTACACCGACTTCGGCTCGGAAGATTACGCCATCAATGGCGGCACGGTCTCGTCCGACTCGAAGGACCACCGCGTTCTGTTCGGCGTCGGTATGAAGTTCTGATCCGGCGACAGCCAGAGATCAGGAAAAAGCCGGGCGGCAACGCCCGGCTTTTTTGTTGAAGTGCGGAGTGATTACAAATAGCGAATGGGAAGTGCGATCAGGTCGCTCACCACTCACTCCTCGCTCCTTTAAGCCGCCGGTACCAACACCGCCAATTCCGGGTACTTCTGGTCGAATTTTTTTGCCCAGCGTTTCAGCTTCGGCCGTCCGGATTGCCATTTCCCGGCAAAGCGCAGATCCAGGTAGCCAAGCGCGCAGCGCAGCGCCATCTGCCCGGCATGCACCTTGCCGGTGAGCTTCGGCGGTGCGGCTTCGAGTTCATCCAACGAACGCACGACTTTCGACCACAGCCGGTCTAGCCATGGCTGGTGGACTTTTTCCTCCGGCCGGTGCCTGCGCTCGTATACCTGCGCCAGCAGGCTGTCGCACATGCCGTCGGCCAGCGCTTCCAGCTTTTCGGCCTCGGTGCGCTTCTCCGGGTTGCGCGGGAATAGCGCGTTTTTCGACAAGCGGTTGAGATACTGGGTGATGGCGCGGCTGTCATGCACGGAAAAGCCGTCGTCGGTGACCAGCGTCGGGATCTTGCCGAGCGGGTTGGCAGCCAGGAGTTCGGCTGGGTCGGCGTTGGTGTCGGTCTTGACGGGTTCCAGCGCGATGCCGGCATGGGCGGCCGCCATGAGAACCTTGCAGCTGTAGGGCGAAGCGGACGCGTAGAATAGTTTCGGCATGGGCGGCTTCCTGATTCTGACGCGCGCAGGCTATGGGGCCGAGTAGCCCTGAGCAATCGCCATTGCGTGAGCCAACCTGTATTCAGTGCCGCAGGGCGTAAAAATCAGGCAACCTGCCGCGAACCACCGGCAAAACCGCTGAGACCCAGCCATTTCTGCATGGCGCTGGCGATCGACGGCTCGCCGTCGAGTTCCAATCGCCCAGCATCGATCTCCCGGCCCACCGCCGCCATGCCCATCCATACTGCCGTCATAGATTTGAGCGAGCCGCGCACCAAGAGGTCGACCTCGTAGCCAGGGTCGAAACCGCATAGGTCGACGACGCCGTTTTCGACCACCAGCCACCAATTTTTCTGCGCTTCGGGCAATTCGGGGTACTGAAACTGAATCGTGCAGCGTCCCGGCGGCAATGGCTGCGGATTGAGATTGCGGCGCATGTCCCACATCAGCAGTGAAGGGTCGAGATTTTTCAGCGAAAGCCGCGATTCGACCCAGCGGTGACCCCAGAATCCCATCGACATGACAATCGGGCGAAGTTCTTCGCCGGCCGGCGAAAGCCGGTATTCGTGCGTGCCCGAGGCTGTCGGCGTGGTCACGATGACGCCAGCTTTTTCCAATTGCTTCAAGCGCTTGGACAAGAGTGCTGGCGACATGCGGGGAACACCACGCCTGAGGTCGTTGAACCGTGTCGAGCCGCAAAGAAGCTCGCGAACGACCAGTGTGGTCCACCGCGTGCACAATATTTCAGCCGCCATCGCAACGGGACAGAATTGGCCATATCCGCCGCTGTCTTCCATACAGAAGCCTCCGGAAAGTCTTTTGTTCGAATAGAATACCGGCCCTCCGCGTTGCTGCCAAATCACGCTTTTGACTGCTTTTGCTATGAGAAGAGCTGAAGGAGGTACAGTTCGTGAACTGGATTGATGTGAAAAGACGGTGAATGTTTCCATCCGTGTCACCGCGACCAAGGGAGATGAACCATGACAAGTGCTTTGAGGGTGGAGAATGCCGCACCGCGCGGCATTGGAATTGTCGAGACGGCGCGCGAACTCGGCGTCGAATTCGCGAAACGGGCGGCCGAAGCGGACGAGAACGACCGTTTCGTCGCCGAAAACTATCAGGCGCTGAAGCAGGCAGGTCTGGTTGCCGCCGGTGTGCCGCAGGAACTGGGCGGCGGCGGCGCCGAGGTCGCCGAACTTGCCGAGATGCTGCGCGAAATCGCGCATCATTGCGGCTCCACCGCGCTCGCCTTTTCCATGCATACCCATCAGGTCGCCATCCCGGCGTGGCGCTGGCGGCACCAGAAGGTGGCGGCCGTCGAGCCGTTGCTGCGGCGCGTGGCAACTGAAAAGATCGTGCTCCTGTCGAGCGGCGGCTCCGACTGGATCGCCGGTTCCGGCTCGGCGGTGAAGGTCGATGGCGGCTACCGCGTCTCGGCGCGCAAAGTGTTCACATCCGGCGCGGAGGCCGGCGACATACTGATGACCGGTGCTGTCGTGCAATCGGAAACGGAGCCGGACGCGGTGATCCATTTCCCGGTGTCGATGAAGGCGCCGGAAGTGAAGATACTCGATACCTGGCGCACGCTCGGCATGCGCGGCACCGGTTCCAATGACGTGCTCATCGAAGGACTCTTCGTGCCTGACGCCAGCGTTGCCGTGTCGCGCAAGAGCGGCGAGTGGCATCCGCTGTTCCAGATCATCGCCACGATAGCCTTTCCGCTGGTCTATGCCGCCTATCTGGGTGTGGCCGAAAGCGCTCGCGACATCGCGGTGGGACTGGCGAAACAGAAGCGCCAAACGCCCTATGCGGTGGAACTGGCCGGCCGCATGGACACCACCTTGCGGGCAGCGCAACTCGCGCATCGCTGGATGATTAGCATTGTCGAGCGCAACGCGCCTTCGGCCGAAACGATCAATGAAGTGATGATTGGGCGCAGCCTCGTGGCGGAGAACGTCATCAAGACCGTCGAACTGGCGATGGAACTGGCGGGTGGCGCCGGCTTCTACCGCAGCAACGGGCTGGAGCGCCGCTTCCGCGATGTCCAGGGCGCGCGCTTCCATCCGCTGCAGCAGGGGCCGCAGGCGCATTATGCCGGCGCTATGGCGCTCGGCCTGCCGGTCGCGAACATCTTCTGACGCATGACGTTCCGCGGTGCCGCCGGTGTGGCTACCCGCCACGCATCGGCGGCATCACCGCTTTCGACAGCCGGCAGGCGCGGCGGTCGACTTCCGGGCAGGACCGGAAGGAAAGCTCCTTGCTCATGCAGATGCGCACCTCCCTGAGGTAGCGCTTGTCGCAAGTGACGGCCAAGCCGTCGGGCGCAAGACCCGGATTCGACTGGAGAAATGCGCCTTCGACCTGCTTCGGGTCGACGGTCTTGTAGGCGTCGAGGCGGCGGAACTCGGCGGGAATGACTACTCTGTCCCGTGCGGCGCGCAGCACCCTGAAATAGTCGTTCTGCGCCATGTTGGTGCAGGTGCCGTGCTTCTTCCACTCGTAACGGATCAGGCCGGCGGAAGGCATGATGTCGTAGAGCGTGCGCAGCATATCCCTCGGGACGTTGGGATTCTGCGTTGCGCAATCCTCGGGATAGCCGCGCTCGAATTGCGGCCACAGCCCGTGCACGACAAATGCATAGAGCCGCCCGGCGGCGCATTGCTGCTGGTTGGCGTCCTCGCCTTCCGCCTCGCAGTAGCTCGGCGACCAAGAAAGCGACAGCACGTAGAAATCGAAACCTGAACCGGTCGGCAGCGCATCGGTCCTGGCGGTCGGCGTTGCGGGGGCAGGGCTGGCGATCGGGGCGTTCGTCGTCGACTTCTGTTCGGTCGCGGGCTCGCATGCCGCAAGCAGCGCCAACAGCCCAGCCACAATTGCAGCTGTCCTGAAAATGGATGTCACGGCGTTCCTCTGCCGTCCGGAGAATTACCTGAGGACGCGGCACTGCCCGTTATAGACCATCCAGCGGTCGAAGCCGGCAACGCAGAATTCGACATTGTCGCCGATCGAGGCAAAACCCTGGCCTTCCTCGATCAGGTACCAGATGGCGCGATGGTCGCCGTCGGAAAGCGCGACGGTGGCGCCGCAGTAACGGCGACCGATCGGCCAGCGTTCCTGCGCAGGCAGGTAACCGTTCTGGTGAATGCGATGGAAATCGGTGATCGACACATCCGGCAGGTTCGGCACGTGCCTTACCTGATAGTCGAAACGCCTGCTGATGGTGTTCAGCACCCATGCCTGGCCACAGATGCCGGGATCCTCGGCATAGACGCCGATGGACAGATCCGCGGCAACAACCTTGCCGTCGGCGAAAACCGCGGCACCGGCAGCAACAAGGGCGGTGAGGGCAAGTGAGGCAAGACGTTTCATGGCAAACTCTCCGTTGCCAGCGACGATTCAACGCTGATGTTACAGCAATGTGCTAGCGAAGTGCAAAACGGTCAAGCGGCATGCGAGGGAGGGTCAAGCGCCGGTGACCCGCCAGATCGCGTCGCCGACGTCGTCGGCAATCAACAGGGAACCGTCCGGGCCGATGGTCACCCCCACCGGCCGCCCGTAGGACGCCTTCTCGTCGGGCGACAGGAAGCCGGTCAGGATATCGCGCGCCGGCCCGGAAGGGCGCCCGTCCTCGAACGGCACGAAGACGATCCTGTAGCCGCTCAAGGTGCTGCGGTTCCACGAACCATGCTGGCCGATCACCATGCCGTCCGGGAAGCCGGGCAGGGTGCCGGCCGGCATCCAGCACAGGCCGAGCGAGGCCGTGTGGCCGCCGAGCGCGAAATCGGGCGTCAGCGCCGTTGCGACCAGAGCCGGATCCTGCGGCACGCGGCCGTCGACGGTTTTTCCCCAGTAGCAATAAGGCCAGCCGTAGAAGCCGCCGTCGCGCACCGAGGTCAGGTAGTCGGGCGGCGTCTCATCACCGAGGCCGTCACGCTCGTTGACCACCGTCCACAAGACGCCGGTGGTGGGTTCCCAGGCAAGGCCGACGGGGTTGCGCAGGCCGGCGGCGAAGATGCGGCTCTTCCCGGTTTCCAGGTCCAGTTCGTAGATGCAGGCGCGGCCCTCCTCCGCCTGCATGCCCTTTTCGGCGATGTTGCTAAGCGAGCCGACGCCGGCATAAAGCTTGCGTGCGTCCGGGCTTGCCAGCAGGCTGCGCGTCCAGTGGCCGCCGGGCTTGAAATCGGCCAGCTTGCGGGCTCCCGCGTTTTCGATGCGGGTGGCTCCGGCCTTGTAGGGGAAGGCCAGCACGCCATCGGTGTTGGCGACGTAGAAAACCTCGCCCACCAGCGCCATGCCGAACGGCTGGTTCAGGCCATCCATGAACACTTCGCGGGTTTCGGCGACGCCGTCGCCGTCGGCATCGCGCAGCAGTGTGATGCGGTTGGGGCTGATGCCGACAGCGGCGGCGCGCTTCATGGTGGAGAACATGGCGTAGTCGAGCGCGGATCTGATGCCGCCCGGCTCGCTCAATGCCTCGGCGGTCAACACGTCGCCATTCGGCAGGACGTGGATCCAGCGCGGGTGTTTGAGGCCGGCCGCGAAGGCGTTCACCTTGAGGCCGGGTGCGGCGAGCGGGGTCTGGCCGGCGGCCCAGCCCTTCGCGGTCGGCATTTTGAGCGTCGGAATGCCCTGGGGTTTTGCCGGGGGAATGTTCGGCGCGGCGCCGAACGCCTGTTCCAGCGGACCGTCGCTCCGGTGCCTGATGAAGATCGCCCCCGCGCCGATCCAAGCCACCGCGCGCGCAAAAATGCTGGAAAAACTCATCTCACCTTCCTGTGATTTTGCGCGGACGCTACATGATGCGGCTCTGCGTTGGAACCAGCGAAATACAGCGGTAGATGTTGATCCCACAAGGAGGACAAGTCGATGACGGATGCGGCGACCGGCAGGAAGAGGACGGATTCAGCGTCGAGGCTTGTCCACGCGTCGCCGCAAACGATCTACCGGGCCTTTCTGGACCCTGAAGCCTGGATTTCATGGCTGCCGCCGGAAGGCATGAACGGCCACATCGATGCGTTTGACGCAAGGGAGGGCGGAGGCTACCGCATGACCCTTAGATATGACGATGCGGAATATGCAGAGGCCGGAAAAACCTTGGAAAACGCCGATGTTGTCGAGGGGTGGTTTCTCAAGTTCGTTCCGAACGAGCGGGTCGTTCAACAAGTGGAGTTCGAAACCGACGATCCGCAGTTCGCTGGTGCAATGACAATGACATGGAGCCTGGGTGCGGTTCCCGGCGGCACCGAAGTCACCATCCTGTGCGAAAACGTTCCGGAAGGGATCAGCAAGCAAGACCATGACGCCGGTCTGAAATCGACGCTGGAGAACCTTGCCGCATTCGTCGAATGATCGCCGAACTGGGCTCGAAGGCGTTGCCGTCCGACGCTACCGGTAGCCGGTGACGTCGGAAGGCTTGCCGGCCTCGCGCACTTCGATGAGGTAGCGCCAGCAATCCGGTCGCGAACCGTCGACATCGTCGAAGCCGTACTCCTTGGCGATCTGGCCGCTCGACACCGACTGGCCGCTCCAGCGCGCCTTGTTTTCGTCGGCTGCGAGTGCGGCAACTGCACGGCCAACGAAACGAGGCGTTTCCGAAATGGCGAAATCGGGCTGGTTGGCGATCGCGTCGCGCCATGTGGCTTCGGTCACGCTGTAATGTTCGAGCATCATTTCCGAGCGCATCCATCCCGGCGTGATCGACAGCGCAGTACAGCCGTGCTTGTCCAGGTCCTTCGCGTGCGCCCAACTCATGCGGTCGGCCGCGACCTTGCAAAGATCGTAGAAGACCGACAGCCGGTAATGCGTCTGGTTGTAGGCGCGGGTGCCATCGGTGACTTCGACCAGCAGGCCGCCCGGACGTTCAATGAGCAGGGGCAGGGCATAGTGGGCGCTGATCAAATGGGTATCGATTGCGAGCCGCAGCATGCGCAGGCCGTTGTCGAGATTGTGGTCCCAGACTGGTTTGTTCCATTCGAACAGGCTTTCACCGCCCCAGATGTCGTTGACGAGTACGTCGAGGCGGCCATGATCGCGGCGGATTTGTTCCACCAGAGCCTGCACGTCTTCCTTTTCGAGGTGGTCGACACGCACCGGGACAGCCTTGCCGCCAGCTGCCGTTATGATTTCCGCAGTCTCGTCGATTGTTTCGGCCCGGTTGATTTCCGATTTCCGGCCATGCGTCGAGCGGCCTGTCACATAGACGGTGGCGCCCGCTGCGCCGAGTTCCACCGCAATGCCGCGTCCGCCGCCACGCGTGCCGCCGGTGACAAGAGCAACTTTTCCTTCCAGTGGTTTCATGATCGTCTCCTCGCGATGCAAAGCAGGCTCTCGCCGGCGAAGCCGGACGCTTGTCATGTCTTCAATGATACTATATATAAACTAATATTCACTTATTTTCTGGATTGCAAGTGCCCCGCAAAAAAACGCTTTCCGACATCGACCTGCTCGACCGCGTGCTGACGCTGATGCGGCGCTCAGGACCGCAGGGCGTTACCTTCGCTGCGGCCGCCGGCGAAACGGGGCTTTCCGGTCCGACATTGGTGCAGCGCTTCGGAACCCGCAACGGCTTGCTGCATTCCGCCCTGCTCAGGGCCTGGGACCTGCTGGACGAACGCACCGAGACGGCGATCGCGACACAGCCGAAAACGCCGGCGGGGGCGGTCGCCATCCTCGTGACCTTGTCCGGCGATTTCGGCTCCGGAGAAAGTTACGCCGAAGGTCTACTGGTGTTGCGTGAGGATCTTCGCAACCCAAAACTCCGGGCACGTGGCGACAAATGGGGCAAGCGCCTCGCCGACGCGCTGGGGGAATGCTTTGCCGATGCGAGCGGGGCGCGGTCCGACCTCGGCCGGCTGCTTGCCGGCCAGTGGCAGGGCGCGCTTTTGTGGTGGGGCTTTTCGCGCAACGGCACTCCGGCCGACGCGGTGAAGCAGGACCTGATCGCTTTTTGCCGCGCGTTGGGGCGGGAAATCTGACCGAAGTCCGACTTTATTCGCCGTGTGAAGCGGCCTCGCCGGCGATCCATTCCGTGCCCCACCGCGCATGCTGGCTCTCCGCAAGCAGCGTCTTCAGCGCAGGCAGCAGCGTGCGCAGTTCGGCTTCCAGTCTGAACGGTGGGTTGACGACGACCATGCCGGTGCCGTCGAGCCGCGGTTCGGGCGAGGGTGGGCGCACCTCGAAACGGATGTCGAGGATTTTCGCAATGCCAGTCTTCGCAAGATCGGCGCGGAAGCGGTTGACGGCGGCGCGATCCTTGAGCGGATACCAGAGCGCATAGATGCCGCCAGGCCAGCGCCGATGCGCCTTGACGAGCCCGTCAACCAGCCTGTCGAATTCGCCATCCCGCTCGAATGGGGGGTCGATCAGCACCAGCCCGCGTTTTTCCTTGGGTGGCAAATGGGCGCCGAGCGCCAGCCAGCCATCGAGTTCCAGCACGCGCGTCTGGAAGTCGCCGGCGAAACGCTCCTTCAGTAGCCCGGCGTCGGCCGGATGCAGTTCGATCGCCGACAGGCGGTCGTGCTTGCGCAGGAGATGACGCACGATCAGCGGCGAGCCGGGATAGAAGCGGACGCCTCCTTCCGGATTCATCGCATGAACGATATCGAGCAAGGGGTTAAGAAGGCTCGCAATTTCCGGCTCGAGACTGGCGCCCTGGAGACGCCCGATGCCATCACGCCACTCGCCGGTTTTCTGCGCCTCGTCGGATGAAAGGTCGTAGAAGCCGATGCCGGCATGGGTGTCGATGACGCGGAACGCCTTCTCCTTGAGCTTGAGATAGTCGACGATGCGGGCAAGCACCGCGTGCTTGACGACATCGGCGAAATTTCCGGCATGATAAGCGTGGCGGTAGTTCATTTCGGATGCCTGCTCTCCGCGAAAAATCCGATTGTCGAATTCGTCGGCTGTAACAATGGTTTTCGCACGGCGCGTCTACACGCAAGTGAGGAAAACCGCTAGTTTCGCGACCATGAACCAGCACACCAAGCTAAGAATCGGCCATTCGGCCTGTCCTCACGACTGCCCCTCGACCTGCGCGCTCGACGTCGAACTGCTGGACAGCAGAACTATCGGTCGCATCCATGGCGCCAAGGGCAACAGCTACACCGCCGGCGTCGTCTGCGCCAAGGTCGCCCGTTATGCCGACCGCGTGCATCATCCCGACCGTCTGCTGAAGCCGCTGATCCGTTCGGGCGCCAAAAGCGAGGGCGGCTGGAAGGAAGCGAGCTGGGAAGCAGCCCTCGATCTCGTCGCCGAAAAATTCGTCGCGGCGGAAGAAAAATACGGCTCGGAGACGGTGTGGCCCTATTTCTATGCTGGCACGATGGGGCTGGTGCAACGCGACGGCATAGAACGGCTGCGCCACGCCAAGAGATATTCCGGCTTTTTCGGCTCGATCTGCACCAACCTTGCCTGGACCGGCTATGTGATGGGCACCGGCGCGCTGCGCGGCAGCGATCCGCGCGAAATGGCGAAATCCGATTGCGTGGTCATCTGGGGCACCAATGCCGTGGTCACGCAGGTCAATGTGATGACCCACGCCATCAAGGCGCGCAAAGAGCGCGGCGCCAAGATCGTCGTCATCGACATCTATGAAAACGCCACGATGAAGCAGGCCGACATGGGCCTCGTGTTGAAGCCCGGCACCGACGGCGCATTGGCCTGCGCCGTCATGCACGTTCTGTTCCGGGAAGAGCTGGCCGACCGCGCCTATCTCGAAAAATACACTGATGATCCCAAGGGGCTTGAGGCGCATCTGGCGAACAAGACGCCGCAATGGGCGGCGGAAATCACCGGGCTTTCGGTCGAGGAGATCGAGGCCTTTGCTAGGCTGATCGGTACGACCAGGAAGACCTTCTTTCGCCTGGGCTACGGCTTTTCGCGCCAGCGCAACGGTTCGGTGAACATGCATGCGGCCCTTTCGGTGGCGGCGGTGACCGGCTGCTGGCAATATGAAGGCGGTGGCGCGTTTCATTCGAATTCGGGCGTGCTGAAGCTGAATGGCGAGCTTCTGGAGGGCACGAGGCTTCGCGATCCCAATATCCGCTATCTCGACCATTCGCGCATCGGACCGGTGCTGATGAACCACGAGGATGCGCTGTACGGCGGGCCGCCGGTGACGGCGATGCTGATACAGAACACCAATCCGATGAATGTCGCGCCCGAACAGAGACTGGTGAAGCAGGGTTTCCTGAGGGACGACCTGTTCACCTGCGTGCACGAGCAGTTCATGACCGACACCGCCAAAGTGGCGGACGTGGTGCTGCCGGCCACGATGTTCCTCGAGCACGACGATATCTACAAGGGCGGCGGCAACCAGCACATCACGCTCGGGCCGAAACTGATCGACCCACCGCAGGGGCCGCGCACCAACCACTATGTCATCGAGGAACTCGGCAAACGGCTGGGTGTTTCGCATCTGCCGGGCTTCGGCATGACCGAACGCCAGCACATCGACCTCATGCTTCAGAAGAAGGGGCTCGGCGATTTCGATTCGTTTCGGGAGGAGCGTTGGGCCGACCTGCAGCCGGATTTCGACGACGCGCATTTCCTGAACGGTTTTGGCCATCCTGATGGCAAATTCCGCTTCAGACCGCAGTGGGAAGGCGGCATCGCACCCAACAAGCCGCCGAAAAGCATGGGCATTTTCGGACCATATCAAAGCCTGCCGGAATTTCCCGATCACGTCGACCTGATCGAGGTGGCAGATCAAGAACATCCGTTCAGGCTGGCGACCTCGCCGGCGCGCAACTTCCTCAACTCGACATTTGCCGAAACGCCGGTTTCGAAAGCCAAGGAAGTCCGCCCCGAACTTCTGCTGCATCCCGAGGACGCCACGGCGCTCGGACTGGCAGACGGCGACCGCGTCGAGGTCGGCAATGCGCGTGGCGAGGTGGTGCTGCATGCGAAACTGTTCGACGGCATCAAGCGCGGCGTGGTCATCGCCGAAGGCATCTGGCCAAACAGCGCCCATGAGCGCGGCGAGGGCATCAACGTGCTGACCGGCGCCGACGCGCCGGCGCCTTACGGAGGGGCGGCCGTGCACGACAACAAGGTGTGGATCAGGCCCGCCGCGGCAGGATAGGGCGGCATAGGCAGCACCATTAGCGACAACCAAGTGCACGGGGACATAAAGAATACCCCGGTGACGCCGCCTTGACCTCCGCGACCATGAAGACGCCGAGCGATCGAAGTACTTCTGCAGGAGCGGTTCGACCTCCACCACACCATGCTTCAGATGGAACGCGAGCACCTGCGTTGCCGCTGGATATCATTCATTGACGCCGACCTTGCGTCATGCTGTCACATGGGTTCGATTGTCCTTTTTCTTCTAGCAACTAGAGGTTTTATATTTGTTTGAGAAATCGCTGAACGATGCGTAGAAGATCGATGGGTGGACATGGCTTTCAAAACAAACGCAATGGCCTGGAACGCTCGAAGTACGGCGGGGCTGTCGTACTTCGACAACAAGGTGTGGATCAAACTTCCTGCCCGGGATCCAGCGTCGCGATCTGTGTGAGGACACCATGAGCGGCGACCATGATCACGGTGATATGCAGAACACTCCTGTGTCGCGGCTCTGGATGGCGCTGGGCCTGACCGGCGCCTTTATGTCGATGCAGCCCCACTCGATCGTGGTTCACGCGTGAGGAAAATGGGCTTCGGCGATCGCTTGTTGCGCTGGTCATTTGGTCGCTCATTGCATGGATTGCATACGCCTTGGCCGACGGTCTCTTAGCTTGGACGTCCACCAATGCCGGCGCGATCATGCAAACTGGTAAAGACGCAGCGACGGCAACGGATCTCGGCAAGGAAATAGTCGGCACGTTCGACGTGGCGCAAAGGCTCGGGCTTTGTCGCCGGGCTCCTCAATCTGATCGGTGTGTTCCTGCGGCCGGTAGTCGTCATTGGCTGGATGATCGGCGCGGCAGTCATCCTGGCCGCGCCATGGCTGCTGTCACGCCTTTTCAGCCGCCGGTTTCACTGACGACCTGTCCCGCGTGGCGTCCGTACCGGTTAGGGCTCTGTCACTCCAAATCCCTTGGCCGCAGGAAATGGGTCAGCTTCGCCTCGCCGGCGGACAGATCGGCCCACCGGCCGTCGAAGGCGAAGCGGGCAAGTGCCGCAGTTGGGAACTTTTCGCTTATTCCCGCAAGTGCGTTGCGGTCTGAGCCGGAGCTTGCAAGCTGCAAGGCAAGCTCTTCAAACCCGGGATTGTGGCCGATTACCAGCAGCGTTTGTCTGGTCTCAGCGACTTTGCGGATGCGCTGGAGAAGTTGCTCGGGCGATGCCATGTAGAGCGGCTTCGCAAACATGGCTTTCGGCGCTGCGGGCAGTTCGGCTGCGACCAGCGCCCACGTCTGGCGGGTGCGTTTTGCCGGAGAAACCAGTACCGCCTCCGGCAACCACCGGCGCGATGCGAGTTCGGCGCCGATCGCTGGCGCAGCTTCTCGGCCACGCTCGGCCAGTGGCCTGTCGAAATCGTCGAGGGCGGGATTGTCCCGGCTCGATTTTGCGTGGCGCAAAAGAAGCAAGCTCTTCAACATGCAATCTCCACGCTACGGGGCCCCGCCCTTACGGTGTGAAACGCGCCAGATCCTCGAGGTCGCTGGCTCCGTGCCATGTGCCGGGCACCATGATGACGCTGCTGCCGCCCGTATGGTCGATACCCTCGAACACCGTGCGCCCGGCTTCCATGCGCGCCTTGCCGCTGGCCACCAGCGCCAGCGCCAGTGGATAGAGCTTGTGCTCTGCCTTGAGCACCCGCGCAGTAAGCCTTTCCTCGGTATCGTTGGTCAGCACCGGAACCGCGGCCTGCGCCACGACCGGCCCGTCGTCCATGTCCTTGGTGACGAAGTGCACCGTGCAGCCATGCACGCGCAGCCCGGCATCGAGCGCGCGCTTGTGGGTGTCGAGCCCCTTGAACATCGGCAACAGGGAAGGGTGGATGTTAATCATCCGGCCCAACCATTTGTCGACGAAACCCGGCGTCAGAAGCCGCATGTAGCCGGCCAGACAGACGATATCGGCACCCATCTTGCCCAGTGCTGCATCGATCGCCGCGTCGTGTGCTTCCTTGCTGGCATGGTCGCGCTTCGAGATGACACGTGTCGCGATATGGAAGCTTTCCGCGGCTTTCAGCCCGGCCGCATCGGGCTGGTCGGATATCACCCCGACGATCTCGGCGGGATAGTCGGCTTCCCTTGCAGCCTCAATCAGCGCGGCCATGTTGGAGCCGCGGCCGGAAATCAGGATGACGATGCGCTTGCGTTTTGTGCTCATAGCTCGATCGAACCGCGATAGATGACGCCGGCGTCACGGCGCGGCACGATGCGCCCGATCGGCTCGACGATCTCGCCGGCCTCCTGCAGCACCGCCGCCACCTGCGCGGCCTGGCCTGACGCCACCACCATAATCATGCCGATGCCGCAATTGAACGTGCGCATCATCTCGGCGGGCGCAACGCCCCCTGTGTTGGCCAGCCACGAAAACACCGGCGGCACCGCGATGGACTCCAGGTCGAGTTCGGCAGCGAAATCCTTCGGCAGTACGCGCGGGATGTTTTCCGGAAATCCGCCGCCGGTGATGTGGGCAAGCGCCTTGATGCCATGTGTGTTGCGGATCGCCTGCAGCACTGGTTTCACATAGATGCGCGTCGGCTCGAGCAGTGCTGCACCGAGCGTCTTGCCGGCTACGAAAGGCGCCGGGGCATCCCAGCCAAGCCCCGATTGCTCGACGATGCGGCGCACCAGCGAAAAGCCGTTCGAATGGACACCCGATGAGGCAAGCCCGAGCAGCACATCGCCCTCGACAATATCGTCAGTCGGCAGCAACTGGCCGCGCTCCGCCGCGCCCACCGCAAAACCCGCGAGGTCGTAGTCGCCGCCCTGATACATGCCGGGCATTTCCGCCGTCTCGCCGCCGATCAGCGCGCAGCCGGCCTGCCGGCAACCTTCCGCAATGCCGCCGACGATCGCCGCGCCTTGTTCGGGATCGAGCTTGCCGGTAGCGAAATAGTCGAGGAAAAACAGCGGCTCGGCGCCTTGCACCACGAGGTCGTTGACGCACATGGCGACAAGGTCAATACCGACAGTGTCGTGGATGCCGGCATCGATGGCGATTTTCAGCTTGGTGCCGACGCCGTCGTTCGCCGCGACAAGAACGGGGTCGCTGAAGCCGGCCGCTTTGAGGTCAAACAAGCCGCCAAAGCCGCCGATCTCGCCATCGGCTCCGGGTCGACGGGTCGACCGCACCAGCGGCTTGATCTTCTCGACCATGGCGTTGCCGGCATCGATGTCGACACCTGCTTCGGCGTAGGTGAGGCCGTTCTTGCGCTCGCTCATCATTGTCCTCTGCGTGGCGCGAATATTCTGCCCGGCTCTTCGCATGAAGTGCGGGGCATCGCAACAGAATGCCGCGCACGAGGCGCCGGCAGAAGGCAAAAACCGTGGACAGGTACTAGCGGCATACTGGCGCCTTGCGGCTCGCCATGCTTTCAACCATGTAACGGTTACTGCATAATTCCTTAAATTGGGTTCGATTCAAGGGCAAAATCATGCAGCGAATCAAGGTGCTAAAGCGGCCTTTGCGTGTCTGGGGAGACACGGTGCCGTCGGTACCGGCACGGAAAGGAGGAGCAGCCCGCGTGACCATACCGAACATGATCACCATTATGCGTTTCCTGCTTGTGCCGGGCGTGGTTTTCGCTCTTTTGACCGACAAGATGGGCTGGGCGCTTGCAGGCTTCCTGGTTGCCGGCATTTCCGATGGCATCGACGGCTTCATCGCTCGCCAGTTCAACCAGCGCAGCGAACTGGGCGCCTATATGGACCCGATGGCCGACAAGCTCCTGCTGGTCAGCGTGTTCGTGGTGCTCGGGTTCATGGGCGAGTTGCCGCTGTGGCTGGTCATTGCGGCGGTCTCACGCGATGCGCTGATCGTCGGCGCTGTGCTGCTGTCGACGATCATGGGCAACCCCGTGGAGATGAAGCCGCTCTTCGTTTCCAAGGCAAACACGGCGGTCCAGATCGTGCTGGCCGCAACTGTGCTTGCGGAACTCGCTTTCGCCACCCAGTTCGGGCCCTCCCGCGTTGCCCTCATATTCGCTTCCGGCCTCTTGACCGTCGCTTCCGCCGCAGCCTATCTCGTAGCCTGGCTGAGGCACATGAACGGCGATGGCGAAAGCAAAAGTCCAAGCGGATGACGAGGCGGCCAACGAGGCCGTTGCTGCCGCATTTCGCCGGCAAATCCGCTTCTGGCTGATCGCCGCCGTCTTCTTCGCTGCGTTCCTTTATCTCTTCAGCGACATCCTGCTTGCCTTTCGTGGCCGGCATGGCGCTAGCCTATTTCCTCGATCCGGTGGCCGACCGGTTGCAACGCCTGGGCCTGTCGCGGGTCATGGCGACGGTGGTCATCCTCGTCTGCTTCATTGTGGTGCTGACACTGGCGCTGGTTGTGCTGATCCCGGTGCTTGCCTCGCAGATGGCCGACTTCGTCGTGAAGGTGCCGGGCTATATCTGAAAGGCTCCAGGCAGCTGGTGACCAAGCTTCGATCCGCAATGGCTGGAGCAGCGCTTCGGCGTCGACGCGGCCGAACTGCGCGAGGGGCTCAATTCACTGCTGAGCACCGGCTTCGGCTTCGCGTCGACGGTGTTCCAGTCAATCTGGAGCTCGGGCGTGGCGCTGTTTTCAATCGCCAGCCTGTTCATCATCACGCCAGTGGTGGCTTTCTACATGCTGCTCGACTGGGACCGCATGGTCGTCGGTCGTAGACAGCTGGGTGCCGCGCGACCATGTCGAAACGGTGCGCCGGATCGCCATTGACATCAACACCGCCACGGCCGGCTTCGTGCGCGGGCAAGGCACGCTTTGCCTGGTCCTGGGCGTCCTTTACGCTATCGGCCTGACCATCGTGGGGCTGAATTTCGGCATTCTGATTGGTATGTTCGCCGGTCTGATCAGCTTCATTCCCTATGTCGGCTCGCTGGTCGGCCTGGTGCTTTCGGTCGGCGTCGCCTTCGTGCAGTTCTGGCCGGACTGGCCATGGGTCGTGGCCGTGGCCTGCGTGTTCTTCGTCGGCCAGTTCATCGAAGGCAACATCTTGCAGCCGCGGTTGGTCGGCAAGAGCGTCGGCCTGCATCCGGTCTGGCTGATGTTCGCGCTGTTCGCGTTCGGCGCGCTGTTCGGCTTCGTCGGCCTGCTGATCGCCGTGCCGGCCGCAGCGGCCATCGCCGTTCTGGTGCGCTTTGCGATCTCGCGCTATCTCGAATCGCCGCTCTACAAGGGGCATCGCGACGAGCCCGCGATAAAGGCGGCGCGGAGCGGCAAGGCGGAGCGCCTGATCCGATGGCCGAGACAGAGAAACCGCGGCAGCTGCCGCTCGATCTGCAGCCATGACGCAGCGCTTCTCGCGCGACGATCTCGTGGTTTCGGCGGCCAACGCCGATGCGGTCGCGCTGATCGACCGCTGGCCGGATTGGCCGTCGCCGATGGTCGTGCTCGCCGGTCCGGCAGGGTCGGGAAAAACCCATCTCGGCGCGATCTGGCGGGAAATGTCGGCTGCCGCCGAATTCGAAGCTGGCGCCATCGGTGAAAGCGCGATCAAGGCAGCACAAGCCGGACCAGTCTTCATCGACGACGCTGACAGGGCGGGGCTTGACGAGCAGGGGCTGTTTCACCTCATCAATGCGGTGCGCGGTGCGGGAACGCAGCTGCTTTTGACGGCGCGCCGCTTCCCGGCTGCCTGGGGAGTGAAGCTGCCCGACCTCGCATCGCGGCTCAAGGCGGCGACCACCGTCGAGATCGGCGAGCCGGACGACCTGCTTTTGGCCGGTGTCATCACCAAGCTTTTCGCCGACCGGCAGGTCGAGGTCGAGCCGCATGTGGTGCAGTATCTGGTGCGCCGCATCGAGCGGTCGCTGTCGACTGCCATCCGCGTCGTCGACCGGCTCGACCGGGCAGCGCTCGAGCAGCAGTCGCGCATCACCCGCGCGTTGGCGACGGAGGCGGTCAGCGCGCTGGACGAAGGACAGCGTGAACTCGACCTCTGACGGAATTCAAGAACTCTGCCATCCGGTCCCCGTGAAGCAGCGGCGATCCAGACGCCGGCTACGAGGTCAGCCGGAGATAGGCGGCTCTCACCGCCATCAGCACTGCCAGGATCGTCAGATTGGAGACCAGGCCGACCAGGATCGTCCGGATGAGATCGACGCCGGCAACGGCTCCGATCGCGGTGGGGATCAGTACGGCAACGAAGACGAGGCCGAGCGCGATCGGTATCCAGCGGTTCAGCGCGGCCTCGGTGTTTGCCGCCGTGAACAATAGCGCAATCAGCAGGCCGACGCGGAACGGATCGGCAAGCTGCGCGAGATAGATATCGACAAGCTGCAATTCAGCCTCCCCAAAAGCAGTCCGTTTTGAGCAGGTCCGCGGCGATGTGTCGAGAGCTGTCGTGGAGCGCAGCCTGGTAATGCGCTTTTTTCGGGGACAGCGTGTGCCGATGCATATCGATGCATTAAAGCCGCGCGTGGGAGGCCCATAGCCCGAAATCTCCGTACCGCAGCGGCTATTTTATCTTCACAGTCGCCGCTTTCCACAAGCCTTCCGGGGTGATCCCGAGAAGCGGAGACTTCAGGCTTGCGAACACTTTCTCTTCGAGCGTCGGATCGATCTCGGAGACTGCGGATTTCCAGCCTTCTCCTTGCAGCATCGCAAAGATCAGCGCGGAGGGGCGAACGCCAACGCGCGCGAGCAGGCGAAGGACGGATGCAATCGACGCACCGGAACTAACAACGTCGTCAACAACAACAACGCGCTTGTCGCGGATCAGCGGCAGAGTGCGGGGATCGAGGTAGATACGTTTTCCGGTCGACGGGCTGGTTATCGAAGAGATGGGTTCAGACAACTCTTTGCGATACCAGAATTTTTGCGACGTCCCGAGCGCGACCATGCGTTGGTGCCCGAGCCGACGGGCTACGCCGTTTGCAAGGGGTAATCCGAGCGTGGGCACGCCTATGACGATTTCGGGTGCGAATGGCCGGGCGATTTCCGCCATCGCCTCTACCAGGGCGTCCTCGACGGCAAAACTCGCCTGGTTGACGATGAGCGAGGCAACCGCCCGGTCGCCTTCTGGCAGAACACGGATCGGCAAGGCAATCTGCTGGCCATCGGGCAGTTGCGCAGGATAGAGGTCGCGAAAACCTTCGACCGGGTGAGTATCGAACGTTCCGCGGGGATAGACCGCCTGCCAGAATTCATGCGGAGCGAGTGGCAATGCCGGCCTCTCTGTTGCAAAAGATTGTTTTCCAGGCCGAACCGGAATCGGCCGGCGTCACCATAGCCGAGTTGCGGACGGAGATCAGGGACCATGGCATCAGTCGACAAGGGCATGCCTGCAGCAGAGCTTGAACTGCTGACGGCGCTGCGGCGCGACCTTCATGCCCATCCGGAACTGGGCTTTGAGGAGGAACGCACGAGCGCCATTGTGCGCGAAATGCTTTCAGAGGCCGGCCTGGAGGTGCATGCCGGGCTCGGCAGAACCGGCGTGGTCGGTACGCTGAAGGCTGGTGACGGGCAACGCCGCATCGCACTGCGCGCCGACATGGATGCGCTGGCAATGCCGGAACTGGCGCAAGAGCGGCCTTACAAATCGACGGCCGATGGCAAGATGCATGCCTGCGGCCATGACGGCCACACGGTAATGCTTCTGGGTGCTGCGCGACGGCTTGCCCAGACCCGCAACTTTTCCGGCACGGTGCATTTTGTCTTCCAGCCGGCGGAAGAAGGCAGGGGTGGCGCCAAGGCAATGATTGACGACGGTTTTTTCCGGCACTTTCCAGTCGATGCCGCCTATGGCCTGCACAACATGCCGGGCCTTGACCCTGACCAGATGGCGGTAGTCGCAGGCCCGCAACTCGCATCCTCCGACCGTTGGGAGGTGGTGTTCCGGGGCATCGGCACGCATGGCGCAAAACCGCATCTCGGCCGCGATGCGGTGACAGCTTCCGGGCAATTCCTGACCGCCATCCATACGATCGTCGCCCGCCGCGTTGATCCGCTGCAGCCGGCGGTGGTCAGCGCTTGCGCCATCCAGGCTGGCAGCTTCGAGGCGCTCAACGTCATTCCCGACGAGGTCCGCGTTGGCGGCACCGCGCGCGCCTATACACCCGCGGTGCGCGACCAGATCGAGGCGGAGATCGGCGAGCTTGCGCGCGGCGCCGCAGCGATGTCTGGCATCGGCTGCGACTACCGCTATTTCCGCAACATCCCGCCAGTGGTGAACGACGCGGATGCAGCGTCGCGGGCATTGAAGGCGGCGCGGGGTGCTTTGGGTGAGAGCCGTGTGTTGACGAGCTTCCCACCATCGACCGCTGGTGACGATTTTGCCTTTTTCAGCGCCGAGGTTCCGGGCGCCTATGTCTGGCTGGGCAACGGGCCGGCCGTAGATGGCGCTTTGCACCACAACAGCCGCTACGACTTCAACGACGCCGCTATAGCTTCCGGCGTCGCCTTCTGGACGACGCTGGTGGAGCAGGAACTGGCGGGCTGATTCAGGAAACCAGGCGCTGGCGCAGGAGGTCCAGGGCCCCGGGCGCGTCGACGATCATGGCCACCGAGATCGCGGCTGCGCCGGCATCGACGGTCAACGCGCCGGCATCCCTTGTGTCGCCGGTGTCGACCCGCAAGCCGAATGGTTCGCAGCCGAACAGGCCGGGCTCAAGCGCGTAGAGCATCACGCAGGGGTCGTGGAGGGGACGGCTTTCGCCGCCGGTGGTCGACTGGAAGTACGCGTCGATGAGTTCAGCGGCAGCGGTGGCGGCAGGCTTGGCAGCGGCGCGCAATGCGGCCAGATACGCGCGGTCGGCGCGCACCTTGCGTGTCACGTCGAGAGGGATCAGCGTTACCTGAATCGCGGACGCAAAGACGATCTCCGCTGCTTCCGGATCGGCGGCGATGTTGAATTCGGCCTTGGGGCCGATGTTGCCGGGCTCGCGCATGGCCCCGCCCATGGCGATCAGACGCCCGATGCGGCGAGCTGAGACGGGATGTTCGGAAAGCAGGCGGGCTATGTTGGTGAGCGGCCCGAGCGCGAGGATATCGACGGCGCCAGCGGGAAAACCGTCGAGCGTCCGCGCCAGCCAGGCAACTGCGTCGTCTCCGATGGGTGGGGCGGCTGGTTCCGGGAAGCGCACGCCGCCCAGCCCGTCATTGCCGTGGATGTCGACCGTGTCAAAACCCTTTCGCGACAGCGGCGCTTTCGCTCCGGCGATCACGGGGATGTCGCGGCGTCCGGCGAGCGCCAGGATGCGGCCGGCATTGCGCGTCGTCGTGGTGATGCCGATGTTGCCGGCGACCGTGGTAATGCCGCGAATGTCAAATTCCGGCGATCCGAGCGCCAAAAGAATCGCTACCGCGTCGTCGATGCCCGGATCGGTATCGATGATGGTGATGCGGGCTGGCTGGTGAGGCATGTCGGCGGTTTCCTGGTGGGGGCTTTAGGTCCAGACGCGCGCAAAGTCGCTGCTGGAACGTGAATTAAGCAGTAGCCTCGCTTGCCATTTTCGGGTGAGAACGGGCAAGCCCGATTCTGGATGAACGACGTGATCGAAGCCTCTCGACTGCCCGACGACCTGCTCCTCGATGCCAGCGACGAGGTGGCGATACGCCAGGATCTTGTTCTCGTGGCCCTGGGGAAACGCGCCGCCGACCGGCTGGTCAGAGTAGGGCGGCTGCTCGATGTTCACACCCGCACCTGGCACGACGATTGGGAGATCGCGATTCGAGGGCGGCGTATCGCCTGGGTCGGCCCGTCGGGGCTGTTTCCAGGCAAGGCGGGCGAACTTGTCGACCTGTCGCATCTGTCGGCGGTTCCGGGCTTCGGCGAGGTGCACAAGCACATCGAAAGCTCGCATCTGACGCCAGAGCACGAGGCTGCGCTCGTGCTGCCGCGCGGCAACACCTGGACCTGCGAGGCGAGCCACGAATTCTCCAACGTCAATGGCCCGCGCAATCTCGAATTCTGGCTGACGGCGCGCAGCCACGGCTCGCCGTTGAAGATTTTTCCGCTGCCGGGCTCGGCGGTGCCCCCGACCGCCTATGAATGGGGCGGCGGCCATTATGGCTATGCCGACCAGGCGGCGTTCCTCGACGCCAGCGCCATGGTAGCCGGTCTTGACGAGGTGATGGACTGGCCAGCGGTGTGGAACCCGGACAACCCCTCGCATGAGCGGTTATGGGGCATGATCCGCGCCACCATCGAAAAGCGCGGCGTGGTCGAAGGCCATGGCGCCGGCTTGCGTGACCTCCCGTCGATCAACGGTTTTGCGGCCGCCGGGCTCGCCGCGGACCACGAGGCGTGGACGCCGGAAGAGGCCTGGGAAAAGCTCAGCCGCGGCATCTTCATCGAGATACGGCCGCATACCATGCCCGAGATCATCGGCGGGTTGTTGGAGCGCGGTCTTGCCGATTGGTCGCAGATCGCCTTTGCCACCGACGATCGCGGCGCCAGCGACACGCTGAAGCTCGGCGCGACAGACTATAATGTGCGGCTGGCGATCGAGAGCGGGCTGTCGCCCGAAATCGCCATCCAGTGCGTGACCATCAATCCCGCCCGGCATATGCGGCTGACGCCCTATGTCGGCAGCCTGGCGCCGGGGCGCTATGCCGACATCGTGCTGCTCGATGACGTGGCGCCGCTTTCGATTGTCGAAGTGTGGGCCGACGGCAGCCGTGTTTCTGCGGGCAAGGACTATCTGGGCGCGCTGCCCAAGATCGACTGGCCGGACTGGGCGACGAAGACGGTCAACATCGCCCGCGACCTGACGGCCGACGATTTCGCGGTTGCCGCCGAGCCGGGGCGCTCCACCATGAAAGCGGCTCTGCTGCGACCCTTCCATTGGGACGACGCTTTCATCGAGACGGAATTGTCGGTGGAACATGGTGTCGTGCAGCGCGACGTGGCCCGCAACATCACCAAATTCGCCATCGTCGACCGCTTTTCCGGGGAAGGAAAGGTGGCAAAGATGTTCTGGCTGGGCTGCGGCCCTGCAACGCCGGACACGGCGGTCGGCTGCACGGTGGCGCACGACAAGCATAACATCTGGGTTGTCGGCTCCTCGGATGCGGCGATGGCGAAGGTCGTCAACCGCATCCGCGACAACCAGGGCGGCTGGGTGCTGGCGCATGGCGGCAAGGTCATGGCGGAGGTCGTCTACGAGGTCGGCGGCCTGATGACCTGCCGTTCGGCAATGGAATACGACGCCGACATGCAGAGGCTTTATGCCGAAGCGGCAAAAGTCGACTGGCTATACGAACCGACCTTCTCGCCGCGCTGGTTTCCGGGCTTTCCCGAGCGCCTGCAGTTCGCCACGCTGACCTGCGCGCCATGGCGATGGGTGCTCGTCGCGCCGACCGAAGCGGTGCCGCAGGGCTTCGTCAACGTTCAGACCGGGCAAAGCCACCCGGTCGTGTGGTAAGTAGCCGGTTCAGCCTGCTGCGTCGATGCGGGCCATTTCGGCCTTGAACTGACCGGCGACCTGCAAGGCGTCGCGCATCACCTTCTTGCGTTCGAGGCTCAGCACCTCGCGGCCGCGCATCAGCCACTTGCCGGCGACCATGACGTCGCGCACGTCGACCGGCATCGCCGAAAACACCAGCGAGGCATAGATGTCGTAGATTGGCTGCATGCGCGGCGCCGAAAGGTCGATGCGGATCAGGTCGGCCTTCTTGCCGGGCTCCAGCGAGCCGAGCTTGTGGTCGAGGCCAAGCACGCGCGCCCCTTCGATCGTCGCCATGCGGATGACATCGACCGCCGGCATCGGCTTGCGGCTGTGGCCGAGGAGCTTCTGGAACAAGGTCACCGGCGCAAACTGCGAAAACAGGTCGAGCGTGTTGCCACTCATCGGCCCGTCCGTTGCGATGCCGACCGGAATGCCGGCCTTCCGCATGGCCTCCACCGGCGCGATGCCGCGCCCGGCCTTGGCGTTGGAGCGTGCGTTGTGGGCGACGCTGACCTGCGCATGCGCCATCCTCGCAATGTCGCTTTCGCTGACATGCAGGCAGTGGGCGCAGATCAGCCCCTTGCGCAGCAGGCCGGCCTTTTCGACCACTTCGACCGGCCGCATGCCATGGTTCTTGGCGCACCACTCCATTTCCGAATCCATCTCGGCGAGATGGATCTGAACCGGCACTTCGGGATGATCGTCCGCCCAGCGGGCGACGCGGTTCATCACGGCTATATCGGTGGAGTAGGGAGCATGTGGCGCGATTGACGGGACGACGCGGTCATGGCCTGCGAATTCCGCCACCAGCTGCTCGGTCAGCGCAAAACCTTCGTCGATCGTCTTGTGGTCGGGCGGGTTGAAGTCGGCAATGGTCTGGCCGACGACGCCGCGGAAACCCGCTTTGTCGACCACTCGGCCGACCTCGGTCTCGTAGTAATACATGTCGGCGACGGTGGTGACGCCGGCCTCGATGAGTTCAAGAGCGGCAAGCTCGGTTCCGACACGCACCATTTCGGGCGTGACGAACTTGCGTTCCATGGGCAGGACATAGCGGTAGAGCCGATCATCGACATCTTCGCCCAAGCCGCGAAACAGCGTCATCGCCATATGGCAATGCGGATTGACCATGCCGGGCATGACGAGGTCGCCATCGGCATCGATGATTTCGGCTCCGGGGATTTCCGGCGCCGTGCCTGAGCCGACTGCAACGATCTCGTCGCCATCGATATGCACATAACCCGTGTCGATGATGCTCATCCCCGCATCAATGGGCAGGATCGTCGCGTTGGTAAGCAGAATCGACATCACGCCTGCTCCGGCTTGAGCACGCAGCACTGGTCGGGAACTGGAACGAGCCGTGCTTCTGCACCGATGTCGAGCGGCGTCGACAGCGGTCCGTTGGCGATCAGGGCGCCGGCTTGCGTTTCGCATTGATACTGATAGGCGCGGCCGAGATAGGTTCTGAGGCCGAGTTTCGTCGGCAGGCCCTTGGCCTTCGGATCGGCGGATACAGCAAGGCCGTCGGGCCGCGTCGCCAGCACGAAATCGTCGGGGATATTGCCGAACCGGTCCTGGCTGAACTGCAGGGTGACGCCGCCTGGCGCTTCAGCCGTCACATCAGCGCCGTCACGTTTGGAAACGCGCATCGGGATCAGGTTCTCGAAGCCGACGAAGCGGGCGACGAAGGCGTTGGCCGGGCGCTGGTAGAGCACTTCTGGCGTGTCGAACTGCATGATGCGCCCGGCATTCATGATGGCGACCCGGTCGGAGATCGAAAACGCCTCTTCCTGATCGTGAGTGACGTAGACCGACGTGGTGCCGTTGAGGCGCTGCAACTGTCGGATCTCCACGCGCATGTCGATCCTGAGCTTGGCGTCGAGATTGGAAAGCGGCTCGTCGAACATCAAAAGTGGTGGTTCGATCACCAGCGCGCGCGCCAGGGCCACGCGCTGTTTCTGGCCGCCTGACAGCGCGCCGGGCAGCCGTTCCGCAAGCTGCGCAAGGCCAACGCGCTCCAGCATCTGTCTTGCGCGTTTCTCACGCTCGGCGGAGCCCACACCGCGCTGCTTCAACCCGAACCCCACATTATCGAGCACCGAAAGATGCGGAAACAGTGCGTAGTTCTGGAACACCAGGCCAATGTCGCGCTTGTAGGCTGGCAGTTTCGTGAGGTCCTTGCCGCCCAGCCGGATCGTGCCGGCGGTCGGTTCCAGGAAGCCGGCGACCAGCCTCAGCGTCGTCGTCTTGCCGCAGCCGCTCGCGCCGAGCAACGAAACCAGTTCGCCAGCGCCGACCGACAGCGACAAGTCTTCCAGAACCCTGGTGGCTCCGTAGTGGGCGGTCAGGTTTTCTATGGTCAGGGGCTGGGTCATTTTCCTGGTCTATTTTGCAAGGAAGGTGAGGCCGAGCGTGCGTTCCACGATCGCCATGACCGCGATGGTAAGAAGCATCAGCAACACGGACACGGAAGCGATGGTCGGATCGAAGAATTGCTCGACATGGGCAAGGATCTGGATCGGCAGCGTCGAAACACCGGGGCCGGTGAGAAACAGGGACGTTGAGACGTCGTTGATCGAGGTGATGAAGGCCAGGATGAAGGCGGCGATGACACCGGAGCGCACATTCGGCAAGACGATGGTGAAAAAGGTCTTCAGCGGCGGGCTGCCGAGGCTGACCGCGGCTTCCTCGATGGAGAAATCGAACGAGGCGAGGCTCGCCGAGATCACCCGCACGCAATAGGGCAGAACGATCAGCGTGTGGCCGATCAGCAGCGCCACGAAGATCGGCGCCGAGGCGCCGACGGCGATCGACTTCAGCAGCGAAAAGCCGAATACAATTTCCGGCACGAGGATGGGCAGCACGAACACCGTCGATAGCCAGGCGGGAAGCTGGATGCGGTGGCGGTTCAGCGCATAGGCAGCCGGGATGCCGATCAGCAGCGCCAGGCCGGTCGCCAGGAAGGCGAGTTCAAGGCTGGTGACAATGGTCCGCCGGAACGCGCTGATCTGAAAAACGTTTTCAAACCAGCGCAGGGAAAGCCCCTGTGGCGGGAACGTCAAGTAGGTCGTATCGCTGACCGAGGCGCCGAACACGATGATCAGCGGCCCGGCCAGGAAGATATAGACCAGCACGGTGAACAGGATAAGCAGAGGGTGGATGCGGCTTGTCATGGTCAGGTAGCCATCGGGTTCAGGCGCTTGGCGATGCGGCTCATCGCCATCACCACGCTGATGGTGATCACCACCATGATTGCGGCAATCGTCGAAGCGCCGACCCAGTCGAAAGACACCATGGCGCGCTGATACATCAATGTGCCCATCACCATCTGCCGCTCGCCCCCGACCAGTTGCGGCGTCGCGTAGGAGGTGAAGGAACCGGTGAAGACAAGCACCGCGCCAACGATCAAACCCGGCACCGCAAGTGGAAAAATGACCTGCCGGAAGGTTGCCGCGGGCGAAGCGCCGAGTGAAGCGGACGCCTGGATCACATCCTCGGGGATGTTCTCCAGCACCCCCACCAGCGTCAGGATCATCAGCGGCACGAACAGATAGACCATCGCCGCGATCACTGCGCCCTCGGTGTAGAGCATCGAGAACGGCTGGTCGACGATGCCGACGCCGACAAGGAAATTGTTGAGGATGCCGTTTTTGCCGAGCAGGATGAGGAACGCGAAAGACCGCACCACGACGCCGGTCAACAGCGGAAACACGGCTGCGATGATCAGGATGCTTTTGAGGCGGCCCGGTGACTTCGCCACCACGTAAGCGGTGAGGAAGCCGACGACCAGCGAGATGGCTGTCGTGGCCAGCGCGATCTCCAGTGTCCGCCACAAGACACCACGCCGGAAGCCGCTGCTGAAGAAGGCGTAATAGGGCGCCAACAGGCCCTTTTCTTCGCCGAAGGTGGAGGCGATGGTGGCCGCGACTGGAAGAATGAGAAAGAGGGCGATCGCGATGGTGGCGGGCGAAGCCAGCATCCATCCGGCATATCGTTTGATCATTTGCACATTGCGGACGCTCATCGGGAGGTCACGGCCTTCAACTGAAACCGCTGCCCTTGCGGGCAGCGGCGGTTCTGGCCGACGCTTGCGGCGTTGGCGATCACATGCCGAAGATTTCGTTCCAGCGGTCGAGCCAGTCGCTCTTGGCGGCGTTCATTTTCGAATAGTCGACCCGCTTCAGCCCGGCGACCATGTCGGCGCCGTAGGTCCATTGCTTGGCCTGTTCCGGCGTCAGCTTGACCGCAGTGGCGATCGGCGCGTCGACGCCGTTCTCCGCAAGTGTCTGCTGCAGCTTCGGGTCGAGGATGAAATTGATGAATTCATGCGCCAGCTCAACGTTTGCGGCGCCCTTGGGGATATTGACCGTGTTGAGCGTTGCAATGGCGCCGTCCTTCAGATCCGCCCAGGCGGCCGTCGGAACTGCCGCCTGGATCTGCGCTAGGGTGAAATCCTGCGCGATCGAGGTGGTGATTTCTCCCGTCGAGAACAGGTTCACCAGCTCAGAGCCGGTGTTGTAGTTCTTCACCACGTTGTCCTTGAGCTTGCCGATTTCGGCGAAAGCCGGTTCGGCATCCTCGAATGCATCCTTGCCGGCCTTGTCGCCCGCCACCATGACGACCATCGGCCCGGCGGTGGTGGTGATGCCTGGCAGCGAGAGTTGGCCCTTCAAGTCGTCGCGCCACAGATCGGCCCATGCGGTGATCGGCGGATTGACCTTGGCCGAATCAAAGATGATGCCGACACGGCCGATCGTGTAGGCCGGCCCGAACTCGCCCTGCGGTGCGCGGCCCAATTCATAGATGCCTTCGAGGTTGGGCAGCTTGGAGCGGTCAACCGCCTGGAAGAGGCCTTCCTCGATGCCGATCTGAGAATAGGCGTCGGTGAAATAGGCAACATCGACACCTTCGCCATTGCGAATCTTGATCTTGTTGAGGCGATCGGCATTGTTTCCGGTTTCGAATACCAGCTTGCAGCCGCATTTTTCCTCGAAAGGCTTGACGACGAACTGGTCGAGCTTGTCGCCGTTGAAGCCCCACCAAGAGACGGTCAACGTCTTCTCCTGAGCAAGGGAAAGACTTGTGGATGGCGCTGCGGCCATCAAGGATGCCCCGAAGAGGGCAAGCTTCATCATTTTGTTCATTTTCGCCTCTGGTGGTTTCTGGTTTGGAAAGCTGTAGCTCTTCAATGCGCCAGCAGCTGGTCCCATCCACACTATTTTTGGGCAATGTCTCTCGCAAGCCAAAAGATTTTGCACTGCAACCATCGGCGCGATCTGCAAAAAATATCGATGAGAACAGAACGTTATCACCCGGTGCGAATTTCGACTATGGAAGGTACACCAAGCCCCGTTTGTCCTGTTCGACGAAAATGAGGGCTTGCGCCGCAAGGCCGAAAACTCTAGGCACTGCAACGCCGAAGCATGGTCCGGAGTGTAGCGCAGCCTGGTAGCGCACCTGATTTGGGATCAGGGGGTCGCAGGTTCGAGTCCTGCCACTCCGACCAATCGCCTCCGCCTGCTGGCCACGGCCCGGCGAGCAGCATGGGTTAGACAGTCAGAATTCAAGGTGATGCGCATGTCCGCCCGCATTTTCAGCCCCGCCAAGACAGCCATGCAATCCGGCAAGGCCAAGACCGGCCACTGGGTGCTCGAATTCGACCCCGAAAAGCCGCGCAAGATCGATCCGCTGATGGGCTACACCACGTCGGGCGACATGAAGAGCCAGATCCGCCTGATCTTCCCGACGCGGGAGGAAGCGGTCGCCTATGCCGAGAAGCACGGCGATAGCGTTCCGCGTCGAGGAACCCAAGGAAGCCAAGCGCCGGCAGATTTCCTATGCGGAGAATTTCCGCTATGACCGCAAGATACCCTGGACGCACTGAGTTTTCGCGCTTTCAGGCATGCTGCCGGACGTTCACCCGGCGAGACGGTCCCGTAGCTCAGCTGGATAGAGCACCGGCCTTCTAAGCCGATGGTCGCAGGTTCGAATCCTGCCGGGATCGCCAAAAATCCAGGGTCCATTCTGGACACATAGGTTACGGTTTATACTGGAGACATGGTGTAGTGCACCCCAGAGCTGTTACCCTTTTGTGTCTCAGTTCTGGGGTGCACTACACCATGTCTCCGGAATGAACTGTCACCCTTCTCTCGGGAAGGGCAAATTTCCTAGCTGGGGCGATTTGGAAAACTCCAACTTCCAAGGAACCGAGTTCCAACTTTTCACCCCTTTCGCTCTCGGGAGGTTTGTGAGGGGGCTTGGCAACTACCCATCCTTGCGCTGCTCTATCGCCCCCGACCGGTGCTGGAGTTCTTCCTGAACGGCCCATTGTAGCGCGTGAACTTCGGAGCGTATCGCGTCGACCCCAAGGCCAATCGCACGAAGATCCGCGACGACGCCTTTGATGCGCGATCTCCAGAAGGTATTGGCTGCCGCACCTTGGACGAACTCAAGTCCATCTACGATCGAGCAAACGAGGCTCGCGCGGCAGTTCAGGGGGAAGGGAATCAACTCGGCCATATCGGCAGAATTGCAAGCCAGAGGTTCATGAATGGTGAAGCTGTTATGCACGTGTTTGCACGCGCTCGTGAGCACGGAAGAGTGCTAGGTTCGCCACGAATTGTGTAAGCAAATCAAATCAACTGTGCAGGTGAGAAGCGAACACCCGGAACCTGCACAACGCCGATACCCGGCTGTCCCAGCCGGGATCGCCAAACATTTCAAGCACAGCCAGGCGCTGCCAAGGTACGAGGAAATTCAACCGATGCGGCAATTGCTTGTTGCGGCTCTTCTTTCGGGCTCTGCCTTTCTTGCCGCGTGTCAGACCGAAACACCCCAATATCACGGCAATTGCGGGTGGCGGGCGGAGAATGCCGGCCTCTGCGGCGACAAGGTCAATCCAAGCGGCTTTCGACGCGACTGATTTTCCCTGCGCGGCGTTATCGACGAGGCTGACGATTGCCATTGTCGGCCGGCCGCGGGATGATCCGTTTCAAAGCGAAGGTGAACCCCATGGCCTCGAATGACCGCCCCTCCATCATTGCGAACTGGAGCGAGATCGAGAACCCTGATGGTGCGCTGTTCATCGGCAGCGACGAACTCCGCAGCATCGACGCTTCGTTCGGCCCGCGGCTCGGGCTTCAACAGCTGGGCATACATCACGTTCGCATGCCACCAGGCCGGCGCACCTCGTTCCCGCACGCCGAAAGTGCTGAGGAGGAATTCGTCTACGTGCTGGAGGGCGAACCGGATGTCTGGCTGGATGGAACGTTGCACCGGTTGAAGCCGGGCGACGGTGTCGGCTTTCCCGCCGGCACCGGCCTTGCCCACAGCTTTTTGAACAACACCGAGACGGAAGTGCGGCTGCTGGTGGTTGGAGAGACGGACAAGGAGGAAAATCGCATAATCTACCCGGTCAACCTCGAGCGCAAAGCCTTACGCGACGACTGGTGGGATGACGCGCCGAAACGCGTCCTGGGCGATCACGACGGCATGCCGGACAAGGTCCGCGCCCAAAAGATCGGAAAGGACCAGGCTTGATGGCAGTCGAAGGTGGCTCACTCATGAATGAAGCGATCAAGCGGGAACCGGTTTATGATCCCCAGGATCTGGAGCGCCTGCTGGTGGCTCGACAGAATGCGGGCGATGTCGACGGCATGGTCGCCTTGTTCGAACCCGGCGCAGTGATCGACTGTGGCGATGGGCGGCTGGTGCGCGGCCTTGAGGCGATTCGCAGCTTTTATGTCGAAACCATCGCATCCGGCCGAAAGTTCGCGTTCGGGGAGCAGCGGCCGGCACTGATCTGCGGCGATCTTGCCCTCACGTCGACGCGACTTCCCGCCGGTGACGTGACCTCCGAGGTCGCCCGAAGACAGAGCGACGGAACCTGGCTTTGGGTGATAGACAGGTATTGCGTCAACTAGGTTGAAATTGGGCACGCAGCCATGTCACGGGGCGGAATCAACCCCGCGCGGCAGAGAGACCTTTCGCGATATCGGCCTTCAGGTCCTCGACATCTTCGAGACCGATCTGCAGCCGCAGGATAGGGCCTTCATAGGAATTGGTGGTGATCGTGCGGTCGCCGAGTCGACACCGGCACTGCGAGGCTCTCGTAGCCGCCCCAGGAATAGCCAAGTCCGAAGATCTCGAGCGCGTCGAGAAAGGCATGCGCCTGCTTCTGGCCGCCGCCGTCGAGCGCGATGGAAAAGATGCCGCTGGAGCCGCGAGAAATCGCGCTTGAAGATGGCGTGGCCCGGATGGCTTTCGAGGCCGGGATGCAGCACCCGCGCCACGCCGGGCTGTCCCTCCAGCCAGCGGGCGATGTCAAGCGCGCTTCGCTGGTGGCGCTCTAGGCGAACGCCCATGGTCCGCAGTCCGCGCAATGTCTGGTAGACATCGTCGGGGCCGGAGCAGCAGCCCATCGTGGTGAAGGTGTCGAACAGCTGCTTCCAGTGGGCGGCATTGGCCGAAACGGTGCCGATGAGCGATATCTGAATGGCCGGCGGGGTATTTGGTTGCCGCGTGGATCGAGATGTCGACGCCATGGTCGAGCGGCCGGAAATAGAGCGGCGTCGCCCAGGTGTTGTCCATCATGACGACCGCGCCGCGGCTGTTGGCGACCCGCGCGATGGCCGGAATGTCCTGCATCTCGAATGTGTTGGATCCGGGCGATTCGGTGAACACGACCTTGGTGTTGGGTTTCATCAGCGTCGCGATGCCTGCGCCGACGAGCGGATCGTAATACTCGACCTCGACGCCGAGGCGCTTCAGCATCGTGTCGGCGAAGTGGCGGGTCGGGAAATAGACCGAATCGATGATCAGCGCATGGTCGCCGGCCGAGAGGAAGGCCAGAAGCGGAATGGTCACCGCGGCCAGTCCCGACGGAACCACGATGGTTCCGGCCGAGCCTTCCAGCACATCGATGGCGGTTGCTAGCGCGTCTGTCGTCGGCGTGCCTCGCGTTCCATATGTATATTTCTGGCTGCGCCCGGCCATCGTCCTGGCATCGGGGAAAAGCACGGTCGATGCGTGGACGACGGGCGGATTGACAAAGCCATGGAACTCGTGCGGGTCGTTGCCGATATGGGCGAGCCTCGTGTTGACGCCGGTGTTCGAATAATCGCGCTTGGCCATGATTTTCCGCTGCAACTGCTTGAGACGGGGCTACGCATAAGGCTCCGGCGTCGGTGGCGCAACAACAAGGGGCAGCCACCGATTGGACCAATGCGAGGAGGCCTGGCCGGCTGCGCGCCTGCCAAATCGGCAAGGGCCTGCACGTTTCGCTGGCATCCGGCTGCTGACGCGGCAAATTGACGGATGTACTTTTCCAAAGGTGGCGCTTTCGGTCATTCGCCCTTGACCGCCAATCAATAATCGCCTTCGATGGGGCACGTGAATGGGAGACGGAGCACACGCGTCAGATAAGATGCGGCGTTCCGGGCACGGGCCGGGACGGGAACTGGCTTCCGCACGAGATCACTCAGGGATGGTTCCTGAATAACAGAAAAGGGTTTGTGGGTATGAAAAACGTACTGACAGGTGTTCTGGGCGTGGCCGCTTTGGCGTTGACCGCGTCGGTCGCGTCGGCCGACACGCTTGAGCGACGTGAAGGCCAAGGGCTTCATCCAGTGCGGCGTCAACACCGGTCTGGCCGGGTTCTCCGCGCCGAACGACAAGGGCGAATGGACCGGTCTCGATGTCGACTTCTGCCGCGCCGTGGCGGCGGCTGTGTTCGGCGACGGCAGCAAGGTCAAGTTCACCGGCCTGAGCGCCAAGGACCGTTTCACCGCCTTGCAGTCGGGCGAAATCGATATTCTCTCGCGCAACACGACCTGGACGATCAACCGCGATACCGCACTCGGCCTGAACTTTGCCGGCGTCACCTACTATGACGGCCAGGGCTTCATGATCAACGCCAAGAAGCTGCCCGGCGTGAACTCCGCGCTGCAGCTTTCGGGCGCCGCAGTTTGCGTGCAGTCCGGCACCACGACCGAACTGAACCTCGCCGACTACTTCAGGGCCAACAAGATGGAATACAACCCGGTGGTCTTCGAGAAATTCGAAGAGGCCAACGCCGCCTATGACGCCGGTCGTTGCGATGCCTACACCACCGACCAGTCCGGCCTCTATGCCGTGCGCCTGCAGATGAGCGCGCCGGACGACCATGTCGTTCTGCCCGAGATCATCTCCAAGGAGCCGCTCGGACCTGCTGTACGCCAGGGCGACGACAAGTGGTTCGACATCGTCAAGTGGACCTATTTCGCGCTGCTCAATGCTGAAGAAGCCGGCATCACGCAGGCCAATGTCGAGGAAATGAAGGCCTCGGAAAACCCCGACATCAAGCGCCTGCTCGGCGTCGAAGCTGAAACCAAGATCGGCACCGACCTCGGCCTCGACAACGCCTGGGTGGTCAACATCATCAAGGCGACCGGCAATTACGGCGAGATCTTCGAGCGTAACGTCGGTTCAGGCAGCCCGCTGAAGATCGCGCGCGGCATCAACGCGCTGTGGACCAAGGGCGGCCTGCAATACGGCATGCCGATCCGCTGACCGACACACCAGGCCGGAGGGATACCCCTCCGGCCTTCTGGTCTTCGGACCCAAATCAGGGAAGGGGAACCCTGTGGCGTCACAAGAAACGATTCCTACAAGCGAACCCACCAAGGCTTCGCTTTTCTATGATCCAAAAATCCGTAGCCTGGTATTCCAGGCGGTGCTCATTTTCTTGCTGATCGTCGGCGTCTGGTGGATCATCGACAACACGATCGAAAATTTGCGCCGTTCGAACATCTCGACCGGCTGTGGCTTTTCTGCGTGGCCGCGCGGGCTTCGACATATCCGACAGGCTGATTGAATACACGTCGGACTCGACCTTTTTCCGCGCGCTTGTCGTCGGGCGTTCTGAATACCCTGAAGGTCGCTATCGCCGGCATCATCGTCGCGACGGTCGTCGGCTTCCTGGTCGGCATCGGCCGCCTATCCAACAACTGGCTGATCCGCAAGATTTGCACAGTCTATGTCGAGATATTCCGCAATATTCCGCCGCTGCTGGTCATCCTGTTCTGGTATCAGGGCGTGCTGGCCGTATTGCCGCTGGTGCGCGAGAGCATCGAACTGCCGTTCACCTCGTTCCTCAACGTTCGCGGCTTCTACTTGCCGGCAATTGTTTGGAACGGCAGCGGTTTGATGGTGCTGGGCGGATTAGCAATCGGCCTGGTGCTGAGCTGGTATGTTGCTCGTCGGGCCTATGCTCGCCAGATGGCTACAGGCCAATCCTTTCCGGTGCTATGGGTGAGCCTCGCGCTGATCGTAGGCATGCCTTTGCTGGCCTATTTGTTGAGCGGCATGCCGGCCACAATCGATTATCCCCAGAAGGGCAACTTCAACCTGACTGGCGGCTCCAACGTGAAGCCGGAATTCCTGTCGCTGTTGCTGGCGCTGTCCTTCTACACCGCCTCGTTCATCGCCGAGATCGTGCGCGCCGGTATTTTGGGCGTGCCGAAAGGACAGACAGAGGCCTATTCGGCGCTCGGTCTGCGGCCAGCCAAGGGCCTTCGCCTGGTGGTCATCCCGCAGGCGCTGCGCATCATCATTCCGCCGCTCACGAGCCAGTATCTCAACCTGACCAAGAACTCGACGCTCGGCGTTGCGATTGGCTACCCTGAACTCTACTCGATCGGCGGCACCATCCTGAACCAGACAGGACAGGCGATCGAGGTCGTGGTGATCTTCATGATCGTCTATCTGTCGATCAGCCTCGTCACCTCCGCCTTCATGAACTGGTTCAACACCAAAATGGCGCTGAAGGAGAGATAAGCCATGCAGGAACATGATCTCTCCTGGGTGCGCACCGAAATGGTCCTGGCGCAGGCAGCGCCCAGCTCGCAGGTCGGTGCTGGAGCATGGATGCGAAAGAACATGTTCGCGTCGCCTGTCGACACTGCCCTGACGATCCTCGCCGCGCTGGCGCTCGCCTGGGCGTTGCCGCAGATTCTGAACTGGGCGTTCTTCAATGCAGTGTGGAGCGGCGCCGACCGCACCGCATGCCTGACGACGGAGCAGGGCGGGTCCTTGCCGGCAGGGTGGACAGGCGCATGCTGGCCCTTCGTCGAGGCGCGCTTCGGCTATTTCATGTTCGGCCGCTACCCGGTGGACGAACGTTGGCGCGTGATTCTGTGCGGCATCATCTTTCTGGCGCTGCTGGTGCCGCTGCTGACGCCGCGCATTCCGTTCAAGCGGCTGAACGCCATCCTGTTCTTCGCGGTGTTTCCGTTCATAGCATTCTTCCTTCTGCTCGGTGGCTATTTCGGCCTGCCCTATGTCGAGACGCCGCTGTGGGGCGGCCTGATGGTCACGCTGGTGATTTCCTATGTGGGTATCGTCACCTCGCTGCCGCTTGGCATTATTCTGGCGCTCGGGCGGCGCTCCAAAATGCCGATCGTGAAGCTGCTCTCGGTGGTGTTCATCGAGACCGTGCGCGGCGTGCCGCTGGTCGCTGTGCTGTTCATGGCGAGCTTCATGCTGCCGCTGTTCGTGCCGCCCGGCATGACTTTCGACAAACTGCTGCGAGCGCTGATCGGCGTGGCTCTGTTCTCGTCGGCCTATATGGCCGAGGTGATCCGCGGCGGGCTGCAGGCGATCCCGAAGGGACAATATGAAGGCGCCGATTCGCTCGGCCTCGGCTATTGGCAGAAGATGGGGCTGATCGTCATGCCCCAGGCGCTGAAGTTGGTGATACCGGGCATCGTCAACACGTTCATCGGCCTGTTCAAGGATACGACGCTGGTGCTGATCATCTCGTTGTTCGACCTGCTGGGCACGGTGAAGCAGAGCATTTCGGGCGACCCGACCTGGGCGACACCGCAAACGGCCAAGACCGGTTACGTGTTTGCTGCTGCGATCTTCTGGGTCTTCTGCTTCGGCATGTCGCGTTATTCGCAATACATGGAGCGCAGGCTCGACACCGGGCATCGGAAATAAAAAGGGGAATATTCGATGGCTATCGAAAACGCGGTTAGCGCCGAAGAGATAAAGGTCGACGCCAAGAGGATGCACGTCTCCGATACGGACGTGGCGATCGACATTGTAGGCATGCACAAATGGTATGGCGAATTCCATGTCCTGAAGGACATCAATCTTCGGGTCATGCGCGGCGAACGCATCGTCATCTGCGGACCCTCCGGCTCCGGCAAGTCGACGATGATCCGCTGCATCAACCGGCTGGAGGAGCATCAGAAGGGCAAGATCATCGTCGACGGAAAGGAACTCACCAACGATCTGAAGAAGATCGACGAGGTGCGCCGCGAGGTCGGCATGGTGTTCCAGCACTTCAACCTGTTCCCGCACCTGACCATCCTCGAAAACTGCACGCTTGCGCCGATCTGGGTGCGCAAGACGCCGAAGAAGCAGGCCGAGGAAATCGCCATGCACTTCCTGAAGCGGGTGAAAATCCCCGAGCAGGCCAACAAGTATCCGGGCCAGCTCTCCGGCGGTCAGCAGCAGCGTGTGGCCATCGCCCGCTCGCTCTGCATGAACCCGCGCATCATGCTCTTCGATGAGCCAACCTCCGCGCTGGATCCGGAAATGATCAAGGAAGTGCTGGAGACAATGGTCGGGCTTGCCGAAGAGGGAATGACCATGTTGTGCGTGACCCACGAAATGGGCTTTGCGCGCAAGGTCGCCAATCGCGTTATCTTCATGGACCAGGGCCAGATCGTCGAGCAGAACACGCCTGTCGAGTTCTTCGACCATCCCCGCCACGAGCGCACGAAACTGTTCCTCAGCCAGATTCTGCACTAGGCGGCTTGTCCTTCATGCCTGAAAACGGCGTCGCGAAGTTCGCGGCGCCGTTTTCTGTTGGCCCGCAACCCAAAACGCGAAGCGCCCGATACGAAGAGAGCAACCTGATGGGAGGCATGCTGTCTTGAGACGCTTTTTGCGCGGGCTGTTTGCATTAATCCTGATCGTGATGCTGGCCATCGTGCTCGGAACCGTGGTGCCGCGTCCCCTGTTTCGGGCGCAGGCGCAAGCAATTGAGCCGGCGCGAAGAATCCTGGTCCTCACCAATCCGATCCACACCGACATCGCCGTCCCGATCGATGCCGCCATGCTTGCGCGGTTCGCTTTCCTGGCCGGTGCCGGGTTGCCGGTAGATCATCCCGAGGCGCGCTGGCTTGTTCTCGGCTGGGGCAGCCGCGCCTTCTATATCGAGACGCCGACCTGGAGCGATCTGAAGCCAGGCCCGGTGTTGAGCGCGCTGACGCTCGACAATTCAGTGATGCATGTCGCCATCTCGGGCGCCATCGACGAAAAAGATACCGCCGTCACATCGTTCGGGATTGGCGAAGCCGAATTCGGCAGGTTGGTTGGATTTATCGAGGCGACATTCGCACAAGGACCCGACGGTCCCATCTTAATTCCCGGCAAGGGCTACGGTCCGAATGACGGCTTCTTCGAAGCCAACGGCTCATTCACCGCGCTGCTCGGTTGCAACACCTGGACCGCCAGGGGATTGCGCGAAGCCGGGTTGCGGACCGGTTGGTGGAACCCTCTGCCGGAAACATTGGCGCTGTCGCTGGCGCTGCACAATTGAGGCTATGCGCCCGGCTTCCAGCCGTAGAGCCAGTCCATGTCGGCGACGAGAGCATCCGGCGAGCGGGCTTTCAGGAACAGATCGCGAGCAAGCGCGACCGGACCGCGCGCATGCCAGGCGAAGCGGTTGATTGCGCCGCGCCGCGCGACGCGTTGGACGCGCGAACGGCGGTCCACTTCCCACCGAGCAAGTGCGTCCGCTGGATTGTCCCGCGCATCCGAGACTGCCTCCGCCAACGTTACCGCGTCCTCGATCGCCATTGCAGCACCCTGCGCCGCAAACGGCGTCATCGCATGGGCGGCGTCGCCGATCAGCGCGATCTGTCCCTCGCGGGTCCACGGCCCTGAAGCATCGACGGAATGGACCGGCCATTGGGCCCACGGCCCGGACGACTGCAGCAGTTGAATCAGTTCCGTAGCTGCTCCGCGCAAAGCATCAAGGAGATTGGCGGTCTCCGCCTTGCCGGACCACCCGTCGGCAACACGTTCGCCCGGTGTGAAGGCGACGAGGTTGAAGGCTCTGCCGTCGCGGATGGGATAGACGATCAGATGAGCGCCAGGATGCAGGAAGGCGGTAACGACAGCGCTGGCGCCGATTCTGGAAAGCATTCTGCCGCCCTCGCTGTCACTCGATATCGTGGTGCGCCAGGCCAGTTCGCCGCTGAATCGGCTACCGGCCGCCGGGTTGACGAAACGGCGCGTAGCCGACCACACGCCATCGGCGCCGACCAGCAGACCGGTCTCGACACTGAGAGCGTCGGCACCGCTGTTCACGCTCACGCTCATTGCGGAATGCGCGACGGAGATGGTCTCGAATGTGGCGCCGGTGACGAGTTCAATCACCCGAACCTGCAGGACCTTTTCCATGAGTGCGGCCTGCACGTCGGCGCGATGGGCGACGAGATAGGGCGCCTCCCAACGGCGTTCGGCTGCTTCACCGAGCGGCACGCGCGCCAGATCCTTCAGCGTCGCAGCCTTCCGCAGGACGATTGCCTCTGGCTGCACCGCCAACGGCCTCAACAGGTCGAGCACGCCGAGACAGTCGAACAGGCGGGTCGCGTTGGGGGAAAGCTGCAGCCCCGCGCCGACTTCCTCCAGCTTTTCGGCCCGCTCGAAAACACGGACATCAAACCCCTTGGCGGCAAAGGCGAGCGCAGCGGTCAGGCCGGCGATACCTGCGCCGGCAATGACGATCTTTTTCGGCTGCTTCATGGCCCCGTCAGGACCGGAAGAAATCAGGCGGCGCGGTCGAGGAAGAGGCAGCCGTCGGGACGCGTCTCGCTTGCCTTCAAGCTGGCGTCATAACGATAGAGCGTCGAACAGTAGGGGCAGACCTTTTCGTTGTCGCTACCCATGTCGAGGAAGACGTGCGGATGGTCGAACGGCGTGTTGGCGCCGACGCACATGAATTCCTTGACGCCGATGTCGATCGCGGCGTGGCCGGCATCGTTCTGGAAATGCGGAATGGAGCTGCCCGCCATCATCTTCTCCCGTCAGTGGATCAAGCGCATGATCGGAACCGAATTCTGCGCAAGCGTTTGTAACATAAAGGGCGCGTTTGCAAGCTGTGTGATATCAAACTGTCGCAAAACCCTGTCACGAGATAAAATGATGGGGACCTCACGTCCAGCTGTCATGATGCCGTCGCGAAAGAGTCAGAGATGAATGAATTGAAGCCGGTGAAAAGTGATTTTGTCGGCAAGACTGCGGCCGAGGCAGTGGCAGGCAATCCCGACCGTTTCGTCAACCGGGAGTTCTCCTGGCTCCAATTCAACCGGCGCGTGCTCGAGGAATCTCAGAATCCGCACCATCCGCTGCTGGAGCGGGTGCGGTTCCTGTCGATCTCGGCGGCCAACCTCGACGAATTCTTCATGGTGCGCGTCGCCGGTCTAGCTGGGCAGATACGTGAAGGCATCGCGATCAAAAGTCCGGACGGCCGCACGCCAGAACAGCAGCTCGAACAGCTTCTGGTCGAGGTCGAGCGTTTGCAGGCCGATCAGCAGAACAGCCTTTCGGGGCTCGCCGACCTTTTGAAGAAGGAAGGCATCGAAAACGTCCGCCCGGACGCGCTGAACCGCGACGACAAGGCATGGCTGCAGGAGCATTTCCTGGAATCAGTGTTTCCTGTTCTGACGCCGCTGTCGATCGACCCTGCGCATCCCTTCCCGTTCATTCCCAATCTTGGTTTCTCGATTGCGCTGCAGCTGCGTCACCTGAAGAACGGCGGTGAAATGACGGCGCTGCTGCGCCTGCCGGTGGCGCTGCGCCGTTTCATCAGGCTGCCCGACCGCAAGGCCGCCGTCCGCTTCATCAGGCTGGAAGACACGGTTGGAATTTTCATAGGCAAACTTTTCCCCGGTTATGAGGTGAAAGGTTCCGGCACGTTCCGCATCATCCGGGACAGCGATATCGAAGTCGAGGAAGAGGCCGAAGACCTGGTGCGGCTTTTCGAGACGGCGCTGAAGCGCCGCCGTCGCGGATCGGTGATCCGTATCGAGTTCGACAGCGAGATGCCGGAGGCGCTGCGTGAATTCGTTGCCGGCGAACTCGGCGTGGCGTCATCCCGCATCAGCGTGTTGCGTGGTCCGCTTGCGGTGAACCAGATTTCGGAAATCGTGGCGCTTCCTCGCGACGACCTGAAGTTCCAACCTTACAATCCGCGGTTTCCCGAGCGAATCCGCGATCATGGCGGCGATTGCTTCGCCGCGGTGCGCGAGAAGGATATCGTCGTTCATCATCCCTACGAATCCTTCGACGTCGTCGTGCAGTTCCTGCGCCAGGCTGCCATCGATCCGGAGGTCGTGGCGATCAAGCAGACGCTCTACCGCACCTCCAACGACAGCCCCATCGTTCGCGCATTGATCGACGCCGCCGAAGCCGGCAAGTCGGTGACGGCGCTGGTCGAGCTCAAGGCGCGTTTCGACGAGGAGGCCAACATCCGCTGGGCGCGCGACCTCGAACGCGCCGGCGTTCAGGTGGTGTTCGGCTTCATCGAGTTGAAAACACATTCGAAGATGTCGCTGGTGGTGCGCCGCGAGGACGGCAAGCTGCGCAACTATGTGCATCTCGGCACCGGCAACTACCATCCGATCACCGCGCGCATCTATACCGATCTGTCGTACTTTACGACGGACCCGGGGATCGCGCGCGATGTCGCGCAGGTGTTCAACTTCATCACCGGCTATGCCGAGCCGGCGGAGGAGATGCGGATCGCGATGTCGCCGTTCACGCTGCGCAACCGCATCCTCGATCACATCGCCGCGGAGATCGCACATTTCCGCGCAGGGCAAGCCGGCGCGTATCTGGATGAAGATGAATGCACTGGTCGATCCGATCATCATCGACGCGCTCTATGAGGCAAGCCGCGCCGGCGTCGAGATCGATCTCGTGGTGCGCGGCATCTGCTGCCTGCGGCCGCAGGTGCCCGGCCTGTCGGAGAACATCCGCGTCAAGTCGATCATCGGCCGGTTCCTCGAACACAGCCGCATCTTCTGCTTCGGCAACGGCCACGGCCTGCCGTCCGACGAGGCGCTCGTCTACATCAGCTCGGCCGACATGATGCCGCGCAATCTCGACCGGCGCGTCGAGACGATGGTGCCGATAACCAACCCGACTGTGCACGAACAGGTGCTGGGCCAGATCATGCTCGGAAACATAATGGACAACCAGCAAAGTTTCGAAGTATTGGCAGACGGTACCTCGCGGCGCATGACGCCGGACGAGGGAGAGGAACCGTTCAACGCGCAGGAATACTTCATGACGAATCCGAGCCTGTCCGGACGGGGCGATGCCCTGAAATCGCACGCGCCCAAGCGCATCGCGCAGTTCAAGCGCCAACGAAAAGCCAACGCAGCGCCGGGCGCATGATCTGCAAATTCGCAGGGTCGGTTGCAGGATCGCCGGCCGCTGTCCATCATCGACATCGGATCGAACTCGATCCGCCTTGTCGTCTATGAGGGCATAGCACGCTCGCCGACGGTTCTGTTCAACGAGAAGATGCTGGCCGGCCTCGGCCGCGGCATCGTCTACGACGGGCAAGCTCGATCCCGAAGCAGTCAAACGGGCGGTTGCGGAGTTCCGCGCTTCCGCGCGCTTGTCCGATCAGGCCGGCGCCGAGCAGCTCTCACGTCATCGCCACGGCCGCCGCGCGCGAGGCCGAAAACGGCATGGATTTCATCCACCGCGCCGAAGAGATCCTCGGAACCGAGATCCGCGTGCTGTCCGGCCGCGAGGAGGCCCACTATTCGGCGCTCGGCGTCATCTCCGGCTTTCATCCGGCCAACGGCATCGCCGGCGATCTCGGCGGCGGCAGCCTCGAACTGGTCGACGTCAACGGCGAGCGCGATCGGCGAGGGCATCACGCTGCCGCTCGGCGGCCTGCGGCTGCAGGACCTGTCGAAGGGCTCGCTCGGTCGAAGCCGCCAGAGATCGCGCGCGAGCAGCTCGCCCGCGCCAAGCTGCTGACGGGCGGGCGAGGGCAGGGTCTTCTACTGCCGTCGGCGGCACCTGGCGAAATCTTGCCCGGCTGCACATGAACGCGATCGATTATCCGCTGAGCGTCATGCATCACTACGAGTTCGGCATCGAAAGCTCGGCGGCGTTCCTGCGCCAGGTCGCGCGCGGCGACATCGACAAGATCAAGGGCATCGAGCGCGTCTCGAAGAGCCGCCGTGCGCTGCTGCCCTATGGCGCCGATCGTGCTGCAGGAGATCATCGCGGCGATGAAGCCATCGAAGATCGTCGTCTCGGCGCTCGGCGTGCGCGAGGGCTTCCTCTATTCGCTGCTGTCGCCGGAGGAGCAGCGCAACCGATCCGCTGATCTCGGCGGCGGAGGAACTGGCGCTGCTCAGGGCGCGTTCGGTGACCCATGCCCACGAGCTTGCCGACTGGACCGGCGAATCGACCTTCGCCGCCTTCGGCATCGACGAGACCGAGGACGAGGTGCGCTATCGGCGAGGCCGCCTGCCTGCTCGCCGACATCGGCTGGCGTGCGCATCCCGAATATCGCGGCACGCAGTCGCTGAACATCATCGCCCACGCCTCCTTCATCGGCGTCGACCATCCCGGCCGCGCCTTCATCGCGCTGGCCAACCTCTATCCGCCACGAAGGCATCTTCGACGATATCAGTCGCGACGGAAATGCAGCGCGCTGGCATCGCCGCGCTATCTCGACCGGGCGCGCCTGCTCGGCGCGATGCTGCGCGTCGTCTACCTCCTTTCGGCGTCGATGCCGGGCGTCATCCCGAAGCTGAGATGGGAGCGCCGCGACAATGGCGTGCTGGCGCTGGTCATCCCGGCTTCGCATCGCCGGGCTCGACGGCGAGCGGCCGGCCGGCCGCCTGGCGCAGCTCGCCAGGATCACCGGAGGAACCTCGAGCTGGCGGTCGGGACGCATAGCGAAGTAGGCATAGTGAATACGAATAGCGCGAGTGCGCGTACCACTGCGCTGCATCCTATTCGCGTCGCTACTCGCTATCGCGCGTTTCGAACACCACCAGCCGCCGCTTCTCGAATTTCAGCGCGATCTCGCCGCGGATCAGCTTGCAGCGCCTGCTCGCCGAACACTTCGCGCCGCCAGCCATGCAGGGCCGGGACGTCGGCTTCCTCGCCGTCGGTCGCCAGCCGGTCGATGTCGTCGCCGGAGGCCAGCACCTTGGCGGCGACGCCTTCCTTCTCGGCGACCAGCCGCAGCAGCACCTTCAGCAGCTCGGCGGCGGCGTTCGAGCCTTCCTGCGCCTGCGGCATGCTGCGGCAGCTTCGGCAGCTGCGTCCTTGGGCATGGCCGAGCGCCGTGTTGACGACCGCCAGCAGCGCGGTCGCCGTCGCCGAGCGCTCCCAGCCCTTCGGCGTCGTGCGCAGCCGCCCCAGCGCCGTCGCGTCGCGCGGCTGCTGCTGCGCGATCTCGTAGATCGCGTCGTCCTTGATGACGCGGCCGCGCGGCACGTTGCGTTCGCGCGCCTCGCGCTCGCGCCATGCCGCGACCGCCTGCAGCGACGGCCAGTTCCTGCGGCTTGCGGATGCCGCATCTTCAGCCGCTTCCAGGCATCCTCCGGATGCGGATCGTAGGTCTGCGCGCGAGGTCAGCACCTCCATCTCCTCGTTCAGCCAGTGGGCGCGGTTCTCGCGCTCCAGCTCGGCCTTCAGATGGTATTGTAGACGTCGATCAGGTGGGTGACGTCGGCCAGCGCGTATTCGAGCTGCTTGTCCGACAGCGGCCGGTGCCGCCAGTCGGTGAAGCGCGACGACTTGTCGAGGCTGCGCGCCGGTGATCTTCTGGACCAGCTGGTCGTAGGAGACGCTGTCGCCGAAGCCGCAGACCATCGCCGCGACCTGGGTGTCGAACACCGGATGCGGGATGAGGCCGCCGAGATGGAAGATGATCTCGATGTCCTGGCGCGCCGCGTGGAAGACCTTGGTCACCGCCTCGTTGCCCATCAGCTCGAAGAACGGCTGCGAGGTCGATGTCGGGCGCCAGCGGATCGATCAGCGCGGTGATGCCGGGCGCTGCCATCTGGATCAGGCAGAGCTCGGGCCAGATAGGTCGTTTCGCGGATGAACTCGGTGTCGACCGTGACGAATTCGGATTTCGCAAGCCGCGGATGACCGAATCAAGTTCGTTTTGGGTGGTGATGAGGTGCATCAAATCTCTTTAGGCGAGGAAATGCGGTCTTGTCTCGCGCGACGGACGATTTCGTCAAGGCCATCCACCGTTCTGTTTAGGGTTTGCTTGACGGCTTGTCGCTGTCGCCGTTGCGTTGGCCAAGCGGGCAAACATCGTCGAGGTCCTCAGCAGCGCCATGAAGTGGCCGCGCTGGCCGGCCGGCACGCTGCCGCGCGACGCTCATGCGGTAGAGGATGATGACGATAAAGATCGGCGTAGACGGCCGGCGCTGAAGATGAACAGCGACTGCGGCCCGAAACGCTGCATGACCTAGGACGCGGCGATCGGGCCGCCGATCGCGCCGAACGAATAGAACAGCATCAGCGCGGCGTTGACCAGCACGAACTCGCCCTTGCCGGCGCGGTCGTTGGCATGCGCGGCCGACAGCGAAAACAGCGGCATCGCGAACGAGCCGAAGATGAAGACCAGGACGAAGTTGGCCAGGGGGCTGGTGCCGGCGAGGAAGACGATGCCGAGCGCGGAAAGCAGCGCGCCGCTGGTCGCTGAGCAGCAGGACCATGCGCCGGTCCCAGCGGTCCGACAGGTAGCCGAGCGGATACTGGATGATGGCGCCGCCGATGATGCTGACGCTGACGAAGGTGACGACGTCGGCCACCGACATGCCGATCTCCTCGGCATAGACGGGCGAAAGCGTGCGGAAGGCGCTGTTGGTGACGCCGACGGCGATGCAGCCGATGCAGCCGAGCGGCGAGATGCGCCAGACGCTGGCCGAGAGTCGAGCTTGACGTCTTCCGGCGGCGTCGGGATTGGAGCGGTCGCCGAGCGACACCGGCACCAGCGACAGCGTGATCATGATCGACATGATGGCGAAGATGCGTGAAGCCGCCGACACCGAAGATCGGGATCATGAACTGCGCGCCGGTGACCGAACCGATGTCGATGATGCGGTAGAGCGCCAGCACGCGCGCACGGTCGTGATTGGAGACACCGGAATTCAGCCAGCTTTCCATGATCGTGAACAGGCCGGCGAAGCAGAAGCCGGTGGCGAAGCGGATCGCCGACCACAGCGACGGGATCGATGACCAGCACCAGGAGCAGCGTGCCGGCCGAAGCGATCGCCGCCAGCGCGGAGAACGAGCGGACATGGCCGACCGCGCTCATGATGCGGCGTGATGGCAAGGCAGCCGAGCAGGAAGCCGACGAAATAGAAGGTGCCCATGAAGCCGATGGTCGACGGCGAAAAGCCTTCCTGCGCGCCGCGCAAGCGCGATCAGCGTGCCCTGCAGGCCGTTGCCGCCGAGCAGGATGCCGGCGGTGATCAGAAGCGGAATCAGCGGACGAATGGAGGACATTCAAGCGGGTACGCGGAGGAAAGGATATTTCTCTATAGGCGCAACCGCAGTGCAATGCGACCTTGCATCTTCTGGAACGATGCATTTGGCGGCTCTGCGCCAATCCTCGTCGCCTGCGTTAGCGGCTACGTGTCGCGCAGCCGAGGCCGAGGAAGGGAGGCGGACATGATTACCCTGAGCGCCAGTACGAGCATCGATGACGATGCGGCCCGTTTCATCGGCGACGGCCTGGACAACTACAATGTCGAGAATGCCGGACCCTACAATGAGGAGGATCTTTGGATCGTTGGCCGCAGCGGCGATGGCGCGGTGGTCGGCGGCCTCAAGGGCGTGTCCGAATATTCCTGGCTTTTCGTCGCCTGGCTGTGGATCGACGCCGAATACCGCAAGCTGGGGCTCGGCGCGCAGCTGTTGGGCAAGGCCGAGGAAATCGCGAGGCAGCGCGGCTGCCGCGGCATCTATCTCGATTCATTTACTTTCCAGGCCCCGGAGTTCTACAAACGGCAGGGATATGAGGAGGTTGGGCGTATCGACGATTTCCCGCCGGGGCATTCCCGCGTCTGGCTGAAGAAGGTGCTTTGAAGCGAAGTGCCGTTCTTTACGCAAGGCGAGACGCCGGGATCATCTCCTTGCTGTACTGCACGGTCGCGGGCCTCGCGGAACCCCAGGTATAATCCCACTTTTCCCTTCACCTTGACAAAAGCGGGCACCCATGCGCTTTTCCCGCAAATTTTCGGGCCCGGCGCATGCTGTGCCGCCCGGTCAAAATGAATCCTTCAAAACCGGAATGCCAGTCTCATGCACCGTTACCGCAGCCATACCTGCGCCGAACTTAAGAAATCCGATGTCGGCTCGGCCGTCCGCCTCTCCGGCTGGGTGCATCGCGTGCGCGATCACGGCGGCCTTCTGTTTATCGACCTTCGCGATCATTACGGCCTGACGCAGATTGTCGCCGATCCGGATTCGCCGGCCTTCAAGGCGGCCGAGACGGTGCGCGGCGAATGGGTCATCCGCGTCGACGGCGAGGTCAAGGCGCGTGCGCCGGAGACCATCAACGCCAACATGCCGACCGGTGAGATCGAGATCTATGCCGTCGACATCGAGGTTCTGTCGGCGGCGAAGGAGCTGCCGCTGCCGGTGTTCGGCGAGCCGGACTACCCGGAAGACATCCGCTTGAAATACCGCTTCCTCGACCTGCGCCGCGACACGTTGCACAAGAATATCATCGCCCGCACGAAAATCATCGCCGAGATGCGCAAGCGCATGGGGGAGGTAGGCTTCACCGAATTCTCGACGCCGATCCTGACGGCTTCGAGCCCGGAAGGCGCGCGCGACTTCCTGGTGCCGTCGCGCATCCATGCCGGCAAGTTCTACGCGCTGCCGCAGGCGCCGCAGCAGTACAAGCAGCTGATCATGATGTCGGGCTTCGACCGCTATTTCCAGATCGCGCCCTGCTTCCGTGACGAGGACCCTCGCGCCGACCGCCTGCCTGGTGAATTTTACCAGCTCGACCTCGAAATGAGCTTTGTCGAGCAGGACGACGTGTTGGGCACCATGGAGCCGGTGCTGCGCGCCGTCTTCGAGACATTCGCCAACGGCAAGAAGGTGACCCAGAAATTCCCGCGCATCCCCTATGATGTCGCCATGCGCAAATACGGCTCGGATAAGCCAGACCTGCGCAATCCGATCGTCATGGAAGCGGTTTCCGATCATTTCCGTGATTCCGGCTTCAAGGTCTTCGCCAATATCCTGGCTAACGACCCCAAAGCCGAAGTCTGGGGCATCCCGGCCAACACCGGCGGCTCCCGCGCGTTCTGCGACCGCATGAATTCATGGGCGCAGGGTGAGGGCCAGCCCGGGCTCGGCTACATCTTTTGGCGCAAGGAAGGCGACAAACTGGAAGGGGCGGGCCCGATCGCCAAGAACATCGGCGAGGAGCGCACGGAAGCAATCCGCCAGCAACTCGGCTTGGCCGATGGCGACGCTGCATTCTTCGTCGCTGGCGACCCGAAGAAGTTCGTCTCGTTTGCTGGTGCTGCCCGCACCCGCGCCGGCGAGGAACTGAACCTCGTCGACCGTGAGCGGTTCGAACTGTGCTGGATCGTCGATTTCCCGTTCTTCGAGTGGAACGAAGAGGAAAAGCGCGTCGATTTCGGCCACAACCCGTTTTCCATGCCGCAAGGCGGTATCGATGCGCTCACCAACGAGGAGCCGCTCGGCATCAAGGCGTTCCAGTACGACATGGTCTGCAACGGCTTCGAGATCGCTTCCGGGGGCATCCGCAACCACCTGCCGGAAACCATGGTCAAGGCGTTCGAGATCGTCGGCCTGAACCGCGAGACGGTCGAGCAGAATTTCGGCGGCCTCTATCGCGCCTTCCAGTATGGGGCGCCGCCGCATGGCGGCATGGCGGCCGGTGTCGACCGCATTGTCATGCTGCTGGTCGGTGCAAAGAACCTGCGTGAGATAACGATGTTCCCGATGAACCAGCAGGCGCAGGATCTCCTGATGAACGCGCCGTCCGAAGCGACGCCGACACAACTCAGGGAGCTGTCGCTGCGCGTGGTGCAGCAGAAGAAGGACTGAGATTCTTCCCAGTGATCAAAAAGCCCGGCATCGTTGAACTGACCCCCGGAAGTTGGACACGACCTTCGGGGGTTTTGCATGTCCAGACACAGCGAGAGTGTGAAGCGCTCGATTGTCGAGCGCTACTTGAGCGGGGAAGAAAGTTACGCGAGCGCCGGCGCGATCGACGGCGTTGACGCGGCGACGGTTCGCAAGTGGGTAGCGGCGTACCGGGCGCACGGCGATGGCGGGCTGTCGGGCAAATACAGCCATTACGACGCGGCGTTCAAGCTGTCGGTGCTTGAACGGATGTGGAATGAGGGACTGTCGTATCGGCAGGCGGCGGCGTTGTTCAATATCCGCAACGCCGGTTGCCTGCCGGGCTGGGAGAAGCGTTATCATACGGGCGGGATAGAGGCGCTCGGCCCACGCCGAAGAGGACGACCGATGTCAAAGCCGCCGGCTCCGGCAGTGCCTGTTGCAGCCAGTGACGAGGCCAAAAGCCGCGAAGAACTGCTGGCTGAGCTGAAGCAACTGCGGATGGAGAACGCCTACCTAAAAAAACTGGAGGCCTTGACGCAGGGACCTGCGCCCAAAAAGCGCAAGCCGTCCAGGCGTTGAGGCCGTTACATCCGCTCGCCGGACTGCTCGAGTTGGCGAGGCTGTCACGCAGCACCTTCTATTACAGGCAAAAGGCGGCCGCGCGCCCCGACCGCCATGCGGCGCTGAAGGAGGCGATCAGGACCATCTTCGACAGCCACAAGGGCTGCTACGGCTATCGCCGGGTGACCGCACAACTGCGCGGGCTCGGCCAGCGCGTCAACCACAAGACCGTTCAGAGGCTGATGGCCGGGATGGGATTGCGCTCGCTGGTCAGGCCGAAGAAGTATCGTTCCTACAGGGGCGAGGTTGGGCGCACGGCTCCCAACCTCCTGCAGCGCCAGTTCAGCGCCGACAGCGCCAACCGCAAATGGGTGACCGATGTGACGGAGTTCAGCCTGGCCGGCGACAAGCTCTACCTGTCGCCGGTCATGGACCTCTACAACGGCGAGATCGTCGCCTTCGAAACGTCACGGCGGCCACTGTTCAAGCTGGTGGACGATATGCTGACCAAAGCCCTCGACCGGCTCGACGAAGACGAGCGGCCGATCCTGCATTCCGACCAGGGATGGCAATACCAGATGCCGGCATTCCAGCGCAGGCTTCAAACCAGGGGCTTGCTCCAGAGCATGTCACGCAAAGGCAATTGCCTCGACAACGCGCCGATGGAGAGCTTCTTCGCCATCCTCAAATCCGAACTCTTCCACCCCGGCAGGTTCGACACCGTTCAAAGCCTGAACGACGCCATCGAACACTACATCGACTATTACAACCACCACCGCATCAAACTGAAACTGAAAGGGCTGAGCCCTGTGCAATACAGGACCCAGCCCTTAAACTCACCAGCACATTGAACCGTCCAACTTCCGGGGGTCAGTTCATCGCTGCCGGGCTTTTTTGTTTTTGGCCGGGGCCTTTATTCCGCGGCCTGGTTCGCCGTGACGGTGACGCCGAGCGTCTTCGGCAGGTCCTGCGGTGCAGTCATCGCGCCGGCTGCCAGCAGCGCAAAGGGCACCGGCGAGGCGGGGGCGGCAGCGATCTCGATCGACTTCGGGTTATCGAGATAGGCATTCACCGCCTCGCTGACATTCTTCGTCAGATCGGCGTTGTTGAGCTGGGCCATCAGGAACGGCACCACCGCCTTGGTCTGCGCGGCGACGTCTTCGGGTTTTGCGCCCTGCTGCCTGGCGGCGTATTCCAGCACCTTGCCGGTCAGCGAATCGTCGTCGAAGCGGATCGTTGCAGCGTGGAAGGTGAGCTGCTGCATCAGCCCAAGCATGGCAAGGCCGTGGGCGGAATTGTCGGCGCCGGCAGGTTGTTGCGCCATCTTCGCCTGCATTTCCTGGATGGCCTTGATGAAGTCCGGCGTGTAGCCGCCGAGGTCGAAGGTTAGACCCAGCGTACCGGCGTTCTCGATGGTGATGTCATATTGCGTCAGCCCCATCCGGCCGTCCACAGGCTGCCACGTCCCCGCCATCTCGAAAGTGCCGTTGACCGTGTTGTAGCCCAGTGCCTCGATGACCTTCCGGGCGTCCGTGTCCTCCACCGCCGACATCAGGTCAGCGCTGAACTTTTCGGCAGCGCCCGAAAACGCCAGAGGCGCGCCATCCTTCGGCGCGGTGATCTGGACATGCAGATTGTTCATAGAAAACAGCTGCTTGTCGGCCCTCCTTACCGAAACGGTGTCGAGTTGGGCGGTCTCGTAAAGCATGATCGAAGCAGCCGGATCCGTCGACACCTGCGGCGGCAGCGACAGGCCGGTCAGTTGGGCGCCGGAAATGTCGATGTTCACGCCGCTTTGTGCAAGCGCATAGGTCGGCAGGGTCACCTTGCCGATGCGGTAGCCGCCATTGACCTCGGAGATTTCGTCGAGCGTGACATCGCCGATCAGGTTGGTCGCCGGCTCGTTCGCGATTTTCAGGCTGGCGCCTTCGAGCACGATCCGGGGGCCGGCTTCGGTGACCTTGGTCCAGCTGACATCCATGCCCTGGCCGGCCAGCAAGGCCTTCAGGCGATCGGCGACAGCATTTGCCTCCAGCGCCTGGGCGGCCGACAGCGGCAACACGACAAGAACAACGGAAAGCGCAAGCTTCTTGAGAAGCGGGGGGTGGATGGTCATGGCACTGTCCCTGAGAGATTTATTCGAAACTGTAGCACCGTTCCTGTCGCGGAAGAACTGGACTGGAAGAAGGCGCGCGGCGCGGACATTGGCCGAAATTTTCGGAAAAAGGCAAATCGAAAACGCCCAAAGCTGCGGATGACGTTAAGCGGACCTTTCCACGGGCCCGCCTCTTGCCGCGAATCAGTGGCTCGGATAGTCCAAAACCATGGGAAAAAGCCTTATTCCGCCCGGTTCCGACGGCGGCGATCACATCGAGCCGGTCGATTTGAAGAAGGCGCTGGAAGAGCGCTATCTCGCTTATGCGCTGTCGACCATCATGCACCGGGCGCTGCCCGACGTGCGCGACGGCCTCAAGCCGGTCCACCGTCGCATCATGCATGCGATGCGGCTCTTGCGCCTCAACCCCGACCAGGGTTTCGCCAAATGCGCCCGCATCGTCGGCGAGGTCATGGGCAAGTTCCACCCGCATGGCGACCAGTCGATCTACGACGCGCTGGTGCGACTGGCTCAGGATTTCGCGGTCCGCTATCCGCTGGTCGACGGGCAGGGCAACTTCGGCAATATCGACGGCGATAACGCCGCCGCCATGCGCTACACCGAGGCACGCATGACCGAGGTGGCGATCGAACTGCTTTCGGGCATCGCCGAGGACGCCGTCGATTTCCGCCCGACCTACAACGAGGAAGACGAGGAGCCGGTCGTGCTGCCCGGCGCCTTCCCCAACATTCTCGCCAATGGCTCGTCGGGCATCGCGGTCGGCATGGCGACCTCGATCCCGCCGCACAACGCGGCCGAACTCTGCACCGCGGCGCTGCTCCTGATTGATAACTCCGACGCGCCGGTCGAAGCCCTGATGAGCAAGGGGCCCGAAGACGGGCTGGTGCAAGGACCGGATTTCCCGACCGGCGGCATCGTCGTCGACAGCCACGCCTCGATCATGGAAGCCTACGAGACCGGCCGCGGCGGCTTCCGGGTGCGCGCCCGCTGGCATCAGGAAGACCAGGGCAGGGGCACCTGGAACATCGTCGTCACCGAAATTCCCTATCAGGTGCAGAAGGCGCGGCTGATCGAAAAGATCGCGGAGCTTTTGGTGGCGCGCAAGCTGCCGCTTTTGGAAGACGTGCGCGACGAGAGCGCCGAGGACATCCGGCTTGTGCTGGCGCCGAAGAGCCGCGCCGTCGACCCCGGCCTGTTGATGGAATCGCTGTTCAAGCTGACCGAGCTGGAGAGCCGTTTCCCGCTCAACATGAACGTGCTGTCGCGCGGCAAGGTGCCGAACGTCCTGTCGCTGAAGGACGTGCTCAAGGAGTGGCTGGAACACCGCAAGGACGTGCTGGTGCGCCGTTCCAGGCACCGGCTGGCCGAAATCGAGCGCAGGCTGGAAGTGCTCGGCGGCTACCTCATTGCCTACCTCAACATCGACGAGGTCATCCGCATCATCCGCGAGGAGGATGAGCCCAAGCAAGTGATGATGGCCAAGTGGGCGCTGACGGACGTCCAGGCCGAGGCAGTGCTTAATCTCAGGCTGCGCCAGCTGCGCAAGCTCGAGGAAATGGAGATTCGCAAGGAGTTCGAAGGGCTTTCCGCCGAGAAGAAGCAGATCGAGGCGCTGCTCGGCTCGGTCGAAAAGCAGTGGAAGACGATCCGCTGGGAGGTCGAGCAGGTGCGTGAGAAGTTCGGCACGGATACCGAACTCGGCAAACGCCGCACCACCTTCGCCGATGCGCCCGAGCACGACCTGACCGACATCCACCACGCGATGATCGAGAAGGAACCGGTGACGGTGGTCGTCTCCGCAAAGGGCTGGCTGCGGGCGATGAAGGGGCATCTGTCGGATTTCTCGACGCTGACCTTCAAGGAAGGCGATTCGCTGAAGCTCGCTTTCCCCGCCCAGACGACCGACAAGATCATCGTCTTCACCACCGGCGGAAAATTCTACACCATCGGTGCCGACCGGCTGCCGGGTGGGCGCGGCCATGGCGAACCTATCCGCATTATCGTCGACATGGACAACGACCAGGACATCGTTACAGCCTTCGTCCACAATCCTGAGCGCAAGCTTTTGGTCGCCTCGCACCAGGGCAACGGCTTCGTGGTGCCGGAGGCGGAAGTCGTCGCCAACACCCGCAAGGGCAAGCAGGTGATGAACGTCAAGACGCCGGACGAGGCGACGCGCTGCGTGGCGGTGGCGGGCGACCACCTGGCGATTGTCGGCGAAAACCGGAAGATGCTGGTGTTTCCTCTGGCCGAAATCCCCGAAATGGGACGCGGCAAGGGCGTGCGGCTGCAGAAATACAAGGACGGCGGCGTGCTCGACCTGAAAACCTTCGCCATGGAAAGCGGGCTTTCCTGGCTGGATTCGGCGGATCGTGTCTTCACGCGCAGCCGCGAGGAATTGGCCGAATGGATCGGCGCCCGCGCCTCCGCCGGCCGCATGGTGCCGAAGGGTTTCCCGAGAACCGGCAAGTTCGGGTAGGGTCGCGGGGGTGGTCATTTCTGACCTGTTTCCGTTCACGTCCACGCTGCCCCTACCAGACCTTCTCCCCGCAAGCGGGGAGAAGGAGGCTGGCCGCAACACCGCCGCCTCCCTCGCCCCGTCCCTTTTCATCATCACAAGCCTCTCCATCACCACGCCTGCTTTCCGGTCTGGCCATTGAGGCTTTCTTGTTGCGCACGGCTCGCTTTCTCGACCTGGCTTCGCCAGTCGAGGCGTCATGGGTAAGTGGGAAGCGGCGCCTGCGATGGCTGCATTATGCGGGAGGGACAAAGGACAAAACAAAATGAAAGGGTGCTGACGGATGCTGACAATGCCGCCCGGCTGAGGCGCGAGGGAGAAGCTGGTTTCCGGGAGTTCGCGTTTCGTCGCGCCCCCTCTGGCCTGCCGGCTCCGGCCCTTCGCTATGGCTTCGGGCGTTCGTCGTTCGAAAAGCCAAATCGTTGGCTATTCGTTGCCTTTGGCAACCGCTCCTCACCCCCTACAGGTGGGGAGATTGGCAGTTTCAGCGCCGGCCTTCGTCCTGCTCAAATCGGGGATATTGATGATTTGCGAGGATGGAAAAAAGCAAAACGGCCTGCCGCCGTTCGCGTTAGTCGGGCAACACCGGCATCAGCTTGGGATCGGGCTTCTCCACATGGTGCGGCAGGTCCTTGCTGGCGATGTAGGTATAGAACATCGGCACCACGAACAGCGTGAACATCGTGCCCACGATGATGCCGGTGAAGATCACCAGACCCATCGAATAGCGCGCGGCAGCACCCGCACCCTGGGCGACGATCAACGGCACCACGCCGAGCGCCATCGCCGCGGTCGTCATCAGGATCGGCCTCAGCCGTACCTTGGCCGAGGCGATGATGGCGTCGCGCCGCCGCATGCCGTGGACTTCGCGCTGCTGGTTGGCGAACTCCACGAGCAGGATGCCGTGCTTGGTAATCAGGCCGATCAGCGTGATCAGGCCGACCTGCGTATAGATGTTGAGCGTGCCCAGGCCGAGATTGAGCGGAATGATGGCGCCGAAAATCGACAGCGGCACCGACATCATGATGATCAGGGGGTCGCGGAAGCTTTCGAACTGCGCCGCCAGCACCAGGTAGATGACGACGACGGCCAGGACGAAGGCGATCAGGATGGTGTTGCCCTGTTCCTTCTCCTGCCGCGACTGGCCGGAATAGTCGATGAAAAAGCTTTCGGGCAGCACTTGGCTGGCGATCTGTTCGATCGTGGCAAGCCCGTCGCCGGTCGTCACGCCGGGCAAAGGCAGCGCCGAAATCGTCGCCGAGTTCAGCTGGTTGAACTGTTCGATCGCGGCGGGTGCGGCGTTGTTCGAGATCGTCACCACCGCAGAAAGCGGCACCATCTCGCCGGTGACGCTGCGCACGAAGAACTCGCCGAGCTTCTGCGGGTTGTTGCGATACTCCTTTGGCACCTGAAGGATGATGTCGTAGCTGTTGGAATCGCGGTCGAATTGCGCGATTTCGCCGCCGCCGACCAGCAGCGTCAGCGTGCGGCCGATGTCGGCAACCGGTATGTTGAGCGCGGCGGCGCGGTCGCGGTCGATCGTCACCGTGACCTGCGGGGCATCGAAGGTCATCGAGTTCTGCACCACAATGAAGCGGCCGGAAGCCTGCGCCTTGTTCTTGATCTCCTCGGCCACTTCGAAGACCTGGGAGGATTCGCCGGTCGAGCGCACCACCACCGAGATCGGCAGGCCGCCACCCGAGCCAGGCAGGGTCGGTGGCGCGAATACGAAGGCTTCCACACCCGCCAGCTTGCCGATGCGGCCCTGGATATCCTCCTGGATCAGCTTCGTGGAGCGTTCGCGTTCGGCCCAGTCCTTGAAGGCGAAGCCGACGAAAGCCGAATTGGTATCGCCGCCGAAGGCGACGGCCGAAAACACCGCCCGCGTTTCCGGCAGGTCGCTGACCATGCCGAGCAACTGGTCGACATAGGTGGCAGTGTAGTCCGACGTGGCGTAACGCGGCGCCGTCACGATCGACATCAGGAAGCCCTGGTCCTCTTCGGGCGCCAGTTCCGTCGCTGTCTTGGTGAACATGAAGCCGGTCACCGCGACCAGCGCAATCACAATCATCAGCGTCACCGGACGGTAGTTGAGAGAGCCGGCTACCAGCCGTTCGTAGACGTGTTCGACGCGCTCGAAGGCGCCATCGACGATGCGCTGGAAGCGGCTGTGCTGGCCGGCCTTGAGCAGGCGCGCCGACATCATCGGCGTGATGGTCAAGGCGACGATGCCGGAGATGATCACCGATCCGGCGAGCGTCACCGCGAATTCGCGAAACAGCGCGCCGGTAAGGCCGCCGGTGAAGGCGAGCGGCGCGAACACGGCGGCCAGCGTGATTGTCATGGCGACCACGGCGGAGGAGATTTCCCGCATGCCGTTGAACGCCGCCTGGATCGCCGACATGTGGTCTTCTTCCATATGGCGGTGGATGTTTTCCACCACCACGATGGCGTCGTCGACGACGAGGCCGATCGCCAGCACCATCGCCAGCAGCGACAGGAGGTTGATCGAGTAGCCCATGAAGAACAGCACGAAGCAGACGCCGATCAGCGACAGCGGAATGGTCAGGATCGGCATCAGCACCGAACGGAACGAACCGAGGAAGAGCAGGATGACGACGACCACGATGGCGACCGCTTCGCCGATCGTCTTGAACACCTCCTCGATCGAGGCGCTGATCTGCTCGGTCGAATCGTAGACGACCTCGATCGTCATGCCGACGGGAAGCGTTTCCTGGATCGTCGGAACCAGTTTCTGGATCGCCTCCGCCGTGGTCAGCGGGTTGGCGGCGGGCGTCGGGAAGACCGCAAGGAAGGTGCCCGACTTGCCGTTGAACGTGATCCTGGCGTCGGTGTTTTCCGCCGCAAGTTCGACGCGCGCCACGTCGCGCAGCCGCACCACCTGGCCGTCCTTGGAGCGCAGCGGCAGTGCCGCGAAAGCCTCCGGCGTCTGCAGGGTCGAGCGCACGGTGATCGAGGAGACGACATATTCGTTTTCGGTCTTGCCGGGCGCCGACAGGAAGTTCGAATCGTTGATCGCGGTCAGCACTTCCACTGCCGTCACGCCGCGTGCGGCAAGCTTGATCGGATCGACCCAGACACGCATCGAATACTCGGCGGCGCCGAAGATCTGCACGTCGGCGACACCTTCGACCGTGGTCATGCGAGGTCGGATGACGCGCTCGATGTATTCGGTGAGCTGCTCATCCGTCATGTTGGGGTTCTGCATCGCGATGTACATCATCGCGAAGTCCTGGCCGGTGCCCTTGACGATTACCGGGTCCTTGGCTTCCTGCGGCAGCAGGCCGCGCACGCCCTGCACCTTGGACAGCACCTCGGTCAGCGCGACGTCGGGATTGGAGCCAAGCTTCATCTGCACCGTCACCGTGCTCGAGGAAGGCCGGCTCGACGAGGTGACGTAGTCGACGTTTTCCGTCGAAGAGACGGCGCGCGCGATCGGCGCCGAGATGAAGCCCTGGATCAGGTCGGCGCTGGCGCCGGGATAGGCTGTCGTGACCGTGATCGCCGTTTCCTCGACCTCGGGATACTGCCGGATTGACAGGTTGAAGATGCCTTGGAAGCCGAGCAGCAGGATCATGAAGCCGAGCACGGTCGAAAGGACCGGACGGCGGATGAAGAGGTCGGAAAAGTTCATTTCTGCGCTGCCTGCTGGTTGGCGGGCTTGGATGGATCGATGGAGTTGTCGACAGCGACGGACATGCCGTTGGACAGCCGGTTCTGGCCGGCGGTGACGACTTCATCGCCGGCCAAGATGCCCTCCAGGATCTCCACCAGCCCGGCGTAGCGGCGGCCGGGCTTGACGAACACCTGGCTCAGCACGAGATGCGGCTTCTGCTCCTCGTCGGCTTTCGACGCGTCGTCGGCGGGTTTGGCGGCATCGGCGGCAGGTTTTTCGGCTGCCTGGGCTGGACGCACCACGAAGACATAATCGCCATAGAGGCTGGTGGTCAGCGCGGTTTGCGGCAGCGCCATCACGTTGTTTTCCTTCGGCAACTCCACGCGGACCTGCACGAACTGGCCGGGAGTGAGCTTGCCTTCCGGGTTTGCGAGTTCCGCGCGCACCGTAACCAGTCGCGACGCAGGATCGATCTTGGGGTCGATACCCCGGATCGTGCCGGTGAACGGCAGTTCGTCCGAGGCTTCGCCGCCTGTGCCCAGACGCACCGCCTGGCCGATCTTCAGGTTGGCGAACTGCTGCTCGGGAACGGTGAAGTCGACACGCATGGTCTCAAGATCCTGCAGCGTGACGACGGTGGTTCCCGGCGCGATGTACTGGCCAAGGTCGATGCGCGAAATGCCGACGGTGCCGTCGAACGGCGCCTTCAGCTGTTTCTGGTTGAGCGCGGCCTGCAGGCTGGCGACCTTCGACTGCGAAGCTTCGGCGGCCGCGCGGGCGGAATCCACGTTGACGTCCGATCCGACGCGCCGCTTCTGCAACTCCACGGCCCGTTCGAGCGAGGTCTTGTCCAGCACCGCCTGTGCCTTGGCGGCATCGAGGTCGGCTTTCTGGATCGCGTCGTCGAGCTGGACGAGCACGTCGCCGGCTTCGACCTTCTGATTGGCGTTGAACAGGATTTCCTTGACGATGCCGCTCGTCTCGACATTCAGGTCGACGCCGCGCACGGCGCTGACGGTGCCGATCGCCTCGATGCCGGGGCTCCAGCCTATCGGCTTCACCACGACGGTCGACACGGTAGCCGCTGGCGGCTGCATGTTGGCGAAGTACTGCGCGATCATTTTGTCGCGAAAGAGGTTGTAGCCGACAATGCCTCCGCAAACGATTACAAGGAGGATCAGGGCAATAATGAAACGCTTGGTCATGCGGGCACCGGGGCGACTTTCGAATTTTGAGAAGCGGGCTTCCTAAACGAAAACCCTGGCATTGGAAAACAACTGCCCGACGTTCCAAGGGTTCCGAACGAGGTTGTCCCAGCACCATGACAAGTAGGTTACGGCACTAAAATTTTCCAATGCAGCTTGCCGCTTAGGCGACAAAGCTTAAGCGTTCAAGCTCCACACGAACATGTGAAACGGCGCCGTTCCACTGTCGCGCCCAGTTGATTTGAAGGTGTTGAACGACGCCCCTACCTCACATCCATCGGAAGCGGAAGCCTTTCGATGACGCAAGGCCAGGCGGGACACAAGGCGCCCGCAAGTTCCCGGGTTCTGCAAGAGACGGGAAACAGGGCGGGCGGCGATTGGGCCCCTGAGTCTGGTAATTTCAAGGAGAGTTAGGGGCTTATCGCCGGACTTTCCGAATGGAGAATGAAATGAAGAAGACTCTTGTTGCGCTTGCCGCCGTTTTGGCGACCTCGGGTATTGCCATGGCCAACGATTATACTGGCGGGCTCCAATACGAGACTCCCAAGGCAAGTCACCAGTTGCATAACGACCGCTATGGCGACGCTGCGCCCCGCTCGGTCGTGGTCAAGGCGCCTTCGGTCCCGAACTATTCGGGCAGCGCGGCTCTCTCGCGCACCCATTCCAGCAACGGGCCGACGCCGACGAATCAATTCGACAGGTAATTCGGTCGTCCGCCTGACGCGGAACCGACAAGTTGAAAGGCGCCAGGCTTCGGCCGGCGCCTTTCGTATTTTCAGGCGGGGCTGCGCACTGGCGCCGTTCGGCGCTTGCGGCCGTCATTCAGTTGCCAGAGCGAATGGATGACCAGGGTGACGATCAGAATCATGCCGCCAATCAGGCTGTTGCGGCTCGGCGATTCGGAAAAGATCATCCAGATCCATACCGGAGCCAGGATTGTTTCCAAAAGGTAGAACATCGATACTTCCGGCGCCGAAATGTAGCGCGGGCCGGTCGCCAGGCAGAAGAACGAAATCGGCATGATGACGGCGCCGTTGAAGATGATCCACCACGGCGCTTCGACCCGGAAACCAGTCTTCTGAACCATCAGGGCGGCAACGATCATCGGCAGCACCACGGCCACCAGGGCGGTGAAGCCCATATCCTTGCCTGTCGCCCGGGTGATGGTGATGGCCGAGGCCAGCAGGAACGCCGAAGTGACCGCCAGCATGTCGCCAAGGAAATTGCCGGTTCCGATTCCGTCGAAGACGATGATCAGCACGCCGACAATCATCGCGGCCATCGCGGCAATCGTCACCGGGCGCGGCCGCTCCTTCAGGAATATCCACGACAGAAGCGCTGCAAACATGGTGTTGAAGGCCAGGATGAACACCAGGTTGGCGGTCGAGGTGTTATAGACGGCCGAAATGAAGGTGATCGACGCCAGACCGTAGAGGGCGGCGACGACGAGGCCGCTGCGGCCCGGCACAAGCTTTGGCACATCGCCACGAAGCGCGCGCCAGGCGAGCCAGATCAGCAGCGTGGCAACAAGCGTGGTGGAACTGCGCAAGAACAGGATCGTCCAGTGATCGCCATCGGCAAGCCGGATCAGCGGAATGTCGACAGTCAGCGTCATGCCGCCGATAGCGGTGAGCAGCAGTCCTTTCAGGTGAGTATCCGGGGAAGACATTTGGGGAACTTTCACGGCAAGGCGGAATACGCGGTCAGTACAAAATAGTGCCTACAGCGCAGCCGGCAGCTGAACCAGCGGCGTCTTCTTTGAAACACTCTTTTGGGTGGCTAGAGCCTTACGGCGTGACGGCTTCGTGGTCGTAGCGTTCCCAGCCTTTCGGACCGAGATGTTCCTGTGGCGTGAAGCGGACCTTATAGTTCATCTTGCGCGAACCGTTGACCCAGTAGCCGAGATAGACGTGGGGCAGACCGGCGGCGCGGGCGCGCGCAATGTGGTCGAGGATCATGAAGGTGCCGAGCGAGCGGTCCTCCAATTCCGGGTTGAAGTAGGAATAGACCATCGACAGCCCGTCCGACATCTGGTCCGTCAGCGCCACCGCGATCAGCTCGCCCACTCCCTTGCCGGTAATGAAGGTATCGGGCCCGCGCTTGCGGTATTCGATGATCTTGGTCGTCACATGGGTGTCTTCGACCATCATCGCGTAGTCGAGCACCGTCATGTCCGACATGCCGCCCTTGCGGTGCCGATGGTCGAGATAGGAGCGGAACAGCGAATACTGCTCGGTGCTCGGTTCGGCGTCGTGCAGCGCGCCGACGAGGTCGGCGTTGCGCTGCGACACCCGCCTCATGTTTTTCGTCGGCCTGAACTCACCCGCCAGGATGCGCACCGAGATGCAGGCCCGGCAGCTTTCGCAGGCCGGCCGGTAAGCGATGTTCTGCGAACGGCGGAAACCGCCTTGCGTCAAGAGGTCGTTGAGTTCGGGAGCTTTGTCGCCGACCAGGTGCGTGAACACCTTCCGTTCGAACTGACCTTCAATGTAGGGGCACGGCGAGGGTGCGGTCAGGAAGAATTGGGGGGATTGTGTCGGGTGGTGCGTCATCGCTCGTCGGGTTGGATCCTCGAATCACCATACCTTGGCGCTAGCCGCAAAAAATTCAACAGAAGAATGAAGGCCGGAAGCGGAGCGGCCTTCAAAAATTCTGCATCTTGCATGAGCTTTTCGCAGGCGCCCGCTAAATTAGCGGTCGCTGCGGGTGACAACCGTGCCGAGAAGCAGGTCGTGAACGGTGCGCTTGCGGTCGAGGAACAGCGTCGCAAGCAGGATCAGCGGCGAAAGCACCACGTTGCCGGCCCAGAAAAGCACGGAGTGAACGACCGCGAAGAGCCCGTCGATCGGCTTGCCGTCGAGACGGTCGAGGCGGATTCCCATCATCTGCATGCCGGTGGTTGCCTGCCTAGGGCCGCCAAGCGTATTCCAGACATAGGCGAGTGCGACGGCCGGAACGAGAATGCCAAACAGCATCCAGCCGAGGCCGAGCGTCAAAATGCCGAACAGGAAGACGAGGATGGCGAAGGGGATCAGCAGCAGCCCGACGATCAGGTAGTCAATGCAGAAGGCGAGAACACGCCGTGTCCTCACACCCTCGTAGACTCGGGCATCGTCGAACCTGTTCGTCATGATCTCGCCGTCGAGTACAGTCGTGTTCATCGCGTTCTTCCCGGCCTTGGCCGTCATGGCGCCCAAGTATCACTTCTTCAGATGGTTAAATCGCGACCGCGATTCAAGGTTGCCGCGCCTTCATTGCTGCGGTTCGGCTTCCGCGTCGGTGTCGGTGTCTGCGCCGGATTTCGTCCGGTCTTCCTTCGCGGCTGCCTTGGCGGCGAGCTTTTCGGCCTTCTTGGCGGCCTTCTGCCGGTCGCGTTCCTGGCGTTCGTAATTGTAGTTCGGTGTCCGCGCCATGCCGTTCCTCTTTCTGTTCAGGGCTGCGTAGGGGTATTGGCGGCCAAAGACAACCGCCATTGTCCGAGATTGCGGTCACCATACAGGACGAGCTCGGCGGTTTGACGCCGACGTTCAGTCCGTTCTCGAAATTTTTCCGAAAGCCGACGCCGCCACGATCAGCCAGCCGGCAATCAAAAGCATGCCACCGGCCGGCGCCGCCATCGGAAACAGCCTGACACCGGCATGGTCGCGCATGAGCAGATCGCCAGCGAACACGAGAAGGCCGACAAGCAGGGTCAGGCCACCGCCACACAGCAATCTGTTGGCGCCTGTCAGCCCGATTGCGAGGAAAACCGGCGCGTGCATGAGCAGGAACGATGCCGCGGTGGACGTGTTGCCGCCACCGCCATGCGCCGCCGCCGCCGATAGGGCGACGCCCCCCGCACCGCAAAGTCCTGCGGCCAATATCAGGATACGCTGGATCATTCGAAGCCCCTTGGATGGTGTGCCGCTTCTCATAGCCGCGGCCGGCGCGTTTGGGAAACCGTCTGCCGGTCGCATTGATGGCATTGCGCGTGGCGGGCGCATCGAATGGCGCAATGTGCGATGCTTGAAATAAAACCGTCACCGGTTGCGGATACTGAGTTGGCTCAGCGGCATCTTCCGGCTGTGCGGGAGGAAGTCGGGCAGGGCAATACCTGGTTCAGGGGAGTGGAGATGAAAGAATCCGTAGACATGAACGGCGCCCGGGATTGGCTGGAGGCCGAACTCGCCGACACGCTCGACGAAGACTACGAGCTGGAGATTTCGGAACCGGCCCTCTCGCTGGAGATCGCCAAAATCTACAAGAAGGCGCATCCGGCGGCGATCGACCGCCATCTCTATTTCCGCGAACTGCTCAGGCTCCAGTCCGAACTGATCCGGCTGCAGTCATGGGTGGCCTACACCAAGTCCAAGGTGGTGGTGGTTTTCGAAGGCCGCGATTCCGCCGGCAAGGGCGGCGTCATCAAGCGCATCTCGCAGCGGCTCAACCCGCGCATCTGTCGCGTCGTCGCGCTCCCCGCGCCCACCGAGCGCGAACGGTCGCAATGGTATTTCCAGCGTTACGTGCCGCATCTGCCGGCAGGCGGCGAGATCGTGCTGTTTGACCGCTCCTGGTACAACCGGTCCGGCGTCGAGCGGGTGATGGGTTTTGCCGACGCCGACCAGGTCGAGGAATTCTTCCGTGACGTTCCGGATTTCGAGCGCATGCTGGTGCGCTCCGGCATCACGCTGGTCAAATACTGGTTCTCGATCACCGACGAGGAACAGCAGATGCGCTTCCTGATGCGCATCCACGATCCGATGAAGCAATGGAAACTGTCGCCGATGGATCTGGAATCGCGGGTCCGCTGGGAACAGTACACCAAGGCCAAGGAAGAGATGTTCGCGCGCACCAACATCCCGGAAGCGCCCTGGTACATCGTCGAAGGAAACGACAAGAAGCGGGCGCGGCTAAACTGCATCGACCACCTGCTGCAGCGGGTGCCCTACGAGGACGTGCCGCACGAGGAGATCACGTTGCCGGACCGGGTGTTCAACCCTGAATACGAGCGCCAGGTGCTGCCGCGCGAGCTTTATGTGCCGGAGAAATACTAGGAAATTGAGATGAGGCGAGGAAACGGGCCTCGCGCTAGTTCTCGGACATCAAGCGCAGAACGGCCGATCGCGGCGGCGGCAGATGGTTGGTGACGACCGCCCAGACGATAGCGTCGGAGGATTTGTGATATTCGTGCCGAAGAACGTTTCCGATGCCTCGTATCTCTTTCCACGGGATTTCCGAAGTGCGGGCTGCATAACTCTCGGGAAGCCGCGCCGCCTCTGAAATGATCTCGATACCGCGCTCGACGCCATGCCGCAGCAGCCATTCGTTGCGGAAATCGTCGATTGTCTTGCCTTTTGTTGCAGCAACGATGCCGTCAATGGCGGCAAGGATTTCGACTAGAACGGGCTCGACACGGCGTTGCACCATCAAAACACACGATAGGCTGTGTTCTCGATGTCCCTCTTCAGCGTGGGGCGAAGACTGTCGCGTGTCGTCACGTCGACTTTCATCGCGATCTTTTCCTCAAGGAATTGCTTGATCTCGACGAGTTCGATCAGTGAGAATCCACTCGAGCCGTCATAGTCGATGAAAATATCCACATCGCTGTCTGCTCGCGCAACGGACCCGAACAGGTAAAGCTATGTAGCGCCCATGCGGTTCACGGCATCGGCGTTGTGTCGCAGTGTGCGAATGATCTCGTCGCGTCGCAGGCAGCGATTATACATGCTGGCGGGACAATTCGTCAGCCCCTCAGCATCTCCGCCACCTGCGGCGCGAAATAGGTCAGGATGCCGTCGCAGCCGGCGCGCTTGAAGGCGAGCAGGCTTTCCAGGATGGCCTTGTCGCCGTCGATCCAGCCATTGGCCGCGGCTGCCCTGATCATCGAATATTCGCCCGACACCTGGTAGGCGAAGGTCGGCATCTGGAACTCGTCCTTCAGCCGCCGGATGATGTCGAGATAGGGCAGGCCGGGTTTCACCATCAGCAAGTCGGCGCCTTCGGCAAGGTCCTGCTCGGCCTCGCGCACCGCCTCGTCGGAGTTGGCGTGGTCGAGGTAATAGGTTTTCTTGTCTCCCTTGAGCAGGCCGCTAGTGCCGATCGCCTCGCGGTATGGGCCGTAGAAGGCGGACGCGAATTTCGTCGCGTAGGACATGATCGCGACGTCCCCGAAGCCGTTGGCGTCGAGCGCGTCACGGATGGCGCCGATGCGCCCGTCCATCATGTCCGACGGCGCGATGATGTCGGCGCCGGCGGCTGCCTGCAGTACCGCCGCGGCCGCCACCTGTTCCACCGTCTCGTCATTGGCGATGATGCCGTCGCGCAGGATTCCGTCGTGGCCGTGCGTGGTGAAGGGGTCGAGCGCGACATCGGTGATGACGCCGATCTCCGGCACCGCGTCCTTGATGGCGCGGGTCACGCGGTTGATCAGATTGTCGGCTTCGAGAATGTGCGAACCGGTCTGGTCGCGGAACTTCATGTCGACGTTCGGGAAGGTGGCAAGCGCCGGAATGCCGAGCCTGGCGGCGCGTTCGGCTTCCTTGACGGCAAGATCGGGTGTCAGCCGGAAGACGCCGGGCATTGCCGGGATCGGCTCGCGCCTGCTTTCCCCGTCTATGATGAAGATCGGCCAGATCAGGTCGTCGACGGTCAGGTGATTTTCCTGAACCAGGCGGCGCGACCAGTCGGCCTTGCGCATGCGCCTCAGCCTGCGGCTGCCGGTGATTTCGTCGACGCTACGGCTCCCCGCAGCTTTCGGGCGGCTGATCTTGTTCATCTCGGCTCTCCAAACCCGCGCCTTCTAACACGCGCGCCGTTTGCGAACCAAGTCCCGCGCTGGCGGCAGCGGTGTCGCAGTTGATGCGGCTTTCGATCCGCAGTGCGTTTCCTCAGTCCACCTTCTTGACGGGCGGTGGCACCCAGGCTCCTTAGAGAAACTCCTCACGCGGCGAGTAGAGCCGCATCAGCAATGTGAAGGGACCTTGCCGACCGGGAGCCAGTTTGCCTCCTTGTCGCTGCCGGGCGAGATCGCCTCAATGTAGATGTCCACTGAACCGTCGTTATTGGCGACAAGCTTGTCCCGGTCTCCAATCGCCTGCCGCTTCAGTGAGTTGGGGATGAAAATAGCCCTCGATGTCATAGGCCGTCACCGACCAGAACGCGTCCACCGGCGGCAGCTTGCCCCTGTCGAAGTGCCCACCGGGCTGGAGGTCATCACAAGCCCTACCCGAAACCAGCAATCGCTACCCGCAACAGCATTGCCGCAGGCGGGGCCATGCGCTAGCACTGCACGTCCCGGGCGCCGGAAAGAAGGATTTGTGCGTGGATTTTGATGGCGGTGACGAAATCCGATTCGAACGGATCGGTGTGGCAGGCGTCGTAACGCTGACGCGTCCGCAAGCCCTCAACGCCCTTACGCACCGCATGGTCAAGGCGCTGTCCAAGGCCCTGACCGCATGGGAACACGACGCAAGTGTCGCGGTGGTGCTGATCAAGGGCGAGGGCAGGGCCTTTTCGGCCGGCGGCGATATCCAGGCGGTTTATGCAGGCAGGGCAAACAGCGGTTCGCTGGTCGGGTTTTTCGCCGACGAGTACCGGCTCAATGCCCAGATCGCACGTTTCAGGAAGCCGTATGTGGCGCTGATCGACGGCATCGTCATGGGCGGCGGCGTGGGCCTGTCATTCCATGGCTCGCACCGCGTGCTTACCGAAAACGCTCAGTTCGCCATGCCCGAAGTCGGCATCGGCTTCTTCCCGGATGTCGGCGGCAGCCATCTGCTGCCTGACCTTGGCGGTAGCTTCGGCATGTATCTGGCTCTGACGGGAAACCGCATCGGTTATGGCGACGCCCTCTGGTCAGGCCTGGCCACGCATACGATCAAGGCCGATGGACAGGCCGGTTTTATCCAGCGCCTGACCGAAACCGGCGAGCCGGAAGCGGTGTTGCGCAGCTATTTCAGCGCCGCCCGGCGCGAAACGGATCGGCCGATGCTCGAAGCCATCGCCAAGCATTTTTCGAAAGCCTCCCTGCCTGACGTGGTGGACAGCCTGCGGCGCTCTGCCGATGGCGATGAATTCGCGGCCAAGACCCTTGCCACCATTCGGCTGAAGTCGCCGACAAGCCTCAATGTCGCCTTTCGCCAGATCTCCGCCGGGCTGACGCTTTCCATGGACGACTGCATGCGGATGGAGTTTCGCATTCTCAACCGCATGCTGACCGGTGACGATTTCTACGAAGGCATCCGCGCTGCGATCATAGAGAAGGGCTCCAAGCCGCAGTGGCGTCCTGCCGCGTTGAGCGATGTCGACCCGGCAGTGATCGACGCCTATTTCGCGCCGCTCGAAAAGGAACTGGCGCTTTGAACGACGAGGTGACCAGGCAGTCGAGCCTCGAGCCTTCGACGGCGGAATTGACCTTCTACTGGTTCCACCGCGTGGTCGCCGCCTACTGCCTGATGTTCGGCATGCTCTACTGGGTGCGGCTGATCGGCATCTACGACGGCCCGACCTGGCGCTTCGACCTGATGCCCACCTACTGGCAGGTGCCGAGCGTGATCCTTGCCGTGTTTTTCCCATTTGCGGCAATCGGCCTGTGGATGCTTGCCTCGTGGGGGCCGGTGATATGGTTTATTTGCGCAGCCACCGAAACGGTGATGTATGCCGGCTTCCCCGAACTCTTCGGCGACAAGCTCCTGATCGTTGTCTCGCACCTGTGCGTGGCTTTGCTCTACGCAGCCTTGCGGCTGGTCATCTATTTCCAGAAACGCGCCGCCCCCGATAGGGACGTCGATATTCAGGTGATGCCAGCCTGACTTGAATTAGACACCCTGGACCTCGCCTCGCAGCCTTCCCGCACGCGCTTTTTAATGTGCGAACACGCATGGTTAACAAATTACCCTCGTGACAGGTTTTGTTAATCCTCTTTCGAAACCTCTCTCCGGTAAGCTCTTGTTAGCCTTGGCCTTTAAGTCGAATTTTAGGTGTATTCGATAGGGTCGCGATCAAGGTGAGAAATAAAAAACAATCACCGGGCGACAAACGAGAGGCAAAGACAATGATCAATTCGCGTCCCGCGGCAAAGGCCGCAAGTGTATCCGACGATCGCCGTGAAGCGATCCGTTCGCTCTATATGGAATCGCTGCAGCTTGTTGAGCGGTTGCACCGCCGTTTGCTCGATGTCATCAAGGATGAGTTTGACCGCAACGGCCGCAGCGACATCAATGCTATCCAGGCGCTGCTGCTGTTCAATATCGGCAATGCCGAACTGACCGCCGGCGAACTGCGCTCGCGCGGCTACTATCTCGGCTCCAACGTTTCCTACAATCTGAAGAAGCTGGTCGACCTCGGTTTCATCAATCACCAGCGCTCGCGCATCGACCGCCGTTCGGTCCGCGTCAGCCTGACCCCGAAGGGCAATGACGTGGCCGAAGTGGTCGCCGGTCTCTACGAGCGCCACATCGGCTCGATCGAGCAGGTCGGCGGCATCAACACCGACGAGTTCAAGCAGATGAACCGTGCCCTGCAGCGCCTCGACCGCTTTTGGAACGACACCATCGCCTACCGCATGTAACCGAACCGGACGTGCCCGATCAAAAACCGGCGCCGGCACGGCGCCGGTTTTGCCGTTTTGAGGCTCCTTCACACCGTTGTGTGGCGGATGGTCACGCTGCCGCCATATTCCGGTGACTTACCCAACGTCGGAGAGTATTGCCGTGCCGGATGCAAGCGGCGGGGAACTCAAGTTCACATTTACGCATTGTGCGAGCCTGTGACGTGCCTCTTATGGTTGGCAAATTGTTAAGAGTGACCAACTAGCCTGTGCGATGTGTGAATTTCTGTCGGCAGTAATTGGGTGTAGATGTCTGGAATGTTCATGAAAACAAACCGTCGCCTTTTCATTACCGGTGCGAGCGCCATCGCTGCTGCTGCCGCATTTTCCGGGGCCGCCATAGCGCAGGACGTGATCGGGGATATCCTCAATTCGCCAAGCCGCGGCAATTGGGACGATACATTCGACGCGCGCGCCGCCGAAGGCGGCAAGGTGGCTTCCAACCTTCCGATCTTCAGCCTGCATACCGTCGGCTATGTGGAGCAGGCGATCGCGCAGTATTCCAACATTGTCGCGCAGGGCGGCTGGCAGCCGGTGCCGGATACCAAGAAGCTCAAGCTTGGTGTCGTCGATCCCGACGTCGTGCCCCTTCGCAAGCGCCTGATGGTTTCCGGCGATCTGCCGCAGAGCGCTGGCATTTCCGAAGCCTTTGATACCTATGTCGATGCGGCGGTGAAGCGTTTCCAGGCCCGTCACGGCCTGCCGGCTGACGGCGTGCTCGGCAAGTACAGCTACGCCGCCATGAACATCTCGGCGCCGGTGCGCCTCGGCCAGCTCGAAACCAATCTGGTACGGCTGCGCTCCATGTCGGGCGAACTCGGCCAGCGCTACGTCATGGTCAACGTTCCGGCCGCGCAGATCGAAGCCGTCGAAAACGACCGCGTCGTGCTGCGCCACACCGCGATCGTCGGCAAGGTCGACCGCCAGACGCCGATCCTCAACTCCAAGATCAACGAGATCGTCGTCAATCCTTACTGGAACGCGCCGGAATCCATCGTCCGCAAGGACATTATCCCGCTGATGCGCAAGGATCCGACCTACCTCTCCAAGAACAACATCCGCATCCTTGGACCGGAAGGCGAGATCGACCCGACCACGATCGACTGGAACACCGAGGACGCGGCGAAATTCCGGCTGCGCCAGGATCCGGGCGCCGGCAACGCTATGTCGTCGGTGAAAATCAACTTCCCGAGCCCGGACGGTGTCTACATGCACGACACCCCGCAGCAGAGCCTGTTCTCGAAGTTGATGCGCTTCGATTCGTCGGGCTGCGTGCGTGTCCAGAACGTCCGTGACCTCGTCACCTGGATCCTGCGCGACACGCCAGGCTGGGACCGCCAGCATTTCGAGCAGGCGATCAAGAGCGGCGAGAACATCCCGGTCGCCGTCACCAATCCGGTGCCGGTCTATTTCACCTATATCTCGGCCTGGTCGACCGGCGACGGCGTGGTTCATTTCCGCGACGACATTTACGGTCGCGACGGCGTCGACGAACTGCAGATTTCCTCGACGACGCTCTGATATTTACGAAACTCTCCGGTTTTCTGGAAAGGCCGCCCCGAAAGGGTGGCTTTTTCATTTTCCGCTGGCGCAAATCAGCCATCAAATTTCGCGCCGCGAACGTGGCGAGGCGTGCGCAACTGTGTTACTGCATCGGCCCGAAAATCGATTCCGATTTTCGGAAAGCACGATGCATAGGTTCAAAGTTGCAGAGCGTCCTTTGCGCGTCCAAAAGGACGCGCGGCGCTCTAATGCGCGCAACCGCCGAACCCCGGAAAGCAAGGATCACCGCCATGGCAATTGCAACGGCCGCTTCGAAAGATTTCGAATCCTTCTTCAACACGCCGCTTTCTGAGGCCGATCCCGAGGTTTTCGGCTCGATCCGCAGCGAGCTTGGCCGCCAGCGGCATGAAATCGAACTGATCGCTTCGGAGAACATCGTGTCGCGCGCCGTGCTGGAAGCGCAGGGTTCGATCATGACCAACAAATATGCCGAGGGTTACCCCGGCAAGCGCTATTACGGCGGCTGCCAATTCGTCGATATCGCGGAAGAACTGGCGATCGAGCGGGCGAAGAAGCTGTTTTCCTGCAACTTCGCCAATGTGCAGCCCAATTCAGGCAGCCAAATGAACCAGGCGGTTTTCCTGGCGCTCCTTCAACCTGGCGATACCTTCATGGGCCTCGATCTCAATTCCGGCGGGCATCTGACCCACGGCTCGCCGGTCAACATGTCCGGCAAATGGTTCAAGGTCGTCTCCTACGGCGTGCGCAAGGACGACCATCTGCTGGACATGGACGCCATCGAGAAGCAGGCGCATGAGACCAAGCCGAAGCTGATCCTGGCCGGCGGCACCGCCTATTCCCGCATCTGGGACTGGAAGCGCTTCCGCGAGATCGCCGACAGTGTCGGCGCCTACCTGATGGTCGACATGGCGCATATCGCCGGCCTCGTTGCCGGCGGCGTGCACCCTTCGCCGCTTGCGCATGCGCATGTGGTGACCACGACCACCCACAAATCGCTGCGCGGTCCGCGCGGCGGCATGATCCTCACCAATGACGAGGACATCGCCAAGAAGATGAATTCGGCGGTGTTCCCCGGCCTGCAAGGCGGCCCGCTGATGCATGTGATCGCGGCCAAGGCGGTTGCCTTCGGGGAAGCGCTGCGGCCGGAATTCAAGGCGTATGCGCAGGATGTCGTAGCCAACGCCAAGGCGCTGGCTTCGAGCCTGAAGGAAGCCGGCCTCGATATCGTCTCGGGCGGCACCGACAATCATCTGATGCTGGTCGACCTGCGCCCGAAGAACGCCACGGGCAAGCGCGCCGAAGCCGCGCTCGGACGCGCCAACATCACCTGCAACAAGAACGGCATCCCGTTCGATCCGGAAAAGCCGTTCGTCACCTCGGGCGTGCGCCTCGGCACCCCTGCCGGCACGACGCGCGGCTTCGGCCAGGCCGAGTTCCGCGAGATCGGCAACCTGATCACCGAGGTTCTGGACGGGCTGAAGGTCGCCAACTCCGACGAAGGCAATGCTTCGGTCGAGGCGTCGGTGAAGCAGAAGGTGGTCGCGCTGGCCGACCGTTTCCCTCTCTATCCCTATCTGGGATGACCTTTCCGCCAGGTGCGCACGGGCCGCGCGCCTGGCTGCTTTTACGAATTGCTGAAGGCTTCGTTTGTTTAGCCGCATTTGTGCGACGCCAGATGATTCCACCTGGCTGCAAAATGCAGTTTCTTAGCCGCATTTGTGCGACGCCAAATGATTCCACCTGGCTGCAAAATGCTTTAAGCCTCTTCGCGAAACAGAATCGCGGTCGAGGATCGATCCATGCGTTGTCCGTACTGCCAGTCCGAAGATACGCAGGTGAAGGATTCGCGCCCCGCCGAAGACGGGGCGGCGATCCGCAGACGGCGTGTCTGTCCGGATTGCGGCGGCCGCTTCACCACCTTCGAGCGGGTGCAACTGCGTGACCTCGTGGTGCGTCAAGAAGTCCGGGCGCAAGGTGCCTTTCAGCCGCGACAAGCTGCTGCGTTCAATGGAAATCGCGGTGCGCAAGCGCAATGTCGATCCGGAGCGCATCGACCGCGCGGTGACCGGCATCGTGCGCCAGCTCGAAAGCTCAGGCGAGACCGAAGTGCCTTCAGGCGAGATCGGCCGGCTGGTCATGGAGGCGCTGAAGTCGCTCGACGATGTCGCCTACGTGCGCTTTGCCTCGGTCTATCGCAATTTCCGCGAAGCCAAGGACTTCCACGACGTGCTCGGCGAGTTGAAGGGCGACGAGGACCTCGAGTGAACGATGGTCTCCACAACGGCCAGCGCTGAACAGGAAGCCGCCGACCGCCGTTTCATGGCGGCGGCGATCAGGCTGGCGCAGAAAAACTCGGGCCGCACCTCGACCAACCCTTCGGTCGGCACGCTGATCGTGCGCGACGACGGCGCCCGGGCCTTGATCGTCGGCAGCGGCGTCACCGCGATCGGCGGGCGCCCGCATGCTGAAACCGAGGCGCTGGCGCAGGCCGGCGAACTGGCGCGGGGCGCTACCGCCTACGTCACGCTTGAACCCTGCGCCCATCACGGCCGTACCCCGCCATGCGCCAACGCGCTTGTCTCGGCCGGCATCGCGCGGGTGGTGGGGGCGGCAAGCGACCCCGACCCGCGCGTTTCGGGCAGAGGTTATGCCATCCTGCGCGAGGCCGGCGTGGAGGTGGTCGAACGGGTGCTGGCCGACGAAGCCGCCGAGCGCATCGCCGGGTACCTCGTTCGATCTCTTAAAAAACGCCCGGAAGTGACTCTGAAGCTTGCGATTTCCGCAGACGGGATGATAGGCCGGCTGGGTGATGGTCAGGTGGCGATCACCGGCGCGGTGGCGCGACGCCAGGTGCACCTGTTGCGCGCCGCCTCGGATGCGATCCTGGTCGGAATAGGCACGGCGCTGGCCGACGACCCGGAATTGACCGTCAGGTTGCCGGGGCTGGAAGGCCGTTCGCCGGCGCGCATCGTGCTCGACCGGGAGGCTCGTCTTCCGCCGGCGTCGAAGCTCGCGGCAACGGCGCGCGCCGTGCCGGTGCTTGTGGCCTTGGGACTGGATGCGGACGCCGGGAGAAAATCGGCGCTGGAGGCGCTGGGCGTGAAGTTTCTCGCCACCGAAACCTATGACGGCCGCATCGCGCTTCCCGAATTGCTCGAGGACCTGGCGGCCCAGGGCATGTCGAGCCTGATGGTCGAGGGCGGCGCCGAAACGGCCAGGAATTTCCTCGACGAGGGACTTGTGGACCGCATCGCGCTGCTCACTGGGCCGGGCACTGTCGGCGCCGGAGGCATTGTTTCGCCGCTCGATCGCAATCATATACCCGATGGCTTCCGCTTGGTCCGCAAGGCACGGTTTGGCGATGACGCTTTGGCGGAATGGATGAAGGCACTCTGATGTTTACCGGAATTGTCACCGATGTCGGAACGGTAAAGGGGGTTTCTCCGCTCGCGGAAGGTGTGCGCCTGCGCATCGAGACGAAATACGACCCGGCGACGATCCCGATCGGCGCTTCGATCGCTTGCGCCGGCGTCTGCCTGACGGTGACCGGCCTGCCGGAGGACGGCTCGAACCGGCGCTGGTTCGAAGTGGAGGCCTGGGAAGAGGCGTTGCGGCTGACGACGGCGTCGACCTGGACCGCGGGCGCGCCGATCAATCTGGAGCGGGCGCTGAAGATCGGCGACGAACTCGGCGGCCATATCGTGTCAGGGCATATCGATGGCATGGCCGAAATCGTCGCGCGGGAAGAGGAGGGCGGAGCGGTGCGCTTTACCCTCGAAGCGCCGCGCGAGTTCGCCAGGTTCATCGCGCCGAAAGGCTCGGTGGCGCTCGACGGCACGTCGCTGACGGTCAACAAGGTGGAAGGCGTCCGCTTCGACGTGTTGCTGATCCATCACTCGCTGCAGGTAACGACCTGGGGGCGCGCCAGGTCGGCGACCGCGTCAACCTGGAGATCGACACCATGGCGCGTTACGCGGCAAGGCTGTCTGAGGCGGCGGCAGAAGGGCTGTGAGACCTGAAACAAAATATGATTAAGTCCGATGGAGGTCTGATGGACACCAAGGTGATCACCGCACATGTGCCGTTGCCTCTTGCGGAAAAGGTAGACGAACTGGCCGCTCGCTTGGAGCGCCCGAGAGGGTGGATTGTAAAACAAGCCCTGTCGGCCTGGATTGAGCAAGAGGAAGAGCGCCGGCGGCTCACGCTGGAAGCGATTGCCGATGTGGATGCAGGTCACGTTATCGGTCATCGGTCAGTAAGGGCTTGGGCAGAAAGCCTCGGAACCGACAATCCTCTCCCGATTCCGCAATGATGGAGCTGAAGTGGAGCAGCAAGGCGCTTTCCGACCTTGCCCGGCTCCACGACTTTCTTGCACCGACAAACGCGCAAGCTGCCGCACGCGCCGTTCAATCGCTTATATATGCCCCTGAGCGATTGTTGGATCATCCGCGCGTCGGCGAGAGGCTGCAAGAATTCGAGCCGCTTCGAGGTGCGTCGCATCCTGGTGGGCAAGTACGAAATGCGCTATCAAAATAGGGCGACTACGACATATGTACTTCGCCTCTGGCACACTCGAGAAGATCGCTAGTATCTGACTTCACGTTGGCTCGGCTGCGATTTAGCGGCTTGCGGTCATCACCGCTTCGGCCTAAGTCACCGGCGACCCCCGGAGACTGAAATGGCAGGCACCTCACAACACGGCAAGGCATTCATTCGCCCCGACAAGGCGCATGTGCTGATCATCGAGGCGCGGTTCCACGACGACCTGGCCGATGCGCTGCTCGACGGCGCCAAGGCAGCGCTCGACGACGCCGGCGCCACTTACGATGTGGTGACGGTTCCCGGCGCGCTGGAAATTCCGGCCGTGATTTCATTTGCGCTGGATGCGGCGGAAGAAGACGGCACCGATTACGACGGTTTTGTCGCGCTGGGCACCATCATCCGTGGCGACACCTATCATTTCGATATCGTCGCCAACGAATCGAGCCGCGCCCTGATGGATCTCGCCGTCGAGGAATCACTGGCGATCGGCAACGGTATCCTGACCGTCGAAAACGATGCGCAGGCCTGGGTCCGGGCGAAACGCAGCGAAGGCGACAAGGGTGGCTTTGCGGCGCGCGCCGCGCTCACCATGATCGCCATCCGCGAACGGCTGGGAGCTTGACCACGGTGACGCAATCTGCCGGCAAGGACGGATCGAACGGCATACGCCACGCCAACAAGCGCGGCGCAGCGAGGCTCGCAGCGGTTCAGGCGCTCTACCAGATGGACGTCGCCGGTAGCGGGCTTCTTGAGATCACCGCCGAATACGAAGCCTTCCGGCTCGGCAAGGAAGTCGACGGCGCGACCTATCGCGAGGCCGATGCGCAATGGTTCCGCGCCATTCTCGCCGGCGTCGTCGAGAACCAGAAGACGATCGACCCGGTCATCCGCCAGTCGCTGAGCGAGGACTGGCCGCTGTCGCGGCTCGATTCGACCCTGCGCGCCATCCTGCGCGCCGGCGTCTACGAACTCACCGAGCGCGCCGACGTGCCGGTGGCGGTGATCGTTTCCGAATATGTCGATATCGCCAAGGCGTTTTACGAAGAGGACGAGCCGAAACTCGTGAACGCGGTGCTCGACAGGGTTTCTCGCCGGGTGCGCGGCGAAGGACGCGGCAAGGACGCAAGGTGACGACAGCACAACGCGAGGCGCGTCGCACGGCGATCATCCTGGCGGCCTCGCAGGCTATCGTCGGCTCAGCCGCACCGATCTGTCTCTCCATTGGTGGGCTCGCGGGCCACTACCTTCTCGGCGCCGACAAGTCGCTGGCGACCGCGCCGGTGACCGGCTTCACGCTCGGCGTCGCGCTCGGCGCGTTGCCGGCTGCCGCCATCATCCGCAGCATGGGGCAGCGCAACGGCTTCCTGACCGGCACCGTCGTCACCGGCTGCGGTGGCGCGCTTGCGGGCGTGGCTCTTTTGCAGGGCAATTTCTGGCTATTTGCAATGGGCATGATGATCGTCGGCATCGGCGGCGCCTTCGTGCAGCAGTTCCGCTTCGCGGCCGCCGACAACGCACCGCCCGAATTCAAGGCGCGCGCCATCTCCTTCGTGCTGGCCGGCGGCATTGTTACGGCGATCCTCGGACCGCAGATCGTCATCTTCACCAAGGAATTGCTGGCGCCGGTGATGTTTGCCGGCTCCTTCATGTCGATCGTCGGTGTCGCCGTGGCCGGTGCGATCATTGTGTCGTTCCTGCGCCCGCACGCAGCTTCTTCCGGCGAGGATGGACATGAACAAATGCCTGCCCGGCCGCTCGCCGAAATCGCCCGGCAACCGCGCTTCGTCAGCGGGCTGGTCTGCGGCATCGGCTCGTACACGCTGATGACCTTCGTGATGACCGGCGCACCGCTTGCCATGGTCGGCTGCGGCCTCTCCACCGACCAGGCCACCCTCGGCATTTCCTGGCATGTGATGGCAATGTTCGGGCCGAGTTTCTTCACCGGCCGGCTGATCCATCGCTTCGGCGCCGAACGCATCGTCGCAACCGGGCTGATGCTTTTGATCGCCTGCGCCCTTGTCGGCCTGTCGGGTATCGAGCTCTGGCAATTCTGGACGGCGCTCATCCTGCTTGGGCTCGGCTGGAATTTCGGCTTCATTGGCGCCACCGCCATTGTGGCCGACAGTTACCGGCCCTCCGAGAAGGGCAGGGTGCAAGGCTTCCATGATTTCGTGCTGTTCGGCTCCGTCGCCTTCGCATCGCTGATGTCGGGCGCCGTCTACAACGCCTATGGCTGGGAAATGCTGAACTGGGTGGTATTTCCGGTCGTGGCGCTTTGTCTTGGGGCCCTGGGCCTGTTGATAGCTGGCCGCGGTCGAAACACCGCGAAGTCCACGATATGATGGAGATCCGAGAAATCGGTATCTGGCGATTTGGGAGAGCTACCGAACGCCGAAGGAACATCTGCTCGCCGACGCCGAGGCCAGGGTGGGTCAAATTCATTCGTGAGGCACGAGAGCAGCGCCGCCTCGGCGCATTCCTCGCGCTGATCGATGGCAAGTGCGTCGGCTCCGCCGCTTGCGGCCACTGCGGGTGGTGAAAAGGCCCGAAATTCAACGCGACGGCTATATCTGGCACGTGTTCGTGGAGGCCGAACATCGCGGCAAGGGCATCGCAACCGAGCTGGTGAAGGCGGCTGTCGGGCATTTGAGGTCGCTTGGCTGCACCAAAGTCATCCTGCACGCCTCGGACGCCGGAGAAGTATCGCGGGATCGGTTTCGAATTGGCGAAGGAAATGCGCCTGCCGCTCGTGGACGCACCGCAGGCCTGACCTTTCAAAGCGAAATCAGGGCAACAACCGAACAATATCTTGACGTTCACAAGCCTGTTTCGCATAAGCGCCTGCGATGGGTCGGATTCCGTCTGAGGACATCCGGCCCTGCTCAACGGCCCGGGGAGGGGTTCTTTCGGGCAACAATCGAGGAACAATCCGCTAATGACCATGCTTTCCGTAGTCATTCTGTGCGGCGTGCTTTCAGTCGTCTACGCCATCTGGGCAACGCGATCGGTTCTCGCGGCCGACCAGGGCAACGCACGCATGCAGGAGATTGCCGGCGCCATCCGTGAAGGTGCGCAGGCCTATCTCGCTCGTCAGTACACCACCATTGCCATTGTCGGCGTCGTCGTCTTCCTGCTCGCCTGGTGGCTGCTTTCGGGCACCGCCGCGATCGGCTTCCTGATCGGCGCGGTGCTTTCGGGCGCCGCCGGCTTCATCGGCATGCACGTCTCGGTGCGCGCCAATGTGCGCACCGCGCAAGCCGCTTCCAACAGCCTTGCCGCCGGTCTCGACATCGCCTTCAAGTCGGGCGCCATCACCGGCATGCTGGTTGCCGGTCTCGCGCTGCTCGGCGTCTCCGTCTACTACTGGGTGCTGACCGGTCCGATGGGCCACCAGCCCGCCGACCGCGTGGTCATCGATTCGCTGGTGGCGCTCGGCTTCGGCGCTTCGCTGATCTCGATCTTCGCGCGTCTCGGCGGCGGCATCTTCACCAAGGGTGCGGACGTCGGCGGCGATCTCGTCGGCAAGGTCGAGGCGGGCATTCCGGAAGACGATCCGCGCAACCCGGCCACCATTGCCGACAACGTCGGCGACAATGTCGGCGACTGCGCGGGCATGGCGGCCGACCTGTTCGAAACCTATGCGGTGACCGTGGTCGCCACCATGGTTCTGGGCGCCATCTTCTTCGGTGGCAGCGCGGTGCTGGCCAGCGTGATGATCTATCCGCTCGCGATTTGCGGCGCCTGCATCATCACGTCGATCGTCGGCACCTTCTTCGTCAAGCTTGGTTCGAATGGCTCGATCATGGGCGCCCTCTACAAGGGCCTGATCGTTACCGGCCTTCTGTCGATCATCGGTCTTGGCGCGGCAACCTCGCTGACAGTCGGCTGGGGTGAAATCGGCACCGGCGGCGGTGTCGTGATCATCGGTCAGAACCTGTTCATCTGTGGCCTGATCGGCCTTCTGGTGACCGGCTTGATCGTCGTCATCACCGAGTACTACACCGGCACCAACAAGCGTCCGGTCAACTCGATCGCCCAGGCGTCGGTGACCGGCCATGGCACCAACGTCATCCAGGGCCTCGCGGTCTCGCTGGAATCGACGGCGTTGCCCGCCATCGTCATCGTCGGCGGCATTATCGCGACGTTCCAGCTTGCCGGCCTCTACGGCACTGCGATCGCGGTGACCACCATGCTCGGCCTCGCCGGCATGATCGTCGCGCTCGACGCCTTCGGACCGGTGACCGACAATGCCGGCGGCATCGCCGAAATGTCGGGCCTGCCCAAGGAAGTGCGGCAGTCGACCGACGCGCTGGACGCGGTCGGCAACACCACCAAGGCAGTCACCAAGGGTTATGCGATCGGCTCCGCCGGTCTCGGCGCGCTGGTGCTGTTTGCCGCCTACAGCTACGACCTGCAGTACTTCGCGGCCAATGCGACGCAATTCCCGTACTTTGCCGACATTGGCACGGTCTCGTTCGACCTGTCGAACCCGTATGTGGTTGCGGGCCTGATCTTCGGCGGCCTGATCCCGTACCTGTTCGGCGGCATCGCCATGACGGCGGTTGGCCGAGCGGCGGGTTCGATCGTCGAGGAAGTGCGGCGTCAGTTCCGCGAGGACCCCGGCATCATGAAGGGCACTTCCAAGCCGAACTATGCCCGTGCCGTCGACCTTTTGACCAAGGCGGCGATCAAGGAGATGATCATTCCGTCGCTGCTGCCGGTGCTGGCGCCGCTGGTCGTCTATTTCGGCGTGCTGCTGATCTCCGGCTCCAAGGCTTCAGCCTTTGCCGCGCTCGGCGCCTCGCTGCTCGGCGTCATCGTCAACGGCCTCTTCGTCGCGATCTCGATGACCTCTGGCGGCGGCGCGTGGGACAACGCCAAGAAGAGCTTCGAGGACGGCTTCGTCGACAAGGACGGTGTCAAGCACCTCAAGGGTTCCGAGGCGCACAAGGCTTCGGTGACCGGCGACACCGTCGGCGATCCCTACAAGGACACCGCAGGACCGGCCGTCAACCCGGCGATCAAGATCACCAACATCGTGGCCTTGCTGCTGCTGGCGGTGCTGGCGCACAGCGGCTGACCGGTTCTACCGGGCGGACAAAACAAAACCCGCGGGATCGCTCCCGCGGGTTTTTTTGAGAGCGCCACAGCTGCGCGGCGCTGCAAATACTCTAACGGCTCAGCCGCATTACTGCTGTTGCGGCATGCCCGGCAGGCTCTGCGGCATGCCACTGGCGCCAGCCATGAGCTGGCCGATGAAATTCTGGTCCTTGCCGGCGGTCGGCGTCGTGCGCGAGATGAAATCGAACACCTTGCCGTCCTTCTTGCCGTAGTTGGCGATGTTGGCGACGCGGCCATCCTCGCCGAAATAGACGGCAAGCACGCGCTGGTCGACGATGCGCGGGTTCAAAAAGGCGACCGGGCGCTTGCGGGTCTGCGAGATATAGTAGAACACCTCGTTGTCGAACGTCGCGGTGGTCGACGGGCTGCCCAGCGCCAGGATGACCTGCTCGCGGCTCGAGCCGACGGGAACTTGATCGATCTGCTGCTGGTCGATGACGTAACCCTGCGTCAGCGTCTCGCTCGGGCTAAGCCCCAGCGATTTCGTGCTGGGAGAATTGCAGCCACTGAGCACGGCGACCGCTCCCAGCAGCGAAACGGCGATTGCGGAATTCGACAACGATCCCGTCTTGAATTTTGGCGAGCCCAACAACAACTCCATAATTCCCCTGTCCCCGGCCCGGCTTGCACGGGGCCGCAAAACCGGTAAACCAGCTTGCGCGCCGATGCAACAAGGCTGCAAATGAAACGGGTCCCCAGGAGACCGCCTCATGTTCCAACGCCTGTTCGGCCGTCAGCGTCGAGCCAACCGGACGATTACCGACGCGCTGTACGGTGAAATCGTGGCAGCGGCGCGGCAGCCGGCTTTTTATTCCGACTGGAATGTCCCCGATACGCCGCTCGGCCGCTTCGAAATGCTGTCCGTGCACGTTTTTCTGTTCCTGCACCGCATGCGCAACGAAACCGGCGCGGCGCGCGAGGTCGCCCAGATTCTCACCGACGAGTTCTTTGCCGACGTGGAACTGTCGCTGCGCGAACTCGGCATCGGCGATCTCGGCGTGCCGAAACGCATGAAGAAGCTCGCCAAGATGTTTTACGGCCGCACGATGGCCTATGCCGAGGCGCTGGAGCGCGGCGACCGCCTGGCTCTGGCCGCAGCCCTTGCCCGCAACATACGGCCCGACAGCACCGACTGGCCGCAAGCGGATGCGCTTGCGGGTTATGTGATGGAGGCCGACCGCCATCTGGCGGGGCAGGGGATCGAAGAAGTTCTCGGCGGGACCATTCGCTATCCCCAGCAGAAACCCGAGCAGGAAGGAGGACATCCATCATGAAACACAATTCGGAAAGCCCGGTCTCCTTCCTCGCCAACGTTGCGCGGCTGCCCAATAAGGGTTTGCCCGTGGTGATCGAGGCCGATACCGGCCAACGCGCCAGGCTGGCGCAATTGCACGGGCTTGCCTCGGTGGAACGCTACCGCGCCGAGTTGCTGGTCACCTCGTGGAAGCGCAACGGGGTCAAGGTGAGCGGCAATGTCGAGGCCGATATCGTGCAGGAATGCATCATCACCCTGGAGCCGGTCGAGAGCCGCATTTCCGAGGAGGTGTCGGCGCTCTACCTGCCCGAGGATTCCAAGCTCGGCCGTGAAGGCTTCCACGCCGGCGGAGAAATCCTGCTCGCCGCCGACGGGCCTGACAGCCCGGAGACGTTTACCGGCGACACGATCGACGTCGGCGCGCTGGCGGAAGAGTTTTTCGAGCTGGCGATCGATCCTTACCCGCGCAAGCAGGGGGCAGGCCTGGGGCACGTCGAGGACGATGCGGAGGATGCGCCTGATTCGCCCTTCGCGCGCTTGTCGGCGCTGAAAAAGCCCTCCTGAGGCGATGAGCGCTGTTCGGCGGCGATGCGCATGCCGAGCCCGAGGAGGAGCACGCCTGTAACGCCTTCGACGGCGCCTGATTGTCGGCCTGCGCAGGACACCGCCGGCTTGGGCGATCACCGCGGCGTAGAAGGTCAGCCAGACGAACGTCATCGCGGCGAAAAACACGCCGAGAAGCAGCAAGGCGGAAAAGCTCGCCTGGCCGGGCGTTACCAATTGCGGCAGCAGGCTGGCGAAGAACACGGCCATTTTCGGATTGCCGGAGATCGCTGATCAGCCCCTGACGCAAGGCGACGGGCGGCGGCAGCCGGAAGGATGGCTGAACGATGCCGACCGCGGCAGCCTGCGACGGCGCTATGGCCTCGCGCAGCGCCTGGATGCCGAGATAGACGAGATAGATGGCGCCGGCATATTTGACGCGGAACAGCGGTTGGGAAGCGATGAGAATCGCGACGATTCCCGCACGCGTCGCGACAGCCCAGACGGTTTGGCCGGCCGCTATTTCCGAGCGCTGTGAACACGCCGCAAGCGACGGCCGCCGAACAGTGTGTTGCGGATGGTGAACGTCGTATCCGGTCCCGGCGTCACGATGACGACGATCGAGACGCCGAGAAATGCCAGGAACAAACTGCCCATTGCGATGCTCTCGCGTTTGGGAACTTGTGAAAAAACATGCTACGCGGACGGCAAGCACAGGGGAAGAGCGACACAAAACTCCTGAATTCCGCTGCTGCAGCGCGAAATCGGTGTTGTGCCGGGACGCAAAACCGCTATTTTCGCCAAGCTTTTCGAAACCTCTCTTCACCCCGAGAACCTGTGAGATGATCGCCGCGTGATACGTATCTCCATTGACGCCATGGGCGGTGATCACGGCCCCACAGTGATCTTGCCGGCCCTCGTGAAGGTGATCGAGCGCCGCCCTGATGTAAGGTTCCTGATCTACGGCCGCGACGACGCGGTGCGCCCGGTTCTCGACCAGCTGCCCAGGCTTGCCGGCGTCAGCGAGTTCGTGCACTGCGAGGTCGCTGTGCGCATGGATGACAAGCCGAGCCAGGCGCTGCGCCACGGGCGTTGGAAGTCCTCGATGTGGAAGGCCGTCGAGGCGGTCAAGAACGGCCATGCCGACGTCTGCATTTCCGCCGGCAATACCGGCGCGCTGATGGCGATGTCGAAATTCTGCCTGCGCACCATGGCCTCGATCGACCGGCCGGCGATCGCCGCCCTGTGGCCGACGGTGCGCGGCGAAAGCGTGGTGCTCGATGTCGGCGCGACCATCGGCGCCGATGCCCACCAGCTGATCGATTTTGCGATCCTGGGCGCTGCGATGGCGCGCGCCCTGCTTGCGCTCGACCGCCCGACTGTCGGACTGCTCAATGTTGGTGTCGAGGAGATCAAGGGCCAGGAAGAGGTCAAGGAAGCTGGGCTGCTGCTGCGCGAGGCCAACCTCAAGTCCATGGATTATCGCGGCTTCGTCGAAGGCGACGACCTTGGCAAGGGCACCGTCGACGTGGTGGTGACGGAAGGCTTCGCCGGCAACATCGCGCTGAAAACGGCGGAGGGCACGGCAAAGCAGATCGGCGAATATCTGCGCGCCGCAATGAGCCGCACGCTGATGGCGCGCATCGGCTATCTGTTCGCCAAGAGCGCCTTCGACCGTCTGCGCGAGAAGATGGACGTCCGCAAGGTCAATGGCGGCGTCTTCCTCGGCCTGAACGGCATCGTGGTGAAGAGCCACGGCGGTACCGACGATGAAGGTTTCGCCGCCGCTATCGAACTCGGCTACGATATGGTGCGAAATCGCCTGATCGAGAAGATCAAGAGCGATCTCGATACGTTTCACGCACGCCAGCCGCAGTTGCAGGCGGACAGACCCGCAGCAGCCGGCGACGGCGACGAGTAGGAATTATGATGATCAGATCAGTCGTGCGCGGCATCGGCTCGGCGCTGCCCCGGCGCATCATGAAGAACACCGATTTCGAAGGCATGGTCGAAACCTCCGACGAGTGGATCGCCCAGCGCACCGGCATTCGCCAGCGCCACATCGCAGCCGACGACGAGACGACCGCCTCGCTGGGCGAGGCGGCGGCGCGCGAAGCGCTGGACAATGCCGGGCTGACGCCGGACGACATCGACCTGATCGTGCTTGCCACCTCGACGCCGAACAACACATTTCCCGCGACCGCGGTCGAGATCCAGCAGCGCCTTGGCATGCGCCACGGCTTCGCCTTCGATATGCAGGCGGTGTGCTCGGGCTTCGTCTACGCCGTCACCACGGCCGACCTCTACATTCGCGGCGGTCTGGCCAAGCGGGTGCTTATCATCGGCTCGGAAACCTTTTCGCGCATTCTCGACTGGAACGACCGCTCCACCTGCGTTTTGTTCGGCGACGGCGCCGGCGCGATGGTGCTGGAGGCGCAGGAAGGCGCCGGCACGATTGCCGACCAAGGCGTCCTGGCCGCGAGCCTGCGCTCTGACGGAACCCATAGGGAAAAGCTCTATGTCGACGGCGGGCCGTCGACCACCGGCACCGTCGGCCACCTGCGCATGGAAGGCCGCGAGGTGTTCAAGCACGCGGTCGGCATGATCACCGACGTCATCGAGGCGACGTTTTCTGAGGCCGGCATCACCGCCGAGGATCTCGACTGGTTCGTGCCGCACCAGGCCAACAAGCGCATCATCGACGCTTCGGCCAAGAAACTTGGCATCGCCGACGCAAAAGTGGTGATCACCGTGGACAGGCATGGCAACACGTCGGCCGCCTCGGTGCCGCTGGCGCTCGCGGTGGCGGTCAAGGACGGCCGCATCAGGAAGGGCGACCTGGTGCTTCTGGAGGCAATGGGGGGCGGATTCACCTGGGGAGCGGTGCTGCTGCGCTGGTAAAGCTTTATTCGGGTCTTCCGGCCCTGACAGTCCTTGACCTTGCCAAACCAATTTTCTAACGTTGCCGCTTGTTTCGATTGTGTTTTTGAGGATGGCTGGACGGTCGCATGGGGGCAAAGACACTTACGCGCGCCGATCTCGCCGAAGCGGTTTACCGCAAAGTCGGCCTATCCCGCACCGAATCCGCTGAACTGGTCGAAACGGTTCTCGATGAAATCTGCGAAGCGATCGTGCGCGGCGAGACAGTGAAACTGTCTTCCTTCGCCACTTTCCATGTGCGCGGCAAGAACGAACGCGTTGGGCGCAATCCGAAGACTGGCGAGGAAGTGCCGATCCTGCCCCGCCGCGTGATGACCTTCAAGGCATCTAACGTGTTGAAAAACCGCATTCTTCGGTCACATCAGTCGAACAAGGCCAAATCCGGCAAATAAGCGCCGGCTGCCTTGACGTCTTTTCAGCGGTTGATAACCCGGCGAAACTGACGCCAGGCTTGAATATTGTCGTGCAAACCGCTGAAATAGTGACGAATCGGTCAAGCCAGCGGGTGATTTCCATGGACAAGAGCCCCGACGCATTCCGCACCATCAGCGAGGTCGCCGAAGATCTCGACCTTCCCCAGCATGTGCTGCGCTTCTGGGAAACTCGTTTCAACCAGATCAAGCCGATGAAGCGCGGTGGCGGACGGCGCTACTACCGGCCGCAGGATGTCGAGTTGATCAAGGGCATTCGTCATATGCTCTACGACCAGGGTTATACGATCAAGGGCGTGCAGAAGCTGCTGCGCGACAATGGCAACCATTTCCTGGTGGCGATCGGCGCTGGCGATGTGACGGCGATCGAGGCGATCACGCAGCGCAAGCAGGCCGAAGCCGCCCCGCCGCCGGTCGCCGCGGGAGCGCCGCGCGGGCCCGACGACGAAATGCTGGTCGGCGAAGCGAAAGCCAAGCCCAACCGCCGCTTCTTCGGTCTCGGCAAGGCCGATGACGAGGGCCCGGTGCCGCCGGGAGCGGGAAAGCTGTCGCGCGACAACCGGGCGCTGCTGCAGGAAGCGCTGTTCGACCTGCTCGAATGCAAGCGCCTGCTCGATCAGGTGCGATAGGGGCGTCAAGCCGCCTAGTTCCTCTGCACAGAGGATATGACGGGTTGAAGCCGCGGTAGGGTATCGGGGTCGACGAGCAATTCAATGCTACGTGCGATGCCCGGTTGCCTGCGGATGTATCTGTCTCGCTCGAGGGTAAGGAGCATCTGATGGACGGAAGGGGCTGTGACGGCGAAGAAGCGCTGCATTCCGCGCTCGACTGTCTCTCGCCGGATGAATACGAAGCCGGCCTAACGCGATTGCGTCAGGATCCCCTGGCCGCAATCCAAAACCTGAAGAACTGTCCCTAATTTGTGTCTCACCCAAGGGGTGCAGTCCAATGGGTTACACTTCTAGCCCTTTGCGAGGAGAGCAAAGGTGCCTTGGCAGGAGTGCAATCTGATGGACGAGCGTCTCAAATTTGTTGCGCGGCTTGCAGTAGGCGACGGGAGCAGCTTCGCCAAAGCGCGGGATCTGGGTGCCTGGCTGGGCCTCGTTCCCCGTCAACAGACCACGGGTGGCAAGCCGCGGCTGCTCGGCATATCCAAGCGCGGCAACACCTATTTACGAACGCTGTTGATTCACGGCGCTCGGGCAGCCTTGCCTATTCTCTCGCAGAGCAACACGCCATTGGGGCGGTGGCTCAGAGCGATGATCGAGCGAGGCGTTCACCGGAACGCTGTGATCGTCGCACTGGCCAACAAGCTGGCGCGCATTGCATGGGCCGTCTTGTGCAAAAAGGGAACATTTGAACGTGGCCACCCTGTTTTAACGTAATCAAGATCAGCCGGCCGGTTCTGGGCGGCCGGCCAACGAGGTTTGCAGGAAGGATCGTGAAGATGGCCTGACAGTCGATCGGCGTCTCGAAAGCCCGATCTAAAAAATGGCACGTGATGCCGGCATGCTTATTGGGTTCCGGACGCGCGGATTTCCATCTTGGCCATGGGACCAACCCATGAGACCGTATACGTTGACGCAGACTGGTCAGAACACCGCAAAATCCTCTTGCAGACGGGGCGGGCCATACGTTTTTAAGTATCCGCAGCTCCAGCGCCTGCTCGGCAACAACCTCCTTGAGATCGCGAGCCTGCTTGCGCAGCACCTTCACCTCGTCGCTGGTGGCAGCTCGCGCCGTGTCGCCCGCCAGCCGCTTGTTGCCAGCTTCCAGGAACTCCTTCGACCAGTTGTAATAGAGGCTCTCGGCGATCCCCTCGCGGCGGCACAGCGCAGCAACGCTCTCCTTGCCACGCAAACCCTCCAGCACGATGCGGATCTTCTCCTCGGCCGAATACTGCTTGCGGGTCGCACGACGGATGTCCCTGATGACCTGCTCGGCTGGCGCTTTCCCGGTCCCGGATTTCTGTTTCATCTTCGCTCCTTTGAAAGGCTACGATGAACCAGAAATCCTCCGCTCTCAGTTAAACCACTTTGGTCCCATCAGCGCTGACGCGGGACAAACAGCAACTGCAGAGGCCGTGACGTGCCGGTCGAGATTCGCATGGTACCGACGAGGCGGAAGTGAGATTTCATCAGATGCCCGGCCGGTCGGCGCGCGGCCATCTGACTTTGTCGGCTGTGCGCCTCTTCGCGATGTTAGATGGCAGCCTGGTCCCTGCTGTGGCGGTTTTCTACGCAGGCGGCATCAAACCGAGATCATCAAATCGGTGGATCCTGTGTGTCGGTCAGCTAACTTGCGGTTTCCAAACTCCACTTGATATCGTCCTACGAGCCAAGAAACATGGCCGCATCCGCGAGCTATATTACGAGTGCTTCAGACTTGAGCCAAGCCGGTCAAAGCCGACACATGGGATAGTTTCATGACCTACACCCAAGAGATCGCATTCATCGACCCCAAAATCGCTGATTTCGAAAGCCTGGTTTCTGGTCTCAGGGCGGACGTCGAAGCAATTGTGCTTTCGGAGGTCGAGCCAGCGATTCCGCAGATAGCGCGCAATTTGTCCACTCGACGTGGCTTGGACGCGATTCACCTCATCGCTCATGGTCAACCCGGCGAGGTGAGCTTCACCGCAGGGGCGCTTTCATTTGAGACAATCAATGGCGAAACTGCCGCACTCTCCGAGTTTGGTGCCGCACTCGCGGCGGATGGTGCTTTGCTCATCTGGGCATGCCAGAGCGGGGCAGGCGAAAGTGGCGCCGCCTTTGTAGACATACTTGCGAAACGGACAGGTGCTCGAGTAGCAGCCGCGACCGGCATTGTCGGTGCGCAGACAAAAGGTGGAACATGGATACTTGATCGTGGTCTTGCCGAGGGTCGCCCCCCGCTCACGGCTGAGGCAATGGCGGCCTACGCCGGAGTAATGGCGACATTCACAGGCGGTAGCGGCGATGACCGGGCAGACGCAACGAATGGTACGCTTACCGGTTTCGGGGGCGGTACGAGTACTGAGCTTCAAGACGGTGTCGGCGACACATTTATAGCCGGTAGTGGAGCCGACACGATCATCGCGGGCAGTGGCGACGACACGATCAACATCGCCAACGGCCAGTTCGTCGCCGGCAAGTCGATCGATGGCGGGGCCGATAGCGGCAGCGGCACGCGCGACCGGATGGTGTTGACAAACGCAAGCACGGTCAATTTCACGGTAGGCACGGTCACCAACGTCGAGACGCTGACCGGCAGTACCGGCAATGACAATGTGACGATGAGCGCGTCGCAGTTGGCGGGGTTCAGCACGATCGATCTCGGCGCCGGCACGGACGTGCTGAATGTTGTTGCCAGCGGCGATATCTCGTCGCTCGGTACGCCGACGATAAGCGTCGAAACCGGAAATCTGACGGGCACGACCGGAACCGATACGGTTACCCTGAGCGGTGCTCAGCTCGACGCCATCCTGAACGGTACGGGCACGATCAATCTTAACACCGGCAGCGGCGATACCATCGCCCTGACCTCTACATCGACCGATCTCAACACCCGAGGAGCGACAGATGCGTCCATCCTGGGTGTCGAGGCGATCTCCGCCACTGGCGCTGCTGCCGGCGTGACCATAACGCTGAGCGGCCAGAGCGAGGCCTTCGCCATTACCGGCAGCGGGCAGGCTGACACGATCACTGGCGGGTCCGGTGCCGACACAATCGTGGCAGGCGGTGGCGACGATACGATCACCGGCGGGTCCGGAGCTGACACGATCGCCGCAGGTGCGGGCGACGACACGATCAACATCGCCAACGGCCAGTTCGTTGCCGGCGAGTCGATCGATGGCGGGGCCGATAGCGGCAGCGGCACGCGCGACCTGATGGTGTTGACCAACGCGACCACGGTCAATTTCACGGTCGGCACGGTCACCAACGTCGAGACGCTGACCGGCAGTACCGGCAATGACAATGTGACGATGAGCGCGTCGCAGTTGGCGGGGTTCGCCACGATCGATCTCGGCGCCGGCACGGACGTGCTGAATGTTGTTGCCAGCGGCAACATCTCGGCGCTCGCTATACCGACGGTCACGAATGTCGAGACCGGCAATCTTACAGGCACGACCGGAACCGATACGGTTACCCTGAGCGGTGCTCAGCTCGACGCCATCCTGAACGGTACGGGCACGATCAATCTTAACACCGGCAGCGGCGATACCATCGCCCTGACCTCTACATCGACCGATCTCAACACCCGAGGAGCGACAGATGCGTCCATCCTGGGTGTCGAGGCGATCTCCGCCACTGGCGCTGCTGCCGGCGTGACCATAACGCTGAGCGGCCAGAGCGAGGCCTTCGCCATTACCGGCAGCGGGCAGGCTGACACGATCACTGGCGGGTCCGGTGCCGACACAATCGTGGCAGGCGGTGGCGACGATACGATCACCGGCGGGTCCGGAGCTGACACGATCGCCGCAGGTGCGGGCGACGACACGATCAACATCGCCAACGGCCAGTTCGTTGCCGGCGAGTCGATCGATGGCGGGGCCGATAGCGGCAGCGGCACGCGCGACCTGATGGTCCTGACAAACGCAAGCACGGTCAATTTCACGGTCGGCACGGTCACCAACGTCGAGACGCTGACCGGCAGTACCGGCAATGACAATGTGACGATGAGCGCGTCGCAGTTGGCGGGGTTCAGCACGATCGATCTCGGCGCCGGCACGGACGTGCTGAATGTTGTTGCCAGCGGCAACATCTCGGCGCTCGCTACGCCGACGGTCACGAACGTCGAGACCGGCAATCTTACAGGCACGACCGGAACCGATACGGTTACCCTGAGCGGTGCTCAGCTCGACGCCATCCTGAACGGTACGGGCACGATCAATCTTAACACCGGCAGCGGCGATACCATCGCCCTGACCTCTACATCGACCGATCTCAACACCCGAGGAGCGACAGATGCGTCCATCCTGGGTGTCGAGGCGATCTCCGCCACTGGCGCTGCTGCCGGCGTGACCATAACGCTGAGCGGCCAGAGCGAGGCCTTCGCCATTACCGGCAGCGGGCAGGCTGACACGATCACTGGCGGGTCCGGTGCCGACACAATCGTGGCAGGCGGTGGCGACGATACGATCACCGGCGGGTCCGGAGCTGACACGATCGCCGCAGGTGCGGGCGACGACACGATCAACATCGCCAACGGCCAGTTCGTTGCCGGCGAGTCGATCGATGGCGGGGCCGATAGCGGCAGCGGCACGCGCGACCTGATGGTCCTGACAAACGCAAGCACGGTCAATTTCACGGTAGGCACGGTCACCAACGTCGAGACGCTGACCGGCAGTACCGGCAATGACAATGTGACGATGAGCGCGTCGCAGTTGGCGGGGTTCAGCCACGATCGATCTCGGCGCCGGCACGGACGTGCTGAATGTTGTTGCCAGCGGCAACATCTCGGCGCTCGCTATACCGACGGTCACGAATGTCGAGACCGGCAATCTTACAGGCACGACCGGAACCGATACGGTTACCCTGAGCGGTGCTCAGCTCGACGCCATCCTGAACGGTACGGGCACGATCAATCTTAACACCGGCAGCGGCGATACCATCGCCCTGACCTCCACTTCGGCCGAGCTGAATGCGCTCAGCGACACTGCCGTTCAGGGTGTCGAGGCGATCTCCGCCACTGGCGCTGCTGCCGGCGTGACCATAACGCTGAGCGGCCAGAGCGAGGCCTTCGCCATTACCGGCAGCGGACAGGCTGACACGATCACTGGCGGGTCCGGTGCCGACACAATCGTGGCAGGCGGTGGCGACGATACGATCACCGGCGGGTCCGGAGCTGACACGATCGCCGCAGGTGCGGGCGACGACACGATCAACATCGCCAACGGCCAGTTCGTTGCCGGCGAGTCGATCGATGGCGGGGCCGATAGCGGCAGCGGCACGCGCGACCGGATGGTGTTGACCAATACGACCACGGTCAATTTCACGGTAGGCACGGTCACCAACGTCGAGACGCTGACCGGCAGTACCGGCAATGACAATGTGACGATGAGCGCGTCGCAGTTGGCGGGGTTCGCCACGATCGATCTCGGCGCCGGCACGGACGTGCTGAATGTTGTTGCCAGCGGCAACATCTCGGCGCTCGCTATACCGACGGTCACGAATGTCGAGACCGGCAATCTTACAGGCACGACCGGAACCGATACGGTTACCCTGAGCGGTGCTCAGCTCGACGCCATCCTGAACGGTAGCGGGCACAATCAATCTTAACACCGGCAGCGGCGATACCATCGCCCTGACCTCCACTTCGGCCGAGCTGAATGCGCTCAGCGACACTGCCGTTCAGGGTGTCGAGGCGATCTCCGCCACTGGCGCTGCTGCCGGCGTGACCATAACGCTGAGCGGCCAGAGCGAGGCCTTCGCCATTACCGGCAGCGGGCAGGCTGACACGATCACTGGCGGGTCCGGAGCAGATACAATCGACGCGGGCGGTGGCGACGACATCATCAACATCGCCAACGGCCAATTTGTCGCCGGCGAATTGATCCAGGGCGGGGCCCACAGCATTGGCGGACCGGGCGATCGGGTCGCTTTGTCGAATGCGACCACGGTCAACTTCTCGGTCGGAACGGTGTCTGGCATCGAGACATTGACCGGCAGCACCGGCAGCGACACCGTGACGATGACTGCGTCGCAGTTGGCAGGGCTGACCACCATCGATCTCGGCGGCGGTACCGATGTTTTGAACGTTGTCGCCAGCGGCGATATCTCGTCGCTCGGTACGCCGACGGTCATCAACGTCGAAACCGGCAACCTTACAGGCACCACCGGAACCGATGCGGTTACCCTGAGCGGCGCTCAGCTCGACGCCATCCTGAACGGCGCGGGCGTCATCGATCTGGGTTCCGGTACAGGCGATACGATCACTCTGACCTCCGCCTCGGCCAAACTTAATGCGCTCAGCGACAGCTCCCTCCAGGGCGTCGAGGCGATCTCGGCCGCGAACTCGGCGGGCGGCATGACGATCAACCTCTCTGTACAGACCGAAGGCTTCAGCATCACCGGCAATAGCTCTGCAAACGTATTGATTGGCGGATCAGGAAACGACTCGCTTAGAGGCGAGGGAGGCAACGACACGATCGATGGAGGCGCCGGAACTGGCGACACAGCAGTGTTCACTGGGGCACGCGCCAACTATTCGATCTCGTCGGCTGGCTCGAACTTCACGATCACCGACCTCCGCAGTGGATCAGCTGACGGCACAGACACGGTTACCAACGTCGAGAATTTTCAGTTTTCCGACGGAACGGTTACAGCCGGTCAGCTCGGCGGGACGAACCCCAACAAGATCGTGCTCGAGAATATGAAGCAGGGCAATCCGATCAGCGAATGGGGTCTCGAAACCGATTTTGGCTATGGCGGTGACGGCGACGCCACAATCCAGGGTTTTGCCACCGAGATTAGCACCAATGTCGGCCAAACGGTTGATTTCAAGATCGCGACCGATTCGACCCACTACAGAATCGATATTTACCGCCTCGGCTACTATGGCGGCGACGGGGCGCGAAAGGTCGGATCCATCGAGAAGTCTCTGACTTCCGCCCAGATCCAGCCGCATCCGATTGTCGATATGTCTCGCGGACTGGTGGACGCGGGGAACTGGGAGGTTTCGGCGAGCTGGACCATTCCAGATGATGCTGCCTCCGGCCTCTACATTGCCAAGCTCGTCCGCCTGGACGGCTCTCAGGGCGCAAGCCACATTCCTTTCGTCGTGCGCGACGACAGCTCGCAAAGCAATATCGTCTTCCAGACATCCGACACGACATGGCAAGCCTACAATGAGTGGGGGGGCGCAAGCCTCTATTTCGGCGAAGTTCCGGTCGACCCGGCCGATTTGATCGGCTATTTGCCGCCGACCTGCGGGTGCGGCGTCAATTCCATCGGGCGCGCTACCGCCGTCAGCTACAATCGTCCATTCGTCACTAACACGAGCGTGAAGGGCGGCACACACGACTTCATCTTTGGCGTGGAACACTCCGCGATCCGCTGGCTGGAGCAGAACGGCTATGACGTCTCCTACATATCAGGGGTCGACACGACGCGCTCAGGCGCTACACTCCTCAATCACGATGCTTTCCTGTCCGTCGGCCACGACGAATACTGGTCGGCGGAACAACGGGCCAATGTCGAGGCGGCGCGGGACCAAGGGGTTAACCTCGCGTTCTGGAGCGGCAACGAGGTCTATTGGAAGGTTCGCTGGGAAACCAGCATCGATGGCAACGGCACGCCTTACCGGACAATGGTCTGCTACAAGGAAACCTGGGGCGGCACTCCGGATCCGAGTGACACAGGCACGGGCACCTGGCGCGATCCACGTTATGCCGATCCCGGACAGGAGCCGGAGAACTCGCTGACCGGCACAATGTTCACGGTCGACAGCTACCGGCTGGATACACTCACGATCCCCTATGACTATTCCAACCTTCGATTCTGGCGAAACACGGATGTGGCCGACTTGCAGCCGGGCCAGACCTATTCGCTTGTGCAGAACCTGCTCGGTTACGAATGGGACTCCGACGTCGAGAATGGATTCCGGCCCGCGGGTCTGATCAACCTATCCATGTCCAACGTATCCGTGGACACGTATCTAGAGGACTACGGAACAACGGTCGGCTCCGCCAATGTCTCCCACAGCCTGACCATGTACAGGGCGGAGAGTGGAGCACTGGTTTTCGGCGCTGGTACCGTCTTCTGGTCGTGGGGTCTCGATTCCGAGCATGAGGGGGCAGAAACGCCCACCGATCCCAACGTTCAGCAGGCGATGGTGAACATGTTCGCGGACATGGGCATCCAGCCTGGCACCCTGGACGCGAGCCTGGTCCTGGCGAGCCAGTCCACCGATACGATCAAACCGACCGCGACGATCACACCGTTCGGAACGAATTTCGTGGAAGGGCAAAAGGTTACGATTACCGGCACGGCCCAGGACCTCGGAGGCGGTCTGGTTGCCGGCGTTGAGATTTCGGTTGACGGTGGGCAATCCTGGTGGAAGGCGACCGGCCGCGAGGACTGGAGTTACAGTTGGGTCGTCCAGGCGGCGGGAGCCTACAACGTCATGGCCCGCGCCGTCGATGACAGCCTGAATCTGGGCAACGCCACCGCTGGCACCCCGGTGACGGTCGGCCTGCCGACCACCTCGAGCCTGTGGACCCTTTCGGCCACGCCTCAACAGGCGACCGTAATCGACAGAGACGACGTAGAACTCGGCGTCCGCTTCCAGGCGACCACAACAGGCGCTGTCGAAGGTATCCGGTTCTACAAAGGCTTCTACAACGCCGGTCCGCACACGGTGAGCTTGTGGACTTCGACTGGCGCACTATTGGCCACTGGAACCTCCGTCGGAGAACCGATTTCGGGGTGGCAAACGGTGAGTTTCGCCAATCCCGTCCATATAGCGGCCGGGACGACCTATATCGCGTCGTATCACACCAAGGGGTACTATTCCGCGAATGATAGTTATTTCACGGCGACCTACTCCAACGGCGTGCTCAAGGGCATGCAGGGCGGCGGTGTCTATGGCTATACGTCCACCCCTGGTACCTTCCCGAACCAGGGATCGAGCAACGCCAACTACTGGGTGGACGTCGTATTCCGACCCGACCCGAACGTAGCGCCGGTCGCGGGCGGACGATTCAGGGGCTGACAATTGGCCAGAACGGAATGCTCGCGCTGTCGTTCGCTTCTCTACTATCGAACGACAGCGACTTGAACCAGGATCCGCTATCCATCATCGCGCTCAGCAACGCCAACAATGGCACTGCGGTGCTTGATCCACAAACGGGCAACGTGCTGTTCACGCCAACTGCCGGTTATAGCGGGACGGCAGGCTTCACCTACACGGTCTCGGATGGGCGCGGCGGCACCGACACCGCCAATGTGAGCGTCACGGTGGACGATGATCCCGCGGGCGTATCGCTGTTCCAATGGACCGAAGGGCCAACGGGGCCGGGCTTCACCGACCCTTCCGGTCTGGAACTCGGCATGAAATTCACTTCGGCGGTCAACGGCTCGATTTCCGGTGTCCGCTTCTACAAGATGGCGAATGACAGCGGACCACATACGGGCTCGCTGTGGTCATCGACTGGTACGCTACTGGCGACTGTCACATTCACCAACGAGTCGTTCAGCGGATGGCAGACCGCGACTTTCTCGAACCCCGTCAACATCACCAAGGGGACAACCTACGTAGCTTCCTATCATACCAATGGAGTCTACGCGGCGACGGCGAACTACTTCTCGACCACCAAAACCAACGGTTCGCTGAGCGCGCCCTCGTCCGCGACGAGCGGCGGAAACGGTGTCTACGTTTACTCCGCCAGTACCGCGTTCCCAACCGGCGACCATCAGGCTACCAACTACTGGGTCGATGTCGTGCTCGATCGCTCGGCTATCAACTCGGTGCCGCTCGCCGGAAACGATAACGGGTTCACTGTTTCCAACAGCGGAGTGCTGTCGATCGCTTCGGCTGCTCTCCTTGCCAACGATAGCGACGCGGACGGTGATCCGCTCACCATTACAAGCGTGAGCAATGCCGCGCATGGCACCGTATCGCTGAACAACCAGACCGGCGTCATCACTTTCACGCCGACTTCCGGCTATATCGGTCCAGCAAGCTTCGACTATACCATATCGGATGGCCGCAACGGCGTCGCGACGGCCGGGGTAAGCGTGACCGTCGGACAATCCGATACGACATCGAACCTCTTTTCGTCGTCCAGCGCGCCCAGCATTCTCTCCGTGAACGATCCTTCCTCCGTGGAACTGGGCGTGAAGTTCCAGGCATCTTCACCAGGCATCATAACCGGTTTGCGTTACTACAAGAGCGCGCAGGATGTTGGAACGCATACGGGCTCACTGTGGACGAGCACCGGCACGCTCCTCGCCAACGCAACATTTACCAATGAAAGCGTGAGCGGCTGGCAAACCGTAACCTTTACACAGCCGATCGCCGTTGCGGCCGGTACAACCTATGTCGCGAGCTACCATTCAAACGGCAACTATGGGGTAACCCCGAATTTCTTCACGAGCAACTATACGAACGGCCCGCTGTCGGCGCCTGCCGGTGGGAACGGCGTGTTCGCCTACGGCTCCGGCACGCTCTTCCCGACATCCAGCTTCAATGCGACCAACTATTGGGTGGACGTCCTCTATGAGCAGGTGAACGGAAACCTTCGTCCAGTGGCCGGCGACGATCCTGGTTTCTTCGCGTCTTACAACACGCCGCTCGTGCTTCAGTCGAGCACGCTGCTCGCCAATGATACCGACGCCAACAGCGATCCACTGACCATCACCGGCGTTGGCAATGCCGTGAACGGTACGGTTTCGCTCGATAATGATGTCGTCACATTCACGCCGGGCGAGGATCATGTCGGTATTGCCAGCTTCACCTATACCGTCTCCGACGGCAATCAGACCGATACGGCCCAGGTGGTATTGAGCGTCGATCCCGCAGGGGGGACGCAGAATCTGTTTGGCTCCGCCGCCCCCGCGTCCGGTGCGACGAACGATTCTGGCGACGCGGAGCTTGGCATGAAGTTCCAGTCGGACGTGGACGGCGTGATCACCGGCATCCGCTTCTATAAGGCTGCGGAAAATGTCGGCCCGCACGAGGCGCACCTCTGGACCTCGACCGGGACGCTGCTTGCAAGCGCCACGTTCAACAGCGAGACTGCGAGCGGCTGGCAGTCCGTCAGCCTATCGCAGGAAGTCGCCATAGAGGCCGGCGAGACCCTTGTCGTGTCCTATCATACGAACGGCTTCTATTCGGCAACTCCGGGCTTCTTCAACAGTGACTTCTCCAATCTGGACCTGCAGGCGCCGTCGAGCGCGTTGAGTGGCGGAAACGGCGTGTACGCCTACGGCGAGAGCGGGATCTTCCCGACCAACACCTTCAACTCGACAAACTACCACGTTGACGTTACTTTCAGACCGCAGCTTGCGGCGGTGTAGGAGTAGCGCATGCAGGCCCGTGGGGATGGAGAAGATCGATTGCCCGTAACTGTGGTCACGGGCTTTCTGGGCGCCTACATCTTGCGAAATCGCGAAGGACTTTGCGTTGCGCCGATTGCCAACGGACGCCAGCCCGCAAAATCTCGGAAATCCTCGCAATGCTTTCGAGTCGTGGGAGCAATCGCGTTCTCACACAGATTAACCTTGGAGTTATCGCAATGAATCAGGACCTCTATGCCGATGGTATCGCCGAAATCACCGTAACAGGTTCAATGGTGAGAATCGATTTCATGAGCCTGTCCGCCACTGAACGAGACAGAAAGAACAATCCCAAGCCCATCTTCCGGCAAAGAGTGATAATGCCCGTGGACGGGTTCGCCAATGCGGTGGACCTCATGAAGAAGGCGATCGCTGGCTTGGTGGAAGCCGGTGCCATCCGGCGGGTTTCCGACGTTGCGAAACCAGTGCTCGTAGCGCCTTCAACCCACGCTGAAGCGCCGCAGCGCGCTGGTCAGTCAGGCAACGCGTCACCAAACTTCAGCTAAGGCAGCCAAAGCGTCGATGGAGGCGATCGCGCACCTGATCCCGGAAGATGAAAGGGACCAGGGACTGTGTAACGCGGCGATTCGGTTAGGCAATACGTCTCGCAACCAATTGAAAACAAAGGGAGAAATAAGGAGACTGGTACACCCAAGGGAATCGAGCCCCTGTTTGCGCCGCGAGAGGGCGCATGAATGCCCGCCATCGTCTTTGTTCGGCAACTTCGTAACATATTTGGAATCGCACATCTTCAATTCGTGCGGTTGTTGCCAAAACGTTGCCAAAGGCGTTGATGGAAAGACAGATTGCCTAAGATCGTAGCCTAAATAATTGATTTTTATAGTGGGCCCGGAGGGACTCGAACCCCCAACCAAGCGGTTATGAGCCGGCAGCTTAGGTGTACTGGCGAAGAGCCACTCGTGCAAAAGTAGCCTCAACCTCTGGACGCGGTGTTACCCCTTTTGTTACCCGACGGTAAATCGTAACTTTTTCAAAATTCGATTTTGGCATTAACCCTTTGATTATAAATGGTCGGAGCGGCGGGATTCGAACCCACGACCCCTTGACCCCCAGTCAAGTGCGCTACCGGGCTGCGCTACGCTCCGATCCGGAAAGAGCCCTATATTCTCAAGGTTTGCGGCGCAAGGGCTAAAATCCATCGTGGGAGGCAAAAGGGAACAAAACGTATCCTGGTGTGCCCTTTCGTGGTCAAATAGCGCACCGAAAAGCACACCAGATGTTCACACTTCGTTCGTTGCATTTATTTCCGACGGTTCGTCCAGCACGGAGAGCGCACACGATACGGCCGAGCGCTTCGCGCCCTGGCGCAAGTTCAGGTCTGGGGCCGTCGAACGAACCCGCTGCGCGGGATGGGCGCCTGCGGTCACGAACCGGTTGCCGCGCGGCCGCATTGAGCGTCGTCCTGCGGGGGCAGAGCATCAGCAGGCTTCTTCAACAAGGAGCCTGACCATGCCCCATCCTGTTCTCGAAGCACCAATCCGCCGGCTGCGCCAGCGGCTGATCGACGATATGACCATGCGCCGGTTCAGCCGGGAGACGCAACGCAACTACGTCCGCGATGTCGGCCGGTTCGTCGCGGCCGATCCGAAGCACCTCGGCGCGCGCATCGGCATCACTGCGGTCCTCCACACCTGGGGCTCGGCGATGACCCACCATCCGCATGTCCACATGATCGTGCCGGGCGGCGGCATCGCGCCGGACGGAAGCCGCTGGATATCGTCGCGACCGGCGTTCCTGCTTCCGGTGCGCGTGCTCGGCAAGCTGTTCCGCCGCGCTGTTCCTCACCCGGCTGCTCGCGCTGCACGACGCCGGGCCGGCTCGCCTTCTTCGGATCGATGGCGCACCTGGCCGAGCGGCGGGCATTCCTGCGTCACCTGTCGCCGGTCCGGAAGAAGCGCTGGGTGGTCTACGCCAAGGCGCCGTTCGCCGGGCCGGAGGCGGTGCTCGCCTACCTGTCGCGCTACACCCACCGGGTCGCGATCTCGAACCGCCGCCTGATCGCCTTCGACGAGAGCGGCGTCACCTTCCGCTACAAGGACTATCGCCGCGACGGCGCCGACCGGCAGCAGGTCATGACGCTCGCGGCCGACGAGTTCATCCGCCGCTTCCTGCTCCATGTCCTGCCGCGCGGCTTCCACCGCATCCGGCATTACGGCCTGCTCGCCGGCTCCTCCCGCAAGGCCAGCCTCGCGCTGGCGCGCGAACTGCTGGACGTCGCTGCGCCACCCGATGACGACACCCCGGACGAACCGGACGACTTCCGCCCGCCATGCCCCTGCTGCGGCGGACGCATGATCGTCATCGAGGTGTTCGAACGGTGGAGGCAGCCGCGCGGACCGCCGGACACAACGGCGACGAACCGGGAGAACGCTCCATGACCCGGCATGGCATGGTCCAGCCTTCAGCCGCAGGCACTCAGCCTCCGGCAACGGACCCACGCGCGCCCATGGTGACATCGACGCCGACATGCGTCCACCCGAGCCAGTGCCGGGCCGCCAATACCGCGCGAAGGCGCAACGAAGCGGCCTGTCCGCATCCATCCCGGCGCTTCCCATCGGCGGTCGCGCCATCGCCGACATCAGCCGCAGTTCGAAATCCCCATAGCCGTCGACTGTGGCCCGCGGGTTCCTTCCTCGGGGACTTTCGTACGCCTGCCGGCGCCCGAAACTCTTCACGAGAGCGGACCGTCCGCTTCTGGCGGCCAGAACGCGATAGCAGACATTGAGCGAGGTGGGATCAACGTCTCCAACTGACCCCGATCCGGACATTCGACCAAGGCTTCGGGCTATCTTCCGTTGGGGTAACTGTCCTATGTTGAGACGGGGCGAGGTCTGGTCCGGCCACGGCGCTTGGCTGGACAGGGGAAAGGACGGCATGAGCGAGTTCCGAAAGCTTGCCGCAATCCTGGCGGCCGACGTTGTCGGCTACAGCCGGCTCGCCGGCGCGGACGAGGATCGCATCCTGGCGCGGCTGCGGGCACTGCGAAGCGACCTGATCGATCCCACGATCGCCGTGCACCATGGTCGCGTGGTCAAGCGCACCGGCGACGGAGCCCTCGTCGAGTTCCGCAGCGTGGTCGATGCGGTACGCTGCGCCATCGAGGTGCAGACCGCCATGCTCGAACGCAATGCCGGTGTCCCGCCTGAGCGCCGCATTGAGTTTCGTATCGGCATCCACATCGGCGATGTCGTTGAGGAGAGCGACGGCGACCTCATGGGCGATGGCGTCAACATCGCCTCGCGCCTGGAGGGCGTTGCTGCACCTGGTGCTATCTGTCTTTCAGAGGATGCCTATCGGCAGGTGAGGTCGAGGCTTGACCTCTCGGTCAGCGATCTCGGCAGCACGCACCTCAAGAACATCGCCGAGCCCATCCGGGTCTTTTCGCTGCGCGTCGGCACCGCCGAGCTAAAGCCAGCTGCACCCACCGAATCCAGTACAAGTCGGCCGTCACCGCTGAAGCTCTCGATCGCCGTGCTGCCCTTCGCCAACCTTAGCGGCGATCCAGAGCAGGAATACTTCAGCGACGGCATTACCGAGGACATCATCACCGACCTTTCGAAGGCTTCTGCCATCTCCGTCACCGCCCGGAACACCACCTTCGCCTTCAAGGGCAAAATGGTGGACGTATGCAGGATCGCCGATCAGTTGAAGGCCAGTCACGTCCTCGAGGGCAGCGTACGCAAATCCGGCGGGCGCGTACGAATCAGTGCTCAGTTAATCGACGGGCGAGTGGGTGATCACATCTGGGCCGAGCGCTACGACCGCGATCTGAAAGACATCTTCGCACTGCAGGATGAAATCTCGCACGCAATCGTCGCTGCGCTGAAGGGTAAACTACTGCCCGAAGAAAAGAAGGCGATCGAAACGCGCTCGACTCATAATCCGGAAGCGTACCAGCTCTATCTCTTGGCTAGGTATTACCAAAGGATGCGTAGCGTAAGAAACCTGCAAATCGCCATTAGGTTCTGCCAACGCGCTTTAAATATTGACCCCAATTATGCGCGCGCCTGGGCATTGGTTGCCCTATGCCAAGCTATTCTGCATACAGGCGGAAAGTCGGAGCAGTCTGGTCTATCAGCGGCCGAAAAGGCGCTCACGCTCGATTCAAGTTTGGCTGAGGCTCATGCAGCCAAGGGACGAGCATTGGCTGAGCTTGGCCGCTTGAACGAAGCTCTCGCTGCGCATGAGGAATCGCTCCGCTTGGAGCCCGATTCCAACGACGTGAGGCACAGTTTTGGGCGGACCTGCTTATGGCTTGGCCGTAGTGAAGATGCAGTCACGCATTTCGAGCGCGCCGCACTACTTCTCGATTCGGACTACGCTTCTCCGGGCTTTTTGTCCCAAAGTTATAGAGCTCTCGGCCAACACGAGGAGGCCAAGTCTTCCGCGCGCTGGGAACTGGAGCGTATCGAAAAGGAAATCTCGCTTCGACCCGACAACGCTAATGCGATGATGAGAGGCGCAGTCTCGCTGGCTTATTTGGGAGAGAAAGAACGCGCCAAGGAATGGGCGTCGCGCGCCCTCACCATTGAACCGGACGACGACCCGATAGACCAATACAATTTGGCTTGTGCTTTCGTGCACATGAACGAATTGGATCAGGCTGTCGATCAATTGGAGTCTTGCCTCAGCAAGACGTCCTCCGAATTCATCCTGTGGGTCGAACAGGACGGCGATCTGACGCCGCTGCACAAGCATCCGCGCTTCCAAGCCCTGATTGCAGGTGTGAAAGCAAAGCTGGCGGCCGCGCAAGCCGACCGAACAGCCGAGTCCGCCTGAGATTGGCCCGCCAAATCGACGTTCCGACCGGCGAACTTGCGACGGCAGGTGGCGCAACCGCGACCATCATTGCAGTCACCTACATGTCCGCTTTTAATTGCACGCGAACTTGCCTCTTCGGCTTACATGGGGCGCAAAGCGGAACGGCGCTTATACAGCCGTGTTTCGGCCTTTTGAGCCGAGTTCCCGTGCTAGCTCAACGAATGCTCTGTGCGCCGCGGATGGATTACGTCGTCCCGGGTAATAGATGCAGAGTTCGTCGGAAGGCGGCATCCATTCCTTCAGAACGCTGATCAACCGCCCTGCCTCAATATCCTCGCGCACGTCACGCTCCATTACGTAGCCCAGCGCCACGCCTTCGAGCACTGTGCCGCGGGACAGGCTTGCCTCATCCAAAGTCATCGGTCCGTTCACATCGATCAATAGCGGTTCCCCATCCTTCTCGAAGCGCCAGCGAAAGAGCGCGCCATTCGGCAGCCGGATACGGATACACCGATGTTGAAGGAGGTCAGTCGGCGTGGAAGGCGTACCATAGCTTTTGAAATAGTCGGGCGAGCCTATGACCACATTTCGCTGCGGCCGACCCAGCGAGATCGCAATCATGTCACTCGGCACGAGGGTGGCGCGACGCACGCCCAGGTCGAAGCCTTCCGCGACGATGTCCAAGAGCCGTCCCTCGGTGACCAGATCGATATGGACCTGCGGGTAACGCCTGATGAACTCCAGAAGCAGGGGTGAAAGGATTTCTCGCGCGGCAGTGGCATAGGAATTGATGCGGAGCGTTCCCGTGGGGTTTGCCTGCTTTGAGCGCGCTGCATCCATGGCACCGTGGATGTCCTGCAACGCAGGACCGACGCTCTCGACGAACAGGCGACCGGCATCCGACAGAGATACGCTGCGGGTGGTTCGGTTGAACAAGCGAACGCCAAGGTGGGCCTCCAGCTTGCCGACGGCATTGCTAAGGGCAGTCGTCGACATTCCCAGTTCAAGCGCCGCGCCGCGGAAAGAGGATCTGCGAGCAACGGCTACGACAGCTTCCAGATCGTGAAGGCCAGGCCTCGCCATTATCCCACTTTCCGCAATTCGACATCCATATTTATCCCAATTATCCGAACATCGGAATACGCCTACTTGTGGAGCGAACAATCCCCAAGAGGAGATGAGAGATGCAACTGCCTCAGGCGATCCAGGCATATTTCGAAGCGGATCGGAACAACAACTGCGAGGCTCTGCTGGCCTGCTTCGCGCCGAGCGCCGCTGTCCATGACGAGGGCCGCTCCCACTCCGGGCACTATGCCATCGGCAATTGGTGGGAATACTCGAAGGCCAGGTATCGGCACGTCGCCGATCCGCTCGAGGCCCTCACCGACGAGCATGGGACGAAGGTGATCGCCAAAGTCACCGGCGAGTTTCCCGGCAGCCCTGCAAATCTCACCTACGTCTTCCGTCTGATGGGCGACAAGATCGCAGCCTTGGAGATCGGCGCATGAGCGACTTCCTGAATCTATCGGGCAAGCGCGCCCTGATCACTTCCGGCACAAAGGGAGCCGGTGCCGCAACCGTCGACCTGTTCCGCAAACTCGGCGCGCGTGTGCTGACGACGGCCCGCTCGTTCCCCGCGAACTCTTCGGCGGACCTTTTCGTGGCTGCCGATCTTTCCACCAGCGAAGGCTGCTTCACGGTGGCCGAAGCCGTCAGGGGTCAGTTGGGCGGCGTCGATATTATCGTTCATATGCTCGGCGGTTCTTCCTCGCCGGCAGGCGGCTTCTCGGCGCTGGGCGACAGTGATTGGCACAAGGAACTCGATCTCAACCTGTTTCCCGCCGTGCGGCTCGACCGAGAACTGATACCAGGAATGATCGCGCAGGGAAGCGGCGTGGTGATCCACGTCTCTTCCATCCAGAGGCTGCTCCCCCTGCCGGAAGCCACGACCGCATACGCCGCGGCGAAGGCGGCGTTGTCGACCTACAGCAAAAGCCTCTCCAAGGAGGTGTCGCCGAAAGGCGTGCGTGTCGTTCGCGTGTCTCCGGGCTGGATAGAAACCGAGGCTTCCGTCAAGCTCGCCCGACGTCTCGCGGATGAGGCAGGCACCGACGTTGAAGGCGGCAAGAAGATCATAATGGACTCCCTCGGTGGAATCCCCCTCGGTCGCCCCTCAAGCCCGGCCGAGATCGCCAATCTCGTTGCCTTTCTGTCTTCCGATCGTGCCTCTTCGATCACGGGTGCGGAGTACGTAATCGACGGAGGAACCGTGCCTACAGTGTAAAAAAGCCTCCCATGCTTGCCGGCTTAGGCCGTGCTCCTCCAGACGCCCGTATGTTCATAGATCGCGTCACGTAGCTCCCTGACGTCACGGTTGATCTGGTTGAGATGCGCTGGGCTTTGTCCTGAGGAGGAAAGCAGAGCGTCAGCAAGGCAGCCTGCACGAGATCTGAGTTCGCGTCCCTTATCAGTCAGCGCAACCACGACCTGCCTCTCGTTCGCGGGATTCCGTGTCCGGCGCAGAAGTCCTGCCGCTTCGAGCCGTTTGAGCAAGGGCGTCAGAGTGCTCGACTCCAGCGCGAGCCTTTCGGCGATGCTGCCAACGGTCAGCTTGTCCTCGCGCCAGAGGACATTGAGTACGAGGTATTGGGGATAGGTCAGGCCCAAATCGTCCAGCAGTGGCTTGTACACTCTCTGGATGGCCATGCCGGCAGAGTAGATCGCGTAACAGAGCTGATCGTCGAGCGGCAATGGGTTGTTGAGTTTTTTCGCCGGCATGGGTGGCTCTCCTTGGACCCGATATAGCCTACCCGATCCGAAAAAGAATATCGCGATAAAAATTATGCTGGACATATCGCGGCTGGAACCGTAGAGAAAGATATCGCGATAATTGTTATCGGATAAACAAGAGGAGATCAGCATGACTTCCAGGACGACCAACCTTCTGGCCGCAACTGCCGCCGTCGCAGGAATTGCCGCAGCCACGGCCACTCACTCTGCCGAGAGAATTCCCGACAACCAGACCGTCCGGAACGTGGTGCTGGTGCACGGCGCGTTCGCTGATGGATCGGGTTGGCGCGGCGTCTATGACGAACTGACCGCCCGCGGCTATCGTGTGTCGATCGTCCAGAACCCGCTCACCTCGCTTGCGGACGACGTTGCCGCAACCAAACGCATTCTTGACCGTCAGGATGGACCTGCGGTCCTTGTGGGGCATTCCTGGGGCGGCACGGTGATAACGGAAGCAGGTACCCATTCAAACGTGACAGGCCTGGTTTACGTATCGGCGTTGTCGCCAGATGCCGGAGAGACGACTGCGCAGCAGTACGAGGGTTACCAGACCCCGCCTGAATTTGTCATCGAAACTACCGCGGACGGCTTCGGCTTCGTTTCTCCCGACAGGTTCAAGATTGGCTTCGCCAACGACACGACGGACGCGGATGCCGCTTTCATGCGGGACTCTCAGGTGCCGATAAACATGTCCGCCTTCGCAACCAAGCTCGAGCATGCCGCCTGGCGGAGCAAGCCGAGTTGGGCAGTGATTGCAACCGACGACAAGGCCTTCGATCAGCGTATGTTGCAAGCGATGGCGAAGCGCATCGGGGCGACAATCACGGAGGTCGCGGCAAGCCATGCGGTCTTTATGACTCAGCCAAAGGTCGTCGCTGACGTGATCGACGAAGCTGCCCGCAAGGGATCTGTCGAAGCGCAATAGTTCGGCCACGCGCCGTGTGCGGACATTTCGAGCTTTAAGGTGTCAAAAACGAAAATACGGCCGCCGGATGGATCATCCGGCGGTTTTGTTTCGAGAGTGTTTCTCTCCAACGTCCGCAGACCACTGCCGGTTGTCTCCTTGAGGCGGCAATCCGGCAGAGGACTGCGCCGGCACTTCTTCGCTACGACCAGGCGGTCGAGGAATGTCCGGTTTCAGGCTAATTCGGATATCGCCGAAACGACCGACTTGCGGCGCGAAATTGCCATTCAGTACGAGATAACAAATGGCAGCGGCGATTGGCTGTAGCCGCTCCTTGTCGGGTCTATCGGCGAACCGCTTGGTAAGCTATTGCCAAACCGAGGGCCACGATGTTCGGTCAAAGAAGGCCGTCCCAACAACACCTATCCGAACACGAACTGCCGAATGGGGGTTACCCAGCGCTCCACCGCGCTGTATCCGTCCATGAACCACCCTTCCACTGCACCGAGTTGCGGACCGAAGATAGATCAGCGGCGCAGCAACGGCGAAGACCAGGATTGCAACAGAGACAAATCCGTCCGGCTTGTCCTCCTGATCGTGCGGTGCATGAAGCTGATTATTGCGCCAGTCGCTCTTCATGACCAACTCCTACCTTTCTCGATCGTCGCGATCGCGGTCCTGACGCTCTTCGAGTTCCAGTTCGATCTGGCGAAGACGCGGCACATGCTGCTGCGGCGGATCGGATCTCGCAAGTTCCGCGTCGAGGGCCGGTTTTCTTTCAACGGATCGGTCATCGGGATGCCTTGTTCGTTGCTCGGACGGCATGGTCGCCTGCTGCTCGACGATCTGATCATCCTGCTCCGGCGTCGAACGGACCTCTCGACCCGGATCGCGATGTTGCTCGGCTTCGGCAGCACCTTGGAACCCGCCAGGCGCGCCGTCATTCCGGCGGTTCGCGCCGGCGTCGATTGAACCAGCCTTCTGATCCCTGTCTTCGCCCCTGTCGCTGCGCCTGTTCTCGACGCGTGACAGCTCGATCTGATCGATCGTACGCTGCAGGTCCTGATCCGATTTCGCGGCTTCGCGCATATATTGGTTGTCGCCATCGACCGCCATTTCCGCGGCCCGGTTGATTTCCCGCTCAAGCCCTGCCCGATAGCTCGCCGTGAAGGATTGCGGCAGCTCGCCCGCTTCGATCCGCTCAAGCCCCTCGCGATAGTGACCGACCTGAACGAGAACCTCGTTCGCTGTTTCGACCGCTTGCAGTCCGAACCGCGCAACCGCGGCATTCCACTGGGCATTGGGGTCTTCATACCGGTCGTCGTGCGAGCGATCTGACGCCCGCCCGCCCTCGCGGTCGCCCTGGCGTTCGGTGAATTCCAGATACTCCCGTCGAATGGACACCACCTCGCGCGCGGCGGCGGCGACCTCGTCGAAGTCGGCTCGATCGTCGGGTCAAGCGTCTGCTCGACAGACGAGATGACGGCTTCGACGCGTTTTTCATAGGCTTCGAACTCCGGACGCGTCATCTCTCGCATCTGGCCCACCTTGCCTTCGATCATCCTTGTCCAACACTATCATATTGGCATTGTTTTTTGAACCACCAGCTTCCCACTCGCCAATAACCTTGTCAATTTGTGAGCTGGTCTCGTCCCTTCCAGACGCTTCCTGATCATTGCCTCCACAAACCTCGCCGCTGCCGCCAGCCGCTCTTTGGTCAAGATCGTTCCATACTTCAGCCGCAATCGCGGCATGCTCGCCTGCTGCGTGGCGAATGCGCAGGCCACACTTCGTTTGAGCGCTTCGCCTGATAGCGGGCGTGCGCAGCTTCGCTCGTGCCCTCATGTTCGGTCCGGCCGCGATAGCTGACGGGACGCACCTGGTTGCGGGTGTAGGCCGGCGCACTGGCAAGCTCACGCCGATCGGTCAGTTCCATGTCGATGCCCTGCTCGCGCGCCTTCTCCGCCATCAACGGAGCGCCATTCCCGAAACATCTGCGGACTGGTGACGATCCGCTCGCCAGTTCGGAGCGCATGGTGACGATCGCATGGGCATGGATGTGCGGCCGCTTGCCGCCCTCCTCCATTTCCTTCGGATCGAGCGCCGGGTCGTGAACGGCAAAGACATAGCGGTGCCCCGCGAACTGCTCGCCCAGGAACTCGCGCACGGCGCTTCGGAAGGCCGCCCGCATCGGTGCCGGCGCGCGCCGAGACGATCAGGTGCATGACGTCCCTGCCCTTGCGGCTGTGCAGTTCCTTGCGCCATTCCTTCTGGACGAGATCGCCGGCCTGCGCCGCGTCGCCGATCAGCCGGCCGGTCTCGTCGCGGACTTCTCCATCCGTCCGCGCGACCAGTTCGCGCACACGCGCCGTGCCCCATTCCACGCCGTTGCCGTAGCCATGAAATCGGAACCGGGCCTCGATGTCCTGGCCGACCTCGACTGTCGTCGTATCGCTGCTGGACGATCTCCGGCTGCCTTGCGGTCGCCGGTCAGCCGCTCGCCCTGGCTGTCGCGCAGGACGACGACCCCGCTAGACATCGAGTTCGTCGCCAGCATCGCTCTCGCACGCGCATAGACGAAACGTCGATCACCAAATCCCGACCGCAGGATCTCGCGCACCTGGTCGTCATGGTCGATCTCGTCCGCGAAGCGAGCGCGCTATCGATCGCGACATGGAATACGCCGATGATCCCGGCTGGCGGCGCGATTGTCGAAGAGATGTTCCCATTCCGCCCGCTGTTCGGCGAGTGCGTCCTTGCCCAGGACGCGCTCGCCGCGCTCGTTCTCGACCGCCAGTTCCCCTTCTCGCGACGTGTAGCTGATCATCGCGGCGGCACGAGCGCCGCCGCCATAGGAGGCCAGCTTGACCACTGCTGGCTGGCTGCCGCGCGCCAGCGCCGAAAAGCGCGTCCGCATTGAGCGGCCGGCCGAGCTCGCCGCGCCACACGCGCCACCGCGCTCCGCGGCCGACCGGCCAGCGCCGTGATCGGCCAAAGCCGATCCCACCGACGCTGCCCTCGTCTGCCAGATCCGCGCCACCCCTCCCCTTCGCGGCTCGTCCCAGTCGATCTTGGCGGCCTGGCCGAGCTGCATGTCATGCATGCAGCATGGCGCGGCGGCGCTCCCATTCCCGTTCGAAGGCGCCCGGGAAGAACTCCATCAGCCGCCCTCCCCGCGCCTCGCCGATGGCCGACCGCCTGGTCATCTCAGCCAGCTCGGCCGCGACCGTCGTCGCGACGCCATGCGCGTCCTTGATCGTGCCGGCGAGATCACTTCTCGACCGGCACTCTGCCGGTGTTGATGGCGCGGGCGATCTGATTGAGATTGTCTCCGATCGCACGCATGCCGTCCGGCGAGCAGGCCGAGCACCATGGCTCGATCCTCCTCCTCGAGAACGGCCGCACGCCGGCCCCTTCCATCGACAGCGACCGAACGAAGGCGGAAACGGTCATGCCCGGCGGTCCTCGCGGCCGCCTCGAGCGCGTCGAATTCGGCCGGCGAGAAGCGGATATGCGCCACCCTGTCCTTCCGTCTTCGATGACGAAGATCCGGCGCCAGCCATCGGCAATTCTCGATCCTTGATCGTGGTGGTTGCGGCCGCAGGCCGCGGATCGAGGGCTTGTCCCTCGATCGTCAGGAAAAATGTATCACATTTTTCCGTATCCTGCCAATCAAAATGAGTAGTGTTTTATGCGCATATTGTCTGCCATATTTCCATTTTTCAATATCAATATGATTGTGTTTTTCCATATTCGTGTGTTTCTATATCCGATGTGAATCCACGTCCACATGGAACATGGATTCGTGTGTGAGTAGAAACACAGTTTTCGTGGGAGATAAGTCCGATGACCGTCGTGATCGCTGCCATCAACGGCAAGGGCGGCGCGGGCAAGACCACCGCGCTGATGAACATCGCCGGCGAATATGCCCTGCGTGGCGGACACGTCGCCATGATCGACATGGACGCGCGCAACAACCTGATGAAGTGGTGGACCGACTGTCAGGACAAGGACGCCCAGCCCGAGGGCATCGACGTCTACAGCCACAAGACGGCAAGAGGACTGGAACGCTGGATGGAGCGACAACGCCGGTGCGTTCGATCACGTGCTGATCGACACGCCCGGCGAGGACACGTCGATCGTCGACCCGGTGATCGCTGCGGCCGACCTGGTGATTTCGCCGATCCAGCCGTCGAAGCGCGAGGTGCTCGGGCGCCATCGACTGCTTCGAGAGCGTGCTGCGCGTCAACGAGGCGCTGGGCAGGACCTGCCGGCATGGCGTGCTGCGAACCCGCATCACGGTGACCGTCCGCCACACGGAACTCTATCGGAAGATCAGGCCGATCATCGAGGACAAGGTCGGAACCTATCTGTTCCGCACCGAGGTATTCGAGCGCAATGTCTACAAGGACATCCACAATGGCATCGGCACGCTCCAGATGCAGGAGGTGACGGAGGCGAGTCGCCAAGGCGCGGCGGGAGACGCAGGCGCTGGTCGAGGAAGTCGATGAACTGCTGTGGCGAGGTCGTGCGACTGGGCGGGCAACATGAGCGGGAAGGAAAGCCTGTCGCTCGATGAATTCGCGACCGCGCCGCGTCGGCAGCGAACCGGCGGGCCAACTCGACTCCGGGCGCGCGCAGGACGAAGGCCCCGCAATGACGAGCGCGAGCCAGAGCGGGCAGAGTAGAACGCGAGAAGTGCGAGACGTCCAGCGACGCGAGCAAGGCGCTGCGACAGATGAAGCGAGCGCGCATGAAAGGGGCGAGCCATTTCGTGAACGTCAATCTGGATCGCGACACCAAGCGGCGGCTGAAGCTGGCCTCGTTCAACCTGGACACGTCCATGCAGGCCATCATGGAGAAGGCCATCCGCCAGTATCTGGACGCGAACGGCTTCTGACGCGAAGGCGGCTGCTCGAGCGGTCGAGAGCGAGTTGAAGTTGATGTCCGAATCCCTGCTAGGAACACTATCGTTTTGGCTCTGATTTTTGGGGTTTCGAGCCAATTCGGGATGTTTCCCGTCTTTTTGACGGGGTTGGGGCAACAGCGGATTCGAGCTGAGCCAACACATGGCAATCAAGGATGTACAGACTTATATCGACAAGCACGGACTTGTCGAAACGGAAGATTCCGAGGTCGAAAAGCCGATCTACCGCAAGCCGGGATTCGACGGCATTCGCAGTCTGCTGGAAATGGAGGAGGAACTGAGCCGGTACTTGCGGGAGCGTCGCGATGCGCAGAATCTCAATCGCGAGCAGGTCGGCATGATGGTCGGGCTTGCATCACGAGATTTACGCGCGTCATGAGCGGGCCGGCGCCAAGTTGCGAGTGACCCGGCTACTGCATCTTGCCGAACTGCTCGATTTCTCACCGGTCGAAGCGATTTACGCGGCGGCTCCGCAGTTCTTCGGCGAGAGCCGAGCAGGAGGCGGAGATCAAGATTGAAGCTTATGATGCGCATGCTCGACCTGCCGGCGTCGACGGCACAGACATCTCCTGATGCTGGTCGAGGAACTGTCGCCGGACAGCGGGGCGCAGAACGCGGCGAGGCAGCCGGAAACGAAACGTCGGGGCTGACCGGACACGGGAGGCGGAACTGGCGATATCGACCGGACAGCGAGCGGCGACACATCACGTCGGCTTCCCGTGTTGGAGAAAGGCAAGATCGAAGCGGCTTGCACCGCCTCGATCGTCGGCCTCATGAGCGGCCGGTTTCGGGTAGTGCGAAAACCTCGTCCGGATTGGCTCCGGTTGTTTCCCACCATGCTGCCTCTGCTTCCGCCTCGCTGTAGTAGACATTCTCGACGCTGAACCGCGCGCCGCTGATGTCCTCGATCTCGGCGACGATCTTCGCGAGCCCGCAGAGCGTTTCGGCCGGTACCGGCACCGTGATCGGAATGTCGCTGTCGCGGTGATGCCAGCCACCCGTGCGGAAGTCGAAATATTCGTTCGTGAGATCGTCAACCAGATAGTCGTCGAGGAGCGCGACGGCTTCGATCAGCCACGTCTCGTACCAGGCAGTCTGGTAGTGGTGCAGGTCGTAGAATGCATCCTCTTCATCGGTCGTTCCGCGCGCTACGACAAGCGCCCGGTCGGCGGCGAGGATTCTGCGCTGCGCTTCGATCATTTTCGGCGAGCTTCGTTGCAAGCCTGTCGTGGACGGTGCGAGCAAGTTCGCTGTCACAGCCGAGGCGGTTGGCGAGGACGAGGACGCGCAGACCCGAAAGCTGCGCGACAAGCATGAGATTGTTGTGTGCCATGTCATGGTCTCCTTCATCTTGATGACGGAGGCCGGCGACGGGCAAGTCGAGCATCGGGTCAAGGAGCGCGAAGCGACCGCCAGAGGCGGCGCGTGGGGGAACCGATTTTCTGACGGCGCCCTCCTTCAGGGCGACGACTGAAAATTGGGGGTACCGCGCGTCCTTGAGGCGATGGGAGCGGCCAGTAGACTGGGACGTCAGAGAGATAGAGACCCGCATCCCCGCCAGGGGATGCGTCCATATCCGGCGACCAGCCGGCGGGGTGCGCGAGGGGTTGCCCCTCGTGGCATCAGGGCCCGGTCGATCCGGTGCCTGATGCCCTGCGAGAGGGGATCGTTACCGAAGGCGGAGACCGCGCCAGCGGGCTCCGTGAGCGGCGCGGAAGCGTCGCGAGTAGAGCCCGGTCGGCCGCAGGCCGGCTCGCCCTGACATCGCGTTACCGACCGATGCATCAGCATCGTGAATCGATGCGATCGGACCGATTCACGGAACTCGTTGGACGGCATGCGACCTCAGACGCAACGATCACATCATGCAGACCGAAGACGTGATCCATCTCCATCGCATCGATCCGGCCCGCAACATGGCACGGTTCTATCGCATGTCGTCGACGCCGAGCCTGTTCGGCGACATCTGTGTCGTGCGGGAGTGGGGACGGATTGGCCGGCCGGGCCGGATGCGCATCGACCTCTACGAGAAGGTCGAGGCAGCCATTGCCGCGCGGCATGCCTTGGAACGGGCCAAACGGCGTCGCGGCTATCGTGACGCCGGCGGCATGGGATGACGTTCGAACGTGGCGATCAGGACGGGCAAAAGAAGAGGCCCGCGCCGGATGACCTCCGGCGCGGGCCTCTTCTTTTGGGACTACTTCGACTGCAGATGTCGCAGCAACGCGGCGAGCGGACCGTCATGCGGCGGCCGGTCGGCTTCCGCTGCGATGTCGGCGGCGAGCCGCGCGATGACGTCGTCGGCAAGCGGCATGAAGTCGAACCCGCGTGATCGCGCGGCCGCTTGCAGCGCGTCGAGCGTTTCGAACTCGTGATCGCTGGTGCCGAGCCACAGAGCGAGATCGTCGTCACTCTCGTGGGGGAACGCCTGCAGGAAGAAGGTCCGCAGCGGCGGGTCGTAGCCGATGATGGCTTCCGGGTCGGAGCGGCCGTGGCCGGTGACGGTGATGGTGTAGCGGCTCATGGAAGCCTCCTGATCGAGTGAAGCGAGAGAGAGCCGGCCCCTTGCGGGGCCGGCTCGCTGATGGCTCACTGCGGGTTGTTCCAGAGGATGACCTTCTTGTTCTCGTCGCCGCCGGGGGCGGGAGCGAGGTTGCCGAAGATCACGCCGATCTCGGGCGCCTCGAGCTTGACGGAGAGGTATTCCTCGCCCGAACGCTGGGAGATGCGGTGCCAGCCGGCGCCGATCTCGAAGCCCGTGCGCTTGTTGACGATGCGGTAGTCGGGGGCATCCTCGCTGGACTTGTTGGCGTTCGGGATCGAGGGTGATCGGGGCGTTGACCCGCAGCGTGGCGAAGACGCCTTCCATCGAGCCGTCGGCCTTGGTGGTGAGGTTTGCGATCGTGGTGGCCATGGTACTTCTCCTTCGGTTGCATCGGGACCATTCCCGATGGCGCCGAAGGAGAGGGCCGTCCTGCTGCGGTCATCTCGGCGACAAATTCTGGAAAATTCTATTTGCCGAAAAACAGCGGGCCGCACTTTCAAGGGCCCCGCTTGCGGGAAGGAAAGTGCCTGGCCCGCAAACAAAAACCGAAATCGAATTTTCCTGAATTTTTGTCGAGCGTACCCCCAACGGGGGTTGACCGCAAAAGCAGGCGGTCCTCTACAAAGGCGACATGAAAAGGGAATGGTCCGGATGTGACCGAAGGCGACGCACCCCGGCCGCCATCGCAGATCCTCCGACACCAGGCACCGCGGCTCGCGGAAGCGTTTGCCCGGCCTGCGGATCTGCCCGCCATCGCCTGTCCCGCACCCGACAGCCCCGCGCGGAGGTCCCCTGCCCGCGTCTTCCGTCATGCGCCCGGTTTCGCAGGTCGGAGCCGGCGGTGGCGCTCTGTTCCCGCACTGGCGAGGTGTCCGCGCGGTCAAGCGTGGCCGCCGGGAATGCGCTGCCTGATCCGCAACCGCCCCGCCCTTGGCGCGACAGACGGGCAGATGTCCGTGAAGATTGCCGCGCGACGGCCCGCGGTCGGCTTCGCAAGGGGTCGGCTTCGAGCTGGAGCAGGCGGACGGTCGCTGGCGACCAGCGCCGGTCGGCGGGTCGGCCGGGATCGGCTGGCGAGCGATCAAGCTCTGCATCATTAGCAGCCAGGCGCTCGTCCGGCGTCATGCGGGCTTCGACCTCGCGGCGAACGTCCGGGCCGGCATGGTGAAGCATGGCGCGCCAGTCCGCGATGTTGTGGATGGTCGCCACCATGCCCCGCATCGTGTCGTAGACGACGCATGGCGATCCGATCACGGCGAGGCGCAGCACGTTGAGGCAGGTGCCGGGCGATGCGCCGTCCCAGATCATCAGGCCGAAGTCGGCGCGCCGGGCCATTTCCCGGTCCTTCGCGGCGTGAACGGCAAAACCTTGTGCATCGGCCGGCGGCGGGATGTGATAGGCGGCCCAGTCGCCGAGATTGTTGCGCGGTTCCTCGCCGGCATGGAAGACGCCGACATGCTCGTAGCCGTAGCCTGCGAGCAGGCCTTGCACCTCGGCATCGGCTCCCGGCGCGTCGCCGATCAGCACGCCGTGCTCGGCCGCGACGATCGAGCCGATCCGTTCGATCGCGGAGGTGGCAGTTCGAAGATGTCGCGTGAACCGCCAAGAATATCATCGCCATGGTGCTCTCCTTTCTCTCCAACAGCGCCCCGCCCGGCTCTCCTCTCCCTCTCGCGCGAGGGATCGTCACCGAAGGCCGAGACGGCGAAGCCGCTCGGGGAGCGCGGACGCCGCGATAGAGCCCGGCCGGCCGCAGGCCGGCGCGCCAACCGGTCGGAGAGATCGATCGCGCTCGTTCCGCCTGCCCCGCCGCTTCGACGGCGGACGTGCACGAAGAACCGACCGGAGGGGTCGTTCTTCGACGAGGAGAGGCGGCGCTCACGCGCCGCCCTCCGTGAACCGCCAGACCGGGATGCCGAGCCGGCGGGCCTTGTCGGCCAGGTTCTCGGTGATGCCGGAGCCGGGGAAGACGATCAGGCCGTAGGGCATCACCGAGAGCAGCTGGTCGTTGCGGCGGAACGGTGCGGCCTTGGCGTGCCGGTTCCAGTCCGGCTTGAAGGCGATCTGCGTGACCTTGCGGTTCTCGGCCCAGCAGGCGGCGATGCGTTCGGCGCCGCGCGGGCTGCCGCCGTGCAGCAGCACCATGTCCGGGTGCTTCTCGCGGGCCTTGTCGAGCGCGTCCCAGATCCGGTCGTGATCGTTGCAGTCGAGGCCGCCGGCGAAGGCGATCTTGGTGCCGGCCGGCACCAGCACCTCGGTCTCGGCGCGGCGGCGTGCGGCGAGGAAGTCGCGGCAGTCGATCACCGCCGCCGTCATCGCCTGGTGGGTGACCTTGGAGCCGGTGCGCGGCCGCCAGGCCGAGCCGGTCTGCGCCTCGTAGAGGTCGGCGGCCTCGTCGCGCATGATTTCGAGCACGTTGCGGCGCTCGATATAGGTGATGCCCTCGGCCGTGAGCCGTTCCAGCTCGACGGACTTCACCTCGGAGCCGTCCTGCTCGCTCTGGCTCGAGCGCTGCGCGTCCTCGTTGCGGTCGAGGCTGCGGGCGACGCGCTCGGCGGCGCGGTGGAAGACGTTGGTGAAGGACCAGAGCAGGTCGTCGAGGTCGGGTTCGAGCCTGGTGTCGCCGAGCATGCCGGCGAAGGTCTCGACGATCCCGGCAAGGCCGGCCCGGATCACGCTCTCGTCGGGCAGCGGCCGGGGATCGGGCTCGTCCTGATGCGGACGGTGGCCGTACATCTGCAGTTCGAGGATGACGCGGTCGGTCGGCGAGGAGGCGTGGTAGGGCTCGTAGGCGTCGTCGAAGGGAAGCTCGTAGGTCATGGCGTGTCTCCGTCGGTTGTGGCCGCGCCCATCGCGGCCTGACAGCGCATCCCGGCCA
>CAVSAU010000010.1:0-267515 GCA_963726065.1 uncultured Alphaproteobacteria bacterium
CTAGAGCGGTTTGCATTTTGACTGAATCGGGATTCCCAAGGGCGCGCAAATCAGAATTCGATGTTCTGACCGTTGGAGGTTCAGGACTTATGGCAAAGCCTTATTCGATGGATTTGCGGGACCGGGCGATGGCTCGCCTTGAAGCAGGCGAGACGAGCTACGAGGTGGCGGCGGCGCTGAAGGTTGCGGTGTCGAGCGTGATCAAATGGGCGGCGCGCAAGCGCCGCCTGGGCAGCGCGGCACCCGGCAAGATGGGTGGCCACCGGCCTTATCTGATCAGCGGAGACAATCGCCTGTTCGTGCTGAGGGAAGTCGAGCGCGATCCGAACGTGACGCTCCATCAACTGATGGCGGCACTGGCCGCCCGCGGCCTCAATGTCCATCCCGCCAGCGTCGGCCGCTTCCTGCATCGCGAGGGCAAGAGCTTTAAAAAAAACCGTTCTGCCGGCCGAACAGTTCAGGCCGAAGCTTCGTTCACCTGATCCGCCATTCGCTCGAGTTCGTCTCATGGAAGGACCGCAAACCCGTCGTACCGGCGCTGCGGGCGATCTACCGGGCAAAGGACGCCGAGGCGGGGATGAAGGCGCTGGACGAATTCGAGGCCGGCTATTGGGGCCAGCGTTATCCGGCAATCGCACTTAGCTGGCGACGAAATTGGCAGCACGTTGTGCCCTTCTTCGCTTTCCCCGAAAGCGTGCGCCGCATCATCTATACGCACGAACCAAATAGAAGCCTTGAACTCAAAGCTGCGGCGCGCCGTTCGAACCAGAGGCCACTTCCCGAACGACGATGCGGCCATGAAGCTGCTATACTTGGTGCTGAACCACGCGGCCGAGGAATGGAAACGACCGCCGCGAGAGTGGTTCGAGGCCAAGACCCAGTTCGCCGTCGTCTTCGGCGAGAGATTCGTCGGTCAATGACGAAAACCGGCCTCGCGCACAAGAATTCCTGACAGTCCCAAGCTTAAGCGCCGACGCGCCCAGTGGACACGCTATCAGACGCGCATTGATCCAACACGCCTGGTCTTCATCGACGAGACTTGGGTCAAGACCAACATGGCGCCGCTGCGTGGCTGGGGCGAGCGTGGCAAGTGCCTTGTCGCCCATGCGCCCTATGGCCACTGGAAGACGATGACCTTCATCGCCGCACTGCGACATGATCGTGTCGATGCGCCTTGGGTGCTCGCTGGGCCCATCAACGGCGAGGCATTCCGCCTCTATGTCGAAACCCAACTCATCAAGACCTTGAAGCCGGGCGACATCGTCGTGCTCGACAATCTCGGCTCCCACAAGGGCGCTGCCGTCCGCAACATCGTCAGTGCTGCCGGCGCAAAGCTCTTCTTCCTGCCGCCCTACAGCCCCGATCTCAACCCGATCGAGCAGTTGTTCGCCAAGCTCAAGCACTTCATGCGCAAGGCTGCCAGACGAAGCGTCGAGGCCGTCCACAACGCAATCGCCCAAACCCTCGACACCGTCACCTCAACGGAATGCCGAAACTACATCGAAAACGCAGGCTACAAGTCAACCTAAATGCGAAGACCTCTAGTTCCCTGCCGCGCTCCGGCGGTAACCAGCCGTCTTCCTCACCCCACAGCAGCTTTACGGGACAGCGCAATTCGCCGTAGCGGGCCTGCACCTCGTCGGTATGGCGCAGATCCATCTGCGCGATCTGCCGGTAGAACGCGGGCTGGCCGACCGCACCCGTCCACTGCTCGATGTAAGGTTCGAACTCGGCATCGGTGAGCGGCCGCGAAACCGCTCCGGCTATGTAGGCCTTCAGGATCGCGCGCTGGATGTAGTCGGGCACGCCGGCAAAGGCGGCTTCGTTCTTGCGCACATGCTGCACAAGGGGAGAGCCCCACGGCCGCACCGCCACTGGGTCGATCAGCAGCAGGCGCTCATAATCGCAGCCGTTGATGAGATGGGCGCGCAGGACCGTCGCACCGCCGAAGTCATGCGCAAGCACGTTCGGCCGCTTCAGCCCCCAGAACGCCAGCATTGCGCCGAACACCTCGTTCTGGATTCCCAGCGAGACATTCTGGCCTTCGCCCTTGAACGAGGAGCCGTAGCCCAGGAGATCGTAGAAATAGACGGTGTGGCGATGCGCGAGTTCCGGCGCGATGCGATGCCAGACATGCGAGGAAAACGGCGTTCCATGGACCAGCACCAGCGGAGAGCCGGCGCCGACCGTGTCCCACGCGATTTCGCTCCCCCGCCAGTCGAAACGCCTGCCCGGCTTCATCGCATACTCCTGGAACCCTGGCTGTTCGAGGCGGGAGGGTAGTCGTGCGGTCCGGTTTTCCACAACCCCAAAAACTGAAAACTGTTTCAACAACACTGAAGGAGAAGGCGCAAAGGTGCGCCAGGGATGCTCTGAACAGCCCGATATGGCGTGGAAAACCGTTGAATCGGATCGGCGCGACGCATTGGCCAGCCGGCTTTCCGCGACAATCCTCCCATTGCCCTCAGCCGTACTTTTCGCTATGTGCGCAATGAGCGATCCGAGAGGCGGTTTTAATGGCTGACAATACACCGACAGGCCCGGTCGAGCTGGGCGCCAATATGGACTACAGCGAACACGAGAAGACCTATTCGCTGTTCATCTCGTTGACGAAATATTCCTCGCTGGTCTGCGTGGCCCTGCTCATCGCCATGGCGTTCGCCTTCTTCACCACCGCCGGCTTCTTCTCGGGACTCATCCTGTTTCTGGTGATCTGCGCCGTCGGCGCCTTCCTGCTTCGCGACGTGCCCACGCACATCACCTAAGCAAATCATTTCTCCCGCGGACGCGGGGTCCCCGCGTCCGGTCAATGTTCCAGACAAGAGGACCACGCGGTGGGACAGATAGTCTTCGTACCGAAGGAAGTTGATGCGAGCGAGCCGCGCGTAGCGGCTTCGCCGGATACGGTCAAGCGGCTGACCGGGCTCGGCCTTGACGTAATCGTCGAGGCCGGTGCGGGCACGCTGTCGCGCATTCCCGACGAAGAGTTCGCCAAGGCGGGCGCCACCATCGGCAAGGCCGGCGATGCGGCAAAGGCCGATGTCGTGCTCAAGGTGCGGCGGCCGGGCGATGCCGAGCTGAAGGGCTACAAGCCCGGCGCCGCGGTGATCGCCACCATGGACCCTTACGGCAACGAAGCGGCCGTCGCGGCAATGGCGAAGGCCGGCGTTACCGCGTTCGCCATGGAGTTCATGCCGCGCATCACCCGCGCGCAGGTCATGGACGTTCTCTCCTCGCAGGCCAACCTCGCCGGCTACCAGGCTGTCGTCGATGCCGCCGCCGAGTATGACCGCGCCTTGCCAATGATGATGACGGCCGCCGGCACAGTTCCGGCGGCGAAGGTGTTCATCATGGGCGTCGGCGTGGCCGGCCTGCAGGCAATCGCCACCGCGCGCCGGATGGGTGCGGTGGTGACGGCGACCGACGTGCGCCCCGCAGCCAAGGAGCAGGTCGCTTCGCTCGGCGCGAAATTCCTCGCCGTCGAGGACGAAGAGTTCAAGGCGGCCGAAACCGCCGGCGGCTATGCCAAGGAAATGTCCAAGGAATATCAGGCCAAGCAGGCAGCGCTGACAGCCGATCACATCGCCAAGCAGGACATCGTCATCACCACCGCGCTCATTCCGGGACGCCCGGCGCCACGGCTGGTTTCGGCAGCAATGGTTGCGTCGATGAAACCCGGCTCGGTGATCGTCGATCTCGCCGTCGAGCGCGGCGGCAATGTCGAAGGCGCGGTCGCCGGCAAGGTGGTGACGTCGGCCAACGGCGTGAAGATCGTCGGCCATCTCAACGTTCCCGGCCGTGTCGCAGCATCGGCCTCGCTGCTTTATGCGCGAAACCTCTTTGCCTTCCTGGAAACCATGGTCGACAAGACGTCGAAGCAGCTTGCGATCAACCGCGATGACGAACTGGTTAAGGCGACGATGCTGACCGACGCGGGCAAGGTCGTGCATGCGAACTTTGCCAACGCGGCAGCGACGGCGACACCGACTGCAACCGCGGCCGCGGTGACATCGGCTCCCTACAAGCAGGTCGAAAAGCCCGAGCCGGCTGCAAAGGCGGCGAAGCCTAAAGCCGCGCCGAAAACGGGCGCCAAGGCGCCTTACAAACATGTCGAAAAACCCGAGCCGACTGACGGGAAACCAGCCGCGCCGAAATCCAAGGGGGATGCGTGATGGAAAAGACCGCACTCGACCAGGCCCTCGACCAGCTCGATAAGGCCGTCGCCGCCGTCCGCCTCGGAGTTGCCGATCTGTCCCAGGCGGAGCGCGCCGCCGACGCCGCGGGGGGTGCTGCACACGCCGTATCGGGCGGGGCGATCGATCCCTTCGTCTTCCGCTTCGCCATCTTCGTGCTGGCGATCTTCGTCGGCTACTACGTCGTCTGGTCGGTGACGCCGGCGCTGCACACGCCGCTGATGGCGGTCACCAACGCGATCTCTTCCGTCATCGTGGTCGGCGCGCTTCTGGCGGTGGGCATTGCGGCTTCGGGCCTTGCCACCGGTTTCGGCTTCATCGCCCTGGTGCTGGTGTCGGTCAACATCTTCGGCGGCTTCCTCGTCACCCAGCGCATGCTGGCCATGTACAAGAAGAAGGAAAAGTGACGTGAACGCCAACTTCGCTTCCTTCCTCTACCTCATTTCGGGCATCCTGTTCATCTTGGCGCTGCGCGGCCTGTCACATCCGACGACCAGCCGCCAGGGCAACACCTACGGCATGATCGGCATGGCCATCGCCATCCTGACGACGCTGGCGCTCGCCACGCCGACCTGGGGCGGCTTCGCGCTGATCGTGCTGGGCCTGGCCATCGGCGGCAGCGTTGGCGCAGTGACGGCGCGGCGCATCGCCATGACCTCCATGCCGCAGCTGGTTGCAGCCTTCCACAGCCTGGTCGGCCTTGCCGCAGTCATGGTGGCCGCGGCCGCCATGTACGCGCCGGAGAGCTTCGGCATCGGCACGGTCAACGACATCCATGGCCAGGCGCTGGTCGAAATGAGCCTCGGCGTGGCCATCGGCGCCATCACTTTCACCGGTTCGGTCATCGCCTTCCTGAAGCTCGACGGGCGCATGTCCGGCAAGCCGATTATGCTGCCGATGCGCCATGCCCTCAACATCGCGCTGGCGGCCTTGCTGGTCGTGCTGATCATCCTGTTGGTAACCAGCGAAAGCACCGTGATCTTCTGGCTGATCGTGGTGGTTTCGCTGGTGCTCGGCGTGCTCCTGATCATCCCGATCGGCGGCGCCGATATGCCGGTCGTCGTCTCGATGCTCAACTCCTATTCGGGATGGGCGGCCGCGGCCCTGGGCTTCACGCTTGGCAACCTGGCGCTGATCATCACCGGCGCCCTGGTCGGTTCGTCCGGTGCGATCCTCTCCTACATCATGTGCAAGGGCATGAACCGCTCGTTCATCTCCGTCATCCTCGGCGGCTTCGGCGGCGAAACGGCGGCCGCCAGCGACGACGGCATCGAACGCACCGTCAAGCAGGGCTCGGCCGATGACGCGGCCTATCTGATGATGAACGCCCAGAAGGTCATCATCGTGCCGGGTTACGGCATGGCGGTGGCGCAGGCGCAGCACGCTGTGCGCGAAATGGCCGACAAGCTTAAGGCTGCGGGCGTCGAGGTGAAATACGCCATCCACCCGGTCGCCGGCCGCATGCCCGGCCACATGAACGTGCTGCTCGCCGAGGCCAACGTGCCTTACGACGAGGTGTTCGAACTGGAGGACATCAACTCCGAGTTCGCGCAGGCCGACGTCGCCTACGTCATCGGCGCCAACGACGTCACTAACCCGTCGGCGCGTGACGACAAGTCCTCGCCCATTTATGGCATGCCGATCCTCGACGTCGACAAGGCGCGCACCTGCCTGTTCGTCAAGCGCTCGCTGGGCTCCGGCTACGCCGGCATCGACAACACGCTGTTCTACAAGGATGGTACCATGATGTTGCTCGGCGACGCCAAGAAGATGAGCGAGGAAATCGTCAAGGCGATGGATCACTAACTCCAAGGCCCGGCCGAAAGCCGGGCCTTATTTCTTTGGGGATGCTGTTTCTTCGGTGCGCCTTGAGGCGGATTCCGCAAGCCCCGCAACCAGCGCATCGGCCACGACCTTTACCGAGGGGAGCTGGCCCCGGCGATGGGGCTGGAGCAGCGTCGTGGTGACGCCGCCGGCCGTCCAGGCGGGCAATACGTGCACCAGTTCTCCGGCCTCTATGGGCAGCCTGAACAACTCGCTCGGCACGCAGGCGATGCCCAGGCCCGCTCTGGCCGCTTGCAGTAGCAATTCGAACTCGTCGGCAAAGTATCGGGGCGAGGGCGCGGCAACGACGCGTGCCCCTTCGCCGTTCTCAAGCGACCAGGTGGACTCGGACGGCGAGATCACGATCCCGTCGTGGCCGGAGAGTTCTTCCGGATTGGCGGGTGAACCGGCGCGCTTCAGATAGTCCGGCGACGCCACCAGCCAGTTAGGCTCAAAGCCTACGTGGCGCTGCACGAGGTCCGAATCGGGTAACCGGCCGCGGTGCGCGCGCACGGCGATGTCGAAGCCTTCCTGCACGATATCGACGAAGCGGTCGGTCGCATGAACGACGATGCGGATTTTGGGATAGTCGATCGCCAGTCTGGCCAGCAGCGGCGCGAGCTTGTGCTGCGCGATCGGCACGGCCGCGGTGATGCGCACCATTCCATTGGGCTCGGCCAGCCGGCCCGCGATCACATTCTCAACCAATTCCGCCTCGATCAGCATCGCGGCTGCGTGGCGGTAAACATCCATGCCGACTTCGGTCATCACGAAGTTGCGCGAATTGCGCTGGATCAACCGCGTTCCGGTATCCTTTTCCAGTTCCAGCAGGCGCTTGCTCAATGTCGATTTCGCAATTCCGAGCGCGCGGCCTGCCGCCGCCAGCCCTCCATGCTCGACCATCTGCACGAAATAATAGAGGTCGTTGAGGTTCAGCATCATCGTTCCGATTTGTGGACGTTATGTATATGCTGAGCCTCCTACACACGCAACGTCCAAGATGGCATCTGATGGTGGTCAACACGCCCAACATTGGAGCACATCATGGAACCGGTCCTCTTCTACGGAAACCACGCCGCCAGTTCGTTCGGATCGATCGTCGCCCTGGAGTGGCTCGGCCAACCCTACCGGCTGACGCAACTCAACCTGCCTTTCGATGCGCGGGGCGACATCTTCACCCGAGTGAACCCCGTGCAGAAGGTGCCAGCCTTGCTGACGGCAGCCGGCACGCCGCTCAGCGAAAGCTCCGCCATCCTCCACCACATCGCGGCCCGCGACCCCAACCGGTCACTGACTTTCGAGCCGGGTTCGCGAGAGCAGGATCACCTAAACCAGGTGCTGGGCTTCCTGCATACCGATTTCTGGGCGTCGTTTCTTGCAGGCTTCGAGGCCTTCGATATGGACCTCACCGGCGAGAAGAACCCGCCAATGCAAGCGCTGCTGCGCAAAATAGGCAAGAAGCACGTCGCCAAGGCGCATGCCGATCTAGAAAGGATGATGGGCGACAATGAATGGCTTGCCGGCGGCAAGCGTACTCTCGCCGACGCCTATTTCATGGGTTTGGCACGCTGGGCGCCGTTCCTCGCGGAAATGGGAGCCGAGATGGTCGACCAGCGCGACTATCCGAAGCTTCACCGGCATTACACCAAGCTGAAAGCCGATCCGGCGGTGATCTTCGCCCATGCCATCGAGGAGGACAAGTCGGCAACCAGCAACGGTGCGTTCAAGGGCCACGTGTCGCTCGAAGAGATCAAGGCGCGGCTTGATCTCTAGACTGGAAAGACAAAAGCCCGGCAAGCGCCGGCCCGGCAAGCGCCGGGCTTTTCTCGTTGCCGCGGCGACAGCGCGGCTTCGCCGTGTTGCCGTGCTACGGCCGATCCTAATTGTCGGCGGAACGCAGCTGGAACTGGCTCACGCCGAGCGCCAGGTTGAGGCCGGTCTGCGACTGGATGCTGATCGGCTGCAATGTGAAGCTCTTGCTCGACCCGCCAACCAGCACATTGGCGCCGCCGCCGACAGCGGCGGTTACCTCGGCGCTGGCGCCGATATAGTCGCCGGAAAGCGCGCCCGGTGCATAGATATTGGTCGTAGGCGCCAGCACCAGCCACTGCATGAACGCCTTTTCCGTGGTGCCGATATCCAGCCCGTATTTGTTGACCACGCCGAAATAGGCTTCCGGAGCGAAGCTCTTTTCGGTCGGCTTGAACATGCAGCTCAGATCCTTCTTCGAGCCGATGATGAAGCCGGTGCCGCCGTCGATCGTGCATTCCAGCACGCCGAGTTCAATGCCTTCCTTGGCGACTGCAGGTGTGGCGAGCAGGGGCAACAGAGCCAGACCGGCAAGCATGAAATTTTTCATGGCAATATCTCCGAATGATGTCGTCAGCAGATAACTGGATGCCAGGGGCAAGGTTCCCGCGACATCTTAAGCTTGCGCCACATTTGCGCAATCCGAACGGAGGTCGATCCGCCGGCGCGCGGCTGGAAGTCCCGTGCAGGAAAGCTGAGAATTGTTCCCGGCATTTTACCGGGTGTCAGGCGCCGCGCGTGCGCGCCAGGCCGTCGACCGCCGGCTTGTAGTTGGGATCGAGCCGGACCGCCTGCGCGTACGATTTCGCGGCCTTGTCCTTTTCGCCCCGCCGCTCGTAGATCAACGCCTGGTTGGCCCAGCCTTCGGCGTTCCTGCCGTCCAGCTTGATTGCCGTGTTGAAGTCGGCGAAGGCGTTGTCCTCGTCGTTCTGCGCGAGATAGGAGAGGCCACGGCCATTGTAGGGTTCGGCCGAATCCGGCGCGAGCGAGATGGCGGTCGAAAAATCCTCGATGGCGAAACCCTGCTGGCCCTGCTGCTGATAGATCAGGCCGCGATTGTGATAGGCGCGCGGATCGGTCGTATCGAGCTGGATCGCCTTCTGGAAATCGTTGAAGGCATCCTGGGTGCGCCCGGCTTTGCGATAAAGGTTGCCGCGGCCGATATAGGCGGCATCGTAGCTGGCGTTCAGCTGGATCGAGCGATTGTAGTCGTTGAGCGCGCTCGCCTGGTCGCCGAGATAGCGATGGATCAGTGCGCGATTGGCGTAGGCCTGATAGAAGTTCGGCCTCAGCTCAAGCGCCTTGTCGAAATCCCTGAGTGCTTCGCGGTATTTGCCGGCGCGGCCATAGGCCGAACCGCGGACATTGTAGCCCTCTGGATCGCTTGGATTGCGCTGGATGACCGAGGTCAGCGACGCAATGTTTTCCTCGGATCCCTGCGCGGTGTCGATGGAGGTGATTTCGCCGCCGGGGCCGCCGCTCTGGCAGGCGGCAAGCGGCAAGGCTGCGAGAATGACAAATGCAAATGCGCCACGGCGCCAGTCCAGCTTCGGGCCGTTCGTGATGTCGCGCATACCTGTCATACCTCTCAACTCTCGTTCCTGTCCGTCAGCAACGCAGGCGAAACAAAAAGGTGGCGGCGAATTCTTAATCGCCCCACCTCAGCATTAACGCCGGAAAAAAGGACAAAAAGGGGCGGTATCAGCGCGCCGGACGGGCCGTTACCGCAGCAGGCTTGGCGCCTGGCAGGAGACCTTCGCGCTGCGCACGCTTGCGTGCCAGCTTGCGGGCGCGGCGAACGGCTTCCGCCTTTTCGCGTGCACGCTTCTCGGAAGGCTTCTCGTAGTGTCCGCGCATCTTCATTTCGCGGAAAATGCCTTCGCGCTGCATCTTTTTCTTCAGCGCGCGAAGCGCCTGGTCAACATTGTTATCGCGGACGAGTACCTGCACGTGGGATCCTGCCTACCGTTCTTTCCATTGTGAAACCATGAGGCAAGCGGCAATACCGTATGCCTCCGCAGTGGCTTTCCACCGCGAATTGCGGCGGCTGATAGCAGAATCAGCTACCGATGTCCACACCAACCTTGCTTTTCATGTTCAGCAGGGCTTCGCGGGGCTCAGGCTGCCTTTGTCCGCCACATCCGCGTTGTGCCAAGTCCAGGCAGAGCATGGCAACCAGCGAGGCGCCGACAAGCGGGTAGATTACTCCGCCAACAGCCAAGATCGCGATGACGCCGGCCAGTTTGCTGCGGTCGTTGGGCAACGCCGGAACGCCAAGGCCGCCAGAAGCGCGGCGTTTCCACTTCGAGCAGACTCCTCCTGGCCCTCATGGCGCCCTCTTAACCAGCGGCGGCAATTTTGTCACCGGGCAGGTTGCGCCTTGCGTCGATCCGAACCGCAATTCCGCCGCATTGGGGTCGAAGGTGCAGAACTCGTTTTTCTTTCCAGGGTTGCCTCATGCGGCTGCTTCGCGGCGCGATGCTTTTTCTTTTGCTCGGCTTTGCCACCAGCGCGGGCGCTGCCGACCTCATGCGGTTCTGGGATACACCGCAGAGAGGCGGCAACAGTTTCAACCGGCTGCCGCCCGATCAGGCCTATTTCGATGCGCTGGCCGGATACGGCGCCACCTGGGTGCGGCTTTCCTACGACAAATGGAAGCCACAGGGCCGCGATTTCCTGGTCGGCGACGCGGACAGCTACGACGGCCTGATGAAGCACGATCTCGCCACCCTCAAGGCGACGCTGGACCGCGCCGAAAAGGCCGGGCTGAAGGTGGTGATCGCGCCGCTGTCGCTGCCGGGCATGCGCTGGGCGCAGAACAACGACAACAAGTTCGACGGCCGGCTGTGGCAGGACAAGGCCTACTGGGAGCAGGCGGTGGCCTTCTGGCGCGATCTGGCGACTGCGCTGAAGGATCATCCGGCGGTCGCGCTTACAACATCGTCAACGAGCCGGCGCCGGAAAAGCAGGGCGGCTTTGCCGAACATGCCAAGCCTTCGGCCATGCAGGCCTGGTACGGCAAGCAGACAGGTACGGCGCGCGACCTGCCGGCCTTCTACGAGACCGTGATCAAGGCAATCCGCGAGGTCGATCCGGTGACGCCGGTGATGGCCGATGCGGGCTGGTATGCCGCCGCCGACGCTTTGGCCTATTGGCCGGGGCCGCTGACCGATGAACGCGTGCTCTACGCCTTCCACATGTACGAACCCTACGCCGCCACCAGCGCGCCCAACCTCAAGCGCGAGAAGCCCTACGCCTACCCGGGCATGGTGCCGTTCGGCGAGCAGCAGGAAGAATGGAATGGCGGCCGTGTCGGCGCGTACCTGCAGCTGCCACTCGACTGGGCCGACAAGGCCGGCATTCCCAGAAATCGCATAGTGGCGGGGGAGTTCGGCTGCATGCGGCGGCTGCCAGGCTGCAGGCAGTATCTGGAAGACGTGCTGACCAAGCTCGACGAAGGCAAGGTGCACTGGGCCTTCTACAGCTTCCGCGAGGACAGCTGGGACGGCATGGATTATGAACTCGGCAGCGACAAGGTGAACTGGAAGTACTGGGAAGCTATCGACGCCAACCAGCCGGATCCGGTGAAGCGGAAGCCGACGCCTGAATTCGAGCCTATTAGAAGGCGCCTGGCCGACTAGGCAAGCCTGCGCTCCGGAGGAGTATCTGCCTCCTCTTACTCCGCCGCGTCGCGCTGGCCTGCTCGTCCGGCGCATCGGGGTCGCCGGGTGCGGTTTCGCAGCCGAGATCGGGAAAGGCGAGGATGCGCTGGCTGTGGAAATCGGTGCGCACGACCAGCAGGCCGCGTTCCTCGAAATAGGCGAGCAGGCGGCGGGCGCGGCGTGGCGAATGGCTGCCATAGGCGCGCGCCAGCGTCGGCGTCGGACGGGCAGGGGGCGGATTGGCGATCGCGGCCTGGGCCACCACCAGGAAGACGCCCTGCAGGTCGTCCGGCAAGCTCTCCGACAGCGCAGCGCCGTGCTGCCCAGGCTTCGCCGGCGGCGGTGCGTCTGCGTCGACGCCGGCGCGGGCGACCGCGAAGCTGGCGGCGGAAGGCCGGCAGCGTCAGCGGCTCGCCGGGCACGCGGCGGATGCGGCAGCGCACCAGGAAATCCTGGTAGAGCACGGCGTCGGAGCGGAAGGCGGCATCGGGATCCTCGAGGATCTCGCGCATCACGGCGTCGATGCCGGCGCTTCGCGCTCGGCCTCGTCGATGCCGGCGAACACGGGCTCGGCCGGCGGCGTCGGCGCGGGCTTCGGCCGCGACAAGCTGCGCCAGAAGGTCTGCGGTCGGTATCGGCGTGGCGGCGGCGGCGGTACGGCGCACGATCGGCCGGCGCCTCCTCCGGGCCGGGCGTGAAGATCAGGTCGCGCGCGTCTTCCGGCGCGTCGGGCAGCGGCGTCAGCTTGGGGCTGGTCGAGCGGGCCGAGGTTTCGACCGCGCCGATGGTGATCGGCAGCGGCCGGCGCGACAGCGCCGGGCCGAGCGCGACGAAATGGCCGCGCGCCAGGTCGCGGAACATCTCGGCCTGGCGCCGCTCCATGCCGAGCAGGTCGGCGGCGCGCGCCATGTCGATGTCGAGGAAGGTGCGGCCCATCAGGAAGTTGGAGGCTTCGGCCGCGACGTTCTTGGCGAGCTTGGCCAGCCGCTGCGTGGCGATCACGCCGGCCAGGCCGCGCTTGCGGCCGCGGCACATCAGGTTGGTCATCGCGCCGAGCGAGAGCTTTGCGCGCCTCGTCCGAGACTTCGCCGGCCGACGGCCGGTGCGAACAGCTGCGCCTCGTCGACCACCACCAGCACCGGATACCAATGGTCGCGCTCGGCATCGAACATGCCGCCCAGGAAGGCGGCGGCGGCGCGCATCTGCTGCTCGACATCGAGGCCTTCGAGGTTGAGCACGACGGAGACGCGATGCTGGCGGATGCGGCCGGCGATGCGGGTCAGCTCGGCTTCGGTGCGCGGCGGCGTCGACCACGACATGGCCGAACTTGTCGGCCAGCGTGACGAAATCGCCTTCGGGATCGATGACGCACTGCTGCACCCAGGGCGCGCTCTGCTCCAGCAGGCGGCGCAGCAGGTGCGATTTGCCGGAGCCGGAATTGCCCTGCACCAGCAGGCGGGTCGCCAGCAATTCCTCCAGGTCGAGCGTCGGCTGGCTTTCCGGCGGAAGCCACGCCCATGTCCACGTCCACTTTCATGCGGTCCCTCGCGGTCGAGGGCGCCTTCTAGCATCCCCGCGTGGCAACGGCGATGCGGTTGCGAGCGATTCCCACAGTCAAGGCGTACCGGCCTATGCGGCGCCCAGTCCCCTGGTCTCATAATCGGAGCCGGTGAATGTCCAGCTCTTGTCGAAACCGCCAGGGGCCGCGGCCCTGCGCGCGCTGAGCTGACGGTAGAGGTCCATCGCCTGCCTGCCCATGCGCTCCTCCTCCCGGCGCTCCATCCCTGCCAGGAAGCCGAGATATTCGGTTGCCCCGTCGAGTTCGTCCAGGTCGAGCGTTTCGAGGTAGTCCAGCGCCTGCCGCGCGATGTGAAACGCCGTCTGGTTGGCCTGTGCGGTCAGGTAGCGCAGATAAGCGCGCTCGTCGGTGCTGGCCTGCGCAACGCCGTCCAGGACCAGGCGCGCCTGGAAACCGAGAAGACGCAGTATTTGCGACAGGCCCTCCGAGGAAAAATTGCGCTTGTGGAAGGCCTCGATCATCCAGGCGTAGAAAAGATCCAGCCTGGGGTCTAGGAAGTCGTAATCCGGCTGGGTGGCGCTTCCCTTCAGCCGGCCCTCGCTTTCCAGCCGCGTCTTTATCGGCGTCCCGGCATAGGGAAGCATACGGCAGAAGGTGGCGACCGTGTATCCGTCGCCAACGAAACGATCGAGGAAATCGATGTTGTTGCGGATCGAGCCGAAATTCGAATAGGGCTCCATCAGCATGAAGCCGAAATCGAACGACAGGCCGAGCGACCTCAGCACCTGCCCGGCCGCCAGGTGCGCCTGCGGCTTCAGCATCTTGTTCATGTTGATCAGGCTGTCCTCGTCGCCCAATTCGACCCCCATGTAGACATGGGTTAGGCCGCCCTCCATCAGCTTCGCCAGATGTTCCTCGCGGATTTCGTCGGAGCGGCAGGAGATTTTCAGCCGGATGTGGGAGCCGAGGTCGCGCTTGACGATCTCGCGGGCCACGTCTTCCGACCATTCCCGCGCCCGCCGGCCGGTGGCCAGGTAGTCGTCATCCTGGAAAAGAAAGATCTGGACGCCCCGATCGCGGTAGAGCTTCTCCATTTCGTCGACCACGATATCGGGCCGCCGCAACCGCCTGAGTTTACCGCCTTGCGCCTCATAAAAGGGGCGGATGCTGCAAAAACTGCAATCCCACGGGCAGCCCCGGCTGGCGAGTATCGAGGCAGTCGGCATCGGTGAGGCTTCATAAGAGATATCTGAACGTTCGGGCCATGGCAGCGTATCGAGGTCGGCGACCGGCTCGCGCAGGCAGTTGCTGACGGCATTCCCGTTTCCATCGCGATAGGCGAGGCCCTTGATGACACGCCAGTCGCGCCCGCTCGACAGGCATTCAAGAAGTTCCACCAGCGTGCCTTCGCCCTCGTAGCGCGCGATCGAGTCAAGGCCGGGTGTGGCGGCGAATACCTCGGCATAGGAAAAGCTCGGATAATGGCCGCCGATGATGATGTGGGCGGTAACGCCCGCCTTGCGAAGGGCCGCGACGACCACCGCGAAGGCGTCGGTCATGTACTGGAAGATCAACGACAATCCGATGACGTCGGGATTGATCTCCAGAGCCTTCAGGACCAGGGGCACGGGGTCGGTCTGGAAGGTTGCGATCTCCGCGTCGTGGCCCGCTGCCCGGACCGATGAAATCAGATAACGCAGGCCGAGATTGTCCTGGTCCTGGAAGCCGACCAGCAGAACCTTTAGGCCGCCAGAGGTTTTCGATGCGAGCATGGCGTCACCACTCCTGAAGGCGGTGCGCGCCATCGCGCGCACCGATGATAGTTCGTGATCTATCTCTTCAGGCCGGCGAGTTTTTCGTCGATCATCACGTCGAGGGCCTCAAGACGCTTGCGCTCCAGCGTGATCATGTCTTTCACGCCGCGCAGCTGAATCTCGGTAAAACGAGAGAAGTCGATAGGCGAAGGGTCGACGTTGGGGCCGAAAATGCCGCCCGAACGCCGCGCGGCGGCGCCGGCCTCAAGTCCACCCAATCCGCCGAATCCTCCAGTATTCCATGGGTCCGGCACCGGATCGACGACGGGATTTGGCCACGGGAAAGGAAATTTGGGCCAGCGTGGAAAGAATCTCCACCACTCGTCCGGCGCCGGGTCGGCGATTGGACGAAGTCTGCGCAATTCCTGAAGCTGGAGTTCAACGTCGGCCAGGCGTTTTTCGATGTCTGAAGGCGGCATGATTCATACTCCCGTCAGAATTGGTAGTATTAATCCCCGCCAATCTAAAATATCATCAGATTAAATATGCTGCAATAAGATTACATTCCTGTAATCGACGAAAGAATATCAAAGCTTCGAACAAATCTTCACTTTTTCAAAGTGATAACAAATGCATTAGGTTTACTAGCAGCGGACGCCGCCATTTCGAAGAAAGGCGCCGCTCAGATGAGGCGCCCTCCTATTCTTCATGTCCGGGTGATCGATATGCCGCCGTCGGCCAGAAGTGCTGATCCCGTCGTGAAGCTCGCGGCGTCCGATGCAAGGTAAAGCGCCGACCGCGCGATCTCCTCAGGGCCGGCGACGCGCTTCAGCGCATGCAGGCCCTCGACGAAAGCCCATTCCTCCGGCGTCTTGAAGGTGGCGGCCGGCGTATCGGTGCCGCCCGGCAGCAGCGCGTTCACGCGCACCCCCCTGGCGCCGTACTCCGCCGCCAGAACCTGGGTGAGCCCGATCAATCCAGCCTTGCTCGCCGCATAGGCGGTCATGCCGGGCATGCCGACGGTGTGGCCGACAAAAGTGCAGGTGAAAACCAGCGAACCGCCGCCGCGCTCGACCATCGCCGGCACCTGGTATTTGGCGCCGAGAAAAGCGCTGGTGAGGTTGGTGTCGAGGGCATCGCGCCAATCTTCCAGCGCCAGTTCGGAAACGGGTCCGATCGCGCCGACGCTGCCGGCGTTGTTGAAGCCTATGTCCAGCCCGCCGTATTTCCCGATGGCGAATTCGGCCAGCGCCTTTGCGTAGGCCTCGTCCTTGACGTTACCGGCCAAGGCGGCCGCTTCGCCGCCATCCTCGGCGATTTCGGCAACGAGCGATTCGAGTTCGGCCTGGCGGCGCGCGGCGACGACGACGCTGGCGCCTTCGGCGGCAAACAGTTTTGCCGTGGCGCGGCCGATGCCGGAACTTGCGCCGGTGACGATGGCGACCTTGTTGGTGAGTGCGAACATCTTTTGCAACCTCTTGTTTCGCGCCGATGCGACGTCGGCATTTGAGGATGTGGTTTGACAGCGGCGCCTCGATCACGACACCCGAAAGCTGCGGCGTGCCTGCCGCGGCGCCTTGCATGTGTGCCGTGACGGCGCAAAACGGCACCCTTGGTCGCAAACAGCGCAAAGCTGGCACAGGCTTTTCGCTAGTGATACACCTCGCCATTCGACGGAAAGCGCGTCCGTTCCGGCACTGCGAGGCTTCGAAAACATGCGGAAATATTCGGTTTTTGCCATCGCCCGCGAGGCCCTGCGCGGCCACAAAGGCTGGGAGGAGCAGTGGTCCTCGCCCGAGCCGAAGTCTGAATACGACGTCGTCATCGTCGGCGCCGGCGGGCATGGACTGGCGACCGCCTATTATCTCGCCAAGGAGCACGGCATCACCAATGTCGCGGTGCTGGAAAAGGGCTGGCTCGGCGGCGGCAATACCGGCCGCAACACGACGATCATCCGCTCCAACTACCTCTACGACGAGAGCGCCGGCATCTACGATCACGCTGTGAAATTGTGGGACGGGCTCAGCCAGGACCTGAACTACAACGTCATGTATTCGGCGCGCGGCGTCATGATGCTGGCGCACAATGTGCACGACGTTCAGGTGCTGAAGCGCCACGTCCACGCCAACCGGCTGAACGGCATCGACAACGAATGGCTGACGCCGGAACAGGCGAAGGAATTCTGCCCGCCGCTCAACATCTCGAAAGCGGCGCGCTACCCGGTGGTGGGTGCGGCCTTGCAGCGGCGCGGCGGCACGGCGCGCCATGACGCGGTCGCCTGGGGCTATGCACGGGCGGCATCGGCGCGCGGCGTCGACATCATCCAGAATTGCGAGGTGACCGGCGTCAAGCGCTCGGCCAACGGCCATGTCACCGGCGTCGAGACGACGCGCGGCTTCATCGGCGCCAGGAAGGTCGGTGTGGTTGCCGCCGGCCATTCATCGGTGATCATGCAGATGGCCGATGTGCGTATGCCGCTGGAGAGCTATCCGCTGCAGGCTCTGGTGTCGGAGCCGGTCAAGCCGGTTTTCCCCTGTGTGGTCATGTCCAACACCGTTCACGCCTATATCTCGCAGTCGGACAAGGGCGAACTGGTCATCGGCGCGGGCACCGACCAGTACATCTCCTATTCGCAGACCGGCGGCCTCCACATCCTCAACCACACGCTCGACGCGATCTGCGAAATGTTCCCGATGTTCACGCGCATGAAGATGCTGCGCTCGTGGGGCGGCATCGTCGACGTGACGCCGGACCGCTCGCCGATCCTGGCCAAGACCCCGGTGCCGGGGCTCTATGTCAATTGCGGCTGGGGCACGGGCGGTTTCAAGGCGACGCCGGGTTCGGGCCACGTCTTTGCGCACACCATCGCCAACGACAATCCGCATCCCATCAACGCGCCGTTCACCATCGAGCGCTTCCGCACCGGCCGCTTGATCGACGAGGCGGCAGCCGCCGCCGTGGCGCACTAAGAAAATCGCTGGGGAAACCATGCTTCTCATCCGCTGCCCCTATTGCGAGGAAGAGCGCCCGGAACTCGAATTCCGCAACGCCGGCGAAGCCCACATCGCGCGCTCGACCGATATCGCTAGCCAGAGCGACGAGGACTTCGAGAAATTCTTCTTCATCCGCTCCAATCCGAAAGGCCTGATCTACGAGCGCTGGCGCCACATCCATGGTTGCGGGCGCTTCTTCAACGCCGCGCGCGATACGGTCAGCGACAAGTTCGTCGTCACCTACAAGGCCGGTGAGCCGAAGCCCGACATTTCGCGCGCCGCCAATGACAGCGGACCGGCGGCATGGGCCAACCGTCCGCCCGATCAGCTTAACGTGAAGAAGCCGGCAGCCAGGCGCGCGTCGTCGAAGAAGGGGAAAGCCTGATGGCCGGCACCTATCGCATCGCTGGCAAGGGTCGGCTGACGCCGGCGAGAACCGCGCGCTTCAGCTTCGACGGCCAGAGCTACACCGGTATCGAGGGCGACACGCTCGCTTCGGCGCTGCTTGCCAATGGTGTCCACCTGGTCGGCCGGTCGTTCAAGTATCATCGGCCGCGCGGCATCCTTTCGGCCGGCGCCGAGGAGCCGAACGCGCTGGTCTCGATCGAGCGCGATGCGGCGCGCAAGACGCCGAATGTCAGGGCGACCGTGCAGGAGCTCTATGACGGCCTGACTGCCAAATCGCAGAACCGCTGGCCATCGCTGTCGTTTGATGTCGGCGCGGTCAACGATCTGGCCTCGCCGATGTTCTCGGCCGGCTTCTACTACAAGACCTTCATGTGGCCGAAGGCCGCCTGGAAGAGTTTCTACGAGCCCAACATCCGCGCCGCCGCCGGCCTCGGCGTCGCGCCGGACCAGCCAGACCCCGATCACTATGCGTCGCGTTTCGCCCATTGCGAGGTCCTGGTGCTGGGCGGCGGTGCGGCCGGCCTTGCCGCAGCCCTTGCGGCGGCCGAAAGTGGCGTTCGCGTCGTCATCTGCGATGAACAGGCCGAATTCGGCGGCGCGCTGCGCTTCGAGACCGGCACGGGGATCGACGGCAAGGAGGGCTGGGCCTGGGCGCAGGCGACCGCCGCCAGGCTCGCCGCCATGGACAATGTGCGTGTTTTGCCCCGGACCACCGCGTTCGGCTACTACGCGCAGAATTTCGTCGGCCTGGTCGAGCGGGTCACCGAACATCTCGCCAATCCCGGCCATGACCTGCCGCGCGAGCGTTTGTGGCAGGTGCGCGCCAAGAAGGTGATCTTGGCCACCGGCGCCATCGAGCGGCACATGGTGTTTGCCGACAACGACCGGCCGGGCGTCATGCTGGCGTCTGCCGCACGTACCTATCTCAACCACCATGGCGTCGCGGTCGGCAAAAATGTCGGCGTCTATGCCGCCAACGATTCGGCCTATGCAGCAGCGATCGACCTGAAGAAGGCGGGTGTCGAGGTCGCGGCGATCGTCGACCTGCGCGACAATCCGACCGCCCCGGTGGTCGACGAAGCGCGCGCCCTGGGCATCGAGATCAACCATGGCCGCGCCGTGGTGAAGGCGCGCGGCAAGCTGCGCGTGTCGTCGATGGTGGTCCAGCCGAAGAATGGCGGGGCCGAGCGCACGATACCGGTCGACGCGATCCTGATGTCGTCCGGCTGGACGCCGTCGGTCCACCTCTTCTCGCAGTCGCGCGGCAAGGTCGCGTTCGACGACGCGACGAAGCGGTTCCTGCCCGGCAACTATGCGCAGGATTGTGTCTCCGTCGGAGCCTGCAACGGTACGGACACGCTGGAAGCAAGCATCGCCGAGGCACTTTCGGCCGGCGAAAAGGCGGCGAAGGAAACCGGCGCGAAAGCCGCCAAGGCAGTGAAGTTGAACGCCGAAACCTCGGAAAGCTGGGCAGGTGGCATGCTGGGCGCTGGCCCCGGCGCCGGCGCGGACACGACTGTCAAGGCGTTCGTAGATTTCCAGAACGACGTCACCGCCAAGGATATCCGCCTTGCCGTGCGCGAGGGCATGCGCTCAATCGAGCACGTCAAGCGTTTCACCACCAACGGCATGGCGACCGACCAGGGCAAGACCTCCAACATGCACGGCCTGGCCATCGCGGCCGAGACGCTGGGCAAGGAGATTCCCGAGGTCGGCCTCACCACCTTCCGTGCGCCCTACACGCCGGTAACCTTCGGCTCCATCGTCAACCATGCGCGCGGGCCGCTGTTCGACCCGACGCGCAAGACGCCGACGCATCCGTGGGCGGAAGCGCATGGCGCGGTGTTCGAGGATGTCGGCCAGTGGAAGCGCGCCTGGTATTTCCCGCAAGCCGGCGAAGACATGCATGCCGCCGTCAACCGCGAATGCGCCACCGTACGTGACATGGCCGGCCTGTTCGACGCCTCGACCCTCGGCAAGATCGAGGTGGTCGGGCCCGACGCGGCAAAATTCATGGAACTCATCTACACCAATCCGTGGGAGAAGCTGGAGCCCGGCCGCTGCCGCTATGGCATCATGCTGCGCGAGGACGGCTTCATCTACGACGACGGCGTCGTCGGCCGGCTTGCCGCCGACCGGTTTCATGTTACGACCACCACCGGTGGTGCTGCCCGCGTGATGAACCACATGGAGGATTACCTTCAGACGGAATTCCCCGAACTCAAGGTGTGGCTGACCTCGATCTCCGAACAGTGGGCGGTCATCGCCGTGCAAGGCCCCAATTCGCGCAAGATCATCGAGCCCTTGGTCGAGGGCATCGACATTTCGGACGCGGCGATGCCGCATATGTCGGTGCGCGAAGGAAAGATCTGCGGCGTCCCGACACGGTTGTTCCGCATGTCGTTTACCGGCGACCGCGGTTTCGAGGTCAACGTGCCGGCCGACTACGGCCAGGCGGTGTGGGAAGCGCTGTGGGCCGAGGGCCAGAAGCACGGCGCCTGCGCCTATGGCACGCAGGCCATGCACGTGCTGCGCGCCGAAAAGGGCTACATCATCGTCGGCCAGGACACGGATGGCACCGTCACCACCAACGATGCAGGCCTCGACTGGGCGGTGGGCAAGAAGAAGGCCGATTTCGTCGGCATTCGCGGCATGACGCGGCCGGACCTGGTGGCGAAGGGACGCAAGCAGCTGGTCGGCCTCAAGACCAAGGATCCGAAGGTCGTGCTCGAGGAAGGCGCGCAGGTGGTCGCTGATCCCAACCAGCCTGTGCCGATGAAGATGATCGGTCACGTCACATCCAGCTACTGGTCGGAAAATTGTGGGCGTTCGATCGCTTTCGGACTGGTGGCCGGCGGCCGCGAACTGATGGGGACAACGCTTTATGTGCCGATGCCGGACAGCGTCATCGAGGTCGAGGTGACGAGCATGGTGTTCTTCGACGAGAAGGGGGAGCGCCTCAATGGCTAAGGCAGCTCAACGCGCCGCCTCATCGGTGGCAGGCAACACGGCAAAGCGAGCCGGCCCGCTGGACGGCCGCGCCAAACGCACCGCCGTGGTGAGCGTCGAGCCGGCCCCGCCGGCAACCCGCATTTCGCTGAGGGCCGGCAAGGATGCGTTGCCTGCGCTGTCGAAGGCCCTGGGGCTGGCGCTTCCGGACCGGCCCAAGAGCTCCGCGTCGAAGGGCAGCCGCACGGCGCTCTGGCTCGGCCCGGACGAGTGGCTGGTGATAGACCAGGCTGGCCACGAGATGCTCGCCGACTGCGCCAAGGTGAAGGCGTTGCATTCGGCGGTCGACATTTCCCACCGCAACATCGGCGTCGTCGTCAGTGGCGCGGCCGCAGCCGACACGATCAATACCGGATGCCCGCAGGATCTCTCGCTGGCGGCGTTTCCCGTGGGCGCCGCGACGCGCACCGTGTTCGGCAAGATCGAGATCGTGCTTCTGCGCACCGCCGAGGATACGTTCAGGGTCGAATGCTGGCGCTCGTTTTCCTGTTACGCATTCACCTTCCTGGCAGATGCCGCGCGCGATGCGGCGGCATGATGAGCCCGAAAGTGGAAACGCTTTTCGAAAATAGCTCCGAGAAAGAGATAGGGGCCCATTCCGGCTCCATCGGGAATGGAACGAGCTCTGGGGCATTCGACTGAATGCAACGGGGGGCAGGAACTTTAACAGTAGGTCGCGTTTTCTGTGAGCCACAGGAGAGCATCCATGACCGATCACATCGCAACGGACGGGGAACGCGACGAGGCGGATTCGCATCGGCCCCAGGGTCGGCCAAGCGAGCGCAAGCCCGAACAAGGCAAGATCGGCCGGCGTGGCCTTTCTAAGGAGACGCTGGAAGAAGAGCTCGAGATCGGGCTTGAAGACAGTTTCCCGGCCAGCGACCCGGTGTCGATCACCATCACGTCCATTCCAGGCGAACCGAAACGGCGTCGCAAAGGCGACTGACTGCCGCCATCCTCAGAGCCTTGCCAGGGATCAGATCGCCGCGATGCCGCCGTCGACCGATAGCGTGTGGCCGGTCATGAAGGAGTTCTTCGGATCGGCGGCGAAAAGGATCACCTCGATCACCTCGTCGATCTCGGCGACGCGTTTCATCGGAACGCCGCGCGTCAACTCCGCGATTGCCTCGGGTTCGCGGCCGCCAGCCAGTTTGACGAAATCGCCGACCATGTTGGTGCGCGCATAGGAAGGGCACACGGCGTTCACCCGGATGCCCTTGGCGGCGTATTCCAGCGCGGCGGAGCGCGTCAGGCCGACCACGCCGTGCTTGGCCGCCGCATAGACCGACAGGCGGGCCGCGCCGCTGAGGCCTGCGACGGAGGAGACGTTGACGATAATGCCGCCGCGTCCACTGGCGCGATTCTGCTTTTCCATCACCGGCAACTGGTACTTCATGGCATAGAAGACGCCGAGAAGATCGATTTCGATGATCCTGCGCGCTTCGTCCGAGGGCACCTGCGGCAGCCTCACGAAACTTTGCGCGATGCCGGCATTGTTGATCGCGATGTCCAGCCTGCCGAAGCGCTTCACCGCCAGCTTGACGAGTGATTCGGACAGCTCCTCGTCGGCGATGTCGCCGGCAAGCGTCGCGGTCTCGGCGTCCAGCGAGGCAGCCAACTCTTCCAGCGGCCCGGCGTCGAGATCGGACAGCACGAGTCTTGCACCCTCTGCGGCAAACCTTTCGGCGGAACGGCGGCCAAATCCACCGGTCGCTCCGGTAATGAGAACCGTCAGGTCCTGAAAACGGCTCATCTCATTCCTTTCCGTTGATAAGCCGCACTGCAAGGCCAGCCAACAACTTCACCGCGTCACCATACTGCCTCGCCTTGTCGGGATTGGAGGCGTTGCCGTCAAGTGCGCGTTTGTACACACCCTGGCAGATAGCGGCGAGGCGGAAGAACGAGAAGGCCAGGCAGAAAGTCCAGTTGCCGATTCCGTTGATTTTCCGCCGCTCGCAGTATTTCGCAACATATTCTTTTTCCGTAGGCAGGCCGGTCGCCGCGCGGTCTATGCCGCCCAGCCCCCGAAAACCCGAGGAATGCGGCAATCGCCACTGCATGCACTGATAGGCGAGATCGGCGTAGGGGTGGCCGAGCGTTGACAATTCCCAGTCGAGCACCGCAATGACCGAAGGCCGGTCCGCCGCGAAAATCATGTTGTCCAGCCGGTAGTCGCCATGCACCAGCGACACCAGGCCGTCGTCGGCCGGCAGATTGCTTTCCAGCCAGCTTATCAGCCTGTCCATGTCAGCCACGGCGCCGGTCTCGGACGACCGGTACTGGCTCGTCCAACGGCCGAGCTGGCGTTCGAAATAGCTGCCGGGCTTGCCGAAGTCGCCCAGGCCGGCCGCGCTGACATCGACGTCGTGCAGCGCCGCCAGAGTGGCGTTCATGGAATCGTAGATTGCCGCGCGTTCGCCATTGTCGGCAATTTCCGACAACGCCGGGTCCCACAGGATACGGCCCTCGACATAGTCCATGACGTAGAACATGCGACCGATCGGCGAATCCTCAGCCGACAGGTGCAGGACGCGCGGCACCGGGAAGGCGGTGGTGGCCAACGCCTGCATGACACGGAATTCGCGGTCGACCTGGTGCGCGGATTTCAGCAATGCGCCGGGCGGCTTGGCGCGCAGCACGTATCGGCCGCTCGCGGCGGTCAGCAGATAGGTCGGATTGGACTGGCCGGATTTGAACTTTTCGATCGACCGGAGATCGGAAAATCCTGGAATGTTGGCTTCGAGATAGGGAGCGAGCGCAACGATATCGAGCGCATTCGGATCGCTCATGCAGTCTCATCCTTGCGTTCGATGACGGCAATCGTCAGCCATCTCGCGGTGATCGCGGGCTTCACCGAGTTCTCGATCTCGATGGTCAGATTGTAGTTGATCTGCACCCAGCCGGAAGGGCGGGCATTGACGTCGGCCAGGAAAAACCGGGCACGAATGCGGGCGCCCGTCTTGACCGGCGCGATGAAGCGCAGCTTGTCGAAACCGTAGTTGATGCCCATGCCGGTGCCTTCCAGCGTCGGCAGGGTTTCGTAGGTCATTGCCGAGAGCAGGGAAAGCGTCAGGAAACCGTGCGCGATGGTGCCGCCGAACGGCGCTTCCCTGGCTGCCCGCTCGGGATCGACATGGATCCATTGGTGATCGTCGGTTGCTTGGGCAAACTGGTCGATCATGGTCTGCGTCACCACGCGCCAGGGCGAAAGTCCAACCTCCTTGCCGGCCAGCGTCAGCAATTCATCAAGCTTGATGGATTTCAAGAAAGCACTCCGTTACCCGCAGATCACTCCTTGAAGAGCGTCATGCCGTGCTGCACCGATTGGCCACCGTCGATGGGAAGAACGGCTCCCGTGACGTAGCTCCCAGCCCGGCTGCACAGATACAATGTTGCACCTGCGATGTCACCCGGCGCGCCGATCCGGCCGATCGGCACGTGGCTGGCGACCCGCTCCGCCTTTTCTTCGGTGCCGGTGGCAAACGCGGTCATCCGGCTCTGGAAAGGACCGGGCGCGAAGGCGTTGACGGTGATCCGCCGCTTGGCGAATTCGCCGGCCAGCGTGCGTGTCAGATGGTGAACGGCGGCCTTGGAGGCGGTATAGGAATAGGCATCGTCGGCCAGCGGCTGCGTGCCCATCACCGAGCCGAGGTTGATCACCCGCGCCGGGTCCGCGTCGCTGGCAGCCTTCTCCAGCAATGGCAGAAGCTCACGTGTGAGATGGAAAACCGCCGTGACGTTGACGTTCATCACCTTGGACCAGGCGTGATAGGGAAAGCTTTCGAGCGGCTCGCCCCAGGAAACGCCGGCGTTGTTGATCAGGATGTTCAGCCTGTCGGTGCGGTTCTTCACCTCGCCAACGAGTGCTGCGATGCCCGCTTCCGAACTGACGTCGCCGGCGAAACCTTCGGCCTTACCCGGCGCGTCGAGCGCGTTCAACTCGCCCGCGACCCGTTCGCAATCGGCGCCCTTGCGCGAGGCGATCATGACATCGGCGCCGGCTTGCACCAACGCCGTCGCGGCCATCCGGCCGATGCCGGTGGCGGCTCCAGTGATCAGCGCCCTTTTGCCGGCGACGGAGAACAACTCGTCCAGATAGGCCATCGATCCTCCCTGCTGCGGACTTTCGGGTTGGAGCCGCATTGACAACATACCCGGTAGTATGTTCACCATTTGCCGGTCCGTAAAGGCCTGATCGCGGCAGCCATGCAGCAGATTAGGAAGAAGCTGGACAGGGAGGTCGCAGTCGCATGACGCTGAGCGTCAGGGAGCACGTTGCCGACGATTCACGCTCCGACATTCTGTTCGTGGCGGCGGAGTGCTTCATGGAGCGCGGCTACAACGCCACCTCGATAGACGATGTGGCGCGCCGCCTCGGCGCCACCAAAGGCCGCATCTACCACTATTTCCCGTCCAAGGCCGATCTGTTCGCAGGCGTCTTCCGTTTCGGCATGGAGCGCATTTTTACGGCGATTGAGCCGTACAGGAACATGCCGGGGCCTGCGGCGGAACGCTGGAAGAAACTGGCGTTCATCCACACGGTCCGGATGATGAAATCGAAGACCCTCGCCAAGGTGGTCTGGGAGGGCGTCGAAATGCATCTGCGCGGGGCGACTACACCGCAGCAGCGTGTCGAACTCGACGGCCTGATACGCTATCGCAACGGCTATTCGGACATCTTCCGGGAGACGATCGCCAAGGCGCGCGAGGAAGGCGACTTTCATTTCACCGACCTCGGCATCACCGTGCAGGCCATGTTCATGGCGCTGAACTCGCCGATGTTCTGGTACGTGCCGCGCCCCGGCGAGACCGACGAGGACATCCATAACATCGCCAACCAGATCGTTGCCTTCGCCTATCGCGGCCTCGGCGGCAAGGAGGAATTGTGACGGAGATGGACCTGGGCATGACGGAACGGCTGAAGCCGATCCATGAACGGGTCAGCCGGATGGTCCGCGAGGAGATCCTGCCGCTCGACGAGGAATTCCTGGCGGAAGTCGGCGCCAGCGATGATCGTTGGACCTACACTCCGCGGCAGACCGAAATCCTCGAAGGGCTGAAGGCAAAGGCGCGCGAGCGGGGCCTTTGGAATTTCTGGCTGACCGGTTCGGAACGCGGCTACGGCCTGTCCACGGTCGAATACGCCTACCTGGCCGAGGAAATGGGCAAGGCGCATCTGGGCGCGGAAACCTTCAACTGCTCGGCGCCGGACACCGGCAATATGGAAGTGCTCGAACGCTACGGTTCGCAAAATCACAAGAAACGTTGGCTGGAGCCTCTGCTCGAAGGAAAGATCCGCTCGGCTTACCTGATGACCGAGCCGGATGTCGCCTCTTCCGACGCAACCAACATTTCCCTGCGTTGCGAGCGCGACGGCGACGACTATGTGCTGAATGGCGAAAAATGGTGGGCGTCCGGCGCGGGCGATCCGCGCTGCGCCATCTATATCGTCATGGTCAAGACCGGCGCCGGCGAGCCAAAGCACAAGCAGCACTCCATGATCCTGGTGCCGGCTGACACAAGGGGTGTGAAGAAACTTCGCGCCATGAAGGTCTACGGTGACGACGACGCGCCGCACGGCCATCTGCACATCCGCTTCGAAAATGTCCGCGTACCGGCCCCGAACCTTATCCTCGGCGAGGGCAGGGGTTTTGAGATCGCGCAGGGCAGGCTTGGGCCCGGACGCATCCACCACTGCATGCGCGCCATCGGCCAGGCCGAAAAGGCGCTGGAGATGATGTGCACGCGCTCGATGCGCCGCGAGGCGTTCGGCAAGCCGCTGGCGCAGCTTGGCGCCAATTACGACATCATCGCCGAGTGCCGCATGGAAATCGAGATGGCGAGGCTGCTCTGCCTGAAGGCGGCATGGATGATCGACCAGGGCGATGCGCGGGCGGCCGCTCCCTGGATCAGCCAGATCAAGGTGGTGGCGCCGCGCGTCGCCCTCAAGGTCACCGACGAGGCAGTGCAGATGTTCGGTGCGCAAGGCATCAGCCAGGACACGCCGCTGGCGCGCGCGTGGACGCATCTGAGGACATTGCGCCTTGCCGATGGGCCGGATGCCGTGCACCGCCGACAGATTGCCCGCGCGGAACTGAAGAAATACACGCAGGAAAAGGTATGATCTCCGCATGAAGGCCATCGTCGCCCGCGACTTCGCCCCCATCGATCGGCTCGACTATGCCGACTGGCCGGAACCCGAGGCGACGGGCGATACAGTGGTGATCCAGGCCGAGGCGATCGGGGTGAACTATCCCGACGGGCTGCTGGTGCAGGGGCTGTACCAGGCAAGGCCGGCGTTGCCTTTCGTGCCTGGCATGGAAGCGGCCGGCGCCGTTGTCGCCATTGGCCCCGACGTCAAGCGTATGCAAGTCGGGGACCGCGCGCTGGCCATGCTCAACTATGGCGGATACGCCGAGAAGGTTGCCGCGTCCGAAAAGCTGATGATGAAGCTTCCCGACGCTTTGCCGGCAGCCGAAGCCTGCGCGCTGTTCGGCGGATATGGCACCGCGCTGCACGCGCTGCGCCAACGCGCCAACATACAGCCGGGCGAGACCCTTTGCGTACTGGGCGCTTCCGGACTGACGGGCCTCTCGGCCGTGCAGATTGGCAAGGCAATGGGCGCGAAGGTTATCGCCGTCGCCTCGTCGGAGGCCAAGCAGGCGATCTGCCGCAATGCGGGCGCCGACATCGTTCTGGGCTACGACAATCTGAAGGACAGGTTGAAGGAGCTGACCGGCGGGCGGGGCGTCGACGTCGGCTTCGATCCCGTCGGTGGCGACATGTTCGACGTGCTGGCCCGCTCCATGGCCTGGAACGGCCGGCTGCTGGTCATCGGTTTTGCGTCGGGCGATATCCCGAAATTCCCGGTCAATCTGGCGCTGGTCAAGGGTTTCTCGGTCGTTGGCGTGTTCATGGGAGGGTTTGTCGCCCGCGAGCCCAAACAGCAGGTCGAAAACCTGAAGCAGCTCGTTGACTGGTATTTCGCCGGAACAATCAAGCCGCTTATCGAAGGTGTGTTTCCTCTCTCGCAGGCGGCCGATGTGCTGAAGCGCATCCATGCCCGCGGCGCCTCAGGCAAGCTGATTCTGAAACCCTGACCCGGAGACGTGACGATGGCAGTCCCAGCCGAAATGAAGGCGCTTCTCCAGACCAACGATGGCTATGCCGCCAAACCTTCCAGCAGCGTGCTGGAGGCGATGGAGCCCTATGTCGAGCCGGGCGTCGTGCCGGTTCCGAAGCCCAAGCCGACGCAACTCCTCATCAAGGTCAGCCTCGCCTCGATCAACCCGTCCGACGTGATGTTCCTCAAGGGCATGTACGGTCAGCCGCGCCAGAAAGGCCAGCCGGCAGGTTTCGAGGGCGTCGGCATCGTCGTGGCAACTGGCGACGAGCCGCTGGCCCGGAGTTTCGCCGGCAAGCGGGTCGCCTTCGCCACCGGCATCAGCGGCTGGGGCTCGTGGGCGGAATATGCGGTGGCGGAAGCAGCGGCCTGCATTGCCCTCATTGACACGGTGCGCGACGAGGACGGCGCGGCGATGATCGTCAATCCGCTGACCGCGCTCGCCATGTTCGACATCGTCCGTCAGGAGGGCGAGAAAGCTTTCATCGTCACGGCGGGGGCCAGTCAGCTGGGCAAGCTGATCATAGCGCTGGCCAAGGAGGAAGGCTTCCGGCCGATCGCCATCGTGCGGCGCGACGACCAGATCGCGATGCTGAAGGAAATCGGCGCAGCATACGTGCTGAACTCCGAAGCCGCCGATTTCAGGACCAGCCTCAAGGAAATCGTCAAGGCCGAGCAGCCGCGCATCTTCCTCGATGCGATGACCGGGCCGCTGGCAGCGGGTATCTTCCACGTCATGCCGAAACGTTCGCGTTGGATCATCTACGGCCGGCTCGATCCGTCGACGACGCCCATTCTCGAACCCGGTCAATTGATCTTCCAGCACAAGGTGATCGAAGGTTTCTGGCTGACCGAATGGATGCGCAAGTCGCGCGAGCGCCGCGAACTCGCGGTCATGGAGGCACAGAAGCGGTTTTCGGACGGGCGCTGGGCAACCGACGTGACGGCGGTGGTGCCGCTGTCGAAAGCGATGAGCGAGGCCCCGGCCGCGCTCGCAAAGCCAAACGGAAAGGTTTTCATCCAGCCAGGTTGAACTCGTGCTTGATTTGTATGAGGATCACAATCATTAGTCGGCAAAGAAACGACGGGAAGATCGTGATGAAATAGGAGGAGGACACCTTTGGATGTGTTGCAGCTGGTCGTCAGCGGCCTGGCCAATGGTTGCGTTTACGGGCTTATCGCGCTCGGCTTCGTGCTGATCTACAAGGCGACCGAGGCGGTGAATTTCGCCCAGGGCGACATCATGATGCTCGGCGCCTTCATCACCCTCGGGCTGACCAACGCAGGCTTGGCTCGGCCTGCCGTTCTGGCTTTCGGTGCCGCTCGCCGTGTTCATCATGGGCGTGTTCGGCTATCTGCTCGATCTCATCGTGTTGCGTCGCATGTTCGGCCAGTCGCAGATCGCCGTCGTCATCCTCACCATCGCGCTCGGCTTCGTGCTCCGCTTCGTCGCCGGCGCCATCTGGGGCCATGAGCCGGTGTCGCTGGAATCGCCGATCGCCGGCAAGGAGGTGCGTTTCGGCGGGCTGGTGCTCGGCCTCGACGAGGTGGCGGTCATCGTCGTCACCGTGCTTCTGACCGTCGTCGCTCTACCTCTTCTTCAACAGCGACCAAACTCGGCATCGCCATGCAGGCCGCGTCGCAGAACCAGCTGGCGGCCTATTACATGGGCATTCCGGTGAAGCGCGTGCACTCGCTGATCTGGGCGCTGGCGGGCGCGGTGGCGGCGATCGCGGGCGTGCTGTTCGCCTCGAAAGGCGCGATCGATCCCTCGACCGGGCCTGCTCGGCATCAAGGCGTTCGCGGCGGCGGTGATCGGCGGCTTCGGCAGCCTGCCTGGCGCGCTGCTCGGCGGCATCATCGTCGGGCTGATCGAGCCGTTCGCGTCGTGTTACATCGCCGCCGGCTATTCGCAGATCATGCCCTATCTGTTGCTGTTCCTGATCCTGGTGTTCCGGCCGCACGGCATCCTCGCGCAGGTCCACGGAAGAAGGTGTGAGGCGGGAATGCGGACGGTTTTCAAGACCTCCTACGACGCCGACATCAACCTCTTTCGCGATGGCGTGCAGGCAGCTGGTATCTGGCGCTGCTGGCGCTGGCGCTCGTCCTGCCGCTGCCTGCTCGATGTCTTCATGCTCGGCGAAGTCACCAACATGCTGATCTGGGCCGTCGCCGGCATGGGGCTGATGCTCCTCGTCGGCCAGAGCGGCCAGGCAAGTCTCGGCCACGCCGCCTTCCTGGCGATCGGCTGCTACGCCAACGTGCTCCTGCAGGAGCGGCTCGGCCTGCCGTTCATCGTGTCGTTTCCGCTGGCCGGCCTGATCGCCGGGCTTCGCCGGCGTGCCTGCTCGCCATCCCGACGGCGCGGCTGCACGGCATCTATCTCGCCATCGCGACGCTGGCCCTCGCTATCCTGATCGACGACGTGATCGTGCTTGCCGAGCCGCTGACCGGCGGCGTCATCGGGCTTATCACGCCCGACGATCAACATCTTCGGGCTTGAGATCGACCGCTACGTCAACGCCGGACCGCTTCTACTGGCTGATGCTCGCCGTCGTGGTGCTGACGGTGCTCGTCTACCGCAACATGCTGCGCTCGCCGCTCGGCCGCTCGTTCGCGGCGGTGCGCGACTTCGGAGGTTTCGGCGCAGGCGATGGGCGTCAACGTTCGCCCGCACCAAGGCCACCGCCTTCGGCATTTCCACCGCCATCACCGGCCTTGCAGGTGCGCTGATGGGCCATTTCGTCGGCATCTTCAACAACGAGACATTCATCGATCATCATCTCGATCCAGCTTCTGCTGATGATCGTCGATCGGCGGGTCTCGGCTCGATCCACGGCGCTTTCTTCGGCGCCATCGTGGTCGGCGCTGCTGCCGCAGGCGATCGCACTGTCGCGCGATTTCGTCAGCGGCGCTGTTCGGAACCGGCTCTATGGCAATGCCGGGCCTCGACAGCGCTGTCTTCGGCGTCATCCTGATCCTGTTCATCCTGTTCGAGCCGCTGGGCATCTACGGCCGCTGGGTGAAGATGCGCACCTATTTCGAGCTGTTCCCGTTCTATCGCCGCGACATGTTCCGTCGCCAGAAGAGCTACCTGAAGACGGAGCGGCTGAGATGAGTCTGCTCGAGATCGACAACGTCACCTTGCGCTTCGGCGGTGTCGTCGCCGTCAACAAGGTGTCCTTCTCGGTCGAGGAGGGCGAGGTGTTCGCGCTGGTCGGGCCGAACGGCGCCGGCAAGTCGACGCTCTTCAACCTGGTCTCGCGCTTCTACGACCCGGTCGAGGGCGACATCCGTTCGCACGGCAAGAGCATCCTCGACAAGCCGCCGCACGAGATGGCCCGCGCTCGGCATTGCCCGCACCTTCCAGAACATCGAGCTGTTCGAGCAGGCTGACGGTGCTGCACAACCTGCTGGTCGGCCGCCACCGGCACCGCACGCAGCAACCTCGTCAACGAGCTTCTGTTTACGCCATTCGTGCGCGGCGAGGAACGCCGCCACCGCGAGGCCGTGGAGAAAGTGATCGATTTCCTCGACCTCCAGCCCTACCGCGACAAGTAGATCGCCGGCCTGCCCTACGGCGTGCGCAAGGTGGTCGAGCTGGGCCGTGCGCTGGCCATCGAGCCGAAGCCTGCTGCTGCTCGACGAGCCCGCCTCCGGCCTTTCGGTCGAGGAGACGCAGGACGTCGCCTTCTGGATCGAGGACATCAAGACCCAGATGGGCATCACCGTCCTGATGGTCGAGCACGACATGCATCTCGTCGTCGGCGGTTTCCGACCGCGTGCTGGCGCTGGCCGACGGCAAGGCGCTGGCTCTCGGCACCGCCGCAGGAGGTGCAGAACGCATCCGAAGGTGATCGAGGCCTATATCGGCGTTTCCGATCCGCAGCAGAAGGTGGTGGCATGAGGCGCTGGAAGATATCCTGACGCTGCCGGAGCCTGATCCTGCGCCAGTGCTGGCGGTGAAGAATCTCGAAAGCTATTACGGGCCGATCATGGCCATCCGCGGCGTCAGCCTCGAGGTCCGCGAAGGCCAGATCGTCACCGTGCTCGGCGCCAACGGCGCCGGCAAGACGACGCTGCTGAAGACGATCTCCGGCGTGATGAACCCGCAGAAGGGCGAATATCTTCGATGGCAACGACGACATCGCCGGCGCCGATCCGGACAAGGTCGTGCGGCGCCGGGCATCGTGCATGTGCCGGAGGGCCGCGAGGTCTTTCCGCTGCTCACCGTCGAGGAAAACCTCACGATGGGCGCCTTCGTGCGGTCCGATGCCGACGGCATCCGCGCCGACCACGAGATGGTCTATTCCTACTTTCCCGATCCTTGCCGAACGCCGCCGCCAGGCAGCGGGCACGCTGTCGGGCGGCCAGCAGCAGATGCTGGCGATCGGCCGCGGGCTGATGGCGCGGCCGAAGCTGATGCTGCTCGACGAGCCGAGCCTCGGCCTATCGCCGCTGCTGGTGAAGGAGATATTCGCGATCATTCGCCGGCTGAACCGCGAGCAGGGCGTCACCATGATGCTGGTCGAGCAGAACGCTCGCGTCGCGCTGGAGGTCGCCGATTACGGTTACGTGATGGAGCTCGGCCGCATCGTCATGGCCGACGACGCGAAACGATTGCTGCAATCGAAGGATGTGCAAGAATTCTATCTCGGCGTGCAGGAACAGTCGCAGCGCGGCCAGAAGCGCTGGAAGCAGAGGAAGACTTGGCGATGAAACGAAGCTTCGTGACGGTTGCCCCTCACCCCAGCCAGACGAATTGTCGACGGCTTCAGCATCAACGCCGATCTGTCCAGGGGACCGTTCTTCTTCGACGGCTGCGATACGCTGGTGAAGCTCTTTGGCAAGCGCTGCCAGGAACTCGGCCCCAGGACCGCGCATCGCGAGAAGGATTACGGCATCTGGCTGGCCTATACGTGGAGCGATTTCTACGATCACGCACGGCTGATCGGCCTCGGCCTCACTGCGCTCGGGCTGAAGCGCGGCGAAGTTGTATCGATCCTTTCGGAAGACAACAAGGAATGGATCTATACCGATCTCGGCGTGCAGTCGGTGGGCGGCATCGCCTCGGGCGTCTACACCACCGATTCGGCCGAGCCAGCTCCGCTATCTCGTCAACGATTCCGATAGCCGTTTCCTGTTCGTCGAGAACGATGAGCAGCTCGACAAGTACCTCTCGGTCAAGGCGGACATGCCTGGACTTGCCAGGGTCATCGTCTACGACCGAGACGGCCTGCACGGATTTTCCGACGACAAGGTGATGTTCCTCGACGATCTCTACAGGATCGGCCGCGATTTCCTGAAAGCGAACCCCGACCGGTTCGAAGAGGAGATCGCGAAATCGCGACCCGAAGACACCGCAATCCTCGTCTATACCTCCGGCACCACCGGGCCGCCGAAAGGCGCCATGATCACCCATTCCAACATCATGTGTTCGATCTCCGGTGCGCTGTTGACGCTGCCGGTCAAGGAGAACGAGGAGCAGGTCTGCTTCCTGCCGCTCTGCCATATCCTGGAACGACTGATCACCGTGTTCGAGCCGATCGGGCTGAAGTCGACGGTCAATTTCGCTGAAAGCCCGGAAACGGTCTTCGACAATGTGCGGGAAGTCAGCCCGCATGTCTTCACGGCGGTGCCACGCGTCTGGGAGAAGATTTATTCGCGGGTCACCATCATGGCCGGAGATTCCACGCGGTTCGGCCGCTGGGCCTACCACCAGGCCGTCGCCGCCGGAAAGAAACGCGCCAGCCACCTGGAGAATGGCGAAAAGGTGCCGCTGGCGACGGCCGCAGCCTACGCTTTCTGGGATTTCGCGGTGCTGAAGAATCTGCGCCGCATGCTCGGTCTTGATCGCCTGCGGCGCGGTACCACCGGTGCGGCGCCGATCTCTCCGGATCTCCTGCGCTGGTACCGGGCGATCGGCGTCACTGTGCTCGAAGGCTACGGCATGACCGAAAGCTCCGGCGTGATCTCGCTGAATCTGATGGACGACTACAAGACCGGCAGCATCGGCAAGCCGGTGCCCGGCGGCGAGGTGCGGATTACCCCAGACGGCGAAATCCAGTACCGCGGCGGCAACGTCTTCAAGGGTTACTGGAACAAGCCCGAAAAGACCGGGGAGACGATCGTCGATGGCTGGCTCAGGACCGGCGATCTCGGCCGCATCGACAACCAGGGGTTCCTCTCGATCACCGGGCGCGCCAAGGACATCATCATCTGCTCTGGCGGCAAGAACGTCAGCCCGAGCGAGATCGAGAACCGGCTCAAATTCTCGCCCTATGTTTCCGACGCCGTCATCATCGGCGACAGGCGCAAATACCTCACCTGCCTGGTCATGATCGACCAGGAGAATGTCGAGAAGTTCGCGCAGGACCGGCGCGTGCCGTTCTCCAACTTCAAGTCGCTGTGCGCGGCGCGCGAAGTGCGTGAACTGATCGGCGGCGTGGTAGAAGAGACCAACCGCGAATTCGCACGGGTAGAGCAGATCAAGGACTTCCGGCTGATCGACGTACTGCTTACCGCCGAGGACGACGAACTGACCGCGACCATGAAGCTGAAGCGCAGCTTCGTCGAGCAGAAGCACAAGGGACTTATCGAGGAAATGTACGGCCAGCCGGCGCGCTGACGTACCGGGAGCGAAAACCAGGGAGGAATGTGAAATGCCATCAATGATTGCGAAATCGATCATAGCATTAGGGCTGGCGACGGGTCTGGCCTCGACCGCCCTTGCGGAAACGCAAGGGGTCACCGACACCGAAGTGGTGATCGGTTCGAATGCGGATCTGTCCGGTCCGTTCGCCGGCTTCAGCGTGCCGGCCATGAAGGCCGCGCAACAGGTGTTCGACGAGGTCAACGCCAAGGGCGGCGTGCACGGACGCAAGATCAAGCTGATCGTCGAAGACCATGGCTATCAGGTGCCGAAGGCGATGCAGGCCTTCAACAAGCTGATCAACTCGGACAAGATCTTCGTCTCGTTCATGACGCTCGGCACGCCGATCAACATCGCCGGTTTCAAGCTTCAAGAGCCGAAGGGCATCGTGAACTTCCTGCCGCTCACGGCGGCCCGCCAGATGGTGGAGGAGCCGATCGCGCTGCGCTTCACCGGCTTCTCCTCCTATTACGACCAGACCCGCGCCGCGGTTAAGTACCTCGCCAAGGAAAAGGGCGCCAAGGAAGTGTGCGCCATGTACCTGCCGACCGATTTCGGCAAGGAAATGGAAGAGGGCGCCAAGAAGGGAGCCGAGGAGGCCGGGCTCACTTTCAAGGCGGAGACCACGCACAAGGTCGACGAAGCCGACTTCATCGGTTCGCTGACCAAGCTCAAGGAAGAGGGCTGCGACGCAATCGGCGTGGCGCTCGGCGTCCGGCAGGTCATCACCGTGATCGGCACGGCCAAGAAGATGGGCTGGAACGACGTGACGATCTTCGGCACTTCCGCGTCCTTCCACACGGCGATCGCCAAGGTTCCTGGCGGCGTCACCGATGGCTTCTACGCGGCCGCAGGCTGGTCCGACCTCGAGGCGCGCATGGACAATCCGGCGGTGAAGGTATTTGTCGAAAGCTACAAGGCCGAATTCAAGGAAGACCCCTCCACCGGCGCCTTGCTCGGTCGCTCCGCGGCGGAAACGTTTGTGAAGGCACTGGACGCCGCCGGCAAGGATCTGACTTCGGAGTCCTTCGTCAAAGGTCTGGAATCGCTGAAATTCCGTGACGAAATCGCCGATGTCGATGTCGATTTCAGCGCCACCGACCACCAGGGCGGCAACGCTATCTTGATTTCGAAGATCGAAGGTGGCTCCTGGAAGGAAGTGGCGCGGGAATAGCCGTTACAGTTGATCCTCCGCTGCGAAGCGGCGGGGGACAACGCAAAGCGTGGTGGAGGGCAGTCGGGCACTCCACCGGCGTCGTTTCACTTGGCGCCCAACGGAGTGGTGGCCTGAGTGCTTTATTATTCGGCCGGCTCCACATTGGTATAGGCGGCCTCTTCCAGTTCGCGCTTCAGGCGCGCCTGTTCCTCGATCTTCGGCGTGATGAAGCGGCCGAGCAGCAGGTAGGCGACCGGCGTCAGGAACAGCGTCGAGACGGTGGCAAGGCCGAGACCGCCGACGATCACCCAGCCGAGCGCGATGCGGGCTTCCGCACCGGCGCCGCGAGGCCAGCACCAGCGGCAGGCCGCCCAGCACCGTGCAGATCATCGTCATCATCACCGGGCGCAGGCGGATGTTGGACGCCTGCTCGATCGCCTCGCCGGACACCGAAACCACGGTCGCGCAACTGGTTGGCGAACTCGACGATCAGGATGCCGTTCTTGGCCATCACGCCGACCAGAAGCACGAGACCGATCTGGCTGTAGGCGTTCAGACTGGTGCCGGTAAGGATCAGCGCGAAGATCGCGCAGGCCAGGCCGAGCGGCACGGTCGCCATGATGATGATCGGCGCTGACGAAGCTCTCGAACTGCGCGGCCAGCACCAGGAGGATGATGACCAGCGCGAAGCCGAAGATGGTGATCATGCCGCTGTTGGTTTCGCCGAGCGTCGCCGCTTCGGCCAGCGGCACGATGCGGGCGCCGGGCGGCAGGAGCGGCGTGGCGATCGTTTCGGCGGCCGACATCGCGTCGCCGAGCGCGAAATCTTCCCGCAAGGTCGAGGTAATGGCCACCGACGGCTGCTGCTGCTCGCGCGTCAGCGAGGGCGGCACCGCGCGCTCGGTCAGCCTGGCGATCGTCGACATCGGCACGTAGCGGCCGTCGCCCGTCTTGATGAAGACGTTTTCGAGGTCGGTCGGATCGTTGATCGGGTTGGTTGTGGAAACCAGTTTCACGCCGTAGCTGCGGTCGGCGATATAGACGTCGCCGATGTCGTTGCCGTCGAGCATGGCCTGCATGGTGGCGGCGAGCCCGGTGATGTCGATGCCGAGGTCGGACGCGCGGGCTCCGGTCGATCTCGACGGCAAGCTGCGGCTGCGTCGGATCGACCGATAGGCGTGGCTGCTGGAAGCGCGGATCGTCCTGCATCTGGTCGATGATCTTCAGCGCCGCGTCGCTCAGCGCCTTGCGGTCGTTGCCGACCAGAGCAAACTGCAGGCCGTTGCCGGCGCCGCGTATGCCCAGGCTGTTGGGCTGGATCGGGAAGACGCGCACGCTCGGCACCTGCTTGACGAGCCGGGTGATCTCGGCGGTGATTTCCTGCTGGCTGCGCTCGCGCTGGTCCCATGGCGCCAGCGTCATCACCATGAAGCCGGAATTGTAGGAGCCGTTGTTGCCGGCATTTTCGAACGTGCTTTCGATCTCGCCCGAATCGCGCAACGGCTGGATCAGTTCCTCGATGCGGCGCATCTGCTGCGTCGTGTAGTCGAGGCTGACGCCTTGCGGCGCGTTGATGCGCAGAAGCACGACCGAGCGGTCTTCCGTGGGCGTCAGCTCCTGCCTGATCGTGCCGAACAGGGCAAACGCGGTGCCGGCAAACAGCACGGCCACCAGAAGTACGATCACCGGCGCGTCGAGGCAGGCATGCAGGCAGCGCCGGTACAGGCGGCCGAGCGCGCCGCCGATCCGCGAGCCGATGCCGCCCTGGCCTTGATGGTGGAGCGAGGCGTCGGTCAGCATGCGGGATGCGAGCATGGGGCACAACGTCAGCGCCACCACGCAGGACAAAAGCACCGCCATGGCGAGCACGAAGCCGAATTCGCGAAACAGCCCGCCAGTCTGTCCGGGCAGGAAGGAAATCGGCACGAACACCGCGACCAGCGTCGCCGTCGTGGCGATGACGGCGAAGAAGACTTCCTCCGCGCCGAGCACGGCCGCGGCGCGTGGACCCATGCCCTCGTTGCGCCGCCGCACGATGTTTTCCAGCACCACGATGGCGTCGTCGACCACCAGGCCCGTGGCCAGCACCAGCGCCAGCAGCGTGAGGATGTTGACGGAAAAACCCGCCAGGTAGATCGCCGCGACTGTGCCGATCATCGCCACCGGCATGGCAAGCGCCGGGATGAGGGTGGCGCGCCAGTCGAGCAGGAAGACGTAGATGACGATCAGCACGATGGTGACCGAGAGGCCGATGGCGATCTCCACCTCGTGGACGGCGCCCTCGACAAACACCGCGTCGTCGCTGGTCACCTTGATGGTCATGCCTTCCGGCATGCCTTGCTGGATCTTGGTAACCGCTGCCCTGACGCCTTCGGAAATGTCGAGCGTGTTGGACTCGGCGGCCCGCACGATGCCGATGCCGATGCCGATCTTGCCGTCGGAGCGCAGCGAGGTCTGGCCGATGTCGGGACCGAGCGTCACCGTCGCCACGTCGCGGATATAGGTGGTGCCGGCGATGATGATGTTTTCGAATTCTTCCGGCGTGGTCACATCCGCGGTGGTGCGCACGATGAGATCCTGGTCGCTGGTGGTGATCGATCCGGCCGGGCTGTCGAAGGCCACCGAGGCCAGCGCCCTGCGCAGATCGGCGACGGTGAGGCCGTGGCTGGCCAGCTTGCTCTGGTTGACGTCGATCCGGAATATCTTCTCGCGGTCGCCATAGACCTGTACGTCGGCGACGCCCGGCACAGCGGCCAGCGCGTCCTCGACCTGGTCTTCCACAAACACCGTCATGTCCTCGATCGACATGGTGCTCGAGGTCACGGCAAGCCGCATAACGGCATCGGAATTGGCGTCCGCCTTGACGATGCGCGGCGCATCCGCCTCTTCCGGAAGCTGCGCGGTGACGCGGCCGACCGCGTCGCGCACGTCGGAAGCAGCGACATTCAGGTCGACGCCGTCGTTGAATTCGATGGTGACGCGGCTGCGCCCGAAGGACGAGCTGGAGGAAATCGACTTGACGCCGGACACACGGGCGACTGCGCCCTCGATGGTGTCGGTCAGCTCACGGTCGACGGTTTCGGCCGCGGCCCCCTCGAAGTCGGTGTTGACGGTGATGACGGCGCGGTCGACGTCGGGCAGTTCGCGGATCTCGACGCCGTAGAAGGCGGCAAGGCCGGCAACCGCGATGAGAACGTTGAGCACGAAGGCCAGCACCGGCCGGCGGACGAACAGCGCCGTCAGGCCGGATTCGCTGCTTTTGCCATTGAATTCGGTCATGGGAAGCCCGTCACGATCCGCCGGTTGCGGGGCCTTGCGGCGCCTCGCTGCCGGCGATGCGGACATCGCTGCCCTCGCGCACACTCTGCACGCCCTCGGTCACCACGATATCGCCGCTGGAGATCGGCGCGTCGACCAGCACGTCTTCCGTGTTGCGCTGGACAATGCGCACGGGGACGCGCTTGGCCTTGCCGTCTTCGACCGCCCAGATGAAGGCGCCATCGGCTCCCCACTGGATCGCCAGCGGGCTGACGGCCGGGTAGGTGTCGCCGGGAAACCGCATCGTCACCTGAAACGACATACCGGCGCGCAGCGAATCGGCTGGATTGGCGATCTTCGCCTGCACCCAGAGCGTGCGGCTCTTGGCGTCGATGCGGTTGTCGACCGCCGAAATCGACCCGGTGAAGGCTTCGTTCGGGTTGGCCAGCGAGCGTGCCTGCAGCTCCGTGCCGATCTTGACCGCCGAGGCGAAACGTTCGGGCGCCCAGAAATCGACAAGGATCGAGGAACGGTCGTCGATGGTGGCGACCGCCGACTGGCTGGTGACGTAGTTGCCGGCCTCGATGGGCAGGATGCCGACAATGCCGGCGATCGGCGCGATGATCGAACGGCGATCCAACGCGACCTGCGCGTCGTGGATCGACAGGTCGGCATTGCGCAGCGCAAGTTCCGCTTCGGTCAATTGCACGGCGGTGGCGGTGTTGGATGCCCGCAGCGCGCGGAAGCGCTCGACTTTGGCCGCGGCATCGTCGCGGGCGATCTTTGCGCGTTCCAGCGCGATTTCTTCCGTCTCCGAATCGAGCCTGGCAAGAACCTGGCCTTTTTCGACGCGCGCGCCCGACTGCACCAGAAATTCCGTCAGGCGGCCGGATGTGTAGGGATTGACGGTCACGGTGGCGTTGGCGCGGCCGGTGCCGATCGCCTGCAGGCGGTCGTTGATCGTGGCCGAGCCGACCGGGGCGGTTACCACGATGGTGGGCTGGATGCCGCGGCCCTGGCCTTGCCGGGTGCTCTGGGTCGTGTTGCCGTCGGCCGTCGGCGTTGCCGCGTAGGCCCAGTCGATGCCCCAGCGGGCGAGAATTTCGGGAGCCCCCGGAAAGAACGATGCCCATCCGACGAATGCGGCCAGCAAAATGGCGATCGAAAGAGCGATCTGTTTCCAGGCAGACATTCAGTACTCCGGGTCAAAGAAACGTTTCGGTCCGGTTTGCGGACGAGGCAAAACGCAAACCCGGTGTCAAGCACCGGCAGTCCCTATACGGCCTTTATGACAATTCTCCGGGCCGTTCGCACTTACTTTAACATTAAATCTCCGTAACGTGACCAGTCCGCTTAAAGGCGGCGGTTGAGGGCAGCCTGGTGGTCCGATTTCCAAGATTTGCGTGGCTTCGCCGATAACGGCGGCGCGCGCAAGGTTTGGACCGCGAAATGCCATGGCCAGGAAAACGAGGTAGGTTGTCGGGAGCCACTTCGGTCATTCGTCCTTCTGGATGCATCGCCCCAATAGCCGGACACCCGACCATGAGAAAGATCGTCGCAATCGCACACCTCGACAGCGTCGTACAATCACGCGGAGCCTGCCAATGACCCCCACCATCACAGCCTTTGAACGGTCGCCCGACCGCGGCAAGGGACAGGCGCGCGACATGCGGGTTCGCTGGGCGCTCGAGGAAGTGGGCCAGGCTTATGACGTTCGCCTTGTTTCGTTCCGCGATATGAAGAAACCCGCGCATCTTGCGCTTCAACCTTTCGGGCAGATTCCGACCTATGAAGAAGGCGATCTCGCCCTGTTCGAGTCGGGGGCGATCGTGTTCCACATCGCGGAGCGCCATCAGGGCCTGCTGCCAGACGATGCGAATGCCCGTTGGCGCGCGATCACATGGATGTTTGCCGCGCTCAGCACTGTGGAGCCGCCGATTATCGAGTTCGAACAGGCTCCGTATGCGGAACGCGACAAGCCCTGGTACGAGGAGCGCCTGCCTATCCTCAAGGATCGCATCCGTGGCCGGCTGGACGAACTTTCCGGTCGGCTTGGCGATGCCGACTGGCTCGATGGCGCGTTCAGCGCCGGCGACTTGATGATGGTGATGGTGCTGCGCAGGCTCTCCGGATCAGGGATACTGGAGGAATATCCGAACCTTTCCGCCTATGTCGCGCGCGGCCAAGCGCGTCCGGCCTTCAAGCGTGCTTTCGATGCTCAATTGGCGGTTTTCACCGCCGCGACCGGCCGATGAGGGCCATGATGTCATAGGGGATGCGCTACCGCAGGTTCTCCATCTCCCGGATCCGCTTGGCGCTGTCGGTTTCGAGCTGCCGGGTGATTTCGCCGATCAGCGTCTCGGCAGCGACGAACAGTGCAGCGGACGAATCCCAGGCCGACGGTACGGCGGTGCGTCCGGCGATGACATGGCGGGCGAAACGGGCAATCGGCGACAGCCACTGGTCGGTGAAAAGCACGATCTGAACGCCGCGCGTGTTGGCCTTCTCGGCGAAACGGATCAGGCTTTCCTGATAGCGGCGAATGTCGAAAATGACGAGGATATCGCGCTTGCCCATGTCGATCAGGCGGTCGCGCCAGTTGCTTTCCTGGCCGGTGAGGTGAAACACGTTGGGCCTGATGATGGCGAGGTGGGCCGCTGTGTAGCGGGCGATCGGATCGGTGAAGCGGCCACCCACCAGGAAGGTTTTGGCGCGCTGGTTGGAAAGCAGCGTCGCGATGTCCGCCAGCTGCTTGTCCGAAATGTGCCGGAAGGTTTCGCGGATGTTTTCGAGCGTCGCCTCAAGCGCCGGCGAGATGCCGCGGGGCAGCGGCGCGGGTGAAACCGTGCGCGAGGCGGGAGACTGCAACTGGGCCGCGAGTTCGTCCTTCAGCACGGACTGGAACTCGGGATAGTTCTGGAAGCCTAGTCGGGAGACGAAGCGCAGGATGGTCGGCGAACTGACGCCGGCCTGCGCCGAAAAGTCGGCGACCGTTTTCAGCCCGACCAGCGGATAGTTGGCGACCAGCGTCTGTGCGGCACGCCGCTCGCCGGCCGGCATACTGTCGATCCTGTCGGCGATCAGCTCGGCGATGTTGCTGCCCATTCCTGCTCCCTGTGCCGGAGGATGACGGCGCGGGCCGGTTTCCCCCTTGTTTTTGACGGACGTGCCGACGTTGGCCGAAAACGCGTTTGACAAACAATAATAAGGTGTATGAAATCATCCGCAACGGCGCAAAGACAGAAAAGACGTAACATACGTTACAGCGCCATGGGGACAGTGGGATGGAGAAGAAGCGGCTCGCACCGCATGATCCGTCGAGTTCGGTCCGGACAACGAACCGCAAGGGTCGCAGTCCGGTGGTTCTGGTTTGCGACCATGCCTCCAATTTCATTCCCGCCCAGTTCGGAACGCTTGGTCTCGACAACAGCGAGCTGACCCGCCACATCGCCTGGGATCCCGGCGCTGCCCCGGTGGCGCGGCTGATTGCGGCCGCGCTCGACGCGGTGCTCGTCGAATCGACGGTTTCGCGGCTGGTGATCGACTGCAACCGGCCGCTCGATTCGCCGGACCTGATTTCGTCGCTCAGCGAAACCACCCCCATACCCGGCAACGAACGACTGTCGCCGGCCGAGCGGGCCGAGCGCATAGCGCTCGCCTACGAACCCTTCCATGCCGAGATCGAACGCGTGGTCGCCGGAAGGCTGGCAGCCGGCCGCGAAACTCAGCTGGTTTCGGTGCACTCCTTCACGCCGGTCTACAAGCAGGCGCCACGGCCCTGGCATATCGGCATCCTGCACGACGACGACACCCGCCTCTCGACCCCGCTGTTTGCCGCGCTCGAAGCGCGAAGCGGCATCGCGGTCGGCGACAACCAACCCTACTCGCCTGCCGATCGCGTGTATTTCACGCTGGAGCGGCACGCACGTTCGCGCGGCTTGCCCTGCGTGATGATCGAGATCCGCAACGACGAAATAGCCGATGAAATCGGGCAGCGGAAATGGGCGGAAATGCTTTCGGGCATCTTCTCCGATCTTGTGCCGGGGCGGGACCGCGAGGAGCCGCGCCAACGGGAAACCGGCCTTCCAACCAAGCGAGCCAGCTGACAAAGGGGAACTGCAATGGCGTCACAAGGCTATTCCGAAGCGGATAAAAGCGAGGACGTCAAAGTCCTCCACAGTATGGGCTATGCCCAGGAACTCGAACGGCGCCTGTCGCGCTTTTCCAACTTCGCGGTGTCGTTTTCCATCATCTGCATTCTCTCCGGCGGCATCAATTCGATGGCCCAGGCAACGTCCGGATCGGGCGGCATCGGCATCGGCATCGGCTGGCTGGTCGGCTGTTTCGTGTCGCTGACTCTTCGCGGTGGCGATGTCGCAGATCAGCTCCGCCTACCCGACCGCCGGCGGGCTTTACCACTGGGGTTCGATCCTGGGCAATCGCGGCACCGGCTGGGTGACGGCCTGGCTTAACCTGCTCGGGCTAGTCACGGTGCTCGGCGCCATCAATGTCGGCACCTGGACGTTCTTCATGGGGGCTTTCGGCGCCGACGCTCGGTATCGAGAATAACCTGACCACGCAGACGATCTTCCTGATCATCATCACCGGCGGCCAGGCGCTCATCAATCACATGGGCATCAAGCTCACCGCCAAGCTCACGGACTTCTCCGGCTATCTGATCTTCGTCGGCGCGATCCTGATCGCCGTCGTCTGCCTCGCCGCCGCCGACAGCCTGGGACTTCGGCCGGCTGTTCACCTTCACCAACTATTCAGGCGAGGCCGGCGGCAACGTCTGGCCAGCAGTTTCGAACTGGTGGGTGTTCGCGCTCGGCCTGCTGCTGCCGATCTACACCATCACCGGTTACGACGCCTCGGCCCACACCTCCGAGGAGACGCATTAAGGCGGCGCATTCGGTGCCGCGGGCCATGGTGATGTCGGTCGTCTGGTCGGCGCTGTTCGGCTATCTGTTCCTCGCCGCGTTCATCCTGATGATCCCGGACATGGACCAGGCCGCCGCGCAGGGCTGGAACGTGTTCTTCTGGGCCTTCGACCAGCAGGTCAACTCCGGCAGTCAAGGAGTTCGTCTATCTGGTCGTCTTCGTCGCGCAGCTCCTGTGCGGTCTGGCAACGGTGACCTCGGCGTCGCGCATGATCTTCGCCTTCTCCCGCGACGGCGGCTTGCCCGCCTCGGGCGCGCTCGCCAAGGTCAGCCCGACCTACCGCACGCCGGTAGCGGCGATCTGGACCGGTTCGGCTCTGTCGGTGCTGTTCGTGTGGGGTTCTTCGCTGGTTTCGGTCGCCGGCACCTCCGCCTACACGATCGTTGTCTCCTGCACGGTCATCTTCCTGTTCCTGTCCTTCACCTTCCCGATCGTGCTCGGCATGATGGCCTGGGGAACACCGAAGTGGGACAAGATGGGTCCGTGGAACCTCGGGCGCGGGCGTATTCATGCTGTTCGGCGTGCTGTCTATCCTGTCGATGATCCTGATCTTCGTCATCGGCATCCAGCCGCCGAACGACTGGGCGCTCTACATCACCGTCGGCTTCTTCATCCTGACGGCGATCATCTGGTTCGCATTCGAAAACCGTCGCTTCCAGGGTCCCCCGATGGGCGAAATCGTCGCTGCGCGCCAGGCGGCAATCAAGGCTGCCGAGGCGGCTGTCGGCGAAACGGGTCGCTGAGCCACCTTTCATCCCTGCCGTGGCCGGCGTCACGCCGGCCACGGTGCGTTTAGATCGTCCCTGACGACGAGATCCCATCACGCCGGAGTAAGAAAAGAATGGCTGCAAATTTTTCATTCGATGCGTTGAAGAAGGCTGTTGCGGCCGGCGAGGTCGACACGGTGCTGGCTTGCGCCGTCGACATGCAGGGCCGGCTCGTCGGCAAGCGGTTCCTGGCGAAATATTTTGTCGATTCCGCGCATGACGAGACGCATGGCTGCAACTACCTCCTGGCCAACGACATCGATATGGAACCGGTCCCCGGCTACAAGGCGGCCAGCTGGTCGAAAGGCTATGGCGATTTCGTCATGAAGCCCGATCTTTCGACCCTTCGCCTGATCACGTGGCTCGAAAAGACGGCTCTGGTGTTGTGCGATATCCTCGACCATCACACCCATGCCGACCTGCCGCATTCGCCGCGCGCCATTCTGAAGAAGCAGGTGAAGCGGCTGCGGGACCGCGGCTATCTCGCCTACTTCGCCTCCGAGCTGGAATTCTATCTGTTTTCGGAAACCTACAATTCAGCGCGCGAAAAACACTGGCAGAACCTCGGCACCGCATCGCCTTACATCGGCGATTACCTGATCGGCATTACCACGAAGGAAGAAGGCGTTATGCGCCGCCTTCGCAACGAGATGGAGGCGGCCGGCATCCCGATCGAGAATTCCAAGGGCGAGTGGGGGCCGGGCCAGGAAGAGATCAACGTCCGCTACGCCGAAGTGCTCGAAATGGCCGACCGCCATGTCATCCTGAAAAACGGCGCCAAGGAAATCGCCGTCAGCGAAGGCAAGGCGATTTCCTTCATGGCCAAGTACAATTACGGCCTTGCCGGCAATTCCAGCCACATCCACAATTCGCTGTGGAGCGCCGACGGCAAGACGCCACTGTTCTACGATAAGAATGCCAAGTGGACGCTGTCGACGCTCGGCCGGCAATGGTCGGCCGGCCAGCTCAAATACGCCAAGGAATTCACCTGGCTTCTGGCCCCCTACATCAATTCCTACAAGCGCTTCCAGTCCGGCACCTTCGCCCCGACCAAGATCATGTGGAGCGAGGACAACCGCACCGCCGGCTTCCGGCTTTGCGGCGAGGGCACCAAGGGCATCCGCATGGAATGCCGCATCGGCGGCGCCGATCTGAACCCATATCTCGCGTTTGCCGCGCTGATCGCGGCGGGCCTCGCCGGCATCGACGAGAAACTCGAGCTGCAGAAGCCATTTGTCGGTGATGCCTACCAGGCCTCGCGCCTGCCGGAGATCCCGAAAACCCTGCGCGAAGCCACCGACACAATGGCGAAGTCAAGGATGTTGAAGGCAGCGTTCGGCCAGGAAGTGGTCGAGCACTACGTCCACACTGCCCGCTGGGAGCAGTTCGAATACGACCGCCGCATTACGGATTGGGAACTGCACAGGGGTTTCGAGAGGTATTGATATAATCGCAACGTTGCGTTGTGGTGTTGTGAGTATAGCACGCAAGGCAATGCGACGGCTGGTGGTGTCGACAAGCAATGGTTTGCAGAGAAGTACAAGGGAAAGGGACTTTCCCTGCGCATGATGGCTGGCAGGGTCGGGATGGATCCGCGCGCTCTTTCTCGTGCGCTCAATGGGAGCGCAAGATGACGATTTCTGATGTTGCCAAAATCGCAACAATTCTCGATGTGTCGAAGGCCGAAATCCTTGCGCGCATCAATACTGAGGAAGGTGAGCGTGTGCTCTCTGCGAAACAGAAAGAAAACACCGGTCCGGTCAGGGTGAGTAAGCATCCGGGCTTTGGTTTCATGAAGGGACTGATCAAGATCGAGGAGGGATTCGACATCACTGGCCCGTACAGTGATGAACCGTGGGATGAGGGTTATCTTGGTGATGACCGATGCAAAGTGACGCGGGAGTCCTCTTGGATACCTGCGCAATTTTCTACATCGCATTGGGCCGGGGTCTGAGAGACGAAGCAGATCAGGTTGCGGGGGCTGTGCTGGAACGTGGCCGCCTCTATCTTTCGCCTATGTCGGCTTGGGAAATCGGCATCGGCGTCGCAAAGAATCGTTTGAAGCTGCCGCTCGAGCCGCTTGAATTTTTCAACCGCTTCATCAAGTCACTAGAGGCGAAAACCAGTGACCTCTCGCCGGAAATTTTGATTGGCTCTTCGAATTTGCCAGGGGCAGTACCTGGCGATCCGATGAACAGAATCTTGATCGCTACCGCCCGCACTTTGGATTTGATCCTGGTCACCAGTGATCGGCCAATCCTGAAATATGGCGCAGACGGAAACGTGCGCACGCTAGCCTGCTAATTGTGGAGTCAATCGTGGAAACTGTAAAACTGAAATCCCCCATCGACGGTTCGATCCATGTCGAGCGGCCGGTCGCCACCGACCAAGCGGTGAACGCCGCTGTCGAGCGGGCGCGCGCCGCGCAGGCCGACTGGGCGAAGGTGCCGGTGGCCGAGCGCGCCAATTACATGCTCAAGATGCTGGAGGCGCTCGTCGCCATGAGCGACGAGATCGTGCCGGAACTCGCCTGGCAGATGGGCCGTCCCGTGCGCTACGGTGGCGAGTTCGGCGGCGTTAGGGAACGCACCCATTACATGGTTGAGATCGCCGAGCGCGCGCTGGCGCCGGTGCCGGCGTCCAACCCGAAGGATGGCTTCCGCCGCTACTTGAAGAAGGACCCGCTCGGCGTGGTCATGGTGATTGCGCCGTGGAACTATCCCTACCTCACCGCCGTCAACACCATCGTGCCGGCACTGATCGCCGGTTCGACCGTCATCCTCAAGCATGCCGCGCAAACGCTTCTGGTCGGCGAACGCTTCGCCAAGGCATTCGGGGCGGCCGGCCTGCCGAAGGGGGTGTTCCAGAACATCGTGCTCAACCATGCGCAGACCGAGAAACTGCTGGCTTCCGGCAAGATCGACCACGTCAACTTCACCGGCTCGGTCGCCGGCGGCCGCGCCATCGAAAAGGCGGCGGCGGGCACCTTCATGACGCTCGGGCTGGAACTCGGCGGCAAGGACCCCGCCTATGTGCTGCCAGACGCCAAGCTCGACCATGCGGTCGCCAACCTCGTCGAGGGCGCGTTCTTCAATTCCGGCCAGTGCTGCTGCGGCATCGAGCGTGTCTATGTGCACGAGAAGATCTACGACGACTTCGTCGAGGCCTTCATCGCCGAGACGAAGGGCTATGTGCTCGGCAACCCGCTGGAGCAGGCAACCACCATGGGGCCGATGGCGCAGGCGCGTTTCGCCGATTTCATCCGCGAGCAGAAGGCCGAAGCCCTCAGAAAGGGCGCCACCGCGCACATGAACACCAAGGCGGAGGGCGACAAGCAGGGATCGCCTTATCTGCCGGCCGAGGTGCTCACCAATGTCGACCACCAGATGAGCGTCATGCGCGAGGAGAGTTTCGGGCCGATCGTCGGCATCATGAAGGTGCGCGGCGACGAGGAAGCGATCGCGCTGATGAACGATTCTCCTTACGGGCTGACCGCCTCGATCTGGACCACCGATACCGAGCATGCCGTTGCCATCGGCGACCGCGTCGAGACCGGTACCGTGTTTATGAACCGCTGCGACTATCTCGACCCGGCGCTGGTGTGGACCGGTGTCAAGGACACCGGCAAGGGCGCCGCCCTGTCGCAGATCGGCTACGACAACCTGACGCGGCCGAAAAGCTATCATCTGCGTGAAAAGATTTGAGCGTGGACGAGGGGGCAGGAGATGACCGAAACGGATGCGGCAGTGTCGGCCGAGCGGGTCCCGGAGGGGTTCGGCGGGTGGCTTATCGTGCCGATCATCGGCCTGGTGGTAACGCCGCTGCGCGCGGTGTTCCATCTGGCCGATTATGGCGAGCTGTTCGCGTCGACGGAGCGCCTGCCGGCCGGCCTGTCGGCCTTCCTCATGCTGGAATTCGTCGGCAACATTGTTTTCCTGCTGGTGCTGCCGATTATCCTGCTTGTACTGTTGTTTCGGAAAAGCGCCTCCTTTCCAAGGATGTTCATTATGTGGGCCGCCGGTGGGCTGGCCTTCAGTGTGCTCGATCTTTTTACAACGCAGGTCCTGTTCGGCGATATCCTGGCGGCCACAGGCCAGACCCCGCTCGATGCGGAGGTGATTCAGGAACTGATACGCAGCATCATCCTGGTAGTGGTGTGGATACCCTACATGCGGGCCTCGCGCCGCGTCGCCAACACTTTCATCAACTGATCGTATCCCGGTGAGCAATCTGAAATGACCAACCTTATCTCCAAATGGAACTATCCCACTACCGTCCGTTTCGGCGCAGGCCGAATCGCGGAGTTGCCCGACGCGCTGGCGGCCGCTGGCATCAGGCGGCCGCTGTTTGTCACCGATCCTGGCCTGGCAAAGCTGCCGGTCGTCGCCTCCACGCTGAAAATCCTCGACGATGCCAAGGTGCCCTACGGCGTCTTCTCCGACGTCAAGCCGAACCCAGTGGAATCGAACCTCACCGCAGGCATTGCCGTGTTCAAGAAGGGCAAGCATGACGGCGTCGTCGCCTTCGGCGGCGGGTCGGCGCTCGATCTCGGCAAGCTGATCGCCTTCCAGGCGGGGCAAACGCGTCCGGTTTGGGATTTCGAGGATATCGGCGACTGGTGGACGCGCGCCGACAGCAGCGCCATTGCTCCGATCGTCGCCGTTCCGACGACCGCCGGCACCGGCTCGGAGGTCGGCCGCGCCAGTGTTTTGACCCATGAGGCAACGCATACCAAGAAGGTCATCTTCCATCCGAAGATACTTCCCGCCATCGTCATCGCCGACCCCGCGCTATCGGTCGGCATGCCGCAATTCATCACCGCCGGCACCGGCATGGACGCGTTGGCTCATTGCCTGGAGGCCTATTGCGCGCCGGGCTATCATCCGATGGCCGACGGCATCGCCGTTGAAGGCGTGCGGCTGGTGTTCGAGAACCTGCCCAGGGCCTTTGCCAACGGCAAGGATCTGACCGCCCGCGCGCACATGATGAGTGCTGCCGCCATGGGCGCCACGGCTTTCCAGAAAGGGCTCGGCGCCATCCACTCGCTGTCGCATCCGATAGGCGGCCTTTACGACACCCATCACGGTATGACCAATGCGGTGTTCATGCCCTATGTGCTGGCCTTCAATCGCGATGTCATAGAGGGCAAGATCGAGCGCCTTGCCGCCTATTGTGCCATCAAGGGCGGCTTCGACGGTTTCGCCAGGGCGATCATGAAGCTGCGCAAGGAACTCAAGGTACCCCACGCGCTGCCCGGCCTGATCAAGGGCCTCGACATGGACAAGAAGCGCAAGGCGCTGATCGCCGACATGGCGGTGGTCGATCCTACTGCCGGCGGCAACCCGGTGAAGCTCACCAAGAAGGCGGCGCTCGGCTTGCTGGAAAATTCCATTGCCGGGACAGTTTGATCGCCATTTGGCGGTCAAACTTCTTTGCCGGCTATTGGAGGACGTGCTTAAATAACATCAGGGGAAATAGGGAAGGGGAGGAACGGACTGAACAAACAAGTCGATAGCGCCCAGTCTACTAAGGGATGCGGCGCCAACATTTGCCTGTAACCAAGAAAAGTAGTTAACTTTTTCAGCGCGGGCGGGTCGGTGTCATACCATTTTCATCCGACTGTCATTTGACAGCGGTAACGGCTTCGCAGGCGCCGATTGGCGTCAGTTCAACGGAGAGACACATGTTCAAATTCACGGGAAAGGTACTTTCCCTCACGGCTTCCGCACTTCTGGTGACGTCGGCTATTTCGTCGGCGCAGTCCATGGACGAGTTGGTTGCGGCTGCGAAGGCCGAGGGCCAGCTCACCACCATCGCGCTGCCGCATGACTGGTGTGGCTACGGCGCGGTTATCGAAGCGTTCAAGGCCAAGTATCCGGAAATCACCGTCAATGAGCTCAACCCGGATGCGGGTTCGGGCGACGAGATCGAGGCGATCAAGGCCAACAAGGACAACAAGGGGCCACAGGCGCCTGACGTCATCGACGTCGGCCTCTCCTTTGGACCGCAGGCCAAGGCCGAAGGCCTGATCCAGCCCTACAAGGTTTCGACCTGGGATTCGATCCCCGACACCGCCAAGGACGCCGACGGCTACTGGTATGGCGACTATTACGGCGTTCTGTCCTTCCAGGTGAACAAGGACCTGGTTCCCAATGCTCCGGCGGACTGGGCCGATCTGCTCAAGGACGAATACAAGAATTCGGTGGCGCTGGCGGGCGATCCCCGCGCTTCCAACCAGGCCATCCTCGGCGTCTATGCGGCTGGCCTTTCAAAGGGTGGCGCACCTGGCGAAGCGGCCGGCACTGCTGGCCTCGAATTCTTCAAGGAGCTCAACGCCAAGGGTAATTTCGTCCCGGTCATCGGCAAGTCGGCAACCCTGGCACAGGGTCAAACGCCGATCCTGATCACCTGGGACTACAACGCGCTCGGCGGCCGCGACACGTTGAACGGCAATCCGCCGGTCGACGTCATCGTGCCGAAGACCGGCGTCGTCGCCGGCGTCTACGTCCAGGCGATCAGCGCCTATGCGCCGCACCCGAACGCGGCGAAGCTGTGGATGGAACATCTCTATTCCGACGAAGGCCAGCTCGGCTGGCTCAAGGGCTATTGCCACCCGATCCGCTTCAACGATCTGGCCAAGAACGGCAAGATCCCGCAGGAAATGCTGGACAAGATGCCACCGGCAGCGGCGTACGAAGCCGCGATATTCCCGACGCTTGACGATCAGGACAAGATGAAGGCGGCTATCACCGGCAACTGGGACAAGGTTGTCGGCGCCAACGTGCAGTAACAATCAGGACAGGGCGGCCGCAAGGCCGCCCTGTCCGTTCTGATGCGACTGATTCTGCTGCTTGCCAGCAGCCCCGCGCGCCTTCTCCCCTGAGGGAAGGGTGGCTATGCCAAGCGCAATGCGCGTGAGGGAAGTAACGAAGAAAGCCGAATGGCCGAAGCGATCACCACCAACAGTGTCACAGCGCCAAGCTCGGTGCGCCTGCCCACACAGTGGATAGGCGTCGCGCCCTTCTTCATTTTCGTGGTGCTGTTTCTGATCCTGCCGACGATGTACCTGATTGTCGGCGCGTTTCAGGATCGCGACGGCGGGTTCACGCTGGCCAACATCTTCAAGTTGTTCGAGCAGCCGACGATCCGCCAGTCCTACCTGGTCTCGATCAAGATAAGCCTGTGGTCAGCCGTTCTCGGCGCACTTGCCGGCGTGGGTATCGCGCTGGCGATCGTCCGCGGCGGACTTCCCGACTGGGTTCGTTCATCCACCATGACCTTCTCCGGCGTCGCGTCGAACTTTGCCGGCGTTCCGCTTGCCTTCGCCTTTCTGGCGACCCTTGGACGACTCGGTCTGGTCACCATCCTGATGCGCGACCTGTTCGGCTTCAACCTCTATGCGACCGGCTTCAACCTTTTGTCGTCGTGGGGCCTGATCGCGGTCTATCTCTATTTCCAGATACCGTTGATGGTCGTCATCATCACACCGGCGCTGGACGGTATAAAGAGGGAGTGGGGCGAAGCAGCCGCGACCCTCGGGGCCACCAACTGGCAGTACTGGCGCATGGTGGTGATCCCGGTGCTCTGGCCGAGTTTTCTGGGCACCGTGATCCTGCTCTTCGCCAATGCCTTCGGCGCCATCGCGACGGCCTATGCTTTTACCGGTTCCTCGCTCAACATCGTGCCGATCAGCCTTTACGCGCAAATTCGCGGCGACGTTCTGGGCGACCCCAATCTCGGCTACGCGCTCGCCTTCGGCATGATCTTCATCACCGGGCTCGCCAATATATTTTACATCTGGTTCCGGACCCGCTCCGAGAGGTGGCTGAAGTGATGGACGCGCGTCTTCTGCTTGCCCCTCATCTGCAAGAGGCTATGCCATGAAAAAGGGCGGGCAATGGTGGGCGTGGCTCACCTTCTTTCTCGGCGCGGTCTATTTCATCGTGCCGCTCATCGCCACGTTTGAATTCTCCATGCGCATGAAGCGCGGCGAATATTCGTTCGAGGCCTATCGGGTCGTTTTCGCCAGTTCGCAGTTCCAGCAGACCTTCACCTATTCGGTGGTGGTGGCCGTCTTTACCATCCTGCTTGGGGTGCTTATCGTGGTGCCGACGGCCTACTGGGTACGCCTGCGTATGCCGCAACTGCGGCCGATCGTTGAGTTCATCACGTTGCTGCCGCTGGTCATTCCGGCCATCGTCATCGTCTTCGGCTATATCCGCATGTACGGCACCAACTCCTGGCTGCCGTTTCTGGGCACGATCTCCGGCACCAACCTCCTTTTGGTCATCGGCTATTCGGTTTTGGCGCTGCCCTACATGTACCGTGCGGTCGATACCGGGTTGCGCACGATCGACGTGAAGACATTGACCGAGGCGGCGCAGATCATGGGGGCCGGATGGCCGACCATCATCGGGCGCGTCATACTGCCAAACGTGCTGATCGCGGTGCTGTCGGGGGCGTTCCTGACCTTCGCCATCGTGCTTGGCGAGTTTACCATGGCCTCGCTGCTCAACCGTCCGGCCTTCGGGCCCTACATGCAGAACCTCGGCGCCAACCGCGCCTATGAACCGGCAGCACTTGCTATCATCGCATTCCTACTCACCTGGGGCTGCATGACAGCCATCCAGTTCCTGGCGCGCTATGCGCCTAAATCCGCCAACCGGCCCAACTGAGAAAAGAGAACCCGATGGCAGATTCATTTCTATCCATCCAGAACGTGAAGAAATCCTTCGGCGAGGTCACCGTCGTCCAGGACTTCAATCTCCATGTCGAGCCCGGCGAATTCGTCTCTTTCCTCGGGCCGTCGGGATGCGGCAAGACAACGGTGCTCAGAATGGTCGCCGGTTTCGAGGAACCCACCGCCGGCAAGATCATGATCGCGGGCAAGGACGTTACCAATCTGAAGCCGAACAAGCGCAATGTCGGCATGGTGTTCCAGGCCTATGCGCTATTTCCCAACCTGACCGTCGCGCAGAATGTCGCCTTCGGGCTGAAGGTCGCCGGCATGCCCAGGGCCGACCAGGAAAAGCGTGTCGCCGAGATGCTCAATCTCATCAAGCTCCCGCAGCTTGGTGACCGCTACCCGTTCCAGCTTTCAGGTGGCCAGCAGCAGCGTGTCGCGCTGGCGCGTGCGCTGGCGCCGATGCCGAAGCTGCTCCTGCTCGACGAGCCGTTGTCGGCGCTCGACGCCAAGGTACGCGTTTCGCTGCGTGAGGAAATCCGCTCGATCCAGAAAAGCCTCGGCATCACCACGATTTTCGTCACCCATGACCAGGAGGAGGCGTTGTCGATCTCCGACCGCATCGCGGTCATGTATGGCGGCAAGGCCGAGCAGGTCGGCACTCCCTTCGAGATCTACAACCGCCCGGCGACCAAGTTCGTCGCCAACTTCGTCGGCACGCTCAACGTACTGGAGGGCACGGTCAGCAACGCCGCCGCCGGCACTGTGCGCGTCAACGCGCAGGAGGTCGCCCTCAAGGGCAAGCTCAACGGCTCCAGGAATGGCGACACGCTGTCACTGGCGCTGCGGCCGGAGGCGATCACGCTCGGCCGCAGGCCGGGGGCCGACGCCAGCCTGTCCGGCGAGATCTGCGAGGTGCATTTCCTGGGTTCGGTCATCCGCGTGCGCGTCGGCGTCGGTGGCAGCACTGTCTCGCTCGACACCTTCAACAACCCGAGCACGCCACCGCCGGCCGTCGGCCAGAAGACTGACATCAGCTTTGCTTCCGCCGATCTTTTGGTTCTGCACTGACGCAAGACCCGTCGCGCGATGCCTGGCCCAAGCGATTGATGCAGGCATGCTCGTTGCGCCGGCTAAGTTAAAGGGTTAACTCCGCGAGCTTCTTTCCAACGCATGTCGCCCGAACGTATTCTCGGTTTCGGGAGAACCACATGCTCAACAAGAAGCTGCAGCGCGGCCGCCGGACCCAATTCGGCGTGACGCGATGTAGGGATCACGGGACCCTTGAAGCTCGTCAGCTATAACATCCAGTATGGCTTCGGCGCGGACGGCCGCTACGCGCTCGAACGCGCCGCCGAGGTCGTGGCGGGCGCCGATATCATCGCGTTGCAGGAGGTCGAACGCCACTGGCAGCGCACCGGTGAAGACGACCAGCCGGAATTGCTCGGCCGTCTGCTGCCCGACCATTACTGGGTCTATGGACCGGCGTTCGACATGGATGCCAGCACGCGCGAGGACGGCCGCATTGTAAACCGGCGGCGTCAATTCGGCACCATGCTCCTGTCGCGGCTGCCGATCGTCTGGTCGAGGCTGCATCTCCTGCCTATGCGGCGCATGAGCGCGCGCCTCAACACGCAGAACCCGGCGCTAGAATGCCTGATCCGCACACCGGCAGGGCCGATCCGCTTCTTTTCCCTCCACCTTGCCCACATCGACGCGGGAGAGCGCCTGGAGCAGCTCGATTTTCTCCACGGCCTGCACCGCAGGGCGACGGGTGCGGGCGGTCCTTGGAGCGGTCTTGACGACGAAGCGCACCGCAACTGGACGAATGGTGAGCCGGAGCCCGAATGCCCGCTGGATGCGGTCTGGATGGGCGATTTCAACAGCGAGCCCGGCAGCGCGGAATACCGGCGGATGACGGATGACGCCGGCTCGCCCGAAGGCTTCGTCGACGCCGCGGTTGCTGCAGGCCAGCAGCCGGACGCACAATTCACCCATGTCAGGCAGTTCGAAGGCCGAACCCAGAAGCGGCGGCTCGACTACTGCTTTGTCAGTTCAGCGCTGGCATCGCGGGTGCGCTCCACCCGCGTCGACAATGACGAGGTCGCTTCCGACCACCATCCGGTCTGGATCGACATCGATCTGGAAACGAAGGCGCCGAAATGAGCCTATCCGTGTTTCTGGCGGTTCTCGCCGCCGCCGCCATGCATGCGAGCTGGAACGCGCTGATCAAGGTGCGCGTCGACCGTTTCGCCTCGATTTCGCTGACATCGCTCGGCATGGCGCTCGCCGCCTTGCCGGTGCTGCCGTTCGTGGCGGTGCCGGATCCGCACGTCTGGCCGTGGATCGTCACGTCCCTGCTTATCCATATAGGCTACCGGCTTTTCCTGATCCTCGCCTACGAGGCCGGCGATCTGGCGCAGACCTATCCGCTGGCGCGCGGCACCGCACCGCTGATGACAACCATCGGCGGTATTTTCCTGATTGGCGAAATTCCGGGGCCGCTCGCCATCGCCGGCATCGTTCTCTTGTCCGCCGGCACGTTCTTGATGTCGGTTCGCGGTGGGTCCGGCCTCGGCAAGCTGGACACACGCGCCGTCGGCTTCGCGCTTGCCACATCGGTATTCGTGGCCGGCTACACGCTGACCGACGGAAGCGGCGCGAGGCTTGCCGCTTCGGCATCCAGTTATGCCGCATGGCTGTTCCTGTGCGACGGGCTGGTGTCGATCGCCATTGGCTTCTTCTATCGGGGGCGGCGTCTGCTGGCGATCATGGCGAAGGAATGGAAGATCGGCATCCTCACCGGCGTGCTCAGCGCCGGTTCCTATTGGATCGCAATGTGGGCGATGACAAAGGCGCCGATCGCCTCGGTCGCGGCGCTGCGCGAAACATCGATCCTGTTTGCGCTCGCCATCTCGCTGGCCTTGCTCGGCGAAAGGATGACGAAATGGCGGATCGCGGCGGCACTTTGCATTGTTGCGGGCGTGGTGGCGCTCAGGCTCGGCTGATTTGTAGGGACCGCCGTGGACCGTGCCCGGTCAGAAACCGCGCGCAATCGTACAACCGGAGTTGTGCTGCAATATCTAGGCTGGGAAGGATGGTGGGCGTGACAAGGATTGAACTTGTGACCCCTGCAATGTCAATGCAGTGCTCTCCCGCTGAGCTACACGCCCATCCGATGCCGCGCATACACCATTTTTGTTTGGGCGCGTCAATAGCTGGTTTGGCTGAAAAAGGCGGGCTGCGGCGACCTGTCCGGTCGGCCCGCGATGGAGGCTTTTTGCCCGGTCAGAGCATTTTGTTTCCGGGTGGAATCACCCAGCTTCCGCGCAAATGCGGCTAAGCAAACAGATGAGCGGCATGCCGGTTCAACCCATGCATGCGCTCAGGCGGCCTGCAGCATCTTCTCGACCTCGTTGACGAGATCGCGCAGATGGAAGGGCTTCGACAACACCTTGGCGTCCTTGGGCGCCTTCGAATCGGGGTTGAGCGCGACCGCGGCAAAGCCGGTGATGAACATCACCTTCAGGTCGGGATCGATCTCGGTGGCGCGGCGGGCAAGTTCGATGCCGTCCATCTCGGGCATCACGATGTCGGTCAGAAGCAGCGAGAACGGTTCCTCGCGCAGCCGCTCATAGGCGCTGGCGCCGTTGTCGAAATCGCTGACGTCGTAACCTGCCCGCTCCAGCGCCTTGACCAGAAAGCGGCGCATGTCGTCGTCGTCTTCAGCCAGCAGAATTCTTGCCATCGTTCCCGTCCGAATCAGAAAGCCGGTCCGCGCGATGCAGCCCGTTAACCATGTCTTGTATATGAAGAGCCGAGGGTAAACATCAAGTGAATGCTGGCGTCATGGGCCTCAACTTACGCATGGAAAACTACGGCATCGGCCCGAAAACCGGAAACGATTCTTCGGGAATCACGATGCACAGATAAAACCTAATGCGTTCCTTACGCGTCCATAAACGCGCAGCGCTCTATGTGTACTGGACAGGCAGGCGCTGCGATGGCAGGCTCCAGACACCATGAAGTGCGATGTTCGTCAGTGCAGGCAGGTGTCATGACGGTAGCGGAGGATTTCTCGTCGGTTCGTCCGTTCGAAGCTCGCAGTCCCGCCGAACAGCGTGTTCCATTCGTCTTCAACTCTCCGCACAGCGGCCGCCACTATCCCGAACGCTTTCTCTCCATGGTGCGGCTCGATCGCAATGCGATCCGCCGTTCGGAAGATTGTTTTGTAGACGAGTTGTTCGGGGGCGCGGTGGTGCTCGGCGCGCCGCTGCTGGCCGCCAATTTCCCGCGCGCCTATCTCGACGTTAACCGCGAGCCCTGGGAGCTCGACCCGCGCATGTTCGCCGAGCCGGTGCCTTCCTACGCCAACATCCGCTCGGCGCGGGTCGCCGGCGGGCTCGGCACCGTGCCGAAGCTGGTCGGCGAGGGGCTCGACATCTACCCCGCCCGGCTGCCCTTGTCGGAAGCGGTCGATCGCATCGAGACCATCTACAAGCCCTATCACGAGCAGCTGAAGCGGCTGGTCACCCGCACCCATGCCCGTTTCGGTTTCGCCATCCTGGTCGATTGCCATTCGATGCCGGCATCGATCCGCGTCGGCGAGAACGGGATGCGGCCCGATTTCATTATCGGCGACCGCTTCGGCGCTTCCGCCTCAGCCGCGCTCACCGAACATGCGATCGGCCTGCTGGTCGCCATGGGTTATACCGTAGCCCACAACAAGCCTTATGCGGGCGGCTTCATCACCGAACATTACGGCCGGCCGGCCAAGGGTCTGCACACGCTGCAGATCGAGGTCAATCGCGGTCTTTACATGAACGAGCGCACGTTTCAGAAATCGGTCGGATTTGACGCGCTGGCCGAGGATTTGGGGCGCTTCGCCGCCGATCTCATGGCCTTGCCCGAACATCATTTCTACGGGCTTCCGCTGGCCGCGGAATAACCAGGTTAAAACGTTTCGGCCTGAAAAAAGACCGCATCGTTCGCACGACGCGGTCGAAGTCTAGGGAGGAAACGCCCAAGGAGGGCATGGATGGAACAACCCATCCAATTCATACCTTATTGTGCGCTGCACAAATGTCAATTGGCTTTTTTAATTCACTCTTATGTGCCAATTCAGTTGATGGCTGGACCAGCACCTATCGGGGCATCATGACCAACGCAAAACCGGATGTAAGCGCGGCGTTCTTCCGCAAAATGGCCGAAGCGGCGGCCGGCGAGACGATGCCGCGCTTCCGGCAGCAGGGTGCGGTTTCCAACAAGCTGAAATCGGGCTTTGATCCGGTCACCGAGGCCGACCGCGAAGCGGAAAAGGCGATCCGTTCCGTCATCAAGGCCCAGTATCCCGATCACGGCATCCTGGGCGAGGAATTCGGCGTCGAAAACGGCTCCAGCCGGCACATCTGGGTCATCGATCCGATCGACGGCACGCGCTCCTTCATCTCCGGCCTGCCGCTGTGGGGAACCCTGGTCGGACTGACGGTCGACGGCGAAGCGGTCGCCGGAATGATGGCGCAGCCCTTCACCGGCGAACTGTTCTACGCCAACGAGAGCGGCTCCCACTATGAAGGGCCGAACGGCAAACGCAGCCTTGCAACCCGCAAGACGGTCGCGCTCGAAGACGCAACGCTGTGCACGACCACGCCCGCGCTGTTCCTCGGCGGCCGGCGCGACGCCTACAACCGCCTGGAATCGGCCGTACAGCTGCCGCGCTACGGCACCGACTGCTACGCCTACGCGATGGTGGCCGCCGGCCATGTCGATCTCGTCGTCGAGGTCGGCCTGCAGTCCTACGACATCGTGGCGCTGATCCCGATCATCGAAAAAGCCGGCGGCATGGTGACCACCTGGGAGGGCGGGCCTGCGGAAAACGGTGGCGAGATCATCGCAGCCGCCACGCCCGAACTGCACGAAGCGGCCATCAAGGTTCTGCACGAAAAATAGGCCTAAAAGCCGCCTGCATTCCGCAACCCTTGCTGCTGACAGCTCGCTGTCAGCAGCGCTGCGTTAGTGTCCCTTTTCAAAAGACACAAAGGGGACCGCCAGCATGCCGCAGTTTTCAACCACCCGCGACGCCGACACGCCGAATGACGGGCGCGCCGATTTCGATCCCTTGTTCGGACGCTGGAATGTCCATCACCGGCGGCTGCAAAAACGGCTGGAGGGCGACACCAACTGGGACGAGTTCTGCGGCGTCAGCGAGATGCGGCCGCTGATGGACGGCCTGGGCAATGTCGACGACAACCTTTTGGAACTTCCCACCGGCGCCTACCGCGCGGCGACGCTGCGCACCTTCGACCCCGCGACGAAACTGTGGTCGATCTGGTGGATCGACGGCCGCAATCCCTCGGTCATCGACGTGCCGGTGCGCGGCGCCTTCAAGGATGGCGTCGGCATTTTCGCCTGCGAGGACACCTTCAACGGCCGGCCGATCATCGTCCACTACATCTGGTCCGAAATCACCGCAAACACCGCGCGCTGGCAGCAGGCGTTCTCCTCCGACGAGGGCAAGACGTGGGAATTCAACTGGGACATGCGGTTCACGAGAGCGGAGTAAAAACTCCAACGCCCATCCTCTTCCCTCACGAAGCGAGCGAGAGGTGTCGAGGCAAAGCCGAAGCGGAGGGGGCGACACTCTCGCCAGCTAAATCCCGCTATCGGTCCCCGGCACAAAGGCATCGAACGCGGCGAGCGCCTGCTCGCGGAAGATGTCGGCTTCCTGCAGGATCTCGTGGCGGGCGCCGTCGATGGTGAGCACCGTTCCGGAACGCAACCTCGCCGCATAATCCTCGATGGCGCGGGTCGACACCACATCGTCGGCGCCGGCGGCGATGAACAGCGACGGAATGCGGATTTTCGCCATGAATTCCGGGTCCCGCACCCGTTCGGCAGCCACGCTCGCCGCATGGATCCAGGCGGCAGTCGGGCCGCCCAGCCCAAGCTCGGGAAATTTCTGATAGATATCGGTATTGCGGGTGTAGCGGCGCTGGTCGGTGGTAAGCACGTTTCCGGCAAAAGGCGCAGGATCGCGCGTCCGCGGGCCGCCGCCGAGATACAGCTGGCCGAGCCCCGTCCAATTGAGAAACCCGCTCAGCCGGCGGACCGATTTCATCGACAGCGATGTTTTCTTCAATTCCAGGAACGGTGCGATCAGCACCATCCGCCGCACCCGGTTGACCATGGCAGGGGCGGCCAGAAGCGCCACCAGCGCGCCGGTGGAATGGGCAAGCAGGTAGAATGGGCTGCGGCAGTCGGGTAGCACGATTTCGTCGAAAAACTGTTCCAGATCATGCACATAGCTGTCGAAACTGTCGACATGGCCGCGCATGGGGTCACGAATGAGCCGGTCGGAACCGCCCTGGCCGCGCCAGTCGAAGGTTGCCACGGTGAAGCCCCGGGTCTGCAGATCGCCGATGGTCTCGAAATATTTCTCGATGCACTCGTTGCGGCCGGGCAGTACAATGACCGTGCCCTTCACGGGACGCCCGTTCACGTCGAACCGGGCATAGCGGATCTGCTTGCCGTCCCGTGTCTTGAAAAACCCGGAAATCGCCTGCTCGGGCTGCGGGTTCTCCGGGATGTCGATCAAAAGCTCGGTCATCGGTGGGGCGGTTTCCGGCGGCAGTGCGAGTGGTTGGATTTTCCACTGGAGGGTTTGATCCAGATAAAAAGCCGGATGCCAAAAAGCAAAGGAATTCCGTGGTCTGGCGGTCGGGCGGCGCGAAAAGAAAAGGCCGGAAGCCGCCTCATGCGTGCCTCCGGCCTCTATCGATCCGGGAGGAAGGGACGTTACACCCGGCTCGAACCCTGTGGCGATGCCTTGTCTGCGGTCGCCTTTTTCGATGTTGGGATGGATTTTAACGTCCGTCGCCTGAACGCAAGCCGAAGACGCGGTTCATTTTCCGTTCATCTCGACAACGCATGTCGCGCAAAAGTGCGCAGCGGTTTTGCGGTAACGACATGCGCAAACAAAAAGCAGCGCGCGGTCGGTGAGTCACATTAGCACGACGCACCGGGCTTTTCCGGCAGGGAAAAAATGCCTTGAAATCGCGGGCGGGGCTTCCCAAATCAACGTTGCGGCCGCCGAAACCGGGGCCGCTGGCTCCCGGAAACGCCTGAACAGGGTTTTCGACCAGCCATACGCAAACCATGTTGCTCAGCAGGAGAACAAACCCATGCGTCATGTTGATTTTTCGCCGCTCTATCGTTCCACCGTCGGCTTCGACAGGCTCTTCACCATGCTCGATTCGCTTGCGCAGCCGGAAGGCGCGCAGACCTACCCACCCTACAACATCGAGCGCACCGGCGAGGATTCTTATCGCATTTCGATGGCGGTCGCCGGTTTTTCGGATGAGGAAATCTCGATCGAAGCCCACCGCAACGTGTTGACCATCAAGGGTGAACGCAAGGACGAGGGCAATGGCGAGGGCTCCGAGCTGCTTTACCGCGGCATCGCCAGCCGTGCTTTCGAGCGCCGCTTCCAGCTTGCCGACCATGTTGAGGTGACTGGCGCCAACCTCAAGAACGGCCTCCTTCACATCGATCTCAAGCGCAGCATTCCCGAAGAGCTGAAACCCCGCAAAATCGCGATTTCGGCTGCTGCGGCGAACGCCAAGCAGATCGAAGCCAAGACCGCCAACTAAAACCTCGTAGGATTTCTTGAGGGAAGGCGGCGCTTTCGGGCGCCGCCTTTTTCATTTTCAGGGGTGTGCTTTCTCAGGCGATCAGCGCGCCGAAGGCGTCGACTTCCTCAACGGTGGTGGCGAAGCTTGTGACGAAACGATAGATCGCCTCGCCCCGCGGGAGATCGCCATCGAAGCTCTGCGGCAAGCCCCATTCGTGGAACCTCGCTCCCGCGGTACGCATCCGTTCAGCCTTCTCGCGGGTCAACATCGCGAAGACCTCGTTGGCCTGTGGCTCCCAGGCCAGGCGCAGGCGGTTTGAGGCGCGCAGAGTGTCCGCCAGCCGCGCCGCCATCGCGTTGGCATGGCGCGCCGTCTCCAGCCACAGATCGTCGGCCAGATAGGCCTCGAACTGCGCCGCCATGAAACGCGATTTGGAAAAGAGCTGGCCCGCCCGCTGGCGCAGAACCTGCAGGTCGCGGCCGAGTTCCGGGTTGAGCACGACGACTGCCTCGGCCATCCAGCAGCCGTTCTTGGTGCCGCCGAACGAGACGATGTCAACGCCGTTTTTCCACGTCATCTCCGCCGGCGTCACTTCGAGCGCGGCGAGCGCGTTGGCAAAACGCGCTCCGTCCATATGCAGCGGCAAGCCATGCTTCTTCGCTACCGCCGAAACTGCCGCTATGTCGCCCAGCCCGTAGACTGTCCCGATTTCGGTCGCCTGGGTGATCGTCACCGCCATCGGCTGGCCAGCAGGCGCGAGGTCGTGGGAGAAGCGTGTGATGGCGCGATCGAGCGCGTTGGGGTCGATCCGGCCTAACTCGCCCGGAACCGGCGCTGTCCGCGCACCATCCGTGAAAAAGCCCATCGCGCCGAATTCATCGACGGTCATGTGCGCTTCGGCATGGCAGAAGGCGACGCCGCCGATGCGGTTGCATACGGACATGGATAGCGCGTTGGCCGCCGTGCCCGTCGCGGTAAAGAAGACCGCGACCTCGCGCTCGAAGATTTCGCTGAAGCGTTGCGAGACTATTTTGTCGAGCTCGCCGTTGCCGTAGGCCGGCTCGTAGCCCGAGGCATGGGCCGAAAGGCTTGCGGCAATCTTTGGGTGGGCGCCAGCCCAATTGTCAGAGGCAAAAATCATGGAGTTCCGGTAAGTTGCCGTGTGAGAAATATCGCCCGTTTCTATCATGTAGAAGCGCGCGGGAAACCGTCACACCAGCAAAAAACCAGCGGTCCACCGGCGTCCGGTTGCGCCACGATGTTGCAAGATAGGACCTTCCGGCGAAACATTCTTACGCCGTTCCTTGATAAATTTTGCATTTCGGTCTTGTGCGCTGCCCGAATCTCTGTCATAAAAAAATTAGGACAGCACTACTGTCTTATTTATCTCGATGAAGCTGGCCGGATCTGGCGTATAGTTCGCCGTCCGGCCTTCGCTGCGAGGCCCTATGGCCTTCGCTGCGAGCGGTGGCTGGCAGGATGCCCGGCTCGTTCGGTGCGGTCCGCCAAGCTTTCGCAAGACATGAAGCGTGACGTATGCTGGCTGGCGCGGTTGCGGCCTGCCTGAAGGATGGAACGCCCGAAAGGGAACGTGAACGGAGGAAAGACGATGACGGAGATGACGCCATCTGTGACGACTGCAGCAATGCCGGCCGTGCAGACGAAAGCGGCTTCCGTCAAACGTACCGCCAATCCCGATACCGGCAACGCCCCGCTGGCCCAGGGCCTCTACGATCCGCGCAACGAGCATGACGCCTGCGGCGTCGGCTTCATCGCGCAGATGAAGGGCGTGAAGTCGCACCAGATCGTCAAGGACGGTCTGGCGATGCTGGAGAACCTCACGCATCGCGGCGCCGTCGGCGCCGACCCGCTGATGGGCGACGGCGCCGGCGTGCTGGTGCAGATCCCCGACCGCTTCTTCCGCGAGGAAATGGCCAGGCAGGGCATCGAACTGCCGCCGGTCGGGCAATACGGCGTCGGCCACTGGTTCATGCCGCGCGACGCCGAGCTGCGCGCCCATATCGACGAGATCATCGCCGAGTCGGCGCAGTCCGAAGGCCTGCCGCTGATCGGCTTCCGCGACGTGCCGGTCGACAATTCCTCGCTGTCGAAGGCGCCCGATATCGCCGCGGCCGAGCCGTCATCATCGCCAGGTCTTCATCGGCCGCACGCCCGACATCGACGACGACGAGGAATACGAGGCGCGGCTCTACCTGCTGCGCAAGGTCATCTCCGGCCGCATCTACGCCGAGAACAACAACCGCGACATCGGCGCCTATTGCGTGTCGCTGTCGGCGCGCACCATCGTCTACAAGGGCATGTTCCTGGCCTACCAGGTCGGCGCCTATTACAAGGATCTCACCGATCCGCGCTTCGAGACGGCGCTGATCCTCGTCCACCAGCGGTTTTCGACCAACACCTTCCCGTCGTGGAAGCTGGCGCATCCCTACCGCATGGTCGCCCACAATGGCGAAATCAACACGGTGCGCGGCAACAACAACTGGATGGCGGCGCGGCAGGCGTCGGTCGACAGCGAACTGTTCGGCAACAACATCTCGAAGCTGTGGCCGATCTCCTATGAAGGGCAGTCGGACACGGCCTGCTTCGACAACGCGCTCGAATTCCTGTTCCAGGGCGGCTACACGCTCGCGCATGCGATGATGATGCTGATCCCGGAGGCCTGGGCCGGCAACAAGCTGATGGATGCCGACCGCAAGGCTTTCTACGAGTATCATGCCGCGCTGATGGAGCCGTGGGACGGTCCGGCCGCCGTGGCCTTCACCGACGGCCGCCAGATCGGCGCGACGCTCGACCGCAACGGCCTGCGTCCGGCGCGCTACATCGTCACCGACGACGACCGGGTGATCCTGGCGTCCGAGGCCGGCGCATTCACCGTGCCGGAAGAAAAGATCGTCAAGAAGTGGCGGCTGCAGCCCGGCAAGATGCTTTTGATCGACCTGGAAAAGGGCCGCATCATCTCCGACGACGAGATCAAGTCGGAGATCGCGACCGCGCCATCCCTACAAGACCTGGCTCGCCAACACCCAGCTCATCCTCGAAGACCTGAAGCCGGTCGAGCCGCGCGCGCTGCGCAAGGACGTGACGCTGCTCGATCGCCAGCAGGCGTTCGGCTACACCCAGGAAGACACCAAGCTCCTGATGTCGCCGATGGCGACGACCGGTCAGGAAGCGGTTGGCTCGATGGGCACCGACACGCCGATCTCGGCGATGTCGGACAAGTCGAAGCTGCTCTACACCTATTTCAAGCAGAACTTCGCCCAGGTCACCAACCCGCCGATCGACCCGATCCGCGAGGAACTGGTGATGAGCCTGGTCTCCTTCATCGGGCCGCGGCCGAACATCTTCGACCTCGTCGGCAATTCGCGGCGCAAGCGGCTCGAAGTGCGCCAGCCGATCCTCACCAATGGCGATCTGGAGAAGATCCGCTCGATCGGCCACACCGAGGACCGTTTCGACACCAAGACGATCGACATCACCTATGCCTCGACGGAAGGTGCTGCCGGCATGCACGGCGCGGTCGACCGGCTGTGCGAGCGCGCCGAGGCGGCGGTCGCCGGCGGCTACAACATCATCATCCTGTCCGACCGCCAGATCGGCCCGGACCGCATCGCTATCCCGGCGCTGCTGGCGACGGCGGCGGTGCATCATCACCTGATCCGCAAGGGACTGCGCACGTCGGTCGGGCTGGTCGTGGAGTCGGGCGAGCCGCGCGAGGTCCATCATTTCTGCTGCCTCGCCGGCTACGGCGCCGAGGCGATCAACCCGTATCTCGCCTTCGACACGCTGCTCGACATGCACAAGCGCGGCGAGCTGCCGGAAGAGGTCGACGCAGTACGAGGTGGTCTCGCGCTACATCAAGTCGATCGGCAAGGGCATCCTCAAGGTGATGTCCAAGATGGGCATCTCGACCTACCAGTCCTATTGCGGCGCGCAGATTTTCGACGCGATCGGGCTGCGCACGGATTTCGTCGACAAGTACTTCACCGGCACGGCGACGACCATCGAAGGCGTCGGGCTGGAGGAAGTGGCAGGCGAGACGGTGAGCCGCCACCACGACGCGTTCGGCGACGACCCGGTGCTGAGGAATGCGCTCGACGTCGGCGGCGAGTACATGTTCCGCATGCGCGGCGAGGCCCATATCTGGTCGCCCGACGCCGTCGCAACCTTGCAGCACGCCGTGCGCAAGGGCTCGTGGGAGACCTTCAAGGAATATTCGCGCGAGATCGACAGCGAGACGGCGAGGGCGCAGACAATCCGCGGCCTGTTCAGGATCAGGAAGGCCGAGGAGACCGGGCGCAAGCCGGTGCCGCTCGACGAGGTCGAGCCGGCGGCCGACATCGTCAAGCGGTTCTCGACCGGCGCTATGTCGTTCGGCTCGATCAGCCGCGAGGCGCACACCACGCTGGCCATCGCCATGAACCGGATCGGCGGCAAGTCGAACACCGGCGAGGGCGGCGAGGAACCGGACCGCTACCTGCCGCTGCCCGGCGGCGGAGCCGAACCCGGAGCGCTCGGCGATCAAGCAGGTGGCCTCCGGCCGCTTCGGCGTGACGGCGGAATATCTCGTCAACTCCGACATGATGCAGATCAAGGTCGCGCAGGGCGCCAAGCCCGGCGAGGGCGGCCAGCTGCCCGGCCACAAGGTCGACGCGACGATCGCCAAGATGAGGCACTCGACGCAGGGCGTCGGCCTGATCTCGCCGCCGCCGCATCACGACATCTATTCGATCGAAGATCTGGCGCAGCTGATCTACGACCTGAAGAACGTCAACCCGGCGGCCGACGTGTCGGTCAAGCTGGTCTCGGAAGTGGGCGTCGGCACGGTGGCGGCGGGTGTTGCCAAGGCGCGCGCCGACCACATCACCATCTCCGGCTATGACGGCGGCACGGGCGCTTCGCCGCTGACTTCGCTGAAGCATGCCGGCAGCCCATGGGAAATGGGTCTTGCCGAGACGCACCAGACGCTGGTGCTGAACGGCCTGCGCTCGCGCGTGGCGCTGCAGGTCGACGGCGGGCTGCGCACCGGTCGCGACGTCATCATCGGTGCGCTGCTCGGCGCCGACGAGTTCGGCTTCTCGACCGCGCCGCTGATCGCGGCCGGCTGCATCATGATGCGCAAGTGCCATCTCAACACCTGTCCGGTCGGCGTCGCGACGCAGGACCCGGTGCTGCGCAAGCGCTTCAAGGGCACGCCCGAGCATGTCATCAACTTCTTCTTCTACGTGGCCGAAGAGGTGCGCGAGCTGCTGGCCGCGATGGGCTACACCCATCTCGACGAGATCATCGGCGACACCGACCTTGCTCGAGAAGCGCGACATGATCGACCACTGGAAGGCCAAGGGTCTCGACTTCTCGAAGGTGTTCTTCAAGCCGGATGCCCGCGCGAGGCCATCCACTGGACCGAGCGGCAGAAGCATCCGATCGACGATGTGCTCGACCGCAAGCTGATCGAACAGGCAAAGCCGGCGCTTGAAGCCCGCCAGCCGGTGACGATCGAGGCCGACATCCGCAACGTCGACCGTTCGGCGGGCGCCATGCTGTCGGGCGAGGTCGCCAAGCGCTTCAGGCACAAGGGGCTGCGCGAGGACACGATCTCGGTGAGGCTGACCGGCACCGCCGGCCAGTCATTCGGCGCCTTTCTGGCGCGCGGCGTGTCGTTCGAGCTGATCGGCGACGGCAACGACTATGTCGGCAAGGGCCTGTCGGGCGGCCGCATCGTCATCCGTCCGCCGGAAAACTCGCAGCATCGTGGCCGAGAAGTCGATCATCGTCGGCAACACCGTGCTTTACGGCGCCACCGAGGGCGAGTGCTACTTCCGCGGCGTCGCCGGCGAGCGTTTCGCCGTGCGCAACTCGGGTGCGGCGGCCGTCGTCGAAGGCGTCGGCGACCATGGCTGCGAATACATGACCGGCGGCGTGGTGGTCGTCATCGGCCAGACCGGTCGCAACTTCGCGGCCGGCATGTCGGGCGGCGTCGCCTATGTGCTCGACGAGGAAGGCGATTTCGCCATGCGCTGCAACATGGCGATGGTCGAGCTGGAGCCGGTGCCGGAAGAGGACGACCTGCTGGAGAAACTCCACCATCACGGCGGCGACATCGACCACAAGGGCCGCGTCGACGTTTCCGGCGACATGACCAGCCATGACGAGGAGCGGCTGCACCAGCTGATCTCCAACCATGTGCACTACACCGGCTCGACCAAGGGCAAGGCGATCCTCGAGGACTGGGCCAACTACCGGCCGAAGTTCCGCAAGATCATGCCGGTCGAATACAAACGCGCGCTGGAGGAGATGGCGCGCGCGCGCATGAGCGTCGCGGCGGAGTAGCGCGTGAGTGCGGCCGGGAAGAGCTGCTTCCCGGTCCCTGCCGATCAGCAGCAAATTTTGAAGCCCGATCCCTGGCGGTTGTCATTGTGACTGGATGGGATTAACGGGTGCGGCGGTAACCCCGCCATGTGGACTACAGGAACCGAAACATGGGCAAGGTAACAGGTTTTCTCGAGATCGACCGGCAGGTGCACAAGTACCAGCCGGCTTCCGACCGCATCCGGCATTTCCGCGAATTCACGCTGCCGATGTCGGACAAGGAGGTCGAGAAACAGGCCGCGCGCTGCATGGATTGCGGCGTGCCCTATTGCCATGGGCCGACCGGCTGCCCGATCCACAACCAGATCCCGGACTGGAACGACCTCGTCTACAACGGCGACTGGGACAACGCGATCCGCAACCTGCATTCGACCAACAATTTCCCGGAGTTCACCGGCCGCATCTGCCCGGCGCCGTGCGAGGAAGCCTGCACGCTGAACCTCGAGGACATTCCGGTCGCCATCAAGACCATCGAGCAGGCGCTGGCCGACAAGGCCTATGAGACTCGGCCATGTCCGGCCCTATCCGCGCGGAGAAGAAGACCGGCAAGCGGTCGCCATCATCGGCTCGGGACCGGCGGGCATGGCGGCGGCGCAGCAGCTCGGCCGCGTCGGCCACGACGTGCATGTCTACGAGCGCGAGAGCCAAGCCCGGCGGGCTGATGCGCTACGGCATTCCCGACTTCAAGATGGAGAAGCACTATATCGACCGGCGCGTCGAGCAGATGCGCGGCGAGGGCGTGACCTTCCATTGCGGCGTCAATGTCGGCGTCGACAAGAAGGTCGCCGAACTGCTCGCCGAACACGACGCGGTGCTTTATTGCGGCGGCTCCGAGACGCCGCGGCCGGCCGGCATTCCGGGCGCCGACCTGCACGGCGTGCACGACGCGATGCCCTATCTGGTGCAGCAGAACAAGCGCGTCGGCGGCGAGGACATCCAGTCGGTGGCCTGGCCGTCCGAGCCGATCCTGGCCGGCGGCAAGCATGTCGTGGTGGTCGGCGGCGGCGACACCGCGTCCGACTGCGTCGGCACGGCGTTCCGCCAGGGCGCGGTGCGCGTCACCCAGCTCGACATCCGCCCGCAGCCGCCGGAGAAGGAAGACAAGCTGACGGTCTGGCCGTACTGGGCGACCAAGATGCGCACCTCGTCCAGCCAGGCGGAAGGCGCCGAGCGCGAATTCCAGGTGGCGACGCTGGAATTCATCGGCGAGGAAGGCGAACTGATCGGCGTGCAGCTGCTGCGAGGTCGACGAGAAGCGCAAGCCGATCGCCGGCACCGATTTCGTCATCCGCGCCGATCTCGCCTTCATCGCCATCGGCTTTGCCGGGCCGTTCGCCGACAGCGTGGTGCGCGAGCTCGACGGCCAGATGAAGATCGGCATCGACAACCGCCGCTCGACCAACGTCACGGCCAACGATCGCGATTACCGGACCAGCGTCGACCGGCTTTACGCCGCCGGCGACGTGCGTCGCGGCCAGTCGCTGGTCGTCTGGGCGATCCGCGAGGGCCGCCAGGCGGCGCGCTCGATCGACGAAGCGTTGATGGGATCGTCGGTTCTGCCGCGGTGAAGCCGGAACGGCTAGACATCGATGAAATCGACGGCGCATGCCACTGCGGGGGCGTGCGCTTCCATGTGCGGCTGAGCGACGGCTTGCACAGCGCGCGCCGCTGCACATGTTCCTATTGCCGCATGCGCGGCGCGGTGGCCGTCTCGGCGGAAGTCGACGGGTTGACAATGCTTGAGGGGCGCGAGCTGCTGACCGAATACCGGTTCAATACAGGAACCGCCCGGCACTATTTCTGCTCGCGCTGCGGCATCTACACGCATCATCAGCGGCGCTCGAACCCACGCCAGTTCGGCGTCAACGTGGCCTGCCTGGAAGGCATCAGCCCATTCGATTTCGCCGAGGTTCCCGTCAACGACGGCGTAGCGCATCCATCCGACAATGCCGGCCAAAGCCGGATCGCCGGTGTGCTGAAATTTGTCCCGAACAGGTGATCTTCAGTAGGCGGTCGGCAGGAATTCGTTTCTAGCCCTCGCGGGCCTGGAGCGGCGGACGACGGTATTTCTCTGCCTACTGCCTTACCACCGTGGTTGTTTCCGACTCGGGAAGCGCCGGGGCCGCCACTGCGGGCGCTTTGCTTCCGGAAAAATCGTCGGCGCGGCCGGGGGCGGCGTCGGGCGCCACGCCTTCGATGGCCAGGCGTTCGCCGGGCGTCGTCGGTTTCGGCTTCGGCGAAACCTTGAGGCCCAGGAGTTCGGAGCCGCCGTCAAGCTCGGGATCGGTGAGCGAAATCGGCACGGTGCGGTCGATCTTGGCGATCGCCGCGGGATCGACGGTGATCTCGGCAGGGTCGGCGTTGGCACGCCGATTGCCGGCGCCTTGGCGTCGCCGAAAATCTTGCTCAGCGGCTTTTCGGCATAGAAGGCGAGCTTGCGCTTGCCGGCCTTGGTCACGTTGATGCCGTCGCTGGAGCGCAGCCGCACCGGCTGGCCGTTGATGTCCGGCCCGGACATGACGAAGGCGCCGTTCTCGTCGACGAAGCCGTCCCAGACATCGACGAACTCGCCCTTGGCGTTTTCGGCGACGCGCCGGTAGATGTCGTTGAAGGCCAGCATGTCGGCGGTCATGCTGGTGGACTTGAAGGCCGGCATGCCGACCCAGATCAGCGGGACGTCATTCTGCCTTGCTCGCCGCCGAGAACACGGTAGCGCGCGCCTCGTATTCCTTGATCCAGGCTTCGCTCAGCTTGTCGGCTCGCGGTCGTCGCCGATACGCATCTGCTGGCGGTCGTTCGAGCCGAGCATGACCACGATCGCCGCCGGCTTTTCGGTTTCGACCATCGTGGCGATCTGCTCGGGCCAGTTGAAGAAGTCGTCGCGCACGAACCCCGACGAGCCGTTGGACTGCGGTCGACGACCCTGATGCCGGGCGTCTGGGCGTAGGCATCGGTCAGGCCCTCGGCGAGGCCGCTGCCGAGGAAGTCGCCGACGACGAGGACGACCTTGGCGTCCGGCTGCTTCTCGACCGCCACGATCTCGGGTTCGACCGGCTCGACTGGAGCGCTTGCGGCTGCGCCTTGGTGACTTTCTTGCGCGGCCTTGCCGGCGCGTATCTGGCGCGGTGCGCTCGCGATAATAGTCAATTGCCGAACAGCAGGCGCTGGATGAAGGTGCGGCGCGGCTTCTGCCGCTGCTCCTGCGCGGCCGAATCCGGCGCTGTGAACACCAGCGCCGTCGCGACCATTGCGAAAGCCAGCGAACAGGCAGGCAAGGCGACGCAATGCGATATGGTCTGACCCAGCCTGCCTTCATCTGCTCCGCCTTATCGCCCCCGCAGGAACTTCAAGCACTTCCATGCTGGGGTGTCCGTCCTGCGTCAAGCCCATCTGCGCCTGAAACGCCTTGATCGCCGAACGGGAGCCGTCGCCGATCTTGCCGTCGACCTTGCCGTCATAGTAGCCGTGCGCGGAAAGCCGTTGCTGCAGTTCCTGCTTCTCCTCGAAGGAAAGCTTGGTGAACGGCCGTTTCCAATCCTGAACGAGGCCGCCATAGCCGGCGATCTCGTCGGCGAGCAGGCCGACGGCCAGCGCATATTTGTCGGCGTTGTTGTAGCTCTTCAGCACGTAGAAGTTCCTGGTCATCAGGAAGGCCGGACCGCCGCGGCCGTCCGGCACCTTCAGCTCGGCCTTGTCGCGAGCCGCGCCTGAAGGCCTTGCCGTTGGCGCGCTCCACGCCGAGGCTTTCCCATTGCGCCAGCGACATCGAGCCGCCGGGCAGCTTGCCCGCCGGGCATCGCGACTTCGTAGCCCCAGGTCTTGCCGGACTGCCAGCCGTTCTTGCGCAGCAGGTTGGCGGCGGTCGCCAGCGCGTCGGGCACCGAGGTCCAGATGTCGCGCCGGCCATTGCCGTCGGCATCGACGGCATAGGCCTGGTAGCTGGTCGGGATGAACTGGGTGTGGCCCATCGCGCCGGCCCACGAGCCGGTCAGGTGGCTCTCGTCGATGTCGCCGCTCTGCAGGATCTTCAGCGCCGCGATCAGCTGGGTGCGGGCAAATTTCGCGCGCCTCTTGTCGGCATAGGCGAGCGTGGCCAGCGAGCGCACGACGTTGCGCATCACCTTGTCGTTCTTGAGGATCTCGCCGTAATTCGATTCCATCGACCAGATGGCGAGCAGGATGTAGCGGTCGACGCCGTAGCGGGCTTCGATGCGGTCGAGCCAGGGCTTCCACTTGCGCGCCATCTGCGCGGCCGACCGCGACCGAATTCTCGTGCACGCGGTTGTCGAAATAGTCCCACACCGGCGCGGTGAATTCCGGCTGGTAGCGAGCCTTTTCAAGCACTTCCGGGTCCGGCGCGGTAATGCCGCGGAACGCACGGTCGTAGGTGCTGCCCGAGACGCCGCTCTTGGCCGCTACAGAGCGGAAGCTCGCCACCCATTGCTGAAATCCCGCGTCGGCCGAAGCCGGACCGGCGGCAAGCGCGAAGCGCGAGCAGAGAACCCTGCCGCCGCGAGCACCATTCCAAAGCGGGTTTTGGCCTTTCGAACGCGCATGCATCCCTCCTGAAAAATCGAACAGAAGACCATTCTTGCCAAAGCCGGTTAGGAATTAGTTTACCATGGATATCTTTCGGACGATAAATCGAATGTCGGGACCGTGCAGGGCGGGAAACGGCCCAGTGGAGCGAGTTTGACATTCGTACTCCATTTGGCCTCACGCGAACGATGCGAATGTCAAATTCAAGGCTCCACCGGAATCATCTATTTACTTTGTGGTCCTGATCCCGACATTCGCCTGACTGGTCTGGACCACTGGTGTTCAGTACTCTTCAATTCCGGCGTGAAAATGTCGATGGATGTAAATGAAACAACAGGTTCGAGGGTGAGACGGGATGAAGAAAGTTCGCAAGGCGGTTTTTCCGGTGGCTGGCCTCGGCACGCGATTCCTGCCGGCAACCAAGGCTATCCCCAAGGAAATGCTGACCGTCGTCGACAAGCCGGTCATCCAATATGTGGTGGACGAGGCCCGGGAAGCCGGCATCGAGCACTTCATCTTCGTTACCGGCCGCAACAAGACGGTCATCGAAGATCACTTCGACGTCCAGTTCGAACTCTACAACACCTTGGCGGCCGCGCGGTAAGGACGAGCAACTCGCCCACCTGCAGCGGCTGCAGCCGGGGCCTGGACAGACCAGCTACACCCGCCAGCAGGTTCCGATGGGCCTTGGCCATGCGGTCTGGTGCGCGCGCGATCTCGTCGGCGACGAACCTTTCGCGCTGCTCCTGCCCGACATGATCATGCAGGCGGAGACGAGCTGCATGAAGGACATGACCGATCTCTACAACCAGACCGGCGGCAACATTATCGGCGTGCAGGAATGCGACCCTGCCGAAACCCACAAGTACGGCATCGTCGGCCGCGGGGACACCGCGGGCAATGGCTTCCGGATCACCAGCATGGTGGAAAAGCCGAAGCAGGGGACCGCGCCGTCCAACCTCTACATCAACGGCCGCTACATCCTGCAGCCTGAGATATTCGGCCTGCTCGAGAAGCAGGAACGCGGCGCCGGCAACGAGATCCAGCTCACCGACGGCATGCTGAACCTCAAGAAGAACCAGGATTTCTATGGCTACCACTTCCGCGGCCGCACCTTCGACTGCGGCTCGCCGGAAGGGTTCGTCGAGGCAAACGTGGCCTTCGCGCTGTGGCGCCCGGATATCCACGACAAGGTGGCCGACACGATCCGCAAGCTTGCTCACGAGTTGAAACCGATCGACCGGCGCCAGTCGGAGCGGTAAGGCGGGCGGCGCGATCGTCAGGATGCCGCTTTCGATCCCATTGCTGCGGTCTGCGATTAGTGGCTAACTAGGAGCGGGCTTGCGCGTCGGCCGTGGTTTGGGGAGGCCGATCTCGCATGGTTCACAGGGAGTAACGGTGATGTCCGTGGCGATGCACCCGTTGGCGCCACATTATCTGCCGGGATTTATCACGGCGCCGGGCGAGACCGATTATCTGTTCGTCGGATCGGTCATCTTCCTCATAATTGTCGTGCTCGCCATCGGAAGCCTGTATTTCTGGCTCCACGCCTTGCCGGAGCGCCTCGCGCACGGGACGAACCATCTCCAGTTCCAGCTCGTGGCGGTGCTGGCGTTGCTCGCTCTGTTCACCCACATCAATGCGTTCTGGGTGGCGGCGCTGTTGCTGGCTGTGGTCCCCATTCCCGATTTCTGGACGCCCTTGGCCACCATGGCCGAGTCGCTCGCCCGCATGGCCGGTCGGCGGTCGCCCGTATCGCCGGACGTGCCGACGCAGGAACCGCAAGGGGCCATAGCCAACCTGCCGCATCCGGCGGATGAAGTCGATAATCCCGACGACCATCCGCAAAGCGTTTTGCCGGTGGCAAAACGTCAGCCATGATCGCAAAACTGCTGTGCTCGATTTGAACGAGGTTTTTCCCCGAACCTGATCGCGATGGGCATGCTACGCGCAGACGCCACGATAGCAGGAGAACGGGCGCCCGCCGACCGTGCCTGTGGTGCGGCCGTCGGCATCGGTCCAGGCACTGACCGCTTGCCCGCCAATGGTGCCCGTGGTGGCGCCGTCGGGCTCGACCCTGAGCGCAACCGCCTTGCCGTTCAGCGACCCGTTGATGGTGGTGCCGGTCTGGTCGGCGCGGAATGCAACGGCGCCGGCCGCGCATCCCGTGACAGCCAGCAGCGTGGCGAGGAAGCATATCTTCATCGCTGCAGGATAGACGATTCCCCCTGCCGGAAGCCAGACCGGTCCCTGATGCGTGGTGCGGTGATGTCCGTGTCGCCAACCGTCGCATGATCGTGCAAAGAGACACTCCATGTCAGAGATCGAAAAACCCGCCGAGAAAATCGAGATCGACGTGGCGCTGGTGCGGCGGCTGGTCGATGCGCAGTTTCCGCAGTGGAAAGACCTGCCGGTCAAACTCGTGGAAGCCGGTGGCTGGGACAACCGCACCTTTCATCTTGGCGATGCGATGTCCATCCGGCTGCCGAGCGGCGCCTTCTATGCCTTGCAGGTCGAAAAGGAACAGGAATGGCTGCCCAAACTGGCGCCTCATCTGCCGCTGCCCATCCCGGCGCCGGTTGGCAAGGGGAGGCCGGGCGAGGGCTATCCATGGGCATGGTCCATCTATCGGTGGATCGAAGGCAGCACCGCCACCTACGAGCGCATCGGCGACCTCGGCCAGTTCGCCGTCGCGGTGGCCGGTTTCCTCGTCGCCTTGCAGCGCATCGACGCCACCGGCGGTCCGGTCCCCGGACAGCACAATTTTTTCCGGGGTGGCCCGTTGACCGTCTATGACAGCCAGACGTGGGCGGCGATCGAGGCGCTGAAAGGCAAGATCGACGCCGATCTCTCGTCCGCCGCATGGAAGGCGGCTCTGGCGGCGAGTTGGGAGGGCGCGCCGGTCTGGTTCCACGGCGACATCGCCTGGGGCAACCTTCTGGTCAAGGACGGCCGCCTCTCGGCGGTCATCGATTTCGGCACGTCGGGGGTGGGCGATCCCTCCTGCGACCTGGCGATAGCCTGGACGTTGTTTAAGGGCGAGAGCCGGCAGGCGTTTCGCGCCGCATTGCCGCTCGACGAGGCGACCTGGGCGCGCGGCCGTGGCTGGACGCTGTGGAAGGCGCTGATCGTTTACGCCGGTCATACCGGCGCGAGCGAGGTGGAAGTGGAGAAATCCCGCCTCGTACTGAAGGAAGTGCTCGACGATTTCCAGCGGCTGGGGTGACCGATCCGGTTGCCTAGCGCTGCATCTTCAGGCCGAGGAAGACACTGTTGGTCTCGCTGTCACGGTCAGGTAGGTTGCTGTCGAGCTGTTCGTGCCGGGCGCGCCCGACCAGGCCGAAATAGCGGTTGAACCAGTAGGTGGCGCCCGCTTCGGCCGAAAAGATCACGTCGCGGCCGTCCGAACCGGTGTAGTCGCGGTAAGCCGCGCCAAGCGCCACATTGGCGGTGAGGTTGGCGCGTATCTCGCGCTCCACGTTGAGGCGTCCGGCATAGAGGATTGACCCGCTTTCGCCGGGCGTGGTCGTGCCTTCAATGATGGTCGAGCCCAGCAGGGAAACGTTGGTTGCGCGCTGCGGCGACCAATTGATGTTGGCATCCACCGTCGCGCCGGAAACCGGGGCAAGCCGGTCGTCGTCGAGCTTTTCACGCAGCCAGCCGGCGGAGAATTCGCCGGAGAGCTTTTCGCCAAAGTCGAATTCAAGGCCGGCGCGTGCGCCGAGGCGGTCTGCCGAGCGCTCGAAGCCGCTGGCGTCCTGCTTCTCGTCATAGATGCGCCGGCCCACTTCGACCGCCACGAACGGCGTCAGGGCTGGCGAGATCTCGTAGCCGGTGCGCAGGTTGAGCGTGGCGAGCGTGGCGTCGCGATCGCGCTGCGAAACCGTGCCGCCGGACAAAAGCTCGGCGTCGCCATACCAGTCGCGCTCGATATTGCCGTCGATGCCAAGGCGCAATTTGCCGACATCCTTCTCCAGGCCGAGATTGGCGTCGATTATCTGCCGGATCGGCCGCGAGACCGTGTCCTCGATGATGACGGGAGAGGACGCGGATTCCGGCTTGATGACATATCCCGCGCTGGCGGTCGCGCGCCACTCGTTGCCGAGTTCGATTATCGTTGAGCCCCTGATGCCGAATTCCTTTTCGTCGAGGTCCTGCCCGGAGATCGATTCGCGCAGGCTGCCATAGGCGTCGAAGGCGGCGGAGTGGCGCGACCAGTCGGAAACGCCGTTCAGCCTCAAAATGGTTTCCGACAGAACCGCCGAACTGCCGTCCGGGCTGGAATCGGCGTTGGAGGTGGCGGTGATGCCGGTCTCGGCGCTCGGCGTGACGATGAAGGTGCCGAGGCGCAGTCCGAGCGGCGAATAAGGGTTTTGCTCCGGCTCGCGGTCGAGACCCTCGATCGCCTCGACGCGTTCTGCGCCACTGTCCACGGTGAGGTCGATTTCGGAATCGACCGTGTCGACACGCACAGTGCCGGTTGTGATGTCTTCTTCGTCGGCTGTTTCGGCGGCTACGCGGCTTGCCGACGTCTGCGGCGGCTGGGCGAGGCGCTGGCGCGCTGCCTCGGTGCGCTCCCTAGCGGTCGAAGGGCGCATGGTCGGCACCGGCGCCGGCGCGGCGCCGAAAGCGGCCTCGTCGTCGTCGTGGTTCTGGAACAGCGAGGGCTGCGCCCCGTCCGCCGCAATCGGCTCGTCGACCGCGACGGTCGAAGGCCGGTAAGGTGGCGCCGGAGCGTTTTCCTGGAGCGCCGGCTCGGCGCGACCGAGCGTGGGGCGACGGCTCGCCAGCGACGCGCTGGGGAGCAATTCCTGGTTGATCTCCTGCTCGTCGACGGCGCCGCGCATGCCGGATTCCTGCGCCAATGCCGGCCACCCGCCGGCGAGTGCGGCCACGCCCGCCCCGACTAGAGCAATTCCAGCAAAAGTGTGCAGCGGTTTTGCGTTCGCAATTGCGTAAAAATAAGGAGCTAGAGCGTTTCCGCAATTCGGAGAAAAGCGGAAACGCTCTATCAGGTCATGCACCGACGCAAGCCGCGCGCGTCTTCGGTTCTCTGGGCCGGCCGGAAACATCGTCACCTGACAGTTCGAAGGCGCGCAAGCGCCATGCTTACCAAACCGTAAATGCGGATGGTTAATGGAGGGTTGAAGAGCCGGCCGCTGCAATCATCAATGGACAGACTCGGCCGAAAGCGCTAAGCGCATCTCCATGCATGCGGGTAGCTTGAAGAAACCGGCGGACGCGGAAGCGGCGATCGCTTCGGCCTTGCGCACGGTAACCATCGAACAATCGGGCCTTTCGGCGCTGGCCGAGGCCCTCGACAACGGACTGGCCCAGCCTTTCGCGCGGGCGGTCGGCCTTCTGTCGAACATCCAGGGCCGGGTCATCGTCACCGGCGTCGGCAAGAGCGGACATATCGGCTCGAAGATCGCCGCGACGCTCGCCTCCACCGGCACACCGGCGTTTTTCGTGCATCCGGCCGAGGCCAACCACGGCGATCTCGGCATGATCACCCGCAGCGATGTTGTGCTGGCGATGTCGTGGTCGGGCGAGAGCGCCGAGTTGAAAGGCATCGTTGCCTATTCGCGGCGCTTCGCCATTCCGCTGATCGCCCTGACGTCGGGCGAAGGCTCGTCACTGTCTCGCGACGCGGACGTGGTGCTGACCCTGCCGAAAGTCGCCGAAGCCTGCCCGCATGGATTGGCGCCGACGACCTCCGCGCTCCTTCAACTTGCGATCGGCGATGCGCTTTCGATCGCCCTCTTGGAGGCGCGGGGCTTCACGCCGGACGACTTCCGCGGCTTCCACCCCGCCGGCAAGCTCGGCGCGACGCTGACGCATCTGTCCGAGATCATGCGGACCGGCGACGAGATCCCCTTCGTCGCCATCGGCACCAAGATGCCGGACGCGGTGATGGAGCTGTCCAACAAGAAGGTAGGCTGCGTCGTCATCGTCGATGCCGAGGGTCGGCTCGCCGGCATCATCACCGATGGCGATCTGGCGCGGAACCTGCACCGCAACCTGAAGAACGTTTGCGTAGAGGAAGTCATGACCCGGACGCCGAAGACGGTGGAACCGAGCATGTCGGCGGGCGCGGCAATCGCCTACCTGAACGAAAACAAGATCGGTGCCCTGGTCGTCGTCGACAACGACAAGCCGGTCGGCGTCGTGCATTTCCACGACCTGTTGCGCATCGGCGCCGCCTGAGGCGCCGGCGCGGCCGAGGCTGCGCTCACGCCGCCTCGACCACCAGCTCAAGATCGGTTTCGGTCGCTGCCTTGACGCGCACCTTGGCGCCGACGGGCAGGTCGGGTCCTGAAACCCGCCACATCGTGTCACCGATGCGGACGCGGCCGCGGCCGTCGGTGATCGGCTCGGTCAGCGTCGCGATCCGGCCGATCATCTGCTCGCCACGCCGGTTGAGCAGCGGCTGGTCGGTCTTTTCCTTGGCTCCGCCCATCACCTTGTTGCCGAGATAGGCGGCAATCAGCGACAGCCCCAGGAACAAAAGCACCTGCACCTGCCAGACCCACACGCCGGCATCCCATAAAAGCAGGGAGACGGCGCCGGTGATAATTGCGGCGATGCCGATCCACAGCAGGAAGAAGCCGGGAACGATGATTTCGAGCACCAAAAGGGCGAGCCCCAGCACCATCCAGTTCCATGGCCCGAGTTCGGAAACGATGCGCTCTATCATGGCGTGCCTCCGTCAGAGCATTTTGCAGCCGGGTGGATCACCTGGCGTCGCACAAATGCGGCTAAAAAAATCAGTCTAACCCTGTTCCGACCCGGTGCGGGGCGGGCGGCCCGAGGCCGAGGCGCGCTGCGCGCCGGCGGTGCCGCCATCGCGGAAAACTTCCTTGGCGATCTCGCCGATGCCGCCCAGCGTGCCGATCAGCGACGAGGCTTCCATCGGCATCAGTACCAGCTTCGAATTGTTGGCGGTGCCCACCTTTGCCAGCGCCTCGGTATATTTCAGCGCGACGAAGTAGTTGAGCGCCTGCACGTCGCCCTTGGCGATGGCGTCCGACACGACCTGCGTGGCCTTGGCCTCTGCCTCGGCGGAGCGTTCGCGCGCCTCGGCGTCGCGGAAGGCGGCTTCCTTGCGGCCCTCGGCTTCCAGCACCTGCGCCTGCTTCTTGCCTTCAGCCTCCAGGATCTGGGCGCGCTTTTCGCGCTCGGCCATCATCTGGCGAGCCATGGAATCGACGAGGTTGGCCGGCGGGTTGATGTCCTTGATCTCGACGCGGGTGACCTTGATGCCCCAGGGATGCGCCGCCTCGTCGACGACGCGCAGCAGGCGCTCGTTGATGGCGTCGCGATTGGACAGGAGTTCGTCGAGGTCCATCGAGCCCATCACCGTGCGGATGTTGGTCATGGTGAGGTTGAGGATGGCGTTCTGCAGGCCGGCCACCTGGTAGGCTGCCTGAGGCGCGTTCAGCACCTGGTAGAAGGCGACGCCGTCGACCGCCACGATGGCGTTGTCGCGCGTGATGACCTCCTGCGTCGGCACGTCCAGCACCTGCTCCATCATGTTCAGCTTGGCGCCGATGCGGTCGAAGAAGGGGATGATGAGGTTGAGCCCAGGCGCCAGCGTCTTGGTGTAGCGGCCGAAACGCTCGACCGTGTAGTTGTAGCCCTGCGGCACCGTCTTGATGCCGGCGAACAGCAGCAGGAGAACAAGAACGACCAGAACCGGTATGACGATGTCGAATCCTGAAAACGGCATCAAGCTCTCCCCAAGTTGCGGCACAGGCCGGATGGCAATGCTTGCGGCTTGCCAGCACAGATTGTCCGAAGAAAGACTTAAGGGTGATTTCCAGACGTTACAATCGCGTGAAGCCGGAATGCTTTCTGGAGCATTTTGGGGCCAGCGGATTCATCTGGCGTCGCACAATTGCGGCTCAAGCAAGCTGTTCGCGCGGAATGGCCGCTCAGCCCGAAGGCATTCGGTTCTGGAAAGTTCAACCGTCAAGCGCATAGAGGCCGGCGTCGGCGTCCGTGTGGCCGGCGATTGCGACGCTGACGATCTCCGATGCGATCTGTGAATAGGTGATGCCGTTGCCGCCGTAACCCATCACCGCGAAGGTTCTCGCGCGGCGCGGCAGCCTGCCGATATGCGGCAGGCCGGGCCCGACGAACCGAAGGATCCCGCCCACGCAAATTGCGCGCTGGCATCCACCCTGGCTGCGATAGCGGCGGTCTTCTGCGCAATCAGCGCATCGCGCTTGTCCGTGTCCGAGAAATCCTCGTCCTCGCCGCCGCAGATGATGCGACCATCGGCCGATGCGCGCAGATTGAGGTAGGGTTCGGAAGCTTCCCACACCAGCGGCAGGTCCTTCCAGGCAAACCGCGCCTGCGGTGCGGTCGCGATGGCGTATGTCGAGACAATCGAATGCCCGGCGGTCGGCACCGTGTCCATCAGCTCGTAGCCGGTGGCCAGGATTGCGAAACCGGCCGAGATGACCGGTCCTTCCCGGGTCGCGATCGTCACCCCGTCCCTGGTTTCGGCGAATGACACCGCTTCCACCGGCGCATAAAGCCGCGCCTTGCGTGCGAACGCCTTCAACAGCAGGCCGGCGGTCAGCTTTGCGTGGATCGAGCGCCATATTGCCGTGGCTGAGGATGGCGCCGGCGCGCGCCATGCCGAAGCGGTCCTTCAGGTCACCGGCAGTCAGATATGCCGCGTGGACGCCGGCCAGCCGGCGAGCCTCGACCTCGTCGCGCAGCGCGCCCGGCCCAAGTGTCGCGCCGGCGAGATAGAGCGATTGTTTCGGCGCGCAACTGCAGCTTATGCCCAGTTCGTCGATGCGCGCGGCGAGATTGGCGAGCGATAGCCTTGAGCGCCGCCACGCCCGCTCGGTGTTTGCCTTGCCGATCTTCTTCGACAGCAGCGTCAACGGCTGGTCGATCTCGAATTGCACCAGCGCGGTGGTGGCCATCGTGGAGCCAAGCAGCGGGCCGCGCCGGTCGACCATGACGACCGTGGCCGGCGGCGGTCAGCGTCTCTGCCATCATGGCGCCGCTGACGCCCATGCCGACGGTCGCCACGTCCGCCTTGACGTCGCGCGTGAACCTGCTCACCGGAACTTTCGGGGCGCGGTAGGCGCTCCAGACGGGGCGGCCGGTCCTGAGATCGAGCTTGCGCGGCATGTTTTTCCCGGGAGGAAGGAAATTCCATGCTCAACGCCACGCAACAAGTCCGGTTCCGCGGATATTGTTGTCCTTTTTGGTGTCGCTGGCGGTTGCGGCCGTCCTCCTCCTCCCCGTCCTTACGGAGAGAAGGGCTCTCACATCCACCCCATCAGTTCGCGGCGCACCAGCGCCTCGATCACCGCCATGCCGTCGGCGCTGTCGTTCAGGCAGGGGATGTGGCTGAAGTTCTTGCCGCCGCCATGATGGAAAATCTCGGCCACTTCGCCGGCGATCTCCTCCAGCGTCTCGATGCAGTCCGACGAGAAACCGGGATTGACGATGGCGATCGACTTCACCCCTTCCTTGGCAAGCCTTTCCACTGTCTTGTCGGTATAGGGCTGCAGCCATTCCTGCGCGCCGAAGCGCGATTGGAACGTCGTGATCAGCTTCTTCTCGTCCCAGCCCAGGCGCTCGCGCAGCAGGCGTGTCGTCTCCAGGCAATGTTCCCGGTAGGGGTCGCCGCGGTCCGAGTAGGGCTTCGGAATGCCGTGGAAAGAGGCAAGCACCACCTCCGGCTCGAAGTCGAGGCCGGCAAGATGTCGCTCGATAGACCGCGCCAGCGCATCGATATAGACCGGCTCGTCGTAATAGGGCGGCACGCTGCGCACCGCCGGCGCGCGGCGCATCTTCATCAGGGCGCGGAACAGCTGGTCGTTGGCGGTGGCCGTCGTGGTCGCCGAATATTGCGGATAAAGCGGCACTGTCAGGATGCGGTCGCAGCCCTGCGCCTCCATCCTTTCGACGACGCTGGCGATGGACGGGGTGCCGTAACGCATGCCCCAGTCGACGACGATCTCGGGCTTGCCGGCAAACACCGCGGCCAGTTTCTCCGACTGCGAGCGGGTAAAGGTCCTGAGCGGCGATTCGTCCTTCTCGCGGTTCCAGATCTTCTTGTAGTTGGCGCCCGAATTCTTCGGTCGGGTGGTCAGCACGAGGCCATAGAGGATCGGATACCAGATCGCCTTGTTGAGCTCGATCACGCGCGGGTCCGACAGGAACTCCCTGAGGTAACGCCACATCGGCCAGTAGTCGGTGCCGTCGGGGGTGCCGAGATTGACCAGCAGCACGCCGATTTTCCTGGCCGCAGCCGGCGAACGCCCGGCAGGCAGTTTGCCGATGGCTTTCGCCTTTGCCATATCGATCTGAACGGGACGGTTCATGCGTTTGTTCCCTTCGCTGCGGGGGAAACTAGCGATGCGAGGCTCAGATGCAATGCCGCGTCTGGCCGCAGGGTGTTGCTGCGGCAGTGCTCCTCCTCCCCGCCCCGGCAGGGATGAGAGGCAGCTCTACCTGAAAGATCAAGTCCTTCCTCACTTCCTCCCTTGCGGATAGATCGTCTCGCCGCGTTTCAGCATCTCGACAAATGCCGCGATCTTTTTCCTGCGGCCGGCTTCGGTCTTCATGTTGTGAGTACGGAAGGCCAGCGCGAAACGGTTCTGCGCGTTGAGCCTGGCCAGCATCGCCTTCGCTTCCGGCGCCGCGTCGATCGCCGCCTGCAGGTCGTCGGGAATCGCCATGTCCTTGATCCTGTAGGCGCGGTCCCAGCGCCCGTCGGCCTTGGCTGCCTCGACTTCCCGCAGCCCGTGCTCGGTCATCCGGCCTTCGCCGATCAGCCGTGCGACATTGTCGACATTGATCTGGCTCCACGTGCTTTTCCCGCGCCGCCGCGTGTAGCGCTGCAGAAAACTCTTCTCGTCGAGCCCCTTGCGGATCGCGTCGATCCAGCCCCAGCACAGCACCACGTCGATGGCTTCTTTCGGGGTGATCGACTTCAGCCCCGAACCGGCCTTGTGGACCTTGATCCACACCTCGTCCTCGCTGTCATGATGCTGGCGCAGCCATTCGTAGAACGCATCGGCGTCGGCGAATTCATGCACCTTGTCGGGATCGACCTTGAACGGCGCCATCAGCGGGCCTGCTCCATTGTAAGCCACCCTGCTATTTGTCCGGCGGCCTCGTTCGCCGACAGGTCGGTGACGTCGAGCCGCAGCAGCCGGTCTCCGCCGTGATCGAGCAACGGACGCTGGTTCACATTGCTTTGGACCATCTCGATATTTCGCGGCTTGCGCTTGCCCACCCGCTCCGGACTTTGGATGCGGCGTTCGTTTTCCTCCGGTGAACAGGACAGAACCACCACGAACAAGGGCAGCCGCGCTTCCGGGCGAGCGCGATGACTGCCTCCCAGTTCTCGATGCCCCACGGCGAACCCTGCGAGTACCCGTTTGTGAGGATCACAGGCGTCGCGGCGGGCAAGTCGAGCACGAGGAAGTAGGCGGTTTCGCGCACAGCACGCACCGTCTCGTAAAAAGCCGGGCTGTTAAGCTCGGTCAACGCGAAAGCGACGTGGTACATGCTGTGATTGTCCAGCAGCTTTGCGCCCAGCCGCTCGGCGAGCAGCCGTCCGATGGTGAGTTTCCCGACGCCGGGATAGCTGTTGATATGCACGATCATGGACTTGCCCGGCATCACCTGAATACCAACATACACATAGCTGGGTCAGGTATCATCCGATGCCGCCTGTATCAACGAAAAGGCCCGCCCGGTGGCCGGGCGGGCCTTGCAGTCGAATTCTATGGCGGCGATCAGCTTGCCGGCGGCAGCTTCAGCGTCGTGCCCACAAACAGATGGCGTGGGCGCAGGCCCGGATTGGCATCCGAAATCAGCTTCCACTTCTCGCCGTCGCCGTAAATCTTCTCGGCGATGTCCCACAGCGTGTCGCCGGCGGCGATCACGTGTTCGCCGGGGTTGGCGGCTGCTGCGGCCGGCGCCGCCGCGGTCGCGGCGGCTGTCGCCGTCCCGCCCTCCACCTTGGGCGGCTGGTTGGCGATGTCGCCCGATGCCGCCGGCAGTTCAGGCAGCGGCGCGGTCGCGGTCGGCGCCGCGGCTGTGTCGGCGGGCTTGGCGGCCTCGGCCGGTCCTGCCGGAACAGCAGCCGCGATCTCGGTGATGCGGCCGTCGAGCTTCGGGGTGTAGGGGCGGTTGGAGCTCAGATAGTCGGCTACCAGCTGCTCCAGTCCCGGGCCGTAGTCATAGGCCTTCTCGGCCTTCTCGGCGAACAGCTCGTAGCCGTCGCCACCGGCGCGCACGAAGTTGTTGGTGGCGATTGAGTAGGTCTTGGCGTCGTCAAGCGGCACCCAGGCGCCGCCTTCCATCACCTCCACCGACTTCAGCCGGCCGCCATTCGGCGCCACCGACTTGTCGAAGGAATATTTGAGGCCGGCGACCTGCGGGAACTTGCCCTTCACCTCTTCGATCTCGGACAGGCCGCTTTCCAGCGACGCCCTGAGGTCGGCGCCCTTCAGCTGGAAGGTCGCCAGCGTGTTCTGGAAGGGCAGCACGGTCAGCACTTCGCCCATCGTCACCACGCCCTTGTCGATCGAGGCGCGGATGCCGCCGCCATTCTGGATGGCGATGGTGACGCCCTGGTCCTTGGTGCGGTCCAGCATGGCGTCGGCGATCAGATTGCCCATCGCGCATTCGCGGGCGCGGCAGTTGTCGCGGCTGCCGTCGATGGCGTCGGTGGATTCGGCGACTTCCTTGTTCTTCAGCTCCTCGATTGGCGCGCCGAGTTCCTTGATGCGGGCAAGCACGGCTGCGTCGGGCGTGATCGCATTGTCGAGGTAGATCGGGTCGCCGGTGGCTTCCTTGACGACGCCGTTGTCGTCGAACACCACCTTGATCTCGCCGAGATATTTCGAATAGGAGGCCGCCTGCACCACCGGCACCTTCGAGCCTTCCGGATTGTCGACGATGGTCGGGTAGGGGCCCTCCGCCTTGGGGTCGGTCTTGGACAGCAGCGAATGCGAGTGGCCGCCGATGACCACGTCGATGCCGGGGATCTTGGCGATGACGTCGCGCTCGCGCGTATAGCCGATGTGGGTGACGGCGATGATCTTGTTGACGCCCTCGGCCTTCAGCTTCTCCACTTCGGCGGTGATCGCCTTGACGTCGTCGTCGATGGCGATGTTGGGGCCGGGGGAGGCGAGTTCGGGCGTATCGTTGGTGATGCCGCCGATGACGCCGATCTTCTGGCCGCCGACATCGAGCACGACCGACGACTTGACCTTGCCGGAGGCGCCGGACTTTTCATTGGGATGCACGTTGGCGCCGAGCACCGGGAACTGCGCCTTGTCGAGGAACGGCACAAGCGCTATCCTCGCCGTCGTCGAATTCGTGGTTGCCAAGCGCCATGACGTCGGGCTTCATCTGGTTGAGGAACTCAAGCTCGGCCTGGCCTTTGTAGGTTGTGTAGAAGAGCGAGCCCTGGAAATTGTCGCCGGCGCTGAGGAACAGCACATTCTGGCCCTTGAGCTTGTCGCGTTCCTGGTTGAGCGCGGTGACGAGCCGCGCCGCGCCGCCAATGCACTCTCCCTTGCCTTCCTCCTCGGCCGAGCAGGTCGATTCGAACTTGTTGTTCGATTCGATGCGGCTGTGCCAGTCGTTGATATGAAGGATGTTCAATGTGTAGTCGGCAAAGGAAGGTGCTGCCGACATGGCGAGCGCCGATGCCGAAAGCGCGAGTGCGGCAAGTTTCTTCATGCTTGATCTCCCAAACAATTTTGCAGGGCTGGCGTTAGCGCAATTCGTTGTCAGATTTGTTTCAGCCCCGTAATCCAATCATGTTCCCACCGTGTTTTGCCCGATGCAAGTGGAATCGGCTGGGGTATACGGCCTTATCCGCTGTAGTCGCGCTCGTCGGAAATGACCTTGCCGTCATTGGGCAGCGAACCGGCTTCGGCCAGCACCACGCCGCCGCCCATTCTGGTGATTTCGCGCAGCGACGCTTCCACCGGCTTCAGCTCGATCGGACGACCGCTAGCCGGCTCCACATGCAGCGTCATGGCGTCGCGTTCGCCGTCGCGCACAACTACCAGACGCGCCTTGGCGACTTCGGGATGACGCCGCACGATCTCGGCGACCTGCTTTGGATCGACGAACATGCCCTTGACCTTGGTGCGCTGGTCGGCGCGGCCCATCCAGCCCTTGATCCTGGTGTTGGTGCGCCCGCAGGGCGAACGGCCGGGCAGCACGGCCGACAGGTCGCCGGTGCCGAGACGCACCAACGGGTAGTCGGGATTGAAGCTGGTGACGACGAGTTCGCCGACTTCGCCTTCCGGAACCGGATCGCCGGTGCCGGGGCGCACAATCTCGACGATCAGGTTTTCGCTGACCACCATGCCGGGGTGGGGCGTGCCGTCCTCTGCCGCCGTCTCGTAGGCGATGACGCCGAATTCGGCGGTGGCGTAACATTGCAGCACCTTGACGCCGCGCCCGGCATATTCGGCGCGCAGCGACGGAAACAGCGCGCCCGCCGAAACGAGGCCAAGGCGGAAGCAGGAAAGATCCTTGCCCATCTCGCTGGCGCGGTCGAGCAACACCTTCAGGAAATCCGGCGTGCCGCAATAGACTTGCGGGCGCAGCGTCGCCGCCGCCTCCACCTGCATATCGGTGTTGCCGGTGCCGGCGGGGAATACCATGCAGCCTAGCGCGCGCGCTCCTTCATCGAGAATGAAGCCGCCGGGCGTCATGTGGTAGGCGAAGGCGTTGTGGACGATGTCGCCGGGGCGGATGCCTGCCGCGTGGAAGGCGCGCGCCGAGGCCCATGGATCGGCGCCGAGGCCCTGCGGTTCCCACAAGGGCCCCGGCGACTGGAAGACACGGCCACCCTTCAGCGCCGCGATATTGGCGAAGCCGCCGAAAGGCGGATTTTCGGCCTGGAATGCCATCAGTACGGTTTTGCGCAGCACCGGCAGGGCCGCAAGCTGCGCCCGGCCGCCAACGGCGTCGAGGTCGACGCCCGCCAGCCATTTTGCCAGTCCCGGCGCGTTGGCGGATGCTTGCCTTAGAAACTCCGGCAGGCGGGCAAAGAGATGCCGCTCCCGTTCGGCCGGATCGCGCATTTCCAGTGCGTCATAAGGTATGCTCATCCGGCTTTGTCCCTCCCCGGTCGATGCCGTTTATGGCAACGGGGAGGCGATGACGCAAGCGGCGCCAGAGCGTTTCCGGCACGTGGCAGCGCGAGGCGTATGCCTGTTCGGCTGCCATTTGCAGGCAGGCATCACCTGAACATCGACATAGCCTAGGAAACGGCTCTCGGACGGCGGGTCAGCACGAAGGTCTGGCCTGCGGAACTGGTGCAGTTGAGCTGGTCGGGCGAAGCCAGCGCGCAATTCACATTGGTGGTCGTCTGGCGGATTAGCGAAATCACGGTGATTTCCACGGTGCGCGCATCGGCCATGCGATAGCTGCCGTCGGCAAGCTTGTTGCCGGTGTCGGTGGCCACCGTCTCGAAGACGCCGCCCGAGAAGCGGGAGACCGCCACGCCGTCGGTGCTCAACCATTCGCCTTCAACCGAAGGCGCCCGGCCAAAACCGCCGCCGCCAGGCCCGCCGCTCATGCAGCCGGCCAGCAAGGCTGCCGCCGAAAGCGTGCCGGCTGAAAATAGTCTGCGCGCTGTGAACATCGTTTCAATCCTCTCCTCAGTCCGCCCCTGTTCAATCGCCTGATTTCAGGGCGATTGCAAGGCATTCCACCCTTGCGTCAAACGCATGGAGCCCGGTTCCGACCAACCGGAACCGGGCTCCAAACTATTGTTTTACCTCGATCTTGTTCGAAACCCGGCTCAACCTGCCCGGGTGCGCGCCGTCTAACGAACGAGAATGTTGCGAAACTGCCACGGGTCCTTGGCGTCGATGTCCTCGGCAAACAGTCCCGGGCGGCCATCGATCGGCGTCCAGTCGGTATAGTAGCCCTTGACCGGCCCGAGATACGGCAACTGCACTTCGAGGCAGCGGCGGTAATCCATTTCGTCGGCTTCGACGATGCCGGCTTGCGGGTTTTCCAGAGCCCAGACCATGCCGGCGAGCACGGCCGAGGTGACCTGCATGCCGGTGGCGTTCTGGTAAGGCGCCAGAGCGCGGGCCTCATCCAGCGTCAGCTGCGAGCCGTACCAGTAGGCGTTCTTCTTGTGACCGTAGAGCAGCACGCCGAGCTCGTCGGAGCCGTCGACCAGTTCGTTCTCGTCGAGCACGTGGAAGGTCTCTTGCGCCTTGCCGGTCGCACCGAAAATCTCGTGCAGCGACAGCACGGCGTCGTTGCAGGGGTGATAGGCGTAGTGGCAGGTCGGGCGATAGGTGACCTCGCCCTTCTTGTCGCGCACGGTGAAGAAATCGGCGATCGAGATCGCCTCGTTGTGGGTGACCAGGAAGCCATATTGCGCACCGGGCGTCGGGCACCAGGTGCGTACCCGCGTGTTGGCGCCCGGCCTGTTCGAGAAAAATGCCCGCCTTGGAGCCTTTCTTGTGCTTCCTGCCGTTCTTGGGCATCCACTTCTCGTGCGTGCCCCAGCCGAGTTCGGCCGGCTGCATGCCCTCGGAGATGAAGCCCTCGACCGACCAGGTGTTCCAGAAGGCATTCATCGGCTTCGGCTTCTTGGTGCGCTGGGTGTCGCGCTCGGCAATGTGGACGCCCTTGACGCCGGCCTTCTTCATCAGTTTGGCCCAGCCTTCGCGATCGCCCTCGGCAGGCTCTTTGAAGTTGATCTTCAGGTCACCAGCGAGGTTGAGCAGCGCCTGCTTGACGAGCCAGGAGACCATGCCGGGATTGGCGCCGCAGGTGGAGATCGCGGTGGCGCCGCCGGGGTTCTTGCGCTTTTCCTCCAGCAGCGTTTCGCGCAGCGCATAGTTGGTGCGCGAGGCGTTGTCGGCCTTGGCGTCGAAATAGAAGCCGAGCCACGGCTCGACCACGGTGTCGATGTAGAGCACGCCGAGCTCGCGGCAGAAGCGCATCAGGTCGACGGAGCCGGTATCGACCGAGAGGTTGACGCAGAAGCCCTGGCCGCCGCCCTTGGTCAGTAGCGGCTTCAGAAGCTTCTTGTAATTCTTCTTGGTGACCGCTTCCTGCACGAAGGCGATGCCGCGATCATCGAGCAGCTTGCGGTCGGTATCGCGGGGGTCGACGACCGTCATGTGCGACTTGTCGAATTTGAAATGGCGTTCGATGAGGGGAAGCGTTCCACGGCCGATCGAGCCGAAGCCGATCATCACGACAGGACCTGTAATTTCACCGTACACAGGCCATTTTTCATTCGCCATTTTCGGGGGCACTCCTTCTCTTTTCACAAATTAGTTGGGCTTTTTCACAAAGCAGGTTGGCTTTTCGCAAAACAACCGGGCCCCGATGGCCCGGCTGTTGCAGCTAAACCATACAGGCTTGTCACAATAAAGCGAATCTACGCTGGCCTTACGGGCCGCGCACGCCTTCTCCCACAAGGGAATGAGGGAGCGCGGTCGCCGCGATCTCGTTGAGGTAATCGACCAGCCGGTCGCGGTCGGCCGTCAGGCCCTTGTAGTCCAGCTGCGCGGTGTCGAGGTCCGAAAGCTGCGCGGCGAAGGACGAGGCGAGCGTCGCGCGGTCGGAATGCCGGGCCAGCACGCCCAGCGGATCGAGATAGATGCGGATGGTGAAAAGGATGTCGCCCGATTTCGGCAGTTTGCGCAGCGTCTGGCGTTCGACCCGGATGAAGGCGCTGGCGAAATCCGCGTCGCCGGCGAATTTCGAGGGGCGCTTCTCGGCGCGTTCGTCGCGCTGCCGGCCGGACAGCGGGTGGTAGAGATCGGCATTGGCCTGCAGCGACCAGTTCCACCGCTGCACCGGCTGCGCCAGCCTGTCGAACATGCGCACGATCAGTTCGTTCATGCGCGTGCCCTGGCCGAAATCCGGCACCGGGCCGTGGATCTCATGCAGCGGCTTGCCGAACTTTTCCTCCAGCGACCACGAGGAAGGAAAGCACAGCGAGCCGGCTGCCAGCCGCCAGCCGCTTTCACCTTTGCGCATCAGAATCAGGTCTTCCTGGACGAGCATGGAGGCCATGCACAGCGGCGCGATGTCCGTCGCGGCCCTTATCGGCTCCAGCTGCGCGTCAACGCGCTTGCGCACGCATCCGCGTGGATCGATGCGCGCATGCTCTGCGGCAAGATGGTCCACGATCAGGTCGAGCACTTCCTGCTGCGCGTCACGCGTCTGCGCCTCCTCGACGAAGACCAGCCCGGGAATCTCGGCGTAAAGCCGCGCCTTCTCCGCCAGGTAGGCGTCGTAGTGCGCGTCGACCTCGATCCAGTCCTTCAGGTCGAGCTGCTTCAGGCCGATGGTGAACGGCTTCGATGAGCCGTCATAAGGCGTATGGGCAATCATGCTGGTGGCGAACTGAGTGAAGGGAACCCCAGGCGATCGGTCTTGGTATCGCGCAACACGGGGCAGCGTGAGCTGCATTTTATGGCTTGAATTGTGTGGAGGAAGCAACCCGGCGGCGTGGCTTGGGCGGGGGGTGAGGTGGGGCGCACGTCCGCCGGGTTAAGAACCGAAGCCTTTGGCAATGAGACTTCGGGCACGAACCGCAGGTTTCTGCCCGCGTTGTTCTTCCGTATGTGCCTGTAGAATGAGTGATGCTGGCACAGTCTGGTTCGATCGACGCACTCTTTTGCCAGGGAAAAGCAACCACGAATTTTCGAGTGTTCTGGGCGATGAACTCGACGAAGGTGCGATCCATGGACTCTGAAGATCGACACGAACAATGATATTTGTATCACTTTCGAATAGGATATGGTGTTCCATAAAGAACAGATTTTAATATTTCCTGTTTCTGAGATGTGGATTGTCGTGTAAAACCACATTCAACAGAGAGTTATGAACTTCCAATTTTCCGTTGTACTCGATGAATCCGAGTTTGCGGAATTTATTCATGAAGGTGCTCACACGCGATCTTGTCGTGCCTACCATCTCGGCGAGCGTCTCTTGGCTTAATTTACCTATGACACGTTGCGGCTCGCCCTCCTTGCCGAAATTCGCCATCAGCAGAAGCAATCTTGCCAGGCGCTTCTCGCTCGAATTGAAAAGCTGGTCCACCAAGTCCTCCTCGACCCGCGCGTTCCTCGCCAACAGAAACGACATGAACATCTCGGAGAACCGCGGTTCGTCGTGGAGAACGCGTGTAATTGAAGCTTTGTCGAGGCGCGTAATGACGCAATCCGTGATTGCAGACACTGTCGCCAGGCGCAATTCCTGGCCCGTCAGGCAGCCTTCGCCGAAAAAGTCGCCGCTTCCATGGAGGGCGACAACCGCCTCTTTGCCTTGCGTGGACACGACAAAGACTTTGACAGTGCCCTTCTGGAGATAGAAGACGGAATCCGCCGGGTCGCCCTGCGAGAAGATTCTCTGGTTCTTGCTGTACGTCGCGACAGTCTTGCCGCTATCCACCGTGTTGAGGAAAACTTTCGCATCGAACGGACGCGTCTTAGGCTTTGCCATGCCACGTTCCCCTTCTTTTATGGCGAAGCGATACTATAATTCTTTTTTGGCTCTGTGGTGAAATCACTTGATTTTACTGAGGCGCTACTTGTTCCAGTATGAACGGGTTGGCCAATTGTGTCTGTGGAAGCGCATTTTGGCCGCATCGCTCGCGCCTCCCTCTCCCCGTAGGTACGGGGAGAGGGGTTGGCGGCCACGCTTGCTCCGAATTCAAGGGTGGGGACAACGCCTAGGCGGCTCGCGCTGCGATCAGCCCTCTCAGCGAATTGCCGACAAAAACCGCCTTGGCCGATTTCAGGTCGTCGAAGCCGAAAACCGCTTCCTCGGCCTTGCCCTCGTCCAGCAGTTCGCCGCGCAGGATGCCTGGCAGCAGGCCGCAGTCGAGACGCGGCGTCAAAAGCACGCCGTCGCCGAAATCGGCGAAGACGTTGGTGATGGTGCCTTCGCACAATTCACCGTGCTCGTTGACGAGCAGAACCTCGTCGGCTTGGCCGGCAAGATATTCGGCGCGGGCCCGCACATAGGCGACGCGCCAGCTGGTCTTGTGGCGCAGCAGCGTGTCGGTGGATGAGAGCCGCATCCGCGCCAGCCTGAGCTTCCATACCTTGTCGGCGGCGAGCGGTTCGTAAGGCTGCGCCGAGGCCGACGCGGTGCCGTCACGCGGCAGCACCAGCCGGGTGCGCATCGGCGTGGCGGAGCGGCCGACGGCGCCCGCCAGCGCCTCGCCGACATTTTGCGGGTCGCAGGCAAAGCCGAGTTCCGCCGCCGAGGCGTATAGCCGTGCCAGATGCCGGTCGAGCCGCACGAAGCCGGCTCCGGGCTCCCAGCGCAAGGTTTCGATCAGCTCGAAACCGGCACTGTCCCCGTCGCGAAGCGGGCTTTCAGCAGGCATTCGGCATATTCCTCCTCGGCCGACGAATCGAAGACGACGCCGCCGCCGATATTGTAGACGGCCTCACCGTCGGGATGCAGCGTGATGGTGCGGATGGCGACGTTGAAGCGCATGCGGCCGCCAGGCGCGATCCAGCCGACGGAGCCGCAATAGGCGTCGCGCGGCGCGGTCTCGAGCGCGCGCAAGATCTCCATGGCGCGGATTTTCGGCGCGCCGGTGATCGAACCGCATGGGAAAAGCGCGGCCAAGATGTCGCGGATCGTCAGGTCAGGCAAAAGTTTGGCGCGCACGCGGCTGACCATCTGGAAGACCGTCGGATAGGCCTCGATGCGGAAAAGCTCCGGCACGTCGAGCGTGCCGACCTCGGAGACCAGCGAGATGTCGTTGCGCAGGAGGTCGACGATCATACGGTTCTCGGCCTGGTTCTTCGGGTCGTTGCGCAGGAACTCCTTGAGCTTGCGGTCCTCCTGCGGTGTCTTGCCGCGGGGTGCGGTGCCCTTCATCGGATGCGTCTCGATCCAGCCTTCGGCATCGATGTCGAAGAAAAGCTCGGGCGAGCGCGACAGGACGACCGCGCCGCCGAGGCTCACCAGCGCGCCGTATTTCACCGGCTGGCGGGCGGTCAGCGCGTCGAAAGCCGCCAGCGGTTCGCCTGACCATTGGGCATGGACCGGGAAGGTGAGGTTGGCCTGGTAGCAGTCGCCCTCGCGCAGATGCCGGTGCACCCGGTCGAAGCGTTTCTTGTAGTCCTCGAACGACCATGTCGCGCGCGGTTCGAAGATCGGCCCGTTGGTGGGGGTGGCGGCAAGCTGCGGCCGGTCGCGCTCGGATGGACCGTCGAAGATGCCGAGGCAGGCGAGCGGCACGCGGCGATCCCCTGGCAGGAGCGGCGCGAGCTTCGGCTCCAGCAGGTAGCCCGCCTCGTAGGAGAAATAGCCGGCCAGCCATTTGCCGGAATGGCGCGCCGCTTCGGCGGTTTCCAGCGCGGCATGGAAATCGGCCGGCGTTTCCGGTGCGAGAATCTGCAAGGGCGCTTCGAACAGCAGTTCGCGCCCGGCCGGGTCGTCGCGGAACAGGATGAAGGGAGACGTTGGCATGATGTTTGTTGTCATGCCCGCGCAGGCAGCGCTTGACGTTGCCCCCCTCTGATCATGTCGAAGGGCCGGACATCTCCCCCAGAAGGGGGGAGATCAGCCCTGTTCGAGATCGTTGCGCTTGAGATTGGCTCAGCCGGAAATGCCAGCCAATCCCTCCCCTTGTGGAAGAGATGTCCGGCAGGACAGAGGGGGGCGCCAAGGAGCACTGACATAGATGCCTGTCGAACCGGGATGAACCTTAGTCCAGCGCTTCCAGTTCGTCGATCAGGCCGCTTATCACGCCAAGCCCGGTCTGCCAGAACTTCGGGTCGGAGGCATCCAGCCCGAATGGCTTGAGCAGCTCCGAGTGGTGCTTGGTGCCGCCGGCCTTCAGCATCTCGAAATACTTGTCCTGGAAGCCGCGCTCGGCGTTCTGGTAGACCGCGTACAGCGAATTCACCAGGCAGTCGCCGAAGGCATAGGCATAGACATAGAACGGCGAATGGATGAAGTGAGGGATGTAGGCCCAGAAGGTCTCATAGCCCTCGCGCAGCCTGATTGCCGGCCCCAGGCTCTCGGCCTGCACCTCCAGCCAGAATTCACCGAGCTTGTCGGAGGTGAGTTCGCCGTTCCGGCGCTCGGTATGGACCTTGCGCTCGAATTCGTAGAAGGCGATCTGGCGCACCACCGTGTTGATCATGTCCTCGACCTTCTGGGCGAGCATCGCCTTGCGCTCGCGGCGGTCCTTCGTCTGCTCCAGCAGCGAGCGGAAGGTCAGCATTTCGCCAAACACGCTTGCCGTTTCGGCCAGCGTCAGCGGCGTCGAGGCCATCAGCGCCCCTTGGGCGCCGGCCAGCACCTGGTGGACGCCGTGGCCGAGTTCGTGCGCGAGCGTCATCACGTCGCGCGGCTTGCCCATGTAGTTGAGCAACACATAGGGGTGCGCCGACGGAACAGTCGGGTGCGCGAAGGCGCCCGGCGCCTTGCCCGGCCGCACCGGCGCGTCGATCCACCGGCGGTCGAAGAAGTGCCGTGCAATCTCGGCCATTTCAGGCGAAAACTGGTGATAGGCCGCAAGCACGGTGTGCTTGGCGTCCTCCCAGCCGATCGTCGCCTTCGGCGTCTCCGGCAACGGCGCGTTGCGGTCCCAGTGGTTCATCTGGTCCATGCCCAGCCACTTCGCCTTCATGGCGTAGTAGCGATGCGACAGGCGGGGGTAGGCGTCGCGCACCGCGCTCGCCAGCGCGTCGACCACCTCTCGTTCGACGCGGTTAGCCAGGTGCCGGGAATCGGCGATGTCCTTGAAGCCGCGCCAGCGGTCGGAAATCTCCTTGTCCTTGGCCAGCGTGTTGGTGATCAGCGTGAAGCCGCGCAGGTGTTCCTTGAAGGTCGCGGCCAGCGCCTCGGCGGCCTTGCGGCGCACTTCGCCGTCGGCGTCCTGCAGGCGCGTCAGCGTCGGTTCCAGCGTCAGCTCCTCGCCGTCGACCGTGAAACGCAGGTCGGTCATCGTCTCGTCGAAGAGGCGGTTCCAGGCGCCCCGGCCGGTCACGGATTTCTCGTGGAACAGCTGCTCGACGCGATCTTCCAGCTGGTAGGGCTTGTCCTTGCGCAGGTCGAGCACCCAGGGCCGGTAGTGGCCGAAGCCGGCATCGCCATCGAGTGCTGCAAGCACGGCCGCATCGTCGACCAGGTTCAGCTCCAGCGTGAAGAACAGGAGATGCGAGCTGGCGTCCGTCATCTTCTCCTGGACGTCGCCGTAAAGCTTGGCGCGCTGCGGGTCGGAGGTGTTGCCGGCATAGACCAAGCCGGCATAGGAGGCGATCCTGCCGATCAGTTCTTCCAGGACTTCATAGGCCCGCAACGCGCGGCCCAGCCCGCCATTGGCGGGATTGGCGGCCTCGGCGGCGAGCTTGCCTTTCCATTCGGCCTCGAAGGCCGCTGCCTCGTTGAGGGCGCGGGCGATGTCGCGCTTCAGTTCCGGCGCTTCCATGCTGGAATAAAGATCGGCGAGGTTCCATTCCGGCAGGTCGCCCAGGCCGGAAGCGCGCGCCGCCGCGCTTTTTGGCGAGGCCGCGGGCTGTGCTGGCTGATCCGAAACTGCAGACATGTTTTCACTTTCCGATGTTGAAAGACCAAATTGCCGGCTACCGCGAAAGAATTCGTTCACCGGCTTTTTTGAAACCTTATTTAGAACCCTGTGCCACGTTGATCCAGCCGACTTTTGCCCGATCGACACTTTCCGAGATTTGATGACAGGTGCCATCCTCATAGTCGATGACGACCCCGTCCAGCGCAGGCTCCTCGAAGCCGCGGTGGTGAAGTCGGGCTATGAGGCGATCGCCGTCGAGGGCGGCGAGGCGGCTCTCGTAGCGCTCGACGGGCCGCAATCGCGCGATGTCGCCGTCGTCATTCTCGATCTCATGATGCCCGGCCTCGACGGCAATGGCGTGCTCAAGGCGATGCGCGAGCGCGGCATCGGCACCCCGGTGATCGTGCAGACCGCGCAGGGCGGCATCGATACCGTGGTCAAGGCGATGCGCGCCGGCGCCTTCGATTTCGTCGTCAAGCCGGCATCGCCCGAGCGGCTGATATCAGCCATAGGCAACGCCCTCAAGGTCGAGGCGCTGGGCGGCGAAGCCAAGCGCGTTGGCCGGCAAGCGGCGCGGAACGCTGAGCTTCAAGGACATCGTCACCCGAAGCGACGCGATGGAGCGGGTGATCCGGCTCGGCCAGAAAGCCGCCGCCTCCAACATCCCCATCCTGATCGAAGGCGAATCGGGCGTCGGCAAGGAACTGGTGGCGCGCGCCATCCGCGGCAGCGGCGACCGCCGGTCGAAGCCGTTCGTCACCGTCAATTGCGGCGCCATCCCCGAAAATCTGGTCGAAAGCATCCTGTTCGGTCACGAGAAGGGTTCTTTCACCGGCGCCACGGAAAAACACGCCGGCAAGTTCGTCGAAGCCCATTCCGGCACGCTTTTCCTCGACGAAATCGGCGATCTGCCGCTCGACGTGCAGGTGAAGCTGCTGCGCGCCGTGCAGGACGGCGAGGTCGACCCGGTCGGCGCCCGTTCGACCGTCAAGGTCGACATCAGGCTCATTTCGGCGACACACCGCGACCTGCTGCAACAGGTGAAGGACGGCGGTTTCCGCGAGGATTTGTTCTACCGCCTCAATGTGTTCCCCATCTTCGTGCCGCCGCTCCGCGACCGTCGCGACGATATTCCGCACCTCGTGCGGCATTTCATGACGCGCCTCGGACCCGCCGAGAGCCGCAACCGCATCACCGGCATATCCCGGCATGCGCTTCAGATCCTCGGCGCCTACGACTGGCCGGGCAACATCAGGCAGCTGGAAAACGCCATCTTCCGGGCCATGGTGCTGTGTGAGGGCGACACGCTTGCCGCCGAGGATTTCCCGCAAATCCGCGCGCAGGTCGAAGACGTGGTGGTGGGCGAACATGCGCCGGAGCCGGCCCGGACGCCGGAACAGAAGGCGACGCATGGCGAAATCGCCATGGCGGCCGAACCGGGCGTCGCCGGCGCGGCCGAACCGGGCGTCGCCAGGCTGCCCGTGGAAAGGCCGAGAAGCGAGGCGGCGAGACCGCAATTCGGGGTTTTGCGCGCGCTTGACGAGCGCGGCAACGTGCGGTCGCTGTCGGATGTCGAACTCGACATGATCAAGCTGGCCATCGACCATTACCAGGGGCAGATGAGCGAGGTGGCGCGCCGCCTCGGCATCGGGCGCTCGACGCTCTACCGGAAACTGAAGGAACACGGCATCGACCCGGAGGCCGGCCGGCACGACCGGTTGGCGTCATAGCGGCCGGCCGATCTCACTCTCCTGTGGAGAGATGTTCGGCAGGGCAGAGGGGGACAACGCAGGGCGCAATCAACCAAACAGGCTCCCAAACCGATTCGATTTTCCCGCATTTCCGGGCCATTTGCTCGCTGTTTTTGCCCCGCTGGCCTTCATTAGAAACGCTCTCCGCATTTTTCGGGCTCACGCCTCGGCGCAAATCGTAAATTTCAGCGTAAATCTCCGGTTTACCTTGTTGCGAAGACTGGCGTTTTCGACAATTTCCCGCCATGGTGTGACCGCATTTCGGCTTCAATAAGCAGTGATTAACCATTAGGATCGATAGTCGGGCGCTACTATCTCGCGTCCGGAAATCAAATCCGGGGACAAAATGGCAGCCTGCAAGGCCTTTTGATTTGATTAAGATCGAACGACAAAATCGCGGACGGCATCCGAACGCTACCGTCTGGTCCAGGTGGCTGGCTTCCGCCATGCTGGCTTTTGGCTTGCTGGCCTGGGCAACGTCGTTTGCGAGCGCCGAGACGCGCAGCCTCAAGCTCCATTTCATTCACACCGGCGAGAAAGCCGAGATCATCTACAAGCGCAACGGCCGCTACGACCAGTCCGGCCTGCAGAAGATCAACCGGTTCCTGCGCGACTGGCGCCGCAACGAACCGACCAGGATGGATCCGCGGCTGCTCGACCTGGTGTGGGAGGCCTATCGCACCTCCGGTTCGCGCGCCTACATCACCGTCATCTCCGCCTACCGTTCGCCGGCCACCAATTCGATGCTGCGCAGCCGCTCCAGGGGTGTGGCCAAGACCAGCCAGCACATGCTCGGCAAGGCGATGGATTTCTACCTGCCGGACGTGAAGCTCAAGAAGCTGCGCGACATCGGGCTGAGGATGCAGGGCGGCGGCGTCGGCTACTATCCCACCTCGGGTTCGCCATTCGTCCACATGGATGTCGGCAATGTGCGCCACTGGCCGAAGATCAGCCGCCAGGAACTCGCCCGGGTGTTCCCGAATGGCAAGACGCTGCATGTTCCAAGCGACGGCAAGCCATTGCCCGGCTTCGACCAGGCGCTGGCCGCCTATAAGGCGCGCAAGGGTAGCGGCAATCTGGCCATCGCCAGCAACAGCACCAATCGCGGTTCCACCGGCAAGAGCAGCGTCGGGTTGCTGGCAGCCCTGTTTGGTGGCGGCGGCGGAGCCGACGAGGAAGAAGAGAGCGGCGGCAGCGCCGCTATAGCGGCGGTCACGGCGCCGAAGGCGACGGTCAAGGCGGCGCCGGCCGCGACAGCGAATGCGGCGCCGGAAAAGCCAGCCCCGGACATCCGCGTCGTGCCGCCTGAGCTGGCGACGCCGGCCGAGGTCGCGCCCGCGCAGGCCGAAGAGCCGGCGGAGCAGACGCCGGAGCAGATCATCGCCGCCTTGCCGCGGCGCAGCATCCCGGTTCCGGGCCTTGCCCCGCGGCCGCAGGTCGATGTAGGCGCGGAGCCGCAAGACGTTCCGTTCCAGGTCGTTTCCGAAGACGATATGCCCGCCGAACCGCAGCAGGTGGCGCTTGGCATTCCGCTGCCGACGCATCGGCCGAACTACCAGGCGCCGGCCGAACAGCCGGCCGAGGGCGACGCCGTTTCGGCGCTGCTCGCCATGGCGCAGCCCATGGATGACGAGGAAACGGCCAGCGTGCCGATGCCGATAGCGCGTCCGGCCGAAGAGACGGCCCTGATCCAGAATGCTCGCTATGTCGTGGCGGCCCTGCCTGAGCAACGGCCGGAACTCGCGCCGCCTTCGGAAGCGACGCCTGTGGCGATCGCGCCAGCCGCTGCCTCCAATGCCGCTTCCGAACTTGGCGACGACCATCCGTTCGGCATCGCACCGGCTGACACGGTAGCCGCACCCGGCAACATCCCGGTCGCGTCGAAAGGCGACCGCATGGCGGCACTGGCTTCGCCTCGTGCGGCGCTGACGGCCAGGAAGCCTGGCGCTGATGCGGCATCGGCACTGGCCTCCGGCGTGAAGACGACCGCGAAATCGGCCCGTCCCGCCGCACGCGACAGCAAGCCGGACGCCAAGCCGGTGGTGGTGACTGCGCAGCCGCAGGCCGCCCGCTGGGCGCTCGACGCCAATTACGTGAAGCAGAACCCGCAGGGAACGACGGCGCCGTCGTTTGCCTACAACATCGTGCGCACCGCGCCGCGTGAGGTCTACACCGCAGGCTTCCAGCAGGAGGCCAAGGTGGCCGACGCCAACCGGTTCTCAGGCAAGGCCGTCACCTTCCTGTCGGTGGCGCGCTTCCAGACCAACTGAGCGACAACCAAACGAGCAAAAAAGATCGCGCTGGGCAACCAGCGCGGCTTTTTCTTTTGGAAGATGAATGCCGAACTCGCGACAGGTTCGGCGACATCGGAAATGCGGCCCTCTAGCGCCGATGCAACTTTCTCAGGCGGCCTTCACCAGAACCGCCGGTGGCAGGTTCTGGCGGGCATGCAGGACCTCCATGCCTACGATATGCCCCTTGGCGTCATAATCGAGTACGATTCCCGCAGACACTTCTTCGCTTTCCTCGATCCGCTCGGAAGAAAAGCGAATATTGGCGGCGTCGGCTTCCGGATCGTATTCGAACTCAATCGTCATGCTGGCTTTCTCGCACCGCGATCAAGTACGCGGAGAGTATGCGTGCGGATTCCACACAGGCCACTCGGAGGATGCGCCCGTCGCATTCTGGAATGGCTCGATTGAGCCGGGCTGTCTCCGGATCTGCCGGGTCGGTCGCGCGCCATTCGGGTTCGGCGATGGTGCGTTCCACCCAGCGCATATCCAGCTCACGTTCCCGTATCGCTGTTTGCGCATGTACGGTGAATTTGACCGGTTTCCGAGCCGTCATGCCGGCTATCAGCGTCCCATGCGCGACGCCGCGCGGGCCAGGGCTTCGATCTCGTCCCATTTCCCGGCCTTGACCAGATCGTCGGGCGCTACCCAGGATCCGCCGACGCAGATGACGTTTGGCAGGCTGAGATAGTCCCCGGCGTTGTTCAGGCTGACGCCGCCGGTTGGGCAGAAGCGGATGCCGGCGAAGGGCGACGCCAGCGATTTCAGGAACGCCGCGCCGCCAGCCTGTTCGGCGGGGAAGAACTTCAGGAAGTCGAGCCCGGCCTCGGCGGCGGTCATGATCTCGCCGGGCGTGATGGCGCCGGGTAAAAGCGGCACGTCGCTGCCGGCGGCGGCAGACAGCACCTCGCGGGTGAGGCCGGGGCTCACGATGAAGCGCGAGCCGGCGCTGGCTGCTTCGTCGAACTGTTTGGCGTTGAGGATGGTGCCTGCGCCGACGACGGCCTCCTCGACCTCGGCTGCGGCGTGGCGGATAGCCTCCAGCGCCTCCTTTGTCCGCAAGGTGATCTCGATCACCTTGAGCCCGCCGCGGGCCAGCGCGCGGGCCAGCGGCACGGCGTCTGCGGCGCGTTCGATCTTCAGCACCGGGATGACGGGCTGGCCGTCGAGCAGCGAAAGCAGTTTTTCGGTCTTTGCGGACATGGCAGGTTCCGTATTTCTCAGGGGGCTTTCAACCGATTTAACAGATGCCGGAATCGGTGTCCACGAAACGCTGAGAGGTATCTATGACAGGCAATCTCCCCACCTGTGGGGGGAGATGGCCGGCAGGACAGAGGGGGGCAACGTAGAGCGCGGCCTTCGGCGCTCTCAAACGATTGCCGTCCTTGAAAGCGCCGGAATAAGCCGTTAGGCCCCCTGCTATATGGACAAGCTAGCATCCACACCGCCCTTCCGCGTCGCCGCGCTCTACCGGTTCTGCCGGCTGGAGGCGTTCGAGGCGCAGCAACAGCCGCTGGCCGCCTTCTGCTGCGCGCGTGGTATCAAGGGCACGCTGCTTCTCGCCCGCGAAGGCATCAACGGCACCGTGGCCGGCAGCGAGGCGGCTATTGCCGCCCTCATCGCCCATCTCGAGGCGATGCCTGAATTTTCTGAACTTGCCGGGCTCGAGGTCAAATATTCGAGTGCCGCCGAAATGCCGTTTCACCGCATGAAGGTACGGCTTAAGAGAGAAATCGTCACCATGGGGGTGGAGGACATCGATCCGCTGACTGGGGCGGGCGCCTATGTCGAAACTTCCGCCTGGAACGACCTGATCGCCGATCCCGACACCGTCGTCATCGACACCCGCAACGATTACGAGGTGGCGCTCGGCACCTTCCGCAACGCGCGCGACCCCGCCACCAAAAGTTTTCGCGAATTCCCCGAATGGGTGGCCAGGCATCGCGGCGAGCTCGAGGGCCGCAAGGTGGCGATGTTCTGCACCGGCGGCATACGCTGTGAGAAAGCCACCGCCTATGTCCGCTCGCTCGGCCTTGAAGAGGTGTATCACCTGAAGGGCGGCATCCTGAAATATCTGGAAGAGGTGCCGGCCGAACAAAGCCTGTGGGAAGGCGAGTGCTTCGTCTTTGACGAACGCGTGTCGGTGACGCACGGGCTGGGCGAGGGCGAGGCGGAACTCTGCCGCGCCTGCCGCCACCCGCTAACCCCGTCCGAGCGCCAATCGCCGCTCTATGTTGCGGGCATTTCCTGCCAGCATTGCCACGGAACGCGCAGCGAGGAGGATCGCCGGCGTTATGCCGAACGGCAGCGGCAGGTGGAACTCGCCGCCGCGCGTGGCCAACGCCGGCACATCGGCAGTTAGATTGGCTGCGACGCCTCCGTCCCGTTCTCCCCGTCCGTACAATTGGGCAATCGCATAATCGACCCCCACTTCGGTTTGCTTTGCAAACCAGCTCTCCCTCGTTCGACGGGGGAGAGGATGCGCTGGCCGCAATGTCGGGCTCCCTTCCTCTCCCTCTGGAGCGGGAGAGGTGATCCGAAGGGCCGGAGTGGTGAAGACGAACCATATGAAATAACCTCGAAAGTATCCGGTGAGGGGCAGTGCCGCGGTGACCGGGCACATCGCTCCCGGTCTCGAAACTCCGGTTTGGTCATTGTAATGTCGCGAAGGGCTGCCTACCTCACCGGCACCCACAACCAGCCCGCGCCGCCGGCGACAGGCACACCACGGAGGCCCCGCATGTTTGATCCGAAGAAGCTGCTCGACGAGCTGCTCGGTTCGAAGGTTCCCGGAACCCAGTCGAGCGTCCGCGACAAGGCCGGCGAGGCCGCACAGCTTGCCAAGGACAATCCGCTGGCGGCGGGCGCGCTGGTGGCCGTGCTGCTCGGCACCGGCAGCGGCCGCAAGGTGACCGGCTCAGCGCTCAAGGTCGGCGGTCTCGCCGCCGTAGCCGGCCTCGCCTACAAGGCCTACCAGAACTATCAGCAGGGCAAACAGCCGGCCGGCCAGACCACCGCCGCCGGCGAGCCCGAACTGCTGCCGCCGCCGGCCGACACCGGTTTCCACCCGGCCAACGCGCCGCAAGGCGAGCATGAATTCGTGCTGACGCTGGTGCGCGCCATGATCGCCGCCGCCAATGCCGACGGCCATATCGACGATGCCGAGCGCAAGAAGATCGGCGACAAGCTTGCCGTATCGGGGCTTAACTCCGAAGCCGAGGAGTTCCTTCGGGCCGAGCTCGAAAACCCGATGTCGATCGACGACCTGGTGGCGTCGGTACAGACCGATGAGCAGCGGCTCGAACTCTACACCGCCTCGCGCCTCACCATCGACCCCGACAGTCGCGCCGAGCGTGGCTACCTTGATCTGCTCGCCGGCCGGCTGAAGCTGCCAGATGCGCTGATCGACCATGTCGAGGCGACGGTTTCGGCCGCAAAGGCTCCGATCGACACGGCCACTGCCGCGTTGGCCGGCACCTCGGTCCCTTCGGCGGGCAAGAAGTCGATCTGGTAAGAGTTTTCGCTTGAAGGAGCGGGCGGCGACACTGGCGACACCTTCGCCCCGTTTACGGGGAGAGGGTGGCCCGAAGGGCCGGGTGAGGGCATTTTCTGTGCACTACGCCCTCCCCAGCGTTAAGCTTTCGTTAACCGGCAAAGCGCATGATTTTATCATTCGGACCGGCTATCCTCCTCCCAGGCTAGGTCCAGATTGGGGCGGTCGCCAATGACCGCCCTTTTTGTGACCCGCCTTTTGCTGTCACCCTTGCGTTGCCTCTCATCTTCTGGGATGCAAAAACCCTTTTCAGTTAGGGAGGATCCGCCATGACCAGCAACAGGACAGCCGTCGTCACGGGTGCGGGAACCGGCATCGGCAAGGCGGTCGCCACGGCGCTGCTCAGGGCCGGCTGGAACACAGTGTTCTGCGGCCGCCGGCGCGCGGTGCTCGATGAAGCCATCAGGCAAGCCGGCAAGACCGACGCTAGGGCGCTGGCGATCGCCTGCGACGTGTCCAGCGCGGACGAGGTGGACGATCTTTTCGAGACGGCGGCCGAAGCCTTCGGGCGCATCGACCTGCTCTTCAACAATGCCGGCATGGGCTACAAGTCGACCCCCATCGACGAGATCCCGGTCGAGGTGTGGAACCAGGTGGTGGGCGTCAACCTCACCGGTTCCTTCCTATGCGCGCGCAAGGCGTTCGGCATGATGCGGCGGCAGAAGCCGCAGGGCGGGCGCATCATCAACAACGGCTCGGTGTCGGCCTACGCGCCGCGGCCGGGTTCGGTGCCCTACACCGCGACCAAGCACGCCATCACAGGGCTCACCAAAACGCTGGCGCTGGACGGCCGGCCCTACGACATCGCCTGCGGCCAGATCGACATCGGCAACGCGCTGACCGAGATGGCGGCACCGATGACGGTGGGCGTGCCGCAGGCCAACGGCTCCATCGCCGCCGAAGCGGTGATGGACGTGCAGCATGTCGCCGACGCGGTGGTCCACATGGCCGGACTGCCGCTCGACGCCAACGTGCTGTTCATAACGGTCATGGCGACCAAGATGCCATATGTCGGGCGCGGCTAGGTTTCTTCACCTCCCCTATGGGGAGTTCGTGCCGTAGGCGCGGGGGATCCAGCAACGCCTCCGCTCCCCTCCTCGCGTCCTTACGGGGAGGGGAGCAGTTACACTTCCTAAGCACCCCCACTCGCTGGCTCGGCGCCTCTCCCACTGCCCGGGGCAGAGAAAAGCGGAAATCTCGGCGTCTTTCCTCTCCCCCGGCGACGACGTCTGCCTTGCCACGCCAAAAATATCTGACTAAAGTCAGGTAATGCAAAACGAAGAGATCGGGCAGGTCCGCCGCTTTAACCGCGTGGTGACGCAGCGCGTCGGTGCGCTGCAGGACAGCTATCTCAGCCGTGGGCGTCCGTTGGGCGAGGCGCGGCTGGTCTTCGAGGCGGGCCTGTCGGAAAGCGTGGATGTCAGCAGCCTTCGGCAAAGGCTCGGGCTCGATTCAGGCTATCTCAGCCGGCTGCTGCGATCGCTCGAAGGGCAGGGAGTCGTGGAGGTGCGGCGCAAGGCCAACGATGGCCGGGCCCGGCAGGTCCACCTGACGCAGAAGGGGCGCGGCGAGTTCGAAACCTACAATGTGCTGTCAAACCAGCTTGCGGCCTCGCTCCTTTCGCCGCTCCAGCCCGCGCAGCGCACGCGCCTTGTCGCCGCCATGGCCGAGGTGGAACGCTTGATGCGCGCCTCGGCGGTGGAAATCGCGGTTGAGCCTGCCGACAGCGCGGATGCCTGGTGGTGCCTGGAGCAATATTATGCCGAGCTCGCCGAGCGCTTCGAAGCGGGTTTTGATCCCCTGCTGGGCAATACCTTCCATGCCGTCGAGATGACGCCGCCGGCGGGCTGGTTCGTCCTGGCGCGTCTCGACGGCGCCCCTATCGGCTGCGGCGCGCTGAAGGCGCTGGATAGGCAAGCCGGCGAAATCAAGCGGGTGTGGACAGCGCCGCAGGCGCGCGGAATGGGCGTCGCCAGCCGGCTGATGGACAGGCTCGAAGCGCTCGGCCGGGAGGCAGGCTTCAAGATCCTGCAGCTCGACACCAACAAGGCGCTGTCGGAGGCGCATGCGCTCTACCGCAAGCGCGGCTACCACGAGATCGGCCGCTACAACGACAACCCCTACGCCCACCACTGGTTCGAGAAGGCGCTTTGAGGCGTCTCCGCCGCCGCCCTCCTCCTTTTGGAACTGGTACATACTCGGCCGGCTTATCGCAGTCGCGGCGGACGCCCTGTCTGGCATTCGGGGAGCGAGCAGTCGCGCATGGATAGAGCTGAGCCAATGGCCGATGTCAAAACGAAGCCGCAATGGGAGATCACACCGACGCCGTCTGCCGATCCGCTTTCGGGCTCGGCGCCATCAAGTTCTCCGGCTGTCGCTGGCTACCTTGCTGCGGTTGCCATGACGGCCGTCGCCACGCTGGTGGCCGTCAGCGTTGACCTTGGGTGACGATCCCGAATCGGTCCCTCATATTCGTCGTGCCTGTGGTCATCGCAGGCGTTTGGTTCGGCGTCGGCCCCTCCCTCTGCGTGGCCCTGCTTGGTGCTCTTGCCTACAATTCTGCGCCTCGCTACTCGCTCTCCGTCGAAGACACGGCAAACATCTGGGCGATCGCACTGCTTTTTACCGTCGGGCTTATCGTGAGTGGCGTTGCCTACACTTCGGGGCGGAGGGCGGCTGACGCAGTCCGCCTGCAAAGGCAGGCGATCGTGCTGCAAGGCGACAGCTGCGACGTCGTGGCGGCCGGAAACACGCAGACGATCGTTTCAATCACTTGTGAAGCTCTTTCGCTGCTTTTCCAGGTTCCCGTCGTCGTGATGCTGGTTACGGAAAGCAAAGTCATTTCCGTCAAGGACAGCGGCCTGAAGCCTCAGGAGGCCGAATTGGAGGCGGCGCAATCGTCGCTAGCGGCAGGGACTGTCATGAGCGCCGGAATCTACCCCTCCTTGACCTCGCGCTTTGACTTTTGGCCGGTGTCGACTGCGGCGGGTGAGGGCGCCGTCATCGGAATCGCATTCGACCCCGACGACCGTCCTTCGACGCCTGATACGCTGGTCGATATCGTCGGGAGTGTCTTGGCGCTGGCGTTGGACCGGCAGCATCTCCCGGACGGCCGCAATGCCCGGTCCGCGGGTTGAACGCGACGGCGGCGGAGGCGGAGGGGGATAGGTCCTGTTCCAACGCTGCCTTGGAGGTGACGGCGACAACATAGTCTCCCCTCAAAGGAAGCGGCCAACATTGTCGCGCCAGCTTTGCCGGACCGCTCTTTACTGACTTCGTCTCTCTTGTGCCTGTCGAAGGGCGGACCATCTCTCCGCAAACGGGCAGAAGGAGGCGGCGCGCGACGCCGACGCACCCCTCCGGCGCCGGCCTCGAAGGGTGTTGTAAACGTGACACAGAGGCTGCGCTATCCGATCGCAGCCCTTGGGCCCTTGGTTGACAATTTCGAACCCCCCACTCCAAGTTGAAACCGGGCGGGATCGATGGCACCAGCGTCGCCGCCTCGATCGAAGCAGGCGTACCATTCGCGATCGCCGACGGTTGGGCGATCGAGCCGCAGGCGCAGCTGATCTGGCAGCGCATCGATTTCGATGACACCAGCGATCCGTTCTCCCAGATCACCCATGAAGCGTTCGACGCGGTGACCGGGCGGCTGGGCGCGCGCCTGGAGTACAGGAGAGGAGAACTTCTGGCGCATCTTGGCGCCAACCTGTGGCACGGCTTCGACGAGGGCCCATCCGCGGTCACCTTCAACACCACTCCGATACTGATTACCAGCAAAGGGACCTGGCTCGATTTCAACGGCGGCGTTGCGTACACGATCAGCGAGAATCTGTCCGCCTTCGGCGACGTCGGCTACTCTTTCGATGTCGAAGGCAGCGATCACAATCTGTTCGGTGGCCAGATCGGCCTCAAGCTGAGATGGTAGACTTTCCGCAGCGGCCCTTGACGGTCGCATCGCCGGCGGGTGCTGTTCGGCGAGGACGCGGATTGGCGGCGCCGCCGCCCGCAAATGAAATGACCGGATAAGCTCTTTTTCATGAACCAGCTCATTGCCTATGTGATCGACGGACATGAACTGCGAATTCGGCCGGCGCCCCTGGAGCGCCAATGGATGGACGACAGCGATCAGCGTTTCGCCTATCGTTGCCTGCCGCTGAACATAGCCAACGCCCATGGTTGGGAGATTTTGTGCACCGCCGCCTTTTCCGCGATCTGGGATGGCAGGCAAACCAACGATGCAATTCGCCTCAAGTCTAAACCCGAAGCCGTATCGCCGGCAGTCTCCCATTTCGGCGGCGGCATTCTGACATTTCACATCCCGTGCCTTTTCCGGACCGATCCCGGCGTGGACCTGTTCGTAACCGGACCGGTCAATCGGCCGAAGGACGCGATCTCTGCCCTGTCAGGCATCATCGAGACCGACTGGTCACCTTACACATTCACCATGAACTGGAAATTCACGCGCCCGAACCAACGCGTGCATTTCGAGATCGACGAACCTTTCTGCCATCTGTTTCCGCTCGCACGCGGCAGCCTTGAGGACGTCGCGCCAACCATCCGCAAGCTTTCGGAAAACCCCGAACTCGATCGAGAATTCAGGGATTGGTCGGAGAGGCGCGATACTTTTAACTCCACGCTTGCGGTCCCGGCATCAAAGGCCGCTCAGGAGAAGTGGCAGAAATCGTACTTCAAGGGTGTTCACCCATCCGGCGCAGCCGGATCGAAAGACCACCGCAGCCGGCTGCGCCTGCGGCCTTTCAAGCATGAACGGTGATCGGCCGTCGCGGCCCTTGGTCCGCGATCCCGCCCCGGCTTATTTCTTGAGGAAATCCCCGATCCTGTCGATCGCTCGCAGGATGTTCTCTTCCGAGTTGGCGTAGGAGAGGCGGATGTAACCTTCGCCGAGGATGCCGAAATCCGGGCCGCCGATCAGCGCCACGCCGGCTTCCTCTAGCAGCGCGGAGGCCAGCTTCTTGGCCTTCCAGCCGGTCCCGGAGACATTGGGGAAAGCATAGAAGGCGCCTTTCGGCGTGATGCAGGAGACACCCGGCAGTCCGTTCAGCCCTTCCACCACCACCTTCCGCCGGCAGTCGAAGGCCTGCATCATCTTCGTCACCTCGTCCTGCGGGCCGTCGATCGCGGCGATGCCGGCAAACTGGCTTGGCGCGTTGACGCAGGACCAGCAATTCACCGCAAGCTTGCGCACCTTGTCGTAAAGGTGGTTGCTCTCGGGCGCGTTCGGCCAGATCGACCAGCCCATGCGCCAGCCGGTCATCGCCCAGGTCTTCGACCAGCCGTTGAGCACGATGAGACGCTCGCGGATCTGCGGGAACTGCAAAAGCGAGCAATGCGTCTCGCCGTCATAGGTCATCACGTCGTAGATTTCGTCCGACAGGATGGCGACATGCGGATGCGCTTCCAGGCCCTTCACCAGTTTCTCGATCTCGGCGCGCGGGGTGACGCCGCCGGTCGGGTTGGCCGGCGAGTTGAGGATCAGCAGCCTGGTCTGCGGCGAAATCAGCGAAAGCGTTTCGTCGGCCGAAAAGGCAAAGCCGTTCTCCTCGCGGATCGGCACCGGAACCGGCCTGGCGCCGGTGAACTCGATCATCGAGCGGTAGATCGGAAAGCCGGGGTCGGGATAGAGGATTTCGGCACCCGGTTCCCCGAACATGATGATTGCAGCATACATTGTGGGCTTGCCGCCCGGCAGGATCATGACGTTTTCCGGCGACACCTCGATGCCGGTGGTGGAGAGCGTGCGTCGCACCACCGCCTCGCGGGTGGCCAGAAGCCCGGTCGCCGGCGTGTAGCCATGGTGGCCGTCGCGCAGCGCCTTGATCGCAGCCTCCACGATATGGGCCGGTGTTTTGAAATCCGGCTGCCCGATGCCGAGATTGACGATGTCCTTGCCTTCAGCGGCAAGGGCGGTTGCCCGCGCCAGCACAGCAAAGGCGTTTTCTTCGCCGAGGCGATCGAAGGCGGGAACTGTGTGGAGCATTCTGTTGACCCGGTTTGGTGCTAGCGGATGAGCCTGAAAACCGGTTCCGGTTCGCCAGGGATCATGCGCGGATTCAAAGTCTTACAGCGCGTTTCGCGCGTCTGAATGAAGCGCTGCGCTATAATGGCGGCAGGCATTTTTGAAAGTGTCCGCTTCGCCTGTCAAACGCAAAGGAATTTTCGGTGTCAAACGATCTGAACAACTGGCAGCCGCGTCCGCGTCCCGCGCGCAAGGTCATGGAAGGCCGCTACGTCCGGCTGGAGCCGCTCAGCGCTGCAAAACATGGTGACGGGCTGTTCGAAGCGGCGACCGCCGGCGATGCCGACGATCGCTTCCGCTGGCTCGGCGAATATACGCCACAAAGCCGCGCCGCTTTCCAGCCCTGGCTGGAAACGGCCGAGGCGAGCGAGGACCCGCTCTATTTCACCGTCATCGACAAGGCGTCCGGCAAGGTCGCCGGGCGGCAGACTTTCCTGCGCATCGACCCGGCCAACGGCGTCATCGAGATCGGCCATATCCACTGGGGGCCGCTGATGCAGCGCCGGCCCGCAGCCACCGAGGCGCATTATCTGTTCATGCGCCACATTTTCGACGATCTCGGCTACCGGCGCTGGGAGTGGAAGTGCAACAACCGCAACGAGCCTTCCAAGCGTGCAGCGTTGCGTTTCGGGTTCCAGCCGGAAGGGGTTTTCCGCCAGGCCATGGTGATCAAGGGCGAGAACCGCGACACCGCCTGGTTTTCGATCATCGACAAGGAATGGCCGGCCTTGCGCAAGGCCTATGAGGCGTGGCTCGATCCGGCTAACTTCGACGCTCAGGGCCAGCAGAAGCGGCGGCTGGAAGAGATGCGGGCGAGTATCGGACTGAAAAGTGCGTAGCGGCTTTCGGAAGAATCCGATGCTGAAACAAAGGATAGAGCAGCGAAGGCGATTCTGATCTAGCGTTCGCTACTCCAGGCCGGTTAGGAGAACAACGCATGGCGCATGCACATAGCCACGACCATGGCGGCGGCCATGCGGGCCACAGCCACGCCGGCCACGATCATGGCTCGGGCACGACGGACAAGACACGCGTCCTGATCACCGCCTGCCTGACCGGCGGCTTCATGGTCGCCGAGGTGGCCGGTGGCCTTATCACCGGCTCGCTGGCGCTGCTGGCGGATGCCGGGCACATGCTCACCGATTCGATTGCGTTGTGGCTTGCCTGGTACGCATTCAGGCTGGCGGAGCGGCCAGCGACGCAACGACTGACCTATGGATTCGGACGGGTCAAGACGCTGGTCGCTTACACCAACGGCATCACCATCTTTGCCGTCGCGGTGTGGATCGTTTACGAGGCGGCGCGCCGCTTCATCGAGCCCGCCCCCGTTCTGGCCGGACCGATGCTCGTCGTTGCGGTGCTGGGCTTGTTGGTCAATATCGCCGGCTTCCTGGTCCTGCATGGCGGCGACCGCGAGAGCCTCAACATGCGCGGCGCCGTGCTGCATGTGCTGGGCGACCTGCTGGGCTCGGTCGCGGCGATCATCGCCGCCCTTTTCATTATGTGGACCGGCTGGACGCCGATCGATCCGATCCTGTCGGTTTTGGTCGCGCTGCTCATCCTTTCCACAGCCTGGGCGCTGATGCGCGACGCGGCCCATGTGCTGCTCGAAGGGGTTCCGGCCAATCTCGACCGCGACGCCATCGCGGCCGATGTGGTGAAAGGTGTGCCCGGTGTTCGCAACATCCACCATATGCATGTCTGGTCGCTTGACGGGGCAAAGAACATGACCACGCTCCATGCCTGCCTCGACGAGGGGGTGGACGCGCATGGCGCGGTCAGGGCCATCAAGGAAAGGCTTGCGCAAAGCCACGGCATCGACCATGCCACGGTGGAACCGGAATATGGCGAATGCGCCGACGCGCACGCCGAAGAACAACACCATCACCATTAGGGAAACACGCATGGCAGGCAGGCTGAAGGGAAAGATCGCCGTGGTTACCGCGGCAGGCCAGGGGATCGGCCGGGCAATCGCCGAGGCTTTCGTGGCCGAAGGCGCCACCGTGCATGCCTCCGACCTCGACCGCTCAAAGCTCGAAGGGCTGGCGCGCGCCAAAAAGGCCAAGCTCGACGTGATGTCGACAGGCGCCGTCGAAGCCTATGCGCAAAAGATCGGGCCCGTCGATATCCTCGTCAACGTCGCCGGCTACGTGCATCACGGCACCGTGCTTGAAACCAGCGAGAAGGACTGGGATTTTTCCTTCGACCTCAACGTGAAGTCGATGCACCGGACGATCCGCGCCTTCCTGCCGGGCATGCTTGAGCGGGCGAAGGAAAACAACAGCTCCGGCTCGATAGTCAACCTTTCCTCCGGCGCGTCGTCCATCAAGGGCGCGCCCAACCGCTACGCCTACGGCGCCACCAAGGCCGCCGTCATCGGCCTCACCAAGTCGGTCGCCATGGATTTCATCCGCCACGGCATCCGCTGCAACGCGATCTGCCCCGGCACTGTGCGCTCGCCTTCCTGGGAGGGGCGGGTCGAGGATCTCGGCAAGACAACCGGCGGCGCCGACAAGGCGATGGAAATGTTCGTCTCGCGCCAGCCCATGGGCCGCGTCGGCGAAGCATCGGAGATCGCAGCACTTGCGCTTTACCTGGCCGCTGACGAATCCGCCTTCACCACGGGAACGGCCATTCCCATCGACGGCGGCTGGACGCTGTGATGGGAAACAATCGCGGCGCCGCCATCGCGGCGGCAATCATCCTGGTCGGCTTCGGCCTGGTCGCCTTCTACCTGCCGACCATCATGCTGGCGGTCGGCAATGTGTCGCCGGCGGCAGCCGGCATCCTGGCGGTGCTTTTCGTGGCGGCCTTCTTCCTGGTGTTCTGGCTGCGCGGACGAAGCCAGAGGGGGAAAGACTGACATGCGTATCCTGATCACCGGGGCCGCCGGAATGGTGGGCCGCAAGCTCACCGCCCGGCTGCACAAGGACGGCTCGCTCGCCGGCCGCAAGATCACCGCGCTCGATCTGCACGACATCGTGCCGACCGACACGCTTTCCCTGGAAGGCGCCCATGTCGCCATCCATGTCGGCGACCTCTCCGAGGCGGGCGCCGCCGCCAATCTGGTAGAGCCCAGGCCGGACGTCATCTTCCACCTCGCCGGCATCGTTTCGGGCGAGGCGGAAGCCAATTTCGACCTCGGCTACCGCGTCAATCTCGACGGCACACGCGCCCTGTTCGACGCGATCCGGCTTGCCGATTACCGGCCGCGCGTCGTCTTCACCTCGTCGATCGCGGTGTTCGGGGCGCCGTTCCCCGACGTCATCCCCGACGATTTCCACCAGACGCCGCTCACTTCCTACGGCACTCAGAAACTGATGGGCGAGGCGCTGCTTGCCGACTATACCAGGCGCGGCTTTTTCGACGGCATCGGCATCCGCCTGCCGACCATCTGCGTGCGACCGGGCAAGCCCAATAAGGCGGCCTCCGGCTTCTTCTCGGGAATAATCCGCGAGCCGCTGAACGGCGTCGAGGCGATCCTGCCGGTGCCGCGCTCGGTGGTGCACACCCATGCCAGCCCGCGCTCGGCGGTCGGCTTTTTGATCCACGCCGCCGGCATCGACGGCGATAGCGTCGGACCGCGCCGCAACCTCACCATGCCGGGTGTGGCCGTCAGCGTCGGCGAACAGATCGAGGCGCTTGAGCGCATCGCCGGCGCCGATGTGGCGGGGCTGATCCGCGAGGAACCGGACGAGACGATCTGGTCGATCGTGAAGGGCTGGCCGACCCGCTTCGAGGCCAGGCGGGCAACTGCGCTCGGCTTTACCGCCGAGGAAAGTTTCGACGATATCGTGCGGGTCTATATCGAGGACGAACTGGGCAGGTAGCGTTCCTCTCCCCGTTTACGGGGAGAGATGACGGCAGGCAGGTGAGGGGCAGCGCCAAGCCCTCCAGGTAGGGCTCGGCCCACTCATCCGGTCCTTGTGACCACTTTCTCCCCGAAAACGGGGAGGAGGAAAACCCTCAAGCAGCTAGGCTTGCGCTGAGCAACAACAGCCCCATCAGCATCACCAGCGCCGCGCCGCCGATCTCGAAGGCGGAATGCACGCGGTTGCCCATGCGGCCGTCGCCGGCGAAGAACACCGCCCAGTTCTTGGCGGTGACGGCAAGCGTGGCGAGGATCGAGACGGTGATCGCCGTGCCGATCGCCATCGCCACCACCGACAGGATGCCGCCGGCCCACAAGCCGTTGAGGAAGGCGAAGGACAGGACGATCAGCGCCCCCGAGCAGGGGCGGATGCCGACGGCGGCGACCGCCGACCAGGCGGTGCGCCAGTCGAAGCGGTCGCCCGACAGAAGCGCCGGATCGGGCGCATGGGAATGGCCGCAGGTCTCGCAGACCTCGCCGGGCGCATGGCCGTGATGGTCGTGGTGCGAATGGGCATGCGCGTGCGAATGATTATGATCATGATGCCTAAGATCATGATGCGCATGGTCGTGGCCGGCTTGGCTGTGGGCATGCGCCTCATGGCTGTACGCGGTGGAATGCGCATGGCTGTGCGCGTGCGCGGCGTGCGAATGCCCATGCGAATGTGCATGCGCGGCCGAAAGGCTGTAGGCCGGATTGGAGCCGAACAGTCCGCGCACCAGCGGCCCGACCTTGCGCCATAGGAGCCAGGCGCCGAATGCGGTGATCATGGCGTAGCTCACGGTTTCGAGGAACCAGGTCGCGTCGGTCATCGAGATCGACGTTCCGCGCAGCACCAGGAAGACCAGCGTCATCACGGCGATCGCGGTTGCCGCCTGCAGGAAGGCGGAGACGAAGGACAAGGAGATGCCGCGGCGCAGCGCCACTTCGTTGGCGAGCATGTAGGACGAAATGACCGCCTTGCCGTGGCCGGGGCCGGCGGCGTGGAAGATGCCGTAGACGAAGGAAAGGCCGACCAGCAGCCACAGCTTCGAGCCGTCCTGCCGCATCTCCTTCAGCGCGCCGGTCAGCTCGCGGTAGAAAGCCTGCTGCTGCACGTTGATCCAGTTCAGCCAGCCGGCGAACAGCCCGGTCGAGGGCAGGGTCGCCTCGTTGGCGCCGATGCCGAGCGAGCTTTGCGCATGCGCGGGGCCGAGGAAATGGGTCGCGATATAGGAAAGCGCCAGCAGCGCAAACACGATGCGGATGAAAGTCTTGCTCATGTCAACCCTTGCAGCTCAGCTCGAGTCGGGTGGCGAAAATCTTGCTCATGTCGGTGCCCGTGGGATCGTTGAAGAACGCGTCGGTGAGCTTCGACTGGTTCTGGGCGAGGGCCTCGTCGGGGTCGGGGCGGACAACGGTGCGAGTGCAGCCCACCGGCAGCCCGCCGTCGACCGCCATGTTGTCGTCCTCGGTGAAATCGATGGCCGTATAGAAGGTCGGATCGTAGACGCCGAAATCCACCTTGCCGGAAAGTTTCAGGGGCTCCTTCGGCTCGGATTCGAACAGGATGATCAACTGGTTGTTCTCGTAATTGGCGATCAGCTGCGCCGGCGGCTTCATGGCTACGTCCTTGCCGTCTTCCGTCACCACCTGGAAGTAGTCGTATTCGGCGAGCGAGGTCGTAACCGTGTTGGCCACCTCCTGCAGTTCGGCGTCGTCGAGCTGCAGGTCGGCGTTCTTGTCGAATTCCATCAGCACCGTGCTGGAGAAGACATCGTCGAAACGCCAGAGGTGGCGCAGCGACTTGACCGACTTGTCGGGGTTGAGCGTCACGTCGAGGCGAGCTTCCGCGAAGACGTGGGGGTGGACGAAAGCCGGAACCGTGGAGGCAAGGAAGGCGGCCGCAGCACTCGCCAGAAAAGTCGTTGGCGCGGAAAGTCGCATCGAGCAGTGCCGTCCTTTTGCGTGAGGTTGTCGAGAGTTACCAGAAAACCGGCGAAATTGGGACCGGTGCCCAAGCATTTTGCAGCCAGGTGGACTCACCTGGCCGCACAAATGCGGCCAAACCCCGAAAGGTCGAGCCTATGCCCGCGATCTGAACCACTCCACCAGGTAGTCCACCAGCACGCGCACCTTGGCGGGCAGGTAGCGGCGGTGCGGATAGACCGCGAAAATGCCGCCTCCCGTGACGATGCGGTCCTCGAGCGCGGCGACCAGCCGGCCGGCGTCGATATCGGGCTGGGCGATGAAATCGGGCAGCAAGGCGAAACCGAGCCCGGAGAGCGCTGCGGCGCGGGTCGCAATCGGGCTGTTGACCTCCAGCCGGCCGGACACGGCAACGCTGATCATTTCCCCGGTTTCCCCGATAAAGGCCCAGTTGGAGAGATTGCGGCTGTTTGTGTCGACGATGCACGCAATCTTGGTCAGGTCCTGCGGCCGTTGCGGCAGGCTGGTTTTCTCGACGAAGTCAGGCGACGCACAGAGCACGACCGAGAACGGCGCGAGCCGCCGCGCAATCAGCGACGAGTTTTCCAGGCGCGAGATGCGGATGGCAAGGTCGAAGCCTTCCTCCACCAGGTCGACGAACCGGTCGTCGAGATGGATTTCCAGCGTGATTTCCGGATGCTCCCTGGCGAAGTCGATCAGCGACTGGCCGATCGGCGCATCGGCGAAGGTGCGCGGTGCTGAAAGTTTGATCCGCCCGCGCATGTCGCCGGAGGATTCGCGCACCGTCTCTTGCAGGCTGTCGATTTCGCGGACGATCTCGGAAGCCCGCCGGTAATAGGTGTGGCCGGCCTCGGTCAGCGAAAACTGCCGCGTGGTGCGGTTGAGCAGCAGCGCGCCGAGTTCGTCCTCCAGTTCGCGCACATATTTGGAAAGCAGCGCCTTCGAACGGCCGATCTTGCGCGCAGCGGCGGAGAACCCCTCAGCCTCGACGACGTCGATGAAGGCGCGCATGCGGGTCAGTGTGTCCATCAGAGGGCTCGCTTTAGGTTGAGTGTCTGGGCGCGGCGCTGCGGCCAGCCTCCTTCTCCCCGTCCTTACGGGGAGAAGGTCCGGCGGGGGATGAGGGGCAGCGCTGTCTCTGCAAAACGGCACCTCTCCCCCAATTTCGTGCGGGATAGAATGGGCGCTTCGTGTGCGGCCGAAGGGCTACAAGTTCCGCCGTCATCACTGGCTCGCCGCTTCCAGAATCCGCCGCCCAAGCCGGATCAGCGCGAGATCGCTGCCGGCGGGGCCGAGCAGCGAGACGCCGAAGGGCGCACCGTCGACAGCGCCCAAGGGCAGCGAAATCTGCGGAAAGCCGGAAAGGCCGGACAGGCAGAGAAGATGAAGGGCCCGCTCGCGATAGGCTTGGGTGGCCTTGAAACTTGCGGATTTCAGCGGGGCCGCGCCGGGAACGGTGGGCAGGATGAGAATGCCGCCAGAGCCCAGAAGTCCAGCCAGCTCGTAGCGGAAGTCGTCGCGGCGTGCTGTTTCGGCTTCGGCGGTCTCGCTGGCGATGGTCGCGCCGAAGTCGAAGCGTTCCTTGACGCCGGGGCCGAGGCCGCGATCCCGCGCGGAAATCCAGCTTCCTTGCGAGGCCCAGGCCTCATGGGCCTGCAGCTTGCGGAAGCACCAGTAGAGATCGCCGATGTCGTGGGAAAGGGCAGGGGCGGCGGCAGGTGCGCCGGTGACGTTGGCTACCAGCTCGCGAATGCGCACATATTCGGCGGCGGCATCGGGCAGCACCAACCCATCAAGAGTGGGGATGGCGAGGGCGCGGATTTCACCCGGCCCTTCATCCCCTGCCGGACCTTCTCCCCGTAAGAACTGGGAGAAGGAGGACGGCCGCGACGTCGATGCCCCCCTCTCCCCGTCCTTTACGGGGAGAGGGTAAGGGTGAGGGGCAGCGCCGTTCCCGCCAAGCAGCACCTCGGCCACCTTCTTATAAGTCTCGATGTCACGCGCGAACCAGCCGAACGTGTCAAGGCTCGGCGCCAGCGGCATGGCGCCGTCGAGCGCTATCGCGCCATGCGTGGTGCGCAGGCCTACCAGGCCGCAGAAGGAGGCAGGCGCGCGGATCGAGCCGCCGGTATCGGAGCCGACCGCGATGTCGGCCAGTCCGCCGGCAACGGCGGCGGCGGATCCGGAGGAGGAGCCGCCGGTGACGCGGTCGGGCGCCGCGGGATTGACCGGCTGCCGGAAATGCGCGTTTTGACCCATCAGCGAGAAAGCGAGTTCGTCGGTCTGCGTCTTGCCGACGAATCGCGCGCCGGCGTCGAGAAGCGTCTGCACGGCGGCGGCGGTTTTGCAGGCCGGCGAAGCCTCGGCGGCCCTTTGCGGGTTGCCGCAGCCGGTCGGGTAGCCGGCGACATCGAATATGTCCTTGACGGCCAGCCGAAGTCCCGCCAACGGCCCGGATTTCGCATTGGTAACAGGCGCTTGCGGCAAATCCAGGAATGCATTGAAGGGGTCGCGCCGCTCGGCCATCGTTCATTATCCGGAAACAGTGAGCGCAGCATTGTTCGACGTCCGGATTTTTTCAAGTCGGGCTTCGATTTTAATTGATTGTTACAGCACTCGACCATATATCGCGACTTGCCCAAAGTCGCACGTGCCTGTGGGTGTCCGCTGGTCCCTCGAATGGCGAGGAAACCGGTAAGGTAACTGGAGCCAACCACTCCAGTCGGTTTAGTGGCCAACCGCCAAACCGAGGACACCTTGAAGCAACGACGGTGCGGGCCTTTCTGGTGTTCTGCCGGTCGTCCAAAGACCGGGGTTACTGAAGAGGCACACCTTCATTGCCGGCAGTGCGGACGGGTCTCCCATCCAAGCCAAGGCAGACAAAGCGAACCGAAGCCGGGCTGGCCAAGGTTCATCGCCGCGAGACGGCGTTTCATGGTTCCGGGGTCTCCACCGGCTGGTTCCATGGATTTCCGTCCCGCCTTTGTTTGATCGCGTGTTCGCGAGGCCGATGGCCCGCGTCCCGCACGCCCTTGTGCGCGCCGAAAGGCGCGATTGGAGAGACCCGATGGCTACCCAGCGCATCCTCGATTTCCTCGCCACCCGACGTCCGTCCGGTCCTTGCCTGGTCGTCGACCTCGATGTCGTGCGCGACAATTTCAACGCCTTCGAGAAGGCGCTTCCCGATTCCAAGATCTACTACGCGGTGAAGGCAAACCCGGCGCCGGAGATCCTGCGCCTGCTTGCTGCGATGGGCTCATCCTTCGACACCGCGTCAGTTGCCGAGGTTGAGATGGCGATGGACGCGGGGGCTCCCGCCGAACGAATCTCCTTCGGCAACACCATCAAGAAGGAGCGCGACATCGCGCGCGCCTACCAGCTCGGCATCCGCCTGTTCGCCGTCGACTGCGTCGAGGAGGTCGAGAAGATTGCCCGCGTCGCTCCCGGCTCCCGCGTGTTCTGCCGTGTGCTCACCGACGGCGAAGGCGCCGAGTGGCCGCTGTCGCGCAAGTTCGGCTGCGTGCCGGCAATGGCGGTCGACGTGCTGCGTCATGCCGGCAAGCTTGGCCTCGATGCTTACGGCGTGTCGTTCCATGTCGGCTCGCAGCAGACCGATCTCACTGCATGGGACCGCGCGCTGGGCGACGCCAAGAAGGTGTTCGCGACGCTGGCCGACGAAGGCATCGTGTTGAAGATGGTCAATATGGGCGGCGGCTTCCCGACGCGCTACCTGAAGGACGTGCCGGCGGCGCAGGCCTATGGCCAAGCGATCTTCTCGGCGCTGCGCAAGCATTTCGGCAACGCCATTCCTGAGACCATCATCGAGCCGGGCCGCGGCATGGTCGGCAATGCCGGCGTCATCAAGTCGGAAGTCGTGCTGATCTCCAAGAAGGCCGACAACGACAATGTGCGCTGGGTGTTCCTCGACATCGGCAAGTTCGGCGGCCTCGCCGAGACAATGGACGAGGCGATCCGCTACCCGATCGTGACCGCGCATGACGGCGGCGCGACCGCGCCTTGCGTGCTCGCCGGTCCGACCTGCGATTCGGCCGACGTGATGTACGAGAAGACGCCATACCCGCTGCCCCTGTCGCTGACCATCGGCGACGAGGTTCTGATCGAGGGTACCGGTGCGTACACCACCACCTATTCGGCGGTCGCCTTCAACGGCTTCGAGCCGCTCCGATCCTACGTGATCTGACGGCCTCAAGCGTGATCCCGAAAAGTGGGAACCGGTTTTCGCAAAAGATCACGCTCAGAGGGTGGTGATCCCGAAAAGTGGGAACCGGTTTTCGCAAAGATCGCTCAGAGGGTGGTGATCCCGAAAAGTGGGAACCGGTTTTGGGAAAAGATCACGCTCAAACAGGTCGTCGGATCACGCCATAGCGGACGATTTTGTGCCGCTATGGCTGCTTGTGGACACTTTTCTCCACTCGTAAGGGATCAGGAAGATGGAAGTCGTTGAAAACATTGCGCGAAACGAGTGCGTTTTCGCCATCACAGCAGAACTCGATCCACATGTGCCGGCGCGCGAGGCGTTGCTCGACCGGGCCATGGGCTTGAAAAGACGCAAGAAATCCTCCGAAAAGCTGCGGCGCGGCCGGCGTCCGTCGGAGGGCCTGGCGTTCGTGGCGCGCGACGGCGCCGGCACGGTCGTCGGCACGGTTCGCCTGTGGGATGTCCGGCTTAGTGAGAACGGCGGCAAGGCGCTGCTGCTCGGGCCGCTGGCGGTCGAACCGTCGCTGAAAAGCGCCGGCATCGGCAAGGCATTGATGTTGCACGCAATTTCGGAAGCCGAACGGCTTGGCCACGCGGCGATCCTGCTGGTCGGCGATGCGCCCTATTACAGCCGTTTCGGCTTCTCGGCGGACAAGACCGGCGCGCTTGCCATGCCTGGTCCGTACGAGCGGCATCGTTTCCTGGCGCTCGAATTGGCCGAAGGCGCGCTCGACGGCGCCAGCGGCGTGCTGCGCCCCGCCGGGCGCAAGTTGAAAGCCGGCGGGCTGAAGCTCGCCGCCTGATTATTCCTCATCTATCAACGATTTAGCCAGCGGCAATCAGAGCAGCTGGCTGAGCGCCATGGCGACGGTCATGTCGCCCTCGATCTTTATGCGTCCCGTCATGAAGGCGCTGGTCGGGTTGAGGTCGCCGGAAATCAGCTGCTCGAAATCGTCGAGCGAAAGCTTGATGGTGCAATCGGCCGGACCGTCTGTGGTCGACACCGTTGCGCCGTCGATCACGATGACGCCGTCGGCGCCCGTGTCGAATTTCACGGAACGCTCGAAACCCGCGCTCGCGACTTTCGCCGACATCTTTTCGGCGATATCCTGAATTGCCATGCAAATGCTCCTCGTCCCGGTGTTTGTCGTGCGGCCGACCGCGCCAAAGTTCCCATCCTGGCCGAATTCCAAGGCCAAAATCGCTGCCGGCTGGCGACACTACCGGCATATAGCTTTGGATTGACGTTTACGTCAAATGTGAAATGGCGTCTTTAAGACGCTCGCGAGGATGGACATGCAATTCACGTCCGAACACGAGCAGCTTCGCAAGACCGTCGCCAAGTTCGTCCAGACCGAGCTCAACCCGTATGTCGACGCCTGGGAAGAGGCCGAACAATTCCCCGCCCACGATGTGTTCAAGAAGCTCGGCGATCTCGGCCTGCTCGGCATCAAGTACGATCCCCGTTACGGCGGGCTCGGACTGGACTTTTCCTATTCGATGGTGATGGCGGAAGAGCTGGGCGGCGTCCATTGCGGCGGCGTGCCGATGGCGATCGGCGTCCATACAGACATGTCGACGCCCGCCTTGAACCGCTTCGGTTCCGACCACGTGAAGCGCAATTTCCTGGCGCCGTCCATCGCGGGCGACGCCGTGAGCTGCCTCGGCGTTTCGGAACCGGGCGGCGGCTCGGATGTCGCTGCGGTGAGGACGACAGCGCGCAAAGACGGCGACGACTACGTCATCTCGGGCACCAAGATGTGGATCACCAACGGCATGCAGGCCGACTGGTGCTGCCTGCTTGCCAACACCTCGGAAGGGGCGGTGCACCAGAACAAGTCGCTGATCGCGGTGCCGATGGACGCCAGGGGCATCACGCGGCAGAAGATCAGGAAGATCGGCATGAATTCTTCCGATACGGCGCAACTCTTTTTCGACGAGGCGCGGGTGCCGAGGAGGAATGTCATCGGTGAGGAGGGCATGGGCTTCACCATGCAGATGATGCAGTTCCAGGAAGAACGCCTCTACGCGGCGGCAAACTCGCTGAAGGGGTTTGATCGGCTGATCGACCTGACGATCGACTATACGGGTCAACGCGGCGCTTTCGGCAAGCCGGTCCTGGACAATCAGGTTGTGCATTTTCGGCTGGCGGAACTGAGGACCGAAGTCGAGGCGCTGCGAGCGCTTACCTGGTCGGCGGTCGAGCGTTATGTCGACGGCGCCGACGTCACCCGACTTGCCTCGATGGCCAAGCTGAAAGCCGGCCGGCTGGCGCGCGAACTCAGCGACGCCTGCCTGCAATATTGGGGCGGGCTGGGATTTTCCTACGACAACCCAGTCAGCCGCGCCTATCGCGACACGCGCCTGATGTCGATCGGCGGCGGCGCCGACGAGATCATGCTCGGCATCATCTGCAAACTGGAAGGCACCCTGCCCGGCACCGGCAACAAGCGCCGCGGCAGCGAGGCCGAATAGAGCAGCGAACGCTAAACCGGAATAGCCTTCGCTGCTCTATCCATTTGTTTCAACATCGGATTTTTTGCAAATACCGCTTCGCACTTTTCGGTCCGATGCTCCAGCCTCAGTGTTTCGGCGCAGGCGCATCCAGCGGCTTGCTGCGCGCCCGTTCGGCGGTGTTGCGCTGGCGGATGGTGTTGTTGCGGATGTCAGCCTTGGAGAGATAGTCGATCTGCTCGATCAGCACCTCATGAACAAGTGTGTCGCCGACGCGCTTGTTGATGGCGTCCCTGATGCCGTTCCTGAAAGCGTCGACATCGACCTTTGCGGTCCTGGTGAAGTCAATCTCCGGGTGGGAAAACAGATAGGAATAGACCTCGTCGACGATCAGCGACTCGGCCGGTATGGACAACTTGTTCAGCTTTTCGCTTTCGACCGTGTAAACGAAGCGGCCAATGAAATAGCCGTCGATGGCGCCAGACTGCAGCACCGGCACCGAGAACACTTCGGTCTTCACATAATCCAGCCCGCCGAAAAAGGCGCGCTCTTCGCCAGGTTCGGGCTTCGCCGCCGACGACTGGAACGAATAGATCATGGCGCCGATGGTAGCGACGCAGATCCAGATCGCGGCGACAACGAACTTGATCATCCGGCGACGCCGAACTCACCAGCCGAGTAGGTGCCATCGGCCTCCGAATGCTGGATGGCGTTCTGCAGCAGGGTCGCCACTTCGTTGACCGCGTTGAGGCGGGCGAGGATCGCGGCTTCGTTGGATTCCAGCTTCTGGCGCAGGCGGACGAAATCGCCGCGATGCTGGTCGCTGAGCACGACCGTCTCGCCAATACCTTTCACGACCCTGGTCAGTTCGTAGAGATAGCGGCCCTTGCGCGCATTCGAGGCCTTGAGGTCGAAATTGCTGTCGGTGTTGATCAACGCCGTCTCTTCGTCCACAGCCTCCTCGATCCGGCCAAGGATCGCTGCCAGCGAAGCCGGCATGGCGGCAGTCGCGGCGACCTCATTGCTGGAAGCACGTGCGGGCATCTGCGGGTTGATCAGGGAAAAGTCGGACATGCTGCTCCTGGCCTAAGGTTTGAGGCTTGCCGATGCATCTTCGGCAAGGGATTTCGTGATTTTGCGCTGCATTTCCTGGACGAGTGCTGTCGAAAGCATGCTCTGACGATCGATCTCGGCCTTCTCCGGACCGGCCGAAACACCGCTCAGCGCCACCTTGGTTTCGCCTTCCAAATAGTGATCGCGCAGAATGCTGTCGGCGATGCCGATGCCGCCGCGTTCGGCCACCGCGTCGCCAAGTTGCTGGGAAAGCAAGGACTGCCACATATCGCCGGCCATGCCATTTCCGTAAACCGCTCCGGCATCCTTCGGCAGCATTGATTGGATGAACTGCTGCAGCACCATCGCCTCGAACTTGACGAAGGTTTCCGGTGTGGCGTTCGCTTCAGGCGCCGATGCGCTCCTCAGGTCGCCGATCGAAAAGCTGTTGTCCGCGGCAGCGGCGGCGCCGGTTCGCTGCGCCAACCGGGCGCGCGCCGCGTCGATGTTTGCCGGCTCGATAGCCCGGGCAACATCGAGAACAATGTCGCTGGGTGGAGAGATCGCCACGAACGTTTCCTGTCTTATCGTTGCCGGGCATTATCGCTCGCCAAACTTGTGGCAGCCTTACTTGGCTTCGGGCGTCTTGCGCTGGATCAATTCCAGTCGTTCGCGGTCAGCCTGGTCGCGTTCATCCGTGCGCAGCACCTCGCGATAGGCCCGCTCGACCATGTTGGTTCGTGCGGTCGCCGTGGCGACGCGCCCGGCCTCGCCGCGCGCGCTTTCGAGGCTGGTATCCTTGCGGGTCAGAGCGCTGGCGATGCGTCGGTTGTAGAGTTCGGGGAAAAGCGCGGAATAAGAGGCTTCGGCGTCAAAACTTTTGGCGAGGTCCCGCGCTTCGGTTTCGGCCGCGGAGGCTGCGGCCAGAAAACCTGCATGACGCGTCTCGTGGAAGGCCTTCAACTGCTCCTGGACCTTCACCAGTTTCTTCAGGCGATCCTTGCGCGAGGTCATGGCCTACCTTCCAATCGTAACCGGGATGAAACCATCGGCGAACAGGCTGAGCAGCGTGGGGATGGCGAAATAGAGCATAACCAGACCGCCGGCGATGACGAAGGGCAGCGAGATGAAATAGACCGGGATCTGCGGCGTCAGCTTGTTGATGAAGCCGATGGTCACGTTGACGAGCAGACCATAGGCGATGAACGGGCTGCCGAGACGGATCATCACCATGAAGGATTCGGACAAGGTGTCGGTAAGGTCGACCAGCGCCGATTGCGGGTTGAAGAAGACGTTGACCGGCGCGACGCGGTAGGATTCGACCAGCGCCTTTACGATCTCGTGGTGGAAGTCGAACACAAAAAGCAGAAGCAATGCCGCGAACGAAATGATTGCGGCGAGCGGCGCCTGCGGTTCGGGTTCCTCGATGCCAGGTCCGGCCATGCCGCCGTAACCGATCATCATGGCGATTGCCGCACCGGCAAACTGAAGCGCCAGAATGTAGACGCGGGTGACCAGGCCGATCAGTCCGCCGATCATCACCTCGGAGACGATCATCGGCAGAAGCACGCCCGGCTGCTTGCTGACAAAAGGAACGATCTGGTCCCACATATGGATCAGCAGCGCGCCGGTCGCCGCGACCGCGACGAAAAGCCGGACCTGTATCGGCACGCGGACACTGGCAATGCCCGGCATCAGCAGAAAGCACCCGCCGATGCGGCAGAAGGCAACGAACGCCGCAAGCACCATGCTTTCGGCGACTGCCGTCACGAGATATTGCCCAGAACGCGGATTTCGACGCCCTTGGCGATTTCAACGTGGCTGAGGACCGGAAGCGTGGTGAACAGCCGCTCGATGATCATGCGCACATAGGGGCGCGCGTCGGGCGCGGTGACCAGCACGAAACGCTCGCCGGCGTCGAGATGGGTGCGGATCGCCTTGGTGGCTTCCTGCCCGAACTCTTCCAACAGGCGGGGATCGATGTCGAACTCGCGGATCTCGCCCTTGGCGTCGCGCTTCAGGCTCTGGTGGAAGGCGAGGTCCCAGCGATTGCCGAGCCTCAGCACCTTGAGCACGCCACCGTCGGAAAGATCGCCGCAGATCTGCTGCGCCATGCGAATGCGCACATGCTCGACAATCTGCTCGGTGCGGCGGACATGCGGCGCGATCTCGGCGATCGCCTCGATGATGAGGTGCAGGTTGCGGATCGATACGCGCTCGGCCAGCAGCAGCTTCAGCACAGCCTGCAGGCCGGGATAGGAGATGTGCGAGGTGCAGATCTCGTCGGCAAGCTTGCGGTATTCGGGGTCTTGCCGCTCCAGCAGCGCCTTCATGTCCTTGTAGGACAGGAGCTGGGGCAGGTTGTTGCGGATGACTTCGGAGAGGTGCGTCAGAAGCACCGACATGTTGTCGGCGAAGGCGAACTGGTCGCGCTTCAGGTCCTCGGTGAACATTTCCGGCACCGAGAAGGCGCGCATGCCGAAGGCGGGCTCACGCACTTCCTCGCCCGGAATGTCGGGCGCGGCGCGGTTGCCGAGCAGCACCATGACCTCGCCGATGCGCATCTGGTGCTCGGCGACAACGGTGCTGTGCACCTTGATCTGGTAATTCTTGCCGGGGATGTTGAAGTCATCGGTAAGGCGGATTTCGGGAACCACGAAACCGTACTGGGTCGCAAACTTCTTGCGCATCTTGCCCATCCGGAACGCCAGTTCCTGATGCGAGACGATCAACCTGGTGGAGAGCTGCTTGCCGACCAGGAGTTCGATTTCGGCGGTTTTCAGCGACGCCTTGACGGAGTTCTTTTCCTCTTCCTCCTTCGAGTCCTGCTTCTGTTTCTCGGCCTGTTCGGCGGCTGCGAGTGAGCGATTGTGGCGCATCGGGATGACGTAGCCGGCGGTGGCCATCAGCAGCGCTAGGCTGAGGAAGGGCAGCATCGGCAGGCCTGGCATCAGCGACAGGATCAACAGCAGCAGGGCCGCGACGTACAGCGCGCGGGGATAGGCGCCGAGCTGGCCGAACACCGCCTGATCGGCGGAGCCGCGGGTGCCGCCCTTGGAGACGAGCAGGCCGGCTGCGAGCGACACGATAAGGGCGGGGATCTGGGTGACCAGGCCGTCGCCGACGGAAAGCTTGATGAACACGTCGGAGGCTTCCGCCATGCTCATGCCGTGACGGAAATAGCCGATGATGATGCCGCCGATGATGTTGATCGCGGTGATCATGAGGCCTGCGATGGCGTCGCCACGAACAAATTTCGAGGCGCCGTCCATGGAGCCGAAGAAGGAGCTTTCTTCCTCGAGCTCGCGGCGCCGGAGCTGCGCCGTCTTGTCGTCGATCATGCCGGCCGCGAGATCGGCATCGATCGACATCTGCTTGCCCGGGATGGCGTCAAGGGTGAAGCGCGCGCCGACCTCGGCGATGCGCGTCGCGCCCTTGGTGATGACGATGAAATTGACGATGATGAGGATGAAGAAGACGATCAGGCCGATGACGAAATCGCCGCTCATCACCAGCTGCGAGAAGCCGCCGATCACATAGCCTGCCGCATTGGTTCCCTCATTGCCGTGGGAGAGGATCACCCGGGTCGTCGCGATGTTCAGCGACAGGCGCAGCATGGTGGCGATCAAGAGCACGGTCGGGAAGGACGAGAAATCCAGCGGCCGCTGGATCCATAGCGCAACCATCAGGATGAGCACCGAAAGCGCAATCGAGAAGGCGAGACCGATGTCGATGAGGAACGACGGTATCGGCAGAAACAGCACCGCCAGGATGACCAGGATGCCGATCGCGAAGCCTACGTCGCGGCCGTGCTTTTCAGTCTTGATCGCGCCTATGCTTTCCGTAATCGCCATCGATGCCCTGCCTTATCAAGGCCGGAGCAAGAATTCGCACCCCGGCCCGGCGAGCATAATCAGCCAAGCTTGTGCGAGGATGAGGCGACGCTTCGAGCGAAGAATGCGTTCAGGCCGAACCAGGCATTCCGAACCATCCGAAGATCGGCTGGGTCGTCCTTGCGATCCTATCTGGCGAACTTCCGCGCACCGGCCACGCACAGGATGACGGCGAATGTCACCGCCAGCATCAGCCAGGTCACGGGTTCGTGCAGCAAGGTGGCTGCCAGCGCCAGGCCAAAAAACGGTTGCAGAAGCTGCAGTTGGCCCACCGCCGCAATACCGCCCTGTGCCAGGCCGCGATACCAGAAAACGAAGCCGATCAACATGCTGAAGAGTGAGACGTAGGTGAGACTGATCCAGGTGGGCGCCTCGATGCCGGTGAAGGTCGGCGGCATGAAGAGGAAGGCTAGAACCATCATGACGGGCAGCGACAGCACCAGGGCCCAGGAGATCACTTGCCAGCCGCCGAGCGTGCGGGAGAGTTTCGCGCCTTCGGCATAACCCAGCCCGCACACGATGACGGCGGCGAGCATCAGCGCATCGCCCTTGGGTGAAGCCGCAAGCCCTTGCGACAGGGCAAAGCCCGCCACGAGCGCGCTGCCGAGCATCGAGAAGATCCAGAATGCCGGTCTCGGACGCTCGCCGCCGCGGATCACGCCGAAAATCGCCGTGGCCAGCGGTAGGAGCCCGATAAACACGATGGAGTGCGCCGATGTGACATACTGCAGGGCCAGCGCCGTCAACAGCGGAAAGCCAACCACGACGCCCACCGAAACGATCGCCAGCGAGGCAAGTTCCCGGCTGGCGGGGCGCTTCTCCTTGAAGGCGATGAGCAGGCCGAGCGCCAGGACGCCCGCTATGGCGGCGCGGGCGACGGTCAGGAAAACCGGGTCGAGCTGCATCACCGCCACGCGGGTGGCGGGAAGCGAGCCGCTGAAAATCACCACGCCGATGAAACCGTTGATCCATCCGGCCGCCATTCGGTCCATGCCACGCTCCTTCGATTGTCGTGCTGATATCTGTTGCCAGTGCTGGTGTCGCCAGTGACAATTCGATACAGTTTGCACAAACCGTTATGTAACAAAGTGCAATACAGATGGACAATCCGTTGGCGGAAAGCACGCGAGTCGCGATGGTCATGGCGACGATCCGGCAGCGCATCGCCGGACGCAGCCTGACGCCCGGCGCGAAGCTGCCGTCGATCCGCGGCTTGGCCGATACGTTGAAAGTGTCTGCCTCGACGGTGGTCGAGGCCTACGAACGCCTGGTTGCTGAAGGCACGATCTTTTCCCGACCTGGCTCCGGTTTTTATGTCGCAAGCCAGGCGGCGCCTCTGTCACTCTCTGACATTGGCCCGAAACTCGAACGCGCCGTCGATCCTTTCTGGGTTTCGAGGCAATCATTGGAAGCGGGCCACGGCGACCTCAAGCCGGGTTGCGGATGGTTGCCCCCATCCTGGCTGCCGGAGGAGGGCATCCGACGGGCGTTGCGAAGGCTTTCCCGCGCGTCCGGACCGGCCCTTGCGGAATACGGCTCTCCGCTGGGCTTGCCGCCGCTGCGCCAGCTGATTGCCCGTCGCGTGGCCGAGCGCGGCATCGAAGCCTCGCCGGACCAGGTTATGCTGACCGAATCCGGAACGCAGGCGATCGACCTGTTATGTCGCTTCCTGCTCGAAGCCGGCGACACGGTGCTGGTCGACGATCCCTGCTACTTCAACTTCCAGGCGCTGCTCAGGGCGCATCGCGCGAAAATCGTCAGCGTGCCCTACACGCCCTCCGGCCCGGACGTCGAATTGCTAGGGCAGGCGCTCGCCGCGCACCGACCACGGCTCTACATCACCAATTCCGCGATCCACAATCCGACCGGCGCCACCTTGTCCCCGGTTGTCGCGCACCGGGTGCTGAAGCTCGCCGAGCAGTTCGCGCTGACGATTGTCGAGGACGACATTTTCGCCGACTTCGAACACACTCCGGCGCCGAGGCTTGCGGCGTTCGACGGGCTTGACCGCGTCATCCACATTGGCAGCTTTTCGAAGACGCTGTCGGCCTCGGCGCGCTGTGGGTTCGTGGCAGCGCGCCAGGAATGGATTGACAGCCTGATCGACTTGAAGATCGCTACATCGTTCGGTGGCGGTCGGCTAAACGCCGAGCTTGTCTTCAACGTGCTCAGCGACGGCGGTTACCGCAAGCACATGGAAGGTTTGCGCAGTCGCCTCGCGCGCGCCATGTTCGATGTCGCCGGCAGATTGAAGACCCTGGGCATCGTACCCTGGATCGAGCCGCAGACAGGCATGTTTTTGTGGTGCCGTCTGCCGGACGGCGTTGATGCCGCCGCGCTCGCGCGTGCCGCCCTCGCAAAAAATGTCGTGCTAGCACCGGGAAACGCGTTCAGTCTGTCGCAATCTGCGAAAAACTATATGCGGTTCAACGTCTCGCAAACGCTCGACACCCGCATATTCGAGGTGCTGCGCCAGGCGCTCCTGGAAGCCCGTCGGGCCTTTTAGTGCGCTCTTCGGAGCTATTGGAAGAGGACCCCGGTGCCTGGCATGCGCCCGAGGAGCCAAAATCAGACCTTCCCATCTTGTCCAAGTACGGAACCGTAAATTCCAGCTAAGAGAACAGGCAGCTGCTGTTCGTCAATATATTCGCCTATTGTGGCGCTTCGTTCCTGATATCTTTAGAACCCGGTTTCGATGCGCTCGAAAATTACGTTTGTGAAGGCCGAGATCTGACCGCCCATGAAGGGCCCGGTGAAGGCGACGACGAGCAGGATCGCGACGATCTTCGGCACGAAGGTGAGGGTGATTTCCTGAATCTGGGTCAGCGCCTGTACGAGCGCGATGGCGATGCCGACGAGCATGGCGGCAGCCACGGCAGGCCCGGCCGAGGTCAAGACCGTCCAGATGGCAAACTGGACGATGTCGAGGGCATCGGCCTCGTTCATGCGGCCGCGGGCTTGATCACCACGCCCGGCGTGATGGGCAGTTCCTTGCCGCCTTCCAGGCTGGCGACGATGCCGTCGGCCTTGAGCTTCACTTCGGTGACCTTGCCCGAGGTCTTGCCGTCGGCGGAGGTGACGTGGCGGCCGATCAGCGCGTCGGCCTGTTCGAGGGCCGATGCCTGAAGCATCTGGTCGAGCTTTGAATTGACCTGGACCGACTGCTCGACCTGCGAGAACGTGGCGAGCTGCGCCACATAGTCGGTCGACTCCATCGGGGAAGTCGGATCCTGGTTCTTCATCTGAGCGACGAGCAGCTTGAGGAATGAATCGTAATCGACGGTCGACTTGGCTTTCTGGTCGGACGCCTTGACACCGTTTGGCATGGGCTTGTCGAATGAGATGTCGGACACTTTCATCTGAAATTCTCTCCCATTGCGATCGGATGCGGTTTCACATACGTGCTAGCCGGCGAATTCATAGCGCTGGCTTCGCGACCGTAGAGCGCACGGATCGCCTTCAGCGCCTCGAAGACATGGTTTTCGCCGACCTGCCGGTCGATATCCTTCAGGGCCGCGCGAATTACTGCGTCCTCAAAGCTTGCCAGAAGAAGTGGCAGCGACTTGCGGAACATATCGCGCGCGGGCGCCGCATCGCCCGGAACTCATCAGCATCACCTGCACGATGAAGTAGAGCTGCCTAAGCGGCGTAGATGCGTCCTCGGGCTGCAGCACGTGGTTTTCGAGCAGGAACTGCACGTCATTCAGAAACTCGAGGGTCACCTTGCGGTCGGTCCTGATGACCGCGCCGTTGACGTAGATCTTCTCGTTCGGCTTGAGCGAGATCTTCAGCGTGTTTTTCATTGAATCCCATCGCGGATGATCTGCGAAACTTCAATCAGCCCTTCGAAATTGGCGGAATTTCCGGTCCTGACCTCTTCGCCCTCGCGCAGCAGCCAGAGGCCGATCGAAATCAGATTGGCGCGCAGTTCGGTCGGCAACTCGTTGTCGGCGCTGCCGAGGTCGTCGATGAAGGCGGTCCACACCTTGTTCATGAAGTAGACTGCTTCAATTGCCTGCATGGACATCGGGCCGACGTCGCGCGCAGCAATCAAAAGGTCGATGGAGCGGGTCAGCAATTGCCGCTCACGATCCTTGGCGTCGGCAACCGAGTCGGTCTGGATATCGGAATAGGAGAATTGGTACATGTCGATTCCGCTGGTTGGCGCCGCTACAGGTATTTGAGCAGGCTGAGTTGCTGTATGCGGGCGGTTAGCGCGTAGGACTTGTCGATCTGCCCGACCAGCGTCGTGATCCGGTTGGCGACCTCGTAGGGGTCGATGCCGACCATATCCAACACGCTGCGGTCCAGCAGATCCTTCTGCATGGTGAGGCGGTCGGTCGCGCTCTTGACCCGGTTCTCGGTGAAGCCCATGAGGGCCTGTTCCGTGCTGATGTTGCCAATGGCCTGACCGACCTGATCGACCTGGCGGTCGATGATCGCCTTCTTGGCGTCGGCGGACATCTGGGCCGTGAAGAGACCGCTGATCGTTGCGGAGGCCATGGCAAGCCGGCGCACGCCGTCATTGTTGGCGCTGACCGACGTTTCGGCGGTTTCGTTGAGCGCGATGCGGCTGACGATCTTCTGGTCGGAGGCGTTCGACCAACTGGTTTTCCAGCCGGCGCCCATGAACATCGGCTCGATGGCGGTTGTCAGGAAGCTGTCCATCTGGGCGGTGGTGATATTGGCCGCCTGGGCGTCCGTCTGGGTGAAGCCGAAGAAAGACTGGAACGCGGCGTCCAACGCCGCCTTGCTCGGCGAACCCGGCGCGTTGAAATCGTTGAGCGGTTTGACGTCGGTGTTGATGCCCGCGAAAATGTATTGGCCATTGACCGTGGTGTTGACCACCGAGGTCATGGCGCTCAAGGCATTCTTGGCGTCGGACAGCACGACGGATGAGTCCGGGTTGCCGGTGGAGCTTGCCATCAGCGTGGTGAGCAGGGTCCGCGCCGTGGTGGCGAGCTGCCCGAACGAGGTCTGGGTTGCCGACAGCCGCACCTTGGCCAAATCGTTGGACTTGACGATGCCATCCAGGCGTTCGAGATCGCGTTCGACGGAAACCAACTGACCGGTGCGGGCGCCGAGAGAAAGGCCGGCGTCGGCGACCCTGTCCGAGGAAGACTCCTTCTGGGCCTTCACGAGTTCGGACTGCATGCGCGACACCTGGTAGCGCATTGCGTTGGATATCGAGACTGAGGAAACGAAGGAAGCTTTCATCGCGCTACCTCACCGCTGCGAAAAGTGCCGACAACATGTCGTCGACGGCTTTGAGCATCCGTGCCGATGCCTGGTAGGAATTTTCGAGGTCGAGCATCAGCGACAGTTCGTTGTCCATGTTGACACCGGTGCTGTTAGACAGTGCCTCGGCGGTATACACCGCCATCGCACTTTTGGTGTCGGCGGCGCGGGAGGCATCCCGGCGCATGCCTTCGAACCAGTTGATCGAGTTGGTCGAATAGGCGCCGAGCGTCGCACTCGTTCCATTCCCCGCATCGGGGTCAAATGTCATGGGCGTGTCGAGCCGATCGCCGATTGTGATGAGGAGCTCTGAGAAGGACGCGGAAGGCGGGGTCCCCGTGTTCCATCTGTAGGCCGCGCCATTGGCGCCGCCGTCGCGGATGAGCTCGGGGTTGCCGCCCTGCCTGGAATCGAATGCGGGGTTGATCTTGATCGATCCCGCCAGTCCGTCGACCAGTGTTCCAGCAGGCGGAACGGCAGGTGCGCCTGACCAGGTGAAGAGGCCTGTCTGGTTCGGCTGGACGCCAGCCTTGTCGACTTCGGCGAAGGCGGTGATCAGGCCGCGTGCGATTTCGTCGAGCTGGCTCTGCATGGTGGGCGCGACGCTGTCGCGCAACTGGATCAGGCCGGCGAGCCTGCCGGAAGCGTCGGTGTTGCCGCCGCTGCCGCCCGTGAGCTTGACGCCGTCGACATAGACGGCGTTGCCGACCCCTCCCGGCGCGTAGCTGGTGGAGGGCTCGAAAGTGACCTCGCGTGGCGTCCTCTCGAATAGCATCGTGCCGTCCCTGGTCATGATGACCATGTCGGAATTGGCTCGTGTCATCGTGGTGACCGGAAGCTTTTCGGAGATCTGCTTCAACAAGGCCTCGCGCTTGTCGACCAGGTCCAGAACGTCGCGGCCGGCACGCGTGCCGGACACAACCTTGGTGTTCACGTCATGGAAATCGGCAAGCAGTGTGTTCAGATCGTCGACCGACTGGGCGATGTCCTGGTCGGCTGTCGTGCGGAGCAGCTGAATGGATTCGCTCGCGTCGTTGAGCGCCCGCACGACCTGGCGGCCGGCTTCCGCGGCGTTTTCGGCAAGCGTGCGATTGGAGGGCGTCGCGGCATAGAGGTCCAACGCCTCCCGCAGCTTGCCGATGAGCATTGCCGGCGACGATGCGTTGTCCACTCCGTTGACGGACGTCTTTAGCGACTCCAGTCCGTCGAGCAGCGCACTCTGGCCCTCCCACGACGAGAGCGCGGAAAGGTTCTGGCGGAACAGCTCTTCGTTGGCCGCACGCTGGATGTCGACCACACGGGCGCCCGGCGCCGAACTGGAGAGAACCGCCGTGCGCCTCGTATAGTCGGGGTTGGAGGCGTCTGCGATGTTGCGGGAGACGACGGTCGTCTGCCGCGACGTGTTCTTGAGCGCCGTTTGCGCGATGTTCAGGGCGGATGTCAGCGACATGCTTTGCTTTCTTAGGCTGACGCTTTTCAGCTTGCCGGGTTTATCTCTTCAGGTTGACGAGGACGTCCATCAGGTCGGCGCCGGTCTGGAACACCTTGGAATTGGCGGTGTAGGTACGCTGCAACTCGATCATGTTGGTCAGTTCTTCGGCGATATCGGCGTTCGAGTTCTCCAGCGCCCCGGAGACCACGGCGCCCATGCCGCCTTCGTTGGCGAAGCCGATACGGACATCGCCGGAATCGGCGCTCTGCGTGAAGACGTTACCCGGCAGCACTGCCAGCTGGTCCGGGCTTTGCACCGTGGCGATCGGGATGCGATAGAGCGCCTTGAACGCACCGTTCTGGTATTGCGCGTAGATGGTGCCGTCGGAGCCGATTTCCACCTTCTCGATGCCACTCGGCGCGTTGCCGTCGACCTCGCCCTTGAGCACCGTGTAGCTGGTTCCGAGCTGCGTGGTCTTGCTGATGTCGAGGCTGAGTGTGGCGCCGCCTGGAATGGCGATCGACAATGGCGTGGCCCCGGTTAGCTTGCCAGTGGTGGCATCGAAGTTGAGGGTCTGTGTCGTGAGCGCCGGACCGCTGTAGGGGAAGGCGTTGGGTGAGCCGGCCTGGTCCTTATTGTAAACCGCTACTTCCCAAGTGTTGGCCGCCGTCTTGGTGAAGTAGACGTCGAGGATCACTTCCTTGCCGAGATTGTCGTAGGCGACCAGCGAGGATTTTGCGGAGTAGGCGGCGGTCGCCGCGTTTGCGGACGGAAGGTTCGCCGCGGCGACGACAGTGGCGTCGAGTGGGAGGTTCGCGGTGAAAATGCCGTTCCTGGAGGGTGTTGCGACCAGTTCGCTCTGCGAAATCTTTACGGCCTCGAGGCCGCCAAAACCGTTTGCGACGGCGCTCGGGTCGCCATTGGCGAAATTGTAACCCATCAGATAGAAGCCGGCCGCGTTGACGAGGCGGCCCTGGCTGTCTGGAACGAAGGAGCCGGCGCGGGTAAGAACCGGTGAACCGCTGGCATTCTGGACGACGAAGAAACCCTCGCCGTCGATGGCGAGGTCGCTGGCCGAGGTGGTGTATTTCAGATCGCCCTGATTGGTGATCGCGTAGCGTACGTTGGTCTTGACGCCGCCGGAGGTGTAATTGCCGGTCGAGCTCGGGATGACCATGGAAGAGAATTCGGTGCTGGCGCGCTTGTAGCCCGTGGTGCCCGAGTTGGCGATGTTGTCGGCCGTCGTCGACAGACGGTTGGCCTGCGCGTTCATGCCGGACACACCGGTGCGCATCATTCCATACAAGCTCATCGAATATTCTCCCCAGACCACTTGCCGTTGGTCATGAGGATAGAGCTTTTGACTTGCGCGAAGCTGGCTTCCCGTCTTGTTTGCGCCCGCATCGCATCGCGATGGGGCGTGGGTTGCAACGGAGGGGCCGCTTCGCCGCTTCCGCCAGGACTGCCCATCAGATGATCAGCCGATAACCGAGGAACCTCTTGGAGTTGATCGGATCGAAGCCGATCTTCTCGCGCAGCTTCTTGCGCAGCTTGGAGATGTGGCTCTCCACGACATTCTCCTCGACCTCGTCGTCGAAGATGCCATAGATCGCGTTGAAAACCTGGGTCTTGGTGACGCGGCGGCCGCTGTTGTTTGCCAGGTATTCGAGGATGCGGCGCTCGCGGCGCGGTAAGGGCAGTGGCTGCCCGTCGATTTCCGGATCACGTCCGTCCATGAAGATGCGCATGGCGCCGATCTGGACGAAATTCGCCTCTTCCTTGGCGCGACGGCTGATCGCCGAGATGCGCGCCAGGATCTCCCGGATGTGAACGGGCTTGCGGATGACGTCATCGACGCCGGATTCGAACAGCTTCAGCGTGTTCTCCAGCGAGTGCTGTTCGCTGAGTGCGATGACCGGCGCCTTGGTGCGGTCGCGGATCTTGTGCGGCGAGACGATGTCGGTCGAACACTCGCCGATGAGGAAAGCACGTACGGACTTCAGATCCTCGTCCGCGACGGTGGTAACCCACTCGCCGAATTCCGTCGAACCGAAGCCGGCGCTCGCCACGCCCTCTCGATCAAAAAGTGAATAATAGCCCTCTTTGACGAGCTCCCGCTCGTCCACGATTACTATCATCGGCCCGCCCTCCGAATCAGCTGCATGTTATGGTAAACGCAGAGGTAACCTTTGTGACGAATCCTGAAAAACCGTCATTTCTTGTAGCTGTTTTCTGGGGAGTCTCGAATCGCGATGGTTGCGGCGGCTCCTGGCCCCGGGGTGAGGGTTGCGGGGTCACAGGCGGGGCCGGCCTGTCCTCCGAACTCGTTTCTACGGGCTGCAGAAATCGCGGGCGTTCGAGGTCCAGTTGCCGAAGCCGGTGGCCACCATATTGGCGATGACGCGGCAGATGTAGCGCTTCTGTGCGGGGTCGTTATCGGGTCCCGCATGATAACGCGCCACCGCCATCGACCAGGTGTCGTGCTTGCGTTTCAGCTGCACCAGGAAGCGGGCCGCGTAATCTACATTTCGGTGGGGGTCGAGCATGTCCTGGACGCTGCGGAAATGCTCGGAATGGAAGCGGTGATTGATCTGCATGCAGCCGAGGTCGATGAATTTCGCACCGTTTTCACGGGCCTGCCGAAAGGCCTCGACAGCTTGCTGACGGGTTGTAGGGAACAGAGCTTTTCCGTCTATATTCAAGGCGTTAGGCTGTAGGCTGCCTTTCTTTCCGGTTTCTGTCAGCCCGACCGCGTACAGAATGCCGACCGGCACGCCGTAGCGGTCCGCGGCGGCCAGTATTTCGGGCTCGCAGGCATTCGGGGCAGCCTGCGCTGTCGTTGCCAGGATACTAGATATAGAGGCCGCGAGAAGAACGGTCCTGAGCCGTCGTGCCACTGCCTTCGGCGTGCCGTCCATCGCTTCCTCCCTGCGCAGTGGATCCTCGGCCGCCAGAACCTGTCCCGCCATCGCCTGCGTTGCCCGAAAATGTCGACTGCGGATCGCGCGCCGCAGCGCCGGAATTTGCGTCGACATTGTCGGCGCGGTTCGCCTGGCTGGTGGTGTGGGGTTGCTGGATCGTGACCCGGTCGATCTCGTAGCCGAGCGCCCGGAAGGCCCTGACAATGGTCTCGGAGTCGCTGCTCAGCCGATGATAAGCCTCGGCGCTCTCGACCTTCAGTTCAACCGAGAGTTGTTCACCTGCGAAGCGCAGGTCGGCGGTGACCATACCCAGTTCAGCCGGATGCAATTGAATTTTCAGGCTGTGGACAGCGCCCGGCTGTGGGCGGGCCTGTGAATGAGGATTCGAGGCCGCTTCGGCGCCCTGCGGTTTCCAGACAGCATCTGCGGAAATAGCTTCCAGGAACGCCGCTGTGGTGGCGTTTGCCGCCGGCGCCGGCATGCTTTGGATACCGACGACGCTGGCTTTCGCGCTGGCGCCCGATGGTTCGGGCTGCGCCGTGTCGCGCCGTACCTCCCTTGCCGACATGGCGGGCTGATCAGCAGAGGTGCGATCGGTATGCCGGCCGCGATTCTGCTGGTCCGGATCGGATGCGGAGGCGCCTGGTTGCGCCGGCAGATCAGCGGTTACCGAGGCAATCCGGTTGCCTGCTTTTGCCGCTTCGGTGGTGCCGTTGGCGTCCGCGGTCAGTGCATTTTCAGATCCTGTGGCATCGGCAGGCTCGGTGCCGTCGTTACCGTCTTTCATGTTCTTCAGCAATGCGCCAGCGCCGCTTGCCGCCGCCAGCGCCTCCGCAACTCTTAGCGCGCCGCCGGTATTTTCGGCGGCTTGCCAGGCGGCGGGATCGCTGCTGCGAAGCACCGTTTCGAGGAGCAGCGCGATCGCCGGCAACGGGCCGGCTTCGGAACTTTCGTCCTCGCCCTCCTGAGCATCGTCGGAGTTTTCGGGTAACGCTTCCCTCGTGTCTTCCAGAAGCTTCCGCTCGGTACGAGCGTCGGTCCGCCAATCTTTCGGGTTCTCGCTCTCGGCAACGTTTTCGGCGTCCGCAGCGGAGACCTGCCAGGCCTGGCCGAGCGCGTGGAGGGCGGGTCTCAATCGCTCGCTCGGGCCGTCCGGCTTTTGGCCGGCTGGGGGTCGGCCGGTCTGCCCCAGGTCTTTTGCGCCGGAGCGCATGGCATCGCCGAACGCGCTGCCGGCGGCGTCTTTCTCCTTGCCAGATGGCATCCTGCCCTGCGGCGCCGGCCCTGGCGCGAAACCTGCCTGCATCACTGCGCTGGTCATTGCGGCAATCCTCCAAGAAGTTTGTCGACCACCTCGAGTTTCTTGCGCGCTTCGCCGGCTGTTGCAGCAGCGGCGGCAGTTGGCGCATCGATCTCGGCTGCCACCGCCTCCGTTGCGGGAGATTCGGGCTGCGGAGCGGCGTTAGCCGGTTCGGCGGTTGCCGTCTGTGGCGCCGGCGGCTGTACTGCCGCAGGTTCCGGAACCGGTGTGGCGGCAGGTTCAACCGTGGGTTCCGTACCGCCGGCGTCGTCCTCGAAGATTGCCGCGTCTTGCGTGGCGTCCGGTGTGGGGCGACCCGGCGCCGCCGTAATCTCGGCTGCGACCGCTTCGGCTGCTTCCAGAAGGCGGCGGTCGTTTTCGGAGAGACGACTGCGATCGATGGTCCGCAATTGCGCCAGGACATCGCCGGCTGTAGCGGTCGTCATGGTCGCCAGGCTGGAATAGAGCTCGGCGCGTGGGTCGCGCCTGGCTTTTTCCTCCTCGTCGACCCGTTCGGCGCCGCGAGACGCGAATGCCGACAGTTCCGTCAATCCGTCGATGGCGCTGCGGCGGGCAAGCCTGAGATAGATGAACTTCCGCTGGTCCCGGTCCATGCCGGCGACGATGTTGCCGACCTTCTCCAAATCAATCGTGGCGCGGAGACTTATGACGCCCTCGATGAAGGCGTCGGCGAACTGACTGGCGTAGGGAGAGCGCAGGTAGCGGCGCACATACTGGCTGGCAGATCGCAGAAAACGCTCGGCATCGGCAAGCTTGGCGGCGAGGCTGAGCGAGCGCCTGAGTGCGGCTTCCTCAACCAGCGTGCCCGGCCCGAGAAGGCGCGCCTGATCGAACAGCCGCGAGGCCGCCGTGGCATTGTCGGTGGTGGTGATCGTGGCCTTGACGAGGGCAAGAAACGCGCCGAGCTCGGGCGCTACGGTCAGCGGATCGATGTGCGAAAGCGAGGAGCGCGCTTCGCCTTGCCTGCCGCGCAGATAGTCAAGGATTCCATTGGCAAGTGCGGCGTCGGTGTTTTCGGGCTTTAGACGCAACAGCACGGCTTCGATGGTGGCAGGATTGCCGCCGCTCATCGCGTAGACGAGCATCGCATGGAAGTTGCGTTTGTCGGAGAAATCGTCCTTGCCGGCTTCTCGTAGCCTGGCGTCAATCATTTCGAGCAGCTTGTTCTGCATCGGCAACGCTGCATGGTCGCCGGCTGCGATGCGGTCCTGAACCAACTGGAGCGAACGTACCATCTGGTAGGGTTCCAACGCCGCAGCGTCAACCCGGGAGGGCGTCGCGATCGCCGCCGCGAGGAACAGCGCCACCGCAGGCGTCCTCATTCAGCGGTCTCCAGAACGATCTCAATGCGCCGGTTCGGCGCGGCCAGCGGATCGTCCTTCACCTTCAACTGGCGGTCGGCATAACCGGCCACTTCCCGGATCCGCTGCTCGTCGAGCCCGCCCCGCACGAGCATGTAGTAGGCGGAATGCGCGCGCGCGGTGGAAAGCCGCCAGTTGTCGTAGTTCCTGTTCTGAAATGGACGCCCATCGGTGTGGCCGCTGATGGTGATCCTGCCAGGTCTGCTGGCAAGCGTCTTGCCGATCTTCTCCATTGCCAGCACCAGCGCGCGATGCGGCACGGCGGAACCGATCTCGAACATGCCGAAATCGAGCTGGTCGGTCACCGAGATGATGACGCCCTTTTCGGTCGGCGTTACCGAGATGCCGTCATAGGCCTTGTCACCGGCCTCGAAGGCCTTGGCGAGTTCCTGCTTGATGTCGGCCGCAGCCTTGGTTGCAGCCGCATCGGGTTCGGCTGGTTTCGTATCGGCAGGCGGCGCATCGGCAGGCTCTTCCTCCGACGCCGGTTTGGGCGAGCTTTCCTCGGACGCTTCCCGAGCTTGTTCCGGTTTCAGGTCTTCAAGGGGCGATTTTCCCTGCGGTGCGTCACCCGCTTTTGGTGCTGGCGCCGGTATCGAGTCCTGTGCCCTGGCTTCCTCGACGGAGACAGTATCTTCGGTTGGATTCTGCGGCGCGGCAACCTGTTGCGACCAGAAGTCGGGCGCAAAGGGATCGCGATAGGATTCACCACCGGAAGCACCCGAAGCAGGGCCGGCGTCCTGGGCGCCGCCATCTCCCTTGCTGGAAACGTTCTGAAGCGTGCCGGTGTCGAAAGCGATCTCGGCCAGCACGGCGTAGGGGTCGGCGAAAAGGTGCTCGTCGGAGCGCATTTCCGTTTCGGAAAGATCGGTGGCATTCGGCGCATCGGCGGGGCCGGCATTGGCCTTGCCTTCCGTACCGGACTTGCCGTCTGTTTCCTGCGGCGTGTCGGCCGTCGCGCCAAGCGCATTGGGGCCTTCGCTCATATCATCGAGGCCTTTGCCTCCAGACGAGCGGTCGACAAGCTTCACCGGGTTGAAGTAGCTGGCGATCGATGCCTTGGTCTGGTCATTGGCCGCGTTGATCAGCCACATGACCAGGAAGAAGCACATCATCGCCGTCATGAAGTCGGCGAAAGCGATCTTCCAAACGCCCCCATGATGATCTTCGTCATGGTCACCGAGGTGGCGGCGCACGATGACGATCTCGTGCCTTTCCTCTCCGGGCCCATGCACACTCATGACAGAGCACCGGCCAGCGCGGTCGACCATTCGCAGAGCCGCGTCTCGAACAGATTGCCGTCGATGCTGACCGTGAGGTCGAAGCCGGGAGCCTCGACATATTGCAGGCTGCCGGCGCGCTCGCCGAGCGCTGCGCTGAGCGGTTCGAACAGTGACAGCGGCCCCTGTACCTGGATTCGGACGGTGTCGTTGTCGCGCAAGGCCTCGACGATCGAGCGGCGCAGGCTCTCGAGGCTGCGCTTCTGGATGTCCTCGGTCAGCAGGCTGCTGATGATGCGGCCGGTGAGCGAGGTGGCGACAAGGCCGACGGAGGCTTCCAATTCATCGAGCTGCGCGGAAATCCTGACGCCGATTTCGGTTCCGAAGTCGGCCTGCAGGCGCTCAAGCTCGGCGGCATGTTTGTCACGTTCGGCCTGCAATGTCGCCTCATAAATCGCCGAAAGGCGGCCGGTTATTTCGGCCTCGGCTTTCGCTACCCCTTCGCGGATCAGGGTGTTCAGGTCCGCCGCAGCCGGCGCTGCAGCTGCTGGCGGCTCGGGCTGATCGACAAGCGGTCCGGCGCCGTTGCCGGAACTTTGCGGATTAAGCGAACGCACGGCGAAATCGGGCAGAAAGTCGGATAGAGCAAGCGCGCGCATCAGCTTGCCTCCGCAGCAGCCCATTTGCGCAAGATATGCGCGGTGCGCTCTTCGTTGAGGTCAACCATGCGGGCAAGGCGCTCCTGCGGGGCAGGGCGTATCTTCTGCCGGAGATCGTCGAGCGGGTTGGATTGCGGCAAGGCGCCAACCGCCTGGCCCGCCCCTTCGGGTGTTGGAAGCGACCGCTGCACGTCTTCGAAACTCGGCGGAGCAACCGCAGGCTTACCGAGAGCGGCAGCCAGCGGACGCAACCCAAACCAGGCCATGAGGAAGACAACCACGACGAACGCCAGCGCATTGATCATGGTGCCGACGTGCTGGCTGGCGGCATCGAAAATGCCCGGTTCGTCGATCACTTGGCCGTCGAGACCGTCGATGAACTCGACCGCCGACACGTTGATGACGTCGCCGCGCGCCTCGGTGAAGCCGGTGGCGGAGGCGACCACTTTCTGGATATCGGCAATGCGGGTGTTGATCTGCTCCGGCGTCGCGTCCTTGCCAAGAATGGCGGCCAGCCGTTGCTGGTTGACGACGACGGCGATCGACATCTTTTCGACGGTATAGCCGTTGCTTGTGGTGGCGATGCGCTTGGAGTTCACCTCGTAGTTGGTGGTCTCTTCCTTGCGTTCGTTCTGTTCGGAGGATTCCGGTCCAGTTGCCGGCGCCACCTGCGCGTCGGGCAGGTTCTGCTCGACAGTGGCGGGTGCCGCCGTGCTGCGCTGGCTGGCGTTTTCGTTGGAGCGCACAACCTGAACGGAACGCTCGACGCGCGATTCAGGGTCGAAAATGGTCTCTTCGATCTGCCGCTGGTCGGTGTTGACGTCGGCCCTGACGCTCGCCCGGAAATTTTCCGGTCCGAGGTAAGGGGCCAGCGCGCGGCGGATGTTTTCCTCGATCTGCATCTCGACGGTGCGCTCGACATTCATCGTGCGGCTGGCGCTGGTGTTGGTTGGATCGTCGCCGGCAGCCAGAAGCGTGCCGCTCGAATCCAGCACGGTTACCTTGTCGGCGTTCAGGCCGGGAACCGCTGCCGCCACGAGGTGGCGGATCGACGTGGCGTTCTTGAGCGCGTCGGTTTCAGAAGCCTTGATGACAACAGATGCGGTCGGCTGCTGTTCGTCGCGGCGAAAGCTGGCGCGTTCGGACATGACGATATGAACGCGGGCTGCCTTGATGCCGGCGATGGACTGGATGGTGCGGGCGATCTCGCCCTCGAGCGCACGAACCCGGGTGATCTGCTGCATGAAGGAGGTGAGGCCGAGCGAGCCGACATTGTCGAACAGTTCATAGCCGGCGTTGGCGCTGGTCGGCAGGCCTTTTTCGGCGAGAAGCATGCGCGCCTGCGCCGTCTTGCCGGCGGCGACAAGGATTGTCGTCCCGTCTGAAGCGACGTCGAAGCCGATGCCGGCTTCGCCGAGCACGAGGCCGATCTGGTTCACGTCGGCGCGTTCGAGGCCGACATAGAGGGTCTCGTAAGCCGGCCTGTTGAGATAGATCGAAGCGACAGCGATGACCGCCAGCACCAGGGCTGCGATGCCGCCCAGCATTGCCAGCCGGCGAGGCCCGAAGGCTCTCAGATTGTCGGCGATGTTCTGAATCTGCTCCGGCACGGACACGCGGCTCCCAGACTGGTCATGAAGCGGAACCCTAAACGCCGAAGCTTGTGCGAAAATGAAATCGGGCCGCGCTCGAAAGCGCGACCCGCCGGATTGTTGTTGCCTATGCTTGAGACGGTTCGGATTAGCCGCGGAACAGCGACATGATCTGCTGGGCGCTGCCGTTAGCGATCGACAAGGACTGGATGCCGAGCTGCTGCTGGACCTGGAGGGCCTGCAGGCGGGTCGACTCTTCGTTCATGTCGGCATCGACGAGGGCGCCGACACCGCGATCCACGGCGCTCATCAAATCCTTCACGAAGGTCTGCTGCGAACCGATGCGGGTCTTGATGGCGCCGAGGTCCGAAGCAGCCGTCGTCACCGAGCTGAGCATGTTTTCGACGCCCTGCAGGTACTGGCTGAGCTGGCCCGCCGTGGCGGCAGTGATGTCGATGCTGGTGGCGTCGATGAAGTTGCCGTTGTCGCTGGAGGCGCCATTGGCGACGGCGATCGTCGCATTGGGGCCCGTTTCCGCCGTGGCCAGCACGACAGCACCGCCGGCCACGCTTGCAGCTACCTTGCTGTCGAGGCCGGCGCTCTTCAGCGCCTGGGTCATGACGGTCGCCATTTCGGCGGCGCTGGTGACAGCACCGTTGGCCAGGCCAGCGGCGGTGATCGTGTCGCGGTCGATACGGAGCGTCTTGGACGTGCCGCCATTCAGCGTCACCTCGAAGCTGATCGCGTCATCGCCATCCAGCGAGAAGTTGGCGTGCGCGCCGAACGTCGCCGTTGCCGCAGTGTCGTCGGCGGTGCCGGGGAGCGTGTCGGCGCCGGAAGTGCCGGCAACCGGGGTCGCCGCGCCAGAATAGATCGCGATACCAGCGCCGCTGGCTGCCGTCAGGGCGGTGCCCTTTTCCAGAAGGCCGGCCTGAGTGGCGTCGCGGTTGAAGAGTGCGGTCTTGGCGGTGTCGACATCGATGGTGCCGAGCGTGATGGAGCCGTCGGCGCCGCGAATAAACGAAGCAACCACCTTGGCGCTGCTGGACTTGTCGACCGACAGCCAGTTGCCACCCGAGAACGAAGCCGAACTCGGCATATGTCTTCAGGTCGTTCTGAAGCTGCTTGATTTCCGACTGGATCTTCGACTTGTCGACATTCGGCTGCGACGCGGTGACCAGCTTCGACTTCAAGGTGTCGAGTGTCTGCTTCACCTTGTCCATTGCGGTGTAGGCAACGTCGACCTGGGCGGCGCCAAGACCGAGGGCTTCCTTGATGGTGCCCATCGCCTGGTTGTCCGAACGCATCGTGCTGGCGATCGACCAGTAAGCGGCGTTATCCGAAGCCTGCGCGACGCGCATGCCGGTGGAGATGCGGCTCTGGGTGGTGGCGAGGTTCTTGTTGGTTGCGTTAAGGCTCTGGAGAGCCGTCATTGCCGACGCGTTAGTGAGAATGCTGGACATAGGTCCTGCCCCTTGTGTGAAATATTTTCGCGGGACATGCCGGACGTTACCGGCGAAGACGGAGCGGCATCATGCCTATGATCCCGCCGTGGGGATCAACCCGTCTGCATCGCTGCACTTATGGTCGGGAATTCCTACCAAAGAGATAACGCGATTGTATGAATCTAGCGTGCGGGTTCAGCGCGCGCAACCCTCTCTTTCAGCTATCTCTTTGTTTGAACGAATTTTTTCGCGCGCGATCAGGTGAAGGAGCGAACCAGGCTGCCCACCAAAAGATTCCAGCCGTCGATCAACACGAAAAACAAAATCTTAAAAGGCAGGGAAACCACGGTGGGCGGCAGCATCATCATGCCCATCGCCATGGTGATGGTGGCCACGATCAGGTCGATGACCAGGAAGGGCAGCACGATGAGGAAGCCGATCTCGAATCCGCGGCGGATTTCGGAAATCATGAACGCCGGGACGAGGATGCGCAGGTCAACCGCCTCTTCCGAAACGGTCTGTCCGCGCTCGCGGGCGAGATCGGCAAACAGCGCAAAATCCTTCTCGCGGACATTCTTGACCATGAAGGCGCGGAAGGGTTCGGCGATCCGTTCTACAGCGACGGTCTCGTCGATCTGATTGTCCATCAGCGGTTTGACGCCGTTGTTCCACGCCTGATCGAAAGTCGGCGCCATCACATAGAAGGTCATGAACAAAGCGAGGCTGATCAGGATCATGTTGGCCGGCGTCGTCTGCAGCCCGATGCCGGTGCGCAGGATTGAAAAGGCGATGATGAAGCGCGTGAAGCTGGTCACCATGATCAGCAAGCCGGGTGCGATCGACAGGACCGTCAGCAGCCCGAACATCTGGATGATGTAGCCGATGGTCGTGCCGTCGGCCTGGCCGATGGCGCCGAGATCGATCTGCTGGGCGTGTGCAGCCGAACCGCTTGCTAGGAGCAGAAGCGGGAGAAAACGGAAAACTCTCATTCGAAAATCAATGTCCGGATCAAGAGTTTCTTGACGGCGCCGTCGCTGCGAATCTTCGCGCGCTCCTCAAGGTCTTCCTTGAGGTGCTGGAAGCCGCTGGCGCCTTCGATCTGATGCAGTTTCACCGAGCGGAGGAAACCGAGAAGATCCTGGTGGATGTTGTCGGGGATGTTTTCCGGTGGAGGCGCGTCGAATGCGAGCGCGACCTCCAGGCGCACCCAGATCTCGTCAGGCGCGGCGAGGTTGGTGGTGATGGGAGGCAGGACCACGATGCTCGAAAGCGGCGCTCCCGTGGCGTGTTCCCCTTCTGCAGCATGCGCCTGGCCGCCGGCCTCGGCTGCAGGCGTCTTGGCGCCGGTGGAGTCGTTGAGATAGTTCCCCGACAGCCAGCCCATGCCGATCGCCACCGCCGTCACCCCGAGCAGCATCGCGATCTGGATGATCAGCGAAGGACCTTGCTTCTGCGGGACGACTTGCTCGGTGTTGGCCACTTTCAGGCGTGCTCCACTAGAAGGGCAGGACGTTGTCGAGGAACTGCTGGCCGTATGGCGGCTGCTGCACTTCAGTCAGGCGGCCGCGGCCGCCGTAGGAGATGCGGGCCTCGGCGATGCGCTCGTAGGAAATAGTGTTCTCGCCGCCGATATCCGATGGCCGAACGATGCCGGCAATCGTCAGGATGCGCAGTTCCGCGTTGACGCGAACCTCCTGCGATCCCTGGATCATCAGATTGCCGTTGGGCAGAACTTCGGTGACCACCGCGGCGACCAGCAGGTCGATGGCTTCCGAACGCTCGGTGGCGCCGGCGCCGGCGCTCTCGGTGCCCGAGTGGATGTCGGCATCGCCTTTGCCGGAGGTCTTGTAGCCGTCCCATTCGAGCCCGGCGCTGAAGCCCAGGCTGCGGTTGGCGGTGCGGCTTCGCTCGGATTCGTTCTTGAACTTCGCCCGGTCCTTGATGGAGATGCGGACTGTGAGGATGTCACCGGCCAGGAACGCACGGCGGTCGGTGAACAGCCGGCTCTGGCGGTCGTCCCACAGCGAGAAGCGCTTGACCGGCGCTGCCGGCTGTTCGGGGTAGGTATAGACCGACTGGGCGGCGCCGACGCCGGTTCCGACGGCAGACATCCTCGGCGGAATGCCGATCTCGTTGTTCGATGCGCAGCCGGCGAGCGCGGCAAGGGCGAGCGCGGCGAAGGGATAGAGTCTCATGTCGGGTCTTTCTCGCGAGCCGCGCTTGCCATTATGCCAGTCAGCGTCGCTGCGGCCTTGCGTTCCATCTCGTTGAGGATCACGCCTGCCTGCCGGGAGTCGAGCTTCATCAGAATGGCGGCGGCGAGTTCTGCGTCGACTTCGGCAAGGCGCTCTGCGGCGGCATCCGGACGCATGCGCGCATAGATCTTGATGACGCCTTCCTCGGCCTCGGCCATGAAGTCGTTGCGACGCTTGAGCCACCCCTCGTATTCGGCGCGCTTTTCCTCAAGCACCTTTATGCGCTTGTCGATTTCGCCCTGCAGCGTCTGGAGTTCCTGCGCCTGAAGCGCATAACGGCGGTCGCGCGCGGCATCGGCGATGTTGGAGCAGAAGCGCTGGATCTCGGTGGCTGGCTCTGTGCCAGTTGCGGGTGCTGCTGCGTCTATCACGGGCGCGTCGCCGACGCTGCGGGTCGCGATGTTCGGCGCCGCCGCCTCGGTAGCCGCGGACTGCGCGCCTACCAAAAGCATCGCGGCAAGGGTGCAGGCGACTGGCGCCGGCGCCTTGCGAAACGTTAGAGAGGGCAGCGCAATCATCTCACGCACCTATTGTACGACGAGGTCGGCTTGCAGGGCGCCTGCCGATTTGATGCCCTGCAGGATGGCGATGATGCCGTCGGGCTTCACGCCGAGGCGATTGAGGCCGGCAACCAAGGTTTCCAGATCGGGTCCGTCGAGAAGAGCGACTTTTGAATCGGGCCGATCGGCCTGGATATCCGTGAAAGGCTCCTCCGCCGTCTGGCCGCGCGAGAAGGGCTCGGGCTGGACCACGCGCGGCATCTCCTTGATCCGCACCGTCAGGGCGCCGTGGCTGATCGCGACCTTCGAAATCCGGACATCCTGGCCGATGACGATTGTGCCGGTGCGCTCGTCGATGACGACGCGCGCCGGTGCATCCGTGGCGACGGCCAGGTTCTCCAGTTCGGCGAAGAAGCGAGCCGGGGAAATGCCCTTCGGCTTGTTGATCAGAACCGTGCGCGCGTCCTGCTCGGAAGCAAGGCGCATGCCGAAGCGCTGCCGGGAATATTCGTTGATCGCATCTGCAATCATCACCGCGGTGGAAAAATCGGGATTGCGCAGCTGCAACGTCAGCGTGCCGAGATCCGCGAATTCGGCAGCCACCTGCCGCTCGACGATGGCGCCGTTTGGCACCCTGCCGGCGGTTGGCACACCCTGTGTCAGCGTTTCGGCGTCGCCCTGCGCGCTGAACCCGGAAACCGAGACCGGACCCTGTGCGACGGCATAGATCTCGCCGTCGGCGGCCTTGAGCGGCGTCATGATCAAGGTGCCGCCAGTAAGCGAGGTGGCGTCGCCGAGCGACGAGACGGTGACGTCGATGCGGGCGCCCGACTGGACGAAGGGCGGCATATTGGCGGTGACGATAACCGCGGCGACATTTTTGGCGCGCGAGCGGCCGCCCTCGGTGGCGATGCCGAGATTTTCGAGCATCGCGCGGATGGACTGCTCGGTGAACGGCGAATTGCGCAAGCTGTCGCCGGAACCCGACAGGCCGATGACCAGACCATAACCGACCAGCTGGTTGTCGCGGGCGCTCTGCAGCATCGCGATATCCTTGATGCGCGATATCGGGCCGCTGGAAGGACGAAACTGCACGTCTCCACCGCTGTAATCGTCGGCGAGTTGGTGGTTTTTGCCGGCACCCTGAGCGGGTTTGCCGTCAGGCCCGTCGGCATGGCCGGCGGTGAGGCCGACAAGCGTGGCCAGGAGCAGAACGAATGCACGCTTCATGTGGCGCCGACCCGAATGGTTCCGTCGGCCATCACCGTGCCGGTGAAGGTGTTGCCGCTGTCGATATTGCGGACCTTGACGACATCGCCTGCCGAACCCGGCTGCAAGGTCACAGCACTCGCCGAAATCGTCAGCCCGCCGTGTACAAACATCACCTGCACGGCGGCGCCCTGTTCGACCAGATAGGCGTCGCGCACCGCATTGACGGCAATGAAGCGGCCGGGCAGCAAGGTGCGCCGCGCGACCTTGCCTTCGACCTGCTCGACGACGGTTGCAACGGTGGAGAGATCGCGGTTCCGGTTGGTGACCGGGACTTCTCGCAGCACATCGAGGCCGATCGTCTCGCCGGGGTAGACGACACGGTTGGTGACCACGGCGATCTCCTGCGCCACCGCCGGCATGGCAAACGCCAGCAGCGCCAACGCGGCGCTTGCGAGATGTCCTGCGATGCTTTTTCGGCGGAGTTGCACGGCCGGCTACCGGATGTTCTTGGATACGACAGCGGCCATTTCGTCGGCCGCCTGGATGACCTTCGAGTTCATTTCATAGGCGCGCTGCGCCGAGATCAGCTCGGTGATTTCCTTGACCGGATCGACGTTGGAGTTTTCAAGGTAGCCCTGTTCCACCGTGGCATAGCCGGGGTCGCCCGGGACGCCGACATTGGCGGGACCCGATGCCGGGGTTTCCTTGAACAGGTTGTCTCCGAGCGGCGCGAGCCCGGCCTCGTTGGCGAAGGTCGCAAGCGTCAGCTGACCGAGGTCCTGGAGATCTGCCTGGTCGTCAAACCGTGCGAACACCTGGCCGCTCTTGTTGACGATGATATCGACCGCCTCGGCGGGAACATTGATCGCCGGGACGACGGGGAAGCCGTCTATGGTGACGAGCTGGCCGTTGGCGTTGGTGTTGAAGGCGCCGGCGCGGCTGTAGAGCGTCTCCCCGTCGGCGCCCTCGATCTGGAACCAGCCGGTGCCGGTCAGCGCCAGGTCGAGATCGTTGCCGGTCTTGGTCAGCGATCCTTCGATGTGCACGTTGCGAATGGCCGAGGTCTTGACGCCGAGGCCGATGCTCACGCCCTCCGGCACGATGTTTTCGTTGGCGCGGTTCGGAACGCCCTGCGGCCGGTCGACCTGATAGAGCAGGTCGGTGAATTCGGCGCGGGCGCGCTTGAAGCCCGTCGTGTTGATGTTGGCGATGTTGTTGGCGATGACTTCGAGGTTTGTCTGCTGGGCGTTCATGCCGGTGGCGGCGATGGCTAGCGCTTTCATCGTGGATCCTCAGATCGCCATACGGCTGACTTCGAGATAGGCGGATACGATCTTGTCGCGGATGGCGACCGCAGCCTGTAGCGATTGCTCCGCGTTCATGACCGCGTCGACCACGTCGCGGGTCTGGATGTCGCCGCCCTGCAGCGTCTGCACGGAAAGCTGTTCGGCGTGCTGAAGATTTCCGATGGCGGTTGTGGCAGCATCCGCCAGCGCTGTCGCGAAGGAGCCGCCGACGCTCACGCCACTTGCAGCGCCTGCTCCAGTTTCGGATATGCCGGCCGGTTCTTTGACCTTGCCGGCGCCGTCGAGCATGCCGATACCGGTGATCATTACTGGTTCCTCATCAGGTCTATCGTCATCGAGATCAGGTCACGGGCCTGCTTGATGGATTGAAGGTTGGCTTCGTAGCCACGATTCGCCTCGCGCATGTCGGCCATCTCGACCAGCACGTTGACGTTGGGCACCTTGACGTAGCCGTTTTCGTCGGCGGCCTCGTGCCCGGGCTGAAACTCGACGGGAAAGGCGCCCCGATCGCGCGAGACCGATGTTACGTCGACGACCGTGCCGCCGCTGGCGCGGTCGACCTCGGCCGCGAAAGTGATTGTCTTGCGCCGGTAGGGCTCGGCTCCCGGGGTCGTTCCGGTCGATTGCGCGTTGGCAAGGTTTTCCGAGACGATGCGCAGCCGCTCCGACTGGGCGGTCATGCCGGATGCGGCGACCTTCAATGCTGTCGACAAGGGGTCCATGTCAGGCCTTCAGGCTCATCAGCGTCATGCGATGAAAGGCCTTGACGATCGCCGTGTTCAGTTCGAACGAGCGGCGGACGTCACCGGCCTTCATCAGTTCGGTTTCCATCACCACGCTGTTATCGGAAGGCATGACCGCGGTGTCGTTTTCCTCGCTGCGCACGGCTATGCCGCTGCCGCCGACCCCGAGGGAGATGTGGCGCGGATCGGTCGCCCTCATTGCGACGCTCTTGGAATCGAGCACCTTTTCGAAAGGCTCGACATCAGCGGCGCGATAACCCGGCGTGTTCACATTGGCGATGTTGCCGGCGACGGTCGACTGGCGCACCGAGAGCCAGCGCGCTTGCTGAGCGGCAAGGTCAAAAAGAGAAACAGGCTGCATAGCAAATCCCCCGGAGAGATAGAGTGAGGTTAGGGGATCAGTCTTGCGCGGACCTTGCGGTTAGGCGTCCGGGCCTGGATGCAATCAACGGTCGAGTTCGATGACCTGGTCGGCGGTGGTCACCAGCACCCATCGGCCTTCTCGCTGCTCGATCGCCGCGACACGGCTGTTGTCGGGCAGGCGCGAGCCCGGCTGCACGACGAACAGCCCACTGTCGTCCTCGATCATGGCGCGGCCATTGGCGGCGAAGACCAGCTTGAATTCCTCGCCTGCGGCCGGGAACGGCTGCTCGCGAAGGCCTGGGGCCGGCACGCTTGCTTCATCGGGTTCTTTCGGCAATGTTCCCGTGGCGAGCAGGTCGAGCCCCGTAGGCGGGATCTCCGCAGACTCGCTCGGCGCACCGACGCGCTCCGGCTGTATGGCAAGTTCGACCGGCCCGTCGACCTGGCCGCCGCCTTCGAACTTTATGGCGCGGATACCGAACTGTTCCTGGTTGAAGAAGATGTACCAAGGGAACAGCGCGCAGAGGAGTCCAAGCCCGATGCCCAGGCCGGCGACCACGAAGTCGCCCCGCCCGGTTGCGTATCTCTTTTCGGCGGTGAACGCTGGGCGCGGCTTGGGCGTGCGGCGAAACAGGCGGCTGGCTGTCCGGCCTTCTTCCTTCTCCAGCATCTTGCGCATGCGCTGGATCATGGCAGCCATGCCGTCAGCTTGCTTGTCCGACATTCGGCTTCTCCTTTCCCCTCAGATGGCGCGCCAGATCCGAAAAAGGATCGGCCGACGGAGGATCCCTGGGCGACTGCATCAGCCCTTCGTAGATGAGCGGCACCTGGCGCACCGCCATGTCGAGTTCCGGATCGGCGCCGCTCTGGTAGGCGCCCAGCAGGCGGATGTCGCGCGTGTCCTCGTACCGCGCGATCATAGCGCGCAGTCGGGACACCAGCCCCCGCTGATCCTCGCTCCAGGCCTTGCCGGCCAGACGCGAAATCGACGACAGCGGATTGACGGGTGGGTAACGACCTTGCTCGGCCAGCGTGCGGTCGAGAACGACGTGGCCATCGAGGATGCCACGCACGGAGTCGGCCACCGGGTCGTTGTGATCGTCGCCGTCGACCAGAACCGAGAGAATGGCTGTGATCGAACCGGCGCCGTCGATGCCCGGCCCGGCGCGCTCCAGAAGTTTCGGCAGATCGGTGAAGACCGACGCGGGATAGCCTCGCGCCACCGGCGGCTCGCCGGTGCCGGTTGCGACTTCGCGCAATGCATGGGCAAAGCGAGTGATCGAATCGAGCACCAGAAGTACGCGGTCGCCGCGCTGGCAAAAATGCTCGGCCACCCGCATCGCGGTGCCCGGCGCGCGCTTTCGCATCATGGCGCTCTCATCACTGGTCGCCACGACGGCAACCGTCTTGGCCATGCTTTTGGCGCCGATCGTGTCTTCGAGGAATTCGCGCACCTCGCGGCCGCGTTCGCCGACCAGCGCGACGACGACGGTGTCGAATGCGTCGGCTCCGGCCAGCATGGCGAGCAGTGTCGATTTGCCAACGCCTGAGCCGGCGAAGATACCGAGCCGTTGACCGAAGCACAGTGGCGTAAAGATGTCGATGACGCGGACACCGGTCAGGAAAGGTGTGCCGACCCGCTGCCGTTCGAGCGCGCCGGGCACACCAGCGTGCGCTGTCGCCGACGCATCACCGATGGCAAGCGGGGCCTTGCCGTCGATCGGACGCCCAAGCGCGTCGATCACCCGGCCGCGCCAGGAATGGTCGGGTACGACCTCGAACGCGCCGCGATTGAAGACGCTGTCGCCGACGCCTGCATCGGCGGCGATGCCGTAGGGAGCAACGAGAACCTCATCGGGTCCGATTCGGACGATCTCACCGGTCCTCGCACCGCCATTGCTGCGGTGCTCCACGATATCGCCAAGACGTGCGCTGTCGGACAGGCCCCGCACCTTGTAGTGTGTCGGCGACACTTCCGTGATACGGCCGCCACGGCGGATCAGCGTTCGTTCATCCAAGAACTGGCGATAGAGCCGGTCGAGGACGACCAGCGCATTGTCGCCCGTGGGCCTTGCGGGTTCTCGTTCCACGGCAGGCAGGGGCAGGCTCATCCTTCAGACGGCCTATCGCGAGCCAAGCGTCTTGATGGCGTCGTCAAACGCGGTTTCGGTATCGCGGATCATCGCACCGGCGTTCTCGAAGGCGCGCTGTACCATGATCAGCCGGGTCATCTCGAGCACCGGATTGACATTGGAGTCCTCGACAAAGCCCTGGACGACACCGATGTCGCTACGGTCCACCACCGGTTCGGGCTGGGTTGCAGGAACGATGCCGGAGTTTCCGTATCGCGTGAAATTAGGCCCTGGATCGAAGTTGAAGAGGCCGATAGCGCCGGCCGCCTGGCCGTTCTGGTACAGCGCCCCGTCGCGGCCGGCAACAGGCGCGCCGCTGCGCGGATCGAGCTGGAGGGGCGCGCCGCCGGCGTCAAGAACCGGATGGCCCTCATGTGTCACCAACTGTCCGGTCTCGGTCATGGTGAAGCGGCCGTCGCGCGTCATCACCGTGCCAGCCGGAGTGGAGATGCCGAACCAGGCATCGCCCTGGACGGCGAAATCGAAAGGGTTGCCTGTTTGGCGCATCGAGCCCGAGATCTGGGAAAGATAGGTGTCGCCGGCGGAGGTGAACGATACCGACTTCTGGCCGACGCCCGACACCACATCCTCGAATTTCACGCCGGTGGCGCGGTACCCGACAGTGCCGAGATTGGCGACGTTGTCGGCAATCGTGGTCATCCGCTTCTCAAGCGCGATTTGCGAGGAAAGGGCGACATAAAGGCCGTTCTGCATTGTAGTCCCGTCAACGTTTCATCTGCTGAATCGCCAGCAGCGTGTTGGTTGAGATACCGAGTTCGACCGGCTGGTAAAGGATGGCAATAGAAGGCTGCGACGATGTGGAATTGGACACCTCCCAGAGGCTGGTGAAGCGCGTCAGGAACTTGCCGAGCTTTTCCGGGTCGGTGAAATCGTCGATATTCAGCTTTTCATCGAATAGCTTGGCTTGGCGGTCGATGTCGGACGCAGCGAACGAATTGGGCAGGCCGAGCGCCGTGCGCGCCACCTTTGCGAGCGCCGGATCGGCAAGAATATCGTAGAAATTCTTGATGTCAGGGGCCTTGCGTTCGAAATAGAGCGCCAGCCGCACGCCTTCATTCTGGACGCCGGCGTCCTCCTCGAGGGTCTGGCGCATATATTTGGCGACGGCGGGCTGCTGCGCCGGGTTATAGATCGTGGCGTTTTCGCCGTGGGCCTCGAAGTCGAATGCCGCGGCAAACGTCGCGTACTTGCGGTCTATCATGCTGTTGGCAAAGCTGTTCGGATCGCGGATGCCGCCCTCCAGAACCTTCCTCATCATATCCTTGTTGTTGATGGAAGATTCAATGCCGTAAGCCTTGATGGCGAAGGCATACAACCGGTCGTTCGCCATGAACTCGTCTATCGATTTCACCTTGGAGATATTGGCGAGGTAGTAGTTGGACTCGTCCTGAACCGCCTTGGATTGGGGGTTCCCGCCTGCCAACGACACCTGGTTCAGATAGTTGCTGACCGCCTCGTGCTGGGATTTCGTGTAGACGGTGGTCATTTCGCCCATCGCCGCGAAGTTGAAGCTCTTGACGAATTCGGCGTAACGCTTGTCGGTCAGCTTGTTGGCGAAGCTGTTGGGGTCGGAGACGCCTTCCGTCAGTGCCTTCTTGATGAAGGCCTTAGCGTAGGACATGGTTTCCAGCCCATGAGCTTTCATCGCATATCTGTAGAGCCGGTCATCCTTGAGGAAGTCGTCGATCGACTTCACCTTGCCGATGTTGGCGAGGTAGTACGCAGTGTCGCGCTGCACGCCAGGCTGCGCCTCGACACGGTCGATGGATTTCGCGAGGTCGCGTGTGATCAGCTGATAGCTGAGATAGGTGTTGACCACGGTTTTTGAGCCTCCGGCCGAAGCGTTTCAACGAATGTACGGGAGCTTGCTTGCGCGAAGCTGGTTCGCGTGTCGCGCGTTCTTTCAAGCCTCACACAAGGCACACGCGTTAGGTGTTGCCGAACGTTAGAGTTTGGAAGGTCGCGACGTGGGCATTCTGATTGGATTGGTGGTGACGCTCGGCTGTGTGCTTGGCGGCTTCATGGCGATGGGCGGGCACATCGAAGTGCTGATGCAGCCCTGGGAGCTTGTCATCATCGGTGGCGCTGCACTCGGCACTTTTCTGGTCGCCAATCCGATGGCGACCGTGAAGGACACCGGCAAGGCCTGCCTGGAGGCGTTCAAACATGCAGTTCCGAAGGAAACCGATTATCTCGAAACGCTGGGCGTCCTGCACAGCCTGATGCGCGAACTGCGCACCAAAACGCGCAGCGAGGTCGAGGCGCATATCGACAACCCGATGGAATTGGCGGTTTTCCAGGCGTTTCCGACCGTACTCAAGAATCACGACCTGACGCATTTCATCTGCGACTATTGCCGCATCATCATCATCGGCAATGCGCGCTCGCATGAGATCGAGGCGCTGATGGACGAGGAAATTCAGGTCATCCGCGCCGACAAGCTGAAGTGCTATCATGCATTGGTGGCGATGGGCGACGGTCTGCCAGCGCTCGGCATCGTGGCGGCGGTCCTCGGCGTCGTCAAGGCGATGGGCGCTCTTGACCAGTCGCCGGAAATCCTCGGCGCGCTAATCGGCGCAGCACTGGTGGGCACCTTCCTCGGCATCTTCCTTTCCTATGCAGTGGTCGGACCGATCGCCACCAAGATCAAGGTCGTCCGCGAGAAGAAGAATTGTCTCTACATCATCGTGAAGCAGACGCTGATCGCCTATCTCAACGGCTCGCTGCCGCAGGTGGCGATCGAGTTCGGCCGCAAGACGATCTCGGCTTACGACCGCCCGTCGATCGATGCGGTCGAGCAGAGCACGCTCAACAACGGCGAAGTAAAGAAGGCAGCGTGATCCATGACCTGCGCCAAAGCTGAGCGGATGTGACATGGCCAGTCCCGCAAGCCCCGCAGATACCAGAGCCTTCATCATCGAGCGGCTTGTTGGCGACCGCGGCGACAACGCCAACGTCGTCGAAGCCGGAAGGGCACTCGGCGCCCGCGCGCTGCCGCTGTTCTCGGACGGCCTCAACGCGTCATTGTCGTCGCCGGTGACGATCGAACTCAAGAGCGTCGACGTTTCACGCCTTTCGGAAGTGAAGCCGCAGGATACCGCACGCTTTGCTATGACCATCGGCGCTTCGCCGATGTCGTCCGACGCGCTGGTGATGCTGATCGACGCGGATGCCATAGCGGTGGTGGTCTCAGCGCTTTTCGGCGGCGATCCGGACCTGCCGATAACCCCGATTGCCAGGGAACTCTCGCCGACCGAGCTCGAAGTCGCCGGTATCGTGTTCCAGGAGGTCGCTACCTCGGTGAACGGCTGGGGCGCGCGCGCGCTCAACGTCAAGTTCCCACTGCCGACGGCGCTCACCGGAACCGAGTTGAAGCGGAAGATCTTCCGCGATGGACCGGCCGTGCGGCTGGTTTTCTCGATCGCCATCGGGGAAACGATCGGAACCTTGCAATTGCACATGCCGCAGCGCGTGCTCATGCATCGGACGGGAGGCAAGGCGACGGAAGCCGAGCCGGCGGTGGCCGAGGATTGGCGCCAGCGCTTCAATGACGAAGTCATGCGCTCGAAGGTCGAGCTTGAGGCGACCATGCCGTTGCAGCGGATGACGCTCGGCGAACTTGCCAACCTGCAGGCGGGCCAGGTCATCGAACTTGAACCGAACGCCCAGTCGGAGGCGCGGCTTTCGGCACGCAAGAAAACGCTGTTCGTATGCGAGTTCGGCAAACTCGGCCAACACTATACCGTTCGCGTCAAGAGCCCCTTCGACGAGGACAAGGATTTCATGGATGGTTTGCTGCCCGGCCAAGGTTGAGCAGAACCCCAAAATGCGGAATTGGAGAGCGCGATGAGTCAGACAGCGGCGGCAACTGAACACGACGTTCAAGAAGAGCAGCTCAACAAGGCGATTGAGGAACTGCGCGACGTGCTGAAGGAGGAGGAAAATCGGCCTGGCGCAAAGGCTGGCGGCGATGCCACCGCGCGCAATGCCGGCGTGATCATGAACATCCCTGTCGACGTGCAGATTGTGCTGGGCAGCGCGGAGATGCAGGTATCGGAGTTGATGGCCCTCCAGAAGGGATCGACGGTCGCGCTCAACCGGCGCATAGGCGAGCCGGTCGACGTGGTCGTGAACGGGCGCAAGATCGCCAAGGGCGAGATCACGGTGCTCGAAAACGATGCGTCGCGGTTCGGTATCCGCCTGACCGAGATCATCAGCGCGGCGAAGCCGGCCTGATGATCTCCTGTCTGCCCAGTCCAGTTCCCAGCATGGTGCCGGCATGAGTCAGATCGCTGCTTTGACACGGGCTCAGAAGGCCGCCGCCATCCTGGTGGCGATGGGCAAGCCATCGGCCAGCCGCCTCTTGAAGTTCTTCAAGCAGGAGGAACTGAGGGCGCTGATCGAGGGAGCGCGCCTGCTGCGCACCATTCCGCAAAGCGACCTCGAAAAGATTGTCGCCGAATTCGAAGCGGAGTTCACGGAAGGCGCCGGCCTTCTCGATTCTGCCGACAAGATGGACACCATACTCAACGAGTCGCTGTCGCCCGAAGAGGTCAGCGCGCTGATGGGCAACGAGGCGCCCGTCATCAAGCAGGAAGGTCCCCCGTCGGTGTGGCCGCAGCTCGAAAAGCTTGAGCCGGTGAGGCTTGGTGTGTTCCTCGCCAGCGAGCACCCGCAGACCGCCGCAATGGTGCTGTCGAAGCTGGCGCCGTCGGCCTCGGCCAACGTGCTCCTGACCCTGGAAAAGCCGGTGCGCAGCGACATCATCAAGCGCCTGATGACAATGACGAGCGTTCCGGACGCGGCCATTCGCGTTGTCGAGAACCAGATCCGTACGCGCGTGCTGACCGATACCGGCGGCAAGGACATTTCGGCCGGACAGGCGCGTGTCGCCAGCGTGCTCAACGAACTGGACAAAACGCAGCTCGACGAGGTCATGAAGGAGCTCGAAGAGTTCGGCACCGGCGACCTCGACGGCATCCGGGCCCGCCTGTTCGCCTTCGAAGACATAGAGCTTCTGACCCAGAAGGCGCGCACCGCGCTGTTCGACGGCATCTCGACGGAGATAGTCACTCTGGCGCTGCGCGGCGCGCCAACGGCGCTTGCTGAATCCATCTTGTCGGCGATCAGCCAGCGCTCGCGCAGGATGGTCGAGTCGGAGCTCAACAGCGGCGCCGAGGGAATTCCCCAGGACGACATCAATCGGGCCCGCAAAACCATCGCGACCACGGCGATCCGCATGGCAAGCGAAGGCGCATTCACGCTGCCTTTCGTCCAAGACGCAGCCTGATTGCCGCTGACCGGTTAGGTGCGCCATGTCCGATGCAGTCGACAAAGACAGCAAAACAGAAGAAGCAACCGAAAAGAAAATCCAGGATACGATCGAGAAGGGCAAGGTAGCCCACTCGAAGGAAGCGCCGCTGCTTGCTTCGTTCATCGCGATCCTGGTGTTCGCGGTCTTCTTCGCGCAGGAGGATATCGCGCGTCTTGGCGTGTTCCTGGCAATGTTCCTGGAGAAGCCGGAAGCATGGCCGCTGGCGACGGAACACGATGTGGTGGCGCTTTACCGCATCGTGCTGGTCGAGATCGCACGCATGCTTGGCGCGATGATGATCCTGCTGATCGCCGCCGGCGTGATCGCATCCGTGATGCAGCACGCGCCGGCCTTCGTGCTCGAGCGCATCCGCCCGCAGGCGTCGCGAATTTCGCTCTCCGGGGGGTGGAAGCGGCTGTTCGGCGCGCAAGGCATCGCCGAATTTATCAAATCGCTCGGCAAGCTGTGCTTCGTGATTGCTGTGCTGGCCTTTGCCGTAGGCGAGGCCAGGCATCAACTGCTGTCGGGGATGATCACCAATCCCGTGGTCTTCGGCCTGGTCATCCGCGACGTCGCAATCGACGTGCTGGTTTCCATCACCCTTGTGATGACGGCTATCGCCGTCGCCGACCTGATCTGGTCGCGCTTCCACTGGCGGCAGGAACTGCGGATGACCCGCCAGGAAGTGAAGGACGAACACAAGCAGAGCGACGGCGACCCGATCATCAAGTCACGCATGCGCTCGCTGGCACGCGACCGGGCGCGCAACCGCATGATGGGCGCGGTGCCGAACGCCACACTGGTTATCGCCAATCCGACGCACTTCGCCATCGCGCTGAAATATGTACGCGACGAGGATGCGGCGCCGATCGTTCTGGCCAAGGGGCAGGATCTCGTTGCGCTTAAGATCAGGGAAATCGCGGAGGCCAATGGCATCCCGGTTTTCGAGGACGTCGCTCTCGCCCGCTCCATGTACAAACAAGTTTCGGTCGATAGCATGATCCCAGCTCAATTTTACCAGGCGGTCGCGGAACTTGTGCGCATCGTCTACGGAAACAAATCAAAAGCATCGCCGCGCAGAGGGACGACATGAACCGTCAGCCGCATTCCAACAGCCGCGAGATCATCGTGGCAAACGCCATCCAGCAGGTCGTCAGCGAGCTGCGGCTGGTCGACGTCGCCGACTACATCGCGTTCATTCGCCTGGAGAGTTTGGCCTGCATCGCCGATATCGTGGAGTTGGCAGCGGAGCTCTATTTCATGCCGGGCACGATCAGGCTCGGCCATGGCGGAGAAGCGCATGTCGGCTGGACGGCCTATCCAAGCATAGTGCTCGATCTCGAACTCAGGCCGCGCGGCGCGACCGTCTACTTCCAGCTGACACTGACTGCCGAGCATGCATCGGTAGAGGTCAATTACGTGGCGTTCGACGATGCCTCTCCGAACCCGGACGACAACACCGCATTCCTCGAAACAACGCTGGAGGATGCGCGGATCCGCAAGACCGCGCCGCTGCGCCTCACCGGATAGCCGGCTATTCGATCAGGCTGAGCCGCAGGGCCTTGGCGACCGCATGCATGCGGTTGACGGCATTCAGCTTCTGGGTGGCGTTGCTGAGGTACTGGTTTGCAGTGTGGACGGAAAGGCCGAGCAGCCTGGCGATGTCTTCGCTGGTGTGTCCGTTTGCCGTCAACCGCAGGCATTCGAGTTCGCGTTTGGATATGGATGGCGCGGCGCGGCGCTCCGACGATCGCAGCCGGGCCACAGCGCCGAACAGGGCGAAACTACGCGCGTGGACGTCGCAGAGCGATGGTTCGTCGATGACGATGGCGGAACCCATGAAGAGCACGATGCCGAACTGGCCATGCTCCGCCTGGACCGGAAACGCCAGGCCCGAGGTGCCGGGAAGGCATGGTTCGGTCTCGACAGCCCAGGCGAGGTGGCGAAAGCCGGCGGCCGATGCTGAAGCGTTGTTGGACGACCACCAGAACGGCGCCGGGCAAACCAGCGCGTGCTTGACTACGATCTCGCTGGACCGGATCGACAAGAGTTTCGTTGTCGCCGCGATGCTCGGATATTCGGCGTCGAAGCAGGGCACCAGGCGGCCTCGGTCCACGGATGGGCCGATCAGGAAGACCGCGTACTCGGCAGCGTTGACCTCGACAGCGATACGGCGGCAGTGGCGCACAGCATCGGGCATCGAAACGGCGGGCTGGATTTCCGGCAGCGCAGGGTTTGTTCCAGTGGTCCGGTAATCGCTGCTCGGGTGGGTTCGGCCTGCGGTTGCTGTCATTAGATGATGCCGTTCCTGATTGCGGTCGCTATGGCCATCGCGCGATTGCTGGCGGCGAACTTCTGGATCGCGTGGGTAATGTAGCTATTCACGGTATTGGAGGAGACGCCGAGTATGACAGCCACCTCGTCCGTGGTCTTGCCCTCTGATACCCAAAGCAGGCATTCGCGCTCGCGATCGGACAGCGGATCCTGATGAGTGGCCCCTGCCAGCAGATGCGGGATCCGCGCCAGCGCGTAGGAGCACTGCAATTGCAGCCTCCAGAGCACCTGAAGATCGATCCGCTCCGGCTGCTTCGATGAAACCAGCAGGAAAGCGTGCGAGCGGACGACATTGAGCCGCATGCAATAGAGCTCGGAATGGCCGTTGCGGTAGAGGAGGAGGGCCTGTTCCGGTGACAGAATTGTCGGTCCCGTGAATGCCTGGTCCGTCCGTATCGGACGTGGCCGCAGGCCGGCCGACGTAGTGTACGTGCTTTGCGCTATAGCAGCGATCAGGCCTTGCCCGATGGTCTGGATCGTATCGTAGACCCAGTTGGAGCTGATGATGCGTACGTCGCTTTTGTCCTGGTCATGTAGCACGGTGACCAGCATGTAGCTGTCGGCGCCGCAGTCGCTGCATGCCTGACCGAGGAAGTCGCTCAAATCGCCGCGGGTGGCCAGGTTGCTGGCGACGGCGGACTTAGCTTCTTGCGCGACGAGGGTTGTCATTGGACCAATGCTGGAATCGATTTCGACTTCCGGTCTGGCTGCGCCACTCCCGAAATTCACATACGCACACTGTTTACGAAGACGACGCCCCGAAGGACTACGGCACCCGACAATCCGGAATCCCAGATACCGCTGCGAAACCATCCGCGCTGGCCCGGGATTGGCCCGGTCCGAGTTGCTTTTCAGAGGTTCGCCGCGCCCCCGAGGCTCGGCTGATTCGGGTCTAACTTAACCTCAGTGGAATCAGACATCAAACCCTCATGTCAAACTTTAATATTTTGTTTGCACAGCTCCCGAAAGGCTGGCGCAAGCGTCAGGTCAACTGGCCGAAATTCAACCGCGGCTGCTGCAGGGACTGCAAATCCTCGGCGGGTTCGTCAGCGATGCGACGCAGAAGCAGCCGGCCCATCTGACGCCCGGCATCGGTGATGTCCTCGTAGATCGTGTCGATCCGCGGCCGGATCAGGTTGAACAGGCCAGACGTCTGCTTGGCGACGATGCCAACGTCGCAACCCGCCACCAATCCGCGATCGCTCAGTGCTGCTATCACGGCGAGGGCGGAGACTTCGCCGCCGCAGATGTAGCCGTCTGGCGGGTTCGGCTCGGCGATACGGTAAAACACCTGCGCCTGGATGTCGGCCGACGGACTGTCGAGGTCAACGCCTTCGGCGATTTCGAAGTCTATGCCACTTTCGCGCACGGCGCTCATGAAGCCGTACTGGATGTGCTGGAAGAACGTGAACCGGCGCGGCGGCAAAATGATTGCCAGACGCTTCCGGCCTTTGGCGATCAGCCGCTTTGTCGCCTCATAGGCGAAGCTGAAGTTGTTGTAGTCGACATAGGGATGGGCGGTGGTCAGCTCGGTGCGGCCATGGCAGATAAAGGGGAAGCCGTTCTCGGTCAGCAGCTTGACGCGGGCGTCGAACGGTTCGGTGCGCGAGAAGACGATGCCGTCCGCCATGCGGTTGCGCATGATGTAGCGAACCGGGTCGATGGCCGGCACATTGGCGAAGTGTGGCGTGATGACCAAATGATAGGAGGTGTCGCGAAGCGCGTCGGTAAGACCGCTGACTAGCGAGCTACCAAAGCCGAGGATTTCGTCGTGCGGGTCGAGCACCAGGCTGATCACATTGGTGCGCCCGGTCCGGAGCCGCTGCGCCGCGCGATCGGGCAGGTAGCCGATCTCGGCGGCGACGCGCTGAACCTTTTCGCGCGTCTCCAGTGCGATCTGCGGTGCGCCGCCGAGTGCCCGCGACACGGTGGTCACAGCAAGGCCGGTCAGTTCGGCGATCGTGCGCAGCGTCGGCTTTCCGGAGCCGTCGTCGCCCGTTTCGCGCTTTTCCGTGCTGTCGATTCCGTCCATTCGTCACTCGTGTTCCGGCGACCGTATCGCGCACGAACTTATATCGTTATAATTGGAAATGCCGAGCTTGCAAATGCGAGCGATACGCCACTTTTTCACTAGAAATAGTACTTTAATTTCAATTATTTGATTGTAGATGATTGAAACTCGCCAGGGGTGGCTTGACTCAAGGGGGAATTATATCGTTATAAATTTCTCAGCCGGCCCGACATGAGGCAGGCCTTTTGGGAGGATTCCATGTCATTCAATAGAGTTGTGAAGCTTGCCGCGGGTGCAGCCGTGCTCGCGCTCAGCCTTGGCAGCGCCAAGGCTGCCGACAATGTCGAAGTTCTGCACTGGTGGACGTCGGGCGGCGAAGCCGCCGCACTCGATGTTCTGAAGAAGGATCTCGAATCGAAGGGTGTCACCTGGGCCGACATGCCGGTTGCCGGCGGCGGCGGCGAAGCCGCGATGACGGCGCTTGCGCGCCCGCGTTACCGCGGGAAATCCGCCGACGGCCGTGCAGGCGCTCGGCTTCGACATCACCGACTGGGCCAAGCAGGGCGTCGTCGGCGACCTTTCGGAAGTCGCCACGGCCGAGGGCTGGGACAAGGTCGTCCCGACCGCGCTGCAGAATTTCTCCAAGTATGATGGCAAGTGGATCGCTGCCCCGGTCAATGTGCACTCGACCAACTGGGTCTGGATTTCCAAGAAAGCGCTGGATGCGGCAGGCGGCAAGGAGCCGGCGAACTGGGACGAGTTCGTGGCGCTGCTCGACACGTTCAAGGCAAATGGCCTGACGCCGCTCGCGCATGGCGGCCAGCCCTGGCAGGATGCGACGCTGTTCGATGCGGTCGTGCTGTCGCTCGGGACCGACTTTTACAAGGCGTCGATGATCGATCTCGACCCGGCCGCCCTTAGTGGCGACAAGATGAAGGAGGCCTTCGGGCGCATGGAGAAGCTGCGTTCCTACGTTGACGACAACTTCTCCGGCCGCGACTGGAACCTCGCGTCGGCGATGGTGATCGAAGGCAAGGGCGGCGCCCAGATGATGGGCGACTGGGCCAAGGGCGAGTTTCTCAAGGCTGGCCAGAAGCCCGGCACCGACTTTGTCTGCATCCGCTTTCCCGGCACCCAGGGCGCAGTCACCTTCAACTCCGACCAGTTCATGATGTTCAAGGTCGGAGACGACAAGAAGAAGGCGCAACTGATGATGGCCTCGGCCATCGAGGACCCGAAATTCCAGTCGGCCTTCAACGTGGTCAAGGGTTCGGTTCCGGCACGCACCGACGTGCCGAACACCGACTTCGACGATTGCGGCAAGAAGGGCATGGCCGACCTGGCCGAGGCCAACGAGAAGGGCACGCTGTTCGGTTCCATGGCGCATGGCCATGCGGTTCCGGCGTCGATCAAGAACGCGATGTATGACGTCATCACGCGCCACTTCAACGGGGAGATCACCACCGACGCGGCTCCTGCCGAATTCGCGGCGGCGGTCGAAGCGGCCAAGTAGTCAAAACACGCGCGGCGCAGCGCACAGGCGCTGCGCCATTCATCGCGGGGCATCCGGCTGGTTTCCGGACGCCTCGCCTTTCCTGCATCGGCGCGCCGGTGCTCGCGGAGCCGACCGCATGCCGATCCGTGAACAGCTGCAGAATGCAATCCCGAAACTGGTGCTTGCGCCGAGTTTCGCGGCGATACTCGTCTTCGTCTACGCATTTATCTTTTACACGGGCTACCTGTCGCTGACCGATTCCAAGATGCTGCCGTCTTACGGCTTCGTCGGCCTCGAAAATTACCAGAAGCTGTGGAGGCTGCCGCATTGGTGGCGCGCGGTAACCAACCTCGCCATTTTCGGTTCGCTCTACATCGTAATCTGTTCAGTGCTCGGGTTGCTGCTGGCCATCCTCCTCGACCAGAAGATCCGCGCGGAAGGGTTCCTGCGACCGATTTACCTCTATCCGATGGCGCTTTCCTTCATCGTCACGGGCACGGCCTGGAAGTGGTTTCTCGATCCCGGCATCGGACTGGAAAGCGTCATGCACCACTGGGGCTGGGAGAGCTTTTCCTTCACCTGGATCAAGGACCGCCAGATGGCGATCTACACCGTGGTCATCGCTGCGGTCTGGCAATCGTCGGGTTTCGTGATGGCGATGTTCCTGGCCGGCCTGCGCGGCGTCGACAACGAGATCATCAAGGCGGCTCAGATAGACGGCGCCTCGACGGCGACGATCTACCGCCGCATCATCATTCCGCTGATGCGGCCGGTGTTCCTGTCGGCCTTCGTTGTGCTCGCGCACCTCGCCATCAAGTCCTACGACCTGGTCGTGGCGCTGACCGGCGGCGGGCCGGGACAGGCGACCGAACTGCCGGCCACCTTCATGTACTCCTACACCTTCACCCGCAACTCGATGGGCATTGGCGCTTCGTCGGCCATTATCATGCTGATCATGATCTTCTCGATCATCATCCCCTATCTCTATTCGGAACTGCGCGGAGGGCCGCGCCAATGAGCCAGGCTTCACCCGACAATGCGTTGCGCACGAATGTTCCGGGCCGCGTCGCCATCTACATCGCGCTGATCCTGTTTGCGGTCTACTACCTGTTGCCGTTCTACGTGATGGTCGTGAATTCGCTGAAGCCGCTGGACGAAATACGCGGCGGCAACATGCTGGCGCTGCCACAGCAATTGACGTTCGAACCGTGGTCAAGCGCGTGGTCGACGGCGCAGATCGGCGTCCAGGCAACCGGGCTGAAACCATACTTCCTGAACTCGATCCTGATGGTGGTGCCGGCAGTCGTCATCTCGACGCTGCTTGGCGCGCTCAACGGTTTCGTGCTGACCAAGTGGCGGTTTCGCGGCGACAACACGATTTTCGGCCTGATGCTGCTTGCCTGCTTCATCCCGTTCCAGATCGCTCTCATTCCGGCCGCGCGCATTCTCGGCCTTCTTGGCATTGCCGGCACGACGCAAGGCCTGGTGCTCATCCACGTCGTCTATGGCCTGGGTTTCACCACGCTGTTCTTCCGCAACTACTACGCGGCATTTCCGACCGAACTGGTGAAGGCCGCGCAGATCGACGGCGCGACGTTCTTCCAGATTTTCCGGCGCATCCTGTTGCCGTCGTCCGGGCCGATCATCGTAGTGACGGTGATCTGGCAATTCACCAACATCTGGAACGATTTCCTGTTTGGCGCCTCGTTCGGCGATTTCGACTCGCAGCCGATGACCGTGGCGCTCAACAATCTCGTCAGTTCGTCGAGCGGCGTGAAGGAATACAACGTGCATTTTGCCGGCGCGATCCTGGCGGCCCTGCCTACGCTGGTCGTCTACATCGTGTCGGGACGCTATTTCGTGCGCGGCCTGATGGCTGGCGCTGTGAAGGGGTAAACATGGCGTTTCTCGAAATCCGCAATCTCGAAAAGTCGTTCGGCAAGGTCTCGGTGCTGAAAGGCATCGACCTCGAGATCGACAAAGGCGGCTTCCTGGTGCTGGTCGGGCCATCGGGCTGCGGCAAGTCGACGTTGCTGAACTCAATTGCCGGGCTGGAGACGATTACGGGCGGGTCGATCAGCATCGACGGTCGCGGCGTCGACGGGTTGCACCCCTCGAAGCGCGACATCGCCATGGTGTTCCAGTCCTATGCGCTCTATCCCAATATGAGCGTGGCGCAGAACATCGCTTTCGGCATGGAAATCCGCGGCGTGCCAAAAGCCGAGCGCGACAAGGCGATCAGCCAGGTATCGGACATGCTGCAGATCGGCCAGCTGCTCGACCGCCGGCCGAGCCAGCTTTCCGGCGGCCAGCGCCAGCGCGTCGCCATCGGCCGGGCGCTGGTGCGCGATCCGAAGCTCTTCCTGTTCGACGAACCACTGTCCAACCTCGACGCCAAGCTGCGAGTCGACATGCGCACCGAGATCAAGCGGCTGCACCAGCGCATGGGCACCACTATTGTCTACGTTACCCACGACCAGATCGAGGCGATGACGCTGGCCACCAAGATCGCTGTACTGAAGGACGGGCTCCTGCAGCAGTCCGGCACCCCGGCCGAGATATACAACAACCCCGCCAACACCTTCGTCGCCGACTTCATGGGATCGCCGGCGATGAACCTGGTTCCGGTGGCGGTCCGCAAGAATGGATCGGGACTGGCGATCTCGGCCGAGCGCGACAATCTCGAACCCCTGGTCCTCACCGTGCCGAACGCGCCTGCGGGTCTTGCCGGCCACGATGGCGGCAAAGTGATCTTTGGCGTCAGGCCTGAAGCCCTGACCGACCGCGACAGCGCTGACCGCAATGCCCGCAACATTGCCGAAGGCGAGTGCCTGATCGAGGTGGTGGAGCCGGCCGGCTCCGACACCTTCGCCGTCACCCGCCTCGGCGGCAAACAGGTCACCGCGCGGCTGCGCGCCGACGCCAACGTCGCCGCCGGCCAGAAGGCGAAGCTCGCCTTCAACCTGGACAAGGCGGTTTTCTTCGACCCGGCCAGCGGCCAACGGATCGGGTGAGGCGAACCATGCTTTCGCCTGGCGCTCAGGCTGTCGCCGCCGAAGTTCGCGCTGGCGCCAGGCGCGACCGGCGCTGGCGCTTCGCCTGGGATCGCGGCCATGCCGAAATCTTCGCCACGGGTGCGGCGCTGCATGATCTCGTCTTCGCGTTCGACGATGGTTTTTCCTTTCGGCCGCTGGCGGAGGCGCCTTGGATCGATGCGCCGGAACTGGCGACGCAAGACCGCATCCCAAACCATCTCAAATCGCTCGGCGGGGAATGGCCCTGTGTGCCTTTTGGCAGCACCGATGTCGACCGGCATCACCATGGCCACGGCGCCGACAATGCCTGGCATGTCACCTCCGAAGCGGCGGACACGATCGAACTCGCCATCGACTATCCGCAAGGCCACCCGGTCGCGCGGCTTGAACGCCGCATCCGCGGCATCGCCGGAAGAACCGCGATCGATCTGGAACTGACGGTCGTCACCCGCAAGGACTGCCTGCTGCCTGTGGGATTGCATCCGATTTTCCGGCTGCCGGACGCCGGCAAGCGCATGCGGTTTTCGGTGGACGGGTTCTCGCGCGGCCATACGTTTCCCGGCATGTTCGAGCCCGGCGTGTCGCGCCTTGCAGCGGGCAGGGAATTCGGTTCGCTGGACGCGGTGCCGCTGGCGGGCGGCGGCAGCGCCGACCTTTCGCAGCCGCCGGCCGACCTGCGCGAAGAGATCGTCCTGCTCGAAGGGGCGAACGGTGGAGTCTCGCTCGGCTATCCCGACGAGGGCTTTACCGTGCGCCTCGAATGGAACCGCCGGGATTTCCCGGCGCTGGTGATGTGGCTCTCCGACCGGGGCCGCTCCGCGCCGCCCTGGTCGAGCCTCTTTCAAGGCATCGGCATCGAGCCGGTGAACGGATTTTTCGACAACACCGCGCTTGCGGGCCACGCGTCCGCAGGGCTGGCGTTGGGCAGACGGTTCCGCGCCGGTGAGCGATGGACCACGCATTATCGTATTTCGGCGTCGCGCATCGACGCCGGCCAAACAAGGGAAAACGCACGATGAAACGATCCCGCATCAACGAAATCATTAGCGAGGGTGATGCCTTCATCCGCTCCTTCGGCTACATCATGCCGCCTTTCGCCTACTGGTCGCCGGATGCGTTGAAGGAACGGCGGCCGGCCGGCATCGTGGATGCGCGGCTCGGCTGGGACATCACCGACTATGGCCAGGAGAAATTCGACGAACTCGGGCTGTTCCTGTTCACGGTACGCAACGGCAGGGCCGAAGACCTGACACGCGGAACCGGAATGCTCTACGCCGAAAAGATCATGATCTCGCGCAAGGACCAGCTTTCGCCGATGCACCGGCATATCGTGAAGGCGGAAGACATCATCAACCGCGGCGGCGGCAAGCTGGTGCTCGAACTCTTCATGTCGCGTCCCGACGGCAGCGTCGACGACCAGGCCGAGGTTTCGGTGCCGACCGACGGGGTGGTCCGCACAATGCCGGCCGGCAGCCTGCTCAAGCTCGATCCGGGCGAGAGCGTGACCCTTTTGCCCGGCGTTTGGCATGCCTTCTGGGGCGAGGGCGGCGACGTGCTGATCGGCGAAGTGTCAACAGTGAACGACGACCTGACCGACAACATCTTCGCGCAGAAGATCGGCCGGTTCTCGAACATCGAGGAGGATGAAGCGCCGCTCCACCTCCTCGTCTCCGACTACGACCGCTTCATCGACGGCAAAGGCTGAGAGACCGTTGAAAATCCGTGATGGCGGGCTGCAAATGGCGATTTCTGCGCTTCCGGTGCTCACGTACCAAATGTACGCTGCGCTCCGGTTCTCGAAATAACCTGTTTGGTCGCTAACGCGCCCATCTTCGATTCCGCCACGCCCTGAAGGATTTCTCAAACGGTCTCTGATCAGGCCGATCCTCTCTGATTTGGGTCAGTGCCAGTTCTTCAGGCCGAGCAGCTTTTCGCCGAGTGGCGAGAGCTTGGCGGTTGTGCGCGTTCTTCTTTTCCCACTCGCGCGGATCGCCCGGGAAGGCGTCGCGCTTCGGCGCTTCGAGGTCGCGCCAGAGCCGGATGCGCTCGGTGCGCTCGACCAGATCGTCCTCGTCGGCCGGGAACATCGAGATGTACTGCGCCATGCGCACGCGGTCCTTCGAGTGGTTGGGCCGCACGCCGTGGGCGAGCAGCGTGTTGAAGATCAGCAGGTCGCCCGGCTTCATCTCGATGTTGGTGATCGTCAGGCCGGTCGAGTCGGGATGCATCGGGTCGCGGTCGGCCGGCTGGGTCTTCACCCAGTTCGTCGAAATCGTAGAACAGCTCGGGAATGCACTGGAAGCCGCCGATGTCGCCGTCCTGCTTGACGAGGCTGAAGCACGCCCTGCACGCCGATCGGCAGCGGATCGAGCGAGGTGTCGCTGTCCCAGTGGATGAAGCCGTTGTGGTTGCCCTGGCACCTTCTTGGGCGGATTGAGGTTGGCGCGGTCGATCGTGACCCAGAGCTCTTCCATGTCCCAGATGTCGACGAAGGCGTCGTAGACGCGCTGCTCCTGGCGGTTATCCCAGAGGTACTGGTGGTTGTAGATCTCCACCATGCCGGTGCCGTTGAGCTCCTTCATCATGTGGTCGCGCCGCTGCGGCGCGTACCAGGTCGACGGGTCGTTGGGGTCCTTCTCGTCAAACTCGCCAGAGCAAATCCACGAGCCGCTGGACATGATCCGCGGCACCGCATTGCGAACAATCACATAGCCCTTGGTCGTCCAGTGCTCCCAGTCCGCCGGCTCGAAGCACCCGCAGCGGCAGCTTCTTGACGATGTCCTTGAGCTGCGTCGTGACCTTCTTCGACGTCGGATGGCTGTCCCTCTTCGATCGGTCGCGTGAGCCATGGTCCTCTCCCATTTTGATCCTCTCCGGGTTGCTGATGTCGGGGAAGTATTAGCCCCTGGACCGGCGCAATGTTGTACTGCCGCGCCAGTTCTGATACTATTCTGGCGTTCTCCTGGCGCAGTAGTCGCACGATGAAGCCACTTCTCGAAAAGGTCGCAGCCGCGCCAGACGCCTCCTGGGCCATGCTCAACCGGCGGCTCGACGACGACATTCCGTTCCAGTGGCACCACCATCCCGAATTCGAACTGACGCTGACGCTCAATTCGCGCGGCCAGCGCTTCATCGGCGATCACATCGGCACCTATGACGACGGCGATCTCGTGCTGATCGGACCGAACCTGCCGCACACCTGGTCCTCGGCGGAGAAGATCGATACCGGTGCGCCGCATGTCGCGCTGGTGATGTGGTTCCTGCCCGACTGGGCGAACGCGCTGAGCGAAACCTTCGTCGAGCTGAAGGCCATCGCGGCGATGCTGGCACGGGCGGCGACAGGGCTGCAGTTCTCGCCCGATGTCGCCAGACGGGTGCGGCCGATGATCGAGGATCTTTTCACGCGCGCGCCCGACGAACGCCTGCTCGGCCTGATGCAGGTGCTGCACATTCTGGCCCGTGACCAGGGTGCGCTTCCTCTGGCCAGCCGCAGAAGCGCGCCAGCCGTCACCGGCACCGACCGGACGCGGATCGACCGCGTGCTCGACCACATCCACATCCACTATGCGTCGGGATTGTCGTTGTCGGAACTGGCCGATGTCGCCGCGCTGTCGCCATCCGGCCTGCACCGGCTGTTCCGACGCCACACGCAGGCAGACCGTCTCCGACTACGTCATGCGGCTGAGGATCGGCGAGGCCTGCGCCATGCTGTCGGGCACGACAACGCCGATCGCGCATGTCGCCGGCGCCGTCGGCTATCAGTCGCTCGCCAACTTCAACCGGCAGTTCAAGGCGCTGAAGGGTCTGACCCCGCGCGACTATCGGCAAAGTTTTGGGACGGCTGGCAAGTAGCGTTCCCGGGCTTACCTTCTGTCCCCGCCGAGGTAATGCCTGACGACCGTCATCATGAAGGCCAGCACCATTGCTGCATTGTCGACGACGACTTCGTTGATGCCGCCCTGGCAGACGCCGTCGCCGTTGGGCTCGATGATCATGTGGTATTGGCCGCTGCGGCATACTTTTCTGCGGCAGCGGGCCGGAGCGTCGGCTCGCGTCGCGGAAAGGCGCATGGCCAGCAGCATGACGTCTGCGAGTTCGCGCGGGATGTAGCGTTGGCCGGTCGCCTCGTCGACGCTGCCTTGGGGGTAAGGCCTTGTCGAACGCCGCTGCCTGGCGCAGGCGGCGGGCCCCGGCCAGGCTTCCGGTGGGCGGTATTGGCCGGCCTTGCCGGGTTCGATCTGGTGCCGTCGTTCTTGCCCTACCGCAGCGAGCGCGGATTTTCAGGCCCGCGAACTAGCCTCGGTCAGGGCCTGGCCTGCGGGATCATTCCCCCAGCGGCACAACCGTCGTGCCGCCGATCCGGCGCCGCCGTCCTCACCTGATACCCGGTGCGCACCAGGCTTCCCGCGAGAACGGTGAGGGCATTATGCGGAAGCCGCGAAGGGGTGTGGACAAAAGTATTTTGCGCAATTCGTACAAGCCATTGAAATCGTGGAGAAGAATCTTCAGCGGAGGCAAAAGAGGCTTCAGTGAGTCGGCAGCCCCCGGGCAGGGAGAGCGAACGCTTTTTCAATCGCAGTTCGGGCCTGGCCGAGGTGGTGATCCCGCCGCGCTCGGCCTCATCGGACAGAACGTTTTCCCAGACATGGTAACCGAGAGCGGCGACCTGATCGTCCTTGCAGTACAGCGTGCCGGCACGCCGCCCGCCACCTGCGCCACTCCGCTGGCGCCGTCGTCCTGTCAGGGATCATGAGCGTCGAGCAATCCTATCGCGCCATCGATTGGACAACGGTTGTCCTTGTCGGAGCGATGATGCCGCTGTCCACGGCCATGGTCGAGACGGGCGCCGCGAAACTGAAGGCGGAATATCTGGTGTCGCTCGTCGGCGACGCCGGCCCTATTGCCCTGCTCGCCGGCCTGTTCTGCTGACTGCCATCATGGGACAACTCATCAGCAATACCGCGACCGCTCGCATCGTCATACCGATCGGCGTAGCGGCGGCTGCAACCATGAGTGTCTCGCCCCGCCCCGTGCTCATGAGCACCGCCGTGGCGGCTGCAGCGGCATTTCTGACACCCATCGCACCCCCCACGAACCTGATGGTCATGGGACCTGGCGGGTACGCTTTCGGCGACTATTGGAAACTCGGACTACCGTTGCTGCTCTGGTTTTTTGTGGTGGCTGTATTCATAGTGCCGATGATCTGGCGATTCTGAGCTGCGATTTGGGTCGAGTTGGCGGGTGACGTCCGGACAGCAATTCGGCTTTGTAAATGAAATTTATAGGCCAGAGGTAACATTGCAACGGCGACCACACCAATGAATGCCCGCATGGTTCCGGCGCTGCTTGGCATCATCTGCGCAATTATGCTGCTGGCCGCGTTCTATTTCGCGGACGAGATTTTTGCGCCCGTCGCCTGCGCTCTCTTCATCATCGCGATTGCCTGGCCGCTCCAGGAGCGACTTCAGACGCGCCTGCCGCAGCTTCTCGCGCTCGCCATTGTGGTGACGCTGATCGTGCTGGTCTTCATCGTCTTCGCGTCCGTCGTGGCCTGGGGCTTCGGCCGGGTCGGCCGATCACTGATCGCGGAGACGCCCAGGCTTCAGGGGCTCTACGAACAGGCGACCGCTTGGCTTGAGATGCATGGGATCGCCGTCGCCGGCCTGTGGGCAGAACACTTCAACATGCGATGGGTGGTGGGGGCGATCCAAGGCCTGTCGGTCAGGCTGAATACGATGATCTCGTTCTGGATCGTGGTGCTGATCTATGTGCTGCTCGGCCTGCTCGAGGTTGGCCCCGTGGCACGCAGGATTCCCGGCATCGTCAGCAGCGAGGCTGCGCGCGTCCTGATCGTGGGCGGCAACCGCACCGCCGCCAAGCTGCGCCGGTACCTCATGATCCGGACGATCATGAGCATTGCAACGGGCGGCATGGTCTACGTGTTCGCGCTGGCACTCGGCCTGCAGCTTGCGGCGGAGTGGGGGGTCATCGCCTTCACCTTGAATTTCATCCCCTTCATCGGCCCGTTCGTCGCAACGCTGCTGCCGACCTTCTATGCACTGGCGCAGTTCGAATCCCTTTATTCCGCGCTGTTCGTCTTTGCCTGCCTCAATCTCATCCAGTTCGTGATCGGCAGCTACGTTGAACCGCGCATGGCGGGCAAGGCGCTAGCGCTGTCGCCCTTCCTCGTGCTGTTTTCGGTTTTCCTCTGGATGTTCCTGTGGGGCCTTTTCGGCGCATTCATCGGAGTTCCAATCACAATCGCGGCAGTCACCTTCTGCGCGCAATCGCCTTCGGCCGAATGGCTTTCACACTTGCTGGGCGCGCCGGACGACGGCAACGCAAAGGACCCGTCAGCCGTGTAGGTGGGCGCCGGAAACTTGCTCTGGCTGGCACAGCATGCGCCAAGCATCAGACCAGCGTATGGAAATTCCTCACAGGCTGTGTCAATTTTAGCTACGATGCTTATGCGCCGGGGGGTGCTGGATCCAAACTGAGGTCATGATTGTTGGAATCGCCCCAATGTACCAGTAATCCGCGCTCCAATCCTTCGAAGAACACAAAAGGGAGAACGCGCAATTTACGCACTCTCTGAATTTTTCAAACTTTAACCTTCCTCCGAGCGATCAATTCCGGCTTTGGTTGTCGAAGATCTGGCCGACGGGATAGAGCTCCAGCATCGCCTTGACCTCGGGCACGTCCATGCCGCCGATATTGAATGCGGTCACTTCGAACCGCGTCGTGCCGGTGTGAAAGTCGATGGCGAAGTCGGCATTCGGCCGCAGCAGCCGGTTGAACAGGAGCCCGGCATGGCGGCTCGGCGCGGTGACGCCGTTCTCGTTGCCGGGCCATTCCCGGGTCATGTCGATCAGATCGATGCCTGCCCTGATTGGGCCATCGGCGCTGCATGCTTTCGATGGCCGGGCGCGCCACGTCGGTGACCGCCCATCACCGTGCCCGACATCTCAGCCGGATCGAGCTGATTCATCACGGTCTGGACCGTGTGAATGTTACTCATTTCGTCGCCATGCACACCGCTGGTCAGGACCCCGCGCTTGCCCGAATTTGCTCCCTTGGCAACCGTCACGGACACGTACCAATGTTGTCCGGTCGGCACCTGCACGCCCTGAAAATACAGGCGGTGCTTCTGCCCGGGTTCCAGGTCGTTGATGTCGAGCGCGCTGACGACTTTTTTCACCTGGATCACCTCGCCGGTGTAGACCGTTCCCGACGACGCATCGCTTGCCGGGGCGGCGGGGGAAGCCGCTGAATGCTTGAGCGTTGCGGAATTGGCGGTGGCTGCAAATGTCGCCGCAGCGCCGACCGTGGCGATGGACGCGATTATCAGATCGCGGCGATCGAGACCGTTTTTACGTTTGTCCGACATGGTGATCGTGTGCTTTCGCAAGCAGGAGCCGAAGGCCGGCGAAATTTTGCACCCGAATTGGAGACCCTCCTGACGGACGATAACGTCACTGAACTCCGTTGCCATTGGCTCAAAATTCCAAAACTGTGCTGCCTGTCCTATTCAGAGGATATTCTCCGACGAACGCGGGCCGGCAAACGTTAGCTTTTTGGCTGCGGTATCGCGTCGGACGGGCTAACGGCAGCAACGAGCAAAAATGCCTTTTGATGATGATTTCTTGTACCGGAGCGATACCACTCAGTGATGGGAGCGCGCGCCGAAGTGCAGCCCGCACGTCCCCGCATCGTCGGCCGTGTATTGACGATCCGCCTCCCCCGCATCAATATTTCTCCAACAGGGTCACGCATCCAAGAAGACACGAAACCCTGGGGAGGAAACCATGACCACCTCGATCCGGCTCTTTCGGGGCGCGTTCGGGCATGTCTCCGCTCTCAACGTGGCCAGCAACTTCGTCACGCACGCCCATCCTGAAGCGCATATCATCATATGGCTCGACGGCGCGGCCGGCGAAATGACGATCGGCGACGAGACACTGCGGCTCGGGCCGGACGTGGCCGCCTGCATCAATTCCTTGCAGCCGCACAGTCACGCTCTGTCCGACGATGGGACGCCAGGCCGGTTCCTGGCGTTCTACATCGATCCGGAATGGGCCCGCCGGCGCCGCGGTCTTGCCGCAGGCGTCCCACTGTTTCGGAGCGCGGCGCTTTCGCTGGACAAATGGCTCTATCGCGCCGCCGTCGGCGTTTACGAGGGACTGGAAGAGGGCGAGGCGGACGAAATCGCGAATTATGAAATCGAACGGCTGATCGACAGCCTGATCGATGCCGCGGATGCCGTGCGACCCGGCAAAGGCCGGAACAGCGATGTCGTCTGCATGCGGGATTTTCGTGTCCGCAAGGCCATCGAACTGATGAAACTCAATATGTGTGAACGCATCAGCTTCGACGATGTTGCGCGCAGCGTGGGACTGTCGCGGCCGCATTTTTTCGCGCTCTTCAAGGAACAGACCAACCTGACGCCGAACGTCTACTGGAACACGCTCAGGATGGAGGAGGCCGTGCGGCAACTGCAATCGCAGGAACTCGCCGATATCCGTCGCCTGCAATCTTGGCTTCACGACGCCGGGGAATTTCTCGCGTTTCTTCCGCGATCATGCCGGCGTGCCGCCGACGCTCTACCGGGAGGCGGCGCGGGCGACTGCCTGACGCTTTTTCAGACGCATCGATAAGCCGCCAAGACTGATTGATAAGCGCTGGCCGACGGACAGGCCTAGTTTCCTCCCCACGTGCAATCTGGGAGGAGCGGCGTATGGCGAGGCTCACCGTCTCAACTGTTATCGATGCGCCGGTGGAAAAGGTCTGGGCCAGAATCCGTGACTTCAACGGTCTGCCGAGCTGGCATCCGCGCATGGTCGAGAGCGAGATCGAGGACGGCAAGAAGGCGACCGACATCGGCTGTGTGCGCAAGTTCAAGGTCGCATCCGGGGCGACCATTCGTGAAAGACTTGTCGCCTTCTCGGACGAAGATCACCTGACGACCTATTCGATCATCGAGCATCCTGCGCCGATCTCCAACCACACCTCGACGCTGAAGCTTGAACGGGTCACAGACGGCGACAGGACATATGCGGTCTGGAACGCTGACTTCGATGCGCCCGCCGATAAGGCCGACGATGTCGCGAAAGGCATGGGCGAAAATGTCTTCCAGGGCGGCTTCAATGCACTGAAGGCCCATTTCTCCGGCCAAAGCTGAGCGGGGATGACGATGTCGCTCGCCCTGCAGACATTTTCCGAAGTGAAAGATGCGAGCGCCGCACTTGCCAAGCCGGGCGCGCGTTATCTCGGCGGGGGGACGCTGGTGGTTCGCGCCGTCAACGAGGGCGATGTTTCGATCTCGAAATTTGTCCGCGTAACCGACGCTGCCTTGACGTCGATCTCGGTCGAAGCGGGCACGGCAAGTCTGGGCGCTTCGGTAACCATGGCGGCCATCGCCCGCCATGCGGAACTCGCGCCAATCGCAGCTGCGGCCCGCGCGGTCGGCGGGCCTGCGATCCGCAACATGGCAACGGTCGGCGGCAATCTGTTCGCAGCCGCTCCCTATGGCGATTTCGCGGTGGCGCTGCTCGCACTGGACGCGACCATCGGTGAAGGGATGACGGAAACGTCGATCGAGGAATTTCTCTCCGGTCGTGACAAAGGCCAGGCAGGCCGCATCGTCACCCACGTGAAGTTCGAGGCGCCTGCGGCAGCCGCGTTTAAGTTCCGGAAAGTGGCGCGGGTCAAGCCGAAAGGCGTCTCTGTTCTCAGCATCGCGGTGGTCCTGGATGAGGCCGCGGATGGCACGATCCGGTCGGCACGCATCGCGCTTGGCTGCATGGCCGATCGTCCGGTCAGGGCCAAGGCTGCGGAACATGCATTGCTCGGCAAGAAACGCACGCCGGAGGGCATCGCCGCGGCGCTCGCCGTGGCCGGCGAAGGCACGAAGCCGATCACCGACGCGATCGCCAGCGACTGGTACCGCGCGGAAGTTCTGCCGGTTCATCTCGGCCGTCTGCTTCTGTCCTAGCTGCCGCCGAAAGAGCATGGCCGTCCCGTCCAGGGCGGCAGGGAGGAAGAATGGCGAAAGTACCGGTCCAGTTCGTTCTGAACGGCGAGGAGAAGGCCGAGTTCGTCGAAAGCGGCACGACGCTGCTCAATGCGCTTCGCGACAAGGTGGGGGACACCTCGCCCAAGGGCGGCTGCCATCAGGGCACCTGCGGCACCTGCTCGGTTATCATCGACGGCGAACTCCGGCTTTCCTGTCTGACGCTCGCCGAAACGTGCGAAGGCGCTTCGATCATCACGACTGCCGGCCTTGCCAGGGATGGCGTGATGCATCCGCTGCAGCGCGCATTCCAGGAAGGTTTCGCGACGCAATGCGGTTTCTGCACGCCGGGCATGATCATGGCGGCAAAAGCGCTTCTCGATCGTGTTGCAAGTCCCTCGCGCGAGGACGTGGTCGAAGCCCTTTCGGGCAACATCTGCCGCTGCACCGGCTATGAACCGATCATCCAGGCGGTGCTGATCGCGGCGCGGTCGAATTCGCAGAACGCCGCCTGAGGAGACCGTCATGGAACTGCGCAAGAGCTACTTCGCCGACGAGCGCAAGGATGATCTGAAGGAGCTTGGCCAGGCCCGGCCAAGGTCTGACGCAGCCGGCCATGTCACTGGCAAGACGGCCTATTTTGCGGATCGTACATTTCCGGGCTTGCTGCATATGAAGATGGTGCGCAGCCCGCATCATCATGCCCGCATCCGCGGGATAGACACGTCGGAAGCGGAAAAACATCCTGGCGTGGTGCGTGTGCTGACCGCGAAGGATGTGCCTCACAATGTCTACACGATTCTCATCCTTATCCAGGTCGGACCCGAGGACGAGCAGGTGCTCGCCGCCGACAAGGTGCGCTGGAAGGGCGAGGCGGTCGTCGCCGTGGTTGCCGAGACGGAGCGCGCCGCGCAGGAAGCCGCGGCGAAGGTGAAAGTGGACTACGAGGTGCTTCCGGCCGTTTTCGACATCGACGAAGCGCTGAAGCCGGATGCACCGCTGGTCAACGACTACCATCCCGGAAACTTTTATCTCTACGACAGCGGCGACCACCGGAAGGTGCGTTTCGGCGATGTCGAGAAGGGATTCGCCGAGGCGGATCACGTCCTGCAGCAGACCTACTGGTCCTCGCCGATCGAGCACGCTCCGACCGAGACGACAGGCTGCGTGGTGACGCCGGAGGGCAACGACCGCTTCACCTGCCACACCAACACGCAGGCGATGTTCTTCACGCTCGACAACACGTCGATCATCCTGCAGATGCCCGGACACAAGCTGCACATGGTCGGCGGCACGGTCGGCGGCGGCTTCGGCGGCAAGGTCGACGTCATCGTCGAGCCGATCGCTATCCTAGCCGCGAAGCTGACGGGCAGGCCGGTTTCGTTCATCTACAGCCGGCGTGAGGAGATGCAGATTTCCTCGCCGCGCGCCGCCGAGAAGATCGTGCTCAAGGACGGCGTCATGAAGGACGGGCGCCTCGTTGCGCGCAAGGTGACCGGCTATACCGACGCCGGCGCCTATTCGCGGCATTCGCCTTACGGCGCGCAAAAGGGCGCCGCTCACTATCCCGGCCCTTATACGGTGCCGAACGTGTGGATCGACACCTATTGCGTCTACACCAATCGCACCCCTTCAAGCGCGATGCGGGGCTTTGGCGTCACCATTGCCGACTTCGCACTCGAGGTGCAGATGGACAAACTGGCGCGGCTGGTTGGCATGGACCCGCTGGAGTTCCGTTTCATCAACGCTTATCGCGACGGCGACATGAAGGCGCATCGGCAAAAGACGGAAGGTGCTGCCCTCATCGAGTGCATGCAGGAAGCCTCGCGTGTCGCCAACTGGCCAGTGGCGGAGAAATTCATGACGATGTCTTCCTACGGCAAGGGAGCTTGACCATGGCCATCCGGCGAGGGCGCGGGGTCGCGGCGATCAATTACCCGACCGGCATGAATCTTGGTGGCGACCCCAGCCAGGCGCTGGTCCACTCGACGCCGACCGGCAATTTCATGGTGACGCTGTCCAGCGTCGATCTGGGGCAGGGGCTGCGGCAGGTGATGGCGCAGATCTGTGCCGAGACGATCGGTGTGCCAACCGAACAGGTCATCATCGACACCGCCGACACCGACACCGGCCCGCACTGCATGGGCACTTTTGCCTCACGTGGTACGCATCGCATCGGCAACGCCGTGATCCAGGCTGCGAGAGAGGCGCGGCAAGTGATGCTGGAAGTGGCGGCCGAGGCGTTGGAAGTCAATGCGTCCGATCTCGACACCGACGGCACGGGCAACATTCACGTCAAGGGCGCGCCGCAGAAATCGATCTCGATCTTCGACACCGCGCTGATGGCGCATTTCAAGCTCGGCCGTTCGATCTCGGGACGCGGCATGTTCCTCATTCCGCGTTCCTATCCCGACACCGAAACGGGCGCGATGAAGCCTTCGACATGTTATGCACACGCCTGCACCGTCGCCGAAGTCGAGGTTGATGACGAGACCGGCGAAGTGACGGTCCTCTCGGTGAAGAATGTCTTCGAGATCGGACGTGCGCTGAATCCCAAAATGGTCGAGCAGCAGCTTGTCGGCGGCTCGTGGATGGGGATTTCCCACGCACTTTATGAGACGACCGAGCCTTACTATCCTGACCGCGATCATGGCGGCACAGACTTCAACGAATATCTGATGCCCGGGCCTGGCGACCTTGCCGATACCGAGATCATCGTGCTCGAACGGCCTGCAGCCGATGGACCATACGGAGCCAAGGGACCGGGCGAGATGTGCGCCAACCCGCAGATCCCGGCAGTGGCGAACGCCGTCTTCGATGCGGTCGGCGTTCGGGTCGATACCTTGCCGATCACACCGGAACGCATCCTGCGCGCGCTCAAACAGCAGCGCGCAGAGAGCATGCCGAACTGAGTGAGGTTATGACAGGATCGCCTGCCGACCGTATCGCTGCCTCGCCCGAGACTATCGGCGAGCACCTTGCGGCATCACACTATCTGGCCGACGAAGGGCTCGCCACCGCGATCTTCCTGGCGATCCGTCTCGGCAAGCCACTGCTGCTTGAAGGCGCGCCCGGCGTCGGCAAGACCGAGGCGGCCAAAGCGATTGCCGAAATCCTCGGCCGCGATCTGGTGCGCCTGCAATGTTACGAGGGCATCGACGCCGCGCATGCGCTTTACGAGTGGAATTACCCACGCCAGCTTCTCGCCATCCGCCAGACGGGCGACCACGAGACCGACATCTACGACGACCGTTTTCTCATCGCGCGACCGCTGCTTCAGGTGCTGCAGGCGCCGGATCGGCGCGTGCTGCTTGTCGATGAGATCGACCGCTCCGACCATGAATTCGAGGCGCTGCTGCTGGAGTTCCTATCGGATTTCCAGATCAGCATCCCAGAGCGCGGCACGTTGCGGGCTCCAAGCCAGCCGCTGGTGATACTCACCTCCAATCGGACACGCGAGCTTGCAGAAGCGCTGCGCCGGCGCTGCGTCTACCACTGGATCGCTTATCCCGATGCGGACCGCGAGGCGGCCATCATCATGCTGCGCGCCGGCGATGTGGCGCAGGCCACGGCCCGCGCGGTTGCGAAAGCGGTCGCCGATATCCGCGCGCGACCGTTGGCCAAGCCTCCGGGCATCGCGGAAGCGGTCGAATGGGCTGACGCCGCGACCGTATTGGAAAAGGCGGGCAGCCCTTGGCCGCTGGCGTTTCGGCGCGCCATCGGCGTGCTGATCAAGGACGAGGAGGACCTTTCCTATCTGGCTCCTGACTTCGATCGAATTGTCGAGGAGGCGCTGGCATGAGCGGAGAGGAGCGACCGCCGCAAGCCTCCACCCCATTCCTCGGCTTTGCGCGCCATCTCCGGCAGTTCGGCTTTCCGATCGCCACCGAACAGACTGTCGCATTCATGCAAGCCATCACGGTGCTCGGCCCCCGTTCGATGCGGGACATCCGTGAGGCCGCACTTGCTACGCTGGCGCCATCGCCCGATCGGCGCGGCGAGTTCGGAGCTCTCTTTCGTGCATACTTTTACGGTGAGCTTGCTGCGACAGTCGACGGAAAGAGCGACGAGGAAACCGCGATCAAGGACGACAGCGGCATACGCGACGGCGAGATGGAGGTTTGCCATGACGAACAGAGCGGCGCATCCTCCTCGGCGCTTGAGCAACTCGGCATTCGCGATTTTCCCCGAAGCGACGATGTGCTCGCCGCCTTCAGACGCGCTCTACCCGCGGCACTGCCGACGCGCCGCTCGTTTCGCACCGCGCGCACGCCCTCGCGAGGCGCGCTCGACCTTCGCCGCTCGCTGCGCATGATCGTCAGGAATAGCGGCGACGTACCGTCGCCGGTGCTGCGCCGTCGCCAAGAGGTATCGCGCAGGCTGCTCCTCCTGATCGACATTTCCGGTTCGATGAAACTTCACACCGAGGACTATCTGAAGCTGGCGCATGCCGTCGTGCAGGCTCCGGCGCGCGCCGAGATATTCACCTTCGGCACGCGGCTGACGCGCATCACGCCGTCGCTGCGCATCCGCGACCGCGAGCGCGCGCTTGCCCGTGCGGCGGCCGTTGTCGATGACTGGGATGGCGGCACACGGATCGGCCCGGCGTTGCTTTCGTTCCTGTCGGTGCCGCGATTCTCTGCCATGGCCCGCGGCGCCGCCATCGTCGTGCTGTCGGATGGCCTGGAGCGCGGCGACCACGCCGACATGGAGACAGCCATGCGAAGGCTGGGAGCACGCTCGTTCCGGTTGTCTCTCGCATCGCCGCTTGCCGCCGATCCACGTTTCAAGCCGGAAACGGCGGCTTTGAGCGCCATCCTGCCCATCCTCGACGATCTGGTCGATGGCTCGTCGCTGGCAGGATTGACGCATTTCATCCTGTCGCTCGCCCGTCCCGCGCCGGCGACGGCCTGGAAGGGGACCCCGTGATGCAGAAGGTCATCGACGCGCATTTCCACATCTGGCGCCAGCAGGATCAGCCCTGGCTGATGGGTCCGATGGCGCCGCGCATCTTCGGGCCCTATGAGCCGATCCGGCGCGATTACCCGATCGAGGAATTTCTGGCAGATCAGGCCGGGTCGGGAGTGGAGAAGGCGGTCTACGTCCAGACCAACTGGGCAAAGGAGGATTTCGAAAAGGAGGTCGCCTGGCTTCAGGAGACTGGGGAACGCACCGGCTGGCCGCATGCCATTGTCGGCTATGCCGACATGACGCTCGACGATGTGCGCCCGCAACTCGACCGGCTGAAGAAATATCCGCTGCTGCGCGGAGTGCGCATGCAGCTTCATTGGCACGAAACGCCCGCCTTCCGCTTCGCCAAATCGGCGGATCAGGTGATCGACCCGACCGTCCGCCGCAACGTCGCGCGGCTGAAAGACTACGGACTTTCCTTCGACCTGCAGCTTTTTCCGGCACAAATGAAGGACGGCTTGCAGCTTGTCGGTGAAAACCCGGAAACCAGTTTCATCCTCACCCACGCCGGCATGCTGACCGACATGGCGCCGGCGACGGCCGAAGCCTGGAAGCAGGGGCTTCGAACCTTTGCTCAGTCACCCAATTTCTATGCAAAGCTGTCCGGCCTCGGCACCTTCGTGCATCGCAACGATCCGGCGCTGATTGCATATATCGTCGACAACGCGATCGATATCCTGGGCAGCCGACGCCTGATGTTCGGTTCGAATTTTCCGATCGAGAAGCTGTGGACGAACCATGCGGAGCTTATCTGCGCCCATCGCGAAGCGGTGGCGAAGCACAGAGCCGATGATCAGGCAAACATCTTCTGGAACACCGCCCAGCGTGTCTACCGGCCGATCTGACGAACCCGCCTGCTCACCAGCAAAGGCGGCTCGGTCGTCGGTGAAATCCCGGACACGTCTAAACGGCATCCGTGGCAGGGGTTCACACCGTGCCGACGCCCGGAACTTTTCTCGTCTTCCCCGAGTTCTTCTAATTCAACTCGAGGAGACGAACGATGGCTCGAACCGACGAACAGAAGATCATCGATCTGGAGAAAAAATTCTGGCGGACGATGGTGGACAAGGACATTGAAGGGTCAGTGGCGATGCTGGCTGGAGAGTTTATTGTCGCTGGCTCGCAAGGGACGGCACGGCTTACGCATGACGACTATCGTGGCATGGCCAAGCAGGGTGATAGCCTCTGGCAGTTGAAATCCTTCCAACTCGACGATCTGAAGGTGATGTTCCCTTCCGACGACGTGGCGGTTATCGCCTATACGGTGACAGAGGAAATGGAGGTCGAGGGTGAGCCGGTGACGTTGAAAGCCGCCGACGCCACCACCTGGATCCGCCAGGACGGCGAATGGCTGGCAGCCCTGCATACGGAATCGGTGCTCGGCGATCCCTTTGGCCGTGACCGCAAGGCGGCGTAGAAACCCAGTCGCCAGCATCCATACTCTCCATTTCGGCGCTGCCGCGGAGGTGGCGGCGCCGAATCGCGCTAATGAGGGGATCACGAGCTGACGAGCTGCGCTGACGCTGAGTTTCAGGCAATTTACGAATAGTCGAGTCACCAGACTGCCGTTGAATTGGAGGTTCCGTCGGGACGTGGCAACTATGCAACAGTAAATGCTGTTCTTTTTGGCCTGCCCACTCTCGGCGGCATCCCTAACTTGGCCCGGAAGCGCTTGAAGTGATATGCAGGACCATTCTGCATTTTTTTGATCGGACTGACATGATCTGTGATATCACGCGCCGCTTTCTTGTACTTGGTAGCCTGACGGTCCTAGCGGCCGGATGCACATCGGTGCAACAAGCGGTCGAGCCCCTTACCGCCTCCTTCGGCGCCCCCAAGGGCCTAAACCCCGCTTTTCGACGCAAGCATGTGCCCTACACGGGCAGCGAGCCTCCCGGCTCGATCGTTGTGAATACACACGAGCGGTTTCTTTACGCTGTGGAAGAAGGCGGGTGGGCCACTCGTTATGGCGTCGGGGTGGGCGAAGAGGGCCTCTCATTGAAAGGCAGGGCCAAAATCGGACGCAAAGCCGAATGGCCATCCTGGACGCCGACCGCCAACATGATGCGGCGCAAACCACGGCTGCTTCAATATGCCGGCGGCGTGCCGGGTGGCAAAAACAACCCTCTTGGCGCGCGCGCTCTCTATCTTTACCAGGGCGGTCGCGACACGATGTTCCGCCTGCATGGCACAAACGAGCCCTGGACAATCGGAACTGCCGTCTCCAGTGGATGTGTTCGGTTGACGAACGAGGATATTGTCGATCTCTACGATCGCACCCCGGAAGGTACGCAGGTGTTGGTCATCTAGTCCTCGCGGCGCTTCAGAAACCGCGTTCAGGGACGCAATCTTCAATCAGAAGATGAAGGCAACGGTGCTGGAAACAGGAAGCTGCTTCAGTATTCCGGTTAACCATACTCGATCGATTTTCCGACCCTGGAAGAAGCTGACACAAACTGTGTCTTTTGTGCACTAGACGTTATCCCTGCTTACCCTAAATTAGTCGAACCACGAATCTTCTGTGGTGGCAGTGCTTAGATAATCTGTTCCACATCCGGGGAAAGGATTGCCTTATGAGCAAATTGATAATCGCATTGGTAGCGGCTCTAGCGGTCAGCAGCCTAAGTGGCTGCGGCACGATTGGTAAAGGCAAGGGTAAAGCCCCGCCCCCGGTCGAAGAACCAGCGGCCGCCCCCGTCTACAAGTGATGATAACGCTGGTTTCCTGAGCTGGAAGGGCCGGCCGGCCCTTCCTGAAACCGCGACATAGCTGATTGGTGGCGGGCTACCGCCGGCTTCCGGTCGGAATTCTGTCGGGTTGTAAAAGGGGAAGGCGGAACGATGTCAGTTCAAAGCCGGCTGTTTTGCCTGGCCTTGGCGTTTTTCGTCTCGGCTTGTCAGACAGAGGATAAGGCCCCGCAACCGCGTTTCGTTTCGGATGCATCTGACACAGGAAAAGCGGTTGCATACGCATATGCTCCCAAAAGCGCATCACATGCCAACGCAAGCGGTTACTTCATTGAATTCCGCTCGCGATATGCGCTTAGTTACGGTCATACCTATGTAGTCTTTGGCCGCGCCCAGAACGGGAAGATGATCAATCCCGAGGTGGCCGGCCTTCATCCTTCCTCCAATAGTGAAGTCCCCTACGTATTGGGGCATTTCATTCCCGTGGCCGCTGAAACGGGCTGGAGTGACGGTGACCTGGAAGAGGGCTACAGGTCGGCGAGCTGGAGGGTGATGCTGAGCCAATCCGAATACAACGATGTGGTTGCCAGCATACGCAAGCTGCAGGCCAGTTCACCCGTCTGGCATGCGGCACTCTATAATTGTAACGCTTTCGTGGCGGACATCGCGCGCTCCATGGGGTACAAAACGCCGCCGATCCAACTGAGGCCGCAGCAGTTCGTGACCGAATTGCGACAGATGAATACGCATTCCTGAATGGAGCCGAACAGGCTTTTCACCGGACAAAAAATACTGCAGACCGTTCAAGTCTCAGGCAGCGTGGCGGTTGGACGTGAATATAAGTTTCGATTCGGTTGGCGAGTTCGTCTGGGTCCTGGGGATCATCGCCTGGTACGTTATCCGATACCCTTTTGAGCGGCGCGCAAAGCGCGTGCGGGTTGTCGGTACGCAACGGTCGCCATCCGACAGTATCGGTCTGGCTGCCGCAGTCCTTGGGATGGCCATCATCCCAGCCTTCTGCATCATAACGAATGTTCCCCGCGCCGCCGATTATCCCAGCAATATCTGGTCGGTCGGTACTGGAACGATACTCTACGTGGCTGCGCTCTGGGTCTTTCGCCGCGCCCACAAGGAGCTTGGACGCAACTGGTCTATCAGCCTGGAAATCCGCGAGCGACACGAACTGATCCGCTCCGGTCCATACGCGCTCGTTCGCCATCCCATGTACACCTCGTTTCTGTTGATGGCGCTTGGGCAGCTTTTCCTGCTTTCCAATTGGGTCGCGGGACTGGCGGGCCTGATCGGGTTTACAATCCTCTTTTTTGGACGCGTCGACAAGGAAGAGCGTATGATGCTTGATAATTTCGGCCCGCAATATCGGGCTTACATGGAAACTACCAAGCGAATTATTCCTTATCTGTATTAGGGTTGCGAGGATGCGCGGTCGAGCCATCAAGCTTTCGGCGTCTCGGCGTTTGGTTGGAGACCTGATGCACTTTTCACTGGGCGTGCCGCGCGTCACTGTCCAGCGCCGGATCGACGTGAGCAGTCTCGTCAGAGCGAGGACGGCAAACGGGAAAAAACGCTCCTGGACCGCGATCTTCCTCAAGGCATATGCGTTGCTGGCAAGGGAGACGCCGGAACTTCGGCGCACCTACGTCAAATTGCCGTGGCCACATCTGTACGAGTATCCCGTGAGCGTTGCATCGGTTGCTCATGAACGGGACCTTGATGGCGAAAAGGCAGTGCTTCTAACCCGCATCAAATGCCCGGAACGCGATGCAATTCGTGAGCTCGAGGAATTCCTCCATCGAGCAAGAACGCTTCCGGTCCATGAGGTTAGAGATTTCAGGAGGGCCCTCAAATTTTCCCGTGCGCCGACTATTGTCAGGCGTTTGCTCATGTGGCTGGGGCTGAACATCGCGCGCCAAAAGGCCAACTATTTCGGCACCTTCCAACTTTCCGTCTATTCCGGGCTGGGGGCGGAATTGCTCAATCCGCTGACACCGCTTACCACTCTGCTCAACTACGGTCCGATCGAGGACGGTTTCGTGACCGTGCGCATCCACTATGATCACCGGGTAATGGATGGCGCCACCGTGGCCCGGGCGCTGGGGAAGTTCGACGAAATACTCAACGGCGTTATAGCCGAAGAACTGGCCGATTCCGGCTGAAAACGCGTCCTGCCGGTGAATACTGGGGGGATCCCGAGGTTCGTCAAACCCTGCTTTCCGAAGGAGCTGCCGGTCCTTGTTCCAGGATCAACACCTGCCAACCTTTTCGCTCATCCAGGATTGCATAGACGACCGGCTCGTCCGTGTTGTTTTTCAGATAAAAAATGGAGAACCCATCGGCATTTCTGCAATGCCACCCAACTCCAAACGGCTTGGTTCGGCTTGAATAGCTCAGACCTTGAGCTGTCTCGAAGAGAGCTTCTATAACTTTTCGCCCATCCACACGCTGTGGGGCATCGAGCGCCGTCCGCGCAAGATCGCGCACCGCGCTTTCAGCAAACAGAACCTGCGGTGCTTGCGCAACAACATGAGGCTGCACAGGAATCTGGAAGCCGTCCAGGCTGGATATACGCTTGCTCGCTTCGTCAGAGGTGAAAGCGTTGCCAGTCAACGCCTCATCAATCCTGCGCTGGAGTTCCGCAGCAACGTCGGGCGGTATGACTGCAAGCTCGTCATTTTCTCCGTTCGACTGGCTTACTCCGGTCAGCACGGGAATCCCCAAACCCTGCTGGACGAAATCGAGCATGGACCTTCGTCTGTGCGGCATCTTCACGTTTCCAGTCGGCAACCGAAATTAAGATGACACGATTACATGTAAGCCTTGTTTCTGTCAGCATCCAAGCGACCGAGCCGTTCCTCGATTGGCTTGATGACGACGCTAGCCTGGGCAGCGTGCGTGGCTCGGCTGCGCGAAAGTCGACTACGTCAGTATCCCTCAGCGCTGTGCGCGAAATATGACGAACGGATCGAATTGCCGATGGGACGATCCACGATACGTAGGGCTGCAGACGGCACGAGCAGGGGGCCATGAACGAGCGTTGTTCCAGAACAAACCATGACCACATTCTGATCAGTTGATCGCGTTTTCACCATCTCCAGCAACAAACTGTGAGGCCGGATTGTTGGAACCCAATGGCTCTCCGTCCATTGGCAGATAGGGACGAAACCGTCTGATCAGGAGTTAGAAGATGAACCGGCTTCTATACCGCCTCATGGCCACCGCGCTGGCGTCATCATTCGTGGTAGCGCCTTCGCTGCCGCTGAATGCAGCCCCGGTCTTCGTTCCGAAGTCCGTTGAAGCAAGCGGCAATGTCGACATGGTCAAGCATCGGAAGTGGCATCGCGGGCACCGTCATTGGCGGGCAGAGCGCCGCCAGTGGCGAAACGAGCGTCACTGGAGAAGGCACGGGTGGCAGGAGCGACGATATTATGACGATTCCTACTACTATCGGCGCCATGACGTTCGACCCCATCGTTACTGGAGGCGAGAGCGCCCGGGTGTCACGCTCGAGTTTTTATTGTAAACCCCTGCGCAGCGTACGAACTTGATAGGCCGGCAGCGGGATTTTCCTGCTTCAGCGCAAAAATAGCTCGACCCGAACGGGGCATGACCGGGCCGAGCCGAGTTGGGCTTACGCGATGCGCATTAGCAGTCTCGCACCTGTTCGTCTTTTAAAAATGACATGCGGCGAGCGCGTTGCGTTATCGTCCGTCAGGCTCACGGCGAAGGGGCGGTTCTGGCAGTCTCGTCGCAGTTCTAGTTCGTCGCATCCAGGCTTGCGTGTCCAGGGTTTCTCTCTCCTAAGTTGCCCACGAGCGCGCTCAGATGGAGCGCGACAAACGTCCAGTGGAGGCCCGTCGTCACGATCCCCATCGGCAACGTGTTCGAGATGATGAAGAACGGCCAGAAAGCGAGGTTGGCGCTGCCAAGCAGCAGATGAACGCCAAAACCCGTCAGGTGCCATGCCTTCCTGGGTTCGGCCCACCACAGGTGGAGCCCGATGATGAAAGCAAGGCCGTGCGCTTCGATAAGTCCGATGCCGGCGCCCGGAGCGTCGTTGAGGATCGCCACCTCGACGCCGCGAGCAAAGAAGCTGCCGGCTATATCCATGGCGAAGCCGGCTGTTGAGGCAGCCAATAGGAAGAGTGCGTTTATCCGCAACAGCTTGCGGCGTCCGTCAATCGTCATGCCTGTCACTCCTGTTGGACAACTAGATGCTCATGGTTTCGGATAATTTCGCGTAGCGATGGACGACCGTCTCCCACGATCCGGTCGAGTTGACGCTTCGTCGAAGTATATAGAAAGAAACTAATTCCTTTCCTTTATTTAGAAAGAAACATTTTTCTTTTCTTGTCAAGCTGGTTTTGTCGAGCTAGGGATGAATTCGTGAACGAAACGTTCAGGAGGCTCGCATGGATCAAAAGACTTCCGTCAAGCCGCGGCGCGGTGGGTCGGGGCGGTTGCCGGCGGACGAGGCGGCGAGACTGCCTGACCGCCTGCTTGACGCGGCGATTGCCGTCTTTCTGGATCAGGGCTATGCACAGACGACGATGGATCGCATCGTGCGGGCCGCGGGCGCCTCAACCAAGACCGTTTACGGCCGTTATCGCAACAAGAACGAGATCATCATGGCTGCGGTCCGGCGATTGATGGACCGTTCCATGCCCTCTGTCCTCAGCGAACTCGAAACCACGTCGGGAGATGACGATCCGCGGGCCACCCTGACCCTCATCGGTGAACGGCTTGCCCTACTGGCTACGGAGCAGGAGGCGCTTGGCCTCTATCGTCTCGTGGTTGCCGAGAGCCCGCGCTTTCCCAATCTCGCCGAGTTATATGGCGAGGGCTCCGGCCGGGTCGTTGCCATGCTCGGCTTGCTGATGAAACGCTGGCAGCGGGTAGAGAAGCTGACATTTGACGGAAAGCCAGAGCAAGTCGCGCAGGCCTTCCTGGATCTGGTCATTGCGACGCCTCGCAATCGGGCCGTTATCGGGACCCGTCTCAGCCGGGCCGCATTGAAAAGCCATATCGGGATCGCGGTCGATCTCTTTCTGCGCGGATACGGCCCTGAGGGCCGCTAACTTTATCCGGCCACCGAGGACGCGCACTGCACAATCCACCAAGCTGCCAAGTTGCCGTTGGCGGATTTCGCCTAACCAGCGTGCAATTCGCGGAGTCGTCGGCTCACATTGCCGTCAAGCGCCGGATTGGCTCCCCAACCAAGCAAATTATTGATACCGTTCATTCGCAGGCTTGGCGTGGCTCAATCCCCAGTCTCTTTTCGGGCGTCGTCGCCGCTGGAACCGCGGCGCCAATAGGCGACAACGAGATGTTCGTCACGAGACAGATCGCGCTCGCGCCTGAGATAGGTTCGGATCGCACGAAAACTCCGGTACTCGCAAGCTGCCCAGGCGAAGACGCGAACCCGCTTGTCCGGCCAGTCGATGGCGCGCACGGCGTTTTCCAGCAACCGTGAGGTTCCGGGCTCCGCCGCGCCACGATGCAGCCATTCGACGTCGAGCGTTGCGCTGGAAAGCAGTGGCTGCTCGTCGCGCGCGTCGACGACCTCGATGCGCACCGTCGCCTGCTTTCCTGCCGGCAGTTCCTCAAGAATGCGGGCGATAGCGGGCAACGCCGTTTCGTCCCCGGCCAGCAGATACCAGTCGGCGTCGCCGATAGAGCCGCCCCCAGGCCCCGTCATCCCGACATAGTCGCCCGGCCGAGCGCAGCTGGCGAAGCTGGCACCCGGCATGTCGTGCCGCTCCACCTTGCGTCTGTCCGGTTGATCAAAGATGAACGAACCTTTGGCGCCAAGTTCCAGCGCAACGAACGGGCGTGGATCGGGTGATACATAGTCTCCACCAGCATCGTGCGCACAATCAACATCCCAGACATCGGCAACGACCCCCTTCCACAGCCGCCATTTCAGGCCGCCGACCACCGAGAAGCCCTGCGTGACACTGCGCATTTTCGGGCTGAAGCTCATTCCCATGCCCGGAATATCGTGACTGTCGGCACCAGTAGTCCTTTGCCAAAGTATTGATCAGTTAATTATGATTATAACAATCAACTTATAGGCCGCAACACGAGGGTTCGACCCGCGCTATGGGCGATCTCGTCGATGTTCTGGCTTGGCGAAATCCCTGAGACAGATCTGAAAGCACCGCATTGGGGCCACGCTGCAAAGGGGATAATGAATAAGTCGTAGTAAATTGCAATTTATCGGGATTTATGCCTAGATCGCGAAGAAGAAAAGCTTTTCCCAAGATAAGACTGGCGCTCCCAATTAAGCTGATCACGCGCAAGTTGCACGGTTGGAAAAGCTCCTTCCAAGGAAGGCCGGCTCGCGACAGGGAGGATCCATGGGCTTGGCCGCGCTTGCTCGGATGGGTTCGCCAGCGGCCGGGGACGATTTCAACGGGCGCCAGGATGGGCCTTGGCAAGAAGCACTTTGCGCGGTGACGGCGTAGGCATTGCCGCAAAGCGACGGGCACAAGTCATAAACAACAGTCGGATATAAAAAGGAGGAGACGTACATGAACTACAAAATACTGTTCGCAGCGGCCGCAGCCTCTGTTCTTCTGCTTGGCGGTTCCACCCTCGCGCAGGAAAAGAAACAGCTTGCCTTCGTCGTCAACGCTTCGTCGGATTTCTGGAAGCTCGCCGAGGCTGGCGTCAAGAAGGCACAGGCCGAATTGGGCGATGGCTACGAACTTGCAGTTCCGTTATCCGGCGCAGGGCACCGCGGCGCTGCAGAACGCGCTGATGGACGATCTGGTGGCCGCCGGCACCGACGCGATCATGATCTCGTCGGCCGATCCAAAGAACTCGATCGACGCATTCAACAAGGTGGCGGCGCAGGTGCCGCTTTTCACCACCGACTCCGACGCGCCGCAGTCCAAGCGCATCGCCTATCTCGGCTCGTCCAACACGCTGCCGGCGTCCAGGCCGGCGAGGAGATGGTCAAGGCGATGGCCGGCAAGGAAGGCAAGTGCATGGGCTTCGTCGGCTTCCTCGGCGCCGACAACGCCGTCGAGCGCATTACCGGCTTCAAGCAGGCGATCGAGGGCAAGGGCATCGAACTCGTCGACGTGCGCGGCGACGACGTGGACTTCACCAACGCCCGCACCAATGTCGACGACGTGCTGGTGGCCAACCCGGAGATCAACTGCATGGTCGGGTTCTATTCCTACAACCCGCCCAAGATTTACGAGGCGCTGCAGGCAGCCGGCAAGCTCGGCCAGATCACCGTCGTCGCCTTCGACGAAGATCCGGTGACGCTCGGCGCGGTCAAGGAAGGCAACTTCGCATCGACCGTCGTGCAGCAGCCGTTCGAGTGGGGCTACCAGGGCATGAAGCTGATGGCAGCCTACCTCGGTGGCGACAAGTCCATGGTGCCGGCCGACGGTCTGATCATCGTGCCGACCGCCGTCATCAACAAGGAGAATGTCGACGCGTTCTCGGCCGACCTCAAGGCCAAGATCGGCGGCTAGAGCCTCCAGGCGAGCTCCGACGGCGCGGCATACCTGTCTTGCCGCGCTTCAGCCGTACTCGTGCGCTCGCGGACCTGACCAGGACCTGAGCCCGCATCGCATGAGTGCTCCCCAGTCAAAATCCCAGTCAATTACCGAGGCACAGCCATTCCTGCGCCTGACCGGCGTGCGCAAGGCCTATCCGGGTGTCGTCGCGCTCGCCGGCTTCGACCTGGAGGTGCGTCCCGGCGAGGTGATCGGCCTCGTCGGCGAGAACGGCGCCGGCAAGTCGACGCTGATGAAGATTCTCGGCGGCGTGATCGCGCCCGACAGCGGCACAATCGAGGTCGACGGCGTGCCCAGCCAGTCCTTCACCGTCGACCGAGCTCGATCCGCGCCGGCATCGCCTTCGTGCACCAGGAACTCAACCTCTTCGACAATCTCGACGTCGCCGCCAATGTCTTCATCGGCCGCGAGCCGCGCAAATACGGCCTTTTCAACCTCGTCGACACCGAGCGGCAGCGTGCCGCCGTGGCGCCACTCCTGCGCCGGCTCGGCGCCAATTTCGGCCCGCAAGACACCCGTACGCAAGCTGTCGCTCGCGCAGCAGCAGATCGTCGAGATCGCCAAGGCGCTGAGCTGCGACGCGCGGCTCGTCATTCTCGACGAGCCGACCTCCAGCCTGCCGCTGCACGAGACCGAAAAGCTGCTGGAGGTGATCGCGGGCTCAAGGCCGACGGCATCGCGGTCATCTTCATCTCGCACCGCCTGCACGAGATCGAGCGCGCCTGCGACCGGGTGGTCGTGCTGCGCGACGGCAAGTTCGTCGGCGAGCTCGACCGCGCCGAGATCACCATACCAGAAGCTGGTTCGCATGATGATCGGGCGCGAACTCAAGGTCGTCTACACGCCGCCATCGGCGCCGCGCGGCGACGTTGCGCTTTCGGCGCGCGACATCCGAACCGCAGCCTATCCGCAGCAGCCGGTCAGCTCGATCTGCATCGCGGCGAAATTCTCGGGCTTGCCGGTCTTGTCGGCTCGGGCCGCAGCGAACTTGCCCGCGCCATCTTCGGCATCGATCCCGATCTTCGGCGGCACGGTCGCCTTCGACGGAAGGCAATTCGCCATCAGGACGTCGGGCGATGCAGCGTCGCGCGGCATTTTCCTCGTGCCCGAGGATCGCAAGGGCGCTGGCATCCTGCTCGACCTGTCGATCGCCCAGAACATCACGCTGCCCAATCTGCGGGCCTATTCGCGCGGCGGCATCGTCTCGGCGGCGGCCGAATCGAAGCGCGGCGAGCGCAGCAAAGCCGATCTCGACATCCGGGCGCCGAGCGTCAAGGTGCGCACCGGCGCGCTGTCGGGCGGCAACCAGCAGAAGGTGGTGCTCGCCAAATGGCTGGCCATGAACCCGCAGGTCATCATCTTCGACGAGCCGACCCGCGGCATCGACGTCGGCGCCAAGTTCGAGATCTACCGGCTGATGCGCGGCCTAGCCGACGCCGGCGTCGCGGTGCTGATGATCTCGTCCGACATGGAGGAGGTGATCGGCGTCTCCGACCGCATCGCCGTCATGCATGAGGGCCGCATCTCCGGCATGCTGACGCGCGACCAGTTCAGCGAGGAAAATGTGCTGATGCTGGCCGTGGGCAGGCGAGGCCAACAAAACGGGAGTGAGCGCGTGAACAAGAAAGACCTCGGGCTTCTGGTGCTCATCCTCGTGGTCGGCCTTTTCGTCTATCTGCGCAATCCGCTGTTCCTGTCGGCCAACAACCTCGCCAATACCGCCAATCTCGATCGGCCTGTTCGGCCTGTTCTCCATCGCCCAGGGTTTTGTCATCATCACCGGCGGCATCGAGCTCTCCGTCGGCTCGATGATCGCGCTGCTCGGCGTGCTGTTCGTCGATATGGTCGGACGCCTGGGCGTCCCCTGGCCGATCGCCGCGGCCATCGTCATGCTGCTCGGCATCATGCATGGGGCTCGCCCACGGCCTGCTGATCACCAAGCTGCGCATGCAGCCCTTCGTGGTGACGCTGTGCGGCCTGCTGATCTATCGCGGCGTGGCGCGCGGCTATACCGCGGACGCCACCGCGGGCTTCCCCTTCGGCAGCACCTATCCGGGCCTCGATTTCTTCGTCGCCCGCCCGTTCGGCATTCCGACTTCGGTCTTCGTGCTTTTGGTGGTCGCGGTCATCGCCTGGGTCGTGCTGCACCGATCGGTCTTCGGCCGCTACCTCTATGCGGTCGGCAAGAACGAGGAGGCGGCGAGATTCTCGGGCATCCGCACCGATCTTGTGGTCATCGCCGCCTATGTGATCTGCGCCGCCCTGACGGCGATCGCCGCGATCTTCTTTGCCATGTACACGCGATCGGTGCAGCCTTCCGGCCACGCCAATTTCTATGAGCTTTACGCAATCGCAGCGGCGGTGCTCGGCGGCTTTTCGCTGCGCGGCGGCGAGGGCTCGATCGTCGGCGTCATCCTCGGAACGATCCTGCTGCAGATCCTGCAGAACCTGGTCAATCTGCTTGGCATTCCCTCATCGCTCAACTTCGCGGTGATGGGCACGGTCATCCTCGTCGGCGTGCTGGTCGACCAGCAATGGGGCCAGTTCCGCGAACGCCGGCGCATTCGCGAAGCAGCGCGGGTGGCAGTCAAGCTGAACCCGAACTGATCGGCAGCAGAGTGCTTGCCAGGCCTCGTCGTCCGGACAGTCGTCAATTCAGCGTGACGAAACGCCCGACCGCGGTCAGGGCTTTCGGCAATCTGATCTGACCCTCAAGCCGGGCCAGTCGGAGTGGCAGCGGATGCGAGAGTGGTATGGACGTCGCCGCGCCCAGCTTTCGCAACTGCTTCTCGGCCTTGGCCCTGACAAGCACATTGTTCTTTGATGAAGCAACGCTCGCGACGGCTCGGAGCACGCGCGCCGCCTCTTCGTCCCGGCGCAACGCCGAAAGGCTGCGGCCAAGACCGTATTCGGCGCCCTCCAGGTCGGGTTGCAACTCGAGCAGGCGCCGGAACGCAGCCACCGCCTCCGCGTGCCGTTCGAGCGTCTGCAATTCAATCGCGTAGCGCAGCCACGCCTTCCTCGAGTTTGCGGCCACGCCGATCAGTGTGGCGTAGCAATTGGCTGCCGCGTGATGGTCGCCGTGGGTAGCCAGTAGCTGGCCCAAGCCGTAGAGGGCGCGCGGATACAGGGAATCCGTGTGCAGAACCTGCCGGTAGACCTTTTCCGCCAGTGTCAGATCGCCGGCCGCATGCAGCCTGCCAGCTTCCTCCAGCACCCCGTTGAGCGAGCGCCGATCGAGCACTCCGCCGAGATTGGCGCCGTCGCGTGTCTGCGCCAACAGACTGGTCAGCCGAACTTCGCGGGCGCCGAAGGCATATTTGTACGGTTCGTTGCCGCGCAGGAAATCATAGGTCTCGATACCCTGACCGATCGCGTGCCGGATGGCGTGGCCGTGCAGCACAAGACCCGCGGGAATTTCGCTGAAGGTCTCATCGCGGCCGGTCATGAGAAACAGCATGGCCTTCTTGACCGGGTCCGTCAGGATGATGAGGCCGCCCAACATCCGCTCGCCAAGCCACAGCGACGGGAAATAGAGTGAGCCGTCCTTGAACGCGTCCATGATCAAGGTGCGGAAGCTCTTGACCAGGCCCAGCGTCCGATCACCCTTGCGTGGCTGCCATCTTGTTCGCCACAGTTCCAAAAGGCGGTCGGTGTCAGCCGCTATCGTAGTGGCGTCCGTGTGCCGGATTCGGAACCGGTCTGCGCGGTCGACCTTGCGCAGGAAGCGGCGGATCTTCTGGCGCGTATTCGTTCCCACCTGGTTGTCCAGATAGGCGTCGAACGATGTCGGGAGCGTCACGATCGGACAAATGGCATTGTCGATATTGTCGCTCTCGTTGACGCGCCGCAACGACCGCAACTCGATCCTGTCGTCGGAAAGATGTTTGACGATAAGCTTGATGCGCGCGTCGGACATTCGCAGGTTCTCAAGATGCAACCTGCGCCAGTTCAATGCCTTGAGCTTGCGGCAGAAAGCAATCAGCGCATGATCGCCATGCTCGGGCTCGGCGATCATTCCGGTGTAATCGGCCGCATAGTTACCCGCCATGTTAAGCTCATTGTGAAAGACAGCGTCGTGCTTGTTCATCCGAAGCCGCAGGCGGAGCGGAAAGAAAGCGACATAAGGCGACCCGGCATCGCCGACGCGGGCCGCGAGAATAAGGCAGGCGCCGCTGAAACGCTGGCAGTAGCTCGACAGGAACCCGTAAGACAGAAAGTAATGCGCTTCGGGATCGCGCGCATAAATGGCATCCCAGTTCTCACGCAGCTTGGCGAGGTCTCCCAGATCGGTAATCACATCGACATGCATGTCAGTCCCCTCGATTTGAAATCCCCGCCCAAGGTCAGCGCTCGCTGAACGCGCGAGCCATCGTGTCGGTGATCGGCTTGACCAGATAGGAAAGGAACGTCCGTTCCTCCGTCTGCACCATGACTTCGGCGGGCATTCCAGGCGTCGGGACGAATCCCGGAACGCGCCGTATTTCCGACAGCGGGAGGCTGATGCGTGCAAGGTAGATTTCTCTTGGTTCAGTCGGCGACGCGTCTGGCAGAGAGTCCGCCGATACGTAAAACACTTCGCCGTCAAGAACCGGTGTGATCCGCTGGTTCAGGCCGACCAGCCTCACAGTTGCCTTCTGACCCACGTCAACATCGTCGATATCGGTTCGCGAAATCTGCGCCTCGATCATCAGCGGCACATCGGCGGGGAGAATCTCCATGATGCTCTTGCCGCTTTCGATGACACCGCCATCGGTGTGGTAATACATGCGCACGATCGTGCCGCTGACCGGCGCGTGGATCGTCACCCGTTGCAGCACATTCTTGGCTTCCTCGGATTGCTGACGAACGGTATCGAGTTCCGCCTCGATGCCCTGCAGCTCGTCAAGCGCCGCCTGCCGGTAGGCATCCTTCGTCTGTCCGATCTGCTGCTCAAATCGTGCGACCTGCGATGTCGATTCCTGGACTTCCGAGATCAGGCGCCCGGCCTGCCCTTGCGCGTCCGCAATGGCTCGCTGGAGCGCATTCAGCTCCGGCTTGCGCATCAGGCCCTGCTTGAACAATACCTGCTTGCCGCTCAGTTCTTCTTCCAGGAACGCGCGCTGCCGTTCCACGGACTCGAGCTGCTGCTGAAAACCTTCGCGGCGATGTTTCATCGCTTGAACGTTCTGCTCGAGCAGGCCAATTTCGCTCCGCATCTTCGCCAGCGTCGCATGGAAATTGAGTTCCTGGTTTTCGATGATCGGGGCAAGGTCCGGATCGTCGCGATGCTCGTTGACGGCCCTGGGATAGATCACGGCGGACGCGCCGGTCTGCTGCGCCGTCAGCCGCGCGACGATCGCTTCCAGCCGCATCTGACGCAGGAACAGTTGCCGCTCCCTGGCAAGCGCCGCGGTTTCATCCATCATGACCAGCGGCTGCCCGGCGGTGACGCGATCGCCCTCGTTGACCAGCAGGTCCTTGATGACGCCACCTTCCAGATGCTGGATGATCTTGTTCTGACCGGTTGCGACAAAGCTGCCCTGGGCGATCACCGCGGCGGCCAAGGGCGCGGTTGCCGCCCAAACACCAAATCCGCCGAACGTCACGGCAATCAGCGCGATACCGATCGCGGTCGGCCGCCAGATCGATCGCGGCACTTGCGAATACCATTCGATGTCATGGACGGCTGCTATGTCGGACATTTGCTTCCCTCGCTTACGTAATCTGATGACCGAATGCGCCGCCTTCGATGGAAAGGCCGCGCTGCGCGAGCGCCTTCAGAACATCTTCGCGTGCCCCGAACAGCGCGACCGTGCCGTTCACCAGCAACAGGATCTTGTCGACATGCTTCAGCAACGCCGGCCGCTGGGTGATCGTGACGACCGTGATCTTGTTTTTCTTGGCGTGCGTAAGCGCGCGTTCAAGCGCCACATCGCCGGCCGCGTCCAGGTTGGAGTTGGGCTCGTCGAGCACCACCATGCGCGGATTGCCGAAGAAGGCGCGGGCAAGCGCGATGCGCTGCTTCTGTCCCCCGGAGAGCGGCGCACCGTCCGCGGCGACAAATGTCTCGTAGCCGTGTGGCAGCGTTGCGATCATTTCATGCACGTCAGCCAGGCTCGCCGCCTCGTAGATCTGAGCGTCGGTCGCATCGTCGCGCATGCGAGCAATGTTGGCCTTGATGGATGCGGGAAACAGTTGAACATCCTGCGGCAGATAGCCGATGTTCTCGCCGAATTGCCGCTGGTCCCAGTTGCGCAGGTCCATGAGATCGAGGCGGACATTGCCAGACGTCGGCAGGATCGAGCCGACGAGCATCTTGCCCAGCGTTGTCTTGCCTGCGCCCGAATTACCGATGATGGCGAGTGAATCTCCCGGCTCCAGCGCAAAGCCAATGCCATTGAGCACAACGCGTTTCGTGCCCTGCGGCACAAACAGCAGCCGCTCGACATCGAGCCTGCCTTCCGGCCTCGGCAGGTTAAGCCTCTCGAAATTGAGCGGCGAGGCTTGCAGAAGCGTCGCGATCCGGCCGTAGGCCGCACGCGACTGGACAAACTGGTTCCATCCCTCGATCGCGCCTTCGATCGGACCAAGAGCCCGGCCGGCGATAATCGAGGCGCCGATGACCATACCGCCGGTCAGCTCGCCCGCGATCGCCAGGTGAGCGCCCCAGCCGAGCATGGTGACCTGCGTCAGCATGCGAACCATTTTCGATAATGAAGCGAAGGCGATGTTTCGGTCTTGGGCGATGACCTGCGCCCTGAGTGAGTTTGCGGTGTCCTTGCCCCAGATTCGAACCGCCTCGGGGATCATCGCCAGCGCGTTGATGATCTGCGAGTTGCGTGACATCGAATCGAGGTGGAGGTTTGCCTTGCTCAGATGTGTATTCGCTTCACCGAACGATTTTTCGGTCGCGCGCTGGTTCATCACCGTGATGATCAGCAGCAGAAATGCGGAGCAGAGGACGATGGCGCCGAGGTGGAAGTGGATCAGCAGGACGACCACCAGGAACAGCGGCGCCAAGGGTGCATCGAGAAAGGCGAGTAGCGTGCCGGAAACCAGAAACGAGCGCAGCTGCTGCAGATCGCCGAGCGTTTGGTATTCGCGTCCGTTGCTGTGCAGCGATGCCCTGGCGGCCGCGCTCAGGATTGGCGCGCCGAGCTGGGCGGCAACCTCCACCGCCGTGCGCATCAGGATGAAGCGCCGGATTGCGTCGAACATCGATTGAAGCACGACAGCCCCAACGATCACCACCGTCAGCATGATGAGCGTGTCGGTCGAGCGGCTGGTGAGAACCCGGTCGGATATCTGGAAGAGATAGACGGGTATTGCCAGTACGAGGACGTTGGTCGCGATGGTGAAAAGCATCACGATCGCCAAATTCTTCCTGACGACAGCCAGTCCGGTCTTCAGCGATGCACCGAAATCGATTGGACCCAGCCGCTTGTGAAATACCGGGCCATTGCCGCCGCCACCGCCCCCACCACCGCCGCGATCCGCAGGCGGGGTCGGAGTGTTCGGTGGGCCGCTTCTCGCCACAACCGGACCGGTGTCGGCATCGATTGTGACCATGCCGGCTGGCGCCGACGATTTCTTCATTTCAAGGCTTGCCGGTGGTGGATCCAGCCGCGCTTCAGTCTCTTGTGCCTTGTCGCCGTGATCTGCAGCCGGGTTAACCGTTGCGGCGGTTGCTTCGTCCACCGGGCGGCTGGGTTTGGATGCCTGCGCGGCCAGGTCGTTTATGCCCGTCTTCGTTTCTAGTTCGTTTCTGAAATCGTCGATGGATGGATCGCGTTCCTGCAGCATGGTTTCCCCTGAGGTTCGTCGATTGTACCGAAGGCCGCCCGGAGGCGGCGGCAAGCGCCCGGCTAGCCCAACATAATTTCGCTCGACGCATGATCAGCGGCTGGCATCGGCTGAATCAGCTGGTCGCCGTCGCCGGCTTCGTCCATCATGTCATCGTCGAGGAAAGCGACCGCCTCATTGACGAGCTGGTCGGGATCCTGAGCCGCGAGGCCCTTGTCGTCCTCGATAAGGTTTGCCTGGATCAGCACCTCATCGGAATACTGGCCGCCGCCGACATAGGTCTTGTCCGTCGCATCGACATCGACAATCGCGGCAAAGTTAATCAGTTCGTTGTTGCCGGTCGTCAGCGTCCACTCGGCCTCAGGATGGGGAAACAGCTTATTCATCGCCAGCGCCACCTGGTCGCTGTCGCCGAGGATGTTCGTCTGCTTCACGTAGTTGAGGTTCAGCATGTCGCCGGAGATGTAGAGCACGCGCAGCGAATCGAGCCCTGCAAAAGCGGAATCGCCAAGAAGCCCTTTCAGTGCTGCATCGTCGCCTGCTGCCAGCCCTTGCGCCGCCGCGAGATACTCCGAAGGCATCACCATCGGCCCGGAGCCGCCGTCTATTTCGGCGATAGCAGCCTGGTTCCAGAGGAGGTTGTTTCCCGCCGTGACCGATGCCTGGCCGTTTGTCTCAAACCCGTCGACGGCTCCGATCAGGTCGTTGTCCAGAAGCACGTTGAGCTGCTGGATCAGGTTGGCGTCGTAGAGACTGCCGCCCACCACAATCAGGTCGTAGTGGCGCCCAAGCTCTTCCAGCGACACGTCGTTGACGGCGGTGTTCCCGCCTGTCCCAATCTTCGAGGTGGCGCCCGATGAGGATAGCACGGCAGTGTCGTTGTCGCTGACAAACGAGTACTGCTCGATCCAGTTCAGAATTGTCAGATCGCCCTCGATTTCGGTGACCACCCAGTTTTCGGGAAAATCCTCGACTGCGTTAGTTGGCTCCTGCGCGGCTTCCGGCGCGATATGTTTAAACATCGCAATATTGAACAGCCCCTCGGCGCCCTGCTCATCGCGTACCCACCCGTTGAGGGTTTGACCGAGCGAATCGACGTCGCTGACTGCGTTGATCTGGACGATTGCATTGAGTTCGACCGAATCTCCAGCCACGGCAAGAACCGTCGAAGTCGCCCAGCTGTTGGTCACCACGGCGGAGTTCACCAAGGTGTTGCCGCCGGCTTGCAGCTCGACAGAAACGTCTATTTCGAGTTCGCCTTCAGAATTGTAATGCGCGTTGACTTCCAGTTCGGGAAGCGGACCGTCTGTCTCTTCGTCGTCGTCCTTGAGAAAATCGGCGTAGTCGGCAAGGTCGGGCGCTTCCTCGACCTGTTTGCCGTTGACGTAGATGCCGTCAATCTGGTCCGCCTTGATAATTGTAACATCGTCGCCCGCGACATCGGTCATGCCGTCCAGCAGTTCGGCGGCGGTCATGATGAATTCGCCTATGTCGCCGTCCAGTGTCAGATCGTCGATCGGCGAAAGGTTGGCCGCAGCTTCCTGCATGACGTCGAGCATCGACTGGTCCGCCGGACCGGGGTTGAAGAACAGGCCATGGCCGCCCGCACCGACATAGTCGTCATCGTCGAGGCGTATGGTCTGCTTGACGACAATGCCGACGCTACCTGGCGGCGGCGGTTCAAGTATCTCGCTCAGCGATTGACTGTGGTTCGCGATCCAGCCGCTCGACATGCTCTGCGTGACAACCTGGATGTTTGCCGACGATGTGGCACCCAAATCCAATGTTGGCGGATTGAAGACAAAATCCGACGGCGCATGGATGCGAGGGATCTCGGGGGCCTTTGGCATGTAGGGGATGTCGGGCTCGTAGTCGATCAGCGGGTATGGAGCCTGGACGTCGACGTCGGCGTCGGGAAGAGGTTGTTCCAGCTCGGCCGCCTTTCGGCTGGCCGCGAACTCCTCGTAAGCCTTCTTCAGGCGTGCCTGTTCGGTTACCGCCTCGAATTCACCGATAAAGTGGGAAATGATCTGCGTAACCTTGTCCATGTACATGGTCGGACTCCGCCATCGGGATGCTCGTTATCGGGCGCGTGAAGACTGCGCGAATTGCTTCGCGCAGTCTTCGTTCTCAGAACGCGTAGGAATTACGCATCTTCACCGGTGACCGTGTTGTTGAAGTCGCCGCCGACAACCGTCGTGTCGACGGTGTTGCCTTGCAGGTTGGCTCCCATCACGATCTGCTGGTTGAATGCGCTGATATCGATGATCGCGTCAGCGGAGGCTTCGCTCGTGCCGGTGACGAAGCCGTCATCGCCATTTTGCGAACCCCACATGCCGCCTTCACCGCCAGCGCCGCCAGCGCCGGTCGAGGCAGTGCCGCCATTGCCACCAGCACCGCCAGCACCGCCAGCAGCGAGGCCGATGGCGTGGCCACCGTAACCGTCAGCCCAGGCGCCGCTCAGCGCGCTGCCGCCATCGCCATAGGCCCACGATCCCGACGCGCCGCCGGTCCCGGATCCACCGGTTGCCGGACCAGTCGAGGCGTTTCCGCCGGTCCCGGATGCCGCCATCGCCGCCGTCGCCGCCGGCTCCGAGGCCAACACCAACGCCGAGACCCAAACCGATGCCTGCGCCATAGGCGTCGCCAGCGTCAGACTTCGCGTCACCACCGTCGGAATTGGCGTCGCCACCGTCGGAATCGGCGTCGCCCGTCGAACCGGACCTGCCACCGTCGGAGTCAGCATCGCCGCCATTGCCACCTTCGGACTTGGCGTCGCCGCCTTCGCCGAGCGCAATAATCGGGATGAAGCCATCGACGCCGTCACCGCCGTCGGACTCAGCGTCGCCACCGTCGCCACCTTCGGACTTGGCGTCGCCGCCATTGCCGCTGTCGCCGCTGTCGGCCTTGGCGTCGCCGCCGTCGGCCTCTGAATCGCCGCCGTCAGACTTGGCATCGCCAGCTTCGGCGCTGGCTGCACCGAGACCGAGGCCAGCGCCCAGGCCAAGGCCGAAGCCGTCGCCGCCGCGACCGCCGTTGCCGCCATCGCCATCGCCGCCATCGGCTTCGTTCTTGGCATCGCCGCCGTCGCCGTCGCCACCGTCAAGAATCGGATTCGTTCTTGGCATCGCCACCAAGTGCGGCGCTCAGCGCGAGCCCGCCCTTGCCGTCGCCGGCTTCGAGGTCGTCGTTCTTGGCGTCGCCGCCGTTGCCGCCGTCGCCACCATTGGCCTTGGCGTCACCGCCGCCGCCGCCGCCGCCGCCGCCAGCATCGATGCCGTCGCCAGCGGACGCATCGCCCGCGTTGGCATCGCCATTCTGTTGGAACGTGCCGGTATTCTGGAGGTTGGCACTGTGCAGGACGTCATTGTCGGTCATCGTGGCGATCTGATTGATCGCCATGCCGGTGTCGTTTCCCTCGCCATTGAGCGAGTCGTTCAGGACGTCCTTGAACGTCACGTCATCGCCCGGGTCGTAGGTGACCTTGCCGTCGTGGTTGACGATCACGTCGGAAACATCTCCGCCGACGTCAAAGTCAGCGAAATCGTTGTCTTCCTTGTAGTCGCCGAGACGGCCCTTCATGTCGAGATCGACGTCAACGTCGACATCAACCTTGTTCTCGTTGATGTTTACGTTCTTGTTGTCGCTCTTGGATTCGCTGTTTGACTCGCTCTTGGAGTCACTGTCGGAGTCGCTCTTCGCGTCGGCGTCGCTGTATGAATCCGAATTGCTTTCCGAATCGGCTTCACTCTTCGCATCGGACTCGGAATCGGACTTCGCGTCTGCGTCTGCGTCTGCGTCTGCGTCTGCGTCGGCATCTGCGTCAGCGTCGGCCTTCGCGTCGGCCTTGGCATCGGCATCTGCATCGGCTTCAGCTTCGGGGTCCCAATTGCGGCCGGAATCCATTCCGAATGCGCCAATACCGTTGGTTCTGTCACTCATTGTCGTATCCTTGGGTTGATCCGACACGGCCGAACCGAATTCTTCTCTGATGCGGCTTTGCGGCGGTGTGCGGAGTTGCGTTGATGGATCACTGCTTCTGCTTCGACCGGGACGCCGTCAGGCGGGGGGTCGCATTTCCATCGTGCTTGATCGGCACCTCCTGTGTTGCAGGCAACCGCGACCAGCCGGGCGACACGATGGGTGTCGACGCTGCAAAATCTCGGTTGTATAGGTGGGCCCGATTCTTCGGGTACGTGTTCAGTGTGCTTGCGACCGCGGCGAAATCATAGATGAAAATTCAGGCTAGTTCCTTTGTGCCAAGGGTATTGTTGGTCTCTATGCTGCTGTAATTGTGCTGGAAACACAGTTTATTTTGTATGTGAACTTGGATACTGAGGAAATTCCCGGAATACGATAATGCGTAGTCCGTCCGTGCTATTTGAATAAAACTGGTGGCAGTGTATAGTACTTTCGATCGAGGCTTGGCTGGCTCGCCCCCCTTCAAAAAGCAGACAACAACCGCGGGGCTTTGGGATCTTTTCGCTGAGGGGTACGACAAAAGGGGGGGGCTTCCATGCTCGCTGTCACCCAATCGCATGTCGGCTTGGCAAAGGATGCTGAGTCAGATCAGTCCAAGAAGCGCATCATCCTGATTGTTGCTCCGCCGCACGTCGTCTCGGAGTGCATGATCTACGCCGTCGAGAGAGAGTTTCCCGCTTGCGCCGTCGAGCGCATCTGGCAGCAAAGCGTGCCGCAACACATTCAGCGAGAAGCGGTATGCCTCGTTTTGCTGGACGCGGCGCTGTTTCCTCAACTGCGACAGCTGAGATCGAAACTTTTCAATCTGAACGGTCCCGTGGCGCTCCTGCAGAACGACGCGGACAGCGCCTATTCTCCGAAGGCACTCTTTGCGGAACGTGTTCGCGGTGTGCTGCCGATGCAACTGAAGCTCGACGTCTGGCTCGCCGCGCTTCGTCTGCTCCTGGTGGGCGGTGAATATTATCCTCTCTCGTTGTTCGAAGGTGATCGCTCGCGCACCCATTCCGAGCCTCAGCATTCCGAGTGCATCATCGACTACAGCGTGGCCGGTCAGGACGAGCAGATGAGTGAGCTTACAGAGCGTGAGTTCCAGGTGCTTGCCCTTGTGGCCAACGGGCTGCAGAACAAGGCTATCGCGGCTTCTCTCGGACTGTCGGAGTTCACGGTGAAGATTCATCTCCACAACGTCAACACCAAACTCGGCACCCACAACCGCACGCAGGCCGCGGCTCTCTTCCATGCACAGCGCAAAGCGTCGCCGTCGTTCGGGCGGGTTCTAGCGCAGCCATCATACCTGGCGTTACCGCTTTCCTGAGGCTTCCGGATGACCCGTCTACAGGACGTGCTGCTGGTCGTGGGCCAGCTCAACTATACCTGGACAAACACGGAGAGCTTGCTGATCTATCTGATTGCGGGGCTCGCCAAGGTCGATAAGGAGACCGCGATCATCATCTTCCTGACCTTGAACACGACCCGCGCTCGCATTGAGCTGGTCGAGCGCCTGGCCAAGATGAAGAAGACCCCTGCGGACTGCCGCAAGGCCGTGCTGGCGGTGACCGAACAGCTGAACAAGCAAGCCAAGCTGCGGAACAAGTATAGTCACTGCATCTATTCCTTTGACGAAACTGGGACCGAAGCCACCACGCAGTTGATGCGTATCGCCGACGGCAAGGACGCGGTGCGCTACGGCAAGATCGAGAAGCTGGACGATGCCGAGATCAAGCGCATCCAGGCGTCGATCGACGCCATCACCAAGATCAACACCGGCGTCTGGGAAATCGTTGACGACTATGGCTTCCCGAAGTGAGCGGTTCCGCTTGATGACTTGCCTGATGCCGCTGAAGGCGCCGGGGCCAAGCGCCCGGGCCATGATCCTGGACGAACTGTGGTCCTAGGGCAGTTCCGGTTCTTTCAGAACCGGAACTCGCTCAAACTATTTGTTTCGAAGCATTTATGCGGACGGCAAATGAATCCATTTGGCTGCAAAATGCTGTAGGCTGGGTAGAACAGGAAAGCGCGCTTGGGGTCGTGACGCTGCCCGAGTTCCTATCAACACGTCTCTAAGTCACACGGTCGACGATCATCGCAGCTATCGGGATTGCGGAAGTGGCTGCCGGTGACGGGGCGTTGCAGACGTGGAGCATGCGCTCGGTCTCGGCGAAGAGGAAATCATGAATGAGCGCACCGTCCCTGCGCACCGCCTGCGCACGGATGCCCGCCTCGTAGGGCAAGAGGTCGGCGAGTTCGAGGCTCGGGCAGTATTTCCGGCATTCTTCGAGATAACCCGGCTTCCAGAGCGAGTTGCGCAGCTCCGTGCACCGCGGACTTGCGGTTGGCAGAAGACGGTCTTCCAGAAACCGGGGAAGAGCACGTAGTCGGCCATGTCGGCAAGATTGACGGACGAGCTGCGGATACCCCTCGCGCGCAAAGCCGATCACGGCATTCGGCCCGACCGTCACGCTGCCGTCGATCATGCGCGTCAGGTGGACGCCGAGGAAGGGCAGGGCAGGGTCCGGGATCGGATAGATGAGGTGGCGGACGATGTCGTTCTTGTCGGCCGGCAGGCGAAAATATTCGCCGCGGAAGGGCACGATGCGATGCTCGATCGAAAGGCCGGCGAGGATTGCCAGCCGGTCCGATTGCAGGCCAGCGCAGGCGACCAGCTTTTTCGCCCGCCAGCTTTCGCCTTCCGACGCGACGTCGACGGCGTCGATCGTCTCGCGGATGCCGGTGACGCGGGTCGAAAGGCGGATTTCCCCGCCGAGCGCCACGATGCGCCGGCTCATGGCCCGGCAGACTTCGGCATAGTTGACGATGCCGGTCGAAGGCACGAAAAGCGCGCCGCGGCCGCGGATGTTCGGCTCGCGCTCCTTCAACTCGCCCTCGCTGACGATGCTGACCTCGATCGTGTTCTGCTTGGAGCGTTCGTAGAGGGCGTCCATGCGTTGCATTTCGAGATCGGAGGTGGCGACGAGCAGCTTGCCGCAAACCTCGAAGCGAATGCCGTTCTGCGCGCAAAAAATCTTGGTGGCCTCCGCGCCCTTGCGGCACAGCTCGGCCTTGAGGCTGCCCGGCGGATAGTAGATGCCGGCATGGATGACGCCGCTGTTGTGGCCGGTCTGGTGCTTGCCGAGCGCATCCTCCTTCTCCAGGAGGACCAGGCTGCTGCCGGGACGGTCTTCGAGAAGCCGCATGGCCGTCGCCAGGCCGACGATGCCGCCTCCGATAATGCAATAGTCGAAAATCATCTGTCCTGCCCTTGCCCGCCCGATTATGCGTGGACCGCCGAGTATTCGCTATATAGCCGAAATAGGTTCCTGCTGTGCCTGGCCGTCGGTCAGGTCGTCGGCTGCGCCTTCCAGCGCCACGAGGCCGTAGCGCAGCACTGGCAGCAGAAGTGAGTGGCTAAAGTCACTCTGCTTTGGATTTCCCGACGGCGCCACGTTTTCAATTTCCAAGCTGTTTTCTGTGACTGCCGTTTTCGCTCACCATGCAGAACGAGATGGACAATGGGATAGGCCAAGTCCACGCCACATGGCTTTTGAGACGACGCTAGGGTAATCTCTTTTCATGGAGATATGAGCATGGAACGCCGGCTGGCCGCGGTCCTTGCCTTTGATATGGTAGGTTATTCCCGCCTCATGGGCGCGGATGAACGCGGAACTCTGGCGGCGTTTCGACGCCACTGCAACGACATCTTCAATCCCCGGGCGGCCCAGTATCACGGAAGGATCGTCAAGTTCACCGGTGATGGCGCCCTCATCGAGTTCGCCAGCGTGGTGGATTCGGTGTGCTTTGCGGTGGAAATGCAATGCGCGCTGCAGGCTGAAAATTCCGGCGTCGCCCCGGAAAGTCAGCTTTGCTACCGCATCGGGATCAACACTGGCGACATCATGGTCGACGACGGCGACATTTATGGCGACGGCGTGAACGTTGCTGCGCGCCTTCAGGAACATGCCGACCCGGGCGGCATCAGCCTGTCAGAAACCGCGTTCAACCAGATCAGGGGCAAGCTGGACCTGAGCTTCGATTACTACGGCAAGCGCCAAGTGAAAAATATCGGAGAGCCCGTGGCGATCTACAAGGTCCGGCTCGACGACAAGGCTCAGGCGCTGCTGACGCCATTGGTGCGAGCGGCACGCTGGGCTTATCCCGGCCGCCGACGATGGTACGCCCTGGTCGCCGCTGCGGTGCTCATCGCGTGCGCCGCCTTGATTTGGATGAGGCCGTGGGAGCCAGCATCGCTTGCTCCCGAACGCTTCGCCTATCCGCTGCCCGACAAACCTTCAATCGCCGTGCTTCCATTCATCAATGTGAGCAACGACACGGAACAAGATCACCTTGCCACAGGCTTGACGGATGACCTGATTACGGAGCTTTCGAAGGTCTCGGGCCTTTTCGTTATCGCTCGCCATTCGGTCTTTGCCCTTCGCACCTCTTCGGCCAGCGTCCAGGACGTGGCCGCCGAACTTGGCGTGCACTTCGTTCTGGAAGGCTCCCTGCAGCGGGCCGAGTCCAAGTTGAGAATTAACGTCAACCTTATCGACGCTCTTACCGGGCTTTCTCTGTGGGCTGAACGTTACGACCGGGAGTATTCCGACATTTTCGCTGTTCAAGACGATGTGATCAGCAAGATCATCTCGGCGCTGGCAATCAAACTGACGAAGGTCGAACGCGATCAGCTGTCGCGAATCCCTACCGATAACCTCGAAGCTTACGATTATTATCTGCGCGCGGAGAAGGAAGGGTTTCTCTACAGCGACGTGGACACGTATCGTCGGGCATTGTCCTTTTACCAGAAGGCCATCGATTTGGACCCCGATTTTGCGGAAGCGCATGCCGGCATCGCGCGTATTGCGGTGGACGTTTGGCGCAACGACTACAATCTGATCTGGTCGGCGGCGGTAGCGCGCAAAATCGCCTACGACGCGGCCGGGCAGGCGCTCAAGCTGGATCCCGGGAATGCGCGCGCCCACACCGTTCTGGCGCTGTTGCAGCTTGTCGACGGAAGGCAGGCAGAAGCAACCGACTCTGCCACGAGAGCCATCACTGTTCAGCCAAACGATTCCGAGGCCTTCGGCAATTTCGCCCTCATTCTGGCCCAGACCGGCCAGCGTGAGCAGGCGATCAGGGAAGTCGACAAGGCACTGCGCCTCGATCCGGCGCCACCTATAAGTTTTCGTTTGCTGGCCGGCATAACCCTTTACCTGTCACGGGAAAACGATCGGGCTATTCCGCTTCTGGAAGCGGCACGCGACGGTTTGCCGAACACCGAACCGGCCCGCGAATATCTGGCTGCCGCCTACGCGCATCGGGACGACGTGCAGCACGCAAGCCAGGAAACGGCAAAACTTCTAGAGCTCTTTCCCGACAGCAATCTGACTTATTATGGCTACCTCTACGACTATTGGCGCGAGGAGGACCGCGACTATCATCTGGAGGGCCTGCGCGGTGCCGGAATCACGGATTGGCCGTTTGGCTTCGAGGGCAAGGAAGCAGACCAGGTCGCCGGAGACGAGCTGCGCGCGCTGGCGGGCGGCACGACATGGTCCGGCAGACATAAGAACGGAACTGAATTCATGCAGTATTTCGACAATGCAGGTCACACGGCCTATCGCAGCGCAAACACAAACGTCACTGGCGTGGTCGAAGTTGACGGCAACCGGATCTGCGAAAAGTTCGAAGGTTATTTCCTGGATCGCCTGACCTGCGGGCACGTCTATCGCAACACCACAGACGAAGCCCGCGACAAGGACTATGTCCACGTGTCGCCGCAGGCCCTCAAGTTCTTCTCGGTCACCTCACAGTAGGAGGGGAAGCGTCGACGCTCTCATTCCCAGCTTTTGTGCGACTTCTCGGCAATCAGCGTCTGCTCGACCTCGGGCCAGTATTTCTTGGAATCGACAACCTTGGTTGGCTTTTTCTCGAAGCCATCGGCCGCTCCTGGGTCGTAGCTGAGATACAGCTTCCCTTCGATGATCCTCCACGCTTTCGGATCAATGTTGGTGGTGATGGTGCCGAATGAGACCCCATCGGCGCAATAGCCGCCGTATTGTGGCGCGTATTTGACCGGTTGGCTGACAAAAAGATCGCGATTCTCGGCACTGGCGAAATGCCAGGTCGCGCCGAGCCAACGATATGAAAACTCTTCCGATCCCTGGACGGCCTGGTTTTGCGTGAAGTAGGCGACAGGGTCATATCCCTTGATCGCGACGTCGCCGAAATAGCCTGTATTGACGACTTCGTCGGCCGCGACACTGCCCACCAATGCCAGGAGAGACAGGGCGCCTGCTGCCGCATGAATACGCAGGCCAACCTTTCGTTTAGCATCATACATTATTGTTCTCACTTTTAACTTGCGTTGCGCACGTCAGGTTATTTTGCGCTCGCTGCAGTTGCTGTTTTGCGTTTGTTGCATTCGGCGTAGAGCCATTCACCCACGAGATCGGCCTTCTGACATGTGGCGCCGGCCGCCATCAGCATAGTTGCGGTCGGCCAGTGTTCGCGCCAGCCCGCCTGGGTGAGAGGAGTGTAACCGTTTCGCTCGGTCGCTTCGATTTCGGCGTCGTGATCCAGGAGAAACCGGGCCACTTCGGCATGGCCTTCCTCTGAGGCTGCATGCAAAGGCGACATCTTGTAGAAGTTCTTTGTGTCGTTGACGTCGGCGCCTTTTGTGACAAGGAGGGAAGCCACCTCAAGGCTTCCGCCATATGCTGCAGCATGCAGTGGGGTGAGGCCATGTCGGTTGCGGGCGTGGATGTCTGACCCGCGTTCAAGCAGAAGAACGACGACAGCCTTGTTTCCGGCCAACGAAGCAATGACCAGCGCTGGATCGCCGGCAGGGTCAAGCTCCTCAATGGCGGCCCCGGCGTCCAGCAGCTGTTTTGCCTGTTCGACGTCGCCGGTTTTTGCCGCATCATGCAAGGGACCTGCTAATGCCGTCGAGATCCCGCAAACGAAAACAAAGCCGGATGCGCAAAGATATTTCATGAGCGATAACTCCACCCCCGCGGGCAGAAATTCTATTGTATCACGACCGCAAGCAATCCTTCAATATTTTATGCCGGATTGTAGATAACGCTATGAAATACTTCATGCATTTATTGTCGGTACTTCGATTTTGAAACCATCGGTCGAGCGAGAGGTGGAGCGGTTATTTACGGTTGCCGAATCGATATTTCAGATCACAAACTTCTCCGTTGCTCCGCCCCGTTTCGGTCTGGCCATTGGATGGAAGAAGATGGGGACGACGCCTGGGACGGATCCCCGATTGCCGCCAATCGCAGACGTTGAAGGTTTTGCTTGAGCAAAGCGCCGAGAAAATAGAGTCTGTACCGGCATCGAGGGCGAAAATGAGCGCTTCCCAGCCAAAAATCTCGGTCTTCGGCGCCGGCAGCATCGGCTGCTATGTCGGCGGGCGGCTTGCCGCCGCCGGGGCGGATGTGAGCTTCGTCGGTCGTGAGCGGCTGGCCATGGAGATCGCCGAACATGGCTTGCGGCTGACCGACTATCGCGGCGCCAATCTGCGTATTTCGCCCGGCGACGCCGACTATCGCACCGATTCCGCCGGAATTGCCGACGCCAGCCTGGTCCTGGTCACGGTGAAATCCGGGGCGACCGCTGAAGCGGGCAAGGTCCTGTCTGGATTGGCGCGGCCGGATGCCGTCATCGTCAGCTTCCAGAACGGCATCGGCAATGCCGATGCCCTGAGCGAAGCCATTCCCGGCCGCAACGTTCTGGCCGGCATGGTGCCGTTCAACGTGATCCGGCGCGGTCCCGGCCATTTTCATCAGGGTACCGAAGGTGCACTCGATGTCCAAAGAGATGAAGCGCTGGCGCCGTTCCTCCAGGCGTTCGAGCGGGCCGGCCTGCCGCTCAACCAGCATGCCGATCTCGTTCCGGTGCAGTGGGCAAAGCTGCTGCTCAATCTCAACAACGCGGTCAACGCGCTGTCGGGCCTGCCGCTGAAGGCCGAGCTTTCGCAGCGCGGCTACCGACGCTGCCTTGCGCTGGCGCAACAAGAGGCGCTCGACGTTCTCGGCAACGCCGACATTCGCCCGGCGAAGCTGACGCCGCTGCCGCCTTCGTGGCTGCCCTTCTTGCTCAGGCTTCCCGATCCGCTGTTCCGGGTCATCGCCGGCAGGATGCTTGCCATGGACCCGCTGGCGCGTTCGTCGATGCTCGACGACCTCGATGCCGGCCGCACCACCGAAGTCGACTGGCTGAACGGCGAAATCGTCAAGCTGGCAGGAAGCGGAAGCCCTGAAGCACGGGTCAATGCCCGGCTGGTCGAGCTGGTTCACGCCGCCGAGCAGGGTGGCCGCCGCAACTGGCCGGGGGATGCATTGCTGGAGCGCTTGCAATCGCCGCGCTGAACGGCTGTTGTGAGCGCGGTTGAGGGAGGAGGGGAGCGACATGGCAATGGATGCGGACGCCATCATCGTGGGCGGCGGGCTGGCGGGCCTTGTCGCCGCAGCGGAACTCGCGGACGCCGGCAAGCGGGTGATCGTGCTGGAGCAGGAGGGCGAAAATTCGCTCGGCGGGCAAGCGTTCTGGTCGCTCGGCGGTCTTTTCCTCGTCGACAGCCCGGAGCAGCGGCGGTTGCGAATCAGGGACAGCCGTGAACTCGCGCTGCAGGACTGGTTGGGTTCGGCGCAGTTCGACAGGCCGGAGGATTTCTGGCCGCGGCAGGTGGCCGAAGCGTTTGTCGATTTTGCCGCCGGCGAGATGCGACCATGGCTGCACAGCCAGGGCATGCGCTGGTTTCCGGTGGTCGGCTGGGCCGAGCGTGGCGGCGCCATGGCGCATGGCCACGGCAATTCGGTGCCGCGCTTCCACATCACCTGGGGCACCGGGCCGGGGGTTATCGAACCGTTCGAGCGGCGGGTGCGGGCGCATGTCGCCAGCGGGCTGATTTCGCTGAAGTTCCGCCACCAGGCGAGCCGGCTGGTCAAGACCAGGGGCGCGGTCACCGGCGTTGCCGGCGAGATCCTCGAACCGTCGACCGTGGAGCGCGGCCAGCAATCGGGCCGCACGGTGGTCGGCGATTTCGAGTTCGGTGCAAGCGCGGTTTTCGTCACCTCCGGCGGGATCGGCGGCAACCACGACCTGGTGCGCAGGAACTGGCCGAAGGAGCGGCTGGGCAGTCCGCCGAGATTCATGGTGGCGGGCGTGCCGCATCACGTCGATGGCCGCATGGTGGCGATCACCAAGAAAGCCGGGGGCGCCGCTATCAACGAAGACCGCATGTGGCATTATGTGGAAGGGGTCAAGAACTGGGCCCCGATCTGGCCGAACCACGGTATCCGCATTCTGCCCGGACCGTCGTCGCTGTGGTTCGACGCGCGCGGCAACCGGCTGCCGGCGCCCTGCCTGCCGGGCTTCGACACGCTGTCGACACTGAAGCACATCCTGGCGACCGGCCATGAGTATTCGTGGTTCGTGCTGACCCAGAACATCATCAAGAAGGAATTTGCGCTTTCCGGATCCGAGCAGAACCCCGACTTCACCTCGAAATCGTGGCTGGCGGTGCTGAAGAGCCGCCGCGCCAAGGGCGCGCCGCCGCCGGTCGAAGCCTTCATCCAGCATGGCGAGGATTTCATCGTGCGCGACAACCTGATCGACCTTGTCGAAGCGATGAACGGACTAACGGGCGAGGGGCTGATCGACCACGATCATCTGCTCTCGCAGATCGAGGCGCGCGACCGCGAGATCGACAATCCGTTCAGCAAGGACGCCCAGGTGACTGCGATCAACGGCGCCCGAAACTATCTCGGCGACAAGCTCATCCGCACGGCCAAGCCGCACAAGATCCTCGATCCGGCCAACGGGCCGCTGATTGCGGTGAGGCTGCATATGCTGACGCGCAAGACGCTGGGGGGCATCCACACCAATCTCCACGGGCAGGTGCTGGATGCGCAGGGCGGGCCTCTGCCCGGCCTCTATGCGGCGGGAGAAGTCGCCGGTTTCGGCGGCGGTGGCTACCACGGCTACAATGCGCTCGAAGGCACGTTTCTCGGCGGCTGCATCTTTTCGGGCAGGAACGCCGGACGGCATGCGGCGAAGGCGCTGGGATAGTTTCGGAAGCGGCGCTTTGGGACGATCAGTCGGAAACTTCGGTTTCGGGCCGATCGCTGCCTTTCACGACTTCGCCATGCCAGTTGCCTTCGGCATCCTCGTACTGGATGCCCTGGGTCTCGCCGGCGACCTGCTGTTCTGCGGCCGCCGCCTTGGCTGCCTGTGTCGCCTGTTCCCGCGTCCTGAAGGTCTCTGAGAAAGTAGCGCCGACCTTGTAAGCCCAGCCACCGTCATGCTCGACGATGTCGTATGTCACTTGTGCCATTTCTTTCTCCATTGTCGCCGTGCCACAACGAACGACGGCGGTCAGAGTTCCGGCTGTCTATAAGCTGTATTTGTGCGACGCCAGGTTGTTCAGCTGGTTGCAAAATGTTCCATAAATTGAACCTTCCCATCGAATTGTTTGGGTCAAAGCTGCTTGCGGTCGCGGTGTTCGGCTTACGTCTCCGGTCGCAATGCCAATGTCGATAATACCACTGCGGGATGCCCGGCGCGATCCGGTTTGTTTGACAAGCGAGACGGCCTGCCGGCAATATCGTCTGTCAGGCCGCCGACTTCTCGTGCCAGGCCGAACGCAGGACGCGCAGCCAGTTTCCCCGGCAGATTTTGGCAAGCTCGGCATCGCCATATCCGGCCTCGCGCAACCCGGCGACAAGGTTCTGAAGTCCGGCAGCCGAACCGATCGCCTGCGGGATCAGCGCGCCATCGAAATCGGACCCAAGCGCCACGCCGTCGATACCCAGCCGTTCAACCAGATAGTCGATGTGGCGGATCATGTCGTCGATCGGCGTATCAGCCTTGTCGCGACCGTCGGCGCGCAGCATGGTGACGGCGAAGTTGAGCCCAACCAGTCCCTTGCTCTCCTTGATCGCGTCGAGTTGCCTGTCGGTAAGGTTGCGGGCCACTGGCGTGATCGCATGGACGTTGGAATGGCTGGCGACCAGCGGCTGATCGCTCAGTTCGGCGACGTCCCAGAACCCCTTTTCCGTGATGTGCGACAGGTCGATGAGTATGCCGAGACGATTGCACTCCCTGACCAGCGCGCTGCCGGCCTCGGTGAGGCCCGCGCCGGTATCCGGACCCATCGGATAGGCGAAAGGCACGCCGTGGCCGAAAATGTTGTTGCGGCTCCAGACCGGCCCCAGCGACCGCAAGCCGGCGGCGTAAAAAACCTCGAGTTCGGCGAGATCGGCGCCGATCGCCTCGCAGCCTTCCATGTGGAGCACCGCGGCGAATTTGCCTGCGGCCATCGCTTCCGCAATGTCGGCGCTGTCGCGGCAGAGCTTCCACGCCCCGGCGCGCTCCAGCTTTAGTGCGATGGCCGCCATCTGCAGCGCGATGTCGAGCGAGGGTGCGCGTTCCAGCGGCGGCGACAATGGGGTCGTATAGCGCCCGCGGGAGTCGGGCTCCTTAAGCACCAGTTCGCCGGCCGGAATGTAGATGGCGCAGAGGCCGCCGGCGAGACCGCCCTGACGCGCGCGGGGCAGGTCGATGTGACCCTTCCTGGTGCCCCCGGTAAACTCCTCGACAGGGTCGGATCCGTCGCGGGAGTTTCTCCACAAACGGAGCAACACATCGTTGTGCCCGTCGAACACTGCTTCCATCAAGTGACTCCCGCTTCTGCAGCGATGATGACCAGCCGCCGCCCGAGATCAAGCGAGCAATCCATCAGCATGCAACAAAACTGTCTGTTGGGAACCACATACAACTCCGGATACGGTTGTTCTGTTACGAAAAGAAATTGATGACATGTTCTTTCGTACAGTTTCCCTAACGGCATCACCGCGATAACGTGATGCTTCAATCCGTTGCCGCCATGCATTGAGGGGAAATCATATGCGCAGCGCCCTGCTTGGATTGTCATTTGTATCGTTGCTGGCATCGGCCGCCCTTGCCCAGGATGAAATCCAGCCGGAAACCGTCGGCAATGTGGCGATCCCGCGCGGAACCGAGATGGTTTTCTCCGTCGACCTGGCGCTGAACCACGTCGTCGACGGGCGCGTCTACGCCCTCAACTCCAAGGACCTGAAACTGCTCGGCATCATCGGTATCGGCAGTCTGGGCATGGTGCATGTGCCGCAAGGCACCAGCGACATCTATGTCGCCACCAGCCATCTGTCGCGCACAACGCGCGGCACACGCAGCGACTTCGTCGAAATCTATTCGGGGGAGGATCTTACATTCAAGGAAGAGATCCCGATCTCCAACAACCGGGCGCAGGCGCTCAACTATCGGTCGCTGATCTGGACGTCGAGCGACCTCAAGTACCTGTTCATCCAGAATGCCACGCCGGCAACCTCGGTGACGGTCGTCGACATGCTCGCGAAGACACAAGTCGCCGATATTCCGAACCCAGGCTGCTACGGCATCTTCCCGGCCAGCAAGACGCCGACGCGCTTTGCCACCACCTGCGGCGACGGCACCTTCGGCACCATCAACGTCACCGCCGACGGGTCGGCAGAGATGAAGGCATCCGAGCCTATATTCGATGCCGACAAGGATGCCCTGTTCTCAGGGGCGTATCGTTGGGGCGAAAACTGGGTGTTCACCTCCTATGGCGGCAACATCTATGTCATCGACGTCGAGGGCGACACCGCCAAGCTGGTTGACAAGATTGCGGTCTCCGAGGGCGTCGAGGGCAACTGGCGGCCGGGCGGATACCAGCCGATCACTGTCCGCAACGATACCGGCATGGCCTATCTGCTGATGCATTCGAACGGCACCGAGGGCAGCCACAAGAATCCGGCCGAGGAAATCTGGGCCGTCGACCTCAAGACCAAGAAGGTAGTTGGCCGCGCGGCCTCGGCGCCGGGCATCGCGCTGTCAGTCAGCCAGGGAGACGCGCCGGCTCTCTTCGTGATCGACGGGTTGAAGGCCGAAATCGTGCGCTATGACCTTCCCGCCGCTGGCCAGGCTTTCGCGCTCACACCCGCCGTGGCCGCCTCCGGTGGCGATCTGCCCGACCAGGTAGAGGTGCGCTGATGCAAGCGGGCTTCACGCTGGCCCACCCGATCTTCATCATCGTCGCGGCAGGCACGCTGGTCTGCGTTTTCCTGCGGGGCGCTGCACACAAATTCTTCGATTTCACCTGGTTTTCGCACATCCTGGCCGAGTACCGCATCCTGCCCGGGACAATTGCCGTGCCGTCAGCCGTGCTGCTGACGGCTCTCGAGGTTGCGGTGGCCTTCGGCCTGGTCGTGCCGCAGACTCGGCCCGTCGCGGCGTTCGCCGCTGCGGTCCTGCTGCTCATCTACGCGGCCGCAATGGCGGCAAACCTGTTGCGCGGCCGAACCCGCATCGATTGCGGCTGCGGCGGCGCCGGGCAAGGCATCTCCTGGTTCCTCGTCGCCCGCAATGTGGCGTTGACCGGCCTCGCGCTGATTGCCGCGCAGAACGCCGCGCCGATCGATTTCGGCGCCTTCGGCTGGCTCGTGGCAGGTGCGGGAATAGCTTCTTTCTGGCTGCTGATCATCGGCCTGGAAAAACTCGCCGCGAATCTTTCCTACCTCGCCGCGGCGGACGACAACGCCCATGATCATCAGCATCATCATCTGGAGACGCATTGATGGAACCCTTGATGGTTGCGGTGGTGGTTTTGTGGGCGATCGTGATCGTGCTGCTCATCGTCGTCTTCGCGCTGGCTCGCCAGGTCGGCATCCTGTTCGAGCGGGTGGCGCCGATGGGCGCGCTGATGACCGACGCCGGGCCGAAGATCGGCGAGGCATCGCCGCGTTTCGACCTGATGACGCTGGACGGCAAGCCGCTAGACGGTGGGCGGCGCGTCGGCCAAGGACACGCTGGTGTTCTTCCTGTCGACCACCTGTCCTGTCTGCAAGAAATTGCTTCCTGTGCTGAAGTCGATGCGCAGCGCCGAGGGCCGGACCCTCGACATCGTGCTGGCCAGCGATGGCGAGCACGCGGTGCACCGCGCCTTCCACAAGGCGGCGGGGCTCGACGATTTCCCCTACGTGCTGTCGCCCGACCTCGGCATGACCTACCGCATCAACCGGCTTCCCTTCGCAGTCGTGCTCGACCAGCAGGGCATCGTGCGCGGTAAGGGTCTCGTCAATTCGCGCGAACAGCTTGAAAGTCTGATGAACGCCCGCGACCTCGGCCAGCCGTCGATCCAGAACTGGATCGCGACGGAGACGGCCGGCCGCGCGATCAATTAGGAGGATCCGCATGGCCCGCATCACCGACCGTCTGTTTGGTCTCATCGACAGCTATACCGAGAATGGCGCGCGCTTCATGGCGCAGCGCATCGGCCGCCGTAGCGTATTGTCGCTTATCGGCAAGGCGGCTATCGGCGGCGCGTTGCTGCCGATGCTGCCCTTCGACCGGGCAGGCAGCGGCACCGCCCGCGCCCAGACCGAAAAGACCGATGTGGAATGCGAATACTGGCGCTACTGCGCGCTGGACGGGTTCCTGTGCACCTGTTGCGGCGGCACGGTCAGCCAGTGCCCGTCCAACGCCTCCGTATCGAAGGTCACCTGGGTCGGCACCTGCCAGAATCCCGCCGACAACAAGGAATATCTGATCAGCTACAACGATTGCTGCGGCGTCTCCTCATGCGGCCGCTGCCTGTGCAACTTCAACCTGAGGGAACGCCCCGGCTATCGCATGGGGGTTCACAACGACATCAACTGGTGCATGGCCAATGAAGCGAGCAACTATCACTGCACCGTCGCGGCGGTGGTCGGTCTCGGCTCGAGCGGCGGCTAAGGCGGCGGGACTGGCTCTTCTGGTTTCGGCGCCGCTCGCCAATGCCGCCGACGGCAAGGTGGCGTTCGAAAGCGCCTGCGGCGCATGCCACAAGAAGGATGGCACGGGGGTCGCTGGCCTGGCGCCGCCGCTTGCCAATGCTGACTGGGCCAAGAGCGCAGATCCGGCAATGCGCATCTATCTGCCGCTGGTGGTGCTCAACGGCATCTCCGGCAAGATCGTTGCCGGCGGCAAGACGTTCATGAGCGCGATGCCGCCGCAGAAGCAGCGCTCTGACGAGGAACTGGCGGCGATCGCTGCCTATGTAGTCGGCACGCTGAACCCGCCGCCGGCAGGCTGGACCGACTATACGACCGCCGAGATGGCGGCGCTGCGGGCTGAAAAGACCGATCGCAAGGCGCTCTTGGAATTGCGCGGCAAACTGGTGGAATAGGGTGATACGCTTTCTGCTCCCCGCCCTCCTGGCGATCGCCGCGCAGCCGGCGGCGGCAGGCGGCGACGGCCGCTATCTCTACATCCTGCATTGTTCCGGCTGCCATGTGCCGGACGGCTCGGGCTCGACCGAAGGGCGCATTCCGAGGCTCGATGGCGTCGCCGGCCATTTCCAGAAGATCGCCGAGGGACGCAAGTTCGTCATCCAGGTGCCCGGCGTGATGAATTCCGGGCTGAACGATGCCGACGTCGTCGCGCTGATGAACTGGCTGGTGCCGCGTTTTGCCGGCGACTCGCTGTCGGCGCCCTTCGTGCCCTACACGGCCGACGAAGTGGCCGCCGCGCGCACCAGCCGGCCGCTCGATATTTTCGCGGCGCGCCGGAAGGTGACGGCGAAACTTCGCGAACAAGGCGTCGAGATCGCCGATTATTAGGATGTGTTGATATTCAGGCGATGCTGGCCGCAAATGGCGGCTTTCTCAGCATCCGGTGCTCACGTACTATAAGTACGCTCCGATCCGGTTCTCGAAATCCACCATTCTTGGCTCGGCCTGACCTGAATCTCGACGCATCCCGGAGCAGCGAACGTCTGTGGCGGTCACCTGCCGGTGACCCAACCCAAGCGATCAGGCTGGCCTCTCGACAAACATCCCGGAATCCATCTCGTTTGCGCCCGGTACTGTTTCCCCGCCATTCCCGCGCGTGACGAGCGTCACCGCCTGCTTACCTTCCTGGACAAAGCACGATGACCCATCAGCGCCTGACCATGCTCGTCTTCTTCCTGCAACCCATCGCCTTCGGCGCCTGGCTGCCGCGTATCCCCGACATCCAGCGGGCGCTCGGCCTCGGCTCGGCCGACCTTGCGCTGGCGCTGCTCGGCATGCCGATCGGCATCCTGCTGACGCTGCCTTTCGCCGGGCGGTTCGTCGCTTATGTCGGGGCGCGGGCAACCATCCTCTACGGGTTTCCCGTCTTCCTGGCGCTGGTGTGGCTGCCGACAACGTCATGGAATCTGACGGCGCTGTTCTTCTTCCTGGCGATCGTCGGCATCGCGCTCGCCACCCTGGAACTCGGCCTGAACGTGATGGCGGATGCGGTCGAGAAGGAAACCCGATCGCTGATCATGAGCACATGCCACGGTTTCTGGAGCCTTGGCATCATGCTGGGCAACCTGATCGGCGCTGGGCTCGCCGGATTGCATCTGCCGCCGCATTTGGCGGTGATTCTGGTTGCGGCCATCGTCCTTCTACCGTCGATGGCATTCGCCCGTGGCCTCCCCAACCTCAAGGGCGGCGCGCACGACCCCATGCACGCCAGATCAACGCCGTTCCGGCTGCCGGGCGGCGCGCTGCTGGCGGTCTGCGCCTTCACCTTTGGCGTGACGATGACCGAGGGCGCGGTCGCCGACTGGTCGGCGGTGTTCCTGCGCGACGTGTTCAACGCCGGCAGCATGCAGGCCGGCCTCGGTTATTCGGTCTTTGCGGTGATGGTCGCCGCCGGCCGCTTTTTCGGCGATCGCCTGAAGGCCCGCTACGGCCCGGTCCGGCTGGCGCGCGCATGCGGCCTGGCCAATGTGCTTGGGCTGGTGCTGCTCTATCTCAGTCCCGACACGGCGGTGGCCTTCCTCGGTTTCGCGGCGATGGGGCTCGGGGTGTCGGTGGGTTTCCCGCTCGCCGTCACCGCCGCAGCCAGCCTGACCGACCGGCCTTCGGCCTCCAGCGTCGCCATCCTGTCGTTCATCGCCCTGCTCGGATTCCTCGTCGGGCCGCCGGTGATCGGCTTCGTTGCGGAACTCGGCGACATGCGATTGGGCCTTGCCATGCTACTGCCGGTTGCGATCGTTTCGCTGCTGTTTACCGGGGCGCTCAAACCGCGCGCCTGATACCGTGCTTCGGCACCGGCGCGCGCTCCAGCAAAATGGTTGAAATTTACATTTTTGTCGGACGTGTCGTGAATCTGCACCTCGATGTGGTATCGACCAATTTTGTAAAATTGATCGAACCGGGGCGCCACACGCCCGTTCTCCCCTGACGCTCAGCGAATTTATCGGGGTTGTTTCGACATTTCTGAAAATTCACGCAAATATCTTGCGCATGAAACTATTTTCAAGCCTGTTTCAAAAGGCTTGACATTCTCCTCTCTCCGAAATTTAGTTATGAAAATTGTTTTCAAAATCTCCATGGAGAGGAGGGGCGCCGCATGAAGGTCGGTATCGTCGGCTTGGGTTTCCGCCTTGGCTATATCGTGCCGCTTTTCGTGGCCGCGCACCCGGATTTCGAAGTCGTGGGTTATGTCGATCCCGGCGCCCGCCGGCCTGCCGCGCCTGCAGAATGCCAAGGTGTCGCCGGGCAAGCAGTACGACACGCTCGAAGCGCTGCTCGACAACGAGGAGCTCGACCTGCTGATGGTCGGCTCGCCCAACACATGCATCTCGACCACATCCGCATCGGGCTCGATCGCGGCCTGAAGATCTTCACCGAAAAGCCGGTGGTCACCACCGAAGCCGAGACGATGGAACTGGCCGGCTGATCGGCGAATATGGCGCCGACAGTGTGATGGTCGGGCTCGTGCTGCGTTATGCGCCGCTCTATGTCGACCTGCGCAAGGCGCAGCAGGACGGCCTGCTCGGCGACGTCGCCTCGATCGAGGCTTCCGAGCACATTCCGCCCTATCACGGCGCCTTCTTCATGCGCGACTGGCGCCGCTACGAGCAGCTATTCCGGCGGCTTCCTGCTGGAGAAATGCTGCCACGATCTCGATCTCTACAACGGCGTGATGGGCTGCCGTCCGTCGCGCGTGGCGAGCTTTGGCGGCCGCCGCGTCATTCACGCCCGAGCAACGCGCCGCAAGGCCATGGCGCCAACGACCTCGAGGTCTACCACCGCAAGCCGAGCGGCTGGCTGGGCTCCGACAAGGTGTTCGACAGCGATGGCGACATCATCGATTTCCAGACGGCGATCGTCGAATACGCCAATGGCGCGTCGCTGACCTTCCACACCAATCTCAACGTTCCCGACGATTTCCGGCGCTTCGCGGTCATCGGCGCCAAGGGCATGGCGGAGGGCGATTTCGTCCGCAACTACTTCAGGTCACCGATGCCCGCACCTCGCGACAAGCTGATCGACAAGACCTACGTGCATTCCGAAGCTGTCCGACCATTACGGCGCCGACGAGCAGATGGCGGCCGATGTGCTGGCCCATCTGCTCGACGGTAGCGCCGCTGCCGGTTTCGGTGGTCGATGCGCTGGAGGCCGGGCTCTTGGCGATCAAGATCGACGAGGCGCGCCGGACGCGATCGGTGATCGACATGTCGCCGAGATCTGGCAGCATTTCGATGCCGCCCTTGCCGGCAGAGCAGCGGCTGAGGGCCAGAGCGATGTCGCGGTCGCAGAGCGCCATCGCTTTTCGCCTTTTGCCTGCTTGCTCCCGGCCCTGCTCTACATTACTGGCATCGTCGCCTATCCGCTGGTCGAGACAGTCAACCTGTCCTTCACCGACGCGGCGCTGAAGCCGACGACGAACTGGGTCGGCTGGGCCAATTACGAGAAGATCTTCAACGCCAATTTTTCGACGATCATCGTGCGCACCTTCATCTGGACCGTTCTTCTCGGTCGCCATCAAGATGATCATCGGCATTTGCGGCGGCGGTGCTGCTCAATGCCGCGCTGCCCGGCCGCGCGCTGTTCCGCATCCTCCTGATGCCGCCATGGATCGTGCCGATGGCCATCGGCATCTTCATGTGGGGCTGGATGTATAACGGCCAGTTCGGCATGATCTCCGGCCTGCTGCAGAATTTCGGCATCACCGACGGCCCGGTCGCCTTCCTCGCGCTACGGCCGACAGCGCCTTCTGGGCGACGATCGTCACCGACGTGTGGATCGGCGTGCCGCTGGTGACGATCTACATGCTGGCCGCCATGCAATCGATCCCGCGCGACCTCTACGAGGCCGCCTGGGTCGACGGCGCCGGGCGCTTCTACCGCTTCCGCCGCATCACCCTGCCGATGATCGTGCCGGCGCTGATCACCATGTCGATGCTGTCGCTGATCGCCACCTTCAACTCGTTCGACATCATCTGGATCCTGACCCGCGGCGGGCCGAGCGGCGAGACGACGACGATGATCATCGACACCTACAAGACGGCGATCGGTTCCTACAAATATGGCGAAGGCGCCGCGCGCGCCGTGCTGATCTGCCTGTTCCTGTCGATCTTCTGCTTCTTCTATTTCCGGATCGTCAGCCGGATATCGACGGGAGAGAGCAGATGAAGATCGCGCCAAGCCGATGATCGACCGCTACACCTGGTACGAAACGGTCGGCCTCTATGCCGGCATCGCCGTGCTGCTGTTCTTCGTGCTGGCGCCCTTCATCGAAGGCTTCCTGGTCTCGCTGAAGCCGCTCTCGCTGCTGTTTTCCTCGCCCTACAGTTTCTGGCCGGAGAACGGCTCCTTCGACTGCCTACTTCACCATCTGGGAACGCGTGCCGCATGCTGGGCCGCTACATCTTCAACAGTCTCTGTTCATCGCCTGCCGTCATCACCGTCGTCGTCATGCTGCCTGGTGGTGCCGGCAGCCTATGCGTTCGCCCGCTTCGAGTTTCCCGGGCGCGGCGCCGCTGCTCGGCGCCTTCCTGGCGGTCAACATGTTCTCCGGCGCGGTGCTGCTCATCCCGCTGTTCCGCCTGATGCGCTCGATCGGCGTGCTCAACACCTATTTCGCCATGATCGTGCCCGGGCGTCGCGTTCCTGATCCCGACCGCGATCTGGCTGCTCCGGGCCTACCTCATGCGCATTCCGCGCGAGCTGGACGAGGCGGCCTGGGTCGACGGCGCCAGCCGGCTCTACACGCTGCGCCGCGTCATCCTGCCGCTCGCCATGCCCGGCATCATGGTGGCCGCGATCGCCACCTTCATCGGCGCCTATGCCCAGCAGTTCATCTTTGCGCTGACCTTCAATTCGAAGACCGAATACATGCCGCTGACGACCGGGCCTGTTCGCCTTCTTCGGCCGCCAGGAAGTGATCTGGAACGAACTGATGGCGGCGAGCTTCGTCGGCATCACGCCGGCGCTGATCGTCATCGTGTTCCTGCAGCGCTATCTCGTCGCCGGCCTCACCGCCGGCGCCGTCAAACAATAGCAACCGGCCCGATCAAAACGGGCACTAAAATGGGAGTAAGTGCAGTGAGACTATGACGACCGAGACTTCTGGCGGGCGTGGCCTTTGCGCTCGCGGCGCTGCCCAGCATGGCGTCGGCCGAGGACAAGACGATCACCTTCATGTCGTGCGGCGACAAGATGCAGCCGGCCCATGCGCGATTTCATCAAGCAGTGGGAAGCCGCCAATCCCGGCTTCAAGATCGCGCCCGAAGTCGTCGGCTGGGACCAGTGCCAGGACAAGGTGACGACGCTCGCCGCCGCCGGCACTCCGGTCGGCATCGCCTATGTCGGCTCGCGCACGCTGAAGCAGTTCGCCCAGAACGACCTGATCGTGCCGATCCCGTTCACCGAGGAGGAGAAGAAATCCTACTTCCCCTTCGTCGTCGACACGGTGACCATCGGACGGCACAGCAGTGGGGCGTCCCGGTCGCCTTCTCGACCAAGTCGCTCTACTGGAACAAGGACCTGTTCGCCGCCGCCGGCCTCGATCCCGGAAAAGGCCGCCGACGACCTGGGCCGAAGAAATCGCCGCCGCCAAGGCGATCAAGGAAAAGACCGGCACCGCCGGCTTCGGCGTCGTCGCCAAGACCTTCGACAACACCATGCACCAGTTCCTGCACTGGGTTTACACCAATGACGGCACGGTGATCGACGCTGCCGGCAACATCACGCTGGACAGCCCGCAGAACCTCGAGGCGCTCACGGCGCTGAAGGACATCACCGCCGTATGCCGAGGAAGGCCCGACCTCCTACGAGCAGAACGAAGTGCGCGCCATCTTCCTCGACGGCAAGCTCGGCATGATCCAGGCCTCGGTCGGCGCCAAGAACCTGCTGAAGGACGCCAAGTTCAAATGGGGCGTCGCGCCGCTGCCGCTCGGCCCGCACGCCAAGGGTCCGGGCACGCTGCTGATCACCGACTCGCTCGCGGTGTTCAAGGGCACCGGCGTCGAGGACAAGGCGATCGACTTCGCCAAGTTCCTGACCTCGCCGGAGAACCAGCCGGTCTATGAAGCGCAGGAAGGCCTGACCCCGCTGCGTCCCGGCCCGGCCGTCGACAAGCTGGTCGCCGACGATCCGAACTGGAAGCCGTTCATCGACGGCATCTCCTTCGGTGGTCCCGAGCCGCTGTTCACCGACTACAAGGGCCTGCAGAACACCATGATCGAAATGGTCCAGTCGGTCGTGACCGGCCAGGCCGAACCGGCCGATGCGCTGAAGAAGGCGGCTGCCGACCTCGAGCAGTACAAGTAGATCCTCGGACCATGCCGCCGCCGCGCATCGCGCGGCGGCGGAGTGTCCCTCATCAGCCTTCAGCCTGTCCGCACCGTTCGGCAAGCCGACAGAGGAAACGACAATTCATGAGTCAGCTTGTTCTTTCAGACCTGCGCAAGTCGTTCGGCGACCTCGAGATCATCAAGGGCGTCAACCTCGAGGTGTCGGAAGGCGAGTTCGTGGTGTTTGTCGGCCCGTCGGGCTGCGGAAAGTCGACCCTGCTGCGCATGATCGCCGGGCTGGAGGATGTCACCGCAGGCGAGATCGTCATCGGCGGCAAGCAGGTCAAGGACCTGCCGCCGGTGAAGCGCGGCATCGCCATGGTCTTCCAGTCCTACGCGCTCTATCCGCATATGTCGGTGTTCGAGAACATCGCCTTTCCGCTGCGCGTCGAAGGCCTGCCCGAAGACAAGGTCAAGGAGCGCGTCGGCACGGCCGCGCAAGGTGCTGCAGCTCGAACAGCCGCCTGCAACAGCGGCCCGGCACGCTGTCCGGCGGCCAGCGCCAGCGCGTCGCCATCGGCCGCGCCATCGTGCGCCAGCCGAAGATTTTCCTGTTCGACGAGCCGCTCTCCAATCTCGACGCGGCGCTGCGCTCCGAGATGCGCGTCGAACTGATGGGCCTGCACAAGAAGCTCGGCTCGACCATGGTCTACGTCACCCACGACCAGGTCGAGGCGATGACCATGGCCGACAAGATCGTCGTGCTCAACGCCGGCACGCATCGAGCAGATCGGCAGCCCGCTCGAGCTCTATCATCAGCCCGACAACATTTTCGTCGCCGGCTTCATCGGCAGCCCGAAGATGAATTTCCTGTCGGGAACGGTGACGGCGTCGCGACCGACGGCAACGTCGCCGTCGATCTCGGCAAGGCTCGGCACCATCAAGACTGCCGCGCGGCGGCCATCGCCGACCTGGTCGGCAAGACGGTGACGGTGGGCATTCGCCCCGAGCATCTGGCTCTGGGCGAGGGCAAGTTCAGCTTCGACGGTCACGCCCGGGCATCGTCGAGCGGCTCGGCATCCATACGCTCGCCTATTGCACGCTGGCAGCCGGCGAGAACTTCGTCGGCGCTGTTCGAGGGCGATCCTGAAATCGATCGAGGGCAGTCAGCTTCACGGTCGGGTATCGACCCGGCGAAATGCCAGCTCTTCGACAGCGACGGCTCGCCGTGTCGCAAGCGAATGCTAGAGCGGCGGTCGCATGCTGCAGAGACGTTCATGCTTGACCTCGTTGGCCTGCTGCGGCTGGAGAAAGAGACGTTCAGCCGTTCCGAACGGCGGCTGATCGACGTCGTGCTTGCCGATGTCGATGTGGCGCTGAATTCGTCCATCGTCGAGCTTGCCGCGCTGGCCGATGTGTCGCCGCCCACCGTCACACGGTTCTGCCGCCGCCTCGGCTGCGAGAGCTTCGCCGCTTTCAAGGTGCGGCTGGCGCAGAGCCGCTTTCTCGGCCAGCGCTACTTCGCAGCCGCCGGGTCGGACCGGAAACGGTGCCCGACATCGCCCGCAGCATCGTCAACGGCGTGCAGTCGACGCTCTACAAATTCTTCGAGCAGCATCGATGTCGACGCCGTCGAGCGTGCTGCGGCCAGGATCGTCAAGGCGAGCTACGTGCTGACCTTCGGCTCCGGCGGCGCCTCCTCGATGATCGCGCTCGAGCTCGAGAACCGGCTGTTCCGGCTCGGCCTCAAGGTCGCCGCGTCGGTCGATCACCAGGGCGCAGTTGATGCGCGCGGCGGGTGCGCCGAAGGGCACGGTGATCGTCGCCTCGTCGATGAGCGGCAACAATGCGCCGCTTGCCAAGGCGCTGGCGATTGCCGGCTGCTACGGCATCACCCGCATCGTCATGACGCGGCCGGAGACGCTGGTGGCCGCCGAGGCCGATATCCTGCTGGCGATCGACTTTCCGGAAGCCCGGACATTCTGCAGGCCCACCGCCGTCGCGTTACGCCTTCCTGGCGATGACCGATGTGCTCGCCCAGACCGTCGCGACGCGCATGCAGGCGCCGGCGATCGCCAGCCATGCGCCGCATCAAGCACCAGCTCGTCATCAACCGCGATGGCGACGACACCCAGGCCCTTGGAGACTGACCCGTCTCAAATCACAAGCAGCCCGACAAGAGGAGGCCCATTTTGACCCAATCCACCCGCGTGCCGTTCACCCTGCAGACCAATTGGATTCCTGCATCGGATGGCCAGGCGCTTGCCTACACGCTGACGCTGACCAACCATTCCGGCAAGCCGATTGAGAATTTTCGGCTGTTCGTCTCGGGTCCGGCCCGTATCGACCCCGCCGCAACCATCGAGGGCGGCAAGCTGGTGATGCGGCTCTCCAATCATTCCGGTTTCGCGCCTGACGCCGGCTTCGTCCTGGCGCCCGGCGCGTCGTGGACGCTCACGGCGCGCGGCCTCTCCTATCCGCTGCGCCACTGGAGCGACGGCGCCAACACCGCCTATGTCGAGTTGGCCGACGGCTCCGTTGCGCCAGTCTCCATCTCGCCGACACAAGCCAAGGGCGACAACGCCCCGTTGAAGAAGGGCGCCGCAGTCTTTCCGGTGCCGGCCAACGCGCCGGTGCCGGTTTCCATCGTGCCCTGGCCGAAGAAGGTGGCGGTTGGTGCGGGCAGCCGGTGCCGGCGGGGCTGGACCTTCGACCCGAAGGCGGCCCGGCCGAAAAGGCGGCGGCGGCATTCGCCGATCTGGTTGGGCATCTGTTTCCGGCCGAGGGCATCGTGCGCCCGTCGGCCGAGGATGGCTTTCCTGTTGCCTTCGAAGTGTCCCCCATGCTTGCCCATGAGGGCTATGCTCTCGCCTTCGCGCGTGACAGCGTCACGGTTCGGGCGGCGCGCGACACCGGTTTCCTCTACGGCCTGATCACGCTCGGCCAGATCCTGCGCGGCGCCAAGACAACACAAGGGCACTTTGTCTTCCCGGCTTCCGGCACGATCAGGACGAGCCGAGCTCAGGCTGGCGCGGCACCCATCTCGACGTCGCCCGTCAGTTCTACTCGAGCGCCGAGGTCAGCCAGCTTCTGCGCATCCTCGCCTGGAACAAGCTCAACCGCTTCCACTGGCATCTGTCCGACGACGAGGCCTGGCGCGTCGAGATCGACGCCTATCCCGGAACTGACGCGAATCGGCGCCTGGCGCGGCCACGGCCTGCCGCTGCCGCCGCTGCTCGGCTCCGGTCCGCAACAGTCGGGCGGCTATTACACGCAAGGCGGCGATCCGCGAGATCGTCGCGCTTGGCCGAAAGCCTCGGCATCGAGACTCGTTCCGGAGATCGACATCCCCGGCCATTGCTACGCGGTGCTGCAGGCGCTGCCGCGAACTGCGCGACCCGGGCGAGACCGGCGAGTATTCCTCGGTCCAGGGCTTTCCCAACAACTGCCTCAACCCGGCCCATGAGACGATCTACACGTTTCTCGAGACGGTCTTCGACGAGCTTGTCGAGCTGTTCCCGTTCAAGATCATCCATGTCGGCGCCGACGAGGTGCCGCTCGGCGCGTGGTCGGGCTCGCCGCTGGCGCTCGCCATGCTGGAAAAGCTTGCGGACAAGACGACTGCCGATGCGCACGCCAAGCGCAACAACAGGTCACCAACCTGCATGGCGCCGACGAGATCGAAGGCTCCGGCACGGCGATGCTGCAGGCCGAGTTCCTGCGGCGCGTCCAGGCCTTCCTTGCGTCCAAGGGCTGCATCACCGGCGGCTGGGAGGAGGCGGCGCATGGCAACGTCATCGACAAGTCGAAGATCCTATCTGGTCGGCTGGCGCAACGTCGAGGTCAGCGCGGCGCTGGCGGGCGACGGCTACGACATCGTCGTCTCGCCCGGCCAGCGCTACTATCTCGACATGGCCAACGGCGTGGCCTGGTCCGAGCCCGGCGCCGGCTGGGCCGGCTGGTCGCGGCCCGCGAAGAGACCTACGATTTCGATCCGGTCGAAGGCTGGACCGACGAGCAGAAAAAACACTTCATCGGCGTGCAGGCCTGCATCTGGTCCGAGCCGATGACCGACCGCGCCGTCTTCGACCGGCTGGTCTTTCCGCGCCTGTCGGCCATCGCCGAGACCGGCTGGACAAAGCCGGACGCGCAAGTCCTGGGAGCGGTTCAGGGCGCTCGTCGGGCTGATGCCGATCCTCTACGGCAACTGGGCGACCGAGGGATGATCCTGCTGGCGAATTCCGAGGCGTGGCCGGGCTTTGCGGCCACGGTTTCGATGCTGGAGGAGGGCGCAGGCGGTCTTGACGCGATGGTCGCCGGCATTTCCAAGGTCGAGCGCGAGGTGGGCGTGCGCAGCGTCGGCCTTGGCGGCTGGCCGAACATGCTGGGCGAAATGGAATTCGATGCCGGCGTCATGGATGGCACCACGCGCGACGTCGGCTCCGTCGGTGCGCTGCGCGACATCCTGCCGGCCGCCGCATTGGCGCAGGCGGTGATGCAGCGGCTGCCGCATGTGATGCTGACAGGCGACGGCGCCCGGCGTTTCGCGCAGGAGATCGGTTTTCCGCTAGAAAACACCCTGTTCGACGATTCCAAGCGCGCCTGGTGGGCGCGCCTGGAAAAAGAGCTGACACAAGAGCAGCTTGCCGCCTTTCCCTATATTCCGCTGGCGCCGCTCAGCCGCACCATCACCGACCCGGAGCGTGTGCGCGACACCACCGTCTTTTTGTGTCGCGATGGTTGCGCCGGCATCCACGCCGCCACCTCGACCTCCGGCTGGGCGTGGAAGTATCCGGGCCGGCTGGGCGACAGCCCCATACCCGGCGCGGGTTTCTACGCCGACAGCCGCTACGGCGCGGCGGCCTGCACCCACACCGGCGAGATGACGATGCGCTGCGGAACTGCGCGCACCATCGTGCTTGCCATGCGGCTCGGCCACTCGCTTTCCGACGCGGTGAAGCTCGCCGTCGAAGAGCTCTCCGAACTGTCGACCGGTTTCCTCGGCGGCGTGGTCATTCACGCCATCGACGCACAGGAAAACCACAAGGTCGTCAGTTTTCGATGCGGCGAGGGGATCGAATACTGGCTGTGGCAAACGGGCATGCCGGGACCGGAGAGACGCCTGGCCGAGACTTTTTAAGAGCTGCGGGAAGGCTGCATTGGAGCCGCCGTCTCTGGAGCGGTCGCCAAGCATAATTCCGGTGTCGGAAAAGCCCATTGGAAGCGAAATTGGTAGATACCTCTTTGCCAACTAAAACCTTCGAAACAAAGCGTTTCGCCGGTTGACGGCGTTTCAATTCTCATCTTAAATCAATTTGATTTACTCTTCTGGCCAGAGGCTCGCCGTCTTAAAGGGAGTGAGATCGTTCCTGCCCGGAGATCGACAAGACCTATGTGGCGCTCGACGCCGAGCACAACGGCTACTGGCAGCCGCCGGCCGAGACGGTCGCGTTCCAGATGAACCTCAAGACCGACAAGCCGGGCAACAGCCGAGGCCTTCAACGACATCAACTTCCGCCGTGCCTTCAGCCTGGCCATGGATCGCACCTCGATGGTCGACATCGCCGGCTTCGGCTATCCGGTGGTCAACCTGCATGCCAGCGGCCTGCCGCCGCGCTTCGACGCCTGGCGCAACAAGGAGGCCGAGAAGACGCAGGACGAATGGATGACCTACGACATCGACAAGGCCAACAAGGTGCTTGACGATGCCGGCTACAAGAAGGATGCCGACGGTTTCCGCACGACGCCCAACGGGCGAGCCGATCGCCTTCTCGATCATCGTGCCGAATGGCTGGACGGACTGGATCGACGCCGTGCAGATCGCGACCGAAGGCCTGCGCAAGATCGGCATCAACGCTTCGGTCGCAACGCCGGAATACGAGCAGTGGCAGAAGCAGATCCTCGACGGCTCCTTCGACGCGGTGATGAACTCCCGTGCGGACGGCCCGACGCCGTTCCGTGGCTACTACCAGTCGCTGTCGACGGCGTTTGCCGGTCGCATCACCAGCGCGCCGTCGCGCTATTCCAATCCGCAACTCGACACGGTTTTCGACGGCTATCGCAGGGCAACGACCGACGAGGAGCGCAAGGAGCTGTTCGACAAGGTCCAGTTGATCGTCGCCGACGATTTCCCGGTCGTGCCGGTGTTCAACGGCCCGACCTGGTACCAGTATTCGACCAAGCGCTTCACCGGCTGGGTGACGAAGGACGAGCCGGTGATGAACCCGGAGGACCATGACAACAACCGGATGCGGTTGATGCATTTGCTGCGTCTGGTGCCCGTGCAATAATCGGGGATCGAGCAGGGATCGGTTGATGCGACTTCCACTTCGCCGGCTTGCCGTCTACGGCGTGGCATTCGTCTTCGCCATCGTCGTGAACTTCGCGGTTCCCCGGCTGATGCCGGGGAGTCCCGTCGACGGCATGATCGCCCAGCTCGGGCCGCGCGCCACGCCGGCGGCGATCGAGGCGATCAAGGCGCGCTTCGGCGCGATCGAGCAGCCGATCTGGCTGCAGTTCGTCGACTACGTGAAGGGCCTTGCCACCTTCGATCTCGGCGTTTCGGTCAAATACTATCCGCAGACGGTGACAGAGGTGCTCGCCCGTTCGGCCGGCTGGACGGCCTTCCTGGTCGTCACGGCGATTATCTTCTCCCTCTGCGTCGGAGTCTCCCTCGGCGCAGTGGCAGCCTGGCGGCGAGGCGGACGCTTCGACGCGTTCGTCTCGCCGTTTTCCGTCGTGATGATCGCGGTGCCGCCGGTCATCATCGCGCTCGCGACGCTGTTCACCTTCGGCGTGACCTTGCGCTGGTTCCCGGTCGGCTACGCCTACGATCCCGACCTCGACCCCGGCATCAATTTCACCTTCTTCGGCAGCGTGTTCTGGCACGCCATCATGCCGGTGCTGACGCTGTCGCCCTACCTGATCGGCGAGTTCCAGACGACGATGCGCTCCTCGATGATTTCGGTGCTGGGCGAGGACTACGTCACCATGGGCCGCGCCAAGGGACTGAGCGAACGCGGCGTGATGTTCGGCTACGCCGCGCGCAACGCCATGCTGCCGGTGCTGACCAATCTCGCGCTGATGCTCGGCGCGGTGTTCGGCGGGTCGATCGTCACCGAAATCGTCTTCAACTATCCCGGCCTCGGGCTGACGCTGTTCACGGCCAGCGTCGCGCGCGACTATCCCGTCATCCAGGGGCAACTGCTGCTGATGACGCTGGCGACGCTCGGCGCCAACCTTCTGGTCGACATCATCTATGGCATGGTCGATCCCCGCATCCGGGAGGCGCGCACATGACCGGCGGTCTGAAATTGATTCTGCGGCAGAAGAAGGCGGTGTTCGGCTTCATCATCGTCATTGCGCTGTGCGTGATGGCGCTGCTGGCGCCGGTGCTGGCGCCGAACGACCCGGGCGAGCGGGTCGGGCGCTCGCACCAGCCGCCGACCGTCGAGCATGTGTTCGGCACCACCAAGATGGGCCGCGACGTCTTTGCGCAGTTCGTCTGGGGCGCACGTTCCTCGCTGGCTGTCGGCTTCGCCACCGGTCTGTTCATCACCGTGCTCGGCACCGTGATCGGGCTTGTCGCAGGCTATTTCGGCGGCCGCAGTCGACGGCACGCTCGATCTGCTCACCAACGCGGTGCTGGTCATTCCCAACATTCCGCTGCTCATCCTGCTGGCTTCGTTCGCCGGCACGGTCGGGCCGCTCGCCATCATGGCGATCATCGCGCTCACCTCCTGGCCATGGGGCGCGCGCATGACCCGCTCGCAGACGCTGTCACTGCGCAACCGCGAATTCGTGGTGGCGGCGCGGATGGTCGGCGAACCGAACTGGCGCATCATCGGCGTCGAGATCCTGCCCAACCTGGTGCCGCTGATCGGCATCAACCTGGTCGGCTCGATCATCTACGCCATTGTCGCGCAGACGACGCTCGAATATCTCGGCTTCGGCGATCCGCTCAGCGTGACCTGGGGCACCATGCTCTACAATGCGCAGAATTCCTCGGCGATCATCCTCGGCGCCTGGTGGGACATCGGCGCGCCTGGCCGTCGGAATCGCGCTTGTCGGGCTGGGGCTGGCGCTGCATCAACTTCACCTTCGACGAAATAGCCAATCCGCAACTGCGCTCGGGGCCGGCGCTGAGCGCGCTGGCTGCGTCTCAACCGGCAGCGCGCGCGCGAGCTGGAGGCTGGCCGGTGAGCGAGGCGCTGCTGGAAATCCGCGACCTCAGCGTCGACTACCTCCTCGACGACGGCGCCTTCCGGGCGGTGAAGAACGTCTCCTTCGAGATCGGGCGCAGCGAGCTGTTCGGGCTGGCCGGCGAATCCGGCTGCGGCAAAAGCACGATCGCTTATGCGATCACCCGGCTGGCCAAGCCGCCGGCCTGGGTGGCAGGCGGCGAAATCCTGCTCGACGGGCAAGACCTGCTGAAACTGCCTGAAGAGGCGCTGCAGATCGGTGCGCTGGCGGCGCATCGGCATGGTGTTCCAGAGCGCGATGAATTCGCTCAACCCACTGATGCGGGTCGAGGCGCAGTTCCACGACGTTCTGTACAGCACACCGGCGCCTCACGGGCGCAGTCGCGCGCCAGGGCGGAGGAGATGTTCAAGCTGGTCGGCATCGCTTCAAGCCGCCTCTCGGATTATCCGCACCAGTTCTCGCGGCGGCATGCGCCAGCGCATCGTCATCGCCATCTGCCTCGCGCTTGAAGCCCGAACTGATCATCATGGACGAGCCGACGACCGCGCTCGACGTGGTGGTGCAGCGGGAGATCCTGGAACAGGTGATCGACCTGCAGGACAGCCTCGGCTTTTCCGTGCTGTTCATCACCCACGACCTGCACCTGATGGCGCAGCTCTGCCATCGCATCGGCGTCATGCTGAAGGGCGAACTGGTCGAGGTCGGCGACGTCGGGCAGGTGAGCCGGGCGCCGCGGCACGACTATACGCAGGCGCCTGTGGCAGGCGATCCCGCCGCTGCCTTCGGGTGGTCATCGAGCCGGGGTCGTTGCATGAACGCCGTACCCGACCTCGCCCGAACCAGCGCGACGCTGGCCGAGCCGGTCATCGCCCTGCAATCCATCACGCGTTCGTTCGGCGATGTGCATGCGCTGCGCGGCATCTCGCTCGGCTTGCGGCCGGCAGGGCTCTGGCGTTGGTCGGCGAATCCGGCTGCGGCAAGACCACCTGCGCGCGCATCATCGCGCGCATGGACCAGCCGACTTCGGGCGAACTTCTGTTCCGGGGACAACGCTTCACCGAGATAGGTTCAGCGGCGGATGAGCAAGCCTACCGGCGGGCGGTGCAGCTGGTGTTCCAGGACCCGTTCGCATCGCTCAACCCGGTGTTTTCGGTCGCGCATCATCTGGCCCGACCGCTGAAACTGCACGGCCATGCCGCCGGCAGGGCGGCGGTGGCCGAAGCGGTACGAGCGCTGCTCGAGAGCGTCGGGCTCGACGCAACGTAACCGCGCACAAGTTTCCGCACGAACTGTCCGGCGGCCAGCGGCAGCGGGTCAACATCGCGCGGGCGCTTGCCGTGCAGCCGGAAGTGCTGGTGGCCGACGAGCCGACGTCGATGCTCGACGTCTCGATCCGGCTTGGCATTCTCGAATTGCTGTCGCGCATCAAACGCGAGCGCAATCTCGCGCTGCTCTACATCACCCATGACATCGCGACCGCCGCGCATGTCGCCGAAGAGGTGATCGTCATGTTCGCCGGCCAGATGGTCGAGTGGGGGGACACGGCAACCGTTATCCGCGATGCGCGCCATCCCTACACTCGGCTTCTCCTGTCCGCAGTCCCTGATCCCGACCGACCGTTCGTTCCTGGCGAAAGCGCCAATTTCCTGCGCGACGCCGAGGAAATGCGCGGATTTCGCGCCCGGCTTCGGATGGCGTGGACCAGGTCGGGGCCAACCATTTCGTGCGCACGCTCGGCGCCGCAAACTAGACCGGGAACAGGAATGGACCTACTCGTCAAACTGTATGCCCTTGAACCCAATCCGGAACTCGACGCCCGCGTCGCCAAGGCGGGCGTCCTCGTTCGCCGCGCGCTGGCGCCGGAACTTCACATCGTGACGGAATGGGTGGGCAAAACGTTTGACGCCGGTTGGGCGAGCGAGACGGCGGTCGCCTTCGCGCGGCAACCGCCGTCGTGCTTCGTTGCGACAAGGGCCGGCAAGGTGATCGGCTTTGCCTGCCACGACGCAACCGCGCGCGGCTTCTTCGGGCCGACCGGTGTCGACGAAGCGGCAAGGGGCCTCGGCGTCGGCCACGCGCTGCTGCTTGCCTGCCTGCTCGACATGCGCACGCAAGGTTACGCCTACGGCATCATCGGCGGCGCCGGGCCTATCGAATTCTACGCCAAGGCGGTGGGGGCGGTGCCGATCGAAGGGTCGGAACCCGGCATCTACGCCGATCTTCTGAGAGCCGAAGATTGAACGCTGTGGCCGGCAGGGCGGCCGTTACGAATGCGGCTTCAGAAGCACATCGAATTGCGGGTTGATTTCGGCAAAGATCGGCAGCGCCGCGGCGCCCAGCACCGATGTTTCCTTACCAGCAGCGCCGATCAGCACGCGCGGCACTGTGCGTTCGCGCGTGGCGCTGACCGAGATCGGCAGCGGATCGATCCGCTTGGCCAGAAGTTCGATCAGCGAAACCGGCATGAAGCCGCCCAGCACCACGGTATCCGGATCGAGCGTCAGTTCGAGAATGTTGATGGCCTGCCGCAATGGGTCGGCGGCAGCCGAAATCCATGCCTCGATGCGGCTGTCATTGCAGGCCAGCAGTTCCTCCAGAACATCGGGCGAAGCATGGTCCGGATCAGGTAGATCGAGGAACTCGAAGACGGCCCGCAGCGAGACATAGCGTTCGAGGCAGCCGCGCTTGCCGCAACCGCATTCCAGCCCGTCGGGACGGACGACGATGTGGCCGATTTCGCCGGCGTTGTGGCCGCTGCCTTTGTAGAGGTGGCCGTTGAGGAACAGTCCGGCGCCAAGACCAGTGCCGATGAAAAGGTAGACGAAGCTGTCGAGGTTGCGCGCCACGCCATGCAGGCGCTCGCCGATGGCGGCGGCCGTCGCGTCGTTTTCGACCGTGACGGAAATGCCGGTCAGTGCCTCGAGTTCGCTGGCTATCGGAAAATCCTGCCAGCCGGGCAGCGCGGTCGGCCCGACCGAGGTCATGCCTTCGACATCGAATGGACCGGGCATCGCCAGACCGATGCCGAGCAGGCGTGACCGGTCGAACCGGAAGGCTGACATCAGTTCCTCCACCGCGGAGGCGAAGACCGGCATCGCCTGCGCCGGCGTCGGCCGGTCGACCTTGCGCTCGATGCGCGCGCGCACGGTGCCGGAAAGATCGGTGATGACGCCGACGCAGCAACTGGTGGTCGAGCTGCAGGCCGATCGAATAGGCGCCGTCGCGGATTGATCGAATAGGGCACCGCCGGCTGGCCGCGCGCGCCCTTCAGGGTCGGCTCGGGCCGCAGGATCTCGGCCGCCTCCAGTTCCTCGACGATGTTCGATACGGTCTGCGAGGAAAGCGCTGTCAGTCTGGCGATGGCCGCACGCGACAGCGGGCCGCTGGTTCGTATCGCCTCGATCACCACGCGGCGATTATGCGACTTGGCCTGTTCGAGATTGGTTCCGGCGATAGATTTCTTTAATTTCATTGGCCTGGCTGGGAAACTGAATGGATCGACTATGGCTGTAAAAATTAATATAATCAACTTGATTTAATTAACTGGTATGAACCACTTCTGTGTTGCTTGACTGATAACTCATTGTCAGGGTTTGCGCGAGAGCAACGGTTATCCCCGGATGCTGATAAAAACGGAGGCGAGCGCATGGAAACCGACTTCACGCCGAAATTCGACCTCGATGGAAAGGTGGCACTCGTCACCGGTGCGGCGCGTGGCATCGGGAGGGCCTGTGCGCTGGCATGCGCGGGGTCGGGGGCCGACATGGTCGTCGGCGTTCGCAACGCGGCGGACGGCGCCGGACTGGTAACCCAGATCGAAGACCTCGGGCGCCGCGCGCTGGCCGTCGAGATGGATCTTGCGGATCTCGATCAGGTGCGGGCCGGCATCGCCAAAGCTCATGCCGAGTTCGGCCGCATCGACATTCTCGTCAACAATGTGGGGCTGGGACCGGAAAACCTGGCGGAAAACGTCACCGAAGAGGATTTCGACCTCACAGTGAACATCAATCTTAAGGGCACGTTCTTCACCACCCAGGCGGTGGCAAAGCTGATGAGGGCCCAGAAATCTGGCCGCATTGTCAATATCAGCTCGCAGGCCGGCAGCGTCGTCCTGAAGGGTGAGGCGATCTACTGCATGACAAAGGCGGCGATCAACCATCTCACCCGCTGCCTTGCGGTCGAGTGGGCGCCGTATGGCATCGCCGTCAACAGTGTCGCGCCGACCTTCATCTGGACCGACGGCACCCGGCCAAGCCTCGCCGATCCCGAATTCCATGCCCATGTGCTCGGCCACATTCCGCTCGGCCGTATCGGCGATCCGATCGACGTGGCGGGCACGGTCGTCTTCCTGGCTTCGCCTGCGGCGTCGCTGATCACCGGCGCCAACATCCTGGTCGACGGCGGCTGGTCGGTGGCGTGAGCCCCAACGAAGAAAGGCCCGCCTCCTGCGCCCGGTGTATCGCGGACCACGCAAAAAGATGATTGAAATCGATTTCATTTCCATATACAAACGATTTCATTCGCGTATCAGGGAGGAAATCGTGAAAAAAATCACCGCTATTTGTTTGTCCGCCGTCGCCTCGATCGCCATTTCGGCGTTTTCGGCCAATGCCGAAGATTTCAAGATCGGCCTGTCAAACGGCTGGGTCGGCTCGGAGTGGCGCACCCAGATGATCGACGAGGCGAAGGCCGCCGCCGAGAAATGGAAGGAAAAGGGCGTCAACGTCGAGGTCGTGGTGCAGAGCGCCAATGTCGACGTGCCCGGTCAGATCGCCCATGTGCGCAACTTCATCTCAGAAGGCGTCAATGCGATCATCATCAATCCGAACAGCCCGACCGCTTTCGATCCGGTGTTCGCGCAGGCCAAGGAGGCTGGCATCCTGGTCATCTCGACCGACGCCGAAGTCTCGTCGCCTGACGCAACCTATGTCGGCATCGACCAGAAGGCCTGGGGTGCGGCTGGCGCCAAGTGGCTTGCCGACACACTTGGAGGCAAGGGCAATGTCGTCGCCATCAATGGCGTCGCCGGCCATCCGGCCAACGAGATGCGTGTCGCCGGCTACAAGGAAGTGTTCGGCCAGTATCCCGATATCAAGATCGTCAATGAAGTGAACGCCAACTGGGACCAGGCGCAAGGCCAGCAGGCGATGCAGAACCTGCTCGCAACCTATCCCGACATCAGCGGCGTGTGGGTGCAGGACGGCATGGCTGCCGGCGCCTGGAAGTCGATCATGGATGCCGGCAAAACCGGGCAGACCGCTGCCACTGGCGAAATCCGCAAGGACTTCATCGACATCTGGACCAAGGACAAGCTGAACTCCGGCGCTTCGGTCAATCCTCCCGGCGTCATGGCCTCGGCGCTCAATGTCGCGGTGCTGATGCTGCAGGGCAAGGAACTGAAGGAGCCGGCGACGGCGGGGCAGTACAAGAACGCCATGTATCTGCCGATCCCGTTCATCGATTCGAAGAACCTTGCCGAAGCGGCGACGCAGCTTGAAGGCAAGCCTGGCTACTATTCCTACACGAGCCAGCTTTCGATCGAAGACGCCGAAGCGCTGTTCAAGTAGAATCCTCCCGGGAGAGATTGCGGTCCGGGGCCGGACCGCACTCTCTCCCGCAGGGGGACGGGGAAACTCATGCCCAAACTGAAGCTCAGCGGCGTAAGCAAGGCTTACGGCGCAACGATCGCGCTCAGGCGCGGCGACCTCGAAATCGACGGCGGCGAAGTGCATGTGCTGATCGGCTCGAACGGCTCGGGCAAGAGCACGCTGTGCAAGATCGTCGCTGGCAGTGTCAGGCCGGATGCCGGCGAGATACTGCTTGACGGCCAGCCGATTACGGTTTCCGGGCCGCAGGCGGCCCGCGCGCTCGGCATCGGCATCTTCTATCAGGAACTCAGCCTTGCCGCGCACCGCACGGTGGCGGAGAACATCTCGCTTCCGGACCTACCGATGAAGGCCGGAATCTTCGTCGACCGCGAGGCCCTGGCGTCGCGGGCGGCGCGCTACATCGCTCTTTTCGAAGGCGTGACGGGCGAGGGGTTTTCCGCCGATGCGACGGTGGAGACCTTGCGCGCCGACCAGCGCCAGCTGGTGGAGATCATGAAGGCGCTGGCCGCCGAAACGCCGGTGCTCATCTTCGACGAGCCGACCTCGGCGCTTGACCGCGCACAGGTCGAACGTTTCTTCGACATCCTGCGCGACCTCAAGGCCAAGGGCCGCAGCATCGTCTTCATCTCGCACCGGATGGACGAGATTTTCGCCATCGGCGACCGCGTCACCGTCATCCGCGACGGCGAGACGGTGGGCACTCGGCGCATCGCCGATATCGACCCGGCAGGGGTGGTGCGCCTGATGGTCGGCGAACAGGACGAACTGGCGCCGCCGGCAAGCGCGCCGCCTGCTGCGAACCACACAGGGGCAGGGTCCGTGCTCAGCGTCAAGGATCTTTCCGGACGCGGCTTCGCCAAAATGAATTTCGATGTGGCGCGCGGCGAAATCCTCGGTTTTGGCGGCCTGCACGGGCAGGGCCAATCTTCCGTGTTGCGGGCGATCTTCGGCGCGACGCCTCCGGCGCAAGGCGCCATCATACTGAACGGCAAGCCGTTTTCCGCATCGAGCCCGCGTGAAGCGATCCGCAGCGGCTGCGCCTACGTCTCGGGCGACCGCACGCGCGACGGCGTGGTGCATGGACGGCCGATCCTGGAAAACGTGACGCCGATCCATTACATGCGCGACCGGCTGTTTCTGGCGCGGCCCTCGGCGCTGAGGGACAAGGCGCTTCCGGCGCTGCAGGCGCTGCACACGAAATTCGCCACGCTGTCGCACCCGATCAATTCGCTTTCCGGCGGCAACCAGCAGAAGGTGGTGATTGCCCGCTGGCTGATCGACCGGCCGGATGTGCTGCTGCTCGACGATCCCACCAAGGGCATCGACCTGTCGGCCAAGGCCGACCTTTTCGCGCTGGTGCGCAAGCTGGCAGAGGAGGGCGTCGGCATCGTGCTTTACTCGTCGGAAGACGCCGAGCTCCTTAACAACGCCGACCGTATCCTCGTCTTCAACGGCGGGCAGGTGACGCGCGAACTGACCGGCGCTGAGCGGACACGCTACAATCTCTACCAAGCCGCTTACGAGGCCGCATGATGGCGAGCGCGGTTGCCAACCCAAAGCAGGGATCGAGCGGCATCAAACGGCCGTTCGAGCGGTTTCCCTTCCTGCCCGCGCTGATCATCCTCGCGGTGCTTCTGGCGCTGAACGGGCTTTATCAGCCGCGCAGCGTCAGCTTCATCGGCATGACCGGGCTGGTGAAAACCTACCTGGCGCTGATCATGCTGGCGATCGCCCAGACCTATGTGGTCTTTGCCGGCGATATCGACCTCTCGGCTGGTGCAATCGTCTCGCTGGTCAATGTCGTCATCGTGGTGCTGATGGAGCAGTGGGGCGGCAGCGGATTTTCCGTCATGGCTGCCCTCGGCGTCGGGCTGGCGGTCGGCCTGGCCTGCGGCATCATCAACGGCATCGTGGTGGCGGCGTTGCGCCTGCAGGCGATCGTCGCCACCTTCGCCACCTCGATCTTCTTCACCGGCCTCGCGCTTTATGTGCTGCCGGTGGCGGGCACTCCGGCGCCGGCAGCCTTCTGGCGCACCTATGGCGGCCGTTTCTTCGAAATCCCCTTCGTGCTCTACGCCGTGGCGATGCTGGCCGTGGCTATCTACGTGCTTGCGCGGACGCGGCTTGCAACGCAATTGCTGGCGATCGGCGACGACAGCCAGGCAGCCTTCCAAAGCGGCCTGCCGGTGACGGCGATCCGCATCAAAGGATACGCGCTGTGCGGCATCTTCGCCGCACTTGCCGCCTTCTGCATCACCGGCGACACCGCCAGCGGCGATCCGCTGGTCGGCGGCAAGATGACACTGTTCAGCGTCGCAGCCGTAGTGCTGGGCGGCAGCGCGCTCTCAGGCGGCTTCGGCACGGTGGTCGGTTCGCTGCTCGGCGCGTTGATCATCGGCCTCATCAACTCGCTGGTGTTCTTCGTCGGCACGCCTTCGGAATGGCAGAACCTCGTGCAGGGCCTTGCCATCCTGCTGGCGCTAATGACCGGCGTCCTGGTCGGTCGGAGGGCGCGGGCATGAACACGACCTTCCTGATGGAGTTCGCCAGAAAACCCCTGGTGATCGCGCTGCTGCTGATCGTGGCGCTGCTTTTGCTCGGCGAGGCCCTGTCGCCCGGCTTCGCTTCGGCGCAGCAGATACTGCGCCTGCTGATCGTCGCCGCGTTGCTGGGCATTGTCGCCGCCGGACAGAACCTCGTCATCCTCGGAGGCCGCGAGGGCATAGACCTTTCAGTCGGAGGCGTCGTTTCGCTCTCAGCGATCATCGCCGGCAATCTGATGAACGGCATGGACAGCGGCATTGCGCTCGCGGTCCTCGGCTGCGTCGCCACCGGCGCGCTGTTCGGGTTGTTCAACGGCCTTGGCGTTACGCTGTTGCGCATCCCGCCGCTGGTGATGACGCTCGGCATGCTGGGCGTGCTGCAAGGCCTGCTGGTTGTGATCCGCCAGGGAATCCCGTCCGGGCGCGCTGCGCCTGCATTGTCGAACTTCGTCTCGCAGCCGTTCCTGTTCGGCCTGCCCGGCATCATCTGGCTGTGGATCGTCATCGGGGTGGTGATGGCCTGGCTGCTTGGCCGCACCGTCTTCGGCCATCGCATTTACGCCATCGGTTCCAACGAGCAGGCGGCGTTCATGGCCGGCGTTCCGGTCAAGCTGGTGCGTATCGCGCTGTTCGTGCTTTCGGGCGTGTTCGCGGCGATCGCCGGCATTTGCCTGCTCGGTTATTCCGGCTCGTCCTTCGCCAATGTCGGCGAGCAGTACATGCTGCCGTCGATCATTGCGGTCGTCTTCGGCGGCACGCCGCTTTCCGGCGGCAAGGGCGGCTATACCGGTACGATGGCGGGCGCCGTACTGCTGGTCATCCTGCAGAGCATCCTGACCACGGTGAATATCGACGAATCCGGCCGCCAGATGGTGTTCGGCGCGACGCTGCTGGTTCTGATGCTGTTTTACGGCCGCGGCCGGGCGATGCGTGCATGAGCGACCGCCCCACCATCAAGGATATCGCCGGGCAGCTCGGTGTATCGCCAGCGACGGTGTCACGCGCGCTGAGCGACAGCGGGCTGGTGGCGGAGCCGACGCTGTCGCGCATCCGCGAGGCGGCACGGGCGTTGAATTACCGGCCGAATGTCAGCGCCAGGAATCTGCGCACCCAGCGCTCGATGGCTGTGCTGATGGTGGTGCGCGATGTCGGCAACCCGTTCTACCTGGAAATCCTGAAAGGCGTAGAGGCGACGGCGCGCGCCGCCGGCTATTCGGTACTGATGGGCAATACCGAAAACGACCCGGAGCGGGAGATCGAATATTTCGACATGCTGCGTGACGGCCATGCCGACGGCATGATCCTGATGACCGGCAAGTTGCCGTGGAAGCACGGGGAATATGCCGAGCGGCTGGCCGGACTTTCGGTGGTCGTAGCGCTCGAAATGATCGGCGACAGCGGCCTGCCGCATGTGCAGATCGACAACGCGGTCGCCGCGAGCGAAGCGGTGCGGCATCTGATTTCTCTGGGGCACAAGCGCATTGCCCATATCTGCGGACCGATACCCGAAATCATGAGCGTGCGCCGTCGCGACGGCTACCGTATCGCCATGAGGGAGGCCGGCCTCGACATTCCTGCAGGCTACGAGCCGGTGGGCGACTATCTGCTGCGATCGGGCGAGGCGCTTTGCCAGCGGCTTTTCGAGCTGACTTCGCCACCAACGGCAATCTTCGTCGCCAACGACGAAATGGCCTATGGCGCGATCCACGAACTGCGACGGCTGGGCCTCGACGTACCTGGCGATGTTTCGGTGGTCGGTTTCGACGACCTCTATCTCAGCGAAGCGTTCTATCCGCCGCTGACGACAGTGAGCCAGCCGCGCGCCGAGATCGGCCAACAAGCGATGAAGCTTCTTTTGCGGACATTCGCCGGCGAGAGTCAGGCCGGCGAGACGATGGAACTGGCGACGACGCTGCGGATACGCGGATCGACAGCCCGGCCGAAAGAGACCGGCGCCAGGATACGGACTTTATAAAAGGGAAGAGCATGAAGAATTTGCCGAAACAACGGTTGCGGATCGCTTTCGTCGGGAGCGGCTTCATCGCCGATTTCCATCTGAAATCGATGCTGGGCGTGCGCAACGTCGATGTCACCGGCGTCTACAGCCGCAAGGCGGCAAACCGCCAGCGCTTCGCCGACAACGTCGCCAAACTCGGCCTCGGCGACTGCAAGGCATATGACAGCCTGGAAGCGATGCTGCAGTCGGGCGACGTGGATGCGGTGTGGATCGTATCGCCCAACTACACGCGCCTGGACATCATGCGTACAATCCATGCCGAGGTGACGGCGGGCCGTTCGGCGGTTTTTGCCATCGCCTGCGAAAAGCCGCTCGCCCGCACCATCGCGGAAGCGCGCGAAATGCTGAAGCTGGCGGAGGACGCCAAGCTAAACCATGGCTACCTGGAGAACCAGATCTTCGCGACGCCGGTGCTGCGCGGCAAGGAGATCATCTGGCGGCGCGCCGCCTCGACCACGGGACGGCCGTATCTGGCGCGCGCGGCCGAGGAGCATTCCGGCCCGCACGAGCCGTGGTTCTGGCAGGGCGACAAGCAGGGCGGCGGCGTTTTGTCGGACATGATGTGCCACAGCGTCGAAGTCGCCCGGCATCTCCTGACCGCGCCCGGCGCGCCGCGCAACTCGCTCAGGATCAAGTCGGTCAACGGCACGGTGGCCAACCTCAAATGGACGCGGCCGTCATATGCCGACCAGTTGCGCAAGCGCTTCGGCGCCGAGGTCGATTACCGTAACCGCCCATCCGAGGACTTTGCCCGGGGTACGGTGACGCTGGAAGACGAGGATGGCAACGAGTTGATGATCGAGGCGACGACGTCCTGGGCCTATGTGGGCGCCGGTCTGCGCATCCAGCTCGAACTGCTCGGCCCGGAGTATGCGATGGAGTTCAACTCGCTCGGCACCGGACTGAAGATCTTCATGTCGCGCGCCGTGCAAGGGGCGGAAGGCGAAGACTTGGTCGAAAAGCAGAACGCCGAACAGGGGCTGATGCCGGTGCTGGAGGACGAGGCCGGCGTTTACGGCTATACCGATGAGAATCGCCATATGGTCGAGTGCTTCCGCAAGGGTGAGAAGCCGATGGAGACGTTCGAGGATGGGCTGGGCGTGGTCGAGATGCTGATGGGACTTTATCGCTCGGCCGAGCTCGGCGAGACTGTGCATTTCCCGGCGCCCGAGCTTGAAAACTACGTGCCGGTCGTAGCCCGCCATGGCGCCTGAAGCGGCGATTCTCGTTCTTGGCAACGCCAATGTCGACCTCGTGCTGGGCGAGGTCGACGGCTGGCCCGCGATTGGCACGGAAGTGGAAGTCGAGCGCAGCGAAATGCGTGCCGGCGGCTCGGCCGGCAACACCTCGCTGGCACTGAGCGGACTCGGTGTGGCGCACCGCTTTGTGGCGTCGACCGGCAACGATCCCAACGGCGTCTGGCTGCAGGAGCAGTTCGATGCCGCCTCTTGCGACTGGATTGTCGACGACTGCGCGACGACGATTACGGTCGGCATCGTGCACAAGGGTGGCGACCGGGTGTTCTTCACCGCGCCGGGACATCTGCAGCGCGCGCGGCTCGACGACCTGTTGGCAAGACTACCGGCAGCGCCGCATGGCCGCGCCATCGCGGTCATCGCGGGCGGCTTCCTGATGCCCGACATCCGTTCCGGCACGGTGAAGCTGCTTGCCAGCCTCAACGCCAAGGGCTGGCGGACGGCGATTGATCCGGGCTGGCCACCCGAGGGCTGGACGGACGAGACCTCGCTTCTGATGCGCAGTTGGATGGAAGCGACGGATATCGCCCTTATCAATGCCGAAGAGGCGAAGGGCTATTCCGCCGAGACGTCGCTCGAGGGCGCCTGTCAGAAAATCGCAGCCGGACTGCGTGCAGGCCAGATCCTGGTCGTGAAGGATGGCGCGGACGGCGTGCGTGCGTTCCGGGGTGGCGAGCGTTTTCGCGCCGTTTCACCGCCAGTGACGGTGATTGATACGGTCGGCGCCGGCGACACGTTCAACGCGGCGCTCATGGCCGCGCTCAGCACAACGGACGATCTGGCGGCTGCGCTCGATCATGGCGTCAGAACCGCTGCGCGTGCGATTTCGACTTTTCCGCGCCGCTACGAATAGCCGGACGCCAGAGCGGCATAGGTTCAAGCGGCAATGTTCGATCTCTCTACCCATCCGTTTTCGCATCGGATCTTCCGAAAACCGCTGCGCGCTCTCGGTCCGATGCTCTAACGTTTCGGTTTGCGTCTTCTCGTCCTTTTTTCGGCTTGGTCGACCAGTTCGAGTGCCTCGGCCCGGGCGGCGGAGCTTTCACCGCGGAAAGCCTCGGCGATGTGAATGGCGCCCAATGCTTCCGTCAGCTTGTCGTGCAGCTCGGCAGCATCGGGTGACACCAGCCTCGCGGCCTGCTTGGCCAGCTTGCGGGCTTGTTCTCTGCTGAGCGGCTGGTTCTCGATCGACTTGCGCAGGTCGTCGAACTTGCTGTCGGGCATGATGTTCTCCACCCAACGGAAAGCGCCGACATGGGCTTTGGTTCCTGTCCACCGCGTCCCGGCTTGCATGATTGCCGTCTCCGAAGGTGACGATGCTCTCGTTTGCCTGTTTCAGCTGTGAAGCGGCCAGGGTCCGAGAATGTTGTGTTTCGTCAGTCCGCGTTCGCTGTGGATCAAGAGGAATTCGCGAACCGTCCAGCGCAACGACGTGATCGGTTGAGGCGCGATGGCCTTGTCGCCATAAATCATCGTCATGTGGGGCACGAACATATCGCTGGTCTCAATCCCAGCTTCCGCATCGCCTCCGCTAGCAAGCGGTGAAGCTCGAAAAGAGCGTCGCTGCCGCCTCTCAGCACCGCTGGATATTGCCTTGGCCTGTTGCGGCGCGGTGGCGCCGGAAAGCTTTCGGCGCGCCATCGAAAACGACCTCGAACGGCGGCATCGAAATGGCTGCGCCGACGAGGTCCGCGGCAAAGAGGATGTTGCTTTTCAGGCGTTTGTAGTCGCAGATATGTTGAAGCGTGACGTGGAGCCGCTGCCTGCGCAGCAGCTCGCCGCGCAGTCCGCTGGCCGCACGCAGCTGCCTTGCCGTCTCTTCTGCCAACATCGCGGCGGCCGCATCGGGCCGAACGCCCAAGAAAATCCGTTTGGGGAATTTGGGAAGAAGCCATGTATCCGGATCGTCGTCGTTAAGGTCAAGGCGGAGTTGATCGTTCATGACGCTGTTACCCTCCCGGTACGCGTGAACTGCAATTGCCGCCCTTTTCGAAATTTAGAACAAACAAGAACATGCGGAAGCTGATTTCGTCGGGCACCAGACGGTGGGGCGCTCAATGGCCGGTGAGGCGGTCGGCCAAGGCGGCCAGCCTGGAGGTTCGGGCAAGACCGTTGGCCTCGCGTTGGTCGGCGATGCGGTAGAGCTGGTACATGGAATGGACGCCGAGCCAGCGCAGCGGCTCCGGCTCCCACTTCTTCACGGTGCGGTTGACCCAGGGCAGTCGCGTCAGTTCGGTGTCGCGACCGAGCACGAGGTCGCGCAGGGTGCGGCCGGAAAGGTTGGAGCTCGACACGCCGAGCCCGACATAACCGCCGGCCCAGCCGACGCCGCTTTCGCGGTCGAAGCCGCATGTCGTGCACCAGTCGCGCGGCACGCCGAGCGTGCCACACCAGGCGTGATCGAGACGCAAGCCCCGCGTCTGTGGCAAAAGCCTGGTGAGGATGTCGTGCAGTTTGTCGATGGTGGCCTGCTGGGTGCGGCCGCGCTCGTCGGTGCGCGACCCGAAGCGATAGGGGACGCCGCGGCCGCCCATGGCGATGCGGCCTTCACGGGTGCGCTGCGCGTAGCAATAGGCGTGCGCGGCATCGCCGAGCACTTCATAACCGGCCCAGCCGATTTCCTTCCACAGGCTCTCGGGCAGCGGCTCGGTGACGACGATGGCGCTGTTGAGCGGCAGCCATAGGCGTTCATGGCCGGGAATGCCGGCGGTGAACCCTTCGGTGGCGCGGATTATCTTTTCGGCGCGTATGGCGCCGCGATCGGTGGTGACCTTGCCTTTCTCGATCGCCAGAACCTGCGTCTGTTCGTAGATCGGCACATCGAGGCGGGAAACGGCTGCCGCCAGTCCCTGCACCAGCTTGGCCGGCTGCACGCGGGCGACGTTGCGCACGACGAAAGCGCCAAGCACATCCTTGATGGCGATGCGGGCGCGCGCCTCTTCTGCGCCGATGAAGGCAAGCCTTTCTTCGGGCACTTCCCAGTGCCGGGCTTCCTCGTATTCGGCCTTGGCGCGTTCAAGCTGCGCGACATTGGTGGCGACGGTGATGTTGTCGACGCGGCGGATGTCGGCGTCGATGGCTTCGGCTTCGGCGACGGCGATCACTTCCTCGACGGTGCCGAGCATGGCGCGCTGCATGTCGATCACCGCGCCGCGCGACGCGTTTTTGGCGTATTTCTCGCGCGACCAGCCGAAGCCGCCCGACAGCCAGCCGCCGTTGCGGCCCGAGGCGCCGAAGCCGGCAAACTCCTTTTCGACAATGACGACGCGCAGCGATGGATCGGCCTTCTTGAGATAGTAGGCGGTCCACAATCCGGTGTAGCCGGCGCCGACGATGCATACATCGGCGACGGTGTCGCCGGGCAGCGGCGGTCGATAGGCCGGCACGCCGCCAATATCGGCATACCAGAACGACACATTGCCGTTGGTCTTGGCTTGCATTTTCGGGATCCGTTTCGAGGTCAGGTGAGGGTGAGGTCGGCCTTGTCGTCGTCGGCCAACAGCTTCACATCGCCGCCGGCGAAAAGAAAGTCGACTTCGTCTCAGATGGAAGAGGATTGGCGAATCGCCGGACCAGAGGCGGTTGCGAACGAAGCGGAGAGGATGCTTCATGCAGCATGAACTCCGTTGCCTTTGATTCGCGGCATTTGCCGGAATGCCACATGTGGCATTTGCCGGCATTCGAGGCTGGGCCGCGGATGCTGCGCGTGGCGGGGGCCTAGCGCCTCATGCTGGAAACCTCGCTCTATGTTCCCGTCAAGAATTTCCTCGAAGGGCTGGGTTTTGCCGTCAAAGGCGAAATCGGCGGCTGCGACCTCCTGGCCTTGAGCCCCGGCGAGCCGCCGATCGTTGTCGTTTGCGAACTCAAGCTCCGCTTCAATCTCGAACTCGTGCTGCAAGGCATCGACCGCATCGCGGCGAGCGACGAGGTGTGGCTGGCGGCGTCCATGTCTTCGCGCGGTAAGGGTCGCGAGGCCGACGCGCGGTTCCGCAACCTCTGCCGTCGGCTCGGTTTCGGTCTGCTCGGCGTCACCGAACGCGGCGCGGTGCAGGTGCTTTTGAGCCCTGTCGCCCCGGCGCCGCGCCGCGATCCACGCCGGCGCTCGCGGCTGATCGACGAACACAAGCGGCGGCAGGGCGATCCCGCCATGGGCGGCGGATCGCGCCGGCCGATCATGACTGCCTACCGGCAGGAAGCGTTGGCGTGTGCCGCTGCAATGGCAGATGGTCCAAGGCGGCCGCGCGACCTGAAGGCCGGCATGCCCAACGTCGTGAAGATCCTGCGCCGCAACGTCTATGGCTGGTTCGTCAGCATCGACCGCGGCGTCTACGACCTGACCGACGCGGGACGCGAGGCGCTTCAGCGCTGGCCGGAGTATGCAAGGCCGCGCGAGACCAATGCGGTCCTGTCGGCGGCGGAATAGCAAGCATTGCCAGCAAGAATTGCTACACGGGAACGCGCGTGTGCAGCTTGATGTCTTTCAGCACCAGGTTGGTGCGTACATGCGCGATGCCGGGCAGGCGGAACAGAAAATCTTCCAGAAAGACATTGTAGGCGTCCTTGTCCTGGCAGACGACGCGCAGATGGTAATCGGCTTCGCCGGTCGTCGAAAAACATTCGAGCACCTCGGGCCGCTCGACGATGCGCGCTATGAAGGTCGCGACATGGGACGTCTCGTGGCGGGTCAGCGTGACATGGACGATGGCGCTGAATTTCAGCCCGGCATTTTCCGCACTGACGAGGGCGGGATAGCCGGTGATGACGCCGGCATCCTCCAGCGCCTTGATCCGCCGCCAGCAGGCGGAAGCCGACATGCCTGCGCGCTCGGCAAGGTCCTGGTTTGAAATGCGCGCATCGGCCTGAAGCACGCGCAACAGGCAGCGGTCGGAGTCTTTTAGTTCCAAGGATGGTTCTCCCAAATCGACGAAATTTCCCGAAACGTCGCAGGAATTCGGTAGATTATACCACCCGTTGTCTATTCTGAGGGGAATTTGGAGAGTTTGTCCAGCGCAATCCGATAAACTGTCCATCGACAGCTTTATGCGGAGGGAGCCAAATCATGGATCAAACCACCCAGCAGCAGATACAAGGCGCGGGATACCGGCTGGACGAGCGCTATCTCAAAGCCGAAGGCCGGGTCTTCATGACCGGCACGCAGGCGCTGGTGCGGGTCGCGCTCGACCAGGCGCGCCGCGACCGCGCCGCCGGTCTCGATACCGCCGGTTTCATCTCCGGCTATCGCGGCTCGCCGCTCGGCGGCGTCGATCTCGAACTGTGGCGCGCCAAGAAGCTGATCGCCGAAAACCGCATCGAATTCCTGCCGGCGGTGAATGAGGATCTGGCGGCGACGGCGGTGCTCGGCTCGCAGCAGGTCGAGACCAACCCCGACCGTACCGTCGAAGGCGTGTTCGGTCTTTGGTACGGGAAGGGGCCTGGCGTCGACCGCGCCGGCGACGCGCTGAAGCATGGCAACGCCTACGGCTCCTCGCCGCATGGCGGCGTGCTGGTTGTGGCCGGCGACGATCATGGCTGCGTTTCATCGTCTATGCCGCACCAGTCGGACGTCGCTTTCATGGCGTGGTTCATGCCGACGTTGAACCCCGCTTCGGTGGCCGAATATCCGGCGTTCGGCGAATATGGCTACGCGCTGTCGCGCTTTTCCGGCATGTGGGTGGGATTCAAAGCAATTTCGGAGACGGTGGAGTCAGGCGCTTCCGTCGACATCTCGCCGCCGCGCGTCTTCAACGAACCCGACTTCACCGCACCGCCCGGCGGCCTCCACTATCGCTGGCCGGACCTGCCCGGCCCGCAGATCGAGGAACGCATGGAGGCGAAGAAACACGCCGTATTCGCCTTCGCCGAGGCCAATCCGATCGATCGGCACATCTATGTGGTTCCGCATGCCACCTACGGCATCGTCACCACCGGCAAGGCGCATCTCGACCTGATGGAGGCGCTGCGGCTTCTGGGTCTCGGTGAGGCTGAATGCCGGCGCATCGGCATCGACATCTACAAGGTCGGGATGGTGTGGCCGCTGGCGCGCCGCGACGCGCTGGACTTCGTGCGCGACAAGCATGAGATCCTGGTCGTCGAGGAAAAGCGCGGCATCATCGAGAGCCAGTTCAAGGAATATTTCTACGACTATCCCGGCCACAAGCCACGCGCCATGGTGGGCAAGCGCGACGAGGCGGGAGAGCGGCTGATCCCATGGACCGGCGAGCTTTCGCCTCGCCTGCTGGCTCCGATCGTCGCCAAGCGGCTCGATGCGGTGTTTCCCGGCCTTGGGCTCACCGAGAAGGCTGCAGCGCTGTCGCCGGAAGCCGGCCGGCTGATCCAGGTTCCGGGCGCGGCGCGCACGCCCTATTTCTGTTCGGGCTGCCCCCACAATTCCTCGACCAAGGTGCCGGAAGGCTCCAAGGCGCTGGCCGGTATTGGCTGCCATTTCATGGCAAGCTGGATGGATCGGGAGACAAGCTCGCTGATCCAGATGGGCGGCGAAGGAGTAAACTGGGTGGCGTCGTCGAAATTTACCGGCAACGGCCACATCTTCCAGAATCTCGGCGAGGGCACCTACTACCATTCCGGCTCTATGGCGATCCGCCAGGCGATCGCAGCGAAAGCCAACATCACCTACAAGATCCTGTACAACGACGCGGTGGCGATGACGGGCGGCCAACCGGTCGACGGACCTGTCAGCGTGCACGCCATCGCCCAGACAATTCGGGCGGAGGGCGTCGAGCGGATCGCACTGGTTTCCGATGATCCGGACAAATTCAACCCGGCCGAATTGCCAAAAGGCGTCACCATCCACCACCGCCGCGACCTTGATCCGGTGCAGCGCGAATTGCGCGCCGTGCCGGGTGTTTCGGCGCTGATCTACGAGCAGGCCTGCGCCACCGAGAAACGGCGGCGGCGCAAGCGCGGCACGCTGGAAGACCCCAAGCGTTTCGCCTTCATCAACGAACTGGTGTGCGAGGGCTGTGGCGACTGCTCGGTGGAATCGAACTGCCTGAGCGTGGAACCGAAGGAGACGCCGTTCGGGCGCAAGCGCAAGATCAACCTGTCGAGCTGCAACAAGGACTTTTCCTGCCTCAATGGGTTCTGCCCGAGCTTCGTCACGGTGGAGGGCGCAACGCGCCGGAAGGCGGCTGCCGGCAGCGGTTTCGTGGACAAGGCGCGGAAATTGCCGAGCCCGGCGTTGCCCTCGCTCGACAAACCGTACGACCTGCTGGTCACCGGCGTCGGCGGCACCGGTGTGATTACCGTCGGCGCGGTGATCACCATGGCAGCGCACCTCGAAGGCAAGGGCGCGTCGGTGCTGGATTTCACCGGTTTCGCGCAGAAATTCGGCCCGGTGCTGAGCTTTATCCGCCTCGGTCGCAAGCCCGATGACATCAACCAGGTGCGCATAGACCAGGGCGCAGCCGATGCGCTGATCGGCTGCGATCTCGTCGTGTCCTCGTCGCCGAAGGCATCGACGGTCTATCGCCTGGGAACGAAGGCGGTGGTCAACGCTGCCGAAATGCCGACCGGCGACATTGTGCGCTTCCGCGATGCCGACCTTGCGTCGCGGACGCGGCTCGCAGCGATCGCCAGGGTGCTGGGCAGCGAAAATGTCGACACCTTCAACGCCAACAAACTGGCAGAGAAGTTGTTCGGCGATACGGTTTTCGCCAACATGATCATGCTAGGGTTCGCCTGGCAAAAAGGGCTTGTTCCGGTGTCCCTGGAGGCGCTGATGCAGGCTGTGACGCTAAACGGCGTCGAGGTCGACAAGAACCGGCAAGCATTCGCCGCCGGCCGCCTCGCTCGCGTCGACCGGGCCTTTGCCGAACCGGATACCGCGCCTGCCGCAGAAACGCTGGATGAGGTGATCGCACGGCGCGCGGCGTTCCTGCGCGACTATCAGAACGATGCCTGGGCAGCGCGTTACAGGTCCACCGTCGAGCGCGTGCGGGCAGCCGAACGACCGTTTGCCTCAGAGGTGCTGACCGACGCAGTGGCGCGCTCGCTGTTCAAGCTGATGTCCTACAAGGACGAATACGAGGTGGCGCGGCTGCACATGGAAACTGGCTTTCTCGACGAACTGCGGCGGAACTTCGAGGGCGATTTCAAGGTGAATTACCACCTTGCGCCGCCGCTCTTGCCACTCGGCAAGGATGCGCGCGGCAGGCCGCGCAAGAAACAGTTCGGCCAGTGGATGCAGGCGCCGTTCAGGCTGCTGACGTGGATGAAGGGGCTGCGGGGCACCGCCTTCGACGTTTTCGGATACACCGCCGAGCGACGCATGGAGCGCGACCTGATCGCGTGGTACGAAGATCTGATCGCGACGATACTGGCCCGGCTCGGCGAAAGCGGGCCGCAGGCGCAGCTCGCGCTCGCCCGGGCGCCGATGGACATCCGCGGCTACGGTCCGGTCAAGGTGGAGGCGGTGAAAAAGGTGAAGGCAAATGTCGCTGACATGCTGGCACCGAAGCCCGAACCGGCCTATCAGACGGCGGCCTAATCTTTTTCGGGATTGTCTTTCCATGTTCGAGACGCTGCAGCCTGCCCAGCCTGACAAGATCCTCGCCCTGATCGGCATGTACCGTGAGGACCCGCGGCCGGGCAAGATCGACCTCGGTGTCGGCGTCTACAAGGATGAGCACGGCAAGACCGTCATCATGCGGGCGGTGCGCGAGGCCGAACAGCGGCTTTACCAGACACAGAGCACCAAGACTTATCTCGGCCTTGCCGGCGATGTCGCCTTCAACGCGGCGATGGTCACGCTGGTGTTCGGCACGAATGCCGACACGAAGCGCATCCGCGCCTGCCAGGCGCCCGGCGGTTCCGGCGCTTTGCGGATTCTCGGCGAATTGCTGGCGAAGGTGCGGCCGGGCGCTACGGTCTGGCTCTCCGACCCGACCTGGCCGAACCATTTGCCGATGATGAAGGCGGCCGGGCTTGTTACGCGTGACTATCCCTATTTCGACCCCGCCACCGGCGCCGTGCGCTTCGACGCGATGATGGAAACGCTGGGCGCGGCCAAGGCAGGCGACATCGTTCTTCTGCATGGCTGCTGCCACAACCCGACCGGCGCCAACCTGGACCGGGACCAGTGGACGGCGCTGGCCGACCTTATCGTCGCGCGCGGCCTGTTTCCCTTCGTCGACATCGCCTACCAGGGGTTTGGCGACGGGCTCGACGAGGACGCCGAGGGACTGCGCATCCTTGCCGCCAAGGCGCCTGAGATGGCGGTCGCGGCGAGCTGCTCGAAGAATTTCTCGGTTTACCGGGACCGTGTCGGCGCGGCGATGCTGATGGGACGCAACGAAACTGAGGCGAATGTCGCTGTCGGACAATTACAGGCGGTGACGCGCGGCATGTATTCGATGCCGCCGGATCATGGCGCCGCCGCCGTGCGCATCATTCTCGAAGATGACGCTCTGCGCGCCGATTGGCTGGCCGAACTCGAAGCGATGCGCCTGCGCATGGTGTCACTGCGAGAAGGGCTTGCCGAGGCGCTGCGGCGGCAGTCCAATTCCGACCGCTACGATTTCGTGGCGCGTCACCGCGGCATGTTCTCGCGCCTTGGCATCAGCCCAGAACAGGTAGAACGCCTGCGCGTTGAGCACGGCATCTACATCGTCGGCGACAGCCGCATCAATGTCGCAGGCCTGCCGGGAGACCGGCTGGACCACCTCGCCAAGGCGATCGTAGCCGTCACCAGCTAACCTGCAACGATAGGCCAGGTATCGGAGAGCCGGTAGCCGGACGGCCAGGGATCGTCGGGGTCGAGCATCAGCTGGTACGTGCCGGTGACCCAGGCGCGGCCGGAAATCTCCGGCACGATGGCCCGGCGGCCGGCGACTACCGTCTCTCTGAGGATGCGGCACTCGAACGCGGAATTGATGATCGAGTGGCCGGTGAAGCGCTGGCCGACCTTCATCAGCCCGCGCGCATGAAGCACCGCCATGCGCGCCGAGCAGCCCGTGCCGGTTGGCGAGCGGTCGAGCTTGGCAGGTTGGATGACAACGGTGTTGCGACCGTGCAGCACGCCGTCCTTTTCTTCGATAGGGAGCGTGAGCTGGCAGAACGAGATGTGGTCCCACTCCGGGTTTTCGGGGTGCAAGAAGCCGAGCTGCTCGTTGGCGGCGCGCGTTATCCTGATGCCGGTTTCGGCAAGCTCGCGGGCTTCGTCGGGCGACACTGCAAACCCCAGCGCGCGAGCGTCGGCGATGACGAAGCTGTCGCCGCCATAGGCGGTGTCGACCGTCAGCGTGCCGAGGCCCGCGACTTCGAGTTTCGCATCGAGATTGTCGGCGAAGGACGCCACATTGGTGACCGCGATCCGCTCGGCCTTGCCATTGCGGCAGACCGCCGCGACCTCGACCAGGCCGCCGGGTGCTTCCAACACAAATCGCGTTTCCGGCTCCTGCATGGGGACGATGCCGCTATCGAGCAGAACCGTCGAAACGCAGATGGAATTGGAGCCGGACATCGGCGGCGTGTCCTCCGGTTCCATGATGATGAAGCCCATTGCTGCACGAGGGTCTGTTGGCGGAACCAGCAGGTTGACGTGCCTGAAGACGCCGCCGCGCGGTTCGTTGAGCACAAAGTTCCGCAGGGCCTTGTCTTCGGCAATGAAACGCCGCTGCTCCCAAAGCGTTTGGCCGGGTGGCGGCGCCACACCGCCAACGATGACATCGCCCACCTCGCCTTCGGCATGGCAGGAAACGATGTGGATGATTTTGCTGCTGCGCATGCTTGCCCTCTCGCGATACGGCCGCCGCAGTCATAGAGCGGAATGCATCCGGGTTGAACCGGGCATTGCGCTCTATCTGTTGTTTAGTCGTATGTGTGCGATGCCTGGTGAGTTAGCCCGGCGACAAAATGCGCTGGGAAACGGAGTCTCAGGCCACGCCGGCACGGATAGGCGCGTCCCGGTCGGCCTGAAGAAGGCGCATGTTGCGGGCGTCGTTGGCGAGGATGTTGAAGCAGTCGCCGCCGAACCATTCGAGCGACGCATCGACATCATCTCGCTGGAACACCTCGTCCAGGAATTCCAGATAGTCCACGGCGCCGCCGAAGAGAGGCGTCATTCCGGTTCGCTTGCCCGCTGCCGCGTAGACATTGGCCGGCTCGAATACCGCAAGGTCGGCGCGCGAACGCACGTTTTTCAAATGGTAGTGCCGAATGTGCGGCAGAGGACACGATGCGCGGCCACCGGATCGTCGCCGCCCTCCCAGACGTGCAAGGTGTCGAAATTGATGCCGAGTGCAGGGTGATCGGCCTCTTCGATCAGCCGCTGCGTCGACGACAGCGTGTCGGCAAACGTTCCAGGGTGTGTCTCGACCAGGATTTGGCAGCCCTGATCCTCTGCGATCATGCAGGCGTCCTTGAGCCGGGCCGAGAGCCGCCAGCGGCCTTCGGGCGAAATATTGCGGCTGGATGTTTTTCCCGCGAAGGTGCGCACTTTGCCAGCGCCCCAGCCGCGGGCAAGGCGGCAGAGATTCGACGTGGCATAGCGGAGCGACGCCAAGTCCTCGTCGAGGGGAGGGTAGTCGCTGAGCATCGGCACGGAAAGTCCGAACGCCGCCATCCAGCCGCGTCGCGGTCGGTCATAGCTGCATGTTGCGGGCGTGCGCGGCCCAGAGTTTGATGCCCTGGAAATTGAGATAACGTTTCGTCGCCTGGCAGCTCAGGAAAATCCTCTCGATAAGCTCCACATCGACCTGCCGATGTGTCGCCGATCCGTTCTCCGTGGCTGCGAGCACGAGCAGATGCAAGGCAAGCAGAGGCTCTATCTCGCGCCAGTTCGGACCGGCATCCTGGCGGATCCAGATTTGTCCGACTCTGCCCGCGCCGGATCTCCCGGCGGAAAAACCGGGCAGCACGGCGACGCGATGTGGCCACGGTGGGGAAACTCCCGTGCTAGCTATGTGGCTGGAGCATCCCTCCAACGCCCGACATTAGACAGGGAAAGCCCCAAGACGAATTACGGAAGTGCGGTAACCAACCCGCGGATAAGAGCTTGATCGACCGTCGTCTGAAGGCCCATCCCGTCCCCGTGCTGTCCCCAATCAACGAAGGACAAACCTGTGACAAAGGACATGGGGCGGAAAAGTTCATCCATCACCCTTGACCACGGTCATAAGAGCTAGCGGCCACGCGGACATCGCGGAACGAGGCTGTCTCTCGCCGCCAGTCAGCACGCAATTTGTGTGTGTCCTTCCCGAGACATAGGTAACAGAACGTACCGGACACATGGGTAACACTTTTCGCTTTTTGCGGGAGGTGTTGATGCCGTGGAAGGAGTGTTCGGTAATGGACGAGCGGGTTCGTTTTGTCGGCCGTCTTCTGGACGGCGAAGGGATGAGCGATGTGTGCCGGGAGTTCGGCATCTCGCGCAAGACCGGCTACAAGATCTTCAACCGCTACAAGGATGATGGGCTTGAGGCGCTGACGGATCGCTCACGGCGGCCGGTGCGCTACGCCAACCAGTTGCCGGAGCAGATCGAGCGGATGATCGTGACGGCCAAGCGCGACAAGCCGCACTGGGGCGCCAGGAAGATCAGGGAGCTGTTGGTGCGCAGGCTGGTCGGTGACGTACGCATTCCGGCCAAGAGCACGGTGCATGCGGTGCTCGATCGCCACGGCCTTGTGAAGCGCGCCCGTCAGAGGCGGCGCTTCAAGGCCGTCGGTACGCCGCTGTCGCAGGCGGCTCAGCCCAACGATCTGTGGTCCGCCGACTTCAAGGGCGAGTTCAAGCTCGGCAATGGTCGCTATTGTTATCCCTTGACGGTCAGCGACCAGGCCTCGCGCTACGTGCTCGCCTGCGAAGCGCTTGAATCAACCAAGGAACTGCCGGTCATCGAGGCATTCGTGCGGCTCTTCAAGGAACGCGGCTTGCCGAGCGCCATCAGGAGCGACAACGGCCTGCCCTTCGCAAGCCCGAACGGCCTCTACAATCTCTCCAAGCTGTCCGTCTTCTGGCTGAGGCTGGGTATCATGATCGAACGCATCAAACCCGGCAATCCGCAACAGAACGGCCGCCACGAACGCATGCACCGAACGCTCAAGGCCGAGACGACGCGACCGGCCGGCTCAAACAGCCTCCAGCAGCAGGCGAGGTTCGATGCCTTCATCAGCGAATTCAACGACGAACGGCCTCATGAGGCGATAGAAATGAAGACCCCGGCCGAGGTCTACACGCCCTCTTCAAGAGCCTATGAGGGCCTGCCGGAGCTGGAATATCCCTTCCACGACAGGGACGTCCTCGTCACCGCCTGCGGCCGCATCTGCATGCACAGGAAAAAGATCAACGTCTCGACCGTGCTCGCCGGCCAGAGGCTTGGCATCACCGAAGTCGACGACGGCATTTGGCTCTTGAGCTTCATGCACTATGATCTGGGATACATCGATCTGGAACAGAGGACCCTGCAAACCATCGACAACCCGTTCGGCACGAGGTTGTCACCCATGTCTTAGGTACACACTGGTACCTATGGTGCGCCAGGAGAAGCTGGCGTGTTCCAGCCGGTGAAAATCCGGCCCGGGTAAGGGGTAGCGCCCGCCCGGTAGCGAGTGTTGCGGCCGTGCTGGTGACGGCGCGGGCGAAGCGTACACAGCGAGCATGCGGGGTGTGGGGTTGAGCCACGAAATACAGAAGTTTGCAGGGGCCGAGACGGTCATAGGCGTCGAAGGCAACATGTGCGGAACCGCTATGCGAGGTACCGCCGCCCTGTCGGGGTCAAAGGCCACATCACGCATGCAAGGAACGCGTTGGAACCTGGGAGATCTGCTGCTTGGCCGGGCGGCGTCAGCTGCACCGGTCCGTATCGGGAAGGCGAGGAGCCGTAGCCGATGACGAACGGGCAGGAGAAGTCTGACTCCGGCATAGTAGCTGAGAAGCCTGCGAACAAAGGCGGAAAACCGCCAGCGGAGTGGGTGGAGCCAAGGCCGGGGACCAAGGAGAACGTGGGCCAGCAAAGCACGCACCGGACACAGGGCCGGGCTCGCGTGGCACAGGCGCTGGGCCGCGTACGGCAAGCAGCAAGGCAAAGGAAGAAGGAACGGTTCACCGCGCTCTTCCACCACATCAATGTCGACACCCTGCGGACGGCGTTCTACGCACTTAAGCGCGAAGCCGCGCCCGGGGTGGATGGCATGACGTGGCGGGCCTACGAGACAGACCTTGAGCCGCGGCTCAGGGCTCTGCACGACAGGGTCCAACGGGGAGCGTACCGACCGCAACCGTCGCGCCGGACGTTCATACCGAAGGCGGATGGAAAGCTTAGGCCGCTGGCGATTGCTGCCCTGGAAGACAAAATCGTCCAAGGGGCAACGGTCATGGTGCTCAACGCCGTCTACGAGGAAGATTTCCTCGGCTTCTCCTACGGGTTCCGACCCGGACGGGGACCGCACGATGCGTTGGATGCCCTGTGCGTCGCGATCAACCAGCGGAAGGTGAACTGGATTCTAGACGCCGACATCCGAAACTTCTTCGGCGAAGTCAGCTGGGAATGGCTTCTTCGCTTTCTGGAGCACAGGATCGGCGACAAGCGCATCACCCGCCTGATCCAGAAATGGCTGAAGGCGGGCATTCTCGAAGACGGGATCGTCATGGTGGATGACAAGGGGACGGGTCAGGGCTCGGTGATCTCGCCGCTGCTCGCCAACATCTACCTGCACTACTGTTTCGACCTGTGGGCCGAGCGCTGGCGACGGCGCGAGGCCACCGGCGACATGATCATCGTGCGCTACGCCGATGATCTTGTGCTCGGCTTCGAGCGCGAGGACGACGCTCGTCGCTTCCTCGATGCGATGCGCGCGAGGCTTGAGGAGTTCATGCTGTCGCTTCATCCGGACAAGACCCGCCTGATTGAGTTCGGCCGCTTTGCGGCGGTCGATCGCAAGAAGCGCGGGCTCGGCAAACCGGAGACCTACATCTTCCTGGGGTTCACCTTCATCTGCGGAAGGTCACACGTGGGGCGCTTCCAGCTTCAACGGAAGACCCGGAGCGACCGCATGCGGGCGAAGCTTAAGAACATCAAGGTGGAACTGCGGCAGCGGATGCACTGGCCGATCCCCGAACAGGGGAAATGGCTGAGGCAGGTCGTGATGGGCCACTTCGGCTACTACGCGGTCCCGACCAACGGCCGGGCGCTTTCGGCGTTCCGGTACCGTGTGGCCGATCTCTGGCGGCGGACGCTTCGGCGCCGCAGTCAACGAGACGGCTTCACCTGGGTTCGCATGTCGAAGCTGGCCGACGACTGGCTTCCCCAACCGCGCATCCTTCACCCCTGGCCAAGCCCGCGCTTTGCCGTCAACCATCCAAGGTAGGAGCCACGTGCGAGAAAGACGCTTGCGTGGATCTGTGCGGGGGGCGTTCAGTAATGAGCGTCCCTACCGCGAATCTCCGGGTCGTACACGTGGAGTGATGGTAGCGGGAGAGGGACTTGAACCCCCGACCCCAGGATTATGATGCCTGGCCCTCACGCTGTTTTCATTGCAGAAATCAACGTTTTGTCACGTCTATGTCGCGTCTAGCCCAAAAGAGCGCGCTCGGCTAGAGCCATTTCATCGGCATCGTCGCCGCGCGGGAACAAGTGCCCATAGACGTCCATTGTCATCACGATAGACGAATGCCCAAGCCGTTTCTGAACCACATTGCACGGCAGACCGAGACCGCCGTCTCGTGGCCGATTGATCGACCACGACGCATAGAAATGGCGAAGGGCATGCATGCCTCCGTATTTGGCCGCCATGACGATGTTACCTTCATCGTCCGTCTTGTCGGTCGCGACCACCACTCCAGCATCGATCTGCGTCGGCAGAAAACCGCGTTTGATGATGTTCGAGCGGCTTTCGATGTTGCCGCTTCCATTCGGGAACACGTAGTGCAGTTCCTTGACAGAGTTGCCGTTGGCGTCGTGTCGTCCGGTCGATCGACGGGGGCAGGCCAGTTTCCATTCCTTTAGGGCACTGATGACGATCGGCGGGACCGGGATTGCCCGCTCACCGGCATCTGATTTCGGAGGCCCGATCTCGCCGAAGTCGTCGGCGCGCTGGTGAACATTAATCTCGCCTCTTTCAAAGTCGACGTCGATCCACCGGAGCCCGCGCAACTCGGATGACCTCATGCCGGTAAAGACCGCGGCGATCAGGAGAGGGCGCCAGCGGCCTTTCGCCGTCGCGACGATGGCCTTAATCTCTTCCCCATTGGGTATGTCCACGCCAACTTTGAGTTTGCCCTTCTGGCGCTTATCTGCCTGACGCTCTTTGCCCTTACGGCGTGCGGCGCGAAGTTCCTTGACCGGATTGCGTGTAGCAAGGCCCCGCTCCTGGGCGTCTGATAACAGAGATCCGAGCGAGACGATTACCTTACGAATCATCACTTGGGATCGGCCATCCTCGCGGAGTTTGTCGGCGAACTCCCGCACCGCAGGCACCGTGAGTTGCGAAAGCAGCGTCGTTCCGATGAACGGCTCAATATGAAGTTTCAGGTGACGCTTGCGTTGATCGATCGATGAGCGTTCAAGCTCATCGTGTTCGCCGGTTGCAATCCAGAATGCGCCGGCCTTCTTCACGGTCACACTGGCACGGTCGGCGATGTGCGTGCCTTCCCTGATCTCGACAGAGGCCGTGGCGGCAAATACGTCAGCCAGCTTCTTCAACTTGAAGGTCTTCAGCCGACGCGTGCCCTTGGCGTCGGTGTAAGTTACAACCCACGCTTCTTTCTCGACGCCCTTGCCATTGGCCCAAACGCGTTTTCTAACGGACATCAGAGATCCTCCCGACCCTCGCTTTTGTTGCGAGCCCGCATTGCCGCAACGCGGCAGCGGTCCGAACAATACTTCGAATGTGATCGACGGCCGGTCAGCGGGCCGGTCAAATAGGCTTTCGCGCAATGGTCGCACCGAGTGAGAACCGCGCCAACGTCGAAAGCAACAGCAGCCTCCATAATCATCAGCCCTGATAGATCGGTGGGCTGAAAAGCTAAGTGATGCTTACCGGCCGAAAATTCGAATGTCGGAACCAAGCTTACGCATTTCATGATGTTGTTTGCATGAAGCGCTTTTTCGGACGAGTTTGCGAGTGCGGCCAACTCGAAAATGTACTCGAGTTCCTCTTTTATGGCGGCCATTTCCCACAAATTGGAGTCCTGTTTCGTGGAGGGAAACGACGCGTTGCGGGGTAGCCCAAAACGTTCAACAAACCTCACAAAATCTTGGTCCTGCCTGCAATTAATCAAATTCAGCGAAATTGGGTTCTCAAGGTTGGAGATGTCGTAGGTAATACTGTCTGTGCGATCCGAGCGTGTTCTAAACGGCATTTGGTCCTCTGGGCCCCCATCCACGTAGACCTCCACGCCGTCACGCGGTCTCTGCCACTGAAGCCGGATCGGAATCATTTGCCATCCTGTTACGCACTTTTATGTAAGAACGGGATATGGGAAAAATACGGTTGGCTCAAGTGAATTCGAATGTTACGTATTTTTTTGTAGGTAACGTACATCGAAAGGCTTGCCAATGAACGGTCCCCCTAAACAGAAACTGAATTTGCTGTGGGGCGCGGAAGCAATCGCCCGCGAACTCGGTGTGACCAATCGGCAAGCTTTCCACATGCTGGAGCAAGGGCATATCCCGGCCCGAAAGGTTGGTGGGCGCTGGTGCTCGGATCAGGACAAGTTGCACGCACATTTCCGAGGCGATGCGGATGACGTGGCGTGATGGCCCTCTCCCACGAAGAGCGCGCCCGCCGCGTTAACGCGGCGGCGCAGTGGCTAGTGGACAACCTCATCAAGATAGATCCCTCGGCATTCGCCGACGTAACGGATCGCTTCAGGCTTGGCCCGACTGCAACGGCGGAGGCTTGCCGCCTTGCACTTGAACACCGCGGGGAGGCCCCACAATGACCGGCGATCCTTCTCTCCCTATCGGTGGCACGGCGGGGCTCGGCCACACACGCAGCGGAGCCGTCGATAACGCCGCCGCTTGGCTTGCCGTGTTGCCGGACGCTGAGCGTCCACGGCCGCTCGTGCCCGGACTCAAATCTCGATTTGGTTTGAGCAGCCTCGAGGCCATTGCAGCTATCCGGGAGAGCCATCTCATAAAAGGGTTTGCTCATGGCGAGCAAATTTAAGCGTAAAGGCAAAGGCAAGTTTATAATGATCGAGGCCTACGTGAAGCGTAGCGCCGGATGGAAGGCGCTGACGCCGATCGAAAGGTCAGCCTATATCGAAGTCAAATGGCGATATGATGGATTAAACAATGGCCGGATTGGGCTTGGCTGCCGTGAACTGGCCGACGAATTGAACATGGGCCGCGATACCGCCGTTAGGGCTTTGAACGGACTACAGGAGAAGGGTTTCATAGCTAAGGTCAAAGCCAGCGCCTTCAACGTGAAAAACCGGACGGCAACCGAGTGGCGACTGACTGAACACAAGTGCGATGTGACGGGCGAATTTGCCACTAAGGATTTCTTAAGGTGGCAGCCTCACGAAAAAACAACAGTCGCACCCATCGGACACACAGTCCGACCCAACGGACACAAAGCACCAGAAAGGGAGGAAAAACATGCCTGATAGTCGCACCCATCGGACTGTGAAGGCCGTTTTTGTCATTTCACAGTCGCACCCATCGGACACATATAGATATACCATGGGGGTAACGACCAATGGAGCGTGACGACCTTCCTCTCTTTCAGTGGAAGCCACCCGTCAAGCTGATCCTTTTCCCGCTCGACAAACGCAAGGGTAAGGTGCGGCATACTGCGACGATGCTCGCGAACAAGCACGGCGAAGAAGCCGAGCTTTACTGGAAACAGGTCCTTGCCGGCATTCGAAAGCATTTCGATCGCGTGGGGATCTCAGGAGATCAAGGTGACGGGGAGCTTCGGAGTTTCCAGGACGCTGTCGAGGCTGAGCTTCATCGGATGACATATCAGCATCGTCCGCCGGGCGGCGCGGCCTAAAGCCGCGCCCCCCGGTATGGGTCCTTCCCCCTCCGCCCCCCGTCCGCGGGGGCGGCGCAGCGCAGTCCTTGAGCGTTTTGGTCCGAACAAGTTGCCGATCTCAAAAAATGGAAAGGATTTCCTATTAATCGTCCTGGATCTCGCTGGATCTGGGGGAAAGGGAACCAAGATTCCAAAATGAGGTGGCCGCCCTTGCGCCGCTCGGCCTGGCGATCATCGGCGCTCCACCTGACGTCACTGCCATCCAGGCTGGCAGGGAGGCGCCGGCCAAACCCGTCGCCAAAAATAGTACAGTTATCGCATCGAGCAGTTGGAGCGGAACGCCGGCTGCTGCGCAAGCATCTCAGCCAGTTTGAGCGCACGCTCGAGATGGCGGCACTCGATGTCCCGACGCAATATGTTTGATGATTGAATTCCCGCCATGGAGGTCCCAGCCGGCCGGATGGCCGGCGATGCTACCCCCCCTCCCTTGCCGCGATCAGACCTGATAGAATTGACCGCCAATCCGGTTCCGGTGGCCGACCTTCCGCCCTCATAGGCTTGGTCCACGCTGCGGTTCAACGTGTCCGCAGCGGGGCTGCGGTCGAGGAAGCCTCGCCCATGCCGAAGCCGGCTGTACCGATTAAGAAGTCGGTCACGCCGGACTACATCGTCAGTCTCGAGGACGGAAAGAAGTTTAAATCGCTGAAGCGGCATCTGTGGACGCACTATGGCTTGACGCCTGACGAATATCGCGCGCAATGGGGACTGCCAGCGGACTGTCCGATGGCGCGCCGAACTACGCCTCCGCTCGCTCTGCGCTCGCCAAGACCATGGTGCTCGGCAGCAAGCGAAAGGAACCGAAAAGCCGGCGCCGGCGAAGCGTGGCCGCAGGAAAGTGGCAGCTCCTGCCGGTGAATACCGGGGGGCGGGATCCCGAGTTTCGTCAAACCCTGCTTTCCGAATGAGCTGCCGGTCCTTGATCCAGGATCAACACCTGCCAACCTTTTCGCTCATCCAGGATTGCATAGACGACCAGCTGGTCTGTGTTGTTTTTCAGGTAAAAAATGGAGAAGCCATCGGCATTTCTGCAATGCCACCCAACTCCAAACGGCTTGGTTCGGCTTGAATAGCCCAGACCTTGAGCTGTCTCGAAGAGAGCTTCTATAACTTTTCGCCCATCCACACGCTGTGGGGCATCGAGCGCCGTCCGCGCAAGATCGCGCACGGCGCTTTCAGCAAACAGAACCTGCGGTGCCTGCGAAACAACATGAGACTGCGCTGGGATGTGGAGACCCTCCAGCCTGGATATTGAATGCGCGCTTCGTCGGATGTGAAAGCTTCGCCAGTCGACGCCTCGTACAGGAAAGCATCCAGCGTCCAGGCGAACAAGCTACATCACTTCGTGGGACGGACCCACCTCACGATTGTATTCGCATCGGTTTCGTGGCGTCGTCGTGGCGTCTTGGTATGAGGAGGAAATCATGACCAAACGTCTTCTTGCGGAATTTTTGGGTACATTCTGGCTTGTCTTTGGCGGCTGCGGCAGTGCGGTGCTGGCCGCCGCCTTCCCCGAACTGGGCATCGGCTTTTCCGGCGTCGCGCTTGCGTTCGGCCTGACGGTCCTCACCATGGCCTATGCGGTCGGCGGCATTTCCGGCGGCCACTTCAACCCGGCGGTGTCGGTCGGCCTCTTCACGGCTGGGCGTCTGCCGGCAGGCGATCTTATCCCTTATATCGTTGCGCAGGTCGTCGGCGCGATCGTCGCTTCGACGGTGCTCTATCTGATTGCCACCGGCAAGGCAGATTTCACCTCGATCGGCGGCTTCGCCACCAACGGCTATGGCGATGCCTCACCCGGCAAATATTCGCTGACCTCGGCGCTGCTCCATCGAGGTGGTTTTGACCTTCATGTTCCTGATGATCATCCTCGGCTCCACCAGCGGCCGCGTGCCCGCCGGTTTTGCGCCGATCGCCATCGGCCTTGCGCTGACCCTGATCCACCTCATCTCGATCCCGGTTGACCAACACCTCGGTTAATCCGGCCCGCTCGACCGGTCCAGCGCTGTTTGTCGGCGGCGTCGCCCTGCAGCAGCTCTGGCTTTTCTGGGTGGCTCCGACCGTCGGCACGGCGATTGCCGGGGTCGCCCCACAAGTCGCTTTTCGGCGACGAATAAGCCGGCCTAGCTTATACAAAACGGCGCCCTAATTGCTTTCAGCAGGTTTGTTCATTCGGACCTTACCGAGGATACTGGCGTTTTCTCTGGTTCGTCGGGCGAGGTCTCCGAGCGTCATCGTCGGCCGTGAAGAATTCGGAAGCGGTTGATATTTCATAGAAAACGCGCGCGATGTTGGTTTCGAAGTTGCAAGAAACGAGCAAGTTGTGGGTGGTTTCCTTGCAATTCCAATTTGTGGTTTTCCTGCCCGGCGAAGCATAATTCACTGCCCTTATCGTGGTTCAAATCGGAGAGCCAGGGGATGGGCAAGCCACGCGAGCGGCGCGAGACGGGAGAACAGGATCTGTTCCGCGCCCGCCTTGAT